>CAIUGM010000027.1 GCA_903898675.1 uncultured Verrucomicrobiota bacterium
CAGTAGTTGGCCACAGGCCAATCGGAAGCTCTAGCTGTCCAGAACGGCCAACTATTGGTTCCGTCGACACAAAGCCCCTTTTCCGAAATTATGGAGTGGTGGGCCCACCGGGATTCGAACCCAGAACCAAGGGATTATGAGTCCCCTGCTCTAACCGTTGAGCTATAGGCCCAGACCACTTCGTAGAGGTGAATTGATATCGGCATCCTTAGTCAATCGGACATGAGCAGGGGACTTCGTCCCCTGTGCTGCTTCGGTCAAGCCGAAGCAGGATGTCGTCGCTGCGCTCCTCGGAACTAACCGTTGAGCCGATTCGACAGGCTCACGGCAGGCTTTAGGCTCGTGATCGCGACGTGGTCGCGAGCGGTCGACTGTCGAGCGTCGAGGGCCGATGGATGGCAAGTGCGAACAGGCGGGGGCCTGTGCGAGGCCCCAACGCGGCGACGGGACGGCGGATGCGCAAATCGGGTTTGCCATGACTCGGCCAGATTCGCCAAGGTCGCGTTCCACGCATGCTTTGCTTCCTGCCTTACCCTTTTCGCCTCCTGCCGACATTTGCCGCCGTCCTTTTCTCCGGGCTTTCAGCCTGGGCGCAATCCGCCACGCCTGTCACCCAGCTCGACAAAGTCACGGTGTCATCCGCCCCCGTGCCCGACGAAAATCAGGCGATGGGCAGCTACCTGCAGCCGGAATGGACCGCGCGGCGGCGCTTCATCACCACCCGCGTCTACGTCCAACCCGAGGGGCAGGCTGAGATCGAGGTGGGTTATGATTTCGCCCAGCCCGCCGACGGACCCCGCACCCGGCTGCTCCGCCAGGAGTTTGAGCTGGGCCTGCCGCATCGCTTCCAGATCGACCTGGAAAATGCTTTCCAGGATTTCAAGGAGGGCGGGACCGACGCGCGTGCCTGGCATCACGACAGCACCGCCGTCGAACTGCGCTACGCCTTAGCCGACTGGGGCAAACTCCCGCTGAACCCGACTGTCTCCCTGGCGTGGAAAGCCAACGCCGGCGCGGCCGACGCCTACGAGGCGCAATTGCTGCTCGGCACGGAATTCACCCCCCGCTGGCACTGGGGCCTGAATTTCATCCATGAAGAACAAGTCGGTGACGACCGGCACCGTGAACAAGCCGTAAGTCAGGGCATCAGCTACAGCCTGTTGAATGAAAAGCTCAACGTAGGCGCCGAGATGAAATACACCTTGGAATCGGACTTCGATACGCGGGGCCACCCGGAACGGAAGCTGGCCATCGGCCCGAGCATTCAGTGGCGGCCGAGCGACCGGGTCCACCTTGACTTGGTGCCGATGTGGGGCACCACCCGTGAGGCCGCCAACTGGGAGGTCTTCCTTTTCTTCGGCTTTGAGTTCGGCGCCGGTTCCGACGACGGCGACGACCATCCCCGGGTGGAACCCGCCTCGCTGCGCGGCCGGTGATCCGCCACCGCCGGCCGGGCTGCACTTTTGTTTGCCCCAATCGGCCATCTCCTGTGGCATGGCCGATATGAAATTGAGCATCCTGTTTCCCCTTCTGGCGGCCCTGTCGGTCAGCGTCGCCACGGCCCAGCCCGTCAGCGAAGCCCAGCTCAAGGGCCTCAAGGCCCGCACCATCGGTCCAGCCATCATGGGCGGACGCATCTCGGACATCGCGATCGACCCGCACAACGGGTCGGTCTTCTACGTGGGCTTCGCGACGAGCGGCGTGTGGAAAAGCACGAACAACGGTGTGAGCCTGGCCCCGATCTTTGACGACCAGCCCGCCCAGTCCATCGGGGCGGTCGCCGTGGCGCCGTCGGACAGCGATCTTGTGTGGGTCGGCACCGGCGAGGGCAATGACCGCAACTCTTCCGGCTGGGGCGTCGGTTTGTTTAAGTCCACCGACGGTGGCGGCAAGTGGCAGTTCGCCGGCCTCAAGGACTCGCGCACCATCCGGCGCCTACTCATCCACCCGTCCAAGCCGGACATCGTGTTCGCCGCGGCTGGCGGATCCCTCTGGGTCGACGGCGGCGAGCGCGGCCTCTACCGCACGCTGGACGGCGGCAAATCCTGGAAGCTCGTCCTCGGGGCACCGGCGCCGCATGACACCATCACGGGTTGCTCCGATGTCGTGATGGACCCGGCCAATCCCGACGTGCTTTACGCCGCGCTCTACGCCCGGCAACGCAAGCCGTGGGCTTTTCTCTACGGCGTGGGCGCCACGAAGGATGCCGCCGATGTCGGCGGCATCTTCAAGTCCACCGACGGCGGCACGACCTGGACCAAGCTCACGGCTAATCTTCCCACCCAGACGGGCCGCATCGGCCTCGCGGTGGCGCGCACCAAGCCCGGCACGGTCATGGCGATCATCCAAAGCGACGAGGGCGGCACGAGCGACATCGACCAGAATCACAGCCGCCGCGGCGGCGTTTTCCGCTCGGAGGATGCCGGTGCAACCTGGACGCGGATGAACTCGTTTGATCCGCGGCCGTTTTATTTCAGCCGCATCGAGCTGGATCCGGCCAACGACCAGCGCGTCTACATCATCGCGTGGCACGTCTATGTCTCCGACGACGCCGGCAAGACCTTCCGCGAGGACCGTTCCGGCAACGTGCATTCCGACGTCCACGCCTTCGCGATCCAGAGCGGCACCGTGCCGCCGGTCGCACCAAAGAAACCCGACGACAAGGATGACAAGCCCGTGCCGCCGGTTTCCCAGCGACTGCTCATTGGCACCGATGGCGGCCTTTACCAATCTTTCGACGCGGGCGAGAACTGGCAGTTCCTGAACTCCGTCCCTTCCGGCCAGTACTATCGCATCGCCCTCGACAACAGCACGCCCTACCGCATTGCCGGCGGCCTGCAGGATAACACCAACTGGGTCGGACCCTCCCGCACCTTCACCAAGGAAGGCATCCGCAACTCCGACTGGACCATGATCGGCGGCGGCGACGGTTTCTATGCGGTGTTCGATGCCGACGACAAGGACGTCATCTTCGCCGAGTCCCAAGGCGGGACCGTCCACCGCTTCAACGGCCGCACCGGCGAAATGCGCGACTCCCAGCCCAAACCCACCGAGGGTTCCAAGGGTTTCCGTTTCCAGTGGTGCGCCCCGCTCATCGGCAGCACGCACACGAAAGACGTGCTCTATCTCGGCGGCAACCGCGTCTTCAAGCTCACCAACCACGGCGAGACCTTCGAGATCATCAGCCCCGACCTCTCGCACAATGACGGCGACAAGACCGCCACCGTCGGCAGCACGGCGGAGAACTATGCCGTCGTTTACGCCCTCGCCGAATCCCCGTTGCAGGCCGGCCGTCTTTACGCCGGCACGGATGACGGCCGCCTCTGGCTGACATCCAACGAGGGCAAGCTGTGGACTGAGCTCACTGACAAGGTACCCGCCGAGGCGCGCGGCAAGTGGGTCGCCCGCATCGAGCCCAGTCACTACGATGCCGAGGCCGGCTACGTGGTCTTCACCGGCTACCGCGCCGGCGACGATGCGCCCTACGTCTACAAGTTCACCAAGCTCGGCGCCGAGTGGACGCGCGTGACCGGTGACCTGCCCGCCGGTTACACGGCCAACGTGCTGCGCGAGGACCTGGTAAACCCCAACCTCCTTTACCTGGGCACCGAGTTCGGGCTCTTCACTTCGCTCAATGCGGGCAAAAACTGGGTCAAGTTCGGCGACCTGCCCGCCGTGCGCGTCGATGACGTCCAGATTCACCCGCGCGAGGCCGACGTAGTGGTCGCGACCCACGGCCGTTCCCTCTATGTGTTCGACGACAGCCGGGCCCTGCGCGAGTTCACCCCGGAGATCGCGGCGAAGGACGCGCACCTGTTCAGCATTCGCCCCGCCTATGGCCGCCTGCTGCTGCCCGGCTGGGTGGATTCCGGCGGCACTGGTTATTTCGACGGCAAAAACCCGGCCGAAGGCGCGTTGCTCACCATCTGGGTAAAGGAATTCACCGGGGAAAAGATTAAGGTCGCAATCGCCGACGCCACGGGCCGCGAAGTCGCCAAGTTTGAGCAGCCGGCCGTGCCCGGCTTCACCCGGATCAACTGGGACCTGCGCCTCCAGAAGGACTACCGTTTCGAATACATGGGTGATGACGCCGATCGGTTCGTGCCGTCCGGTGAATACACGGCGACGCTCAGCCTCAAGGACACAAAGGTGAAGCAGACCTTCAAGGTCGCCATTGAGCCCGGCCTGAGCGCGTTCGGAACGTACCGGACCGAACAGGAGCCGGAGAATGAGCGGTGAGTGAACGCTGACCGACAAAACCAGGCACCGCGTTGTCGCGGGGCTCCAACGCGGCTACGCGATCCCAAAGGCAACGGCCCTACACCCGCCCCCCAAGCCGGCAGGCATGGAGGCCTGCCGCTACGTCAGCGGATCAGGGCTCGAGCTTGAAGGCCCGGTAGCTGTGCGGGGCGACGTGCACCTGGAAGGTAGTCCGCGGTTCCTCGGGCGCGTGCCAGCGTTCCTTGGACTCAACGAAGGGCTGGCCGGTGATGACCTCGCCGGTCACCAGGTCGCGCAACTTAACGGCGGGCCCGAGCGTGCGGACCTTCACGTCCGCGTCACCGGCGAGAAACGACTCCACGACGAAGGTGTTGTTGTCGTAGGCGAACAGCGCGACCTCGTTCGGGCCGTCGAGCCGGACCGGGAACCCGGCCATGAGCGTGTCCTTGATCGCACTGATCACGGGCACCGGCAGCTGGTACAAATTGTGGAAATTGTCCGGCATCGTCCAGATGTAGAGCCGGCCGGCCTGGCCGTAGCGGTCAAACAACAGCACCGGATAACCCACGCCATCCGACATCGCGCTGACCAGGGCCCACGCGTCGTTGGTCAGAAATCCAATCTGCGGGAAAAGAATGGGCGGAGCGCCGGTGGCTGAGTTGGCCAGCGCCGGGCGGTTGCCGAAGAAGCCGACCGAGTAGCCGTCGGCCAGGACGCGGCGCCCGCTGGTCTCGAGTTCCACGATTTCCTCAATGCCGCGGCCCTGCAACGCCTGCACCAGGCCCGAGGTGATCACCACGGTCTTGCCGGCGAGCAACTGGCGCTTGATGCGGGCGACGATCTCGGGGTCGCCGGCGGCATCCTGGGTCAGGAGCACCAGCGGGGCGTTCTCCGGGAACGTCGGGTGCAGGTCGATCGGGAGGCCGATCATGCCGAGATAATTGTGCAGGAAATCCTCGCCGGTGGCGTGCGGCGGACGGTAGCTGGCGAGACCGATGGGGGTGCCGAGGTGACCGACGACCGCATCAACCTGCTCCAGGGCATAACCGGCCGCGCGGGCCATGGTCGCCGGTGCGGTCCCGGGCGCGGGTTTCCCCGCCGGATGATAACGGAGCAGCTGGTCATAGTTCACACCGGTCGCCTTGGCGGCCCAGGCCTGCCGGGCGCCGGGGGCGACCGGATTCAGGAGGTCCGCCCAGTTGAAGAGCGTCATCTCGCGGGCCTTGGCGAACATCGTGTCCCACAATTGCTCGGCATAGCGGTCGACGTAGAAGGAACCGTAGGTGTCCACCCAGCCACCGCCGTTGCGGCCGGGAGCGATGTTCTCGAAGTAACGGATGATCTGGTAGCTCTCGTACTGCTGCAGGTACTGGTCGGTGCCGTTCGGGTCGCGCGTCTCCGTGCCGGTGTAGATGCCGGCGAAGATCTTCGGTCCTTCCTGCAGGTCGAAGCCGAGGCCGGCGAAATGCTCGTACCAGTTCGGGTACTTGATCGTGACCTTCGCGCGGGGATTCACCGCGGTCGCGGCCCCGGCCACCAGGTTGCGGCCGACCTCGTCCATCAGGTCGAGCCGGAACTGCGTCCAGCTCCGCGCGCCCTTGGCGGCGATGTCTGATTCATACTTCGTGGTGACGAAGAAAAAATCGTCGAGGATGATCTCGTCGAAATGCCGGGCCGTCAGCTCGACGACGCCCTTGACGAACGCCCGGTCGGCGGGATCGGTGTAGCAGAAGGACTTGAACTGGCCGACCCCGGCGTTGTCGGAGAACGTGATGCCGCCGGCCACGCGCACGCCGTGGTTGACGAAGAAGGTCTTCACCGTCTCGAGCATGGCATCGTCGGCGAGCAGGCGGTCGCGCTCGGACTCGATGTAGACCTTGTCCACCTTCACCTGGCCGCTGATGGCCGCCCACTCGGTCTCGAGCACACCGGGCTCGGCGAGGTGCCGGACCACCGCGACCGGGATGTAGATCGCGACGGCAAAATTCTTGTACTGGGCGACAGGAACGGGAGCGGGCTGGGCGGCGGCACTGGTGGCCAAAAACCCAAGGGCAGACGCAACGACGAGACCAATCAAACGGGACGAAGCAAACATAGGGGCAAGGGGTTGAAGTGAGACAAGCATCCGGCCCGGACAAGTCAAACGCCGGGGCCGCGCGCCATCTCCATTCGTAGCCGCGCTTGAGTCGGAGACGAAAGGGTGGTGCTGAGATTGGACCCGACCAGAGTGGAAACCGACCGGCTGTGGTCTCCGCGAAGGCTCACACTTCGACTGACCAGTGGTATTACTACCGCTGCTACATTCTGAGCACGCCGCGGCGGCGCAGCCGACCACGTTGTCGCGGAGCTCCACCGCGACTACGTAATCCCAATCGCCGCGGCTTGTTCTTGAGGTCGGGCGGGTTTGTTGAGTCCATGGCTCATGCCCCCTACCCTGTTCTCCGGCGCGCAGGCCGGCCGCGGCTTTCGCCTGGTGCTGATTTTCTCCGGCCTCGCCCTGGCTGCTTCCGCCGAGCCCACGCTCGCCAACGTCAATGCGCGCGCCACCACGAGCCTCAACGGCAAGTGGCACGTCATCGTCGATCCCTATGAAAACGGGTACTACGACTACCGCCGCGAGCCGTACGATGCCGCGGCAAAGCCAACCGGGGGTTACTTCCTCGATCACCGGCCCGCCGACAAGACCGAGCTGGTCGAATACGATTTCGACTCCAGCCCGACGCTGAATGTCCCCGGCGACTGGAATTCGCAGGACGAAAAACTTTTCTACTACGAGGGCACGGTGTGGTACCGGCGCCGCTTCGACTGCGCCCCGTCCGATCCGACCCACCGGCTTTTCCTGCATTTCGGCGCCGCCAACTACCTCGCGGACGTCTACCTCAACGGCCGGAAGCTGGGCCGCCACATCGGCGGTTTCACGCCCTTTGAGTTTGAAATCACCGGCCTGGTGAAGCCGGCCGGCAATTCCCTCGTCGTCCGCGTCGACAACACGCGTCACGCCGACGCCGTGCCCACGGTGAACACCGACTGGTGGAACTACGGCGGACTCACCCGCGATGTCACCCTCGTGGAGACGCCCGCCACCTTTGTGCGCGACTACCATGTCCAGCTGAAGCAAGGCTCGACCGACCGCCTGGAGATCCAACTCCAGCTCGACGGCCCGCAAAAGCAGCTGGCGGTCGCGCTCGCCATTCCGGAGGCCGGCCTGACGGCCACCCTCGAGCCGGATACCAACGGAGTCGCCAGCCTCGAGCTGGCGGCCCCCGCCCTCGCGCTCTGGTCGCCCGAGCAGCCCCGGCTTTACACCGTCACCCTAACCGCGGGCGCCGACCACCTCACGGACCGCATCGGGTTTCGCGCCATCGCGGTGCGCGGCGCGGACATCTTGCTCAACGGCCGTTCGGTTTTTCTGCGCGGCATCTGCCTGCACGAGGAAAATCCCTTCCGCGGCGGCCGCGCCTACTCCGAGGCGGAAGCCCGCCAGCTGCTCGGCTGGGCCAAGGAGCTGGGCTGCAACTTTGTCCGCCTCGCCCACTACCCGCACAACGAGCATGTGGCCCGCGTCGCCGACGAACTGGGCCTGCTCCTGTGGGAGGAGATTCCCGTCTACTGGACGATCGCGTGGGACAATCCCGCCACCCTCGCCAATGCCAAGGCGCAACTGACCGACCTCGTCGTGCGCGACCGCAACCGTGCAAGCGTCATCATCTGGTCCGTGGCCAACGAAACCCCGGTCAGCGAGCCACGCACCCGTTTCCTCAAGACCCTTGTCGACACGGCCCGCTCACTGGACGACGGCCGGCTCGTCTCCGCGGCCATGGAGGTGCACACTGACCCGCAGGACCCGAATCACAAGATCGTCGACGATCCCTTTGGGGCTTACACCGACCTCCTCAGCTTCAACCAATATGTCGGCTGGTATGACGGCTTGCCGGACAAGCTCCCGCTGGTCCGCTGGACGCTCGCCTACGAAAAGCCGGTCGTGATCAGCGAATTCGGCGCCGATGCGCTGCAGGGTTTCCACGCCGACAAGCTCACGCGCTTCAGCGAGGAGTACCAGGCGGACCTCTACGCCAAGACCCTCGCGATGCTGCAGAAGATCCCGCAATGGCGCGGCGCCACGCCTTGGATCCTGACCGACTTCCGTTCCCCGCGGCGCCCCTTGCCGCATGTACAGGATGGCTGGAACCGGAAAGGCCTCATCGGCGAAAACGGCACGAAGAAACAGGCCTTCTACGTCCTGCAGAAATTCTACGAGGAGAAGGCCGCGGCGAAACCGTAGCCGCGCTTGAGCCCCGATAGCGTGGTCGGGTCCCGGGTGGAACCTGGCCTCCGGACAGGTTTGCCTTGGAACGAGGCGGTTGAGGGCAACCCGCTCCACCCCGCGGCGCGATTCCGGCCTGCGGCCGGCCACGTTGTCGCCTGGCTCCAACGCGGCCACTTCCATGAATCGCAAAAAAAGAGCCGGTCGGGTGACCGGCTCTTGGAATTGGATGGGCGGACGACTCAGGCCTCGTAGGCAGGGAGCGTCTTGTCGACGCCTTCCTTGCCCAGCCGAACGTAGGACGGCAGGCCGTTGTCGTAGGGGACCACGACCTCGCCCTGGATCAGCGGGGTGGCGTAGCGGAAGAACTGGAAGTTCAGGCTGACGCCGTCCTCGTTCACCCACTCGGGCGGGAGCTTCTTCAGGTTGCCGACGATGTCGGTGAGCGCCGTCAGGCCGGTCTCGCAGGTGTAGTTGTCGCCGTCGCCGCGCACGAGCGTGACGAGCTTGTCGGACTCGCCGTTGACGGCGGCCTTGACCGCGGCCTGGCCGACGAGGAACGCCTCATCGGCATCCGTCTTCGAGGCGAGGTGGGCGGCGGAGCGCTGGGTGAGGCCGAGGCGGGCCACGCGGGCCTTCACGGCCAGCTGCGACTCGATCAGGTCCTTCATGAACTCGCCGACGCCGCCGAGCTGGGCCTCGGTCGTGCCGGTCTCGACCGCGACGTAGTTGCCGTCCTTGTCGACGAGGCCTTCGCCCGCGACCACGACGCAATGCTTCTCGCGCTTGAGGACGCGGCGGACGTCATCGAGGAACTTCTCGTTGGTGAACGGAACCTCGGGGAGATAAACCAAATGGGGCGGATCGTTCGGGTGGTCGCGGCGCTTGGCCAGCGAGGCCCCGGCGGCGAGCCAGCCGGAATTGCGGCCCATGACCTCGACCACGGTGACGAGGTCGCCCTGGCCCATGGAGTCGGCGTCGAGCGAGAGCTCCTTGACGGTGGCGCCGATGTACTTGATCGCGCTGCCGTAGCCGGGGCAGTGGTCGGTGGCCGGCAGGTCGTTCTCGATGGTCTTCGGGATGCCGATGACGCGCAGCTCGTAACCCTGGGTCTTGGCGAGCTCGCTGATCTTGACGGCGGTTTCCTGGGAGTCGGCGTCGCCGATGTGGAAATAGTAGCGGATGTTGTGCGCCTTGAACACGGCGAGCACGCGCTCGAAATCAGCGGGCTTCTTCAGCTTGGTCCGGCAGGTGCCGAGGGCCGCACCGGGCGTGTAGCGGAGACCACGGATGGCCTGCTGCGACTCGGCCGCGAGGTCGACGAAGTCCTCGTTCAGGAGGCCGAGCACGCCATTGAGCGAGCCATAGACTTCCTCGATGGAGGCATGGTTAAGGGCTTCGGCAACAACGCCCGCGACGCTGGCGTTAATGACGGCCGTGGGGCCGCCGGATTGGCCGATCAGACAGTTTCCTACTAGTTCTGCCATGGTGTGGTGTGGTTAAAGCTGTTAAAGAATCGAAAGGAAGGGTCAAAAAAGGCCACCGTCCGAGCGCTGGCAAACCAAATCTCCCCTTAAATTTTACCCCCGGGGCACCCCGGGCTCTCTGGGAGGGGGTTGGGGGATTTCCAGAGGTGGAGCGCATTGACCCCAATGCGCTTCGGTAAGGCCGGCGCTAGTCGCCAAGCCGCGGCATGCCGACCAGCCGTCGCCAAGGCTATGGCCGGCGGGCAAGCGGCCGCCCTACGTTTCGGAGACCAATGCCGTCAAACCCGCTCACAGCAACTTGCCCGGGCGGTACTCGGCCGCGCCCTTGTGCTTCTTGGCCAGACCCTGCACCGCAGCGGTGAAGGCATCAACCTGGTGCGGGGCGGCGCCGACAAACCGTTCGTTCTGGGCCAGGATATCATGCAGCTTCTTTTTCCCGAGCCCCACGCGCTTGTCCCCGGCCAGCCGGCCGAGCAGGTCGGCGTCACCGCCGGAGCGCAGCGCCTTCGCGGCGGCGAGGGCGTGCTCCTTGATCGCCTCGTGCGCGGTCTCGCGCCCGGCGCCACCTTTCACCGCCTCCATCAGGATGGTCGTCGTGGCCAGAAACGGCAGGTTGCGCTGGTTCTCCGCCGCGATCGCCGCGGGAAAAACCTCCATCTGCCGCAGCACGGTCAGGAAGGTCTCGAGCAACCCGTCGAGCGCGAAGAACGCATCGGGCAGCGCGACGCGGCGCACGACCGAGCAGGAAACGTCGCCCTCGTTCCATTGGTGGCCGGCTAGGTTTGCCGTCATGGTCACGTAGCCGGCGATGATCGTGGAAAAGCCGCAGATGCGCTCGCAATTCCGCGCGTTGACCTTGTGGGGCATCGCCGACGATCCGACCTGCCCTTCCTGAAAGCCTTCCGTCAGCAGCCCCGCGCCGGCCATCAGCCGCAGCGTGGTGGCGAAGCTCGCGCCGGCCGCACCCACTTGGTGCAGGGCGGTCACCACCTCGAAATCGAGGCTGCGCGGGTAAACCTGGCCGACGGCGTTGAGCGAGGCCTTGAACCCGAGGTGCTTCACGATGCGCGCCTCCAGCTGGTCCACCTTCGCCGTGTCGCCGCCGAGGAGGGTCAGCTGGTCGAGCTGCGTGCCGACCGCGCCCTTGAGCCCGCGCACCGGGTATCGCGCGATGAGGTTGGCCAGGCGGTCGTGAGCCAGCAGCAGTTCCTGGCCGAACATCGCGAGGCGCTTGCCCAGCGTGGTCGGCTGCGCTGGCACGTTGTGCGTGCGGCCCGTGATCATGATGTCGCGGTGCGCGGCCGCCTGCCGGCCGAGTGCCAGCAGGGCCGCGACCACCTTGAACTGCACCAGGTGCAGCGCGCGCGCCACCTGCAGCTGCTCGACATTCTCGGTGAGGTCGCGGCTGGTCAGGCCGAGGTGGATGAACTGGCGCTTGGCCAGGTCGGAAAATTCCTCGAGGCGGGCCTTCACGTCGTGGAGGGTCACGCGCTCGCGCTCCTTGATGCGGGCGACATCGACGTCGGCGCGCACCCGCTCGTAATCCTTGATGGCCTCGGCGGGGATGGCGACGCCGAGATCCTTCTGCGCCTTCATCACCGCGATCCAGAAATCCCGCTCGAGCAAAATCCGCCCGTGCGCCGACCAGAGGTCCTTCATCGCGCCCGAGGCATAGCGCTCGGCGAGGACGTTGGGGATGGCTTCGGCGGAGGGGGCGGGCGGCTTCACGGCGGGTAACGCTTGCGCGTTCGGTTGAAGGTTGAAAGGTGAAAGTTGAAGGTCGGGGCCGGAATCACCGCTCGAAACGGGTTTTGGCGCGCTTTACGTCTTTCAACTTTCCTCTCTCAACTTTCAACTATCCCCATGGCCCACTCGGTGGAAGGACACCTCCAGCTCAAGATCGCCGAATACGATCAGCGCATCCGCATTTTGGTCTATGCGTATGAGGCGATGCGCCGGGAACAGCTGGCGCTGCTCGCCCGCACCCTGCCGCCCGCCGGCCTCGTGCTCGACCTGGGCGGCGGCACCGGCGCCCTCGCCGCGGCCGTGGCGGAGCGTTTTCCCGGTGTGCGCGTGCAAATCTGGGACACCGACCCGGCGATGCTGGCCTTCGCCCGCGAGCGCTGCGCGCCCCACGGCGACCGGGTGCAGCTCGTGCAAAAGTCCTTCACCGAGCCGCTGCCCGCCTGCGACGCCGTGGTCGCCTGCATCGCCCTGCACCATGTGAAGGACATGGCCGTGAAGGGCGGGATCTACCGCAACATTTTCACCGCCCTCCGGTCCGGCGGGTTGTTTGCCAATGCGGACACGCTGATGGACAGCCGACCGGGGCTTCGCACCCACTATTTCGAGGTGTGGTCGCAATTTCAGCAGACCCACGGGTTCACCGACGCGGAGGCGCGCCGGCATTTCGCCACCTGGGCGGAGGAGGATTGCTACACCCCGCTCGCGGTTGAAATGAAACTGCTGAGCGAAGCCGGCTTCACCGAGCCCGATTGTTTTTGGCGAGAGGAACACCAGGGGGTGTTCGGGGCGATCAAGTAGGGGCCAAGGGCGCGACCGTCCCGCCAAAAACTCACGTCAGGCAGCGCACGGCCATGTCGCGCAGGACGGTCTCCTGCTCGTTCGGGCGGCGGATGATTTCCTCGAAGACCCGCACCAGTTCCTGCTGGGTGTCGATCAGCCGGCGCAGGGTCGGAAGCCGGGCGGAGCCGACCAGCTTGCCGACATACCACTGGTTTTGCGTGAAGAGGTTGTAGGAGCTCTTCTCCAGGTCGCCGCCGAAATGCCTCGTGTAGGCCGTCTGCGCCCGGGCCCACGCCGCCTTGTCAAAACCGTAGGGTCCGGGCGCGCGCAATTCGCCGTTGTCGATCAGCACGCGGCACTGGATGAGAATGCGGTTGCGGTTCTGCAGCGCGCTGATGATCGGCCGGGCGTCGCCGCCGGCGAAGAAGTGCCGTTGCAATTCCGCCAGCGTGCCGGGCAGGTCGCCGGCAAAGAAGCGGTCGGCCGCGGCAAAGAAATCACCCTCGGCGAAATTCGGCGTAAGGTCGCCGACGTGCGCCTCCTCGATCGTACCGCCTTCGCCGGCATAGCTCGCGAGCTTGCGCACTTCCTCGGTCAACAGGCGCGTGTTCGCGCCGACTTTTTGCAGCAGCAGTTCCAGGGCGCCCTCGCCGAAGGTCGCGCTTGAGTCGCGGGCCTCGGCCAGTGCGACCGTCGCGAGCGCCTCGCCGGCGGATTCGCCGTCCCCGCCGGCCAGCGTGAAGTCTGCGTGGCCCTCGCACCACTTGGGAAAGGCGCGCCGGCGGTCCAGTGGCGCGGCGGTGATGACCACCGTCACCTCGTCGCCGTTCACCTTCTCGAGCAGTTCCTGCAGGGCCACCACCTGCTTGAGCGTGCCCTCGGCGCGGCCGGTCACGGTGTCGGCCAGGAAATTCACGTCCTTGAACCACACCACCCGCTTGCCGCCAAACATCGGCACGGTCTGCACCGCGTCGCGGAAACGGTTCACCGCCGTCTCCACCTCGTCGACGTTCGCGGCAAAGCCGCTGACGGTCTCGCGGGAAAAATCATCCGCCCCCGCCTCGGTCGCGAGGGTCTCGAACCGCTCTTTGCCCAGCCGGTTGACAATGAAATCGTCCGGCCCGCAGATGAAGACGAAGGGCTTGGTCGCGGCAGGCATGGTTGGGATTTGCCCACGAAACGCGCGAAAGCGCACGAAAAAAGTTAAACCGGCAGGGCGTCAGTCTTTTCGTAGCCGCGCTTGAGCGAATGCGAAAGGGTGGTGCTTAGAGTGTCGTGCGCAGCGGTTCAAGCCTGCAGCCGGCCACCTTGTCGCCAGGCTCCAACGCGGCTACAAAACTCAGTTCGCCAGCTGGACCGACGCCTTGCGGGACTCGCGGATGAGCTCGCGGCGCAGCCAGTCGATCGCGGCGGTGACAGAGCGCTGTTTCACCGTGCCCCGCGGGCCGGGATAGGTCAGCTTCCGGGACCAGTCGCCCCCCGGCGCATGCAGGCCCAGGTAGATTGTACCGACGGGATTCTCGCCGCAACCGCCGGTCGGGCCGGCGAAGCCGGTGATGGCCACGCCGAAGTCCGCGCCCAGCTGTTCGGCGACCCCGGTCGCCATCGCCACGGCGCACTCGGCGCTGACCGCCCCGTGCTGCGAAAGCAGGCACTCGGGGCAGTCGAGCAGCAGCATCTTGGAGTCGTTGCTGTAGGAGACGATGCCGCCCTGGAAAAATTTCGAGGCGCCGCAGATGTCGGTGAAGTTGTTCGCCAGCAGGCCGCCGGTACAGGACTCGGCGACCGCGAGGGTGCGCCCGGACTCGCGCAGCTGGTCGGCGACCACCTTGGCCAGCGAGTCGTGGCCGAAGCACATGAAGTCGTCGCCCAGCAGCACCGCGCACTCCTGCGCGATCGCCTGCAGCGCGGTGCGGGCGTAACGGCCATCGGGCGAGCTGACGCGGCAGTCGACCTGGCCCTGGTGCGCGCAAAACGCGACGCCGAGTCCGGGGTGCCGGTCGAAGATGGGCTGAAACTTGGTTTCCAACATCGACTCGCCGACGCCGGCGGAGCGGATCTGCACGTAGGCCTCGCCCTCGCTCACGAGGCCGAGCCGGGCCAGGCGCGGCAGGACCTGCTCGGTGAACATCGGCTGCAGCTCGTTCGGCGGACCGGGCAGCATGATAAGGATCTTGCCGTCCTGCTCGACCCAGAGGCCGGGCGCCGTGCCGTTGGCGTTCGGCAGCACCTCGCCGCGCTCGAACCGGTAGGCCTGCTTGAGATTGTTCGGCGTCATCTTCCGGTTCAGCTTCGCAAAGCGGTCCGCGATGGTCTGCTCGATCGCCGGGTCCAAAATCAGCTTCTGGCCGAGCGCCGTCGCCAGCACGTCGCGCGTGCGGTCGTCGCAGGTGGGCCCGAGCCCGCCGGTCGTGATCACCACGTCGGACTTCGCCCAGCTCTCGCGGAACTGCTCCGCGATGGCGTCCGCCTCGTCCGTGATCGTGACATTCCGCTGCAGCAGGACGCCCCGGCGGCCCAGCTGGGCGCCGATCCAGGTCAGGTGGCCGTTCGCCGTCAGCCCGAGCAGCAGCTCATCGCCCAGGGTGAGCAATTCGTAGCGCGGCGGGCGCGGTTTTGACGATTCCGGAGTGGCCATACAGTGTGTGGAACCGCAACCTAGCTTGTTTTTCGCAAAATGCCAGCCGCCGCACGCAGTGAATTCCTGAAGGAGAAAGTCCGCGCCCTGCCGGACGGTCCGGGCGTTTACCTGATGAAGGACCGGCTGGGCCGCATCATCTACGTCGGCAAGGCCAAGAGCCTGAAGAAGCGCGTGGCCACTTATTTCCAGCTGGGCCGCGAACGCGCCCTGCGCCACCAGCCGAAGATTCGCACGCTGATCGAGATGATCACCGACTTCGAGATCCTCGAGGTGAAGTCCGAGCCCGAGGCGCTCCTGCTCGAGGGCAAGCTGATCAAGCAGTGGCGGCCGAAGTACAACACCGACTTCACCGACGACAAGCGCTTCCTCCTCGTGCGCGTCGACCTCGAGGCCGAGCTGCCGCGGTTCGTGCTGACGCGGTTCAAGAAGGACAACCGCTCGCGCTACTTCGGGCCCTTCGCGCACTCCGGCCTGCTGCGCAAGACGCTCGCGACGATGCGCAAGCAGTTCGGCATTTTGCTGGCCGACATCAACCCGAAGCAGACCGCGCCCGGGACCTGGCAGCTCTACGACGACGTGCGCGCCGAGCTCTACGGCTGGCCGAACCTCGTGACCGCGGCCGAGTACCGGCCGCGCGTGTTGCAGGCGTGCGAATTCCTCGACGGCAAGAGCCGCGAGTGGCTGGCCACGCTGCGGGCGGAAATGACCGCCCGCGCCGCGAAGCAGGAGTTTGAAAAGGCCGCCGAGCTGCGCGACGTCGTGCTCGCGCTCGAGCGCACCCTGGCGCGGACCCGCAAGTTCACGCGCGACCTGACCCGGCTGCGGCCGGACGAGGCCGGGCTGAAGGAACTCGAGACCGCCCTCGGGCTCGACGCCCCGCCGGCGCACCTGGAGTGCTTCGACATCTCGCACATCTCCGGCACGTTCGTCGTCGCCTCGATGGTGCACTTCACGCACGGCCGGCCCGACAAGGAGCAATACCGCCGCTTCCAGATCAAGAGCTTCGTGGGCAACGACGACTTCCGCGCGATGGAGGAGGTCGTGGCCCGCCGCTACCGCCGGCTGATCGCGGAGCAGAAGCCGTTTCCCGACCTGGTCGTGATCGACGGCGGCCGCGGCCAGATCGCCGCGGCGCTGAAGGCCTTCGTCGGCCTCGAGTGCATGCCGCCGCCGATGATCGGCCTCGCGAAGAAGCAGGAGACGATCATTTTTCCGGACGAACGAAAGCCGCTCAACCTGCCGCTGAACAACCCGGGGCTGAATGTGCTGCAGCGGCTGCGCGACGAGGCGCACCGTTTTGCCAACACCTACAACGCCGACCTGCGCTCGCGGAAGATCAAGGAGAGCATCCTCGATGATTTCCCCGGGCTCGGTGAAAAACGGAAGGCCGCGCTCCTCGCCCACTTCGGCTCGCTCGAAAAACTACGCGCCGCCTCCGTCAAGGACATCGCCGCCGCGCCCGGCTTCGGGCCGAAGTTTGCCGGGAAACTGCACGCCTTTCTCGGCGAGGCCAAATCCGTCACCGCCGCAACCGCACCATAAACGCGATCGCGCGATCCGGCAGCAGCCACTTCAGCAGGAGGAATATTTTTGCGTGGAACGGGCCGTTGTACCGCGGGGCCGGATGGTCGCTCCGCAGGGCGCGCTCCACCAGCAAGGCGATGCAATCGGGTTCGCCCGCCCAGCGGCGGAGCTTTTGCACCCCGGCCCGGGAGGCCGCCAGGTAGGGAGCGTACGGGCCGGCGTTGTCGGCGAACTCATCCGACGCCTTGCCGGCCGCCTCGATAAATTCCGTCAGGATGAAGCCCGGCCGGATGAGCGTCACGCGCACGCCAAACGGCTTCAGTTCGCCGCGCAGCCCGTCGGTGATCGCCTCCAGGGCGTGCTTCGTCGAATCGTAGACCGAGGAAAGGGGCCGCGCGATCCGGCCGGCCACCGAGCCGATGTTGACGATGCAGCCGCCGCCCTGGGCGCGCAGGTGGGGTAACACGAGCTGCGTCAGGGCGATGAGGGAAAATACGTTGGTCTCGAAATTCCGCCGGATGGCGTCGACCGGGACCACTTCGACCGGGCCGCGCGTGCCGTAACCGGCATTGTTCACCAGCGCGTCGATGCGGCCGAATTTTTTCAACGCGCCCGCGACGAGATTCTGCCGGTCCGCCTCGTTTGTGACATCACCGGCGACCGCCAGCACGCCGACCCCCGAGGGGTCGAGGGCGCGGGCCAGGGCTTCCAGCCGGTCCAGCCGCCGCGCGGCAAGCACGACCTTCGCGCCGCCACGCACCAGCCGCCGGGCCGTCGCTTCACCGATGCCCGAAGAGGCTCCGGTGATGATGACAACCTGGCCGGTCAGCTGTGGCATGGGTGAACGGCTACTGCCCGGCCACTCGCGGGTCGAAGTTATTCCGCGTGGCCTCAGCCGCCACCCAGCAGCCAGCGGGCAAAGGCGAAATACGCGGGGATGCCCAGGACCACGTTGAACGGAAACGTGATGGCGAGTGACGCCGTGAGGTAGAAGGCCGGGTTGGCCTCGGGCAGCGCCACGCGCACGGCGGCGGGCGCCGCGATGTACGAGGCACTGGCCGCCAGGGTACCCAGCACCGTGGCGCCGCCGACGCCCAGACCGGCCCAGCGGCCCAGCCAGACTCCGAGCAAGCCGTGCAAAATCGGCATGACCAAGGCGAACCCGCACAGAAAGAACCCCGCCGACCTGAGTTCCCCCAGCCGCCGGCCGGTGACCAGGCCGATTTCCAAAAGGAAAAGGGTGAGCACGCCGCGGAACGGAGTTTCAAAAAAAGGACTGACCTGGTCGAAGCCCGTCTTGCCCGAGAGCAACCCGATGGCGAGACCGCCGAGCAGCAGGACGACGCCCTTGCCCGTGAGCAACTCGTGGAGCACCCGGCCCCACGCCTGCGGCCCCGCGGCCGGGAATCCGGGGCCCGAGGGACCGGTCGTCGGCTCGCGCCTGCGCCCGGCCAGCAGCAGGGCGACGATGATGGCCGGGACCTCCATGATCGCCAGCAACGCGGGCAGAAAGGCCTCATGGCCGACCTTCATCTGGTCAAGGAACGCCAGGCTGGCCCCGAAGGTCACGGCGGAAACCGACCCGTAGTGCGCGGCGATCGCGGCGGCATCGATCCGGCTGAAACCACCCAGGCGCTGCAGGAGAAAGTAGCTCCAGAGCGGGATGGCGACGCAGAGCCCGATCGCCGCGGCACCCGGCCGGGCGAAATCAGCGAAGGGAACCCCGGCGAGGTGGGCCCCGCCCTTCAGGCCGATCGCAAACAGCAGGTAGATTGTCAGCGCGGCATACAGCTGATCCGGGATCCGGAGTTCGCTCCGGACAAGCGTGGCCATAATGCCGAGCAGGAAGGCCAGCACCATCGGCGACGACAGGCTGAGGAGAAGGGAGTGCAGCAGGTCCATGGGATGTGGCTCAGACTTCGTGAATCATAATACATGAAGTCAACTTCATTATTTAGTTTTCTTGAACCGTCCGCCGGCCGGGCCAGACTGCCGCACATGCCGCCCTCCCTGCCGCCCGCGAGCTGGACCTTCCTGACCAACCACACGCATGTGCTGGTCTGCCTGGCCCGCAACGAGGACATCACGCTGCGCGAAGTGGCCGCGCAGGTGGGCATCACCGAGCGGGCCGTGCACGCCATTGTCACCGCGTTGGAGCTGGAAGGCGTGCTGACCCGCACCCGCGAGGGCCAGCGCAACCGCTACCGGCTGAACCGGAACTACCGGCTGCGGCACCCGCTGGAGTCGCACCGCAAGATCGGCGACCTGCTTGAGCTGATCGGGTCGAAGTAAGGTGCCGCCCTCAGCCGGCCGCGCTGCTTACTGCGAATCGTAGATCTGCACGCGGGTCCAGTAGGTCTTGTACTTCTCGACGAAGGCGAGATGCAGCGGGTCGACCTGGTAGGCGTTCTGCGCAGCGACGTCGCGGCACTCGACGATGAGGGCGAAGTCGTAGCTGTCGTCGATCACCGGGCGTTTCTCCGTGGGGGCGGGTGTGCCGACGGTGACTTTCTCCACGGACTTGATGCCGGCGAGTGATTCAACCCCGTTGCGGCGGAAGTCGGCGCGCTGGGCGGCCGTGAGTTCGGGTTTCAACCAGAAGTAGACGCTGTGGAAGAGCATGGTGAACCGGAGAGAACACGGCGGCGCCGGGGAGGCAAACGCGGATTGCCCGCCGCGGCATAAAAAAAGGCCGCCCATGCCTCCTAAGAAAAACCCGGACGGGCCGTCTTACCGTCACTCAGTCCCAACTCAATCCCATGAAAATCATCCGTCTCCTTCCCCTGCTGACCCTGTTGCCGCTCGCCCTGCGCGCCGCCCCGGTCAGCTCCACCATCTCCGCCGTCACAGTCTACACCGACCGCGCGGTCGTCACCCGCACCGGCACGGTCGAGCTGACCGGCGGCACCGCCGAGCTCGTCTTCGCCAACCTGCCCGAGGCGCTCAACGAGCGCTCGCTCCAGGTCAGCGGCAAGGGCACCGCGCAGGCCGTCATCCTCGACGTGAGCGCGAAGCAGACCTACGTCGACTTCACGCCCAACACCCGCGTGTCGGAACTCGAGGACCAACTCAAGGGCCTGCAAAGGCAGTCCCGCGGCCTCGACGACCGCAACGGCGTGCTGGCGGCGCAGAGCACGATGCTCGACCGCATGGAGGCGGCGCTGTTCGCCCCGCCCAGCAAGGACGTCCCGCGGCCGGACCTCAACCAGCTCACCAGTTCGCTGACCTACCTCTCCGACCAGAAGGCCAAGATCATCGCCGAGCATGCCGCGCTCGATGAGCAGCGCGAGGAGTTGCAGAACAAGCTCACGATGGTGCAGAGCCAGCTCAACGAGCTGCGCGGCGCCGGCGGCCGCGCCTACAAGACCGTGACCGTGCGCGTGTCCGCCGCCCAGGCCGGCAACCTCGAGGTCGCGCTCTCGTACACCGTGCCCGGCGCCAGCTGGTCACCCAGCTACGACGCCCGCGTGCTCAGCACCGAGCACGCCGTGGCCCTGGGCTACTTCGGCCTCGTCCGCCAGAGCACCGGCGAGGAGTGGAAGGATGTCGCGCTCACGCTTTCCACCGCCCGCCCCGGCCTGGGCGGCGCCGCGCCCGCACTGTCGGCGTGGAATCTCGATGTGTACCAGATCGAGGAGCAGGTGCGCCTTGACGCTTTCATGGTTCGAAAAGAGGAGAAGGCAAAACGGATGGCCGCGCCGGCCCCCGCCACGGTCAACATGCAGACGGTCACCAGCGGCTATGTCGGCGGCAACCTGCCGCCGCCGCCGGAAAAGGACGCCGAGATGGCCGCCGCCACCCTCGAGGCCGGCGCCACCAGCGCCTCCTTCAGGATCGCCACGGCCGCCAGCGTCCCCAGCGACAACTCGCCGCAGAAGGTGCCGATCACCAGCACCCGGCTGCTCGCCAATGCGGAATACCTCACGGTGCCGAAGCGCCTCGCGACCGCGTTCCTCACGACGAAGGTGATGAACAGCTCCGACTTTCCCCTGCTCGCCGGCGCGATGAATGTCTTCCTCGACGGCACCTTCGTGGCCACCAGCAGCCTGCGCACCGTGATGGCGGGGGAGAAGTTCGACCTCGCCCTCGGCGCCGACGAGGGGATCAGCGTGAAGCACAAGCGCGTGCAGAAGTTCACCGAGGACACCGGCCTGACCAACTCCGGCAAGCGCATCACCTACGAATACCTGATCACGATCCAGAACAACAAGAAGTCCGCCGAGCGCGTGATCGTCGCCGACCAGGTGCCGCTTTCCCGCAACGAGAAGATCGTGGTGAAGCTCCTCTCCCCCGACGCCAAGGAAGCGAAGCCCACCGACGAGGGCACGCTCAAGTGGTCGCTCGAGCTCAAGCCCGGCGAGAAGCGCGAGCTCACGGTCAAGTTCACCGTCGAGTATGCCAACGACGTGAATGTCACGGGTCTGGAGTGAGCGGGCCGGTAGGGGCGCAGTCTCGCCTGCGCCCTCGCTGGTGACGCCACGCACGCGGGACTTTCGAGGCTTGTCATTCCGGGCGGAGCGAAGAATCCATACGGTCGAAAGCGATGCCATGACCACCGACCCGGATTTTTCCCTTCGTTTTGCATGAGCCTGCCGCCGCCCACGCTGCTCGTCGACAACGGCTCCCTCGAACCCGCCGCCACCCTCGCCTTGCGCGAGCTGGCCGCGAAACTCACCCTCCGGCTCGGCTACCCGGTCGAGCCGGTTTCGTTGCTGCATTCCTCGGGGATCGACCCGGGGCTGATCGGCGGACAACCGGCCGGCATTCTCTTTCCCACCTTGGAAAAGCGCCTGGCCGCGGGGCAGCGTGAATTTGTCATCGTGCCACTTTTCTTCGGACCGAGCCGCGCGCTGACCGATTACCTCCCGGAAAATCTGGCCCGGTTGCGGATCAGGTACCCGGACCTGCGGGTCCGGGTGGCGCCGCCTTTGTTTGCAGCGGGCGATGACCGGCTGGCGGTGATTCTCGCCGACCAGGTAAGGGCGGTGCTCGGCGACGCGGCTGCCGGCGGCGTGCGCGTCGCCCTGGTCGACCATGGCAGCCCGGTGGCCGCGGTCACTGACGTGCGCAACCAACTGGCCCGGCAACTGGCCGGGCAGCTCGGGGCCCGCGCGATCGCCGTGGCCCCCTGCAGCATGGAACGGCGGCCCGAGCCCGCCTATGATTTTTGCGATCCACTGCTGGCCGCCCTGCTGGCCACGCCGCCGTGGGCCGCCGGCCGCGTGATCGTGGCGATGCAATTTCTGCTCCCCGGCCGCCATGCCGGACCGGCCGGCGATGTCGCGGAAATCTGCCGGGCCGCCGAAGCGGCGCAGCCCGGCTTGCGCACACAAATGACCGGGCTCGTGGGCGAGCATCCGCTGTTAATCGAAATCCTCGCGGACCGCTGGCGCGCGAGCGCGTAGTCGTCTCGAGCGGATGCGGAAGTTCTACTTGAGTTCCACGGCCTGCGCGTGCAACTGGGACAGCTCGGCGGCAAAACTGGACAACCGCACGACTTCGCCGATCACGACCAAGGCGGGCTGGCCGACCAAATCTGCGGAAAGTTTTTCGGCCTCGGCCAAAGTCCCGATCAGGATCTTCTGCGTCGGCAGCGTGGCTTCGCTGATCACGGCCAGCGGCATGCTGGCCGGCATACCATGGCCGCGCAGGTTGCGGGCGATCTCCGGCAGGCGACGCACGCCCATGTAAAAGCAAAGCGTGGCGCGCAACCGGGCCAGCGCGCCCCAGTCCAGCGCCGAGGTATTCGCGGCACATTGGTGGCCGGTCACAAAAACCACAGCGGACGAGTGGTCGCGGTGGGTCAATGGCAGGCCGGCCACGGCACTCGACGCCGTGGCCGCGGTTACCCCGGGCACGATTTCAAAGGGCAGGCCCGCGGACCGGAGCGCCTCGATTTCCTCGCCCGCCCGGCCGAAAATCATCGGATCCCCGCCTTTCAGGCGCACCACCTTGCGTCCGGCGCCGGCCAGGGAGACCAAAAGCGTGTTGATTTCGCCCTGGCTGGCGCTGTGCGAACCAGCCCGCTTGCCGACCGAATGTAACTCGCAAGTAGGCAGGCAGTACTGAAGAAGCTCACGATTGGTCAAATCATCGTAGACCACCGCCTCCGCACTCTGCAAAAGCCTGAGTCCGCGGACCGTAATGAGGTCAGCCGCGCCGGGTCCGGCGCCCACGAGCCAGACGAAACCACCTGATTTAGAGTGCTTTAAGTTAATCATGACTTCTTGAGTCAATATGACACCTTTTCAACTTTACTGATTAGCTTAATGGTGCAAGCATTCTCCTTGTCATGTCTGTAAACTTAACGGCGCCGGTAAACAAGAACGAGGTCCTCAAAGAAAACGACCCCACCCTCGCGGGTAACATCGCGGCCACCATGGCCGATCCTGCGGCCGACCGCTTTTCCGAGGATGACCAGCAGTTCATCAAGTTTCACGGCATCTACCAACAGGATGACCGCGATCTGCGCAAGACCGCCAAGAAATACATGATGATGATCCGGGGCCGCATCCCAGGCGGCGTCATGACCGCCGCGCAATGGGTCGTCTTCGACCAGCTCGCCACCGATTACGGCAACAACACCCTGCGCCTGACCACCCGCCAGAGCATCCAGTTTCACGGCGTCCTCCTTTCCGGCCTCGGGGCCCTGATCAGAAAAATCAACGCCTCGCTGCTCTCCACCCTCGCCGCCTGCGGCGACGTCAACCGCAACGTCACGGCTTCGCCCACCCCCGCCTACACCAGGGCCCGCGAGCAGGTCTTCGCCGACAGCGTGCGCGTGGCCGACGCCCTCGCGCCGAAGACGCCGGCCTACCACGCCATCTGGATCGACGGCGTGCAGCTCAAGCTCGACGACCCGGTCAACCAGAACTTCGAGGATCCGCTTTACGGCCGGACGTACCTGCCGCGCAAGTTCAAGGTGGGCTTCGTCATCCCGCCGGTGAATGACATCGATATCTTCACCAATGACCTCGGCTTCATCGCCGTCGTCGAGGGCGACCGCCTGGTCGGCTACAACCTCACGGTCGGCGGCGGCATGGGCCGCAGCCATGGCAACGTGCAGACTTTCCCGCGGCTCGCCGATGTGGTCGGCTTCTTCCCGCCGGACCGGCTGATCGACGTGGCCAAGGCCGTGCTGACGATCCACCGCGACTTCGGCGACCGCACCAACCGCAAGCATGCGCGCCTCAAGTATGTCGTCGAGGAACGCGGCACGGCCTGGGTGTACGCCGAGGTCAACCGCCGCACGGACGGCGCCCTGACGGCCGTCCGGCGTTTCGAGTTCACCTCGATGGGCGACCTTTACGGCTGGCACCGCGCCATCGACGGCAGTCTGTTTCTCACGCTCTTTGTCGAGACCGGCCGGATCAAGGACGTGCCGGGCCACGCCCAGAAGACCGCGCTGCGCCAGGTCGCGGAAAAGTTTCCGCACGTGGAGTTCCGCCTCTCGGCCAACCAGAACGTCATCCTCGCCAACGTCCCGCCGGCCGACCGGCCGGCGATCACCGCGCTGCTCGCGCAGCACGGCGTCAAGGTCGACCAGCAGGCCTCGGTGCTGCACGCCGCGTCGATGGCCTGTCCGTCGATGCCGACCTGCGGCCTGGGCCTGGCGGAGTCCGAGCGCATGCTGCCCGCCCTGCTCGACCGCATCGAAAAACTTGGCGGCGAACTCGGGCTCGGCGGCGAGGAGATCATCATCCGCTCCACCGGCTGCCCGAACGGCTGCGCGCGGCCGTACATGGCCGAGATCGCGTTCGTCGGCAAGGCCCCCGGCCGCTACCAGCTCTGGCTCGGCGGCAACGCCGCGGGCACCCGGCTGAACCGGGTCTTCCGGGAGACGGTCAAGGACAGCGACATCGAGGCGGAACTCCGCCCGGTGCTGACCCGCTGGAAAAACGAGCGCCTGCCCGGCGAGCGCTTCGGTGACTTTTGTTCGCGGATTGTGTTGCCCGAACAAATCAAAGCGGGAGCGGCAGGGGATGCCGCTCCCGCCCCAACTTCCAATTAATATGAGCTCAACCGCCGCCCTCACCCGCTGGAACGCCGAACTGCGCGGGCAATCACCACTGGACATCGTCCGCTGGGCCGTCGCCCAGGCCGCCGGCCGCGCCGTCGTGTCGACCAACTTCCGGCCGTACGAGGCCGCGATCCTCCACCTCGCCGTCCAGGCACAGCCCGACATCCCGGTGCTCTGGGTGGACCACGGTTACAACCGGCCCGCGACCTACGTCCACGCCGAGGCCCTGCGCACCCGGCTCGGGCTCAACCTCAAGCCGTACCTGCCGCGCCTCACGCCGGCGCACCGCGACGCCGTGTACGGCCCGATCCCGACCACCGAGGACGAGGCCGGGCTCAAGAAATTCAGCGCCTTGATGAAACTGGAGCCTTTTCAGCGCGGCATGCGCGAGCTGGCGCCCACCGTCTGGATCACGGCGCTGCGCAAGGTGCAGAATCCCAACCGCGCCGGGCTCGACATTGTTTCCCTCGACGAGAATTTCGGCGCGCTGAAGGTCAGCCCGCTGTTTTATGCGAGCGACGCCGAGCTCGACGCCTACCTCGCGCAGCACCAGCTGCCCAACGAATGGGATTACTTCGATCCCGCCAAGGCGGATGAGAAGCGCGAGTGCGGCCTGCACGCCGCGTGGGGCAAACAGGCGGTCAACGCCTGATGTCCACCGCACCGTCCGGCTTGCGCGCCCCCCGGGGCGCCGTCATACCCTCGAACATGCACAGCTATCACCTCGACCACCTGCAGCACCTCGAGACCGAGGCCATCCATGTGATGCGCGAGGTCGCGGGCGAATTCGAGCGGCCGGCCCTGCTGTTCTCGGGCGGCAAGGACTCGATCTGCCTGCTGCGCCTGGCGGAAAAGGCCTTCCGACCCTCGGAGCTGCCGATGCCGCTGCTCAACGTCGACACGGGCCATCATTTTCCTGAGCTAAACGAGTTCCGCGACCGCCGCGCCAAGCAGCTCGGGGCCCGGCTCATCATCCGGACCGTCGAGGGGGCGATCGCCAAGGGCATCGCGCAGCCGGCCCCCGGCGAGATCAGCCGCAACCGCCTCCAGATCCCGACCCTGCTCGCCGCCATCGAGGAATTCCGCTTCGACTGCTGCATCGGCGGCGCCCGCCGCGATGAGGAAAAGGCCCGCGCCAAGGAGCGTTTCTTCAGCTTCCGCGACAGCTTCGGCCAGTGGGACCCGAAAAACCAGCGGCCCGAGATCTGGAACCTCTACAACGGCCGGCTGAATCCGGGCGAGAACATGCGCGTCTTCCCGCTCAGCAACTGGACGGAGTCGGACGTGTGGGAGTACATCCAGCGCGAGCAGCTGGAGGTGCCCAGCATCTATTTCAGCCACCGCCGCCGCTGCGTGCGCCGGGCGGGCCAGTGGCTGCCGGTGAACACCCTCGTGCCGCCGAAACCCACCGAGGAGGTCCGCGACCTGGTGGTCCGGGTCCGCACCATCGGCGACATCATCAGCACGGGCTGCGTCGAGTCCCCCGCCACGACGGTGGCGGACATCATCACCGAGATCGCCGCGGCCCGCGTCACCGAGCGCGGCTCGCGCGCCGACGACAAATCGTCCGAGGCGGCGATGGAAGACCGCAAGAAAGCCGGGTACTTCTGAGCGCATTCCCCGCGAAAAACCGCCGTTCCTCGAAGCGCAAATCCTAACTTTCATGTCCGTGGTCGCCTCCCCAACTTCTATCTCTCATCTGCCATCGGCGGCGGCGTCCGCCGCCCTGCCGGTCGACATCCTCCGCTTCAACACCTGCGGCAGTGTCGACGACGGCAAGTCCACCCTCATCGGCCGCCTCCTGTACGACTCGAAGTCGCTCATGGAGGACCAGCTTGAGGCACTCGAGCGTTCCGCGGACATCACCGGCGGCGGCCAGATCAACCTCGCCAACATCACCGACGGCCTGCGGGCCGAGCGCGAGCAGGGCATCACCATCGACGTGGCCTACCGGTACTTCGCCACGCCGCGCCGCAAGTTCATCATCGCGGACACCCCCGGCCATGTGCAGTACACGCGCAACATGGTGACCGGCGCCTCGTCGGCCAACCTCTCCATTGTCCTCGTCGACGCGCGCACCGGCGTCATCGAGCAAAGCCGCCGCCACACCGCCATCGCCTCGCTGCTGCGCATCCCGCACCTCGTCGTCGCGGTCAACAAGATGGACCTCGTCGGCTGGAGCGAGGCGCGCTTTCTCGAGATCCGCGCCCAGTTTGAGGAATTTCTTCCCCGCCTCGACATCAAGGACGTAAAGTTCATCCCGCTCAGCGCGCTCACCGGCGACAACGTTGTCGATGCGTCGCCGCACACGCCCTGGTACGTGGGCCCGACCTTGCTCGGCCACCTGGAGACGGTGCACATCGCGAGCGACTGGAACCTGACCGGTTTCCGCCTGCCCGTGCAGTGGGTCAACCGGCCGAACAATCCGACCGATCCCAAACTCCATGATTTCCGCGGCTTCAGCGGCCAGATCGCGGGCGGCATCGTGCGCACCGGCCAGAAGGTCACGGCCCTGCCGGCCGGACTCAGCACCACCGTGAAGGAAATCTGGACCTACGACGGCCCGGTCCAGGAGGCCTTCTGCCCGCAGTCCGTCACCCTGGTGCTGGAACACGACATCGACATCAGCCGCGGCAACATGCTCATCGGCGCCGACCACCTGCCCGGCGCCAGCAGCGACCTCATTGCGGATGTCTGCTGGATGCACCCGCGGCCGCTGCAGCGCGGCCGGAAATATTTCCTCAAGCACACCTCGCAGACCGTGCAGGTCGCGGTCACCGAGATCACGCACCGCCTCGAGATGGCGACGCTCGACCCGGAGTCCGAGCCGGCCGAGCTGGCGATGAACGATATCGGCCAGATCCGCCTGCGCGCGGCCCGGCCGCTGGTGTTCGACGGCTACGCCACCAACCGGCTCACCGGCTCCTTCATCCTGATCGAGCAGGGCACGAACGCCACGGTGGCCGCGGGCATGCTCCAGCCGCCGCGCGAGATCGTCAAACCGGAGGGTGGCGACTACGCCATCTGACCGCGCCGTGAAGATTTCCGTCAAAGTCGACTATGCCTGCCGCGTCATGGCGGAGCTGGCCCGCCTGCACGGCTCCGGCACGCTCGCGCAGATCGAGCACCTAGCCCAGACGGAGGCGGTACCCGCGAATTTCCTGGCCCAGATCCTCGGCAAGCTGCGCACCCACGGCCTGATCGTGAGCCGCCGCGGCAACCAGGGCGGCTACACCCTCGCCCGCGCACCCGAGGAAATCTCACTGCACGACATCCTGATGGCGGTCGAAGGCGGCTGCCTGCACCTGAGCGGAAATTTTCAGGGCCGGTCGGGCCGGCGGCTGAAGCAGGTGTGGGACGAGATCGGCGCGGACCTCACCAAGCGCACCAAGAGCTACACGCTCGACCGGCTCTCGTCCAAGAATCCGACCGAGATGTATTATATCTAGGCCGCCGGCGTCCCGCCGGCTTCCGCCTGGTGCAGGATAAGTTCGAGCGCCTCGAGGGCGAAGGGACTTTTGACCGGGCTGAGGCTCTTGTGCTCCAGGGCATGGAGACCCTCGCGGGCCTTTTCGGCCGCCGTATTTTTTTTGCCCTCAGCGAGCAGCACCGCCGCCTCGGCGCGCAGGCGGGTGGCGGGATCGAATTCCAGTTTTCCCGCTGACTCGAGCCAGGCACGGGCCGCGCCCACGTCGGCGGTCTGGCTGGCGAGCAACCAGGCGTACTCGCACCGGATCACGTCGCGGACGTAGGGGATGACCTTGTCCGAACCGGCCAGCACGTAGTCCAGATGCATCTGCGCCGCCGCCCACTCGGCCCGGTCCGCCGCATGGTAGTAAACCACGAGGTGGCCGTAGAGATCGAAGAGTGAACCGTCGCGGAGCGAGACCGCGCGTGCGATCATCGTCGGATCGTAGTCCGCCGGCCGGATGCCGGCCAGGCTCGCGGTGGTCAGCATCAGCATGGCGGCCTCCTGTTCCGAGCCGCGGCCGCCCCGCAAAAGCTCGAACACACGCTTGCCGTCCGACTTGAAGCCGCCGGCCGTGGCGGGAGCCGCCGTCACGAGAAAGATCAGCAGGGAAGTTCCCGCAGTGAAGAGCGCCACGTTTTGTGCCAGGGCGCGGGCAAGCGAAACCGGCGCGGCACCCGACCCCAGCCCGGCCGCCAGCCAGAGGGCGCCGATCGTGAGCAGCAGGCTCGCCACCGGGCCGCCAAGAATCATGACGGCGACGCGCGGCGGCGTCATCAGGGCCGGCTCAAGCGGTAAACACGCCGCCATGCCGCCGGCGGTGTTCACATTCCGGTTCCAGCCCACCCGGATTCCCGCCGGGGTGCGCCGCACCATGCAGGGCCCGGCGACCCACAGCAGAAACCGGCCGCCCACCAACCAGCCGCCGACCACATGCCCGAGTTCGTGCCAGCCCACCACCACCAGCCAGACGAGGGGCAGCGATGCCAAGGGCAGCAACCGGAGTAACTTCGCGCCCGGCAACGGCAGCAGCAAATTCATGCCGTAACGCGCAACCAGGTAACCCAGCAGTCCGCCGGCGGCCGCGCCGGCCAGCAATCCCGCGATCCGCCAGGCGGATTTTTTCGCCGTGGCCTGGGGCGGGGGCGGCTGACGGGAAATCACGGCGGGGAGTGCTTCCATGCACGGGGTCTAAACCGGAATCACCCCGGGCTGACCAGCGGCACTGGATCAATGGTCGAACAACCGGATGACCGGCCGGCCACGTTACGAACGGCGGCGGCGCGGGCTTTCCCGCGGCAGCAGCCACCGGAGGACCTCGCCGATCCGGGCGCCCCAGGCTGCCTCGGTGTGCGCGGCGTCCGGCACTTCATGATAATGCAGGTCCCTGCCCGCTTTCCAACCGCGCGCGACCAGCGAATCCCGCAACTCCCGGATCACTTCCCAACCGGGCTCCGCCGTGCCCATGTCGAGCCAGAGCCGTACCGCGGGTTTCCGGCGCAGCCGGGCGAAGGCCCGGATGACGGTCCGGTCGTCCCACCAGACCGACGGCGACAGGGCGGCCACCTGGCCGAACACCTGCGGATACCACAGGGCAAAATACAGCGACACCAGCCCGCCCATCGACGAGCCGACCACGGAATTGTGCCGCGCGGCCGGCCGCGTCAGGTAATTCGCGTCGATGAAGGGCTTCACTTCGTTGACGAAAAACCGCGCGTAGCGGCGGGCGTCGCCCGTGCTTTGGCTGGCCTCCCCGTTCCAGCCGGCGAACGCCGCGGGGGTCGGCGCATATTCGTTCATCCGGTCGAAGCCGGTGTTGTAAACCCCGACCATGATCGCCGCCTCCAGCCGCCGGCGCCGGATGAGCTCCGCGGCGCGGTCACCCGCCTGCCAGGCCTGGCCCAGAAAGGCGGTGGCGGGGTCGAAAATATTCTGTCCGTCCTGAAAGTACACGACCGGGTAGCGCCGGCGGGTCCGGCCGTAACCCGGCGGCAGCCAGACCACCAGGTCGCGGTGGTTGCGCAACCCGCGCGAGTAAAAGCGGGCATGCAGGCGGAGTTCGGCGGGCGGAGGTGGCATCGGCGGGAGCGGCCGGTGCTACCGATGGGTCCAGGCGAAGCCAAGCGGTTTTTGAAAACCAGGGAGTGTCTTCAAACCTGTTTGTCATCCTGAGCATCGCGAAGGATCCGGTCGCGCACACGCGGCGCCGCTCTCGAAGCCGTCTGGATTCTTCGCTACGCTCAGCACCGAGCCGCAGGCGACATCAGACATGACAGAATAGGCCTGACTGGAGGTTTGAAAACACTCCCCAGTCCGACCAGGCGCCGGAAGCCCGTTTCGCCCGCAATCATACCTTGACCCGGCATGACAATTGCACGACAGCGGAGCCGCGCCGGGCTCCCGGCGAGCCACCCTCCGCATGAACGAGCAACATGTCCGCTGGTATACCCCGCACTTGAGCCGGGATTTTGAAATGCTGGTCTTCGGCCACGCCGGCTACCCGGTGATCCTTTTCCCGACCTCGCTCGGCCGCTACTACCAGAACAAGGACTTCGGGTTGATCGGCTCGGTGGCCCACCTGATCGACGCCGGGAAAATCAAGATCTACTGCCCCGACGGGATCGACGAGCAAAGCTGGTACAACAAGTCCATCTCGCCGGCCGACCGCGTCCGAACGCACATCGCCTACGAGAACGTGATCCTGCACGACCTCGCGCCGCGGGTGATGCATGAGACCGGCCGCTCCCGGATCTGCGTCGCCGGGGCCAGCTTCGGGGGCTACCACTCGGTGAACTTCGCGCTGCGCCACCCGGACCTCGTCGGCTACTGCATCAGCCTCAGCGGCTCGTTCGACATCCGGTCGTTCCTGGACGGCTACCGGGACGACCTGACCTACCTCAACAATCCCGTCGAGTACCTGCCCAACCTGGACGACCCGTGGTTCCTGGACCGGATCCGCCAGATGGGGATCGTCCTCGGCACCGGCGACCGCGACGGCTGCCGGGACCGGAACCTCCAGCTTTCCCACCTGCTCAACACCAAGGGCATCCCCCATTTCCTCGACGACCGGAAATGGTGCGGCCATGATTGGAACTACTGGCGCGACATGTTTCCGCTCTACCTTTCGCTCATCAAAGGTTAACCTACTCCCATGAAAAAGATCGGCATTCTCCACGGCAAGGAACGCACCTTCCCCGCCGCGCTCATCGAGCGCATCAACGCGCTGAACGAACCCGGCGTCTCCGCCGAGGAGGTCGTCATCAACCAGGTCACCCAGGGCGAACCCACGGCGTACGCGGTCGTGCTCGACCGCATCTCGCAGGACGTCCCGTTCTACCGCGCCTGGCTCAAGAACGCGGCGCTCAACGGCACCGCCGTCATCAACAACCCGTTCTGGTGGTCGGCCGACGAGAAGTTCTTCAACAACTGCCTCGCGACCAAGCTGGGCGTCGCCGTGCCGAAGACCGTCATTTTGCCTTCGAAGGACCTCCCCACGGACTGCAGCCCCGAGTCGTTCTCGAACCTGGCCTACCCGCTCGATTGGGACGGCATCTTCAATTACATCGGCTGGCCCGCCTACTTCAAACCGCACGCGGGCGGCGGCTGGAAGAGCGTCTACAAGGTCCGCAACCCGGATGAATTCTTCAAGGCCTACGCCGAGACCGCCCAGCTCGTCATGCTGCTGCAGTCCGAGGTGCACTTCGACGACTACTACCGCTGCTACTGCATCGGCGGCACCGACGTCCGCATCATGCCCTACGAGCCGCGCAACGCGCCGCACCTGCGCTACGTGGTCGACCGCCCGCCCGGCTCGCCGGAGCTGCTGGCGCGGATCGAAAAGGACGTGCTCACGCTCAACGCGGCGCTGGGCTACGATTTCAACACCGTCGAGTTCGGCGTGAGCGGCGGCGTGCCCTACGCGATCGACTTCTGCAACCCGGCCCCGGACGCCGACCGCAACTCCGTTGGCGAGGAAAACTTCCAGTGGGTCGTCGAAGCCGCCGCGAAGATGCTCGTCAAGAAGGCCAAGGCCCAGGTCCCGCACCAGAACAACACCACCTGGGGCACCTACGTGAAGGGCGCGGTGGGCCTCCCGCCGGCCAAGAAGAAGTAACCCCACAAACTCTCCGCCCTTTCGCCGTTTCGTCCTTCCGCGATTTCCTCCCCCCATGTGCGCCTCCCGGAAAAAACCCAAGTTCACCCTCGGCATTGAGGAGGAGTTCCAGATCGTCGACCCCGTCACCCGCGAGCTGAAGTCGCACATCGAGGAGATCCTCGAGGCCGGCAAGATGGTGCTGAAGGAGAACGTGAAGCCGGAGCTGCACCAGTCGGTCGTCGAGGTCGGCACCGACATCTGCGAAAATGTCGCGGACGCACGCCGGTCCGTGACCGCCCTGCGCACCGACCTGGCGAAGCTGGCCCGCAACGCCGGCCTCCGCATCGCCGCCGCCGGCACCCACCCGTTCTCGCACTGGATCGACCAGAAGATTTCCAAGGGCGAACGCTACCAGGGCGTGATCAACGACCTCCAGCAGGTCGCCCGCGCCAACCTCATCTTCGGGCTCCACGTGCACGTCGGCATGCCGGACCGCGAGACCGCGATCCAGCTGATGAACACCGCGCGCTACTTCCTGCCGCACATCTTCGCGCTCTCCACGAACTCGCCGTTCTGGGTCGGCCGCGACACCGGCTTCAAGAGCTACCGCCTGCAGGTCTTCCAGCGCTTCCCGCGCACCGGCATCCCCGACGCGTTCGACTCCATCGGCGAGCACGACGAGTACGTCAACCTGCTCATCAAAACCGGCTGCATCGACAACGCCAAAAAGATCTGGTGGGACATCCGCCTCCATCCGCTCTTCCACACGCTGGAGTTCCGCGTCTGCGACATCCCGATGCGCGTCGACGAGACGATCTGCCTCGCCGCAATCATGCAGGCGGTCATCGCCAAGCTCTACAAACTCTACCGGCAGAACATGAGTTTCCGCATCTACCGCAGCCGGCTGCTCAACGAGAACCGCTGGCGCGCCTCGCGCTACGGCATCGGGGGGAAGATGATCGACTTCGGCAAGCAGGAGGAGGTCGAGACCCGGGCGCTGATCGGCGAGCTGCTTGAATTCGTTGATGATGTGGTGGATGAACTCGGCAGCCGCGTGGAGCTGAACTACGTCAACGAGATCCTGACCCGCGGCACCGGGGCCGACCGGCAGGTTGAGGTTTACAACCGCACTAAGGATCTGAAATCCGTAGTCGATTACATCATCACCGAAACCCACCACGGACTTGATCTCTGACGCCTCCTCTCCCTCCACCCAACGCCCTGCCCCGGCCCCCCGCTCCCCCCTCATGCCTCACGCCGCCTCGTTGCCCACCAGCTTCGACCCCGCCTTGTCGCAGGGAGCGGCCAACGCGATCCACGTCTGCCTCAAGCTGCAGTCGAACGAACGCATGACGCTCATCACCGACCACGCGTGCGCCGAGATCGCCGCCGCCCTCGTGTATGAGATCGAGAAGACCGGCGCGCCGTATAACGTTTTCGTCCTCGAGGAATACGGCCCGCGCCCGCACCGCGACATGCCCGCGGCCGTACTCGCGGATCTCGCGCAAGCCCAGGTCAGCATCTACGCCTGCATCACCCAGACCGGCGAGCTGCGCACGCGGATGCAGATGATGGACGTCATCAACCCGCGCCACATCCGCCACGGGCACATGGTGAACATCAACAAGCAGATCATGCTCGAGGGCATGTGCGCCGACTTCACGGAGGTGGACCGTCTCTCGCAGAAGCTGATCGAGAAGTGCCGCCGCACGAAGCGCGTCACCTGCCAGACGGCCGCCGGCACCGACTACGTCGCCGAGCTCTCGCCGAACCTGAAGTGGGTCAAGACCTCCGGCCTGATCGTCCCGGAAAAATGGGGCAACCTGCCCGGTGGCGAGATCTTCACGTCACCCTTCAACTCGAACGGCCGGTTCGTCGTGGACGGCGTCGTCGGCGACTACCTCTGCCAGAAATACGGCGACATCGGGGCCACGCCGCTGACGATCGAGATCAAGGACAACCGCATCGCCAGCCTGGCCTGTGCCAACCAGGAACTGCTCAAGGAGTTCGACGCCTACTGCCACACCGACGAGAACTCCAACCGCGTCGGCGAGTTCGCCATCGGCACCAACCTCGCCTGCACGCGCATCATCGGCCACATTTTGCAGGACGAAAAACTTCCCGGCATCCACATCGCCTTCGGCCACCCGTACTCCGAGCACACGGGCCAGCCCTGGAAGAGCACGACCCACATCGACTGCGTCGGCCGCTTCTTCGACATCTGGCTCGACGACGAGCAGGTCATGGCGAAGGGGAAGTTCCTGATTTAGGCAATCGCGGAAACACGAAAGGACGGAAGCGCGAAAATCAAAACCGCATGCTTGCCCTCCCTGCATCCTTTTCTTTCTCCGGATTCCGCCTCTCCGCTCTTCCGCGTTTCCGCGATCTCCGCCCATGATCCCCATCCTCCGCCAGCGCTACAACGCCGCGTTCACCGAGCAAACCTATGCGGCGTTCCTCGCGGAGCTGAACACGGCGGTTTACTGGCCGGCGGATTTCCGCGTCGCCGAGTCCCCGTTGTTTCTCGACGAGCCCACCACCCGCGCACTGGTTCGCGCCGCGGACGATATCCTGGGCCAGCTCGGCACCCCGGAATTCCGGCGGCAGGCGGCCAATGCGATCCCGGCCGGACTCACGGTTCCGGCCGAAACCCCCTTCCCGCACTTTCTCGCCGTGGACTTTGCCCTGTGCCACGACGCCGGCGGCCAGGTGCTGCCGCAGCTGATCGAGCTGCAGGGTTTTCCCACCGTCGCCTGCTGGCAGGCGCTGCTGGCGCGCACCTACCAGAAACATTTCCCCGCGATCCCGCCCGATTTCACCCCTTACTTCGATGGACTGGACGAAGCGGGTTATCTCGCTGCCTTCCGCCACGCCATTTTGGGTGACTGCCTGGCCGAGAATGTCGTGCTCCTGGAGATCGAACCCGACCAGCAGAAGACCCGCATCGATTTCGCCTGCACCCATGCGTTTCTCGGCATCAAGCCGCTGTGCGTCACCAAGGTCATCAAACACGGCCGGCAGCTGTTTTATCACTCCGGTGGCCGGGAGGTCCCGATCCACCGGATCTTCAACCGCGTCATCTTCGACGAACTGTTGCGGAAGAAACCGCCGATGAAATTCAGCTTCTTCGACGACCTCGAGGTGCAGTGGGCCGGACACCCCAACTGGTATTTCCGCATCAGCAAACACACCCTGCCTTTCCTGCGGAGCCCGTACGCCCCACCCTGCCATTTTGTCAGCGAGCTGAAGTCCATGCCCGGCGATCTGGAAAACTACGTCTGCAAGCCGCTTTACTCGTTTGCCGGGCTCGGGGTGGACATCACCCCCACCGGGGAGAAGATCGCCGCCATCCCGAATCCGTCCGAGTGGCTGCTCCAGCGCAAGGTCACCTACGCCCCGATCATGGAGACCCCTGACGGCCCGGCCAAGGCCGAGGTCCGGCTGATCTTCGCCGGCGACGGCACCGGCCTGCCCCGGCTCGTCAACCAGCTGGTCCGCCTCACCAAGGGGGCGATGCACGGCGTGGATTTCAACAAAGGCCGGACGTGGGTCGGGGCGAGCGCGGGATTTCACGCGAAATTATAGGGCGGACTCTCCCCACGTTCAGCCAGCCACATGCAGGAGTCCTGTAGGGGCGCAGACTTGCTGCGCCCTGCTTGCGCGGCATCCCGTTCGAGGGCGCAGCCCCTCGACAAGCTCTGGGCCCTGAGCCTGTCGAACGGGCAAGACTGCGCCCCTACGCTCACGGCCGCACCCATAAAATTAAGAGCCGCGGCACACCCCTGCGCCGCGGCTCATTTTTTTCTAGCGAGCTGATGCTAAGACCCAGCTGGGAATCATGACGACCGGCACATGGCGCGGTTACATGGGTTTTATCAGCCGGAAGGCGGAGGGCCGCGACACACCCCTGCGTCGCGGCCCAGGCCCACCTTCAGCTGACGCTGAAAATCAGAACCGGGCGTTGAACCCGATTTTATAGCTCATGTTCTGCGCATCATCGCGGGTGATCGCACTGCTGAGCGCCCACTGCCTCGTCAGCCAGTAGTTCGCCTTCACGCCGTAGGTCGCCGTGTTCTTGTCGGCGAAGCCGTTGGTGCGCTCATAGCGGACGAAGGGCGTCAGGGTCAGGGCGTTCGTCACCTGGAACTCCACGCCGGCGCCGCCGATCAGCGCGAGGGAATCGTCCTTCGCCCCGGCGTACTTGTTGCGGTCATAGCCCAGACCCGCCTCAAGGTAGGGCTTGCCCCAGGAATACGACGGGCTGAAGGCCCGCAGCACGGCGTCGAGGTTCTGCGCGTAGCCGCGGTCGCCCGCGAGGAGCCCGTCCTGCGTCCGGTCGTAATTAAACACCGCGTCGAAGCCGGCGCTCAGCGGCTGGTTGTACTCGAAGCTGTAGCGGTCGGCACTGACGGGCGAGGTCCCGAGATGCACGTAGCTGTAGGATAGCCCCGCGTAAGTCTGGCCGAGCAGGCCGTTGTCGGTGGCCACCGTCGCGGGTGGCGCCGCGGTGGTGGTGTCCGCGCGCGCGGCGGCCGTGAGACCCAGTGAGGTCACCCCGGCGAGAACAAGGAATTTAAGAATGATTTTTTGTTTCATGGTTTTACTTTTTAGCGGTGTTCCCCGGCAGGACGCCGTGGGGACAATTGCTCAAACACGCGATCACCGGTGAAGTTCCGCCCGGAAAAATCATCGCGCGGAAAATTTTCTCCCGCGGAACCCGCCGAAAATCTTCCTGTCGCCCGCCGGTTTTTCCCGCAAAAAAAGCAGGGCCGCGACGCACCCCTGCGTCGCGGCCCGCTGCACACACTCCGCCTGTGGCGGAAATCAGAAGCGGAAATTTGTCCCGACCAGGTAGCGCATGGCCTGGTGGTTGTCGCGGTCGAGGCCCGCCGTCAGCGCCCACTGGCTGTCGACCCAGTAATTGGCCTTCACGCCATAATTCCAGACGTCGCGCTGCGCGAGGTCGGGCGTGCCCTGGTACTTGACGAAGGGCGTGAGCGTGAACGCCGGCGCGAGCTGGAATTCCGTGCCGACGGCGATCTCCCACAGCACGGAATTGTCCTTCCCGCCGCCGCCGCGCTCCCACGTGTAGCCGGCGCCGGCCTCGACGTAGGGCTTGCCCCAGGTGTAAGCGGAGCTGAACGCCCGCAGCGCGCCCGCCACGGCCTGTTGCTTGACGGCCCCGGTCTGCATGAAGTCATAGGACAGCACGCCATCCAGGCCGGCGTTGAGCGGCTGGTTGTAGTCGAAGCGGTAGTCGTCCGTATGGTCCGGCGAATGATTGAGATCGAGGTAGCTGTAGGACAGCCCCGCGTAAGTCTGGCCGAGCAGGCCCATCGTGCCCGACGGGGGCACGGAGGCGGACGACATGGCGTCGGCCGCCCGCGCGGCGCCGGCCAGGCTGAAGGCGGCGACCGCGAGCAGGAAAGATTTAATGAGCAGGTTCTGTTTCATGGTGGTGTGGTGGTTGGTCCGGCTGGGCCAGGTCAGTCCCGGGCCGGTCCTGTTCAGAACCCGGGGCGGGCCCCGGGGTTCCCTGGCGGAAAAACTCCCGGAAATATGCGGGCTTTCCCGGGAACCCGGGAAAATCACCGCTGTCGGGCGGCCCGCCGGGCCCCACTTGCCAATCGGCGGTCCCTGACTAGCCTGCGGGTGCCATGAAATTATCCCGCCTCTTCCTCCTCCTTGCCACCATGTCCCTCTTCGCCCAAGCCCACGCCGATCCCCTCAAGGTGGGTGATCCCGCCCCCGCTGTCACCGCCACGACCGAAGCCGGCGTGAAACTCGCCTTCGCCGACGTCTACAAACAGCAGCCTTACACGCTCGTTTATTTTTATCCGAAGGCCGACACCCCCGGTTGCACGAAGCAGGGTTGCTCGCTGCGCGACGGCTACGAGGCACTCACCAAAAAGGGCGTGGCCGTCATCGGCGTCAGCCACGACGACGTCGCGGCGCAAAAGGCCTTCAAGGACAAATACCACCTGCCTTTCACCCTCATCGCCGACATGGACAGCGCGGTGATCAACGCCTTCGGCGTGCCGGCCGCGATGCCGCTGACGAGCATGGCCCACCGCTCCGCCTACCTGATCAAGGACGGCAAGATCATCTACGCCGACTACAAGGGCACGACGGAGAAGCAGGCCGAGATGATTCTCGCCGAGCTCGCCAAGCCCGGCGCCTGATTTAGTCCGCCGGTTTTCGTTTCGCCGCGACATGATTGTCGTGGCTTTTTTTCGGGCGGAATCCGCCCCGGTGGAGGGACGGCCTCCCGGCTGTCCGCGGTCCGTCGGGAGACGGACCCTCCAGGTGATCCTATCTCGGGAGACTGGTCTCACGGCTAAAGCTCGTCATCCCCCGGCGCCACCAGCAGCGGCGCAGCGGGGTCCAGCCGGACCCGCTGCAGCCAGTCGTGCAGGAGCGGGTGGTGGCCGGTGACAGCGGCGGTAACGGGAGCCGCAACCACATCGATGATCCGCATGGATCCGTCGGCCGCGCGCACCACGTTGCGGTCGTGCGGGTCCGCGACGAGCCACGCCTGGTCGCGCACGAAGGCCAGGCGCGGATGATCGCGGTCGCAGCGCAGAAAACGCGAGGGCCATGTGATCAAGGCCGGGGGCAGCAGCCGGCTGGTATCCGTGCCTTCGGGCAACCGGGCGCCAAGGACCTGCTTGACCACCAGCACGCCCTCGGGGGTCACGCCGACCACCTCGGTCGGCATGCCGCCGATCGCGTTGATGACATCCAGTTTTTCGAGCAGGTCGCGGTAGCTGCCCGGGCAGGCCTCGGCCCGCAGCGCGTGGTCCTCACCGGGCTCGTAGCGGAAGGTCGCCCCGATCCATTGTGCCTCGATCGGCCGGAAGAATTTATAGACGGAGTCCTCGTCATCCTGGAACGCCCAGGCTTCCACGCCGCCGCCGATGTGGCGCAGCGCCGGGCTGCCTTCCGCGAGGGAATCCTCCGAGTCCGCGGGAAAACCGAACTGGTGCAGCGGCAGCAGCGGCAGGGTCGCACGAAAGGCGCGGATGGCCTCACCGAGCTCCGCCCAGGCCCCGCCCGTCGCCTCGAGGAGGCTTACGGCGTCTTCGGGGAGGACGAGGAGATCGCGGTCCGGATCTGTGCCAAGGCCGCATTCGGCCGCGACCGCGCGGAGGCGATCGAGCGCCGCCAGTCGTCGCCCGTGATCGTCGAGAAGGCGTTCTTGGGCGGAAGCTGCGGGGAGTTGGCTGCCTTGGATGCAGCTCGGCCGGCCGGAGAAGTGGTCTTGCATGATTCGCCCATGCGCCGAAGGTCGCGGTGGCCGCGCCCGAACGCAAAAACTATTTGCGCGCAGGTTGTTCACAGACCCCGCGGTTGGCGAGGCCGCAATCATTCCGTCGGGCGCCCCTCACTCCTCCACCAACCGGTAGCCGATACCCGAGTCGGTTTTCAGAAACACCGGCGCGTGCGGATCCGTCTCCAGCTTCTGCCGGAGGTGGGTCATGTACACCCGCAGGTAGTGCGTGTTTTCCTCGGCGTTCGGGCCCCACAGGTCGCGCAGGATCTGCCGGTGCGTGACCACCCGGCCGCGATGCTGCACCAGCAGGCGGAGCAGCGCATATTCCTTGGCGGTCAGCTTGACCTCGGCGCCGGCGCGCCGGACGACGCGCGCCGCGAGGTCGACCTCGACCGGGCCAAAGCACACGACGGACGGTTCGTTGGACGACTGCGTGCGCCGCAGGACGGCGCGGACGCGGGCCAGGAGTTCGCGGCCGCTGAAAGGCTTGGTGAGATAATCGTCCGCGCCGGCGTCGAGGGCCGCGATCTTGTCGTCCTCGCTGTCGCGCACCGACAGCACCAGCACCGGGAGTTTCGACCATTCGCGCAGCCGGCGGATAACCTCGGTGCCATCCAGGTCGGGCAGGCCGAGGTCGAGCACGACGCCGTCCGGCGCCGCGAGCGCAATCTCGTTCAGCCCCAGTTGCCCGGTTTCCGCCTCCCGCACGCGGAAACCCTCGGCTTCCAGGGTGACGCGTAACAGCCGGCGGATCTGCACCTCATCGTCGATGATCAAGATGTAGGGTTTGGTCGCGCCGGTGTTCATTCGTGGCGCCATTAGCGGCGGAGCCGGCAAGGGCGTAAACCGCAAAAATCATCCGGCCCGGCACGCCCCCATTCCCTCGGGTCCAAATAAAAGCGGCTCCCTGGTCTAGGGGGAGCCGCTTTTTACTCACTTACACTATGTTCGGTTTTCCGGCTAAGGAAAACCTACTGAATACGCTTCTCATTGCTGCAGCGGGCATACCACGGCGCATAAACAAAACGTTAACAACCGGCCGGGAAATATCTACAGGGCATGAACAAGCCGGCGCCGCCCGGGCCCGCCCGCCACGGAAAATAAAAGCGGCTCCCTGGTCCAGAGGGAGCCGCTTTTGGCTTACTCACACTATGTTCTATTTTCCGGTCAGGGAAATGGGTCCGGTCGCAGAGGCTTGCTGGCTGACCTGTTAACTCCCCTGCGAATGCCGGTCTTCCTTGGGTGCACCGCGCATACCACGGCGCATTAACAAAGGGTTAAATGACGGCCCGATCACATCAACAAGACATCAACAGCCCGGTTGTTTTGCTGGCGGGATAGCCTGCCGCCATCCGCCCTACCCCACGTCCAGCCGGTAACCCGAGCCGGTTTCCGTCACGAGAAACCGCGGCTGGTGGGGCTGATCCTCCAGCTTCTCGCGCAACCGCGACATGTAAACCCGGACATAATGGGTCTGCTCCTCGGACTTCGGTCCCCAGAGCTCCCGCAGGATCTGCCGGTGGGTGATCACCCGGTTCCGGTGCGCGACCAGCAGTCGGAGCAGCGCATATTCGCGCGCGGTCAGCAGCACGTCGCGCCCGTCCTTGGTCACGACGCGCCGGCTCATGTCGACCGTCACGGTGCCGAACTGCACCACGCCCGTTTCCACCGGACCGGGTGGCCGGCGCAGCAGCACCCGCAGCCGGGCCAGCAGTTCGCCCCCGCCGAAGGGCTTGGTCAGGTAATCGTTCGCGCCGGCATCGAGAAGCGCGATCTTGTCCTGCTCCTGCGCCCGCACCGAAAGAATCATGACCGGGACCTCGCTCCATTCGCGGAGCCGCTGCAGCACCTCCAACCCCGGCGCATCGGGCAGCCCGAGATCGAGGATGACCGCAGCCGGTGGCTTGGCGGCGACTTCGTCCAGCCCGGACTGGCCGTCCCCGGCTTCCCGGACCCGGTAACCGGCGGCCGTGAGCGTGCCGCGCAGCAGCCGGCGGATCTGCTCCTCGTCGTCCACGATCAGGATCTCGGCGGAAATTTCGGGCGGGTTCATTCGGCGGGAACCTGCTCGTGATGCTGCAAGGGCAGGGAAAGGACAAACCGCGCCCCCCCGCCGGGCTGGTTCTCCGCGACGAGCGTGCCGCCGTGCGCCTCGGCAAAGCCGCGGGCGATCGAAAGGCCCAGCCCGAGCCCGCCCGCGCGCCCCGGGTCGCCGCGAAAAAAGCGCTCGAACAACCGCGCCCGCTGCTCCTCGCGCAAGCCGGAGCCGTCGTCGGCCACGGCCAGCCAGAGCCGGCCCGCCGCCTCGTCCGTCCCCGCGGCCACCGTGATCTCCACCCCGGCCGGGGTGTGACGGCAGGCATTGTGCACCAGGTTGGCCACCGCCTGCTGGATGAGATCGAAATCGCACCGCACGAGCGGCAGGCCGGCTGGCAACCGCAGGTGGATCGTCCGGCCGAGTTGGGCGTCACCGACAATCTTCAGCGCCGCATTCACCAGGTCGGAGACGTCGCACCAGTCGAGCTGCGCGTGCAGGCCGCCGGACTCGAGCCGGGTCGTGTCGAGCAGGTTGACCACCACGCCGCGCAGCCGCTCGGCCGCCACGTGGATTTCCTGGACGAGCGGCCGGTCCGCCGGGGCCACGGTGGCGCCGAGGCTCTCGGTCGCCGCGGCGATGACCGCCAGCGGGGTTTTCAATTCGTGCGACACACTGTCGAGCAGCGTGCGGTGCAGCCGGTCAGAGGCCGCCTGCACCCGCGCCGCCTCGTGCTCGGCCCGCAACCGCTCGTGCTCGAGCGCGAGGGCGATCTGCGTGGAGAAGGCATCGAGCAGTTCCTGCTGCGCCGGGCTCAACCCCGCCCCGGGCGCCGGCTGCACGACCATCACGCCCAAAACCCGGCCGGCGACGGCCAGCGTGAAATAGGCCCGCCCGCCCGCCGCCGCCGGCGGGGCGAAACGACTCGAACGCGCCCGGCCGGAAAAAAACTCCCACGCCGTCTGTTGTTCCACCAGGGTGAGGGCCAGGGCCGCGGACGGATGCAGGACCAGCCGGCCCGGTTGTTCGGACTCGGCCGTCAGCACCGCCAGCCGGGCCCCGAACAGCGCGGCGCCCTGCCCCGCGGCGTTGCGCAGCACCTCGTCGGCCGACTGCGCCGACGCCAGCACGCGCGTGAGCTCATAGAGTGCGGTGGCCCGCTGGGCGCGCGCCCGCTCGGCCTGCTCCTGCGCGCGGATGCGGCCGGTGAGCCGGCCGGTCACGAGGGCGATGACAAAAAAGAGCCCCAGCATCATCCAGTCCTCCACCCGTGTGACGACGAACGTGTAGAGCGGCGGGAAAAAAAGGAAATCCCACGTCAGCGCGCAGAGCGTGGCGGCAAACAGGATCGGTCCCTGCCGCAACCGGAGGCCGAGCAGCACGATCGCGAACAGGTAGATGACCGCCACCGCCCAGTAGTCGGACCACGGCCGGATGAGGTAGCCGATGCCCGTGGCGGCGGAGACCGCCACCAGGGCGGTGAGATACCCCCAGCCCGGGTGCCGCAGCCGCTCAGTGTTTTCCACGGGTTGTGAAATACCAAAGCATCACCCCGAAGCCCACCACCTGGAGCACCACGAAGAAAACGATGACCGGCATCGCCCGGAAGCGGCCCTTCCATGACCGCGCCGGCTGGAGATGACGGAACCGCTCGACCAACTCCACGATCTCGTAGTCGTCCAGCTCGGCCTTCATCCGGGCGGCGCTCTCGTAGCGCTCGTCGGGATTCCGCGCCAGGGCATGCAGGACGATCTCCTCCATCACCGGGGTGAGATGCTCGTTGATCTTGCGGGGGGCGACGGGGTCCCCGGTGGTGCGGACGTTCATCACGACGTACGGACTCTCGCCCTCGAAGGGCACCTTGCCGGTGACCATCTCGTAGAGGATCGCCCCGAGGCTGTAGATGTCGGTGCGGTGGTCGCCGCGGCGGCCGTTGACTTGCTCCGGCGCCATGTAGTCCGGCGTACCCATCGTCGGGGAAAACCCGGCGAACGTGAGCCGCCGCATGCGGGCCGCCTTCGCGATGCCGAAGTCGAGGATGCGGATGCTGCCGTCGGTGCACACCATGATGTTCTGCGGCTTCAGGTCGCGGTGGACGATGCCCTTCGCGTGCATGTGGTCGAGCGCCTCGCAGATGCGGCTCGCGATCTTCGCCGCCTCCTTTTCCGGCAGCGGCTTGGTGGCCTCCATCACCTTGTCGAGCGTCTGGCCCTCGAGAAACTCCATCACGAGATACGGCCGGCTCCTCTCCTGGGTCACCGGGATGATCTTGAGGATGTACGGGTGGTCGAGCTGGCGGCCGATCTCCTCCTCGCGCTGGAACCGCGTGAAGGTGGCGACGTCGCTCTCGAACTGCATGAGCGGGACCTTCACCGCCACGATCTCCTGGCTCTCGTGGTCGCGGGCCTTGAAGATGCAGGCCATGCCGCTACGGCTGATGAGCTCGGTCAGCTCAAATCGTTCATCGAGGACACTGCCCGGCTCAAGTTCGCTGCTCACGGAGGTGGAGGTGGGTTTGATGTAGATCGGATGGCCCCGATTGTAGGCGATCAGGTCGGTCTGATCGATGCGGATGATCTGGACGGAAATATTGTCATCGACGTGCCGCTTCTCTGCCAGCGCGATCAGCCGCCGACAAGCCTCGGCTGGCTCGAAATGGCTGACCATCTCGCGGATCTCCTCGTCGAGTACAAACGCGTACAGGCCGTCGGAGCACTGCACGATCGTGTCGCCCTTCTGCACGTCCTCGCGGGCCGTGTCGTACTTCGCGATCGGCTCGTGGCCGACGCTGCGCGTCAGCATGGAGCGCATCGGGCTCGTCATCGCGAGGTGCTCGTGCATGAGCCGGAATTTCACCGGCAGGGCCACCATGCAGTGGTCGGTCGTCAGCCGGCGGATCTGCCCCGCGCGCACGAGGTAGACCCGCGAGTCGCCGACGTGCGCGACGTGCAGGGTGTTCTCGCGGAGGACGGAGACCGTGAGCGTGGTCGCCATCTTGCCCTGGTCCGGGTTGGCCATCGCGGCATCGTAGACGGCCCGGCTGGCGGCGCTGAACATCGCTCGAAGCAGCACGGAAACCGGGGCGTCCGGCAGCGCGGTCTGGAAGGCGATCAGCGCGGCGGTCACCGCCAGCTGGCTGGCCAGCTCGCCGTGGCTTTCGCCGCCGACCCCGTCGGCGAGCATCCAGCCCAGGCGGGAGTTCCAGGCCTTGGCCGTCTCGTCATGCTGCCAGCAGGCCACGAAGTCCTCGTTGATCTCGCGGACCGGCCCGACCACCGAGAGCTGGGCGTGGGTGACTTTCACAAAAAAGGGTGCGGCCCCCGGATATCAGACGGGGGCCGCGATCTGTCCCTCAATCTAACCGCTATGTCTGCACGGGTGCAGAAATCAGGATGGACTTGTTCGCCGCCTTGCTGCGCCGGACCAGGTAAACCGCGCCCCAGATGCCCCAGAGGGCGACGATGCCGAGGGCGATGTAGGGCTCCTTGTAGCTCATGCCGGCCACGAGGCTGGAGCCGTTCACGGTCAGCGGCCCGATCAGGTAGAACAGCATGCAGAGAAAGTTGGCGATCACGCCGAAGATCGGCACGAACATGTGTTTGAACCCGTGGAAGCTGTGGTGCTCCTTGAAGGCCACCATCGCCACGATGCAGGTCGTCATGTAGAGGAGGAACGTGCCGAAGTTGCAGACCAGCGTGACGATGACGAAGGTGTTCGGGATCGCGGCGTAGGTCTCCGGCGCAAAGATGCCGAAGCTGTACCAGAGGTTGTGCTTGTCGAGCGCCGCGGGCGTCGTGCCGCCGAGGTAGACGGCCACCGTGACGATGCCGACGAAGATCGAAAGGACGCCCAGGGTCCAGATGGCGCGGTGCGGGGTCAGGTTCTTCTCGTGCAGGAGGCCGAAGTGCGCGCCCATCTCCTCGTCGCGGCCCATGGCGTAGGTCACGCGGGCGCCGGTGTTGAGGCAGGCGAGCGTCGTGCCGATGAGGGCGAGGAAGACCGTGAAGGCCTGGACGAGCATGAAGGCCGTGCCGGCCTTGGCGCTGCCGAAGGCCCAGGTGCCGACGATCTTCATCATGTCACCGATCGGCGCGCTGGAGGCGCCGGCGTTCACCATGGTGTAGCCGCTGTTCAGGAAGTAATTCGCGCAGAAGTATTCGATCAGGTAGCAGACCGCGCCCTGGATCACGAGGGACAGGATGATCGCGCGGGCGATGTCCTTCTTCGGGTTCTTCGCCTCCTCGGCCATGGAGGAGACGGACTCGAAGCCGACCAGGCAGAGGATCGCGATGCAGGCCTGCACGAAGAGCCAGCTGAAGTTGTGCGGGGCGATGACCGACTTGGCCGAGCTGTGGTAGTTGAAGGTCAGCGGATCCGTCGCGCTGCCCGCGGTCCCGGTGATGCCGCCGTCCTTCTCGGTGTAGCTGATGGTGAACGGGGTCGCGACGACGTGGCCGTCCTTGTCCTTGACCCACTTGCCATCCTTGTCCTTTTGGAAAAGCGGATAGGGATCGCCGCTCGCGAGGCCCAGCGCGGTCAGGGTGGAGAGGATGTCGGTGTCCTTGTTCTTGTCCTTGCTCAGGTCGTCATCCGCGACGGTGCGGTCCTGCTGCTTGATGGCCGCGAGCGGGACGGGCTTGCCGTCCTTGTCGAGCACGGGCTTGCCCTTGTCGTCGACCTGGTTGAGCACCGCGCCCTTGTCGTCGGTCTGGTACTTGGCCGAGCCGTCGGCCCAGGTGTCGGGCACCGGCGCGCCCTTGTCATCGGTCACGTTGACCTGGTCGACCTGGTAGTTGATCGCGGTGCCGTTGGAGAGGTGGATGGCCGAGGCGCCCTCGGCGTGATTCAGGCGATAACCGAGCGCCATGACGGAGAATACCAGCAGCGCGGTGATCTGGATGACGTTCATCGCGATGTTCACCCCGGTCGAGCCGCTGACGCCGCGCTGGGCGATCCAGGAAACGAACAGGGAAAAGCCGATGCAGATCAAAATCATCAGCAGCGGGCTGTTGTACGAGCTGCTGAAGGTGTCGGGCCAGAACTGGCTCGCCAGGTAGCCGCCGAGCAGGGCGGTCACGCCGACCATGAGGCCGGGATAGATCCAGTAATAGAGGTGGCTCGCCCAGCCGGTCGCGAACTTGATGAGGCGGGCGTACTTGAACGCCTTCTTCTTGGAGAGGAAGGCCTGCTCCGCGTAGAAGTAGGAGGAGCCGGTGCCGGGGTAGAGCTTGGAGAGTTCGGCGTAGCTGATCGCCGTGGCTAGGCAGAGGAGCAGCGCGAGAAAGAATCCGAACCACATGGCGGAACCGGCCAGCGGCGCGCCGTAGAGGGCCTGTTCTTCAAAGGTCAGCCAGAGGAAGGCGCCCGGGGCGATGAGCGCCATCGCATTGAACGTCAGTCCGGTGAGCCCGAGGGTGGGCTTCATTGAGGCGGTGTTTTTTTCGGCCATGGGAGGAAGCGCTGCGAGGTTGGTGGTTAATAGCTAAGACCCCTCCCCATAACGCACCACCCATGCCGCCCACCGCTAAGGAACCGCTAAGAACCCGCCGGGATGTATTAAGAAAGCGTTAAGCCGGCGCATCCCGGCGTTAAGTAGTTAAGAAACCGTTTAGGCGGAGCTCACGGCTCCGCGCCACCGCCGTTCGCAGGCTTCGCGGCGGCCGCCTTCCACCACCGGCGCAGGGCCACCATCGACCAGATCGCCTCCACTAGGCCGAACGGCCACGCGCCCTGCAGAAAACCATAGGCCGAGCCGAGGAGACACGAGACCGCGAACGCCAGCACGAACCAGCGGCTGCGATCCTCGAACGCGTAGCAGACCAGCATGGCCGAGACGGCGAACAGGCCGAAGAGGGTGAGTGAGTCCATCGTCTATTCCTCGAGCAGCCGGTAGCCGATGCCGGACTCCGTGCGCAGGTGGCGCGGCCGCGACGGATCCGCTTCCAGTTTTTGGCGCAGGTGGGTCATGTGCACCCGCAGGTAATGCGTGTTGCCCTCGGCCTTCGGGCCCCAGAGCTCGCGGAGAATCTGCCGGTGCGTGAGCACCTTGCCGCGGTGCAGCACGAGCAGCCGCAGCAGGCCGTATTCCTTCCCGGTGAGCCGGACCTCCTGGCCCGCGCGACGGACGAGCCGGGCGCCCAGGTCGACCTCGATGTCGCCAATCTTTTCCTGCGGCGGCCGCTCCTCCTTCTGCATGCGGCGCAGGATCGCCCGCAGGCGCGCCGCCAGCTCGGGCGCGCCGAACGGCTTGGTCAGGTAATCGTCGGCCCCGGCGTCAAGCGCCGCCACCTTGTCGGTTTCGGCCGACCGGACCGTGACCACCAGCACCGGCACCTTCGACCACTCGCGCAGTTGCCGCACCACCTCCACCCCGCTCATGTCGGGCAGGCCGAGGTCGAGGATCACCGCCTCGGGCGGGCGGCTCGCGGTTTCCGCCAGGCCGGCGCCGCCGCTGTCCGCCTCGCGCACCGTGTAGCCGGCGGCCTCGAGGTTGCGCCGCAACAGGCGGCGGATCTGCGCCTCGTCGTCGATGACGAGAATGGCGGGCTTGGCCGGCGACGCACTCATTCGCTGGGCACCTTCCCGTGCGGCGTGTGCGGCAGGTAGATGGTGAAGACCGCCCCGCCGCCGGGATTCTCCCCCACCACGATGTCGCCGCCCTGCGCGGTCACAAAGCCCCGCACGATGGACAGCCCGAGCCCGAGGCCGCCCGCGCGGGCCGCATCCCCCCGGGCAAATTTCTTGAACAGCCGCTCCGTCATCGCCGCGGGGAAACCCGGCCCGCGGTCCGCCACCGTGAAAAAAACGCGTTGCCCGCCCCGCTCCAGGCCAGCCGTCAGGAAGACCGCCGTGCCCGCCGGGGTGTGCAGCGTGGCGTTGAGCAGCAGGTTCGCGATCGCCTGCTCGGTCAGCGCAAAGTCGAGCCGGACCGGCGGGAGCTCGTCGGGCATGATGACCTCGAGCGGGTGCCCCGCCAGCGCGTCGCGCACGCCCTCGAGGGCGGCGTTGACGATGTCGCGGGCGTCGCACCAATCGAGCCGCGGCTTGAGCGCGCCGCTTTCCAGCCGGGTCTGGTCGAGCAGGTTGCCCACGAGCCGGTTGAGCCGCTGCGCCGCGGTGCGTACCTCGGTGATCAGGCTGGCGCGAAGCGGGCCGTCCGCCGTCGCGAGGTTTTCCGCGGCGGAAGTGATGACCGCCAGCGGCGTGCGCAGCTCGTGCGACACGCTGTCGAGCAGCGTGCGATGCAGCTTCTCCGATTCCGCGAGCAGCTTCTCCCGCTCACCGGCCGCGCGCAGGTGGTCGCGCTCGACAATCAGCGCCAGCTGCTGCGCAAAGGAATCCAGCAGGTCGCGCTGGGCCAGCGTGAGCGCGGCCCCGGGCGGCATGGTCAGGCCGAGCACCCCCACCGCGCGGTCTTCGCGCACCAACGGCACGTAGTAACCGGTGCTCGCCGGCAGCGTATCGGTGAAGCGTCCCGCCGGCCGGCGGTGTTGAAAGGCCCAGGCCGCCACCGCGCGCTCCTTCTCCTCCACGGTCTGCGAGCCGGCGAAATGCGGCTGCATCTCCTGGCCGGTCTCGTCGGCGAGCAGCAGCGCGGTCTTCGCCCCAAACAGCTCGTCGGTCTGCCGCAGCGCCGCGAACACCGCTTCGTCCAGCGTGCGGGCCTCGGACAGGGCGCGGGTCAGCTGGAAGAGCGCGGTCGCGCGCTCCTCGCGCCGCCGCTCGTGACTCGACTGCGCGCGGATGCGGGCGGTCAGCTGGCCGGCGACCAGCGCGACGATGAAGTACGTGCCGAAGAGCACGGCGTCCTCGACCTTGTTGATCGCAAAGGTGAACCGCGGCGGAATAAACAGGTAGTTCCACGTCACCGCGCTCAGCACGCCCGCCACCAGCACGGGCCAGCGGCCGACCTTCAGGCTGAGAGTGATGACGGCCAGCAGGTACACGAGGCCGACCGCGAGGTAGTAGTCATGGGGGAGCAGCAGGCCGCCCACGGTCACGGCCGCAATGATGCCCGCCGCCCAGCCGTATTCGTCCGGCCCGCTCTGCAGGGCCTCGTCGAAATCGAGCCACTCGCGCCGGCGCGGGCCGCTCTCGGCCGGCACCACGTAGATGTCGATGTTGCCGCCCAGACGCACCAGCCGGTCCACGAGGGTGCCGCCGCGGATGATGTCGAGCAGCCGCCGGCTGCGCGGCTTGCCGACGACGATCTGCGTCGCGTTGTGCTGCAGCGCCACGCGCACGAGCGCGGCGGCCGCATCCTCGTCGTGGGTCAGCACCACCTCCGCGCCGAGCTCGCGGGCGAGCGCGAGGTTCTTGTCGAGCAACCGCTGGGCCTCGGGGTTCAGCACGCCCGAACCCTCGACGTAAACGGCGAGCCACGGGGCACCGAGCGCGGCCGCCAGGCGCCGCGTCCAGCGCACGAGCTGCGTCGAAAACGGACTCGGGCCCACCGCCACGAGCAGCCGTTCGCCACTGCGCCACACGGTCTGTTTGGTCGTGCCGGCGCGCATCGCGCGCAGCTGGCGCTCGACGCGCTCGGCCGTGTAGCGGAGGGCGAGCTCGCGCAGGGCGTTGAGGTGGGAGTCCTTGAAAAACCCGGCCTGCGCCGCCGCCGCCCGCTCCCCGAGGTACACCTTGCCCTCGCGCAACCGCTCCAGCAGCGCCTCGGACGTGAGGTCGAGCAGTTCCAGCTCATCGGCCAGGTCGAGCAGCGAATCCGGGACGGTCTCGTGGACCGGCGCGCCGGTAATCTGGCGGACCGCGTCGGCCCGCGACTCGACGTGTTGGATATTGAGCGTCGTGAAAACCTCGATGCCCGCGTCGAGCAGCTCGAGCACGTCCTGCCAGCGCTTGGCGTGGCGCGAACCCGGGGCGTTGGTGTGCGCCAGTTCGTCGACCAGCACGATGCGCGGCTGCAGGGCGCGGATGGCCTCGAGGTCCATCTCCGTGACCGTCGTGCCGCGGTGCTCGATGGTCTTGCGCGGCACCAGGGTGAGGTTGGTGAGCATCGCCTGCGTCTCGGCGCGCCCGTGCGTCTCGACCACGCCGACGACGACATCCACGCCGGCGGCGCGCTCCTGCTGCGCGGCGCGCAGCATGGCGTAGGTCTTGCCGACCCCCGGGCACATGCCGAGGAACACCTTCAGTTTCCCGCGCTGCGCCCGCGCCTCCTCTTGCTTCAGCGAGGCGAGCAGCGCGTCAGGATCAGGTCGGACGTTGGGCATTTCGTGGTTAAAACCTGTTGGTCAAAATTTGCCGGACCGGGTCCGGGAAAGCCATCCTCATCGGGCGGCGAAGAGGAAAAGCCCGGCCATCAGCGCAAACCAGAGCAGGAAACCCCCGGCGAGCAGGCGCACCATGAAGCGCCGCGCGATCGCCGTCACCGCCGGGTCGATCCGCAGCCAGGAAACATCGACGAACCAGCGAACCCCGCGGGACATTTCGGAGCCGGCCAGCGACCGCCATTCGTAGTCGTCCGGAATAAATCCCTCCGCGGCCAGTTCGTGGATGAAGCAACGCTTGCGCTGTTCGCTGAAGGTGTCGCGGGTGGCCCGGATCGTCACGTCCGCCTCCGACGCCTCGACCAAAACCAGGGTGTCGAGCTCCGGAAAGTGAAACTCGTAGCACCGCGGCGGAATGGCGTGGGTGGGCATCGGAAAAACACGTCAGGGTTTGGCCCGCGCCGGGCCCGGCCAGTCAATGCGCGACGGTCCGGCCGCCCGGTGGGTGGGATCCGAGAACCAGATCAGCGCCGACAGGAACGCGAGGCCCAGCAGCACCGCCAGGAAGAAGCGCTGGCGGCGCGGCAGCGGGCGGCGGGGTTTCGGGGCGACCCTGGACATGGCAGGAGGCCGCGGCTACTTGGCCGCGTAGGCCTGGTCGAGGACGAGGTTGAGCTGGAGTACATTGACCGACGGCTCGCCAAACACCCCCCAGTCGCGGGCGCGGCCGGTCTGGGTGATGAGCGCCTGGACCTGCGCGACGGAAATGCCGCGCGCCTTGGCGACGCGGGCGGCCTGGAGGCCGGCGTTGGTGAGGCTGATGTGCGGGTCGAGCCCGCTGCCCGAGGAGGTCACCGCATCGGCGGGGACCACGGCATCGGCGGCGAGGCCGTTGGACGTGCGGTAGGCGGCGACGGCGGCCTTGATGCTGTCGCTGAGCTTCTGGCTCGTCGGCCCGAGGTTGGTGCCCGAGGAACTGGTCGCATCATAGCCCGTGCCGGCGGCGGACGGGCGCGGCTGGAAGTATTTGTCGCTGGCGAAATTCTGCGCCAGCAGCAGTGAACCGCGCACGGTGCCGTCCTTGTCCGACACCAGGCTGCCGTTGGCCTGCGCGGGGAAGATGGCCTGCGCCCCGGCCCAGACCGCGAGCGGGTAGGCGCCGCACAGCAGCACGGCGAAGATCAGCGTGACGAGCAGGGAGGTCTTGATTTCGAGGAGGATGGTTTTCATGGGAGGAGATTTTTTTTATTTAACGCGGAGGGCGCAGAGGACGCGGAGTTTAAACTGATTTTTGCCTGTCTCTCTCCGCGCTCTTCGCGGGCTCCGCGTTTAATCAATAATTGGTTTTAGACGAGGTGGACGGCGTTAATGAGGACATCGATGAACTTGATGCCGACAAACGGGATGATGATGCCGCCGAGCCCGTAGATAAGCAGGTTGCGGCGGAGCATGGCGGCCGCGCCGACCGGGCGGTAGGCGACGCCGCGCAGGGCGAGTGGGATCAGCGCGATGATGACGAGGGCGTTGAAGATCACGGCGCTCAGGATGGCGCTCAGGGGCGACGCGAGGTGCATGACGTTGAGCGGGGCGATCGCGGGAAAGGCGCCGACCAGCATCGCGGGGATGATCGCAAAATACTTGGCGATGTCGTTCGCGATGCTGAACGTCGTGAGCGAGCCGCGGGTGATCAGCATCTGTTTGCCGATCTCGACGATCTCGAGGAGTTTCGTCGGGTTGCTGTCGAGGTCGACCATGTTGCCGGCCTCCTTGGCGGCCTGGGTGCCGGTGTTCATCGCGACGCCCACGTCGGCCTGCGCGAGCGCGGGCGCGTCGTTGGTGCCGTCACCGGTCATGGCGACGAGGTGGCCCTTGGCCTGTTCCTCGCGGATGCGGGCCAGCTTCATCTCGGGCGTGGCCTGGGCGAGGAAATCGTCGACGCCGGCCTCGGCCGCGATGGCGGCGGCGGTGAGCGGGTTGTCGCCAGTGATCATGACGGTGCGGATGCCCATTGCGCGCAGCTGCGCGAAGCGCTCCTTGATGCCGCCCTTGACGACGTCCTTCAGGTGGATGACGCCGAGGACCTCGCGGCCGTCGGCGACCACCAGCGGCGTGCCGCCGCTGCGGGAGATCGCGTCCACGGCCTCGGTGACCGCCGCGGCATAGGTGCCGCCTTGGGACTCGACCCAGGCCTTGACGCTGGCGGCGGCACCCTTGCGGATGCTGCGGGCCGGCTGGCCGTCGAGCGGCGAAAGATCGACGCCGCTCATGCGGGTCTGGGCGGTGAACGGGACGAAGATCGCATGGGGCGGCCCGAGCTCGCGGCCGCGCAGGCCGAATTTTTCCTTGGCGAGGACGACGATGCTGCGGCCCTCGGGCGTCTCGTCGGCGAGGGAGGCGAGTTGGGCGCCGTCGGCCAGGCGCTCGCGGGTCACGCCCGGGGCCGGGACAAAATCACTGGCCTGGCGGTTGCCGAGTGTGATGGTGCCGGTCTTGTCGAGGAGCAGCACGTCGATGTCACCGGCGGCCTCGACCGCGCGGCCGGAGGTGGCGAGGACGTTGCGCTGGAGGAGGCGGTCCATGCCCGCGATGCCGATGGCGCTGAGCAGGCCGCCGATCGTCGTGGGAATGAGGCAGACGAGCAGCGCGATCAGGGTGGTGATGGAGAACGCGACGTTCGCGTAGATGCCGAAGGGCTTCAGCGCGATGATGACGAGCAGGAAGATGATCGTGAGGGCGGAGAGGAGGATCGTGAGCGCGATCTCATTGGGGGTCTTCTGGCGCGAGGCGCCCTCGACCATCGCGATCATGCGGTCGATGAAGGTGTTGCCCGGCTCGGAGGTGATGCGGATGACGACGCGGTCGCTGAGGATGCGCGTGCCGCCGGTGACGGCGCAGCGGTCGCCGCCGCTCTCGCGGACGACGGGCGCGGACTCGCCGGTGATGGCGGACTCGTCGACGGACGCGATGCCCTCGATGACATCGCCGTCGGCGGGGATCACGTCGTTGGTCTCGCAGACCACGAGGTCGCCCTTGCGCAGGTCGGCGGCGGAAACCTTCTCCTCGACGCCGTCGCGCAGGCGGCGGCCGAAGGTCTGGGTGCGGGCGCGCTTGAGCGTGTCGGCCTGGGCCTTGCCGCGGCCCTCGGCCACCGCCTCGGCGAAGTTGGCGAAGAGGACGGTGAACAGGAGCCAGAGGGCGACCTGCAGGACGTAGCCGAACGGCTCCTTCGAGGTGAAAAGCTGTTCAAAGGTCAGCAGGGCGCCGATCAGCGTGACGAACATGACCGGGTTCTTCAGCTGGGCGCGCGGGTTGAGTTTCTTGACGGCGTCAAGGACGGCCTGACGCAGGATCGCACGGTCGAAAAGGGAAACGGCTTGGGTGCTCATGGGATTGGAAAAGGAGAGATTTTTATGTGGAACTCAGGAAATCAGGAAGGGACCGGTTCGGGCTTTCCTGATTTCCACATTCATCAGAACAGGGTTCCCGCGCCCATCAGGTAGTGTTCGACGACGGGACCCATCGCGAGGGCGGGCAGGAAGGTGAGCGCGCCGACCAGCACCACGGTGCCGACGAGGAGCACGACGAAGGTGAGGCCCTCGACCTTGAAGGTGCCGGCGCTGGCGGGGACGAGCTTCTTGGACGCGAGGTTGCCGGCCAACGCGAGGATCGGGATGATCATCAGGAACCGGCCGATCAGCATCGCGATACCGAGGGTGGTGTCCCAGTGCGGGTTGCCGTCCGCGGGATTGGCGGTGAGGCCGGCGAAGGCGGAGCCGTTGTTGCCGACCGCTGAGCTGTAGGCGTAGAGGATCTCGCTGAAGCCGTGCGGGCCGGAGTTGTTGAGGCCGGCCTGGCCCCAGTCGGAGATGCTGGCCCAGGCGGTGCCGCCAAGGATCGTCGCGGAGAGGACGATGAGCACGAGCATGACCAGCTTCACGTCGTAGGCCTGGATCTTCTTGCCGAGGTACTCGGGCGTGCGGCCGACCATCAGGCCGGCGATGAACACGGCGAGGATGACAAAGATGAGCATGCCGTAGAGCCCGGCGCCGACGCCGCCGAAGATAACCTCGCCGGTCTGGATGTTGAACAGGGGCACGAGGCCGCCGATGGGCGTGAAGGAATCGTGCATCGCGTTGACGGCGCCGCAGGAAGCGTCGGTCGTGATGGTGGCGAAGAGCGCGGAGTTAAAGATGCCGAAGCGGACTTCCTTGCCCTCCATGTTGCCGTCGGCCGCGGCGACGCCGAGTTTCTGATGGATCGGGTTGCCGCGGGCCTCGGCCTGCCAGCAGACGAGCGTGCCGGCGACGAACAGCGCGAACATGGCGCCCCAGACCGCCCAGCCGTGGCGCGGGTTTTTCACCATGCGGCCCAGGTAGAAGGTCAGCGCGCTCGGGATCGCGAAGATCGAGAGCATCTGGAGGAAATTGGAAAGCGCCGTGGGATTCTCGAACGGGTGCGCGGCGTTGGCGTTGGCGTAACCGCCGCCGTTCGTGCCGAGCATCTTGATGGCGATCTGCGAGGCCATCGGGCCCTGGACGATCGTCTGGGTGTCCACCACCTGGTCGACCAGCACGGGCGTCTTGCCGTCGGCGGCGAGGACCGGCTGGCCCTTGTCATCGGTCTTCGGGACCTGGACGGTGTAGGGCTCGTAGGTCTTCGCGACCGTGTAGGGCTTGAAATTCTGGATGATGCCCTGCGAGACGAGGAAGAGGGCGAAGACGAAGCTGACCGGCACCAGCAGGTAATAAGTGACGCGCACGGTATCGGCCCAGAAGTTGCCGATGGTCTGGGCGGTCTGGCGGGCGATGCCGCGCACGAGGGCGGCGGCGATGGCGATGCCGACGGCCGCCGACATGAAGTTGTGGATGGTCAGGGCCACCATCTGGGAGAAGTACGACATGGTCGACTCACCGCCGTAGCTCTGCCAGTTGGTGTTGGTCGTGAAGCTCGCTGCGGTGTTGAACGCCAGGTGCGGGCTGAGGCCGGGGAAATTCTGCGGGTTGAGCGGCAGGTGGTCCTGGTAACGCAGGATAAAGTAAGTGAACAGCAGGCTGACCAGGCTGAAGAGCAGCATGGCGACGGTATAACCGATCCAGTTCTGTTCCTTGGCCGGATCGATGCCACAGATCCGGTAGGTCAGCCGTTCGATCGGGCGCACGACCGGGTCGAGCCAGGTCTTCCCCTTGGGGTCGAGGACCTGCAGGAGGTAAAGCCCGAGCGGCTTGGTGACGAGGAGGAGGGCGCCGACATAAAGCGCGAACTGGAACCAGGAGTTGGGATTATTCATGGCGGGAGCCGTTTAGAATTTTTCCGGGCGGAGGACCGCCACGACGAGATAGACAAGGAGGGCCAGGGAGATGAGGCCGATGAGGATGTTTTCCATGGTAAGAGATGGTGGAAGCGATTGGCCGGCAGGGCTCAGCGCACTTTTTCGCAGAAATACACGTAGGCGATGGCGCAGACGAAAAAGGCCACCGAGATGGCGATAAAGGCGAAGTCGTTCATGCGAGAGTCTCCAGTTGAAGCCCCGGGCGGGCGGAGCGGGAAAGGTGGTGCGAGTTCATGCCCCCAGCATACCGGACCTGGCGGCCCGGCCCTAATTAAATGCCCAGCAGTAAGCATTAAGAAAACATTAACGCCGGCGCCAAACGGTCACGGATCAGGCCGGACCGTCGAAACCCGGTCCGGAAAAGTAACCGGGCAAGACTTGCGGCCGGCCATTTTTCGGGAAAACCTCTCGCTTGACACCCCCCCTCGGTTCACTGACTTTGGCCCTCTTTTTCCCATTAATCCATGCAACCTACATTCCGCCCGCACCGCTTAAAACGCGCCCGTAAGATTGGTTTCCGCGCCCGCAAGGCCACCCGCGGTGGCCGCAAAGTCCTCCTCGCCCGCCGTCGCAAGGGCCGCAAGCGCCTGACGGTCGTCTAAAATGCACCTGCGCGCCGGGCAACGTCTGCGGCGCAACGACGACTTCCGCGCCGTTCGCGAGCAGGGCCGACGGATCGATTGCGGGGCCTTCCTCCTGACGTGGCGGGTCCGCCCGGCCGACGCTCCCGCCACCCCCGCCCGGGTTGGGGTGGTCGCCTCCCGCGCTTCCGTCGGCGATGCCGTCCATCGCAACCGCGCCAAGCGCCGTCTCCGTGAAATTTACCGCCGCCATCAATCCCTTGTGCCGCCCGGCCTCGATCTTGTGCTGACCGCCCGCCCCGCCCTGCTCCGGCTTGAATTTTCCGACGTGGAGCAACGATTCACCAACGCCTGCCGCAAACTTGCGCCCGTGCCGAATGTCTGACGCCCGCGACCGCCTCGGTGACCGCTTACTCGCCTGGCCGGCCCGTGCCGCCGGCGGACTGATCTGGCTCTATCAGAAAACCGTGTCCCCCGCCCTCGCCGTCGTCGTCCCGACCGGCGGCTGCCGTTTCGCCCCCACGTGCTCGCACTACGCCCGCGCGGCGCTGCAGGAACACGGCCTCGTCACCGGGGTCTGGCTCACGCTCCGCCGATTGGTGAAATGCGGCCCGTGGCATCCGGGCGGCGAGGATCCCGTCCCGGCCCGAAAATTTTCCTGTGTCCGAACTCAACCGGTAGGGGCGCAGGCTTGCTGCGCCCTCGACCGCGATGCCACCCACGCTGGGCGCAGCAAGTCTGCGCCCCTACTCTCCGTCTGAACCAGACCCCTCTCCATGGATAAAAAGAATACAGTCATCGGCGTGGCCCTGCTCGTCGCCGCCATGGCGAGCTTCTACTTCAGCGCCCGCCTCGCCCCGCCCGCCCCGCCGTCACCCAGCGCCCCGGCCCAGGCCGGCAGCACCGTCGCCAAGAACGAGGCCCCGCCGGCCGGACCGGCCAGCTCGCCCAGCGACGCCACGCTGACCGCCTCAAAACCCGCCGCCGATGCGCCGGCCGAGTACGTCACCCTCGCGAACGATTTCCTGGTGGTCAAGTTCACCAACCACGGCGGCGCCATTGACTCGATCGGGCTGAAGAAGCACCTCGCCGAGCTGGGCAAGCCCGGCCTGTACACCCTGAACGCGCAACAGGCCGCGCCGGCGCTCAGCCTCGCCGATTTCCCCGGCGCCGACCGCCAGACCGCGTACACCCTCGTCTCGCAGACCGCCACGGAGGTCGTCTACCGCGCCGTCGCCGACGGCCTGGAGATCACCCGCCGCTACTCCCTGGCCAAGGCGCCGGGCCTCGATGACTACCAGATCCGCCACGAGACGGTGTTCCGCAACCTGACCGACAAACTGCGGCCGCTGCCGCGCGCCTCGTTCAACGTCGGCACCGCCGCCCCGCTCAACGAAAACGACCTCGGGATCTACCTGAACGCCGGCTACTCCGACGGCAACGACCCGACCTTCATCGCCCGCAGCAGCCTCGAGGGCGGCGGTTTCTTCAGCAGCGCGCCGCCGCCGCCGTACCTGGACAAGCCCGCGACCATCGCGTGGGCCTCGGTGAAGAACCAGTTCTTCACCATGATCCTGACCCCGGACGAGCCCGGCTCGGGCGTGCGCGTCCAGCGCGTGAAACTCGATCCCCTCGCCCCGGACACCGACCGGAAGGCCTACGGCATCACCAGCTTTGCGCAGTTTGACATCAAGCCGCTCGCCCCGGGCGCCTCCGCCACGTTCGGTGCCAGCTACTACGCGGGCCCGAAGGAATACAAGCGCCTCTCCAACGTCGATGTCTTCAAGCACGGCGAGGACAAGGTCATGCAGTTCAGCACCGGCATCGGGAAAATCTTTTTCTCCGGCATCTTCGCCCCGCTGCTGCTGACCATGATGACGGCGATCCACTCCTTCGTCCCGAACTGGGGCTGGGCCATCATCCTGACCACGCTGACCCTGAAGACGGTGTTCCTGCCGTTCACGCTCGCCGCCTCCCGCTCCGCCAAGCGGATGGCCAAGCTGAATCCGCTGATGCAGGCCATGCGGGAGAAGTACAAGGACAACCCCCAGAAAATCCAGAGTGAGACCCTGAAGCTTTTCAAAGAGAATAAGGTCAACCCGGTCGGCGGCTGCATTCCGATTTTGATCACGATGCCGTTCTTCATCGGCTTCTTCAGCATGCTGCAGAGCGCGTCCGACCTGCGCTTCGCCCCGTTCCTGTGGGTCCGCGATCTCTCGGCGGCCGACACCGTCTACTCGTTCGGCGTGGCCAATCTCCCGCTGCTGGGCCTGACCCACCTGAACCTCAACATCATGCCGCTCTTCATGGGCGCGACCATGATCTTCCAGATGCGGCTCACGCCCACGCCCGCCACCGACAACGCGCAGGCGACCATGATGAAGATCATGCCGTGGATGTTCACGCTGTTCTGCTACAACTTCGCTTCCGGCCTCGCGCTCTACTCGACCATCAACGGCCTCTTCACCATCGGCCAGCAGATGATCATCAACCGCATGCCCGAGCCGCAGCTCCCGGCCGCCGCCGGCTCCGGCCCGGCCACCGGCTCGATGAAGAATGTGACGCCGCCGAAGAAACGCGATAAGTGATAAGGTTTAAGTGGTAAGAGCGTAAGCGATCCCATCGCGGACCTGTTGGCTTAAAACTTACGCTCTTAAAACTTAAAGCTACCCATGGCCGGCCATAACAAATGGTCCAAGGTGAAGCGGCTGAAGGCCGTGACCGACTCGCGCCGGGGCAAGGTTTTCTCCCGGCTTTCGCGCGATCTCACGATGGCCGCGAAGACCGGCGGCGGCGACCTCGAGGGCAACGCCCGGCTCCGCACCCTGGTGTTTAAGGCCCGCGAGGCCAACATGCCGGCGGAGAACGTGGACCGCGCCATCAAAAAGGGCACGGGCGAGCTGCCCGGCGTGGTCTTCGAGGAAATGACCTACGAGGGCTACGGCCCCGGCGGCGTGGCGTTCGTCGTGCAGTGCACCACGGACAACAAGGTCCGCGCGGCGAAGGACGTGCGCGCCGCCTTCAACCAGTTCGGCGGCAACCTGGCGCAGTCCGGGGCCGTCGCGTTCCAGTTTCTCCATGCGGGGCAGTTCCTGCTGACCCGGGAGCGCACCACCGAGGAAAAACTGCTGGAGGTCGCCCTCGACGCCGGCGCGGATGACGTCATCACCACCACGCACGGCTATGAAGTGCGCTGCAACATCCACGCCTTCGACCACGTCGCCCAGGCGCTGGAAAATGCCGGCCTGAAAACGGACAGCGCGGAGATCGCCTACATTCCGGTGACCACCGTGCCGGTCAGCGACCCGGCGGTCGCGCTGGCGCTGGTGAAGCTGCACGACACACTCGAAGCCAACGATGATGTCCAGGCGGTCTTTTCGAACGAGGAAACCGCCGACTAGCCCCCACCGGCCGCCAAATGCCCGGCCTGCCGGGCCAGGGATTTCCCGAGACTGCCGCACACCAGCTCGCAGAGCTTCGGAATGGTGGGATCGGCAATCCGGTAGAAGACCTGCAGGCCTTCCTTGCGCCGCGCGAGGATGTGCGCGGTCGTCAGGGTTTGCAGGTGGCGCGAGACATTCGCCTGCATGCCGCCGGTCAGCCCCACCAGCGCGGTGACGTTCTTCTCCCCATCGAACAGCGCCTGGATCAGGCGCAGCCGCATGGGCTCCGCCAGTACGGCAAAGCGGCGGGCGACGATTTCCAGGGCCTGGTCATTGAGCGGAAGCTGGCGGGCCATGCCGCAAGGAAAACCCGGCTTGACTTTATATCAAGTATATACGCATATACTCATACAATGTTATGAAATCCGAACAACTCATCCGGGTGCTGGCGGGATCGATGACCCTGCTCAGCGTGATCCTCGTCCATTTCGTGAGCCCGTGGTGGCTGCTGCTCACCTGCTTTGTCGGGCTCAACCTGATCCAGTCGGCCTTCACCGGCTTCTGTCCGCCGACTCTGGTGCTCACCAAGCTGGGCTGGCTGGACGAGAAGGGCGTGATCCATTGGGGCGGCCGGCGCTGATCCCATGATCCCGCGCCTGCTGCCCTCGGTCCTCATCCTCCTGCTGCTCACCGGCTGCGGACGGACGGACCCCGCGCTGGCCGGCACCGCTGGTCCGGCGCTGCCAGTGCACAGCGCCGTCGTTTCACTGGAGCAACTGCCCGTTGTGCTCGAGGTTCCCGCCACGGTCCGTCCGGCGGAACGTGCGATCATCGCGGCCAAGCTCACCGGCACGGTCGCGTCACTGACCCTCAGGCTCGGCCAGGCCGTGGCGGCGGGTGAAACCCTGCTGACACTTAACGCCCCGGATGCCGAGGCCCGCGTGCGCCAGGCCCGGGCCCAGCTCGCCGAAGCCGAGCGCACGGCGGACCGGGCCCGCACGCTGGTCGAAAAAGGCGTAAATGCCGCCGACTCCCAGCGCGATGCCGAGGATCGCCTCCGTTACGCCCAGGCGGCACTGGCGGAGACCGACGCGTTGCTCGCCTACGCGACCGTGCGCGCGCCCTTCGCCGGCGTGATCACCGAGAAGAATGTCCTGCCGGGCGATCTCGCCACGCCGGGTCTGCCATTGCTGGTCCTTGAATCCACGCAGCACCTCCGCGCCGAGGGAACCATTCCGGAAAAAAATGCCGCGGCACTGCATGCGGGCGACGCCCTGGCGGTCATCCTGGAGGACAACACCGGCCCGGTGACCGGAAACATCGAGGAAATCTCCGCCGCCGCCGATGCCGTCAGCCGCTCTGTGCTCGTCAAGGTGGCGCTGCCCGCCGGCACCGCCAGGTCGGGACAATTTGCGCGGCTCCTAGTCGGCCAAGGCACCGCCAGCACCCTGCTGGTTCCCGCGGAAGCACTCACCGCCTTCGGTCAGATGGAAAGAATCTATGTGGTGGAACGCGGTGCCGCGGTGCTCCGGCTGGTCAAGTCCGGCCAGCGCCGGAACGGCCGGGTCGAAATTTTGTCCGGCCTGAATGCCGGCGAGCAGGTCGTGCTCACTCCGCCGGCGGCGCTGCGCGACGGCGAAGCCGTCACGGTCCAGCCATGAGCCAACCGGACCCTGCTTCCCGCCGCGGCTTTGCGGGCCGGATGGCCGCCGCGTTCGTTGATTCACGGCTGACGCCGCTGGCGATCGTGGCGTCACTCCTCCTCGGGGTCTTTGCCGTGATCAAGCTGCCCCGCGAAGAGGAACCGCAGATCAAGGTGCCCATGGTTGATGTGACCGTCCTAATGCCGGGCGCGACCGCCGCCGAGGTCGAGAACCGCGTCACCCGGCCAATGGAAAAACTCCTCTGGGAAATTCCCGGCGTGGAATACCTCTACGCCACCTCCAGCCCCGGTCGCTCGCTCGTGGTGGTGCGCTTCCTCGTCGGTTCCGACCTGGAGCAGAGCCTGGTCCGGCTCAACCAGAAGCTGCAGGCCAACTACGACCGCATTCCGCCCGGCGTCAGCGCCCCGCTGATCAAGCCGCGCACGATCGACGACGTGCCAATCCTGGCGGTCACGCTCCACAGCCGGACCGTCGACCATTTCACGCTGCGCCGGCTCGCCGCGCAGCTCGATGACGCGGTGAAGGCGCTGCCCGGGGTCGCCGAAACCAACCTGATCGGCGGCGTCCGCCGCCAGCTCCGCGTGCAGGTGGACCCGGTTAAGCTCGCCTCCCGCCTGCTCACGCTCGATGACTTGGGCGCCGCCTTGCGGGCCGCCAATGCCCGCAGTCAGGACGGCGCGATCGCCTCGGCCAACCGCGATTTGCTGATCGAGACCGGTGGGTATTTCCGCGACGCGACCGACGCGGCGGCGCTCGTGCTCGGGACCTGGCAATCGCGCCCGATCTACCTGCGCGACGTAGCCACCGTGACCGACGGTCCGGCTGAGCCGTCCGACTACGTGCTGTTCGGCCCCGGGCCGTCGGCGACGGCAATCGCGCGCGGCGACGAGGCCGCCGTGACCCTGAGTGTGGCCAAGCGCCCGGGCACCAATGCCGTGACGGTCGTGCGCGCCGTCCGTGACACGGTTGACCGTCTTCGCGGTGTGCTGCTACCCGCGACCGTCGAGGTTTCCTTCACCCGGGATTACGGTGCTACCGCCGGGGAAAAATCCAACGAGTTGCTGCTACATATGGGTATTGCGGTCTTTGGAGTCGCACTGCTCATCCTATGCTTCCTCGGCTGGCGCGAGTCCCTGGTCGTGCTGCTGGCGATCCCCGTGACCCTGGGTCTCACGCTGCTGGTTTTCTATCTCTATGGGTATACGCTAAACCGGATCACGCTCTTCGCCCTGATCTTCTCGATCGGTATTTTGGTCGATGATGCCATCGTCGTGGTGGAAAACATTGTCCGCCACCAGCGCCTGCCCTCTGTCCGCGGCCGTAACCTCCATCAGATCGCCGTCGAGGCCGTCAGCGAAGTTGGCAACCCGACCGTCCTGGCCACGTGGGCGGTCATTGCCGCCGTGTTGCCGATGGCCTTTGTCGGCGGCCTCATGGGACCCTACATGCGCCCGATTCCCGTCGGCGCGAGTGCGGCGATGCTTTTTTCCCTCGTCGTGGCTTTCACGGTCACGCCCTGGGCCGCGGTCCGCATACTCCGCCGGCATCTACCCGGTTCCAATGCCGTCGGGCCGGCCGCCGCCGGCCACGACGCCGCGCCGGATGACTTCTTCACGCGGCTCTATCACCGCCTCATGGACCCGATGATCACACGGGCCAGCTGGCGCTGGACCTTCCTCGCCGTTGTCGCCGGCCTGCTGCTCGCCGCCTGCGCGCTAGTTGGTTTCGGCCTCGTGCAGGTGAAGATGCTGCCCTTCGACAACAAGTCGGAGTTCCAAGTCATGTTGAAAATGCCCGAGGGCACGACGCTGGAGGAGACCACCCGCGTCGCACGGGAACTGGCCGCCGCCGTGCGGACCGAGCCCGAGGTGCTCGACTACCAGATCTACGCCGGGACGGCGTCGCCGTTCAATTTCAACGGCCTCGTCCGCCATTACTTCCTGCGGCGCGGGGCCAACCTGGCGGACCTGCAGGTGAACCTGCGGCCCAAGTCCGAGCGCGCGGCACAGAGCCACGCCATCGTGGTCCGCGTGCGCCCGCGACTCGCGGCGATCGCCGCCCGGTATGGGGCAGCCATCGCAGTCGCCGAGGTTCCGCCCGGACCACCAGTGCTGCAGACGCTCGTGGCCGAAATCTACGGCCCCAGCGGCAGGGCGCGGCTGGCCCTGGCGGCGCGGGTGAAGAAAATTTTCGAGACGGCGACCGGGGTTGTTGACGTCGACTGGTATGTCGAGGCCCGGCAGCCGACCGTTCATCTCCGGATCGACCGCACCAAGGCTGCGCTGCACGGCATTAGCGTTGATACTATCGCCCGCACCATCCGCACCGCGGTGGGCGGCGCCCGGGTCGATTTGTTGCACCAGCCGCTCGAGCGCGAGGACGTGGAGATTGTGCTGGAACTGCCCCGCTCCTTGCGCAGCCGGCCCGAGGACCTGCTCGCCCTGCAGCTTCGCTCCGATCACGACGACATCATCCGCGCCGGTGACCGCCCTTTGGTGCCGCTCGGCGAACTAGTCACGCTCGAGCCCACCAGCGGCGAGCAGAATCTCTACCGCAAGAACCTCCGGCCGGTCATCTACATCACCGGTGATGTGGCCGGGCGGGTCGCGAGCCCGGCTTATGCGCTGTTCGCCATGAACCGCGAATTCGCGAAGCTCGACGGCCGTGAGTTCGGCGGGACGCGGGAACGCATCGCGTTGTTCAACGCCAGCCAGCCGGACAGCGAACTCGAGCCGGCCGTCAAGTGGGACGGCGAGTGGCACGTCACGCTCGAGGTCTTTCGTGACCTGGGCCTGGCTTTCGGTGCGGTGTGCATCCTGATCTACATGCTGCTGGTGGGCTGGTTCAAAAACTATGTGACGCCGTTCATCATCATGGTGGTCATCCCACTTTCGCTGATCGGCATTCTGCCGGCCCATGCGCTCATGGGCGCCTTCTTCACTGCCACCTCGATGATCGGTTTCATGGCCGGCGCCGGCATCGTGGTCCGGAACTCGATCATCTTGGTGGACTTCATCGAGCTGCGCCGGGCGCAGGGCCAGCCGCTCGCCACCGCCGTGGTGGAAGCCGGGGCCGTGCGCTTCCGTCCGATGTTGCTGACCGCGCTCGCGGTGATCGTCGGCGCGTCCGTGATTCTCGCGGATCCCATTTTCCAGGGCCTGGCTCTTTCGCTGATGGCCGGCGAAGTGGCCTCGCTCCTGATCAGCCGTTTCGCCGTGCCGGTCTTGTACTTCATGGTCTTCCAGCGATCCGGCGGCGTTGCCGCCGCACGGACCGCATGAAACCGGCCAGCCCATTTCCACCCCGCAAATAAATCCAACCCAACCCATCCCATGAAAGCCAATATTGGACCCCTCGATCGGGCCATCCGCATCACTGCCGGCCTCGCCCTGCTCGGCGCCGGTTACTATTTTAAAAGCTGGTGGGGCCTGATCGGCATCGTCCCGCTGCTAACCGCGGTCTTCCGGTTCTGTCCGGCCTATGTGCCCATGGGGCTGAGCAGCTGCCCGCGGCCCGACGAAAAGTAGCCGCCCGACCGCCTCGCGGCGCCGCATTCTTTGCTGCGCATCGATTGTCATTGCCCGAGCTCCGATGACTTGCCGGCGGGCCGGGTGTATAGTCGGGTCATGAAAACGGGGCTCTTGCTCGGGATGCTCGTCGGCGGATCACTCGCCTGTTTGGCGGCGGATCTGGCCCAGCCGGTTGAACCGGTCGCCACTTGGATCGATCCGGATGATCCCTCGGTCGCCGCGATCCGCCAGACGGGCGAAAGCCTGATCGACCGGGTCGGCTACATGATGATCTACGAGGTCGAGCGCACGGTAGCCGACAAGGGCCTGGCCAAGGCGATCGAGGTGGTGCACCTCAAGGACCTGTCGCTGCCCAAACCGCAACCCGGCCAGCCGCGCGTCACCGCCATCCGGCGCACCAGCCTGCATCTCCGGAACCCGGCCAATCATCCTGATTCCCCGGATCGCGCCGCCCTCAGCGTGATCGACTCGGCCCTGCGGGGTGGCAACGACGTGCCGGCGGTGCTGGTGCAGAAGGTCGAGAATCCCGGTGCCCCCGCGGAGTGGCGCGTGTACCGGCCCATCACCACCATGCCGCTCTGCGTCAAATGCCACGGCCCGGTGGAAGACCTTGCCGCCGACGTCCGGACTCAGCTCGCCTTGAAATACCCCAACGACCGCGCCACCGGTTACACGGCCTTTCAGTGGCGCGGCCTGATCCGTATCTCCATGACCGCGCCCGAACCGGCGGTCGCACCGCCCGCCAAACAAGCCGGACCGGCCGGCGGGCTTGCCCCGGTAAACCAACCCGCCAAGCTCCGCCCATGACCCCAAACTTCCTGCGCCGCCTGCTCCCGCTGTTTCTTTTTTCCGCCGCCGCCGTCAGCGCGGCTGACGTCGCCAAGATCACCCCGAAGGACGCCGCCGCCCGGGTCGCGGCCAACACGGCCGTGCTCGTCGATGTGCGCGAGCCGGCGGAATGGGCCGAGACCGGCGTCGCGGCTTCCGCCGTGCTGCTCCCGAAAAGCGATTTCGACGGGACGCAGAAACTCTGGACGGAGTTTCTCGCCAAAAACAGCGGCAAGGAAGTGATCCTGTACTGCCGCTCGGGCAAGCGCGCCGGCATCCTCGGCGCCGCCCTCGCCGCCAAGGGACTCAAGGTCGCCAACGCCGGCGGTTTTGCGGACTGGGCGGCTGCGGGTCTGCCGACGCGCAAGGTCGAGGCCGCGAAGCCCTGAGCCGGGAGTTCAGCGACGGACAGATTTCTGGCGGCTGAATTTCTGAAGCTCGTCCGGAGGCCGCGTTGGTTACTCCGGCTTCGCGCCCGCCGTCACCCACGCGGCGATGACCGCGCGTTCCTGCTCCGTGATCTGGGTAACGTTGCCCAGCGGCATGATGCGGGTGACCACGACCTGTTGGTAAACCCGCGGGGCGTTCAGCAAAAGATCCTGCGGGGTGTGGAGCAACACCCCGGCCGGCGGCTGGGTGACGCCCGGGTAGGTGGGCTGCGGCGAATGGCACACGATGCAGCGCTGACCCACGATGGCGCGGACGCGGTTGAAATTCACCACGCCCTCGACCGGCGGCAACTGCACGATTTGCGGCCGGGTCCACCAAGCGACGGTCGCGAGCAACACTGCGCCCAGTGCCGGGTACTGCCAGGCGTAGACGCCCTTGTGCTTGCGGTTGAAAAAATGGCGGATGGAAACGCCGGCCGCCGCCATGAGCATCAGGATCGCCCAGTTCTGCGGGTGGCTGTAGGTCGAGGCGTAGTGGTTGCTGATCATGATGAACAGCACCGGCAACGTGAAATAGTTGTTGTGCACGCTCCGCTGCTTGCCGCGCTTGCCGTAAACGGGGTTGGGCACCTGCCCGGCGCGCATCGCGTCCACCATCTTTTTCTGGCCGGGGATGATCACGAAAAACACGTTGGCCGCCATGATCGTGCCCATGGCCGTGCCGACGTGCATGAACATCGCGCGGCCGCCAAGGGTGCGGGACAGCTCCCAGGCCAGCAGCGTCAGCAAACCGAAGACCACGCCCGCCAGCAGTCCCTCGTGCTTGCCCAGCGGCGAGCGGCAGAGCCCGTCATAGACCAGCCAAGACCCGATCATGCTCGCGGCGCCGATCGCCACGGCCTGCCACGGGGCCAGGTTCGCGACATTGGGATCCACCATCATCACCTGCGCCTTCAGCCAGTAGACCAAAATGAGCAGCGCCGTGCCCGACAGCCAGGTGGTGTAGGCCTCCCACTTGAACCAGTGGAGGTTCTGCGGCAGGGTCGCGGGTGCGACCGCATACTTCTGCGGGTTGTAGAACCCGCCGCCGTGCACCGCCCAGAGTTCGCCCGAGACGCCCTTCTTCGCGTTGTCCGTGTCCGGGGCGGGTGGCTCGAGAGTGTTGTCGAGCCAGATGAAATAAAATGATGAGCCGATCCAGGCGATGCCGGCGATGATGTGCAGCCAGCGCACCAGCATGCTCAGAAATTCCAGGTAGTGGGCCTCCATAAGATGTGCGCTGCATGGAAGCAGCGCGCATGCCGGTGGCAACGCCGATTGGTCCTATCCGTGACGGAATCGGTCTTTCTGGTTTTGGTTGCGCCGCGATGACGCGGTCAACCGCGCCACTTTTTCAGCCGCCCCGCCTGCACGACACACACGCAGTCCTCGCCGTCCGCCGTGTGCAGCCAGTGCAGGTCGAGCGCGGGAAAGACGCGGTCCATCGCGGCGCGCAACCCGCCCACCTCCAGCACCACGAGGCCGTGGGGTTGCAGCCGGTCCCGCGACTGGCGCAACAGCTTGCGGATGATGTCGAGCCCGTCCGGGCCGCCGTCGAGGGCCAGCTGCGGCTCATTCTTGAATTCGGCCGGCAGTCCGCGGAGTTCGCGCGTCGGCACGTACGGCGGATTGCTGAGGATCAGGTCGTATCGGGCCGGCGGGACCGCGTCGAGGACGTCGGAGTGGAACAGCTTCACCCGCTTCGCCAGGCCGTGGGTCGCAACATTGAACTTCGCGACCGCAAGCGCGTCCGGCGAGAGGTCGACCGCGTCGACCTTCGCGACGGGAAACTGGTGGGCCAGCAAAATGGCCAGGCAGCCCGAACCGGTGCAGACATCGGCGACCCGCTTGACCGGGCGGTCCGGCGGCAGCCAGAGCGGCAGTTGCTCCGGGATAATTTCCAGGAAATAGGAGCGCGGGATGATGACGCGCTCGTCGACGTAGAACCGGTGTTCGCCCAGCCACGCCTCGCGGGTGAGGTAGGCCGCCGGCACATGCTCCTCGAGCCGGCGCCGGAAAACCTCCGCCACCCGGGCGGATTCCTCCGCCGTCAGCTTGCGCCGCAGCACGGCCGGCTTGCTGTCGAGCGGGAGTTCCAGCGTACGCAGCAGCAAGTAGAGCGCCTCGTCGTGGACCGTCGTCGCCACCTGCCCGAGTGCGACCTTGTGCCGGGCGTAGAGTTTTTCCGCGCGATGCAGCCAGTCGCCGAGCGTTACAGATGACGTCTTGGGCACCTTGGGGAAGGGTTGGCGTGTTACGCGATCAAACGGTAGAGGAACTCAAAGGGCAAACCCACGAGCCCAAACAAAATACTCATAAGAACTTGAAACGGGCGCAGGTTGACCAGCAGCAGTAGCACAATCCAACCCCACTGTGCAAAGCGTGCATAAGTTTCTTCGCTCATCCCGAACCAATACATTAGAAACTTCGAACCATCGAGCGGCGGGACAGGGATCAGGTTGAACACAACCAGCGCGACATTGAGGGTGAGGATCGTCTGAAATAGAGGCACTATCTGAGGCAGAAAGTGATGCGCCGTGCCCGCGGCGAGAGTCGCTACCAGAGCGATGGCAAAATTCATCCCCGGCCCTGCGATCGTCACCAACGCCCGATCCCGCGTACCATTTCGAAAATTGCGCGGATTTGTGTATATCGGCTTGGCCCAGCCGATGACACCAAAGCTGCCAAAAAAACCTAATGAGCCCAAAAGAGGTATCAGCACGGTACCGACCGGATCAATGTGAACGAGTGGATTTAGCGTCACTCTCCCCTGAGACCTTGGGGTATCATCGCCCAGCCGATCGGCCATATAAGCATGGCCCCATTCGTGGAGTGCGAGACTTACAATAATGATGATGACGTTGAGTAACGCCTCTCGAATAAGAGCCGGATCAAAACTCATGACCGGTCACTTCTCGCCCGCTTTGGCTAGTTCGTCCAGCAAAGTCTGCTTTTCCGCCGCCAGCTGCAGGCTGGTCACGGTGCTGAGAAGGATCTTGGCCTCGTCGGGGCGCTTGAGCTTGAGCAGGACATTCGCCCGCTGCATCCGGACCAGCTGGCGCTGGGTGTCGGTTTGCGCGCGGTCCTCGAGTTTTTCCCAGGCGGCCAGCGCCTCGGGCCAGCGCGGGACCGCCAGATCGTAGTAGGCCTTGGCGTACCGGTAGGCCGCGGCGAAATCCTTGGGCTCCAGGTCGGCCGCGTGCTGGAAAGCCTCGAGCATGACCTGGTCGAGCTTCGCATCCGTGAACTGGCCGGTCTTCACAAATTCACTGCGCCCCGCGGCCAGGAGTTCCCCCAGGTGGTAATGATACAGCGCCTTCTTGGGATCGAGATCGATGGCGGCCGCGACCCAGGGCATTGCATCCACGGGCCGGCCGTCCTCCGCCAGATGCACGGCGATCTGGTTCTTCACCTCCGGCATGGTGGGATCGAGCTTGTTCGCCTTGAGCAGCATGATGACCGCCTCCTTGGTCATGCCGACCTTGCCCAGCAGCATGCCATAGGCCCCGTATCCGAGCGCGTAATCCGGATTCTTCTGGATCAGCACATCGTAGCTTTTCATGACACTTTCCAGCTCACCGCGCAGCCAGGCTTCATCCAGATGCTCACCCTCCTTGGCCGCCCGGGAGAAAATGTCCTGCTGGCGCTCCACGATCTCGACCAAAGTCTTTTCCGCCAGGGTTTCCGCCGGCGCTCTTCCGGCCGCCAAAGCCAGCACACTGGCCCCGATCACCGCCCGGAGAATGGTTCCTCTTACATTGTTCATGCCGCTACGACACGGTCCCCGCCCATCCGTTCAAGGCTTTACGCCATATCTTATGGCCTCGGGGGTCAGCATTCATACCTCTACCTCCATTCAATTGTAACCCAATTGCGACGTGACGGATGGCATGACCCGTGCTACTGTACAGTTCGTCATAGGACGATTGCTTTCGAAGAACTCCCCAAACTGTTCTTTGACTTTGGTTTAATCCGGCGGCGAGGCCGTCGGGTGGAACCGTGGACTGTGTGCCTCTGTGTAGGGCAGCCCGGACGTGCGTCGCTTTTGCGCCACCGGATCGCCCCCAAAACTAGACTTTTGCTGTAGATGGACCGTTTACCGGGTCGTCTGCGGCGAAACAGGGTGTTGTCCTGCAGCCATTTCGGCTGGTGGTCGCATCTTGCCTAAACAGAAAACAAAACCCCGCTTAACGGCGGGGATTATACCAATGAACACAAAGTCCAAAATCGCCCTCAGCCTCGGTCTGCTCCTGGCTCCTCTCGCCTTACTGGCGAAGTCTCCGGAAGCGGAATATGTTGAGTCCTACCATGGTCGCACGGACATTCCGGTCCCAGTCTCGGTCGTTATGCCCGAGGTCGCTGGCCGGTTTGCCGGCAAGCAGGTAGTGCTCGAGTTCGTCGTTGATACGGCGGGCAAGCCGACGTCCATCACGTCGACCTCGCCCGGCGTTGATGCCGAGCTCCTGGCTTCAGTGCAAACCGCCGTTGCGCAGTGGCATTTCGCCCCCGCGCTCGTCGACGGCAAGCCTGTCGCCCGCAAAGTGGTGCTGCCCGTGAATATTGTCGATGAGATCGGCAATTCCTCGCGCTTCGTGGCACTGAACTAAAAAAGAAACCAACCAAGGCCGTCCCCTGCGCAAGCGGGGGGCGGCCTTGTCATTTTCACCCGACGCCACCCGGTGGCGCGGGGATCTTCCGCGCTCACGGCAGTTCCGGGCCGGCCGTTATGACACATCGACTTGCGCACGGCGCCCGCCGCTACCATAGAAAAATACTTGCGCCGCACCGCGCCGGACGCCATCAAACGCCTTCGATCCCATGGTTCTCAACCATCACCACCATCACGCTTGCTAGCCTTCCCCGCGCGGGAAGGCCGGAAGTGCCTTGCCCGTGGCTGATGGATCAAATTTCCAAAACCCCGGCAGGTTCATCCAGCCGGGGTTTCGCTTTTCCGGAGCCCCCACCCGCGCGAAACGCCACCGCTCCCTGCTTAAAACTGACAGCTTAAACCTTAGAACCCACCTTCCGCCATGCCCGCTTCACCGCCCAAAGATCGTCTTCGCCTCGCCGTCCAAAAAAGCGGCCGCCTGTCCACGGACTCGCTCGACCTGCTCAAGAGCTGCGGCATCCGCGTCAAGGCCCCCAAGGAACGCCTGCTGCTCCATGCCGACAACTTCCCGGTCGATGTGCTCTTCGTCCGCGACGACGACATCCCCCAGCTGGTCATGGACGGGGTGTGCGACCTCGGCATCGTCGGCACCAATGTGCTCGAGGAGGCCGCCCTTGAGCGCCGCCACAATGGGGATGGCGGCGGTTACCTGGTGGAACGCCCGCTCGACTTCGGCGGCTGCCGGCTGGCGCTCGCGCTGCCCGAGGAGCGCCCGTACACGAATTTGCGCGACCTCGAGGGCCTGCGCATCGCGACCTCCTACCCGCAGCTGACGAAACGTTTTCTCGCCGAGCAGAAGATCAAGGCGGACGTCGTCTATCTCAGCGGCTCGGTGGAGATCGCCCCGCGCCTCGGCCTCGCCGACGTGATCTGCGACCTGGTCGCCACCGGCTCCACGCTCGAGGCCAACAAGCTGCGCGCGATCGACACCGTGTTCAAGAGCACCGCCGTCCTCATCCGCAACACGCGGGAGTTCACCGCGGACAAGACGCATGCGCTGGAAATCCTGCTGCGCCGCATCGACGGCGTGCAGCGCGCGGCCGGCGCCAAGTACATCATGCTGCACGCGCCCAAGGCCTCGCTGGCCGCCATCAAGAAGCTGCTGCCGGGTTCGGAAAACCCCACCATCCTCCCGCTCGCCGGGGATGACACCAAGGTCGCCCTGCACGCGGTCTGCGCCGAGTCCGTCTTTTGGGAAACCATGGAGTCGCTCAAGCAGGCCGGGGCGAGCAGCATTCTGGTCCTGCCGATTGAAAAAATGATGCTCTGATTCCTGTCGGGGCGCCGTCTCGCCGCGCCCTTCCGCCGCCCATGCAACCCCTCACCTGGAATAAACTCTCCGCCGCCCGGCGGGCCGCCGCGCTCCGCCGGCCCGCGCAACAGGCGCAGCCGCAGGTGGCCGCCGCCGTGCGCGCGATCGTCGCAGAGGTGCGGCGCGCGGGCGACGCCGCACTCCGCCGGCTCACGCGGAAGTTTGACGGCGTCGCGCTGCGCGGTTTGCGCGTGACGGACGCCGAGTTCGCCGCCGCCGCCGCCGCGCTGGGCCGCACCGACCTGGCCGCGTTGCGCTCCGCCTACCGCAACATCCACACCTTTCACGCGGCGCAGCGCCCGCCCGATCTTCGCGTCGAAACCCAGCCGGGCATCGTGTGCGAAAAAGTCTCCCGCCCGATCAACCGTGTCGGCCTTTACGTGCCGGGCGGCAGTGCGCCGCTGCCCTCGACCGCCTTGATGCTGGGCGTGCCGTCGCAGCTCGCCGGCTCCGCCATCCGGGTGCTCTGCACGCCGCCGGACAAAACCGGCGGCATCAACCCGTGGATCCTCTGCGCCGCCCGGCTGTGCGGCATCACGGAAGTCTACAAGGCCGGCGGCGCCCAGGCGATCGCCGCCATGGCGTACGGCACCGCCAGCATTCCGAAGTGCGACAAGCTGTTCGGCCCGGGCAACGCGTTCGTCACCGAGGCGAAACAACAGGTTTCCCGCGATGCCGACGGCGCCGCCATCGATCTGCCTGCGGGGCCGTCCGAGGTGCTGGTCATCGCCGACGCCCGCGCCAATCCCGCCTTCGTGGCCGCCGATTTGCTTTCCCAGGCCGAGCATGGCCCGGATTCCCAGGTGGTGCTCGTGACCTTCAGCGCGGCCTTTGCCCGCCGAGTTTTGCTCCAGCTGGAAAAACAGCTCGCGGACCTGCCGCGCGCCGCCCTCGCCCGGCGTGCCCTCGCACGCAGCCGGATCTTCCTTGCCGCCAGTCGGCGCGAAGCCGTCGAGATTGCCAACCGTTACGCCCCCGAGCACCTCATCCTGCAGGTGGCGAAGCCGCGCGAATTGCTCGCGGGCCTCAGCACCGCGGGTTCCGTTTTCCTCGGCGACCTGACGCCCGAATCGCTCGGCGACTACGCCAGCGGCACCAACCATGTGCTGCCTACCTACGGCTGGGCGCGGGCCTGCAGCGGGCTCGGGCTCGCCGATTTCCAGCGCACCATGACCGTGCAAACCGCCAGCAAGGCGGGCCTGCGGAAACTCGGCCCGGTCGTCGAGCGCCTCGCGCTGGCCGAGGGCCTCGCCGCCCACCAGCGGGCCGTGCGCGTACGACTGGAGACTTTTTCGTCATGAACCCCGCCGATCCCGTCCTCTCCCTGATCCGGCCGGAAATCCTCGCGCTGACGCCGTACAGCTCGGCGCGCAAGGAGTCCTCGGGCGGACGGGTTTGGCTGGATGCGAACGAAAACCCGCAAACACCATCCGCCGGGAAACCGCTGCTCAACCGCTACCCCGAGCCACAGCCGGCCGACCTGGTGGCACGCCTTGCCGATTACTACGCTGTCGCGCCGGAAAATATTCTCGTCACCCGCGGCTCGGACGAGGGCATCGATCTCCTGCTCCGGGCGTTTTGCCGGGCGGGCTCGGACTCGATTCTGATCACGCCGCCAACCTACGGCATGTACGCGGTCTCCGCGGCCATTCAGCACGCCGCCGTGGTCAGCGTGCCGCTCGTGGCCGCAAAGAACTTTGCCCTGGATGCCGGCGCAGTGCTGCAGGCCGCCCAGCCCGGGGTGAAGCTGGTCTTCCTTTGCTCGCCGAATAATCCCACCGGGGCGCTGCTCGACCGCACCGCCGTCCTGTCGGTGGCCCGGGCCCTGCTCGGCCGCGCGGTGGTCGTGGTGGACGAGGCTTACCTCGAATTCGCCGGGACCCGCAGCCTCGCCACGGAACTGACCGCGCAGCCCAATCTGATCGTGCTCCGCACGCTGTCGAAGGCCTTCGGCCTCGCGGGGGTGCGCTGCGGCGTGACCATCGCCAGCCCGGCGCTCATCGGCGTCCTGCAAAAGATCATCGCGCCCTACCCGGTGCCGACGCCCGTGTTGCACGCCGCGCTGGCCGCGGTATCGCCCGAGGGCCTGGCCGCGGCCCGCGCCTCGGTGCAGTCCCTGGTGGCGGAACGGCGCCGGCTGGCGGCCGCGCTCGCCGCGCTGCCGGCGGTCCGCCGCGTCTGGCCGAGTGACGCCAATTTTCTGCTCTTTGAAACCACCGATTCCGCGCGGGTCATGTCGGCGACCCGCGCCGCCGGAGTCGTGCTGCGCGACCGCAGCCGCGACCACGGCCTCGCCAACTGCGTGCGCATGACGATGGGCACGCCCGAGGAAAACAACGCCGCCCTGGAGGTTCTCGCCCGTGTCTAAAAAAATCCTGTTCATCGACCGCGACGGCACGCTCATCACCGAGCCGTTCGACCAGCAAATCGACCGGCTCGACAAGTTCGCGCTCGAGCCCGACACGATCCCCGCCCTGCTGCGCCTGCGCGATGCCGGCTGGAAGTTTGTCATGGTCACCAACCAGGACGGCCTCGGCACGCCGAGCTTCCGCGAGGAGGAATTCAAGCCGCTGCAAAAGCTGCTGCTGGATATTCTCGGCTCGCAGGGCATCGGGTTTGAAGCCGTGCGCGTCTGCCCGCACACCGCCGCCGACCAATGCGACTGCCGCAAGCCGAAGCTCGGCCTGCTGATGGACTATGTCCGCGCCACCGACTGGTCCCGCGAGCAGTCCGCCGTGATCGGCGACCGCGAGACCGACCTCGTTCTCGCCCAGAATCTCGGCATCCGCGGCCTGCGCTACGAGCCCAAGGCCCTCGGCTGGGCGGAAATCGCCCGCCTGCTGGTCGATGCCCCGCGGCGCGCCACCATCGTGCGGAACACAAAGGAAACCAAGATCACCGTCTCGGTCGACCTCGACCAGGCCGCGCCGGCGCAACTCTCGACCGGCCTCGCCTTCTTCGACCACATGCTGGAACAGATCGCGAAGAACGCCGGCATCAGCCTCGCCATCAAGTGCGACGGCGATCTCGAGATCGACGAACATCACACGGTCGAGGACGTCGGCATCGCGCTGGGCCAGGCGCTCAAGCAGGCGATCGGCGACAAGCGCGGGATCGGCCGCTATGGGTTCGTGCTGCCGATGGACGAGGCCCAGGCCCAGGTGGCGCTCGACCTTAGCGGCCGCGCGTACTTTACGTTTGAGGGAAAATTCCCGCGCGAAATGGTCGGCGAGCTCCCGACGGAATTGGTGGCTCATTTCTTCCGTTCGCTCAGCGACGCGCTCGCGGCCACGCTCCAGATGAGCGTGAAGGGCGACAACACGCACCACATGGTCGAGACCCTGTTCAAGGGTTTCGGCCGCGCCCTGCGGCCCGCGATCGCCCGTGGCACCGGCAGCGAGATCCCGAGCACGAAGGGAGTTCTTTGATGCTAGCGATCGTCGACAGCGGCGGCGCCAACATCGCCTCGGTGCGCTTTGCGCTCGAGCGGCTCGGCGTGCGCAGTGAACTCACGGCGGATCCGGCGGTGATCCGGTCGGCCGAGCGCGTCATTCTTCCCGGCGTCGGTTCCGCGGTCGAGGGCATGAAACGCCTCCACGCCAAGGGCCTCGTCGAGTGCGTGCGCGGCCTGACCCAGCCCGTCCTCGGTGTGTGCCTCGGAATGCAGCTGCTCTTCGAGTCTTCCGCCGAGGGCCCGGTCGACACGCTCGGCCTGATTCCCGGCCGGGTGGCGCTCCTGCCGGACTCGCCCGGCATCCAGGTCCCGCACATGGGTTGGAACACCGTGCAGATTGCCAAGCCGGTGGCCCTGCTCGACGGCATCGAGGCCGGGGCCCGGTTCTATTTCGTGCACAGCTACGCCGGGCCGGCGAACGAGTTCACCCTCGCAAGCTGCACGCACGGCACCGCTTTTGCCGCCATCGTGCAGCGCGGCAATTTCTCCGGCGTCCAGTTCCACCCCGAGCGCTCCGGCCCGGCCGGCGCCCGGCTCCTGCAAAACTTTGTGGAGGGCCGCGCATGATCGTTTATCCCGCCATCGACCTCCGCGGCGGCCGCGTCGTGCGCCTGACCGAGGGAAAATTCGATCAGGAAAAAACCTACGGTGACGACCCGCTGCTGGTGGCCCGCGGCTTTGCCGCCGCCGGGGCGACCTGGCTGCATGTCGTGGACCTTGACGGGGCCAAGGATCCCGCGCAGCGCCAGACGGCACTCCTGCAAAAACTGGCGGGCGAAAGCGGCCTGCTCGTCCAGACGGGCGGCGGGATCCGCGAGGTCACCCAGATCGACGCGTTGCTCAGTGCCGGCGCCGAGCGCGTGATTGTCGGCAGCCTGGCCGTGAAGGAACCCGCCCGCGTGCGGGAGTGGCTCGGCCGTTTCGGCGGGGAGCGCATCATCCTGGCGCCGGACGTGCGGCTCGATGCCAGCGGCATCCCGCGGATCGCCGCGGCGGGCTGGCAGGAGAGCACCGGCGTCGCGCTCGATGACTTTCTCACCGGCTACCTGCCGGCGGGCCTGCGTCACATCCTGTGCACCGACATCAGCCGCGACGGCAAACTGACCGGACCCAACACGGCGCTCTACGCCGGGCTGATCAACCGTTTCCCCACCCTGCAGATCCAGGCCTCGGGCGGCGTGGCCGCCCTGAGCGACCTGCCGCCGCTCCGCGCGGCCGGCGCCGCCGGGGTTATTGTCGGCCGCGCGCTCTACGAGAAGAAATTCACCCTGCAGGAAGCCCTGGCGTGCTGAGAAATTACAAAGACCAAACCGCCCAATGCCAAAAAAACTTCGAATCTCCAAAATCAAACCCATAAGCCGGGCTTTGGCCTTGGCCTTTGTTTGGCCTTTGGCTCTTGGCGCTTGGCCTTTTTTCTCATGTTAGCCCGCCGCATCATCCCGTGTCTCGACGTCCGCGACGGCCAGGTGGTCAAGGGCACGCAGTTCCGCGATCACGAGATCGTGGGCGACATCATCGAGCTGGCGCAACGCTACCGCGATGAAGGCGCGGATGAACTTGTGTTCTATGATATCACGGCCAGCAGCGACGGCCGCACCGTCTCGACGGACTGGGTGACGCGCGTCGCCCGCGTGCTCGACATTCCCTTCTGTGTTGCCGGCGGCATCCGCTCGCTAGCCGGGGCCCGCGCCATCCTCCACTCCGGGGCCGACAAGATCTCCATCAACTCCCCGGCCCTCGAAAATCCCGCCCTGATCACCGAACTCGCCACCGAGTTCGGCTCGCAGTGCGTGGTCGTCGGCATCGACAGCCGGCAGGAAAACGACGGCTACTTCGTCAAGCAGTACACCGGCGACCCCGACAAGACCCGCGCCACCCGCTGGGGCACGGTCGAGTGGGCGCGCGAGGCGCAGCGGCTCGGCGCCGGTGAAGTCGTGCTCAACTGCATGAACCAGGACGGCATGCGGCAGGGTTATGACCTCGCGCAGTTGCGGCTGGCGCGGGCCGCGTTGACGATTCCCCTCGTCGCCTCCGGCGGCGCCGGCACGCCGGCGCATTTCCGCGACGCCTTCCGCGACGCCGGCGTCGACGGCGCGCTGGCCGCCTCGGTGTTCCACAAGGGGACCATCAAGATTCCCGCGCTGAAGGCCCAGCTGATCGCCGACGGCATTTCGATTCGCCCATGAAGACTCCCAAAATTGACTGGAAAAAGAACGCCGGCCTGGTTCCTGCCATCGTGCAGGACGCCGCGACGCTGCAGGTGCTGATGCTCGGCTACATGAACGCCGCGGCCCTGAAGCAAACCCTCCGCACGAAGCGCGTGACCTTCTTCAGCCGCAGCAAGCAGCGGCTGTGGACCAAGGGCGAATCCTCGGGGAATTTCCTGCATCTCGTCGGCCTCAAGGTGGACTGCGACAACGACACCCTGCTGGTCACCGCCCGGCCGGACGGCCCGACGTGTCATCGCGGGACCCCGGGCTGCTTCGGTGACCAGGGCGCGACCGGCGCCGGTTTCCTGGCCCAGCTGGACCAGGTGGTCGCCGCGCGCCTGAAAAGCGGGGACAAGCAGAGCTACACCGTGCGCCTCGCAAAGGAAGGCGTCGCCCGCGTGGCCCAGAAGGTGGGCGAGGAAGGCGTGGAGACCGCCCTCGCCGCGTTGAGCGCCAGCCGGAAGGAATTCACCGGCGAGGCGGCCGACCTGCTTTACCACCTGATCGTGCTGCTGCGGGTGAAGAAGCTTTCGCTCGGCGACGCCATCGCCGTGCTCGAAAAACGGCACGCGCCGAAGAAGTGAAAGCTGGAGGCGGTTGCCCCCAGCCGCCCGCCTTGCGCGAGGGCCGTTGAGGGCAACGGCCCCGACCAATCCACCCGTGCGCCTTACTTCTTCGGCTCTTCCACCAGGGCCGGGACGCCGACGAGCTTGAAGCGCACCTTCACCTCGGGATCGACTTTGAACACAAGGGCCTTGCGGATGACCTTCAGGCCCCAGGTCCGGGTATCCAGGGTGGTTTCGCCCGTGACGGTGTAGGTGCCGTCAACCCGGGTGACGGTGACGGGAAATTCCACGAGCTCGACGTCCCCATGCATGGTGAGCCGGCCGGAAACCTGCCCCTGGCCATCGGGCGCCATCGCCAGGTTACCCATTTCATAGCGACCTTCCGGGGAACCGCCGCCCAGCCACTTGATCATCTCGGTGTCGCGATCGGGCTTGCCGGTCTTGAGGTCGGCAAACTTGAAAGCGAAAACCGCGCTCTTGATCTTGCCATTGTCGTCCACGATCACCCTGGCCTCGTACGCATCGAGGTGGCCGGTGAAGGAGTCGACGGTCGCCTTGACGTCCACATCCACGAACGAACGTTCCTTGTCCACCTTGAGGGCACGTTCGCCCGCCAGGGCGGCGAGCGGCAGGAGGAGGGCGAGGAGCAGCAGGCGGAAATTTTTCATGGGCCGGAGTGTGTTTATCCCTGCTCCAGACCGCAAACTTCTCTTTTTGTGCCACGGCTGGCGCGGGTGGTCCCGCTCGACAACCCCGGCGGCCGCTCCTCGGTGCAGGCTTGCCGGCGGCACGGCGCCCGGCAAGCTGGCGCCCGGGTTCATTCCCTTCCCGCATGAGCGCCCCCCGGAAGTCTGCCGACCAGTGGTTCGCCGAATATGGCGAAAGCCATCAGGACCACGCCAACGAGACCATTCATTGGATCTGCGTGCCCGTGATATTTCTGAGCGTGATGGGCTTGTTGTGGTCGATTCCGGTACCGGCGGCGCTGGCCGCGGCGGCCCCCTGGTTCAAATGGGTGCATCCGGTCATCCTGGCGGCGCTGGTTTTCTATTTCCGGCTGTCGGTGCCGCTGGCGTTTGGCCTGCTCGGGTTCGTCTCCATCTGCTACGTCCTGCTGGAGTGCCACGTGATCTTCTGCCCGTTTCCCCTCTGGAAAAGCGGCCTGATCCTTTTCACCGCCGCGTGGATCGGCCAGTTCATCGGCCACCGGATCGAGGGGCAGAAGCCGTCGTTCCTGAAGGACGTGGTGTTCTTGCTCATCGGCCCCGCGTGGCTGATGCACTTTATCTATAAGAGGCTGGGCATCGCGTACTGATTGATCCGGGCTTACCCGCGGCCGCCGCGCAGCAGGACCAGGTTGGCGAGATCGTTCTTCTCGAACTCCGCCCAGTAGCGCTCCTCGATTTTCTTGAGCTTTTCGTCGGTGGACGGGGGCGGCTCGACGCCCGGGGTCTCCACCGTGCGCCGGCCCTGGTCACCGGCCAGGTCGCGATCGGCCAGCCGCGCCACCATCTCGTGCCAGAAGACATCATTCTGGAATTCGCCCTGAATCTCGCGCACGCGCTCGTCCTCGGACAACTTGGGCGACGGCTGCAGCGCGCCGTCCGGGTGTTTTTCCACGAGGTCGGCGCAGCCGAGCTCGGTCGCCAGGCCGAGCAGCTTCTGGTCGAGGTCAAAGTAACGCCGCGCCACCGCCGTGTCCTCGCCCTGGTAGCCGGTGACGGCCCACATGCCGAGGTGGACGAGCTCGAGCAGCTGCCGGTATTCCTTCGCGGTGAAAGAGACTTTCATAGCCGTGCACGGTTGCCCGGCCGGCCAGCCCCGCAAGCGCGAAGTGCGCCGGTTACTTCCCCGCCGGCGCCGGGGGCGCCGCCGGCGGCAGCGGCAGCGTCGGGTGCAACACGGTGTAGTTGCCGAGGCTGGGCCGGGGCGCGAACCGCCATTTCCAGTCGGGCATGCGGACATCCGTCGCGAAGCTGATCGCCAGCCGCCAGCGGGATTCCACCGCCGTGCCGTCGCGCAGGGCCGGCTTGAAATACCACTGGTTCACCGCGGCGGTCGCCGCGGCGGCAAAAGCCGGGTTGGTGCTCCGGAGTACCGTCAGGGACTTGACGTTGCCACCGACGCCGATGACCGCCTCCAAGATGACGCCACCGATCTCACCCTTCGCGGCCAGTTCCGCCGGATAGGCCGGCTGGATCGCCTTGTGGATAATCGGGCGGACCAGGTCGAGATTGGCATCGGGCTCGTCTCCTTCCACGGGGTACACAAAGGGTGCCTTGACGCTGTATTTGACGGGTTGGCCATCCTTCAGCCGCGGCTCGAGCTTCATCCCGCGGGCCTGTTCCATCGAGATGCGCTCCAAAACGTGGTCGGCCGAGGAATCCTCCGTGGCCGCGACAATCGCGTCCTCCACCGCCCCCTTTTCATCAATCTTCAGGTCCAGCAGCACCGTGTAACCGGTGCCGGCGGCGGCCGGCTTGTCCTCGCCGAACAGGGGCCGGCTGAGGCCAAGGGCCAGGGTGGCGAGGGCAACGACGAGAAGGCGGGTATTCATGGGAGACGATTAAGGGGTTGGGCCGGCCACACTGACAATCAAACCGGCCACGACAAGCCCGCATCGCGCTTGGCGACGCGGGCCGGCCGGGTTACTTGGACTCGTCGACCACCAGGTAGCGGCGGACGCCTTCGCGCCAGAGGAGGACCAGGACCTTCGGGCCCTTGATCTCGGCGCTCAGCTTCACCGCTTCCGCGGAGTTGCGCACGCGCTTCCGGTCAAGTTCCAGCACGATGTCGCCCTCCCGCAGGCCGGCGCGCGCGGAAGCGCTGTCGGGGTCGACCTGGGTAATGACAGCGCCCGCGAGATCAGGCGGCACGCGCAACTGGGCGCGGGACTCCGCGGTAAGGTCCGAAACCCCGACCCCGTTCAACACCCCCTCGTCCTTGCCCGCGGCGCCGGGCGTGGCTCCCGCGAGCGTTTGCATGCCCTGGCGGCCCAGCTTGGTCTTGAGCGTGGTTTTTTTGCCGTCGCGCACATAGTGCAGCGTAATCTCGGAGTCCGGCGCAAGCCGGGTGATCGCCAGCGCAAGACTGCGCGGGTCGTTGATCTCGGTTTCGTTGACCCGGGTGATGATGTCCCCGCGCTGCAGGCCGGCCTTCTCCGCGGCACTTTCCGGCATGATATCCGTGACGAGCGCGCCGTGCTCGACTTCAAATTGTTTCGCGAGCTCAGGCGAGAGGACCTGTGTGGTCACGCCGAGGAAGCCGCGGTTGACGCGCCCGTCACTGACGAGCTGTTCCACGATCGACCGCACGTAATTGATCGGGATGGCGAACCCGACGCCGTTGGATCCGCCGGTCCGGCTGAGGATCGCGGTGTTGATGCCGACGAGCCGGCCGTCGCTATCGAGCAGTGCCCCGCCGGAATTCCCGGGGTTGATGGCGGCGTCCGTCTGGATGAAATCCTCATATTCCTCGATGCCGAGCCCGCCCCGGCCGAGGGCGCTGACAATGCCATGCGTCACCGTGAGACCGATGCCGAACGGATTGCCCGTCGCCAGCACGGTGTCGCCCACCTCCAGCTGGTCGCTGTCGCCCAGCGTCACCGCCGGCAGCCCGTTGGCGTCGATTTTCAGGAGGGCGACATCCGCCTTCTCATCGCGGCCGACAACCGTGGCGGCAAATTCCTTGCGCGGCTCGCCGAAGGCCACCTTCACCTCGTCGGCTCCGTCGACGACATGGTTGTTGGTGAGGATGTAGCCGTCGGTCGTGACAATCACGCCGGAGCCGAGGCTCTGCTGGACCGACTCCCGCGGCATCCGGCCCTGCTCCGGCAGGCCGAAGTAGCGGCGGAACCGCGGGTCGTTGAAGAGCGGGTTCTCCTCTTCCGATCGCCGGACCTTCTTGGTGGAGAAAACATACACCACCGCGGGCGAGGTCTTTTTCACCACCGCCGCGTAGCTGACGCGGGCCGGGGCGTTCCGGTCGACCGGCCTGGCGTCGATCTGCAGCTTGAGCGGCGGATGGGCCGCCGGTTTTTCACCGGCCCAAAGGGCCAGACCACCGGCCAATGCGACGGCCAGGGCCGTTATCCAAAGCAGGGGACGTTTTGATTTCGTGGTATTCATGATGGATCGAAGGGTTGGGGCGCCTGACATGGTACGGTCTGTAAAAGTTCCCGCCCGCACGTGACAAAATGGGCTGGCAGGGGTTGGAACCCGGCATTGACCACGGGCCCGGGAGGAGTTGACTCACCGGTCCGGCTCCGGGCTTGCCGCCGCCGTCCGGCCCGCCTATCGCCTAAAGCCCATCCTTTTATGTCCAGTCCCGCCGCCGAACCCGCCAATCTCATGGAAGCCGTCGTCTCGCTCGCGAAGCGCCGCGGTTTCATTTACCAGTCGTCCGAAATCTACGGCGGCTTCAACGGCTTCTTCGACTTCGGCCCCCTGGGCGTCGAGCTCAAGAAGAACATCCGCGACTGCTGGTGGAACGACATGGTCCGCCGCCGCGACGACATCGTCGGCCTCGAGTCCTCCATCATCATGCACCCCAAGGTCTGGGAGGCGTCCGGCCACGTCGCCGGCTTCACCGACCCTCTCGTCGACTGCAAGGTGTCGAAGATGCGGTACCGGGCGGACCAGTTGTTTTTTTCCCCGATCGTCGTGGACGGCAAAACGGTCGGTTATGTGTCCGCGCTGGAAAGCGAAAAGACCACCGAGGACCTGCAGGCCGCCGCCGAAAGCTTCAAGCGCAAGAAGGCGATCCAGGGCACGCTCGAGCCGGTCCAGCCGCGGGACTTCACCGCGGCCAGGGAGGAGGAAATTCCGCTCATCCCCTCGCCCGCCACCGGCGAGCCCGGCAGCCTGACGCCGCCGCGGTCGTTCAACATGATGTTCCAGACGAACGTCGGCGCGATGAACGACGCCTCGTCCGTCGCCTACCTGCGCCCCGAGACGGCGCAGGGCATGTTCGTCGACTTCAAGAACGTCACCGACACCACGCGCGTGAAGCTGCCGTTCGGCATCGCGCAAATCGGCAAGTCGTTCCGCAACGAGATCACGCCACGCAACTTCATCTTCCGCTCGCGCGAGTTCGAGCAGATGGAGATGGAGTATTTCATCCACGAGGACGCCGACTGGGCCAAGTGCCACGAGGAATGGATCGTGTGGTGCGAGGCCTGGCTGAAGAGCATTGGCCTGCCCGAGAGCCACCTCTCGCGCCACACCCACCCGAAGGAGAAGCTCGCGTTCTACTCGCGTGGCACGGTGGACATCATGTTCAAGTATCCCTTCGGCGTGCAGGAGCTCTGGGGCATCGCCGCCCGCGGCAGCTACGACCTCACGCAGCACGCCAAGGCCAGCGGCAAGCCGCAGGAACTCTTCGACGAGGCGACCAAGAAGAAATTCGTGCCGCACGTCATCGAGCCCGCCGTCGGCGTCGACCGCATTTTGCTCGCCGTGCTCTGCGCCGGCTACGCCGAGGAGGACGTGACCGACGAGAAGGGCAACGTCGAGAAACGCACCGTGCTCCGCCTCTCGCCGCGCATCGCGCCGGTGAAGGTCGCCGTGCTGCCGCTGATCAAGAACAAGGAGCTGCTCGTCGCCCGCGCGAAGGACCTCTACACAAAGCTAAAGCGGAAGTACGCGGTGAACTACGACGACGGCGGCGCCATCGGCAAACGCTACCGCCGCCAGGACGAGGCCGGCACGCCCTGGTGCGTGACGATCGACTTCGACACGATCGAGAAGCCCGGCGACACCTTCACGCTCCGCGAACGCGACAGCATGCAGCAGCGCCGGATCACCGAAGCCGAGCTGTTCGCGCTGCTGGAAGAGCAGGTTTACTGAGTCCGTGCGGGGCAGGCCTCCGTGCCTGTTTTGGTAGGGTCGCAGACTTGCTGCGCCCCTACCACGAAACAGGCGTGTCTGCCGGCCGAACCAAGCTTTCACGCCAAGCTCGCGCTTTGGCCGTTTCCTGCCTATCTTCTCACCCTTGTCCTCTCCCGTTCACTCTTCGCCCGCCGCCGACAGTGCGCTGGCACGTCATGCCGACGAACTCGCCGCGTGGCTCGATACCTTCGCCGCCACCCAGCAGCAGCGCGGCAAAGTGTACCAGCGCGAGGGCCGCGTCCGCGCCTTGCGCATCACCGGCACCCGCGCGCTGGCCAAGGTGCAGGGCACCGAGCTTTACTCGGTGCGTTTCGACCATGATGCCGCCCATGGCTGGGCCTCGCAGTGCACCTGCGCCGTGGAAATCCATTGCAAGCACGCCTACGCCGCCGGACTGGCCCTGCTTGACCGGTTGCGCGAAGCCCCGGCCGAGGCGTCGCCCGACACCCCGGCCCCGGCCGTCAGCGAATCCCTCGCCGCCCACGTCCAGCAGACCCTCGGCCGGCCGCTGAAGCGCAGCGAGCAGACCTGGCTCCGCCGCCTCGCCGAGGCGCACGCCGTGCTGCTGCAGGGCGGCCAGCTCGACCCCTACGCGATCAGCTGGCTCCTGCCGCCCTCGCACCGCCACTTCGCCTACGGCTATAATGAACAGCCCTGGTGCGACGGCTGGTGGGAACGCGACCAGCCCCCGGCCACGCCGCTGGAGCTGTGGCCGTTTCTCGCGGTGGCCCTGCAGCGCCGCGAACTGCCCCTGCCGGAATTTTTGCTGCCACTGACCGACCTGCCGGCCGCCAAGGCCCGCATCGCCACGCGCGAGGGGGCGCTCGCCCTGCGGTCCTGGACGCAGCATTTCGAACAGCTCCAGTCCGAGCTGCCCGCCGCCGTGGCCCCCGACACCCTGCCCCGCCCGGTGCGCCATGAACTGCGCCTGCGGTTGAACGACCGCGCCTGGCGCTGGGAAACCCGCACCACCGCGCTGACGCTGTGGGAGGAGCTGCACCCGGAGACGCTCCGCCAGTGGCTGAGCGACTCGCGGCAGCTCACACTGCTGTTTGATGAACCGGCCCTGCGGCTGGCGCTCGCGTTCCGCGACGCGGTCTTCCTGCACGGTTCCGCCCAGCCGTCGCCCAAGGCGCCGGAATTCCGCGCCGCCCTGCACGCGGCGATCACGGATCCCGTGGCCCGCAGCTGCCTCATCGGCCAGGCCCGGGAGCCGCTGACCCTGGCGACCACGCCGCTGGTCTGGACCCTGCGCGCCAAGTCCGGCGACCCCGAACACATCGAGGCCGTCCTGACGTCCGCCGACGGTTCCCCGGCGCCGCATTCCCTGATCCTGCTCGAGGGCGCCCCCGCGCCACTTTACCTGCAAGGCGCCACGGTCTACCGCGGTCCGCTGCCGCTCGCGGAAAAATCCGCCGCCGCCTCGGCGGGCGAACCCGGCAACCCGGCCGCGCCCGTGTCGCTCCCGCGCACGCTGCTCGCCCTGCCGGCCGCGATGAGTTTCTTCCAGCAGTCGGGCACCCGCCTGCCCGAGGAATTCCAGCGCCGGGTCCGCGCCGAGCACCTCCGCCCCCACCTGCGGCTTACGCTCGAACTGGTCCCCGGGGCCGTCGGCAAGTACGACGCCGCGGAAACCCAGGAACTGCTGCACGCCGACCTGACCTCGCTTGCCGCCGACGGCACGCGCCGCGAACGCTACACGCCGCAGGGCTGGCGCGAGCTCGCGCTGCCCGCCCCGGCGGCCGCCACCGATGAGGACGGGGCGCTGGTGGTTTACGAACACAGCCGCGTCCACGCCGCCGTGCCGCCCTTCCTGCGCTTCGGTTTGCAGTGGAACACCGAGCGCCCGGCCGCGACCGGCTGGCAGCGGCAGGTCACGGACAATTTTGCGGACGATCTCGCCGACTGGATCGCGACGCTGCCGCCGGATACCGTGATCGAGGCCTCGGCGGAGCTCGCGGGCCTGGTGCGTCCGCCCGATCTCGCAAGCTTTGCCCTGGAGGTCGAGCCCGACGGGCACGCCCGCGACTGGTTCGATGTCCGGCTCGTGGCGCGCGCCGCCGACACCACGCTGACCAAGGAAGAGATCGCGCTCCTGCTCGCCGCCCGCGGCGGCTTCGTGCGCCTCGAGGGCAAGGGCTGGCGCCGGCTCAAGCTCGGCAACGACGAGGCGCAGCAGGCGCGCCTCATCGCCCTCGGCCTCGCCGAGATGCCGGCGGTGGGCGAACACCACCGGTTTCACGCGCTGCAACTCGCCAGTGACGAGAGCCTGCGCGAGGTCTTTGTGGCCCGCGCGTGGGAGCAGCTCCGGGAACGCGCCATCGAGCTGCGCGCGGCCCCGCCCGCGACCGTGCCGGAGACGGTGACCGCCGAACTGCGCCCGTACCAGCGCGAGGGCTTCGAGTTTCTCGCGTGGCTTTCCACCCACGGCCTCGGCGGCGTGCTTGCCGACGACATGGGCCTGGGCAAGACCGTGCAGGCGCTCGCCTGGCTCGTCTGGCTGGCTGGTCGCTACCCGGGCAAGCCGTTCCGTGCGCTGGTCGTCTGCCCCAAGTCGGTCACGACCAACTGGCCGCTGGAAGCCGCGCGCTTCGCGCCCACGCTGCGCCCGGCGGTGTTCGATCCCTCGGCCCCGCGCGGGACGGACGGGGCCAGCCTCGTCATCGCCAACTACGCCCAGCTGCGGCTCAACCCCGGCACGTTCGCGGGCGGCCACTGGGACGCGGTCATTCTCGACGAGGGCCAGAACATCAAGAATCCCGGCAGCGCCACCGCGCAGGCCGCGCGCGCCCTGCGGGCCACGCACCGCCTCGTGCTCACGGGCACGCCGGTCGAAAACCGGCTGCTCGACCTGTGGAGCCTCTTTGCCTTCGCCATGCCCGGGCTGCTCGGGAGCCAGGGCGGGTTCAAGCGCCTCTACGATGACAAGGGCGACCCGGCGAGCGCCCGCACCCGGCTCGCGGCCCGGGTGAAGCATTTTCTTCTCCGCCGCACGAAGTCCCAGGTCGCCCGCGACCTGCCGCCGCGCATCGAGGAGGAGATCGTCTGCGAACTCGAGGGCACCCAGCGCACGCTGTACGACGCGGAGCTGAAGCGCGCCCGCCAGATCCTGCTCGGGGTGCAGGGCGCCCGCGAGTTCGACGCGCAGCGCTTCAACATCCTCCAGTCCCTGCTCCGGCTCCGCCAGATCTGCTGCGATCCGCGGCTCATCGCCGGCGGGCACCCCACGGGCCACGCCCCGGCGAGCGCGAAGCTCGACGCACTGCTCGAAACCCTCGAGCCGCTCGTGGCCGAGGGGCACAAGGTCCTGGTTTTCTCGCAGTTTGTCACGATGCTCGAGCTGATCCGCGACGAGCTCGTGCAGCGGGAAATCCCCCACCTGATGCTCACGGGGCAGACGGAGAACCGCCAGGCGCTGGTGGACCGCTTCCAGACCGACCCGGCCATCCCGGTGTTTCTGCTTTCGCTGAAGGCGGCCGGTTCCGGCCTGAACCTGACCGCGGCGAGCTACGTCGTGCTTTACGATCCGTGGTGGAATCCCGCCGTCGAGGCGCAGGCCATCGACCGCACGCACCGCATCGGCCAGCGCAACCAGGTGATCGCGTACCGCCTGCTCGCCCGCGGCACGGTCGAGGAAAAGATCCGCGCCCTCCAGCGCGAGAAGGCCGCCCTCGCCGCCGCCGTCATCCAGGAAGAGTCCCTCGCCAGCATCCTCGACCTCGACAGCCTGCGGCAGATCTTGAGCTAGGATTGATGTAGCCGCGCTTGAGTCCGCGAAAGCGTGGTTCTGACCGCGATCGACCACGTTGTCGCTAAGCTCCAACACGGCTACCTCTTTCTGCAACCACGCCGGCTTGCCCGGCGCGCGCCGATCGCCCAGCCTGCGGTCTTGGACAACGAATGCCATTTCTCCCCCGACCGGCGGCACCGCTACAGCCTGATTCACCGCTGGAATCCCGACCCGCGCGGCCGGCTCATCCTCTGGATCGGGCTCAACCCGAGCACGGCCGACGAAGCGCAGCTCGACCCGACGCTCACGCGCATCGCCTCGTTTTCGAAGCGCGAGGGGTTTGACGGCTTCTGGATGGCCAACCTTTTCGCGGCCCGCACGCCGCACCCCAAGGTCATGATGGCCGCGCCGGATCCGGTCGGGCCGGCCACCGACGCCGAGTTGCTGCGGGCCGCCGCCGGTTGCGAGCAGATCGTGGCCGCGTGGGGCGTGGGCGGGGAATTCCGGGACCGCGGCGCGGCCGTCGCGCGGCTTTTTGCCGGAAAGAAACTCTGGTGCCTCGGCCAGACGCTGGCCGGCCACCCGCGGCATCCGCTCTACGTCGCCGGAAAACAGCCGCTGGTGCGGTGGCCCGCGCACGTGGCCTGATTTCCTCGTAGGGACGCAGCCTGCCTGCGCGGTTCAGGCTTCGCCTTGCCTTTCGTCGCGCCGCCCGTGTGATGACGCGGCGCCCCCTCGTTTTTCTTTCCTACCCCCCATGTCTTCCCCGACTGTCAAAAAGCCCTTCGTCCTGCATCCGGTGTTCTGGGTCTCCTCGCTCTACCTCGCGATGGGCATCCCGTACAATGTGATCAACAACACGGCCCTGCGGATGTACAAATCCCTCGGCTACACCAACGGTCAGATCACCTTTGCGATCGGGAGCATCGGGCTGGCGTGGTCCCTGAAGCCGCTGTGGGCGGCGTTCCTCGACATGTACAAGACGAAGAAATTCTTCGTCCTCAGCATGGAGCTGCTTTGCGGCCTGCTGTTCGCGGCGGTCGCCATGACGCTGCCCATGAGCGGCTTCTTCCAGGTCAGCATCGCCATCCTGTGGATCGCGGCCTTCGCGTCTTCCACCCAGGACATTTGCGCCGACGGCATCTACCTCACCGCACTCGACAAGCCGTCGCAGTCCCGGTTGTGCGGTTTCCAGTCCATGTTCTGGACCCTGGGCAAGGTCTTCGCGGCCGGCGTGCTTATCTCCGTGCTCGACCGGATGCGGGCGTCCAACGGATGGTCCGACCAGCACATGTGGCAGATGGTCATGCTGGCGTGCGCCGCCTCGATGGTCGTGCTGGTGGTGTACCATGTTTTTTTTCTGCCGACCGGCAGCGTGTCGGAGCGGCCGCACAACACCCGGCAGGTGGTCGACAGTTTCCTGGGCACCGCCGTGACCTTCTTTCACAAGCGCGCCTTCTGGGGCATGATCGCCTTCGTGCTGCTTTACCGGCTGGGCGAGGGCCTGATCATGCAGGAAGGCCAGCTCTTCCTGCAAAGCGCGCAGGGCAGCGGCGGGCTGGGCCTGACCGCCGGGCAAGTCAGCACCATCGACGCCGTGTACGGCACCATCGCGTTCATCCTCGGCGGGTTGCTGGGCGGCTGGTTCATCGGCCGGATGACCCTCGCCCGCTGCCTCTGGATCCTGGGGTTGTCCCTCAACATCCCGCATTTCACCTTCGTGTTTCTGAGCCATTACGCCGCGGCCGGCCATGGCTTGAGCTATGAGATCACGGTCACGATGGTGACGATCGAGAAGTTCGGCTACGGCGTCGGCATGGTGGGCAACATGATCTACATGATGCAACAGCTCGCCCCGGGGCGCAGCACGATGACCCACTACGCCTTCGCCAACTCGCTCATGAACCTGGTGCTCGTGCCCACCGCCATGATCTCCGGGCCGCTCGCCGACCGCCTCGGTTTCTCCACTTTTTTCTTCGTGGTCATGTTTGCCTCGATCCCGTCCGTCCTGGCCGCCTGGCGCGCCCCGTTCCCGCTCAAGGACGAGGAAAGCCAGGCTACCGGTTCCATGGATGTGATGGTAACCGTGGACGATCCAAGCCGGCTGACCGCCGGCGAACGCACCACCCAGCTCCTTTCCGGCCGCGCGTCGATTTTCGCGATGTTCGGCATCCTCATGATTCTTGTGGTCGACATGAACCTGATCAATTACCTGATCGAGATCACCACGAGCAAACCGGACACCTGGGGCTATCTCAGCCGGTTGCTAGCCCGGATGTTCGACAGCGGCGCCGTGACCGCGTTCTATGCGCTGCTCATCGCGAGCGCGCTGGTGAAGGCCTTCTTCACGTTGCGGACCTTTCAGATCGCCGGCCAATCCATTCGCGAGGGCCAGTCGCAGGGCGCCCAGGCTTACCTGGGCAACGCGCGCGGCGCCAAGCTGGTCTCGGTGCTTTGCTCGGTCGCGACGCTCGTGGTCCTGGTGATCGGCGCCCGCATCGCCTATTGAGCCGCCGGCCGGGCCCGACGGGCCTGGCCGCCCCTTTCCTTATGATGCCCTCACCCCGTTGGTTCATGCCCGGTCTCGCCTTGGCCGCCGGCTCACTCCTGCAAGCCGCCGCGCCCGAGTCGCTGCAGCTCAATGATCGCGGCTACTTTGAGATGACCGGTTTGAACGTCATGCTCGGCAGCGATTATTATCCCGACGGCCACCAGGGTGGCGTCGGCATTATCCAGAACGGCCTGCGCACCGCCACCAATGGCGACCTCCGCCTCAATCCCACGCCCGGCCAGTGGCAGCCGATGCCCAAGACCGGCCAGCGCGTCGTCGATGCCGCCGCACAGGAAATCAGCGTCCACCTGTCCTACCCCGACGACACGAAGAACCGGAAGGGCTTCAATCCGATCGACTATCCCGACCTGAACCTCGGCTACACCGTGCGCACGGTGCCGGCGGGCGGCAGCGCCTTCCGCATCATCGTCGATCTCGACGCGCCGCTGCCGGCCGCCTGGGTCGGCAAGGTCGGTTTCAACTTCGAGCTTTTTCCCGGCATCCTCTTCGGCAAATCCTTCCAGCTCGGCGAACAGTTCGGCTCCTTCCCGCGGCAGGCCAACGGCCCCGGCGCCGTCACCGACGGCGACTACGAGCTCGAGCCGCTCGGGCACGGCCCCAAGCTCACCGTCGCGCCCGAGTCCGACCGCCAGCGCATGACGATCGAATCCGTCAAGGGCGGCGAACTCGTCCTGCTCGACGGCCGCGCCCAGCACAACAACGGCTGGTTCGTCGTCCGCGCCACGGTGGCGGCGGGCGCGACCAAGGGCGCCCTTGAGTGGCTGGTCACTCCACACCCCATTCCCGACTGGAAATCCGATCCGGTCATCCAGATCTCGCAGGTCGGTTATCATCCCAAGCAGGCCAAGATCGCGGTCATCGAGCTCGACCGCCATGAAACCGCCGTGCTGCCCACGATACTCTATCGCGTGACCGACCACGGCCCGGAAAAGGTCGCCGAACATCCGGCCACCGAGTGGGGAAATTTCCTGCGTTACCGCTACCTGCAGTTTGATTTCAGCGAGGTCGTCGCGCCCGGCATGTATGTCGTCGGCTACGGCGACCAGCGGTCCAACGCGTTCCAGATCGGCGAGCACGTCTACGAGCGCAATGTCTGGCAGCCGACCGTCGAGTATTTCCTCGCCGTCCAGATGTGCCACATGCGCGTGAACGACCAGTACCGCGTCTGGCATGGCGTGTGTCACCTCGACGACGCCCTGATGGCGCCGGTCGACCACAACCATTTCGACGGCTACGCGCAGGGGTCGTCCACCCTGACCAAGTACGCGGGCGGCGAACACGTCCCCGGCCTCGACCACGGCGGCTGGCACGATGCCGGCGACTACGACCTGCGCATCGAGTCGCAGGCCGACACCGTGCACGGCCTCGCGCTCGCGTGGGAGCTCTTCCACCCGATGCTCGACAACACCACGATCGACCAGGCCGCGCACCTCGTCGAGATCCACCGGCCCGACGGCAAGCCCGACCTGCTCCAGCAGATCGAGCACGGCGCCCTTTCGATCACCAATGCCTATGCCGCCCTTGGCCGGCTCTACCGCGGCGTGCAGGATGCCTCGCTCCACCAGTACACGCACCTCGGCGACGCCCACGACATGACCGACAACCTGGTCTTCCACGACGACGCCAACGGCACCGCCGTCAAGGTCCTCGCCGCCGCCGCCGTGCACGGGGCGCAGGGCGAACCCAAGATCGGCCACCTGCCCGCCCTCGGCGAGCCGGGCTCGGCGGACGACCGCTGGGTCTTCACCGAGGAGAACCCGATGCACGAACTCGGTGCGGCCGGCGCGCTCGCCGCGGCGTCCCGCGCCCTCACCGGTTTCAATGACCCGCTCGCCAAGGATTGCCTGCGCATTGCCCGGGAACTCTGGACCAACGCCAAGCCCCCGCGCTTCGCCCTGGCCCGGCTGGAGCCCGCCATCGAGCTCTACCAGTGCACCGGCGAGAAAAAATACGCGGATGTCATCCTCGCGCTCGCCGACGAGGTCGTGGCGCACCCCGACCGCAGCGGCTGGCTCGGCGCCCGGGCCCTGGCGCTCGTGCAGGACGCCGCCTACACCGCGAAGATCCGCGGGGCGTTGCAAGCCTACCGCGCCAAGGTGGCCGCACTCGAAAAGGAAACGCCTTACGGGCTGCCCTACAAACCCGACATCTGGGGCGCGGCCTGGGGCATCCAGCGTTTTGGCGTTGAGCAATACTACCTGCATCACGGTGCACCGGATATTTTTCCGACCACCTACATGATGCATGCGTTGAACTTCATGCTCGGCTGCCACCCGGGCTCGAACAATGCGTCGTTCGTCTCCGGCGTCGGCGCCAAGTCGATGACCACCGCCTACGGCAACAACCGCGCCGACTGGTCCTATATCCCGGGCGGCATCGCCTCCGGCACCGCGCTGATCCGCCCGGATTTTCCAGAACTCCTCGAGTGGCCCTTCCTCTGGCAGCAGGGTGAATATTGCCTCGGCTACGCGACGTCCGATTACGTCTTCCTCGTGCTGGCGGCGGAACAGGTTTTGAAGGAATGAGAAGTTCACTGCTCTTTCTGGCCGGGTTGATCGTGTGCTGGAGCACCACGTCCGCCGGGGAGCCGGCCGTCAGCTGGTCGGGGACTTCGTGGCAGGGCGAACGGGCCCTGGCCTCGGTTTCGCAGGGCTGGAAGGCCGTCGTTTCACTGCAGCGCGGCCGGCTGGTTCATTTCGGCCCGGCGGGCACCGACACCAACCTGCTGTTTGCCCCGGCGACCCGCGACGATCCCGCGGGCTGGGGCGGGCACCGGGTTTGGCTGGGCCCGCAGTCGACCTGGTCGAATGGCTGGCCGCCGCCCGCCGCGTGGGAACACAGCGGTCCGGAAAGCTTCACGATTGAAGGCGGCGTGCTGCGCCTGGTGCTGCCCGACGCCGGCGACGGCTGGCCAAGGGTCTCCCGCGTTTACCGCTGGGACGGCGCCCGGCTGGTCTGCGGCGTGGAGATATCCGGCGGCACACGCCAGGCCCAGATCATTGAGATCATGCAGGTGCCCCGCACCGCCCTGGTGCAGGCGCTGGTGCCGCCCGACCCGGTTGCGCCCTCGGGCTACGTGCTGCTGCCGGCCGGACCGAACCGCCAGTTGCTGACGGACTTTCCACCGCCGCCGCAAGTCACCCTGACCGGCCGCGCGCTGCTGCTCCGCCACATCGGCGTCATCCTGAAGCCCGGCTTCCGGCCGCAGACCCTCGCGGCCATCGAGGGCAAGTATTCCGTGATCGTCGGCCGGGTCGAGGCCACGGGAGCCGTGACCGAACCCACCGACCGCGGGTTTCTCACCCAGGTCTATCTCGGCGGACCCGAACCCTTCATCGAGCTGGAACAGCTGTCGCCGTTGTTTTCCCCCGGCGGCACCGCCTCGTTTGCACTCACGCTCGAAGCCCGGTCGCGTTGAGGCGGGGCACTGCCAGCGGGTGTAGGGCCGCACTCCAGGCACCGGCGGGTGCAGCCGGGGTATTTTTCTTCCTTATCGTTTCCGGTTATTCGTGTTTGTCTGACCAGCCGTGACCGTTCCTTCCTCCCCTAATGCCTTCCGCCGGTACATCTGGCCGCTGTTCCTGCGCGATCGCTGGCTGCTGGTCGGCGCCCTGGTCCTGAACGGCATTCACGGCGCGGCGATCGCCCTGCAGAATCTCGTGCCGAAGTGGCTGTTCGCGGAGGTCCTGGAGAAACCCGACCTCACCACCGCACAGCGCTGGACGCGGCTCGGGTGGCTGGTGGCGGGATTCCTAGTCGTCTCGTTGATCGCGCGCATGGCGGTCTGGCACGCGGGCTACCGGATGTTCACCTGGGTGCGCGAGCGGGTGGTGTTTGCCCTGCGCGGGCAGTTCTTCCGGCACGTGAACCACCTCTGCCTGCGCTTCCACGGCGAGCATCCGTCGGGCGAACTGTTCAGCTACCTCTTCGGCACGCCGCTCAACAACGTCATGCAGTTCTTCCAGCACACGTCGATGTCCGTGCCCGGCGCCATCATCACGGTGATCACGACCCTCGTCATGTTCTTCCGCTGGGACTGGCTGGTCGCGACGGTCCTGATGGTGACGTCGTTCGCCAGCGTGGCCCTGATGATCCGCGCCCGCGAAAAGATGCAGGCGATCAACCGCGAGTTCCAGTCGGCGGAGGGCGATGTCAGCGGCCGCGTCGCCGACCTGCTGCGCGGCAACAAGGCCGTGAAGCTTTACGCCATGGAGGAGCAGGTCGCCGAGGATTTCGACCGGCAGGCGCTGGTCATCAGCCGGAAATCCTACGAGCGCGACGTGCTGAGCCACATCGAGTACATGAAGCAGGAAACCTTCGGCTACTTCTGCTACGCCGCGCTGCTGGCGGCGTGCACCTGGCGGTACCTAGGCGGCCACATCGACCTGGGCACGGTCGCCGCGTGCCTGGCGTCGTTCATCGGGCTCAACTGGCCGATCCAGGTGGTCTTCCAGGCCTTCAGCCTCTGGGGCGGCGCGGAGGCCTCGATCAACCGCATCGGCGTGGTGCTCGACACGCCCAGCACCACGCCGGACCCGGCGGGCGACGCCGTGCCGATCCCGCCCGCGGCGGAGATTGTCTTTGAAAAGGTGAACTTTGCCTACACGCCCGGCCAGCCGGTGCTGCGCGATGTTTCCCTCACCATCCCGCGCGGCCAGCGGATCGCCTTGGTCGGTCCGTCCGGCGCGGGCAAGAGCACCTTCGCGCAGCTGCTGCTGCGGCTCTACGATCCGCAGACCGGCACCGTGCGGCTCGGTGGCGTGGATCTGCGGCGTTTCGAGTCGAGCGACCTGCGCAAGCAGTTCGGCATCGTGCCGCAGGATCCGTTTATTTTCCGGACCACGATGCGCGACAACGTCCGGGTGTCGCGGCCCGAAGCCAGTGACGCCGCCATCCGCCACGCCTGCGAGCTGGCCAATGCCTGGGAGTTCATCGCCCGGCTGCCCGGCGGACTCGACGCGCGCGTCGGCGAGGGCGGTTCGTCCCTGTCGGGCGGCCAGCGGCAGCGTCTGTCCATCGCGCGGGCGCTGCTGGCCGAGCCGCAATGCTTCATCTTCGACGAGGCCACGAGTGCGCTCGACACGCTGAGCGAGCAGCTCATCCAGGAGGCCCTGGAGAAAAACCTCGGCGGCCGCACCGTCATCTTCATCGCCCACCGGCTCGCGACGGTGCGGAACTGCGACCGCCTGCTGGTGATCGCCGACGGCCGCATCGCCCAGGACGGCAGCTACGCCGAACTCGTGGCGCAGCCGGGGCTGTTCCAGGAGCTGGTGCACGGGCAGTCGCTGCGGGAATGAGGGGTGGGTGCGTTTTCGCAATGTAGCCGGGGTCGCTGACCCGGAGCTTGCACGCTGACGCCCAGACCGGGGTCAGCGACCCCGGCTACAGAATTACATGGAACACCCTACAGCTTCACTTCCAGCCGCACGGCGCGCATCGAGAGGTTCATGTCCTTGATGAAGGCGCTGATTGAGCCGATCAGGGACAGCACGGCGGCGCAGTAAACGCCGACGATCAACTCGGCGATCTCCAGGTGGAACAAGGCGCCGAGAAACAGCAGCAGCATGAGGACGCCGACCATCAGGACCGTGACGGCCGCGAGGGTGATCGAAAGGCGCAGGATGCTCGCCCGGCGGAGCAGGATCTCGATCTGCATGTGGGCCTCGCCTTTCGCGGCGGCCAGGTTCTCGCCCACGACATCCCGGCGCAGCTGGCGGGTCCGGTCGAGCATCCGCCCGAAGCGGTTGGTGAGCGTCAACAGCAGCAGGCCGACGCCGGAGATCAGGATGACCGGGCCGATCGAGAGTTGCAGGATCGGCACGAGCTGGGAAACGGAGATGGTATTCATGGGTGGGCGTGAAACGTTGGTGGGTCCGGGTTAAAGCATAATAAATTCACGGGGTTTCCTCTCCGCACATCTTGCGATTTTATATCCAGTTCGTGCGGCCCGGACCCATACCTGCGGCTTGCGGCCCCCGCTGGCAAGCCACAGGATGCCCGGCGTGGACCACCCTGCCCGAGCCCGCGAGTTGATTGATGCCGCCCATGCCGCCGACCCCAAGCGGGCCGCGGACGGGCGTCCGGCCGAGCTGGTCTATGCGGAACGGATGGAGGCCTGGGTCGCCCGCCTTGTGGCTGACGCCCCGCCGATCCTGCGGCTCGCCGCCCGCTGCCAGCACCTCGAGCGCTGGCTCGTGCCGCGCACGACCTTTCCCGAGGGCAAGCCCGGCTACCTGGCCTGGCGGCGTTCGCTCTACGTCAAGCAGGCGGAGCGCGCGAAGGCGCTGCTATTGCAGGCCGGCGTCGCGGAAGCGGAGGCGGCGGAGGTCGCGACCTGGGTTTCCAAGACCGGCCTCAAGACCAATCCCAGCACCCAGGCCCTCGAGGACGCCGCCTGCCTGGTGTTTTTGGAAAACGAGATCGAGGCCTTCGCCGCGGAACACGCGGATTACCCGGCGGACAAATTCGTGGACATCCTGCGGAAGACGTGGCGCAAGATGAGCCCGCCCGCCCAGCAGGCCGCACTGGGGTTGAACCTGCCGCCGGCGATTGCCGCGCTGGTGCGATCCGCCCTCGGCTAGGCCTCTCTGCCGTCCGGCATTTTCCAGCCCATGATCAAAAAACTATTCCTTTTTCTCCTCATCCTGCTGGTCGCCGCCCAATTCTACCGGCCCACGCGCAACCTCTCGGCCGTCGCCGGCCCGAACGACATCAACGCGAAACACCCGGTGCCCCCGGCCGTGCAGGGCCTGCTCGAGCGGGCCTGCTACGATTGCCACTCGAACAACACGAAGTACCCGTGGTACGCCGAGGTCCAGCCGGTGCGCTGGTGGCTGGACTCGCACATCAAGGACGGGAAGCGCCACCTGGATTTTTCCGAGTTCGGCGCCTACACCGCCAAGCGCGCGAGCCGGAAGCTGAAACAAACCGCCGAGCAGGTGGAGCAGGGCGAAATGCCGCTGCCGTCCTACACCTGGATGCACCCCGAGGCCCGGCTCACGCCCGCGGAGGTCAAGCTGCTGGCCGACTGGGCCCGCGCGACGGAGAAGACCGTGGCTGTGCCGTAGCCCGGTTTGCGGATTTTGGTCGCGGCTTTCGGCTCGAAGATCAGGGCGCTCTAATTTTCCCGGGGCCGCGCTTGAGGCAAAGTCCTCGGGCCACGTCGTCGCTGGATTCGAACGGTGTAGCCGGGGTCGTTGACCCCGGTTCGGAAGATCTCGGCAAAAGGCACCGGGGTCAGCGACCCCGGCTACAGTATGACTGCAAACTCTCTCGGTCACGAAACGCGGCGGACGCCTTGCCTCGGCGCCGGTTACACGTCTGCGCGGTTTAATAGCGGTTTTTTAGCAAATCACCGCGAAACCGAATCCTGTCCGGCCCGTTTGGTTGGGTAATCCTCAACCCTACCATGAAAAACAACCGCATTGAATCGTTCCTCGCCGCGACCGCTCTTCTCGGAGCCCTGCTCGCGTTTGCCAGCCCCGCCCAAGCCAAAACCCGCTCGGGTACCTACACCACGAGTGGCGGCAAGTCCGGTAGCGTCACCCAGTCCGTCACGCGCTCAGCGGGCCAGGTGGATCGCAGCTCCTCCCTGACCAACCAAAACGGGCAGATGGCGTCCAAGAATTCCACGCGCACGACCAACCAGTCGGCCGGCACCAGCACCTATAACAGCACCGCCACCGGCTTCAACGGGAAGACCGCCACGGTCAATAGCAACTCGTCGACCAACCCCGACGGATCGATCAGCACGAGTGGCTCGCGCACGGGTTTCAACGGCCAGACGCAGACATTCGCCGCCACCACCGTTCCCGGCAGCTCGACCACGGGCACGATCACCGGGGCCAAGGGCCAGACCGCATCGTTCACCTCGACCCCCGTCAAGGACTCGGACGGCCTGGGTCACAACACCGCGATCACCGGCCCCAACGGCCAGACCGCCACCCGCGACGTCTACAATCAAAAGAACCCCGACGGCTCCGTCACCCGCTCGGTCGAAACCACCAAGCCCGACGGCACGACCAACACGAGGACGGCAACGCTGACGCCGACAACCTGACGCCTTTCGTCACGAACCTTCTCTTCGCCGCCGTCGGTGCCTCGCGCCCAACGGCGGTTTTTTTATGTTCGGTGCAATGTCTGCGTGGGCTTGGGTGTAGCAGCGGTCGTAAGACCGCTGGCGCCAGCCGTCTGACGACGGCTGCTACAAAGAAAGGCCGCAGCCTTGCTACGAACGGCCACTTCTCCGCCGTTGCACCGCGTCCGCAACCGACCAGTGTTCGCCTCGAAGCATGAGGCCCAACGAAACCCCCGCGAACCAACCGTCGAATGTCTGGCGCTGGGTGCCGTCGCTTTATTTTGGGCAGGGCCTGCCGTACGTGATCGTGATGTCCGTGTCGGTCGTGATGTACAAGAACCTCAAGGTCTCGAACACCGACATCGCACTCTACACCAGCTGGCTCTACCTGCCCTGGGTCATCAAGCCGCTGTGGTCGCCACTGGTGGATCTGCTGGGCACCAAGCGCCGCTGGATCGTCAGTCTCCAATTCGTGGTCGGGGCCGCGCTCGCGCTGGTGGCGCTGACCGTGCCGGGGCCGGAGTTCTTCCGGCTGACCCTCGCGGTTTTCTGGCTGCTCGCGTTCAGCTCGGCGACCCATGACATCGCCGCCGATGGTTTTTATCTGCTCGCGTTGCCACCGCACGACCAAGCGGCGTTTGTCGGGGTGCGGAGCACCTTCTACCGGGTCGCGACGATCGCCGGCCAGGGCGGGCTGGTCTATCTCGCCGGTCGGTGGCAGGCGGCAACCGGCGACATCGCGCAGGCGTGGGCCTTGGTGTTTGGGCTGGTCGCGGGAATCTTTCTGCTGCTTGGCCTCTATCACTGGTTCGCGCTGCCCCGGCCCGGGGCAGATCACGCCGTGAAACGCGAACCGCGCCTGCTCGCGGGTTTCGCCGGCGTGTTCGCCGCGTTTTTTCGGAAGAAGGACATCGGCCGGATCCTGGGCTTCCTGCTGCTGTATCGTTTCGCTGAGGCGCAATTGTTGAAACTGGTTACGCCCTTCCTGATCGATGCGCGCACGACCGGCGGGTTGGGTCTGACGACCGAGCAAGTGGGCCTCATCTATGGCACGGTGGGCATCATCGCCTTGATGCTGGGCGGTCTGGTCGGCGGCTATGCGCTGGCGCGTTTTGGCCTCAAGCGGCTGCTCTGGCCCATGATTTTCGCCATGTACGTGCCGAATATCGTCTTCGTCCTGCTGGCGCTGAATCAGCCGGAGAATATTTCCCTGATCGGCGGCGCCCTGGCGATGGAGCAATTTGGTTACGGCTTCGGTTTCTCGGCCTACCTCGTCTACATGATGATGGTCGCGGACGGTGAGCACCGCACGGCCCACTACGCGATCTGCACCGGCTTCATGGCGCTCGGCATGATGCTGCCCGGCATGGCCGCCGGCTGGCTCGAGGACCACCTCGGCTACGTGAAGTTTTTCGAGTGGGTCCTGGTCGCGACCATCCCGTCCTTCATCGCCACCGCGTTGATCAAGGTTGATCCGGAGTTCGGGAAGAAGGCGTAGGGGGCCATTGCCCGGGGTGGAGCCCGGCCTTTACTTCGCCACCAGAATCGGAAACCCGCTCTTGCGCAGTGCGCGGTGCAGTTCGCGGATGTGGGCGTGGTCGCGTGTCTCGACGGTGCAGACGGCGTTCACGGCGTGGATGTCGGGGCCGCTGAAGGCGCGGTCGTGCTCGATGTCCTTGAAGCTGGCGCCGGACTCGGCGATGACGCGCGACAACGCCGCGAGACCACCCGGGCGGTCGCTGATGACAACGGTAAACCGGGTCATGCGGCCGTCATGCACGAGGCCTTTCTCAATGACGCGGCTGAGAATCGCCGGGTCGATGTTGCCGCCGCAGACCACGAGCACGACCTTCTTGCCGCGCAGTTCCGGCAGCAGGCCCGTCATCATGGCGGCGAGCGGCGCGGCCGCCGCGCCCTCGACGACGGATTTCTCCAGCTCGACCATGCGCAGGATGGCGAGGGCAATGGAATCCTCGGTCACCCGCACGACGCGATCCACGTGCCGCCGCGCGAGGGCGAATGCATTCGTGCCCATCGTCAGCGTGGCGAGACCGTCGGCGAGGGTCGGCCGGCGCGGCACGTTGACGGGTTTGCCCGCGCGCAGCGCGGCAGTGAAATTTCCCGTCGCCATGCTCTCGACGCCGATGACCTTGACGCGGCGGCGCAGGGTCTTGACCGCCAGGGAAACCCCGGCGATCAGCCCGCCGCCACCCACCGGGCAGACGATGGCATCGACGTCCGGTACCTGTTCCAGCACCTCCAGGCCAAGCGTGCCCTGCCCCGCGATGATGTCCGGGGCGTCGAAGCCGTGGATGTAAGTGAGTCCTTCCGCCGCCGCGAGCGTGTCGGCGAGCGCGCGGGCCTCGGCAAAATCCCGGCCGCGCACCAGCACCTTGGCGCCGATCCGGCGGCAGGTGCTCACCTTGATCAACGGCGCGTAGTCGGGCATCACAACCGTGACCGGGATGCCGAGCAGCTTGCCGTGATAAGCCAGCCCGAGGGCGTGGTTGCCGGCGGAGGCGGCGATCACCCCGCGTTTTTTCTGCGCCGGCGAAAGCCGCAGCAGGGCGTTGCGGGCGCCGCGCTCCTTGAACGAACCGGTGCGCTGGAGGTTGTCGAGTTTGCAGAAAATCCGGGCGCCGGTGATCTCCGAAAGCGGGATCGATTCCGGACAGGGTGTAACCACGACGCCACTGGCGATCCGGCGACGGGCGCCGCGGATGTCCGCGAGGGTGATGGAAGGCGCGGGTTTGATGGCTTGTTTCTAGGCTTCGCGCCGGTCCGTGCAATCAAGATGCGGGAGGACTGGTCGCTTGGCGCTTGTTTGAGGGAAGGCGCGGGTTCCCAACACACCCCGGCGCGTCGCGCCACCCCTCTCCAGAGGGGACCCTGCGCAATGCTGTCGTAAATTCCCCTCTTGAGAGGGGTGCCCGACAGGGCGGGGTGTGTTGGCTCGCCGTCCGTTCCCCCGCCCAAAGATTTCACCCCGGGTTTTCTAGACAAGTCGGCCCGCCTCCTTCACGTTAACCGTCCAAGCCCACCCGATCATGTACCAGGTCACTTTTTCCGAACAAAGCATGCGCGAGCTCAACCGGCTCGACAAGCTGGCCCAGCTGGACGTGATCGAGCCGATCAGCAAAATCCGCCCGGACGATTTGTCGCATCCGCGCGAGCCGCTCGGCAAATTCCACCGCAACGGCAAGGATTACTACCGCCTGCGGGCCGGGGACTTCCGGTTTTACTTTGAGGTGAAGGACGAGACGACGCTCCACACCCACTACATCCTGCACAAGGCCTCGCTGGAGGACTGGCTTTTCCGCATGAAGCTGCCGGTGTCCGAACAGCAGCTGGTCGAGCAGCACTCCAAGTTCTGGAAGTACCTGGAAGGTTTGACCAAGTAATCCGTCATGTCCGACCTCGAGCAGCGCGACAACCCGTACAACGTCACCCAGGCCAGCCGGATTTACTTCCTGCCGAACCTGATGACCGCCGGGAACCTGTTCTGCGGGTTCGCCGCCGTGATCAAGTGCATCCAGGCGCGGCTGATCACCGACCTCGGCGAATACGCCGGCATCCATTCGCAGGTCACGTCCAACGAGCTGTACACCCATGCGGTCTGGCTGATTTTGGCAGCGGTCGTCTTCGACTCGCTCGACGGCCGGCTGGCGCGCATGGGCGGCCGCACCTCCCTGTTCGGCGCGGAGTTTGATTCCCTCGCCGACGTGGTGTCCTTCGGCATGGCCCCGGCACTGATGGTGTTTTTCCTGATCTTGGCACCGCGGGGCGACTACCAGTGGTTCCGGGAGTTCGGATGGTTCATCGCCTTCATTTACCTCCTGTGCGGCGCCGTGCGGCTGGCGCGCTTCAATGTCATCACCAACCCGCTCCTCCACCGGGCGGAAAAGGAGTCCAACAAGGATTTCGTCGGACTCCCCATCCCGGCGGCCGCCGGCACGGTGGCGACCCTCGTGCTGCTGTTGCTCAACATGTCGGCCAATGCCCGGGAGCTCCGGGAGTGGACCCTCGCGCTGCCGCTGCTCCTCATCCTCGTGTCCTTCCTGATGGTCAGCACGGTGCGTTATCCCAGCTTCAAGCAGGTCAACTGGGAAACCCGGACCAAGGTCCGCTCGTTTGTGGCCTTTCTGGTGGTCGCGGGCATCGCCATCAAGCTGCGGGAGATCTCGTTTTTCTTCCTTTTCCTGGCCTATATCTTCTACGGGCTGTTCGCCCACTACCAGCGGGGCGTCCGGCATGTGCAGATGCGGGCGCTGCGCCGAAAGGTTGTGAAAATGAAGCTGGATAGTTCCGAATAACTTTTCCCTGTGAACAACCCGCCGGTTATTCGTGGTTATTCGTACCCGGCTCACCGTCACCGGATCGCGGTATTTCCCTCGTAAACCCCGGGGTTACTGCGAAAATCCGGGACCATAATAATACGAATACTTCCTTATTGAATACCTCTCTAATCATCCTTTGTTAGTTAAAAGCACCAATAACGCCCCGCCCGATGAAATTTAAGATCAACCGCGACCACTTCAGCAACGGCCTAGCCCAGGTCCTCAACGTCGTCGGCTCCAAGGCGGCGATGCCCATTTTAAGCAATGTTTTGATCGAGGCGGAAAAGGATTACATTTCGCTGACGACCACCAATCTCGACCTCGGCATCCGGTGCAAGATCAAGGCTGACGTCAAGGAAGGCGGCTCTGTCACCCTGCCGGTGAAGCGTCTGGCCACGATTGTCCGCGAACTGCCAAATGTGGATGTCTCGTTCGACTCGTCGGCCGCGCACCAGGTCAAGATTGCCTCGGGAGGTTCCAATTTCCGCATCATGGGCATCGGCGCGGAGGAATTTCCGAAGCTGCCGGATTCAGCGGACGACAAGACCTTCACACTCGAGCAGGCCGAGCTTGCCACGATGCTGAGCAACGTCTCGTACGCGCAGTCGACCGACGAGACCCGCTACATCCTCAACGGCGTCTATTTCAACTTCAAGGAGGGCAAGCTCGCGCTCGTCGCCACCGACGGCCGCCGCCTAGCGCTTGTCAGCAAGGAAATGACCGTCGCGTCCGCCAGCGCGGGTGCAATCATCCTGCCGGCGAAAACGGTCGCCGAGCTGCTGCGCCTCCTCGGCAAGGGCGAGAAGCTCACCATCGCGTTCAACGAGCGCCGCGCGGCGTTCCAGATCGACACCGGCAAGGACACCAGCGGCCTGACCGACAGCATTTATCTCTTCTCGAAGGTCGTGGAGGGTAACTACCCGAATTACCAGCAGGTCATTCCCAAAGAGACGCACCAGCGCATCAAGCTCGAGCGCGAGCTGTTCCTGCAGTGTGTGCACCGCGCCGCCCTCGTCACGTCCGAGAAATCCAACTCGGTTAAAATCAAGCTCTCCGCCAACCTCCTCGAAATCAGCGCGTCGTCGCCGGACTTCGGCGAATCGCACGAGTCGATGGCGATCTCCTACAGCGGCCCCGAGCTGCAGGTGGCTTTCAATCCCCAGTTTGTGATGGATCCACTGCGCGCCCTCACGAAGGACGAGGTGTTCTTCGAGCTGAAGGACGAGGTCAGCCCCGGCGTATTCAAGACGCTGGAGAGCTTCGTCTGCGTGATCATGCCGGTGCGGCTGAGCTAACCCTGCGGCGGTTTTGCCGCCATCCCCACCATGCCGGAAACGCTCTCCCTGTTTCTTGCCCCGTCGGTCGCCGTCCTGCTGCTGTTGCTTTACATCAACCTGCGCGTGGCGTCACCGGTCCTGGCGATTCCCATCCGCTGGCTGCGGTGGGTGCTTTTCGCGATCATCGCCGCGCAATCGAACGAACAGTTCGCCCTGATCGACCGTCCGTTCTGGGTGGTGGCGCTGGCGGTTTTCCTCCTGTGGTTCCTGCTGGAATCGGGCTTCAACTGGCTGAAAGTCAGCGCGATCAGCCTGAGCCCGATGCCGTTGTTCCCCCGCTATGTCGTCAACAGCGGCGGGGATGAGTGGCCGACGCAGCAACGCCTGCTGCGGGTGCGCGACTGGCTGCGCGGCCACGGGTTTGTCCATGTGCAGGCACTGAAGGCCGAGCTGGGCGGCGGCATCTGGCTGCGCACCTCGGTTTACCAAAACCAGGACAACACCGAGCGCCTCCATGTGCTCTTCGTGCCGCAGGAAAACGGCGCGATCACGGTTTGTTACAGCCTCGCCACCCAGCTCGGTGATGCCCGGCGCTACGTGACGGACAACCTCTACATTCCCTTTGGCGGCTTCTATCCGGAAAGCTGGCAGGTTGAGCGGAGTCCCTGGCGCCGCCGTCTGGCCGGACTGGTCGCGCGGCATCGCGCCCGGCTCGCCCGGGCCGGCGCGCCGGCGCAGGCGTGGGAGATCAGCCCGATCGACGACATCAACCAGCAGCAGCAGCACATGGAGATGATCAACACCGAGCTCGGGTACCTGCAGCCGCAGGCAGAGCGCGAGGAATTCGGCAAGATCACCCCCGAGGGACGATTCCGGATCTGGAAAGAGGCCTGGCTGCTCGATTACCTGGGGATCGCGGGGCGGTACCGCTAAACCAAGCGGACCGGCTGGCTTGGAGCGAAATCCCACCCCGGCCCGCGGGTTACAAGCAGGTGACGAAGGCTGGTCGTGATTGTGCTGGGGCTGTGCTTTCGCAAGCTGCTTCCAAATCACGAATAATGAACATCCACTTATTTGACCGCGACGAACAATCCCAGGCTTATGCGGTCGGGCAGACCATTTTCCAGGCGGGAGACCCCGGGGAGCACATGTACGCCGTGATCGATGGTTCGGTCGACATCATCATCCGCGGAAAAACGGTCGAAACGGTTGGCGCCGGCGGCGTCTTTGGGGAGATGGCGCTGGTGGAAGACCGCGCCCGCATCGCCACCGCGCAGGTGAACACGGCCGCCAAGCTGGTCCAGATCGATCGCAAGCGCTTTGAATTCCTGGTGCAGCAGAACCCTTACTTTGCCCTTCAGCTGATGGCGGTGATGGCCCGGCGCCTGAGGCGGATGGACGAGAAGCTCTGACGGGGCCCGCGGTCAAAGCGCCGTTAAACGCGGGGGCGGCGGGAAAAAGGACTGGTGTCCCGGGCCATTCCCGGTAACCCGTTAAGCATGCTCCCGTTTGCCGAATCCGCCTTCGATAAGCTCAAGACGCTGCCCCCGGCCGTCTGGTTGAAGATCGGCATCGCGATCGCCGCCGTCATCGTCGTGGTCTTTGTTTTCCGAAAGGTGATGAAGGTGAACAAGATTATCGCCGCGATCATCGTGTTTGTGGTGACGACCGTCGTCTTTTTCTCGTGGGTGTACAACCGCAACGAGCCCAAGTTCATGACCCCGATCGTGGAAAAGATCGCCCCCTTCTTCCCGAGTGCCGGCGCGTACAACGCCAAGCAGCAGACTGCGCCCAAGCCGTAAGTCATATTTCGGAGAAAAAGATTGGGCGTTTTGGCGGAAAGGGGTAAGGTGCTGGCGTATGGCCAAACCTCTTTCTGACATCGGACTCATCGGCCTGGCGGTCATGGGTCAGAACCTCGCCCTCAATATCGCCGACCACGGCTTTCAGATCTCCGTCTACAACCGGACCACGGAAAAGACCGACAAGTTTGTCGCCGAAAATCCCGCCACGCCCGGTGGCGTCATCGGCACCGCGACCCTGCCGCAATTCGTCCAGTCCCTCGCCAAGCCCCGCAAGATGGTCATCCTTGTGCAGGCCGGCAAGGCCACCGACGCCGTCATCGACGGCCTCGTCCCGTTGTTGGAGGCCGGGGACATTGTCATCGACGGCGGCAACGCGCTCTGGACCGACACCATCCGCCGCGAAAAGGCCCTGAAGGAAAAAGGCCTGCGCTTCATCGGCTCCGGCGTGTCCGGCGGCGAGGAGGGTGCGCGCTTCGGCCCGTCGCTCATGCCGGGCGGCGACGTCGCGGCCTGGAAAGAATTGAGGCCCATCTGGGAGGCCATCGCCGCCAAGGTGGACGCCAAGACCGGCAAGCCCATCCCGGGCGCGACGCCCGGCCATCCCGTCACCGGCGGCGTGCCCTGCACGACCTACATCGGCGAGAACGGCGCGGGCCACTACGTGAAGATGGTCCACAACGGCATCGAGTACGGCGACATGCAGATGATCTGCGAGGCCTACGCTTTGCTAGGCGGACTGCTCGGCCTCAAGCCGGCCGAGATGAGCGCGATTTTTTCCGAATGGAACAAGGGTTCGCTCGACAGCTTCCTGATCGAGATCACCGCCGACATCCTGCAGCAGACGGATCCGCTGAACAAGCGGAAGGCCTTCGTGGACGTCGTCCTCGACACCGCCGGCCAGAAGGGCACGGGCAAGTGGACCTCGACCAACGCCCTCGACATGGGCGTGCCGGCGCCGACGATCGCCGAGGCGGTGTTCGCCCGCTGCATCAGCGCCATCAAGGAAGAGCGCGTCGCCGCCGCCAAGATCCTGAAGGGCCCGGGCAAGAAATACCGCGGCTCCAAGCGGGCGCTGATCCAGGCCATCCACGACGCCCTCTATTGCTCGAAGATCTGTTCCTACGCCCAGGGCTTCCAGCTCATGCGCACCGCGCAGAAGGAATACAACTGGCAGCTCAACTTCGGCGAGATCGCGCAGATCTGGCGGGGCGGCTGCATCATCCGCGCGGCCTTCCTGCAGAAGATCACCGAGGCCTACACCCGCAACCCCGGCCTCGCGAACCTGCTGCTCGACCCGTATTTCAACAAGACCGTGAAGAAGGCGCAGGCCAACTGGCGCAAGGTGGTCTCGCTCGCCGCCGAATGCGGCGTGCCGGCCCCGACCTTCAGCTCCGCGCTCTGCTACTACGACAGCTACCGCTCGGCCCGCCTGCCGGCCAACCTGCTCCAGGCGCAGCGCGACTACTTCGGGGCCCACACCTACGAGCGCGTCGACCGCCCGCGCGGGAAGTTCTTCCACGTCGACTGGCCCGAGAAGACGCGTCCGCAGCTGGACGTTTGATTCCACCGCCGGCGTCACCCGCCGGCTTTTTTATGCCCGAGGCCATCGCCATCATCGCCGTCACCCTCTTCGTGGTGATCATTCTCGCCCTGAGCGCCCTGAAGTCCGCCGCGCGCAGCCCCCAGGAGAAACTGGCGCAACTGCACCAGCGGCTCGCCTGGCTGGAGGAACGGGAGCGGCTCGCGGACGGACGCGGCTGGGACGGGCAGATGCGCGAGAACCTCGCGGACCAGCTGCAGGAAACCCGCCGGGCAATCGCCGAGTTCGCGCCCCGGGCAGATTGATCCGCCGCGAGGGCCCCGCGGAAAGAGCCTTGAACAATCGCTTCGGTTTAATGGTGTTGTCGGGGATGAAATACCTCCTGCGTTGGTTGGTCCTGGGTATGTTGGCCGTCGTCGCGCGGGCGGATCACCCGGATTATGATCGCGACCATGATCATGACCGGGACCGCGACGGCCCGCGCGTCATCCTGTTCGAGCACGCCAATTTCCGCGGGGACTTCCTCGTGCTTTATCCCGGCGATGTGATCGACAATTTTTCCGGCCGGACGTACGCCAACGGCAACAGCCTCAACGACAGTGTCTCCTCCATCCGTGTCGAGGGCGGGGCGGAGGTGTATGTCTACGAGCAGTCCCGCTTCCGCGGCGCGGTCCTCCGCCTGACCGACAGTGTGCGCGACCTGTCGAACCGGCCGCTGGGCGATGGCGCCCGCTTCAGCTGGAACGACCGGATTTCCTCAATCAAGGTCGAGGGCTCGCGCCGGCACAACCGCCAGCTGGACGTCGACGCCGACGTGGTGATCAAGCGCGCCTACAACGACCTCCTGGGCCGGGATCCGGACCCCGAGGGGGTGCGCCACTATCATGTGCTGATCATCGACGAAGGCTGGAACGAAGCCATGGTGCGCGACCAGATCCGGCGCGGGGAAGAATACCGCAAGGAAGGCATCGACCGCATCATCCGCCGCGCGTACCGCGACCTGCTCGGCCGCGACCCCGACGAGGGCGGACTGCGCAATTTCCGGAAGCTGATGCTGGACCGCGACTGGTCCGAGAACGACCTTCGCGCCGAGATCCGCCGCAGCGAGGAATACCGCCGCCGGAACGGCGGGCATTGAGGCGCGCATCGGTGATGACTGGTAGCCGCGTTGGAGCATAGCGACAACGTGGACGCCCCGAACCACGCTTTCGCAGACTCAAGCGCGGCTACCGGAAGGCCCAAATAGCGATCAGCCTCAACCCAGCTTGCGCCGGGCCTGTTCCCAGTAGGCGAGCAGCGCGCGGAAGTCCTGCTCCTTGCTGCCGCTGTGGATCACGTAGTCGTAGGAATTGCGCTCCCCGAGCTCGAGCTCGGCGGTGCGCAGGCGGCGGGCGATCTCCTCGTCGTTGTCCTTGCCGCGGTATTGCAGGCGTTCGCGCAGCACCTCGAAGGAATCCGGGGCGACGAACACCGTCACCAGCCGGTCGCGGAGCAACGCATGGTGCGCGGCGGCGGCGCGGACGCTGCGCACGCCCTGGACGTCGATGTTCATGACGAGGCTGGTGTGGGCGAGGCGGTCCAGGACCGCGGACCGCAGGGTGCCGTAGCGGTATTTCTGGTGGACGTAGGCCCACTCGAGGAATTCGCCGGCGGCGAGCCGCTCGTCGAATTGTTTCTCGCTGAGGAAATGATAGTCGCGGCCGTTGGTTTCGCCGACACGCGGCGGCCGCGTGGTCGCGGTGATGACGCGCTCAAAGCCGGGGACCTCGTCCACCAGGCGGTCGCACAGGGTGCTTTTGCCGACGCCCGCGGGGCCGGCGACGATCAGCAGCACCGTTTTCGATGGGGTGGGCGCGGCCATCTCAGTAGGTGAAGGCGGCGGCCGAGGTGGCGACGCCGTAGGCCAGCAACACCGCGCCGGTCAGGCGCGCGCGCGCCGGCGCCTTGAACAGCCACTCGAACAGGTCGCGCAACCGGTACGGCGCGCCGGCGAGGTAGATCGCGGCGGTCAGGCCGAGGTAGACCGCCGTCACCATCAGCAGCCGCTGCGGGTGGCCGTACTCCATGTAGGCGGCGTAGAGCAGCGGCTCGGCGGCCAGCAGCATCAGGACGCACAGCCCGCGCACGGCGAGGAAGTCGGGGGTGTAGACGAAGGCCAGCACCACCAGCACCGCGAAGCCGAGCATGACGGGCTGCGGCGACTTGAAAAAGATCAGGTCGGATTCACCCAGCCGGGAGAGCCGCCAGATGAACCACGCCGCGCCCAGGCCGAAGAACACCCAGGCCGCGCCCCGCGAACGCGGCAGCGCGCGGGCGGCCGCGCCCACGCGGGGGTGGTTTGACACCAGCAACGCGCCCAGCAGGACGAGAAACAGGCCGGGTAGAAGAGTGGCGAGGAAAAGACTCATGAGAGGAATGAAGGGCCCACGGAATACACCGAATACACGGAAGGAAGGGAATTCATTTCAGTGTGTTCCGGGTGTTCTGTGGGCAGATTCCGGTTCAACCCCCGCCAACGCCAGCTCGCCATAAAGCACCGCGGTCGAGGCGCGCTCGATTTTCACCGGGACGAGTTCGCCGACCAGCCGCTCTTGGGCGTCGAAGTGCACGATCCGGTTGCCGCGGGTGCGGCCGGTGTAGCGCCGGCCCTTCTGGTCCGGGCCCTCGACGAGCACCTCCTGCGTCGTGCCCACCAGCGCCGCGTTCCGGCGGTTGGAGTTGGCCTCGAGAATCCTGAGGAGGATGCCGTTGCGCTCCTCCTTCACCTCGTCGGACACCTGGTCCGGCAGGCAGGCGGCGGGGGTGCCGCTGCGGATGGAATACTTGAAGACATACGCCATGTCGTAGTTGCACGTCTCGAACAGCTCGCGGGTCTGGGCGAAGTCCTCCGCGGTCTCGCCGGGAAACCCCACGATCACGTCCGTGGAGAAATACATGCCGGGCTGGGCGGCGCGGAGGTCGTCGACGATCTGGCGGTAGCGCTCGCGGGTGTAGGGGCGGTTCATGGCCTTCAGGATCCGGTTGGACCCCGACTGCAGCGGCAAGTGCACATATTCGCAGAGTTTTTCCAGGCGGCCGTAGGCGGCGATCAGGTCGTCCTTGAACCCGCGCGGATGCGGCGAGGTGAACCGGATGCGCCGGAGGCCGGGGATGGCGTTCACGCGCTCCAGCAATTGCACGAAGGGCGTCACGCCGCCGGTGTGCTCGTAGTCGCGCCGGCCATAGCTGGTGACGATCTGCCCGAGCAGGGTGACCTCGCGGACGCCGCGTTCCGCGAGCTGCTCGCATTCGCGCACGATCTCGTCCATCGGCCGCGAGCGCTCGTCGCCGCGGGTTTTCGGCACGATGCAGAAGGCGCAGTCCATGTTGCAGCCCTGCTGGATGGAGACAAAGGCTGAGACCTGTTTTTCCTCCAGCACATGGTCGCGGATAGTGTTCTGCGAGCCGGCCTCCTCGGCGATGTCGACGATGGTCTGGCCGATGGGGGTGCCGGCGGCCTGGGCGGCGCGGAGGTTGTCGAGGTAGTCCGGCACCTGGTGGAACTTCTGCGTGCCCACGATCAGGTCCACGTCGGGCAGGCGGTCCAGCAGCTCCGTGCCGCGGTTTTGCGCCATGCACCCGAGGATCCCGAGGATGAAGTCCGGATTGCGCTTCCGCTGGCTGGCCACGTGTGCGGCCTTGCCGATGGCCTTCTGCTCGGCGGCATCGCGCACGCTGCAGGTGTTGAGCAGCAGGATGTCACACTCGTCCTCCTTGGTGACCATGCGGTAGCCCCGGCCGCGCAGCAGGGCCGCGACGGCCTCGCTGTCGCGCTCGTTCATCTGGCACCCATACGTCTTGATGTAGACCCGGTTCATTCGGCAGGAGGGTCTAACTACCCGCCCGCGGAGGTGGGTCAACGCGGGAAAAAGCCGGGCGCCGGCCCGCGCTTGCCAAGGCCCGGGCGGGAACCAGATTCAGGTCCTGATGCGCCCCATCCGCAAATTCGCCCTGCTGGTCTGCCTGCTGCCGGCTTTGCGGCTGCCGGCGGCAGAGCCCGAGGCCCTGGTCCTCCTGATCGGCGACCAGCATTCGGCGTACGAACGGACGGCGCAGCTGGTGGCGGCCGTCGACCGGATCAAGGCCGAGCACCCCGCCCTGCCCCTGGCCATCATGCTCGATGGCGATACCCTGGAGTTCGGTAATATCGTGGCCCGCCGCAGTGGCGGCGCGGTGGACTTTGCGCAATTTGCCGCCCTGGCCCAACGCGCGCCAACGATCCTCAACCTCGGCAACCACGAGCCGGAATTCTACGATCTCGCCGATACGGTGCAGCGCGTACAAGCGACCGGCGTGACGGTTATCAGCAACATCATCAACCGCGCCACAGGGCAGCCGTTTGCGCCGGCCTCGACCCGGCTGCGGCTCGGTCGCGAGGAAGCGGTCATCATGGGCCTGACGACCGACCACCTGTCCACTTACCGGCGCGCGGTGCAGCCGTCGCTCGACCTGGCAAACCCGGTGGTGTGGGCGCAACAGAATCTCCCCGGGCTGCTGGCCGCGGCGCCGTTGAAAATCATCCTCAGCCACGCGGGGCTGGCGGCCGACCGGGAACTTTTCCCGCTGGTGCCGGACGGGACGCTCTTCGCCGGGGCCCACGATCACCTCCGGCTGGTTCACCCGCTCGGGCGCGGGGTGTATGTCCACTCGGGGTCGTGGAATGAATACCTCACGCTCGCCTGGCTGCGGCGCGACGCGGCGGGCGTGACCCACTGGGAAGTGGAGCAGCAGCGCATCCCGACCGACGGCCCGGCTGAGGCCGGGCTGGCCGCCATGATTCAGGCCACCCGGGCCAAATACCTGACCCCGGAGGACACGATGGTGGTGGGACAGACCGCCGCGCCACTCTCGCCCGGCGCGGCGGCCCGGTGGGTGGCGGCGGCGCTGCGGGATGCGGCAGGCGTGGATGCGGCCTTTATTGGCAACACCACTTTCGGGGCCGGACTACCGGGCGGTGCGGTGCAGCGCACGGAATTCGATGCCTGTGTCCGGTTTGACGGGGCGATTTTCACGGCGGAGGTGGACGGGGCCCGCCTGCAGCAGCTCCTGGCCGCGGCCAACCAGACCCCGGAGACGCCGTTCGAGACCCGGCACGGGGAATACTGTTTTGCCGCCGGCCCGGTCACGATTGATCCCGCCCGGCGCTACCGGATCGCCACCACGGACTGGGGCGCCCGCAACACCAAGGCGTATTTCGGCGACCCCGCCCTGGTCTGGACGGAGCTACCGGGCGTGCGCCTCAAGGCCGCGGCGCTGGCGGGCCTGCAGGGCCACTAGGCGGCGGGGTTTCCCGGGAAGCGTGCACCCGGGCTGCGCCCTCCGTGCATTTGATTCAAAATCGCATCGCTTCGGCCCGTTAGATTCCTTTGCTGGCTGGCAGCATGGGACTTTTCGACCGCTTTGCCGCCAAGAACACGAACCCGGAACCGGGCACCCCGGCCGCCGACCCGACCGCGGAAAAGAAACCGGCCTCCGGCGGCGTGTTGCCGCAGCTGGCTGCGGCCCGCGAAAAACTGAAGGCCGGCGATCTGCCGGGCGCGATGGCCGTCTACGAGTCGGTCCTGGCCACCGCGAGCGACCGCTCCGACATCCTGATGACCATCTCCGCCGACCTTGGCACCACGGGGCATGTCCGGGAAATCATCGAGCTGCTGGCCCCGCGCTATGACGTCGAGAAGCACGGCGCGGCCGCCGGCATCAACCTCCTGCAGGCCTACCTCGCCACCCGCGACGCGGAGTCGGCGCAACACCTGCTCGACCTGCTCTTCGCGCTCAAGCGCCCCGACCTCGAGGCCCGCCTGGTCGGGTTTTCCAACGTCATCGCCGAGCTCTTTATCAGCGAGGGCGAGGCCGAGCATGTCGACACGGCGGAGAAAAAAATCAGCCTCGTCAGCCTCAGCAAGCCGGTCTGGTTCTACGGGCTCGAGACGCTCGCGCCGCACCTGCTGCCCGCCAAGGAGGGCAAGCTGCGCCGGCTGGCGTTCGCCCAGTGCGCCCTGCCCGGGACGGAAAACACCGACGCTATCGCCGCGCGGCCCGAGGACGACCTCGGCCGGCTCACCCGCGCCATCCCGCTCTGGCTGGCCGACGCCTTCAGCTTCAGCGCCGGCTACCACGCGGTGGCGGCCGTCGGCAGCGTGGCGCAGCACTACGCCCTTTTCCCGCTCGAATGGGTCGGGGAAAATATCCGGCAGCTGAACGAAAGCTCCGACAGCGGGCTGGACTACGTCGTCACCGGCGCCCTGCGCAACCGCAACGACGACTTCGAGCTGGTGCTGCGGATCTGGGAAGTGAAGAAATTCCGCGAGCTCAAGGTGTTCAACGCCCGCTGGACTCCGTCCACGGCCGACGCCGACCTTAAAAAACTTTTCGACCAGCTGAGCGCCTACATGGAGTGGAAGGCGATGCCGGCCGGCCGGGGCCTGGTGTACACCGCGCCCGCCGCGCCGCTGAGCTACGCGATGGGACTCGGGGCCAGCCTCTCGCATTTCCTCGGGGAAAAGGATGTGCTCGCCCCGGATCAGGTCCCGGCCGACCTCTCGGCCCTGCTCCAGTCCGCCCGGGCCAATCCCGATTTACCCGCGGCCCAGCTCGCGCTGGTGGCGGCCCTGCTGCGGCTCAAAGCCAAGGGTGCGCCGCTTGAGCCCGAGGCTTTCAAGTATGCCTGCGGCTGGCTGTCCTCGGCCGGGGCCCAGGCGGCGGATGTGTCGGCGCTCGCGGTGAAATTGGCGTAGCGGCCGGCCGCGCCTCTTCGTAGCAGCCGTCGTCAGACGGCTGGCGCCAGCGGTCTGACGACCGCTGCTACATCCAAACCGGAGCACGCTCCGGCGTATTAGACCCAACGGAAATAAAAAGGCCCGGCGTTAAGCCGGGCCGGTAATTGGCAGACGACGCGAGACGCGAGGCGCTTACGGGTGCTTGGCGTTGTAGTAGCCGATGAACTCGGCGGTGATGTCGAGCTCCGGCTTGGCCGCGAGCATCACGTCACCCATCTTGGTGGCGTCGAACACCAGCGCGATGTCGCGCTGCAGGGCGAAGGCCCGGAGTTCCTTGCTGATCTCGGTGGTCACCGGACCCTGCATTTCCTGGGCGCGCTTGTTGAAGGCTTCCTGCGCGTTCTGTTGCCGCGCCTGCAGTTCCTGCTGCATCTGCTGGCCCTGGGCCTGCTTGTCGGCGATCGCCTTGGCGTTGAGCACCGGATCGGCGCTCAGCTTCTGCAGCTCGGACACCAGGGTGCGGAGCTTCTCGCCGCGCAGCGACAGGTCGCTCTGCGTGCTGCTGAATTCCAGTTCCAGCGCCTGCGTGGTCTTCACCAGCTGCTTGATGCCGGTCGCGGGATCCAGGAAGGCGCTGCTGGTGACGTAGGCGACGGCGGAAGGCTCCATGGCCTTGGCAATCCCGGAGATTTTGGGCTGGGCCACCACGGGCGCGGCGAACGCAGCGACCAGGAGGGGCAGGAAAAGGAGACGGAAGGTTTTCATGGGAAAACGAGCACTACGTCCCCCCGGGGGTTTGGCAAAGGCAAAATAAGGGCCCCAAAACCGGGGTTTTGGCCCGGTGGTGCGACCTCAGCGCCCCGTGGCCAGCTGGCCGCACCCGGCCGCGATGTCGATGCCGCGCCGCTGGCGCACGGTGCTGGGCAGGCCGTATTCCGCCAGGATCTGCTGGAAATGCCGGGCGGCCTCGCGCCCGGTGGGCGCGCCGCCGTAACCGGCCGTCGGATTGAGGGGAATCAGGTTAACCTGCGCCAGCTGCCCGCGGAGCAGCCGGCCGACCGCATGGGCGTTCGCCGGCGAATCGTTCTTCCCCTCGATGAGCGTCCATTCGTAGAAAATCCGGCGGCCCTGCTTGCCGATGTAGTAGCGGCAGGCGGCCATCAGCTCGTCGAGCGGCCATTTTTTCGCCACCGGCACCAGCGCCGCGCGTTCCTCCTGCGTGGCGCCATGGAGCGACACCGCGAGGTTCACCGGCCGCGCCTCGTCCGCCAGCCGGACGATGCCGGGGATGACGCCGACCGTGCTGAGCGTGATCTTCTTCGCGCCGAGCGCCAGGCCGGTGGCGTCGCGCAAAATGTCAATCGCGGTCATCACGGCCTCGTAGTTGTGCAGCGGCTCACCCATGCCCATCAGGACGATGTTGCGCAGCCGCTCGTGGCGCTCGTGGGGCGACCGGCCGTGCGGCCGGGCCAGGGCCGCCCCGGATTCCGTCCCGCGGAGGACTGCATCCACGTGCATGGCCTGGGCGACGATTTCGCCGGGGGTCAGGTGGCGCACAAAGCCCATCTGGCCGGTGGCGCAGAACACGCAACCCATCGCGCAGCCGGCCTGGCTGCTGATGCAGGCGGTGACCCGCCCGGTGTAGCGCATGAGCACGGTCTCGATTTGGCGGCGGTCCGCCAGTTCCAGCAGGTACTTGTGCGTGAAGCCGTCGGAGCTCTTCTGCTCCACGGCCACCGCCAGGCGGCCGAAAAACAATTCCGCCCCGGCCCTGGCGCGAAAACGCGCCGGGAGCTCCGGCATCGCCGCCCAGTCTTCCGCCCCGCTGAGGTAAACATACGCCCAAAGCCGCGCGGCGTGCACCGCGGGAAACCCCCACTGCGGCGCGAGCGCCAGGAGCTGGGCCCGGGTCAGGTCGTAGAAGTTGGTGCGGGCGGTGGGCAAGACTACGGCGGATATGAAAGCCCGACCTACAGGTTGCCAGCCGGGAATTTCGTGTTACTGAATCTCCCGCATGGCAAAAAAAGTGATCCTGGCCGGCGGCAGCGGTTTTCTCGGCCAGACGCTGGCTCGTTCGCTCGCCGCTGACGGCTGGGAGCCGGTCGTGCTCACCCGCGCGCCGCGCGACCAGCCGGCATTTCGCGAGGTCTTGTGGAACGCCGAGACCGGCGGGGCATGGGCCGCGGAACTCGAGGGCGCGGCCGCGGTGGTCAATCTCACGGGCCGGTCCGTCAACTGCGTCCACACCCTCGAGCACAGCCGGGAAATCCTGGAATCGCGCGTGAACGCCGTGCGGGCCCTCGGCAAGGGTTATGCCCGCGCCAAGCAGCCCCCGCCCGTCTGGGTGCAGTGCAGCGCCACCGGCTATTACGGCAACGCCGGCGACCGGCTGTGCGATGAATCCCTCTCATACGGGCCAGGCTTCATGGCCGAGGTCTGCCGCCAGTGGGAGGAAACCTTCGCGGCGCTCGATTTGCCGGGGGTCCGGCGGGTCGTGCTGCGGATCGGCGTGGTGCTGGGCCGCGAGGCAGGCGCGCTGCCGCCGCTGGCGAGGCTCACGCGGCTTTTCCTCGGCGGCGCCGCCGGCAGCGGCCGGCAATACCTCAGCTGGATCCACCGCGACGACCTGATCCGGATTTTCTCCGCGGCGTTGGCGCAGCCGGAACTGGCCGGCGTGTACAACGCGTGCGCCCCGGTCCCGGTGACCAACGCGGAATTCATGCGCGAGCTGCGCGCGGCGTTGCGGCGGCCGTGGAGCCCGGCGGCCCCGGAGTTCATCGTGCAGCTCGCCGCCAAATACCTGCTGAAAACCGACGGAAGCCTGGCGCTGCAAGGCCAGCGCTGTGTCCCGGCGCGGCTGCGCGCCGCCGGATTCAATTTCCAATACCCGGCCGTCGGCGCGGCGATCCGGGACCTGCTGAAGCCCGCGGCGTAGGGAGTGTCTTCTTGTCATCCCGAGCCGCGCGAAGGATCCATGCGTTCGTCCGCGCCGCCACGCCCGGAGCCGGCGGGATAATCCTGTCGCCTGCGGCTCGGTAACTGCGCGGTGCCCCGACCAGAAAACTTGCATCCGACTTCCCGCTCAAGCCGTAACAGCTTCGTGCCGTTGACCCGTCATGACAGGGTTGCTGATTAATTTGTCACCGTGGCTGTTGCTGGCTGTCGCGCTCGCGGCGGGCGGATGGCTGCGCCATCGCTACCAGCAGGAGCTCGCGGCGCACCGGCGGTCCAGCGCCCAGCTCATCCAGACCCAGGACATGCTCCGGCGCATCAGCCAGGCGGTCGAGAGCACCAGCGACGCCATCGGCATCGGCGACATGGCGGGGCACTCGCTCTATCACAATCACGCCCACATCCAGCTGTTCGGTTACACGGTGGACGAACTCAATGCCGTGCCCGAGTCCGGCGTGCTGTTCGCCGACGAGCGGATCGCGCGGGAAATCCTGGAATGCGTCAAGGAGGGCCGCTCGTGGCGCGGGGAAACCGACATCAAGACGAAGGCCGGCCGGCGCGTGCCGGCGTTTGTGCGGGCCGACATCATCCGGGATGAACAGGGCCGGCCCGTGGGCATCTACGGGGTTTTTGCGGATATCACCGAGGAGCGGAAGCGCCGGGACGCGGTGGCCCGCGCCGGCAAGCTCGAGTCGCTGGGTCTGCTGGCGGGCGGCATCGCCCACGATTTCAACAACCTCCTCGCGATCATCGGGGGGAACGTCCAGATGGTGCAGGCCCAGCCCGGGCACTCCGACTTCACCGTCAAGCGGCTCCAGGAGGTGGACAAGATCGTCTGGCGCGCCCGCGACCTCACGCAGGGCCTGAAGACTTTCGCCAAGGGCGGGACGCCCATCAAGATTCCCACGCAGTTGCCCGGGCTCATCCGCGAGAGCGCCGGCCTCGCGGCCCACGGGGCGGCGGTGGAACTGGACTACTGGCTGCCGGACGGATTGAGGCGGGTCGAGGCGGATGAAAGCCAGCTCGGGCAGGTGCTGCATAACATCGTGCTCAATGCCGTGCAGGCGATGCCCGCCGGCGGCCGGATCACCCTCAGCGCGGGCAACCTGGCGTTCGGCGACGATCCCGCGATCCGCGAGGGCGAGCACTGGGTCCGGGTCTCGATCACCGACAACGGCCCGGGAATGACCCCGGAAGTGCTCGCACGGATCTTCGATCCCTTCTTCACCACCAAGCAGAAGGGCACCGGTCTCGGGCTCGCGACGTCCTACTCCATCGTCGAGCAGCACGGCGGCCGCCTGCGCGTCGAATCGACCGTGGGTCGCGGGACCGTTTTTCACCTGCTGCTGCCGGCGATGCGGGAGCAACTGGTCTCGGCCGCCTGACGCGTTTCCCGCGCCCACAGGCGCGTTGCCTTTTCCGCGGTGCGGCCCACGCTGCGGGCATGATCGAGTGGTTCGGAAAATTCCTGCTGGCTTTCATCCCGTTGTTCGTCGCGATCGACCCGGTCGGCCTCGCCGCGATCTTCCTCGGGCTGGGCCAGGACATCGCGCCGGAACGCCGGCAGAAGATCGCCGACCAGGCGACGTGGACCGGCGGCCTGGTGGCGCTGGGCTTTCTTTTCCTCGGCCAGAGCATGTTCAAGGCGCTGGGCATCTCGGTCAGCGACTTCCAGATCGCGGGCGGGTTGATCCTGTTCATTCTTGCCGCCAAGGACCTGGTCCAATCGGCGGCCGAGTCGGAAAAATTGCCGGAGGACTTCGGCGTCGTCCCCCTCGGGATGCCGCTGATCGCCGGACCGGCGTCGATCACCACCCTCCTCGTGCTCGCGCAGTCCCAGACCATCGGCCTCGTCGTCACCCTGGTGGCGCTGGCGGCCAACCTCGTGATCGTGGTCTTTGCCCTCCACTACAGCGAGTGGCTCGGCCGCAAGGTTGGCGCGACCGGCATGCGCGCGATCTCGAAGATCATCGCCATGCTGCTCGCGGCCATCGCCGTCAGCATGATCCGCAGCGGCTTGAAGAACTGAGGCTGAAAAGTTGAAGGTTGAAGGTTGAGAGTTGAAAGACCGGAGAAGTGTGGCGGCGCGCAGTACGGGCCTGCCTCTTTCAACTTCAGACTTTCACCTTTCAACTCTTCCCCGGGTCATGACCCGGGGAAAGTGGTCAACAGATCCGCGTAGATCTTTGCGGAGTCGACCAGGTCCTGCACCCGGGCGCGTTCGTCCACGGCGTGGTAGTCGAGGCCGCCGGGGCCGTAGCCGAGCGTCGGGATCTTCCGGACCTGCGCGAAGAAATGCATGTCGTTGAAGCCGGTCGAGACCATGAACTTCGCGGGCTTCCGGCGGACGCGGGCGACGCTCTTCTGCATCGCGCCGAACAGCGGGTGCGTCGGGGCGTGGTAGCACGAGTAATTGTCCGAGATCTTCTCGATCGTGATCCGGCAGCCGGGGATTTTTTTCGCCGCCGCCTGCAGGAACGCCCGGAGCTCGCGCTCGACGGTGTGGATGTCCTCCACCGGCAGCACGCGGCGGTCGATGCTGAAGCTGGCGGCGGCGGGCACGGTGTTGACCTTGCCGCCCTCGCCGGAGGCGAAGACGCCGCCAAGGTTGACGGTCGCGTGCATCCGGCCGCCGTCGGGCGTGCGGAAGGTGCGCCGGGCGAGCCGGCGCTTGTAGGCGTCGAAGGCGAGCACGAGTGCGGACATCTTCTCCAGGGCGTTGACGCCCTTTTCGGGCGTGGAGCCGTGCGCGGCCACGCCGTGCACGCGGACGTTGAGCCAGACCACGCCGTTGTGCCCGCAGCAGATCGCATCGCCCTCGCCGCCCTCGCCGACCACGGCGTAGTCGGCGCGGAGTTTCCCGTGGTCCGTGACCCAGCCCGTCCCGAGCAGGCTGTCGGTCTCCTCGTCGTTGGTGAACGAGACCTCGACGTTGAAGTTGGGCCGCACGCCGGTTTCGCGCAGGGCCTTGAGCGCATAGATGATGCTGGTGATCGCGCCCTTCATGTCCGCAGTGCCGCGGCCATAGATCCAGCCCTTCGCCACCACGGGATTGAAGGCCGAGCCGTGCTTCCACTGCCCGGAGACGGGCACGACATCGTAATGGGCGTTGAAATGCAGCGTCTGCTTCGCGCCGGTGTCCCAGAAGCCGAGGACGTTGTAGCGCGGGAAATCCAGGAGCTCCGGCTGCGTCTTCTTCTGCAGGGCGCGGGGAATGGCGATGCGGCGGACCTTCAGGCCGAGCCCCTGCAGGGTCGTGGCCAGCAGGGCCGTGATCTCGCCGTAGTTCTCCCCGGGTGGGTTGACAGTCCGCAGCCGGATGAGCTGCTGCAGGAAACCGGTCAGGTCGGCGTGGTGGCGGTCGAGATAGCGGTCGGGGGTCATGGGAAGGGCGTGCTCCGGCTTCGTGCGCGTTAACTTACTCCCATTCCGTGGGAATGAGAAGGAGTAAGCGAACGATTACCGCGTGAGGCTGGCGTAAATAAGCTTCAGCGCCACCAGCGCGGCCATCACCAGGAAGATGGGCCGCACGAATCGGGCGCCGCGCGTCAGGGTCAGGTGCGCACCGAAGCGCCCGCCCAGCAGCTGGCCCGCCCCCATGGCGAGCCCGGGCAGCCAGAGAACACTGCCGGCCAGGGCGAACAGGATCAGCGAGGCCAGGTTGCTGGCGAAGTTCATCACCTTGGTGTGGGCCGCGGCGCGGACGAAGTCGTGGCCGAGCACCGTCACGAACGCGATGGTCCAGAAGGACCCGACGCCCGGGCCGAAAAAACCGTCATAGAACCCCAGCCCGAGCCCGAACACGGTGTAGAAGGCCGCCGCCCCGAGGCGGTGCCGCCGGCTGGTTTCGCCCAGCCGCGGGCGGAAAATCATGTAGATGACGATGGCGGCGAGCAGCCAGGGGATCAGCGCCCCGAGGAATTGCGGGTCGATCAAACGCACGGCATAGGCCCCGCCGAGCGCCCCGAGGGCGGTCAGGAGGATGCCCAGCTTGCATTCGCGCAGATCGACCGCGCCCCGCCGGGCAAAGCTCCAGGTGGCCGAGCCGGAACCCAGCGCGCCCTGCAGCTTGTTGGTCGCGATCGCGAGCGGCGCGGGCACGCCGAGTCCGAGCAGGACCGGCAGCGTGATGAGTCCGCCGCCGCCGGCGATGGCATCGACCGTGCCCGCGACCAGGCCGGTGGCGAAGAGCACGGGATAGGCCCAGGCGGGGAGTTCAACGGCGGGCAACATGGAGGGAAGAGTTAGCGTGCCGGGACGTCACGCCTGCGCCAAGCGGGAAGAATTTAGAGCGTAGCGCGGGGGTAACACCGCTGGCCGCGCGTCCAGCCGTCTGCCGACGGCTGCTACACCCAAGAGATCCCGTGCCGCCGTTTGCTTTTTGACAGCGTTGACCGCGTGCCCACCATGGCCGCCACATATGGCGCTCGCTGACATGCGGAAAGACTATGGGATCGCGGGGTTGCTGGAGAAGGACCTCGCCAAGAACCCCATTCGCCAGTTCGAAAAGTGGTTTCAGGAAGCCGAGGCCGCCAAGATTCCCGAGCCCAACGCCATGACCCTCGCGACGGTGGGCCGCGACGGCCGGCCGTCGGCGCGCACGGTCCTGCTCAAGGGCTGCGACGGGCGCGGCTTCGTCTTCTACACGAATTACGAGAGCCGCAAGGGCCGCGAGCTCGACGCCCACCCGGGCGCGACGCTGCTGTTCGCCTGGGTGCCGATGGAGCGCCAGATCATCATCGAGGGCCCGGTGTCCCGGGTGGCCCGCGAGGAGGCCGAGGCCTATTTTCACAGCCGCCCGCGGGCCAGCCAGCTCGCCGCCTGGGCCTCCCCCCAAAGCACCGCGGTCGCCGGCCGCGCGGTCCTCGAGGAAAGCTACCGCGTGGTGGAAAAAAAATACGAGGGCAAGGTGGTGCCCCTGCCGCCGCAATGGGGCGGCTTCCGGCTGGCCCCCGAGACCATCGAGTTCTGGCAGGGCCGCCGGAGCCGGCTGCACGACCGGCTGCGCTACCGGCGGGAAGCCGGGGAATGGGTGGTGGAACGGCTGGCTCCCTGAGTCATGACGCGTGTGACCAAGTTTGCGGAGGCCACCCCGGCCGGCTTTGCCACCGTCGCGGGCCTGCCGGTGCCGGCCATCATCACCAAGGACCAGTGGGAAAAGGGTGGGGTCGAGATCCTGGGCGTCAATCCGCCGTTTTGCCGGCTCACCGGCTACACGGCGGAGGAGCTCATCGGCCAGAACACCCGCCTGCTGCACGGCCCCAGGACAGATTTCGCCCTGTTGCAGCACGGCCGGCGCGACACCCCGCCGGGCAACGACGCCAGCGGCGAGGGCTGGCTCTGCCGCAAGGACGGCTCGCCGTTCTTCGCCCAGTGGAACTTCAGCCCGCTGCCCGAGGCCGGCGAACCGGCCGGCCGGCTGGTGGCGCTCTACCATGACCAGTCCGAGGTCAAGCGGCTGCGCGAGGCCCTGCTCCAATCCCAGAAACTCGGCACCCTCGGCCTGCTCGCCAGCGGCGTGGCGCACGACTTCAACAACCTGCTCTCGGTCATCAACGGTTACTGCGAGATCCTGAGCGGGAAAATCAGCGCGTCGCCCGAGGCGCAGAAGGACCTGAACGAGATCCACCGCGCCGGCCTGAAGGCGGCGGCCATCGCCCGGCAGATCCTGGAGTTCAGCCGGCGGCAGGAGACCGAGGTCCGCGTGGTCAACTACAACACACTGATCCGCGAGATTGCGGAAATCCTCCGGCGGGTCGCGGGGGACGATGTGGTCCTCGAGCTGCGCCTGGCCTCCAACCTCGGCAACGCCCGCATCGACCCGACGCAGTTCCAACAGGTGCTGCTCAACCTCTGCTTCAATGCCCGCGAGGCCATGCCGCGCGGCGGCAAGCTCAGCATCCGGACCTACAACCACGAGGTGTCCTCCCCGAACGACCGCAGCGCGGCGGAGATGAAGGCGGGACGCTACGCCGTCATGCGCGTGACGGATACCGGCAACGGCATGGCGACGGGCACGATCGGGAACATCTTCGAACCCTTCTTCACCACCAAGCCCGAGGGCACCGGCCTCGGCCTGGCCACGGTGCGCAGCATCATCCGCCAGCACGACGGGCACATCGCGGTGCAGAGCGCGCCGGGCCAGGGGACGTCCTTCGAGGTCTTCCTGCCGGAGACCCCCGAGCCGGAGCAGACCGCCCCGATGAAGCTGGCCAGCCTGCCCGCCACGCAGGGGACGGAGACGCTGCTGATCATCGAGGAGGACGTGGTGTTGCGCAAAATGATCGCGGGGATCCTGGCGGTCGACGGATACCGGGTGACCGATGTCGCGACCGCGGAAGCGGCGACGGCGGTCATCGCGGCGGCCGGGCTCAAGCCGCAGCTGGTGCTGGCCAACGGCGAGGCGAAGCCCGTGGCCCAGCTGGTGCGGACCCTCTACGCGAAAAATTCCTCCCTGCGGCTCATCAGCATCTCGGCCGGGTTGCCAACCGGGCTGCTGACCGAGTTTCCCGCCAAGGCGGCCGTGCACCTGCCCAAGCCTTTTGCGCTGAGCACGCTGATGCTCAGCGTGCGCACGCTGCTCGACGCCGCCGGGCGCTGAGGGCGGATGCCTCCGGCCATGAAGCTGCACCTGCTCCCTGTCCGCACCGCGGGCGCCGCCGAGAACATGGCGGTCGATTTCCTGCTGCTGCAGCGGTACCCGGGGCCGCCGGCGCCGCGCTTCCGGCATTACGCCTGGCGCGGGCCGGCGTTCACCTTCGGCTTCAGCCAGAAGATCGCGTTTGTGCGCGCGGCGCTCGCAGCGGACCTGCCCTGCGACCTCTGCCGCCGGCCCACCGGCGGCGGGATCGTGGATCATCGCAACGACTGGACCTATTCTTTGGTCCTGCCCCGCGGCCTTCCGCTCTACGACGAGCCAGCGCCACGTTCCTACCGGGTGATCCATGAATGCCTGACCGCGACACTCGTGGCCCTGGGCCAGCCGGCCGTGGTGAAGATGCAGTGTGAGCCGGAGTCCTCCTGTGGGAGTGAGCTTGCGCGCGACTCCGGGGATTTATCGCGAGCAAGCTCGCTCCCACAGGTTGGTCCAGGCGTCTGCTTCCAGCGCGCGGAACTCTACGATGTCGTGAATTCCCGCACCGGCGCGAAGATCGCCGGCGCGGCGCAGAAACGGAACAAGCACGGCCTGCTCTTCCAGGGCTCGATCGAAAAAAGCAGCGTCGCGCCCCTCGACTGGGCGGATTTTCAGGAACGGTTCACCGCTGCGCTGGCGCAGGTCCTGGGAGTCGAGGCGGCTGTGACCCCCTGGCCTGAATTGCACGAGGACGAAGTCTCGGGCCTGATCGAGCAATACTCCGCGCCCGAGTGGATCGAGTACCGGTGAGGTCCTGAAAGCTGTAGCCGGGGTCGCTGACCCCGGAGGCCGCCCGCCCAGCTCCCAGACCGGGGTCACCGACCCCCGGCTACAGGCTTCGCCGCCGCCGCTCCGTCTTTGACTCCCGCTGCGCCGCGGCCAAGGGTGCAGGCTTATGAAATTCCCGCGCCTTCTCTCGTTGGCTCTCACGCTCGTGCTGGCGGTGACCGTCTTCGCCGCCGACAAGCACCCCCTCACCCCGCAGGACATCTGGGCCATGAAGCGCCTGGGCAGCCCCGCCCTTTCGCCGGACGGCAAGACCGCGGCCTTCACCGTCCAGGAATGGTCGGTCGAGAAAAACAAGGGCACCACGAATCTCTGGCTCGTGGCCGTCGCCGGCGGTGAACCGCGCCGGCTCACCACCGCGCAGGCGGCGGACGGCTCGCCGGTCTGGAGCCCGGACGGCACGCGGCTCGCCTTCATTTCCAAGCGCGGCGACGACGAAAACAATTCGCTCTACGTCATGCCCATCGATGGCGGCGAACCCGAGAAAATCCTGGAGCTCCCCTTCGGCGTGGCCAGCCCTCGGTGGATGCCCGACGGCAAGGGCATCATTGTCGCCACGGTCGTGATTCCCGAGCTGGCCGGCACGCTGACCAAGGCTGATCTCGCCGCGATGCGAAAGGAAATCAAGCACCGCCGGGATTCCAAGATGACGGCGAAAGTCACCGAGAACCGCCAGTACCGCTATTTCGACCACTACATCACGGACAGCGTGGCCAACCGGCTGCTGCTCGTGGACGTCGCCACGAAGGAGATCAAGGATCTCATGCCAAAATGGGACCGCCTCTTCACCGTGAGCGGCGAGATCTTCTATGATCTCGCGCCCGATGGCCGGACGCTGGCGGTCACGCTCAACACCACCCCGCCGCCCTATCGCGACTTTCCCAACGACGACGTATATCTCGTCCCGACCGACGGCACCGGCTTCATGACCAACCTCACGCCGGAAAACCGCGGCGACGACGGGGAGCCGGTCTTTGCCCCCGACGGCAAGTCGCTCCTTTTCACCCGGCTGAAGACGCCGTACTACAGCGGCGAATTCGCCAAGCTCTGGCGGCACGATTTCACGACGGAGCGCAACACGCCGCTGACGGAGGCGCTCGACTACGGCGTCGAGAGCGCGGGCTTTTCCGCGGACGGCCGGACCGTCTGGCTCACGGCCGAGGACAAGGGCGTGCTGCCCGTCTTCAGGCTCAACGCTGACGGCACCGGGCTAACCGCGGTCTACCGGGAAGGCACCGCCACCGGCCTGCGGACGGCGGGCGGGAGCGTCGTCTTCCTCAACGACAACACCAGCCGGCCCAACGAACTCTTCGCGCTCGACCCCGCGACCGGCGCGGCGCGGCAGCTGACGCACTTCAATGACGAGCTGCTGGCCAAGATCGATTTCGGCCGGGTCGAGAGCTACTCGTTTACCGGCGCCAACCACGAGCAGATCCAGGGCTGGCTGGTTTATCCCCCCGGGTTTGACCCGAAGAAATCCTATCCGCTCGTGCAGCTCATGCACGGCGGGCCGCACACGATGTGCCGCGACAGCTGGAGCTACCGCTGGAACACGCACGCCTTTGCCGCGCCGGGCTATGTCGTCACGTGGGTGAACCGCCACGGCTCGACCGGCTTCGGCGAGAAGTTTTCCCGGAGCATCCTCAACCAGTGGGGCGAGATGCCGTTCGAGGACATCATGAACAGCACGGACTTCCTCTTAAAGAAACTGCCCAACCTGGATCCGCAGCGGCTGGCCGCGGCCGGCGGCAGCTACGGCGGCTACATGGCGGCGTGGGTGCTCGGCCACACCGACCGCTTCAAGGCCATCATCGACCACGCCGGCGTGAACGATTCCTACGCCCAGTACGCGACCGATGTCCCGCATGGCTTCCCGGAAGTCATGGGCGGCAAGCCGTGGGAGAATGTCGAGGGCCTCATGCGCGAGAACCCGATGACCTACGCGAAGAATTTCAAGACCCCGACCCTGATCATCCATGGCGAAATGGACTACCGCGTCCCCTACGGCAACGGCCTCGAGCTCTACGGCGTCCTGCAGGCGATGAACGTGCCGTCGCGGCTGCTGATCTTCCCGAACGAGAACCACTGGGTGCTCACGCCGCAGAACGCGCTCTACTGGCACTGGGAAATGCAGAGCTGGCTCGCCCGCTACCTGGGCGGCAAGCCGGCGCTCGAGAAACCGGTCTTCGATAGCGAGGCGAAGTGAGGTGGAGCGCGCTGGTTCAGGTGTCGGGCCGGCGCTGGTCGCCGTGCCGCGGCTCTTTAGCGCGACGAGCGACGGCACGCCGGCTAGCGACATGGTTGATCGGTTTGATTCCGTTTTCAATCCACTGTAAGTAACTGATGTCAGGACCAGCCGCACACAGAGGCCGTAGTTAATTCTGATTTTTTGTGACCCTTGTTTCCTCATCGCGGAGCCAGTTGACGCAGTTTTTGGTGGCGGCGCCATAAGCTCCCGCTCCTTCGCGCCCGGGCGCGGAGTGAAAGTAACTCGATTGACGTTTTGCTGCTTCGTAACGCCCGCGGAGTGCTTGCAAGACAGGATCACCGAAGAGTAAATACGGCCCGTGGACTCGCCACCCTACATTTTCGCGGAACCCGACCTGCCCACCGTGCTCGGGAACCAGCAGCGAAAGCTGCGGGAAGAAGTCAGCCAATATCCCGAGACGAGCCTTGTGCCGGGACGATTTGGTGCAACCGAAGCCCAGGTGATCGACAAATTTTCGATCGCGTCCATCGAAATTGATTGGTCGAAAGAATCGCCAAAGAAAGAAGAAGTGAAAGAAACGCGCCCGGGCGATTTTGGCCGCGGGCGGACTATTCAGAGGCTGGAAGTTGTGCTACGGATCACGGTGCCGTTTTTAGGTGACAGACACATATTCAATTTCAGCCCGACTCCTTTTCCAAATATAGTGCCCAAGGCTCTGGTGCGCGAAGGTGAGCTGGAGCTCGTCTACCAAGCCCCCCAACACGAATTGGCCAGACTTCGGCAGGAGCACGATAAGAATGTGGGGTTGATCAAGTCCTGCGTCGCGATGACGAACCAACTGCTTGATGTATATCATACGCAACTGCCCGCCCTCGTTAGGCAGGCCCTCACAGCGCGTCGTGACCAACTAAACGTAGTTGACATGACCGGACCGCATTTCTTGAGCCACCCCGAGTGAGAGTCTGGGCGGGTTGTTGATCTCAGTTCTGGTTGTGGTTGCTGGTGGGGACGAGCGCAAGCTCCAGGCGTAGGGAGGGCCCGGCTTGGCGGGCCTGACCGGAGCC
>CAIUGM010000028.1 GCA_903898675.1 uncultured Verrucomicrobiota bacterium
AGTCGCCGTAAGTACGCTGGTAGTTTTCCAGTGCGGCGGAGAGCGCCGCTAGTTCCGCCCGGGCCCGGGCGACGCGGGCTGTCTCGCCGGCCCGGTGGCCCGCACTGAGCACGAGGCCGGCGAGGATGCCGATGAGGGCGATCGCGACCAACAGTTCCAGCAGGGTGAAGGCTCGGGCGAAGCGGGAATGGGGCGGACCGGACGGATGGAGCTTATCTGTCCGGGAGAAATGTGGACTGCGAGTCTGCCGCGCATAGCAGCCGCGCCAGCCCCGGGCCACACCGAGGCGGATCAACCCACCGGAAAAGGATAAAAAAAGAGGGGCCAACTTTCAGGCAGTTGGCCCCCTGCACTGACGAGTGAAATCTTATTCTTCGTCCTGTTTCAAGGCTGAGATGACGGCAAAATCCTCCAGCGTGGTGGTATCGCCCTTGATCTCGCCGGTGGTCGCGAGCTCCTTGAGCAGGCGGCGCATGATTTTCCCGGAGCGGGTCTTCGGCAGGCCCGCGGCGAAGCGGACCTGGTCGGGCTTGGCGAGCGAGCCGATCTCCTTGCCGACGTGGGCGCGGAGGTCCTCCTTGAGCTGGTCGCTGGCGGTGTGCGTCGACTTGAGCGTCACGAACACGACGAGCGACTGGCCCTTGAGCTCGTCGGGCCGGCCGACCGCGGCCGCTTCGGCCACGGCGGGATGCGACACGAGGGCGCTCTCGATCTCGGCGGTGCCGATGCGGTGACCCGAGACGTTCAGGACGTCGTCGATACGGCCGACGATCCAGAAGTAACCGTCCTTGTCCTGCCGCGCGCCGTCGCCGGTGAAGTAAACCCCCGGCTTGCCCGGAAATTCGCTGAAGTAGGCCTTTTGGTACCGCTCGTCGTCGCCCCAGAGCGTGCGCAGCATCGACGGCCACGGCTGCATGATGGCGAGCTTGCCGCCGTGGTTGCGCGGGACCTCGTTGCCGTTCTCGTCGACGACCTTGGGCAGCACGCCGAAAAACGGCAGCGTCGCCGAACCCGGCTTCGTGGGGGTCAGACCCGGCAGTGGCGCGATCATGATGGAGCCGGTCTCGGTCTGCCACCAGGTGTCGACGATCGGGCAGCGTTTCTTGCCGATCATCTTGTGGTACCACATCCAGGCCTCGGGATTGATCGGCTCGCCGACCGAGCCGAGGAGCCGGAGCGAGTCGAGCCGGTGGCGGTTCACGTAGTTGTCGCCCCAGCGCATGAAGGCGCGGATGGCGGTCGGCGCGGTGTAGAGGATCGTCAGGCCGTGGCGGTCGATCATCTGCCAGAAGCGGTCGGGCTCGGGCTGGTTGGGGGCGCCCTCGTAGAGGAACACGGTTGCGCCGTTCGACAGCAGGCCGTACACGACGTAGCTGTGGCCCGTGATCCAGCCGATGTCGGCGGAGCAGAAATAGCGGTCGTTTTCCTTGAGGTCGAAAACGTAGTGCGAGCTCAGCTTGGCCCCGAGCAGGTAGCCGGCGCTGGTGTGGAGCACGCCCTTGGGTTTGCCGGTGGAGCCGGAGGTGTAGAGAATGAAGAGCGGGTGCTCGGCATCGAAGGCCTTCGCCGCGTGCTTGTTCGGCGCGCCTTCCCAGGCCTCGCGCCACCAGACGTCGCGGCCCTCGACCATGTTGACGGGGTTGCCGCAGCGCTTGACGACGAGGACGGTCTGGACGGTCGGCGTGCCCTCGACGGCGCGGTCGACGTTGGCCTTGAGCTCGATGACCTTGCCGCGGCGCCAGCCGCCGTCGGCGGTGATGACGAGCTTGGCCTTGCAGTCATTGATGCGGTCCTTGATCGCCTCGGAGCTGAAACCGCCGAAAATAACCGTGTGCACGGCCCCCACGCGCGCGCAGGCCAGCATGGCGATCACAGCCTCCGGAATCATCGGCAAATAGATCGCGATGCGGTCGCCCGGCTTGATGCCGGTGTTCTCCAGGATGTGCGCGAGGCGGCACACGTGGAAATGCAGCTGCTTGTAAGTGATGGTCCGGACGTCGCCTGGCTCACCCTCGAAAATAATTGCCGCCTTGTTTTCGCGGGCCGTGCCGAGGTGGCGGTCGAGGCAATTTTCGGAAACGTTTAACTTGCCGCCCACAAACCACTTGGCGTGCGGCGGCTTCCAGTCGAGCACCTGCTTGAACGGCTTGCGCCAGACGATGTGCTCCTTGGCCTGTTTGGCCCAAAATTTGTCTGGAGCGTTGACAGACTCGGCGTACAGCCTACGGTAACTAGCGAAGCTACCAAGGTTTGCTTGGTTCTTGAACTCGGCTGAGGGCTTGAAAATTCGACTCTCCCGGGACACTGAGGTAATCGTTTGGTCCGTCACTGGTTTCTCCTCTTTTGGGGTTGAAGCTTAATGGTTTTAGCAATGCCCCCGACGGATTTGGCGGTCAAGCCTAGGTAGCTCGAAAACCTGTTTTGTATGGATAATGATCATTCGCCGGCCGCTCCCGCGTCGCCAGCTCCCACACCTGCTCCGGTCCCGCCGGAGAATACCATTCGCGTCGAAGGCATCCTCGACATCGACAACAACAGCCGCAACGGCCAGTTGCTCGATCTCGCGAAGCACGGCAAGCGCCGCCCGACCGATGCCTTCGTGCCGCGCGAGCTCATCCGCCGCTTCAAGCTGCAGCAGGGCAGCATCATCACCGCCCAGGCCACGCCGGACGAGCGCTTCCCCAACCCGAAGATCCGCTTCATCGAGAAAGTCGACGGCATGGACCTCGAGGAACGCCGCCGCTCGCTGGACTTCGCCAATCTCACGACGATCACGCCGAACGAGCAGCTCAAGCTCGAGATGAAGGACGGCCGCATGACCAACCGGGTCATCGACCTCCTCTGCCCCATCGGCAAGGGCACCCGCGGCCTCATCGTCGCCCCGCCCCGCACCGGCAAGACCACCTTCCTGCGCGACATCGCACTCGGTGTCATCGAGAACCACCCGGAATGCCACGTCATGATCCTCCTCGTCGACGAGCGTCCCGAGGAAGTCACCGATTTCAAACGCAGTGTGCCCGCCGAGGTGTGGGCCTCGTCCAATGACGACCCGGTGGAAAACCACATCCGCGTCGCCGACCTGTGCATCGAGCGCGCCAAGCGCCTCGTCGAGGCCGGCAAGGACGTCGTGCTCCTGATCGACTCGCTCACCCGCCTGGCCCGCGCCCACAACACGGCCAAGAACTCCGGCCGCACCGGCACCGGCGGCCTCGATGTCCGCGCCCTGGAGCGGCCCCGCCAGCTCTTCGCCTCGGCCCGCAACACCGAGGAGGGCGGCTCCCTGACCATCATCGCCTCCATCCTCGTCGAGACCGGCTCCCGCATGGACGACGTGATCTTCCAGGAATTCAAGGGCACCGGCAACATGGAGCTCGTCCTCGACCGGAAGGCCGCCGAGATGCGCATCTGGCCCGCCGTCAACGTCGCCTCCTCCGGCACCCGCAAGGAGGAGCTGCTCCTCGACGAGAAGACCCTCGAGGGCATCCATTTCTTCCGCCGCGCCCTCGTCCAGCAGAAGATCGAGGAGGCCACCGACACAATGGTCACCCGCCTGGGCAAGACCAAGACCAACGCCGAGTTCATCAAACTCATCGCCCGCTGAACTTAGCTCTTGCCCCGGCTTTTCCGAGCCGTGACAAATTTACCTCCCGCTCCCACCTTTCACACGATACTGCTGAATGAATAGCTTCTCCGAGCAATGTCTCGATATGGCCCGCTCAATGCTGAGCCATAACCTTGATTCCATTAATGCTGACGGCACCGTCACCCCCATCGCCGGGGAAAACCCCCGGGCGGACGAGCCCGGCCACGTCGCCTTCGCCCTGGGCGAATATTACCGCGCCACCGGCGAAACCAGCCTCAAGGGCTACGACCTGATCGACCTGACCGCCCGCTGCGTCACCGCGCAGGCCTTCACCGAGCCCGCCGTGGAAAACGGCCTCGCCTACGCCGCCCTCGGCCTCCTCTCGTTCGGTCCCTCCAAGGAGCGCAATCCCGTCTGGGAACGCCTCGTCGAGGAAACCCGCGAGCGTCTCGACAAGCTCCTGCTCACCCGCAGCGACTACGACAATTACTGGCAGGCCTTCAATATCGCCAAGGCGGTCTGCCGCTACAGCCTGGGCCTGTCCAAGAAGGACGAGACCTCGCGCCTCATCGAGCGCATGGCCGAGCGCATCGAGCAGACCAGCTCCAGCGGTTTCTTCGACGACGCCGAGAAGGGCATCGGCGGCCACTTCAACCTTTACGGCGTGATGGCCCTCGCCTTCACCCGCTCAGCCCTGCAGCTGCACGCCAACTCCGCCCTGCGCGAGCGCAAGCTCCCGACCCTCCGCACCTACGCCGAGAAGTACATCAAGATGATGCCCGACCTCGTCCGCGCGGACGGTCTCGGCTGGGCCTACGGCCGCTCGGCCGGCGCCTACGGCCAGATGCACTGCATCACCCTCATTCTTCAAGGCCTGCGCGACGGCTGGATCGCCGACGACCAGAAGAACAAGTACTTCGATATCCTCCGCCGCCTGTTCTATTATTTCTTCCAGACGTACCTCGACCAGGAGCACGGCTTCCTCGACATCCGCGACGACGAGCGCACGGCCGTCGCCTCGCACACGACCCGCATGGCGAACTTCGACGCCGCCCGCTACCTCTGCCAGTGGGCCCGCCTCGCCAAGACCGTCAACATGCCGGACAACGTCAAGATCGACGCCCCGCGCACGAGCGGCCGCTTCGTCATTTACGACAAGAGCAACCGCAAGGAACAGGGCCTGTTCCTCTACCGCGACGCCGAGTCCGGCCTGCACGTGCAGATCCCGCTCGTCAGCTCCGGCACCGATTGCACGGCGGACAACCTGCCCTTCCCGCACTGCCCCGGCGTCTTCGACTGGCCGAACAACCTGTATCTGCCGGTCATGGTGCCCGAGCTCACCTTCGGCGAGAACGTCACGCTGCCGGCCTTCTACGGCCAGAAGTGCGTGACCGGGCTCGGCCTCAAGAACTCCTTCTACTTCCGCTACGAACAGCCCGAGCTGATCAACACCAAGGAGGAGCTCGTGCGCGGCATCGGCAGCGTGAAGGTCCAGTGGACGTTCACCGGCAGCAAGATTTCCGCCGAGTTCGCCTACACGGTGAAGAATCAGGTGCAGCTCGACAAGTTCCGCATGGCCCTCGTCATCGGCGCCCCGCACTCCCGCTACCGCCTGGGCACGTCACCCGCGCTCGGGCCGCTGGGCCACCGCTGCTCGGTGCTGAAGGACGATTTCCACGCCAACTGGTCGGAGACGGAGGTGGTGACCGCCGACCCGCTCTACCGCACCAACTACGGCAAACTGCACTACGTGCAGATGTTCCAGCGCGATCACCCGCTGATCATGCGTCCCGGCCAGGTCTACCGCCTCGCCGTCAGCTTCGAGCCGGACCTGACGCTCGTCGAAGCCTGAGCCCCCAAGCCCCGCGAAATGCGGGGCTTTTTATTGTTCACCTTAGGCATGACTATCATGAAGCGTGTTTCGCCTTGGGTGTAGCAGCGGTCGTAAGACCGCTGGCCAGCCGTGTTACCACGGCTGCTACGTTCCTGTCGCCTTGAAGTGCGGGCCTGTGGTTGGCTCCGCGCACGGACCACATTGTCGCTGTCGCTCCAACGCGGCTACGGGACATCGTTCAGCGTTTTGGTCGATGTTCATCTGGTTCGCCACTTAGCGGTGAATCATGCTGGATCTTCCCGAACCGATGGACTGATTGAACCAGAGAGGCGCAGAGACACAGAGATAGGAACCCAGGCAAAATAACGGATCGATCTCTGTGCCTCTGTGTCTCTGTGGTTAAAGCCGAGCCCAAGCTCCCGTTTGTTAAATCTCGCCCCGGGAATACGCTTTTGCCTCGTGACCGGGGGGGCACCGACCTAACCACTTGCTGTCATTTCTGTCATGTCCCCTCCCACCACCCAGCGCATCAAGCGCTCCACGAAGATCACCGCCAAAACGGGCAAGTCGATTGCCCAGACGGTGGCCGGCGGGGGCAAGATCGTGTACGCCAACCGCGAGCTGAGCTGGCTGGCGTTCAACCAGCGCGTGCTGGAACAGGCCCAGAGCGACACCAACCCGCTGCTGGAGCGCGCCAAGTTCCTCGCCATCGTCAGCTCCAACCTCGACGAGTTCTTTGAGATCCGCATTGCGGGCCTGCTGCAGCAGAAGGACTCCGCCTGGGGCGAGCCCAGCATCGACGGACTCTCGCCGCGCGAGCAGCTCAAGCGCGCCTTCGCGGAGATCAAGAACCTCGTGAAGGCCCAGTACCGCTGCTGGGACGAGCAACTCGGGCCGGCCCTGGCGAAGGAAAAGATCACCTTCAAGACCGCCGCGCAGCTCACCGCGGCCGAGCGCGCCTGGGTCCAGGCTTACTTCACCAAGCAGGTGCAGCCGGTGCTCACCCCGCTGGCGATCGACCAGTCGCACCCGTTCCCCCAGATCGCCAACAAGACACTCAACGTCATCGTCACCCTCGACAATCCCGACACGCCGGAACTCGAGGACCTCACCGCCGTCCTGCCCGTGCCGCGCATTTTGCCCCGGCTGGTCCAGATGACGCCCGACCGGTCCGGCACGCAGACCTTCATTTTCCTCAGCGACATCATCAAGCTCCACGCCGGCGCCCTGTTCCCCGGCTACCGCATCAACAGCGCGCACGCCTTCCGTGTCACCCGCAACAGCGACCTCTACATCGACGACGAGGAGGCCGAGAACCTCCTGAAACGGATCGAGGAGGAACTGCGCAACCTCCGCCGCGGCGCCGCCGTGCGCATGGAGATCGAGGCCGATGTCCCGGAAAACGTCTTCACCCTGCTCTGCGAGCAGCTGAAACTGTCGCCGGAGTTCGTCTTCAAGCTCGAGGGGCCGCTCAACCTCGTGCGCATGATGAGCCTGCCCGACCTGGTCGACCGGCCGGACCTCAAGTATCCCGTCTTCACGCCCGTCGAGCTGCCGAGCCTCCGGGTCGCCACGAGCATCTTCGCCGCCATGCAGGAGCGGGACATCCTCCTGCACCACCCGTACGAGTCGTTCAACCCCGTGGTGGACTTCGTGCAGCAGGCCGCCCGCGACCCCGGTGTGCTCGCGATCAAGCAGACCCTCTACCGCACGAGCGGTGACTCGCCGATCATCAGCGCCCTCATCGAGGCCTCGCGCAACGGCAAGCAGGTGACCGCCCTGATCGAACTGAAGGCCCGGTTCGACGAGGCCAATAACATCAAGTGGGCCAAGGAACTCGAAGAGGCCGGGGTGCACGTGGTCTTCGGGCTGGTCGGCCACAAGACCCACTGCAAATGCAGCATGATCGTCCGGCAGGAAGCCGACGGCCTGCGGCACTACGCGCACATCGGCACCGGCAACTACAACCCGAAGACCGCCCGCCTTTATACCGACCTCAGCCTGCTCACGTGCAACCCGGAGATCACGGCCGATGTCGCGCTGCTCTTCAATTCGCTGACCGGGTTTGCCCGCTCCCCCGAGTTCAAGCACCTGCTGGTCGCGCCGTTCAACCTGCACGCCCGCATCCAGGAGCTGATCGCCACCGAGGCCGCCAACGCCACCGCCGGCAAGCCCGCGCGCATCATCGCCAAGATGAACAAGCTCGTGGACAAGGTGACGATCGACAACCTCTACGCCGCCTCCCAGGCCGGCGTGCAGATCGACCTCGTCGTCCGCGCCACCTGCTGTCTTCTGCCCGGCGTGAAAGGCCTGAGTGACAACATCCGCATCCGGAACATCGTCGGCCGCTACCTCGAGCACTCGCGCATTTTCTACTTCCAGAACGACACCGCGCCCCTGCTCTACTGCGGCAGCTCGGACTGGATGACCCGGAATTTCTTCCGCCGCGTCGAGGCCCTGGTCCCGATCTACCAGCCCGACCTGCGCGACCGCATCCTCAACGACATCCTCCCGGCCGAGCTCCGCGACAACGAGGACGCCCGCGAGCTGCAGCCCAACGGCACCTACCTCCCGCACATCCGCCAGGAAGGCGACGCGTCCTTCTCCGCCCAGAAACATTTCATGGCCGCCGCCCAGCAGCGCGCCGCCGAGCAGATCGAAGTGGTGGGCTGAGACGCGGTCGGAGGTTGGAGGCTGGAGGTTAAAGGGACGCAAGCTTCCACTCCGCCCGTAGCCGAGTTGGTGCGAAAGCGACAAGGTGGTCCGCGTGGGGAGCCTGCCACCTTTTCGGGCGCTGCCCTCAAACGCGGCTACTCGATCGGAGATTCCGCAGAGCCATTATTCCCCTCTCCTTCCGCGTGGTTGGGTCGATTGGACAACTGCGCCATTGCCACGCGGCACAATAAGGGCCGGGACGGCCTGCATTGTGCTTTGGGGTACGCGTAACCATCAACCCACTCTTCCATGAAAGTCCTGCTGCTTTCGTTGGTGCTTCTGGCCTCGGGCCTTCCGGTTCGGGCCGACGGTAGTTTCCTCCGCTACCTGCAGGTGACCGCCGGCCAGGGTGAGCCGGAGTCCGAGTTCATCCTCGGGCTCGCCTATCGCGACGGCTGGGACGGCAAGCTCAAGCCGGGGACCACGGCGGCGAAATGGCATGAACTGGCGGGCGAGCTCAACGACCTGCGGCCCGCCCTCGTGCTGGGCCTGCTCCAGCGGGAAAACGACCGCGTGGGCCGGGACGTGGCCAAGTCCCTGGCATACCTCAACGAGGCGGCCACCCACGGCGATAATTACGCCCGCGTCTTACTGGCGGAAATGCTGCTCGAAGGGGATGGCGTGCCGGCCGACTGGCGCCGCGGCATGGCGTGGATGCAGAAATCCGCCGCGGCCGGTTTCGCCCCGGCCCAGTTTCGCCTGGGGGTCATTTACCTCGTCGGGGACAAATCCACCCCGAAGAATGAGATCGAAGCCCTGGCCTGGTTCATTGTGGCCGCCGAGTCCGGCTCCAAAACGGCCGGGGAATATCGCGACGAGCGGACCCAGCAGCTCGGCCGGGATGCCGCCCGGCTGGCGATCAAGCGCAGCCGCGCCCTGCGGGCCAAGAGCTGACCGCTGCCCCGAACAGACGGGCGCTTAAAACGAAACCGGCAACGGTTTCACTGGCTCCGACTCTTGGTGCCCCGTGACCTGTTCGCGCTCGGCGGCCAGCCAGTGGGCGTCGGCCTCGCCGTCGGGTTTGCCGTGCTCTTCCCACATTTCATACGCGCGCGCCGCGATGGTTTCGTGGATCACGTTGGTGGAATTGGGCGAAACGGGATGTATCGGACCGTTATGGTGGTGATTTTTCATGGGAGTGGTGAGCATCTGGAAATTAAAGTAGGGGCGCAGACTTGCCCGTTCGACAGGCTCAGGGCCCAGAGCTTGTCGAGGGGCTGCGCCCTTCGTGCGCGGCATCACTAGCTACGGCGCAGCATGTCTGCGCCCCTACGGCCGACGACATCCGGCGCTAGTTCTTCGAGCCGCGAAAACCGCCGAAGAAGAAAATGATCAGACAGATCAAAAGGATCAGGCCGACGCCGCTGCCGCCATAGACGGGGCCGCCGACATAAAAGCCGCCGCCGCCAAACAAGAGGAGAAGAATAATAATCAGTAGGAGTGGGTTCATGAGCGGAAGATATCAGCTCGCCCGACCCGCTCCAATGGGGCCTTCACCTCCAAGGGTGACCAGAGCCGACCGTAGCGCGGTGGCCTGGTCCTGTAGCCGTGCTTGAGGGCATCGCCCGAAAAGGTGGTGGCGCCGCGCGCGGACCACGTTGTCGCTTTCGCTCCAACGCGGCTACGGGAAAGTGCTCGAGGGCGCCGGCGAGTCTGCGCCCCTACCAGCGGAAAAATTCCGCCGCCTCGTCCCTCACTTGATCCGGATCTTCGACAGATCCTCCGTGGGCTTGGGCCACTTCAGCTTCAGGCCGTCCAGGGCGCGCGTGACGGTGTCGGCGATGACGTGGTCGCGGTACCAGTTGCGGTCCGCCGGGACCAGGTGCCAGCGGGCGGCGGGGTGGCTCGTCTCGTTCAGCATATCCTCGTAGGCCTCGATGTAGTCGTCCCAGTGCTGGCGGGTGGTGAGGTCCGCATGAGAGAACTTCCAGTTCTTCTCCGGGTTGGCCAGCCGCTCCTTGAACCGGGCGGCCTGCTCCTCGCGGCTGATGTGCAGGTAGAATTTGAGCACCAGCACCCGGTTCGCGACGAGCATCCGCTCGAAGTCCACGATCTGCTCGTAGCGCTGCGCCCAGACCTTGCGCGGCACGAGGCCCAGCACCCGCTCCGCGAGCACGGACTCGTACTGCGAGCGGTTGAAGACGCCGATGTTGCCCCGCCGCGGCACCGCATGGTGGATGCGCCACAGGTAGTCGTGCGCCATCTCCTCGGCCGAGGGCACCTTGAAATTCGCCGTCTCGACGCCGGCCGGGTTGACGTACTGCAGCACGCTGCGGACCGAGCCGTCCTTGCCGCTCGCGTCCATCCCCTGGAAAATCAGCAGCACCGCGTGGCTCGAGTTCGCATAGAGCAGCTGCTGCATGTCCCCCAGCCGCCGACCGAGTTCATCGGTCTTTTCCTTGGTCTCGGCCTTGGCCCGCCGGCCGCAATAGCCGGGATCGAAATGCTTGAGCCTGATCCTGCCCGTGATGACGACCGGTTGGTTTTTCATGGCAGTCATGACAGCCAGATCGCACCGGAGTGCCAACCCCGATGTCGCACGTGACGCGACAAACCCCCGCCTCGTCTGCGTCGAACTAAATAGTAGCGCGGATTTCGCCTGAACGATTTGCTTTTTGGGCGAGCCGGGCGATCGGTGATCGCGTGAACCCGTCCACCCCCCAGTCCGCCATCCCCGGCCGCGGACCGAACCTGAATCCCGCCAACCGGTTCGAGGCCATCCGGGTCGAGCCGGACGGGGACTGGCTCGACGCCGAGTATGCGGAGACCGGTTCGGTGCCCCACCCGCGCACCCAGTTTTTCCACGACGCCAGCGAATCCCTCCTGGTCCACAACGACAGCCCGGACGTCGGACCCGGCTGGGGCCTCAACTGCTACCGCGGCTGCGAGCACGGTTGCGCGTATTGTTTCGCCCGCCCGTTCCATGACTACCTCGGGTGGAACAGCGGTCTGGACTTCGAGACTAAGATCCTCGTGAAGTCCCGCGCGCCCGCCCTGCTGCGCGCCGAGCTGGCCAGCCGCAAGTGGCGGCCCGAGACCGTGACCATGAGCGGCGTCACCGACTGCTACCAGCCCGCCGAGCGCTATTTCCGCCTGACCCGGGCCTGCCTGGAGGTGCTGGTGGAATTCCGCCAGCCCGTCGCCCTCATCACGAAGAACTATCTTGTCACCCGCGACCTGGACCTCCTGGCCGAACTGGCCCGCTGGCAGTGTGCCGCGGTCAACGTGACCATCACGACCCTCGATACCGGGCTGGCGGGAAAACTCGAGCCCCGCGCCGCCCGGCCCGAGCACCGCCTGCGGGCCATCCGGCAGCTCACGGACGCCGGGGTGCCGGTGAATGTGCTGGTCGCGCCGGTCATCCCGGGCCTGACCGAGCACGAGCTGCCCGGCATTCTGGCCGCCGCCGCGGCCGCGGGTGCGCGTCGCGCCGGTTACGTCCTGCTGCGCCTGCCGCATGCGGTGAAGGATCTTTTCCTCCAGTGGCTGGATGACCACGAGCCCGGAAAAAAGGACCGCGTGGTGTCGCGCTTGCGCGACCTGCGCGGCGGCAAGCTCTACGACGCCACCTTCGGCACGCGGATGCGCGGCGAGGGCATCTTTGCGGAGCAGATCAAGCAGCTGTTCGACGTCTCCGCGCGGCGGGCCGGTCTCAACCGCGAGGAGTTCAAGTTGTCCACCGCCCACTTTCGCCGGCCCGGCGGCATACAGCTGGAGCTGCTTTAGCGAGGCGGCGGAAGTTGAGGGCGGTTCATCATTTGGGTCGAAATCCCCTTGAACCCTGCGCGATGAACCACGACCGCTGACCCCGGCTCCGCCCTGCACTTGGGGATTGTAGTCGGGGCGCTTCCACGGGATTTTCAGCGCGCATGCAGCTGCCCCCGGCTCCCCGCAAGAACGTCTACAGGATTTCGAAGGTCGTCCGGGTACTTACGACCTGCGTGCTGGTCCCGGTGCTCGCCTTTTTCCTGATCGGGCCGGTCTGGATGCTGGTCGACTCCCCGTCCGAAGCAGGTTTCTGGTGGATTATTTTGCTCAGCGGAATCGGTTTGGGCGGATTGGTGGTCTTTCAGTTGCGCGCCACTTATCGCGCCAGCCTTGAGCTGCGCCCCGATGGCTTGCTCTGCACCAAAGGCTGGGGCCCGCCCCGGGAGGTGCGATTCGCCGAGCTCGCCGGCTTTCGGTCCGGGCCGTCGAGAAACAATCAGGGCCTTTTCCTGGTCTACCGGGACAAGACGCGCAAGCCCTTCAGGATCGATCTGGTCTACGAGCAAAGCCATCAGCTGGCCCGGCTGCTGAGGGAGAAGCTCCCCGACCTCGACCAGGATTCCATCGATACCGCGATGAAGGAAATCCTGAATGATACGCGCCTGGGCGCTACCGCGGCGCTCCGCCGTGACGCCCTGCGGCGCGCCCGCAAGCTGGCGCGCTACCTCAATGGTGCGGCGATCGTCCTCCTGATCTGGGCCATCGCCATTCCCGAGCCGTACGACCTGGTCCTCATTCTGACGGCACTGCTGCCCTTGGTCACGCTCGTGCTGCTGAGAGTATCGCATGGCCTGCTCACTCTCGAGAGCAAGAAGACGGACGTCCGACCCGGTGTCGCCTATGCCCTCATCGGCCCCGGCACCACGCTGGCCATGCGGGCGCTCATCGACTGGCACATTCTTGATTGGGCCGGATTTTGGATCCCGTTTTCACTGCTGGCTGGCGCGTTGTTTTCGCTCGCGTGGTTTATTCTGCCGTTCCCTGAAACCGGCAGGTTGAGCCAGCATATTGCCGTGGTCTTTTTCAGCCTGCTTCATTCCTTCGGGCTGGTCCTCTTTCTCAACTGCGCGTTCGACCATACCAGTCCGGACCTGCACCACAGCACGGTGCAATCGCGGCACATCAGTCACGGCAAGCACACGAGTTACTACCTCACGATGCGCCCGTGGCTTGATGGCGTACCCGTCAAGCAAGTCGACGTCGGATCCTCCGTGTACAACCGGCATCCGGAAGGCAGCGATGTCCTGATCGGCGTCCGCCCGGGAACCCTGGCGATCCGGTGGTTTTTTGTGCGCTAGGCTTGCGCCCGGTCTAACCTGCCGGCTTTCCTGATTCCGCATGAACCCCTCCGCTCTGACCGCCCTCGTCGAACAATTCATCTCGGAAGTAGAAAAACTGCTCCCCACCTGCATGGCGAATCCGCCCGACCGCGATAACAGCCTGGGCAACGTCACGCTCTTCATCGTCGCCGAGGACGGGCAGCTCTTCGGCCGGATGTTCGGGACCGACAACGTCCGCCGGCGCGGCACCTGCCGGATCGCCTGGCAGAAGGCCACGCAGGTCTGGATGACCGGCATGGCCACGGGGCGCTACGAGGAGCAGGTGTACGCAAAGCAGGTCGATCCCTCGAAGTACGGCATCAACCACCCGGACTTCATCGGCTGGGACGGCGGCCTGCCGGTGGTCGCGGCCGACGGTACGAAGCTCGCCGTCGCCATGAGCGGCTTCACGGGCGAGACCGATTGCCGGATTATCCGCGAGGCGGTCGCACGGGTGCCCGGCCTGGCCATGGCCGGGAGCTGAGCGCGGATTCAACGCGAAGTTGCGAAGGAGCTAAGTGATCCTATTCAAAGGCTCGATGGCGGAAGGATTCACCACCGAGGCACGGAAACACAGAAAGAGCGGTGGCTTAAAATCCGGGCAACTGTTTCTGTTAAATTGATTTCAGATTGATCTCTGCGACTCTGTGTCTCTGTGGTTCACCTCTCACCGGTTTGGACTTGTCCCGCTCGACATCGACAGTTGCTGCAAGGCAGTAAGCGCGTACGGTTCTCCTCCCCGATGTGTCGTCTCCGCTCACTGTTTGGCTTTGTTCTCCTGCCCCTGGCGATGAGTGCCGCGGATCTCCGCCCGGTCCTCAAGCTCGAGGCCGGCAAGTGTGCCGCGGCGTGGCAGCGGGAGGACTGCAACGGCATCCTGGCCTACCAGCCGCCCCGCCTGATCCAGCTGGCGGGCGGCCGCGCGGCAATGATCCGGGAACTCAAGGCGCAGTTCACCCAAGCCCGCGGCTTTGGCGCCGAGTCGCTGGAAGCGATCCCCGGGCCGCCCCCGACCCCGCGGCCGATCGGCCGGTGGCTCACGGCCCTGCTCCCGCTCACCGCGGTGCTGCATGGCCCGCACCTGGACCTGACGCAGGAAACTCACGTCCTGGCCCTCTCCGCCGACCAGGGAAAACACTGGTACTTCGTCCTGCTCCACCAGGTCACGCCGGCCGAGCTGAATGCCTGGTTCCCGGAACTCACCGGCAAGATCACGCTCCCCACCGACCCGGAGCCGCGGCTGGAAGCGGTGTTCTGAGCGAAGCGGCCCCGGCGGAATTCAACCACGGATTTCACGGATGGCACGGATAAGGAACTTGACTGAGAACCAAACCCCGAGACCCACACCGTCAGCGGTGAACTGAGGCAAAACGTCGGCAGGCAGATTTCCCTTCAGGCTAATCCGTGCGATCCGTGAAATCCGTGGTTACTGAGTCCGGCGTACCGGCCTTCAACGGTGCAGGAAGATCCGCACGAACATTGCGACCGAGATGGCCAGGCCGATGAGGATCACGAATCGCTGGATGTACTTCTTGTTGATCCGGCGGGCGAAGCCGGCCGCCCCGTAGCCACCCGCGATCGCGCCGACGGCCATGGCCAGGGCGTAGGGCCAAGCGACCAGCCCGGCCTCGGCGAACAGGAGGCCGGCGACGCCGTTGATGACCAGGGCCAGCAGGCTCGTCATGGCGCTCATTTCCAGGATGTCGGTCATGCCGACCACGCCGAGGATGGAGAGCATCATGATGCTCATGCCCGCACCGAAATAGCCGCCGTACACCGCGACCGCGATCTGGCAAAAGATGGCGAAGGTCATCCAACCCGGTCCCGCCTTGGCCGCACCCTCGGTGGAGCGCAGCCGCTTTTGGATCGGCTGGCGCAAAATGAAGAGGACGGTCGCAAACAGGATGAGCCACGGCACGAGGCGCTCGAAAATCCCGGGCGGTGTCAGCCGCAGCAGCATCGCGCCGGCGGCGCCGCCGGCCAGCGCGGGCAACACCAGCCAGCGCATGGCCCGGGGCACCTTCGCCAGCTCCCGGCGGAAACCCCAGATGCTACCGACCGAGCCCGGCCAGATGCCGACCGTGTTGGTCGCATTGGCCATGATCGGCGGCAGGCCCAGGGCGACCAGAATGGGAAACGAGATCATGGTCCCGCCCCCCGCCACCGAGTTGACCGCGCCGGCCAGCAGCGCGGCGAGAAACGCACAGCCAAGATGAAGAAAGTCAGGCGCGGGCATGAGGGAAAGGCGACCCACCACAATAGGCCGGGACCGGATAAGTCAACCGGCGCCCTTACGTCACCGCCACCGGCGCGGCTGGCGCGACCGGTTCCGGCTTGGGCTTGGGATTGCCGACCAGAACCCCGAGGTGTTCCTGGATCTTCTGGAAAAACTCAACGTTCAAGTCGCCGACCGGAACCTCGTAAAGCTGGTGGGAGGCCATGTGCTCATAGATCTGGCGCGCACCGTCCTCGGTGTAGCCGCGCGGCTTGATCTGCCGCTTGCGCTCCATCATGAGCGCCAGGAACTGCAGGAGCGGTGTATTGATCGCCGAGGACTGCGCATTGAAAGTCTCAACGTCAGCGCCCGCCGGCAAGGCAAGCGTCAGGAACAGGTTCTCCGCCGTAAGCTTCAGGTTGCGGTCGGCGTTCTCATCGGCCTTGCGCTGTTTGAAGCCGACCACCCACCGGCAGTAGATGAAGGCGGGCGGCATGAAGCGGCCGTCTTCCGCCTCGAGCAGGTCGCGCCGGGCGACTTCGCCGCTGGCCTCACGGACGAGGTAGCTGACGACGCGGTCATTCTCCTGGAAGTCGCGACCGCTGACGAAACACTTTGTGGCAATGGGGTGAAGATTTAACTCCATGGGCGTTTTCTTGTTTACCCTGCACCACCCTGAACGCTAGCAAATTTCGAGCGCAGGCGAGTTTGCATCACAGAGGCACCGTGACCCAGAGTTATGGACGAAAGGGGCCTCATTTTTAACCAAGGATTAGTCGGACGGAGGCGGATTGATCCACAACCCAAACCATTGAATTTGAACCACAGAGACACAGAGACGCAAAGATCAGATTATCGGATTCAGCGTTTTGATGAACAGGTCCTGAGTCTTGGCCAGATTCACTCATCCCTGCGCCTCTGCGTCTCTGTGGTGAAAAAGTCCCTCCCATGACCGGTCGCCTCATCGCCGTCGGCGACATTCATGGTTGTCACAAGGAATTTGCCGACCTGCTCGACAAGCTGGACCTGCGGAAGGATGACCGCCTGATCCTCCTCGGCGACCTGATCAACCGCGGCCCCGACAGCGCCCGGGTCGTCGAGCTGGCCCGCGAGCACGCCACCGCCTCCCTTCTCGGCAATCACGAGCTGCGCCAGCTCAATTACCGGCGCACCGACGACCCGACCCATCTCAAGAAATACGACTATGAGACCATGGATCAGCTCCGCGGCAAGGACTGGGATTACCTGGAGTCGATGAAGCTCACCTACGAGGACGAGGAACTGGGCGTGGTGTTCGTCCACGCCGGGTTTTTGCCGGACAAGCCCTGGCAGAGGCAGCCCGCCCGGATCGTCACGCGCATCCAGGTGGTCGACAAGGACGGTGAGCCCCGCAAGCGCTCCGAAGCCCCAAACGCCCCGCACTGGTCCGAGCTTTGGTCGGGACCGCCGTTTGTCGTCTATGGCCACACGCCCCGCGACGAGGTTTCCCGGACGAAATGGACCCTGGGCCTCGACACCGGCTGCGTCCTGGGTGGCAGCCTGACCGCCTATGTGTTGCCCGAGAAACGCCTCGTGCAGGTCAAGGCGCGGGAACGGTATGTGAACCAGTGATCAGGTTTAAGAGCGTAAGGTTTAAGTAGGATGACCGGAGTCACCTGAGCTGCGCAGACACGGCAGCTATCCCCACTCATGGCCAGCCACTGCTTCGGGTGTTTCCAGCCTACTTATACCTTACCTCTTAAACCTTACACCTTCTCCCTTGTCCCGGGTCCAAAGCCGGTGAAAGTGAGGCATGTCGCCATTCCCCCGTCCCCAGCCCGGCCGCGGTCCCCTGACCATACCGGGAAAAGGCAGCCCCAAGGCCGCCGAGCCGCTCCCGCACGCCGAGCCGCCGGCCGCCGCCCGGACCGAGCTGGTCGAACCGCTCCTGCTCTGCATCGACATGCAACCCGTTTTCCTGGCGGCGATCTGTGACAGCCAGCGCGTCCACTGGCGCTGCTGCTTCGCGCTCGAGGTGGCACGCGGTCTCAATCTGCCCGTGCTCTTCACCGAACAGGTGCCAGACAAGCTCGGCGGCACCGCCGAGGATCTCCTGGCGCTCTGCGAAAAACCCGAACCCTTGGGCAAGGATGCCTTCTCCGCGTTCGGCAACGAAAAGATCGCCGCGCGCATCCGCGCCAGCGGCGCGAAGCAGCTCCTGATTTCAGGCCTTGAGACCCCCGTCTGCGTCTACCAAACCGCGCGGGATGCCCTGATGGCCGGATACCGCGTGACGATCCTGGCCGACTGCGTCGGCGCCCGCCGTTCCGCCGACGCGGCCACCGTGCTGACGCACCTGGCGTCGATCGGCTGCGCCATCCTCCCCGCCGAGACCGTTTTCTACGCGCGGCTGCAGAACGCCCGTCATCCGTTCTTCCGGGACTACACGGCACTGGTGAAGAAGTACGGGTAGGCCAAGTCTGCGCCCTTACAGTCGTCCCCCGAATTCAGGTGGTTTGCGGCTTTGCGATCGCGGCGGCTTTTTGTGGCAATTCGTGGCGGCTGCCTGCTTACTGTCATTTGCGCGCGCGGCCCGGCCGATTGCTTAAAACTTACGCTCTTAAACCTTACCTCGCTCCGTTCGATCCATGTCCGACATTGCCACTCCCCTCACCGTTCGCGAAGTCAAGGCCCTCGACAAGACCGGCGGCGACACCTTCACCAGCGTCCTGCTGATCAAGCGCCTGACGGAGCGGCCGACCAAGACGGGCAACCCCTTCCTCTCGGCCGAACTGGGCGACAAGACCGGGACGTTCACCTGCAATTGTTTCAGCGACAACCCGGCGTTCGAGTTTTTCAAGTCGCTGAAGGAAGGCGCGGTGGTGCGCATCGAGGCCAAGGTGGATTACTACCAGAACCGGCTCTCGCCCCGCCTGCTGCGCGCCGAGGAGATTTCCACCGAGCAACTCGCCGGCTCCCCGCTGATGGCCAATTTGGTCGAGACCGCCCCGGAGGACGCCGAGGCGCTCTGGACCGAGTTCCAGGGTTACATCGCCGCGATCACCCACCCCGAGCTCCGCGCCACCGTGCAGTCGGTCTTCGACGAGATCGGTGAATCATTTCGCAGCGCCCCCGCCGCCCTCGCCATGCACCATGCCTACCGGCACGGCCTGCTCGAGCACACCTGCCACATGGCCCGGGTCTGCCAAGCCATCGCCCCGCTTTATCCGGAGGTCGACGCCGACCTCGCCCTGGCGGGCATCCTCCTGCACGACACCGGCAAGGTGATCGAATACCAGGGCGCACTTTCCACCGCCCGTAGCCGCAAGGGAATTTTGCAGGGCCACGTTGTCCTGGGTTACCAGCTCGCCCGCAAGGCCGGCATGAAGACCAAGCTTGCCCCCGACCTGCTGGAGCGCCTCGAGCACATCATCCTCAGCCACCAGGGCGAACTCGAGTGGGGCGCGGCCGTGGTGGCCGCGACGCCCGAGGCGGTGTTCGTCGCCAAGATCGACGATCTCGACGCCAAGATGGGCATGGTGCAGCGCCTCCTCCGGCAGGCCGGCGAGAACGACGAGTTCTCCGACCGCCACATGGGCCTGAACGCCCAGCTGCTGCTGACCAAGCCGGCGAAGTGAGCGGAATTAAACGCAAAGAAGCGAAGGCGCTAAGGTGGATTAAGGCGAGGCAAGCGCGGAGGCAGAAGCACCCCGATTTTGACCACGGATTGCACGGATGGGCACGGCTAGGTCGGACTTTGGAGACCTGAATTTTCGGCACGGATACACAGGGGCTCATTCTGACTTTTCTCGCAGTATCAGCAATGTCTTCAGTCCGTTTGTTTGGTCGAACTCTGAGTCTCCGTGTCTCTGTGTTTCAAAACTCGCCTCTATCAGTCCGACTCCTTCGCATCTTTGCGTCTTAGCGTTTAATTCCGGTTTTGCTTGGGTTGGGTCGCTATCTGGCTTGCACCGGACGGAGCCTTACCAAGGCTGGGCGAACCCCCACGAGTGCCGAAGCCCACACCGGTACACCAGAAATACCCCACCTGTGACTGCCGGATCCACCCCCGCCGCCGAGTCTCCTGCCCCGCTGCCCGCCGCTCCATCGCGACTGATGTCGCTCGATGCCTTGCGCGGCTTTGACATGCTCTGGATCCTTGGGGCCGATGCGGTTGTGCAGGCCCTGGCCAAGCTGAACGACAGCGCGCCCCTGCGCCTGCTCGCGGGCCAGGTCGACCACTCGGAATGGGCCGGCTTCAGGTTCTACGACCTGATTTTTCCCCTCTTCGTTTTCATTGCCGGCGTATCCCTCGTCTTTTCCGTCAGCAAAACCATTGAGCAGCACGGCCGCGCCACCGCCGCCAGGCGCATCCTCGTCCGCGCCGCGATCCTCTTCCTGCTCGGCATCCTCTACAACGGCGGCCTGACCCACGCCTGGCCCGGCGTCCGGCTCATGGGCGTGCTGCAGCGCACCGCCCTCGCCTACGCGGCCGCGGGATTGCTGTTTTGCTTTGTCCGCTACCGCTTCCGCTGTGCAACCGGGGCGCTGTTGCTCGCGGTCTACTGGGCGCTGCTCACCTTCGTGCCGATCCGCAACGTGGCCATCGACCGCTCGGCCCTGGCCGGCCGGTTTGGTCCGGCGACCCCGACCACGGAACAGGTGCGGCAGCTCTATGCCGGCACGGCGGACACGGTCACCGGCCGCTATGAGCCGGGCCTGAATCTCGCCAACCACCTCGACTACCTCTGGCTGCCGGGCGCAAAGTACGACACCTACTGGGACCCGGAGGGACTGCTGAGCACGCTGCCCGCGATCGCCACCTGCCTGCTGGGCGTGATGGCCGGCTGCCAGCTGCGCCGCGGCGACCGGACCCAACGGCAGAAACTTTACCGGCTGCTCCTGTCGGGTGCCATCTGCCTCATCCTGGGCTGCGCCTGGGGCACGCAGTTCCCCGTCATCAAGAAAATCTGGACCTCCTCCTTCGTCCTCGTGGCCGGGGGCTGCAGCCTGCTGCTCCTCGCCGCGTTTTATTATCTCGTCGATATCCGCCAGTGGCGCGGCTGGTGCCAGCCCTTTGTCTGGATCGGCTTGAATCCGATCACGCTCTATCTCGCCTCCGCTTTGGTCGACTTCGGGCGGATCGCCGCGCACCTGGCGGGCGGGAGTGTTGCCGCCATCCTCGACGCGCACCTGGCCGCGGGCGCGGGCGACTTCGTGCTGGCCCTGGTCACACTCGGGTTGCTCGTGGGTCTGGCTCGATTCCTCTACTTGCGGAAAGTTTTCTTGCGGGTTTAGGCAGAAAATCGCGGAAACGCGGAAGAACTAAAACACCGAGAGGCTTTCCACGATTCCGCTCTTCCGTCCTTCCGCGATTATCCTTCCGAAGCCCTGAGATTCGAGCGGTTTCACAAATACTGTAGCCGGGGTCGCTGACCCCGGTTCGGCGGTTCCTCATTCGCATTCGCCAAGCTCCGGGGTCAGCGACCCCGGCTACACCTTTTCTCAATCTGCTCTAGCGTCTACTAGCGCAGAATAGCGGTGAACCTCTGTTTCCCCTCAGCGGAATTTCGCGAGGCGGGCGGCGATGTCGGCGCGCAACCGCTCGACGTGCGCCAGGGTGAAGGCGGTGACGTCGAGTGACGCATCCTGCACGAGCGGTGTCAGGTCCATGGCCCAGGTGATGCCCGTGGTCCGGTCGCTCGCGTGCGAGGTATGGAACGTGGCGTTGGCGGCGCGGCGGCCGATGGTGGCGAGGTCGTAGCGTTTGCCGCCGGCGACCTGCGAGTCGAACACCTTGAGCAGATCGAGGGCGAGCGAGGGATGCCGGCCGGAATCAAGCGCCACCTTGTCGAGGTCGACGAGCCAGTCGAGATCCCGCCACACCTCGCAACCGAGCACGCGCCGCGGCCGGCGCTCCGCCGGCAGCGCGCGCAGGGCCTCGAGGCAGCGCAGCAGGACGGCGACATGCGTGTCGTGCTTGTCGGCCGGGCTGTGCAGGTAGACCGCTTCCGGGGTGCACCCGTTGAAAATGGCAGCGAGGTCGGCCGCGACCCCGGTGTGGCCGGGCAGCTTCACATCGCCGCTGGGATGGGCCAGCTGGAGCTGGATGGCATAACGACCAATGACGGCGGCTTTGCGCTGCTCGTCACGGCGCACCACCTGCATCTCCCCGTCGGTCAGGTGTGCGTACGCGCCGGTGCGCGAGGAACCGGCGCCGTTCGTGACCACCACGCCGCCAAACGCCTTGCCAGGGGTATCGAGGCAATCCGTGATGCCGGCGTGCGCCATGATCTCGATGTCGTCCTGATGCGCCCCGATGCACAGGTGCGTGACAGACCGGAGCGCGGCGGCCGGCGTGGCGCCAGCGGCGGGGATGAAGACGTCAGCCTGGGGATGGGAGAGTTGCATGGAAAAGGGCGGGATAATTTTTAAATTTCAGAAGGGTCGCACGAAATACCCGAAGGACAAGAAAGTTAGAATCCGGGCAAAGCGAGGATTTGGGAAGACCCGGGATCAGGCCCGTTTGATCGCCGGGAGGCTGGCGGCGGCGATGGCCTGGCCGTGGCGTTTGGATTTTTCGTCGGGCAGATGCAGGCTGATTTTTCCGGCCTGCTCGGGGAAGTCGGCCTGCAGGACCGCCGTGGCGCGGTCGAGGATGATCGCCCCGCCCTCGCCGCTCGTCACCCGGCCGAGCAGCAGCAGGTGACGGAAGTCATAGAAATCGGCGTAATGCCCGACGGCATAGCCGAAGCAGGTGCCGACGGTTTCGTAGACGGCCCGCGCGCGGGCGTCACCGGCGGCGAGGGCCTGTTGCACCATGACCAACTGCTCCGGCATCGGCAGACCGGCGGCAAACCCAAACCCGGCGCGGCGGGCGAAGCGTGTCACCCCTTGCTGGGAAAAATACTGGACGCCGCAGCCGACGTCGCCCGACCACTCGTCGGCCGGCGCCGCGGGATTGTAGTCCACGGGCGCGAAGGCGAGTTCGTTGAGCCAGGGCGTGATGTCGCCCGAGGCCCGCACGTGGCCGCCGGCCATGCTCGTGCCCATGGAGACGCCGAGCACGGCATTGTCATTGAGCGACATTGCGCCGGCCAGCGCAGCCACCTCCCCGTCATTGGCCACCTCGAAGGGCACGCCGCCCCAGCGTTCCTGCAGGGCGAAGAACATCCGGCGGATGTGCCGCTCGAAAAGCGGCGGCGGCACGCCGCGGAAGAGCGAGGCGATGCGCACCTCGTTGTTGACGTACACCCCGGCGGCACTGCCGCCGATGGCATCGACGCGCGGCAGGTGCGCGGCGGCGCGCTGCAGCGAGGCGTGCACGCCCTCGACGTGGTAGGCGGGATCGGCCTGGAAATACGGGTCCCACACAATCTCCTCGGAAAAGACCACCTGCCCGTCGATCAGCGCGGCCACCTTCCGGTCGCTGCCGCCGAGGTCGAAGCCGATCCGGCAGCCGTCGAGGTTGCGACCCAGGGGCAGGTCGGGCACGTGCTCCGGCGGCAGGTCCGCCAGCTGCGCCGCCTGAATGGCGAAGGTCCGGCCGTAAACCTTCTCGCCCATGAAATCATGGTCGAACGCCCGCGCCCCGGCCGGCCGGTAGATCGCGGCCAGCTGCGCGGCGACCTCGTCCGCCCCGGCCACCAGCACGCGACAGCCGCCCTTCTGCCAGAGGAGGAATTTCAACAGCCGCTCGGCGTAGCGCAGGTTCAGCAGCGCGGTCGCGGGCGACGCGGCGAGCAGCCGGGTGTCGTAACGCGAGGCCATCCCGTCGGCGCGGATGAGCGCGAGGGCGAACGGCCGCGCCCCGGGATCGCGCCGCACGAGATTCCGGTAGGCGCGGTTCCAGAGTGCGGCCGGTTGGAAATCCGGCTCGAACGGGGCGAGGAGGTGGGGATGCAGTGCTAGCATGACGGGAGGTGGATAAATTCGGACAAGGCGGTGGCCGGCCCGGGCGCCTGGGGCGGCCGGCAAATGACGGGTTAACGGATCCGGCTCAGGCCGGCAGGCCGGCGCGGTGGCCCCGGATCGCGTAATAGAGAATGTAGAGGTAGCACGGCAGCGTGCACCAGAAGAAGGCGGACTGCGGGCTGATCGCGTGGGCCAGCTGCCCGTAGATCTGCGGCAAAATGGCGCCGCCCGCGATGCCCATGATCAGCAGCGCGGAGCCGATCTTGGTGAAGCGCCCGAGGCCCTTGATGGCCATTGGGAAGATCGCGGGCCACATGAGGGAGTTGGCGAGACCCAGCAGGGCGATGAAGGTGATCGAGGTGCGGCCGCCGGTGACAAAGGCACCGAACGCGAAGAGAATTCCCGTGAGCGCGGAAAGCTTCAGCGCGGTTTCCTGCCGGATGAATCTCGGGATGGTGAAGATGCCGATCGTGTAACCCACCACCATCGACCAAAGCGTGTAGGACGTGAGGCTCTTGGTCTCGTTGAGGCTCATCCCCAGCGACCGGGCATACGGCCCGATCACGTCGCCGGCCATCACCTCGACGCCGACGTAAACGAAAAGACAGAGCACGCCGAGCAGCAGGTGCGGGAACTGGAGGATGCTGGTGCGCCCCTTGGGCGCGCCGGCGGCGGAGCCGGCCGGGTCGGCGCCATTGGTATCGATCTCGGGCAGGGGCGAGAAACGGATCATGAGGGCGAGCAGGAAGAGCACGGCGGCCATGATGACGTAGGGCTGGATCACACGCTGCGAGAGCTCCTGCAGCAGCTGGACCCGCTCGGCGCCCGAGGCGGCCGCGGCGATCCTGGCTTCCACCTCACTCGCGCCCTTCAGCACAATGGCGCCGAGAATGAGCGGGCTGAGCGCCCCGGCGATCTTGTTGCAGATGCCCATGATGCTGATGCGGCTCGCGGCGCTCTCGATCGGGCCGATGACGGAGATGTAGGGATTCGACGCGGTCTGCAGCAACGCGAGACCCATGCCCTGCACAAACAGGCCGGTCAGGAAGAGACCGAAGCTGCGGGCCGAGGCGGCCGGGACAAAGAGCAGCGCGCCCACGGCCATGACGGCGAGACCGAGCGACATGCCGTTCTTGAACCCGGTTTTGTTCAGGATGAACGAGGACGGGATCGCGAGGCAGAAGTACGCCATGTAGAACGCGAAGGTCACCAGCAGCGCCTGCGAGTCGGAGTGGAGGTCGCACGCGAGCTTGAGGAACGGGATGAGCGTGCCGTTCAGCCAGGTGACAAAGCCGAAGATGAAGAAGAGGACGCCGATGATCGCGATCGACAGCACGTAGCTGCCTTTGGCGTGGGACGGGGCGGAGGAAACAGCGGAGGGAGTGGACATGCGTGGGTTGAGGCGTGAAGGGACAAATCAGGGCGTGACAGGCGGCGGCGCAAGGTCGAGCAGGTGTTGTTTCCATGCGTCAGGCGAAAGCGTGCGGCGCTTGTCCTGCTCGGCGGCGGCCGCGGCCAGCAGCCGGAGTGGAGCGATGACCGGCAGTTCGGCGGCGGCGTGCGGCTTGGCGGCCTCGTCGAGCCGGGAGAGTTGCGTCTGCAACCAGCCGGCCACCGGAGCCTGGCGGGAAAGCAGAACCGACAAGGCCTCCTGCCCCACCGCGCTGGCCGTCGCGAGGCTGGTGAGCAAGGGCTGCGCTTCCTGCAACCGGGGCGACCGGGCCGCGAGGGCGGCCAGCTGCACGGTCGTGAATTTCCAGGCGACAAGCGCCTGCAAAACGGAGTTGGCCGCCTGCGGATCGGGCGAGAGTGGACCGGCGAGCATGGCCACCTGCGCGGCGAACTCCCGACCGGGCGCACTGTCCGCACGGGCACAGTCCACCAGGCCGGTCAGCGGCGTGAACTGCGTGGCCTCGGGCTGCTGGTTGCCGCGCTGATAGTGCTTAACCGGCTCGATCAAATCCACGAAGGCCCGCAATGCGGCGAGTTCGGCCGGCGAAGCCTGGTCGCCGGCGAGCCGGCGCAGCGCAGGATCGAGGTAGCTGGCGTGCTGCAGCCCGGCTTCCTCCAGCCGGCGGCTGACCAGCGCGAGCCGGCGGTACATGTCGGGCACATCGCGCACGTCGCGCGCCGACCACAGGCGCTCGGCAATCGCGGCGGTGCGCGGCCAGATGCGGGAATCGATCGTCTCGGGCGTCACCCACTCAGCCCATATGGTGGCTTCGCCACCCAGGACGAGCTTCTGCTGCTCCGGGGAGAGCCTGGTGTCAGCCGGCACGGGATCGTTGAGGTAGTGATCCGCCGTCGGGTAGTTCAGGTCGATATAGTAGCCGTTGGAAAGAATGGTGGCGAAGCCGAGCCTGGTCGCCTCGGCGAGGCCGGTGGGTCCACGCCAGGAATGGACGACGCTGCCGGAGGTCAAATCCGGGTGCAGGATCTCGTCCCAGCCGATGAGCTTCTTGCCGTGTTGGGCGAGAATGGCGTGCACCTTGCCGTTGAAATAGGCGTGCAGCCCGGCGTTGTCCTTGAGGTTGTGCTCGCGGATGAAAGCCTGGATTTTCGCGTTGGCGCTCCACTGCACGCCGTTGTTCTCGTCACCGCCGATGTGAATGTAGGCGTCGGGGAAGAGCGCCGCCATCTCGCCGAGGAAACCGTCGAGCAGTGCGTAGACCCGGGGATTTGTCGGATCCAGCACCGGATCGAACACGCCCCACTTCCGCTCGATCGCGTAGGGCCCGGGCGCACTGGCCAGTTCCGGGAAGGCGGTCACCCAGCTCGTGGCGTGACCGGGGATGTCAAACTCCGGCACCACGCGGATGCCGCGCTCGGCCGCATAGGCGATGAGCCCGCGGATCTGGTCCTGGGTGAAGTAATGCCCGTCGGAGCCCAGCTCATGCAGGCGGGGAAACGTCTTGCTCTCGATGCGGAACCCCTGGTCCTCGGTCAGGTGCAGGTGGAGGACGTTGAGCTTGACCAGCGCCATGCCGTCGAGGTTGCGCTGGATGACCTCGAGCGGCTGCCAGTGCCGCGCGACATCGATCATGAGCCCGCGCCACGGGAAACGGGGCTGGTCGTTGATCCGGACCGCCGGAAAAAACCAGCCGCTCGCATCCGCCTGCAGCAGCTGCTGCAACGTGGCGAAGCCATGCAGCGCACCCAGGATGGTTGGCGCCTTCAGCACCGCTTCGGTGGATGTGACCTCGAGCGTGTATGATTCGTCCTCGCCGAGCACCGGCACGGCCGAACCGGGCGCCGCGCAATCGATCACCAGCGACGCGTGCGCCGCGTCGCTCTTGAGCGCAAACCCGCCCGCCGGCGTGTGGGCGAAAGTCAGGCCGGTCCGGGCCTCGACCTGCCGGAGCAGCCGCGCCAGCCCGGCGCGCAGCCGGGCATCAGCGCTGCCTTGGAGCTCAACGCTGAACGCCGGTGTGACCGCCAGCCGGCCCGTGGTGAACTGCTGGACCGCCGGCAACGGCATCACCGTGGTGGCCGACGATGCCGGCACCGCCGGGAGCTGGGTGACGCCAAACAAGGCGACGAGGAGGAAAAATACCCGGCGCACGCAGGGGCAAGGCTCAAAGCTGGACATGGCGGAGGAAGTCATCGGGGGCATAACGCTTGAAGGCTTCGATAGCCTCATATTCCGCAAGGCCAAGGGCATTGTACGTTTCGGCCAGCCGGTGGCTGCGGTCCTCGGTGCGCTGCCAGAACTCGCGGCGGTCGTCGCCCGGGAACACCGCCTGGTCCTTCTGCGTCTCGTGCCGGAAGATGGCGCGCCGCCGGCGCAGCACTTCCTGCGGGCTCAGGGGCACGGCGAGATCGATTTCGTCGAGCTCCCATTCCGCCCAGGCGCCCCGATAGAGCCAGAGTTCCGCCTCGGCGAACCAGGCTTCGGTCGTGCTGCGGGCCAGCGCCTGGTGCAGCGCGTGCAGGCAGAGCCGGTGCGTGCCGTGCGGGTCGTCGAGATCGCCGGCGGCATAAATCAGGTGCGGACGAAAATCGGCGAGCAGGGCGTGCATGCGCTCGACATCCGCCGACCCGATGCGGCGGCCCTTCACGGTGGCGGCGTCATAGAACGGGAGATCGAGGAAATGCAGGTTCGCCTGCGCGACCCCGCAGACGCGGGCCGCGGCCGACGCCTCGTGGCGGCGGATGAGCCCCTTCCACTGCTTCAATTCCGGGTTCGCCGGCAGCGCACCATTGGCCTCGTAGGCGCGACACCAGGCGTCGACTTGCGCCAGCGGGGTGCCGGCGGCGAGGCCTGTGTCGCGAGCGAAGAGCAGTTTCCGCCAGAGCGTTTCGTCGGACACCGCGGAGGAACCGGAAACCTGATAGGCGATATGCACGTCGTGCCCGTGCTCGACCAGCCGGCACAGTGTCCCACCCATCGCGATCACGTCATCGTCGGGATGAGGGGAAAGCACGAGCACGCGCTTCGGGAACACGCCCGCCGAGGAGGCGCGGAGCGGCCGCGCGGGCGCGTCGCCCGGCTGCGTGCGGCGCGGATCGCGGCCGCCGGGCCAGCCGGTGATGGTGTGCTGCATCTGGTAGAAACCCGTACGGTTCGTCTCGTAGGCCGAGCCGTGGATCTGGAGCAGATCCTGCAGGCCGGCCTCGTTGTAGTCGTCATCGGTCAGCTTGAGGATCGCCTTCCGGCGCTGGAGGGAAAGCCAGAGGATCGCGCGGCGCGTCATCTTTTCGTCCCAGCCGAGGCCCTGGTCCTGGAGCGGGCCGAGCCGCCACGGCGTGCGGTAGCGGGTGAGCCCGCCCGCCGCGGCCTGGTCGAGCACGTAGACCGCGTGGTCGTGTTCCTGCAGGAAGCTCGCCGTCACCTGGGCCGAGACCGCGCCTTCCACCGCGGCGCGCACGACGTCCGCCTTGTGCTGCCCCCAGGCCAGCAGCACCACGCGGCGCGCCTCGAGGATGGTCCGCACGCCCATCGTCAGGGCATAGCGGGGGGTGTGTTCCTCGCCGCCGAAATCGCCGGCGGCGTCGCGGCGCGTCAGCGGATCGAGCGTGACGAGGCGGGTGCGCGAGTGCGCGGGGCTGCCGGGCTCGTTGAAGCCGATGTGGCCGGTGCGGCCGATGCCGAGAAGCTGGAAATCAATGCCACCCGCCGCCCGGATCTGGTCCTCGTAGGCGCGGCAGTGGGCATCGATCTCCGCCTGCGGCACGAGGCCCGACGGGACATGCGTGTTGGCCGGCACCACGTCGACGTGGTCAAACAGCTGGGTCTGCATGAAATGCCGGTAGCTTTGCGGGCGGTCCGGCGGCAGCGGGTAGTACTCGTCGAGGTTGAACGTGATGACGTTCGCGAAACTGAGTTTTTCCTCGCGGTGCAGGCGGACCAGTTCCGCGTAGAAGGCGATCGGGGTCGAGCCGGTGGCAAGGCCCAGCACAACGGGGCGCTGCTCGCGCTGCCGCTGGCGGATGAGCGCGGCGACCTCGGCCGCCACCGCGCGGGAGGCATCGACGCTGCGGGCGAACACCGCCACGGGCACGTGTTCCTGGCTGCAGCGGACTAGGGGGACCAGATTGCTCATCGGATGGATTGGGAGATTACGGCCCCATAATAAGGCTCGTACCCGACTTTAGAAATGGCAGAAACGCTGTTGTTTTTGTCAATTATGCTACTCACCCCGGCACCCACCCTTGAGACCATCGCGGCCGGACTGCCGCACCCGCCGCACCAGCTGCTGGGCCGCCGGCCCGGGCCCCTCGTTTTGCCCGACAACATCGTGTGTTTCCAGCGCGGCTCCGCGTCCGAACTGAACCGGCCGCGGCGCGGCCGCGCCCTGCACCACCGCTTCGTGCTCATCATCGCGCTGCACGCCACGGTGTCGGTCTGCGTCGACGACCGCGTGATCCGGCTGAGCGCCGGGGAAGGCCTGCTGATCTTCCCGTTCCAGTTCCACCACTACATCGACGCCGGGCAGAAGGATCTCCTCTGGATTTTCATCACCTTCGACCTGGCGAACTCCGAGTCGCTGCAGTCGCTCCAGTACCGGCCGTTCGTCTTCACACCGGCGGCGCGCACGCTGGCGACAGAACTCATCGCCGCGTACCAGCGGGAGGGCCGGTTGTCGGAACTGCCGGCGCTGCTGCTCGCGCTCTTGCTGGCCCGGCTGAAGCGGCAGGAGCCCGCGCCGCGCCGCAAGCCCGCCCGGTCCGCCGCGCCGGGCATGGTCATGCAGGTGAATCAGCTCGCCCACCAGAGCAACGCGCCGCTCGGCATCAAGGAGATCGCGCATGCGCTCGGGATCAGCCAGAGCCATTTGCGGGCGCGCTTTCGCGCGTCGTGCGGCGTGAGTCTCGGCCGGCACCTGCGGCGGCTGCGCCTGGAGCGTGCCCGCGGCCTGCTGCGCCTCACACCCAACCGCGTGTCGGAGGTCGCGGAGCAATGCGGCTTCAACTCGATCTACAGTTTCAGCCGCGCTTTCTGCGCCGCGTTCGGCCTGCCGCCGATGGCCTACCGGCAGTCGGTCGGGCCGTACGGCGGAGCAAAGAAGGGCAAGCGGAGGGGGCGGAGGTAGGTTCCGCGGTGTAGCCGCGTTGGAGCGTAGCGACAACGTGGTGCCCCCGGCCCCACCCCTTCGTCTGCGCCTCAAGCACGGCAACTCAATCTGCGGAAAAGCAAAGGGCCCGGAGGTTTTCACCTCCGGGCCCGAGTAACTCAGTCTAACCCTGGACCGGGCGGGCTGCGCGCCGGCCGCAACTCAGAAGTTCAGGTGCACCGCGGCCGAGAAGGTGCGGCCGACCTTGTACGCATCGGCGAATAGCTTGCCGCCGTTCGGGACCGTGAAGTACTGCTGGTAGGTCTCGTCGGTGAGATTCCGCGCCGTCAGCAGCAGTGAAACATTTTTGGTGAGGTTGATTTGCGCGTTGGCGTCCAGCTCGGTGTTCGGCCGGGTGAAGACCGTCGTGGAACCGTTAAACGAGCCGGTGGCGAAGTCGTCGCGCCAGGTGTAGGTCAGGCGCAGCAGCCCGTGGCGGTTCTCGTAGTACGGCCCGATGTTGATCTGGTTCTTCGAGGAGAACGGCAGCGGGCCGTTCTGGCCGGAGGCATCCATGTGGGTGTAGTTGGCCTGCAGGCCGAAGCCGTTGGCGAACGCCTGCTGGTAC
>CAIUGM010000029.1 GCA_903898675.1 uncultured Verrucomicrobiota bacterium
CCACAATAACGGGTCGGAAATTCCCAGTGTGCCGTCCCACCCTTGGACAGAATTTCCCAGTTGCCAGCCGGTTCGCGGACTAAGTCGCCGGAATCGCGGGACTTGCGTCCGGACGCGCGCCGGCACGCCGCAAGCAATAGGGTGGCATGTCAACCAACCTTTAACCCGGAGACCAATCATGAACCTGATCCGCTATACCTACCCGCGCACCTCTGCGCTTCTGTCCACCTTCGGCCGCAGCCCCTGGAATGGGCTCGAGATCGAAATCGACCGCCTGTACCAGACGGCGCTCGGCGAATTCGCCAGCCCGGCTTCGGAACACCGCTTCCCCGTGGATCTCTACGAGGACAACGAAAACACCTACCTGCGCGCCGAACTGCCCGGTCTCGCCCGCGGTGATATCAGCATCGAGATCGTCAACGGCTACCTCGCCATCAACGCCAACCGGAAGGTGACGGACGATGACGGCAAGGTGACCGAGTCGTTCTCCCTCAACCGCTCCGTGGCCATCCCCGATGAGGTGCAGACCGACAAGGTCAGCGCCGCGTTCGAGCATGGCATCCTGACCGTCACCCTGCCCAAGCAGGAAGAGGTCAAACCGAAGAAGGTCACCATCGAGGTGAAATAACCACCGGCCCACCAACCATTCAAAAACAGGAAACCATTACCATGACACTCTTAAGCTCCCTCGTTCCCGGTCTCAGCCGCCAGGCTGTTCCCACTCCCGCCGCGCCCGCTGAGGCCCGGCTCCGTCCCGCCTACCATGTCCGCGAGGACGAACACGGCTACGACGTCACCGTGCAACTGCCCGGGGTCGCCAAGGACGGCCTCGAGATCACGGCCTTGGACGGCCAGTTGACCATCACCGGCCGCCGGGCCTGGACGCCACCGGCCGGCTGGACCGCCCTCTACCGGGAAACCCCGCGGGCCAGCTTCGAGCTGAACCTGACCCATCAGGGTGATGTCGACGCCGACAAGATCAGCGCCGAGCTCAAGGACGGTGTCCTGCGGCTCACGCTGCCGAAGGCGGAAGCCGCCAAGCCGCGCAAGATTGCGATCAGCTGACCCCGTCGGGCTCAACGATTACCAAGGCCGGATGCCCCGCGCGTCCGGCCTTTTTTTGCGCCGGCGTACAATCTTGAGAAAAGTCCGGTATGTTGCACCGGCCGGCATGGAATAAGCTTTTAGGATAATTGTTCGGTGGCTTAGGGGTAGGTCGCCGGACACCCTGTCCGCCTTTGGCGGGCAGAACCGCCGGGAGTCCGTCTACGGACCCCGGCGAGTTTATTTACTGTGGGTCTAATACTCCTGCGTGCTCCGGCTTGGATGTAGCAGCGGTCGTCAGACCGCTGGCGCCAGCCGTCTGACGACGGCTGCTACAAAGAAATTCACGATCTCAGCTCGGTGTTTTTCTCAAATACCTCGGGGCTTGTCCCGGGGAGCTTTGACCTCGGGCCCGGCACCGGCGGGCGGTTGCCATTGACCCGCGTTGCCTGATTCGGAGACTGGGCGCTGGAATGACCGCCCTTTTCGCCGCAACCCCGACCGCCGAACTGCTGGCGCCGATGGACTGGTTCCTGGCGATTCTCAGCATCGTGTTGATCGACATCGTGCTGGCGGGCGACAACGCGGTCGTCATCGCCTTGGCGGTGCGCACCCTCCCGCCCAAGCAGCGCCTGTTGGGCATTGCGCTTGGTTCCGGCGTGGCCGTGACGCTGCGGGTGGCCTTGACGTTCGTCGCGGCGCAACTGCTGGCCATCAACTACATCAAGCTGGTCGGCGGCCTGCTCATCCTCTGGATCGCGGTGAAGCTGCTGGTTGATAACACCGGCGATCAGGCCCACGGCAAGGAGGCGAAAGGTCTCTGGCAGGCGGTGTGGCTGATCCTTGTCGCCGACATCACCATGTCGATCGACAACGTCCTGGCCGTCGCCGGTGCGTCCAAGGGGAGCTTCGGGCTGCTGATCTTCGGTCTCGGCCTGAGCATCCCGCTGGTGGTCTTTACCAGCAACCTGCTCGCCAAGCTGATGGACCGTTACCCGGTGATCATCTATGTCGGCGCGGCGATCCTCGGCAAGGTCGGTGGCGACATGATCATGGGTGACCGGCTGATCGAGGAGCGGTTTCACCCGGAGCCCTGGCTGGTCCACTCCGTGGAATCCCTGCTGGCGATCGGCGTGATCGTGGTGGCCCTCGGCTGGCGGCGGAAACGGCGCCCACCAAACCGTTGACAAGCGGGCCGGGAAGCCTTTCCAAGAACTTTTCCCTCATGAAACTTCGTGGATTGATCCCAGCCCTTGTGTTCGTGCTCCTGACCCTGGTGGGGTCGGCCCAGGACAAATCCGCCGATTCGGCCGCGCACGACACCACCACGGCGGCGGCCGCGGCCGTGACGACCAACAAGGTGCCGCCGGCCCCGGATTTCCTGGAGCACCTGGTGGATGCCGTGCTGGAGCGGTTCGACGTCAAGACCAGCGAGAACACCGTGGCGCACTACGGCATCGCCGCGCTGTTTTTGGTCGGCGCACTCCTGCTGCGGCGGGTGCTCACCACCATCGTCTTCAACCAGCTGAAGAAACTCGCGGCGAAGACCGAGACCACGCTCGACGACAAGCTCTTCCCGGCCCTCGAGGCGCCGGCGGCGACCTTCGTCATGCTGGCGGGCATTTTCTGCGCGCTGAAGGTGCTGAAGTTCTCCGAGGTCAACGACCACGCCATCGCCTACGGCATCACCGTCGCCTTTTCCCTCAACCTGTTCTGGGCGCTGCTATGCGCGCTGGATGCCCTGCTCGACCACGCCCACGAGGTCGCCCTCGAGCGGCAGATGGGCGTGGCGGCGTTCATGCCGTGGATCAAGAAGGCGCTCGTGGCCGTGTTTGTCGTGCTGGGCCTGCTGCTCACGGTGCAGAGTCTCGGCTACAACGTCTCGACGATCCTGCAGGGCCTCGGCATCGGCGGCCTGGCGTTCGCCCTCGCCGCGCAGGACACCATCGCGAATCTCTTCGGCTCCATCGTCGTCGCCATCGACCAGCCCTTCAAGATCGGCGAGACCGTCAAGATCGGCACCAGCACGGGCGTGGTGGAGGACATCGGCCTGCGCTCGACCAAGATCCGGCTGACCGACCGCTCGCTCGTCATCATCCCGAACAAGACCGTATCCTCCGAGGCGATCGTGAACCTCTCGCGGTTCACGTCGCGCCGCGTGGAGCAGGTGCTCAGCCTGACCTATGATACCAAACCGGAGCAGATGGCGGCGATCGTGGCGGAGATCCGCCGGCTGATCGAGACCGAGCCCGGGGTGGACCCCGGCACGGTGCAGGTTTATTTCCGCGACCTGAGCACCTCCTCGCTGGATATCTGGCTGGCCTATCAGACCAAGGATCCTGATTTCGCGCAGCACCTAGCCACGCGCCAGCAGCTGAACCTCGCCTTCATGCGCGCGGTGGCGGCGCAAGGGCTGGAGTTCGCGTTCCCGACGTCGGTCATGCACCTCGACGGCCCGATCGCCCAGCAGATCGCGGACCGGAAGTAAGGTGGCTTGCCGTCGGGGTGGGGGCGCCGGCCCTGGTCGCGCCGAAGCCTTGGCGAAGGCGGATTAATCCAGCGTCTGCCGGTAGCGCTTCACGCCGACGGACATCGCCACCGTCAGGAAAAGCAGGAGCGGCCACAACTCGGGCGTGATCTCCGCGAAGCCGTTTCCCTTGAGCAAAATGCCGCGGACAATCCGGAGGAAGTGCGTGTTCGGCAGGCACGAGCCCACCACCTGCGCCCAAGGCGGCATGCCGCGGAAGGGGAACATGAAACCCGAGAGCAAAATCGACGGCAGGAAGAAGAAGAAGGCCATCTGCACCGCCTGGAGCTGGTTCTGCGCGAGGGTCGAGAACGTGATACCTACGGCCAGGTTGGCGCCGATGAAGAGCAGCGCGACCGTGTAGAGCAGCGGCAGGCTGCCGACCATCGGGACATGAAAGAGAAACCGGGCGGCGATCAGGATAAGCGTCACCTGGATGTACCCCACGGCGATGTAGGGCAGGATTTTCCCGACCATCACCTCGAAGGGACGCACCGGGGTCGCGAGAAGGTTCTCCATCGTGCCGCGCTCGCGCTCGCGTGTGATGGCGAGGGCCGTGATGATCACCATCGTCATCGTGAGCACCACGCCCATGAGGCCGGGCACGACGTTGTACTGGGTGATGTTCTCGGGGTTGTAGTGGGCGTGGATGCGGAAATCCACGGGGCCGGCCTTGCCGTGCAGCTTGGCGAGCGGCCCGGGCAGGTCGCGGTTGAAAATACTGCCGGCGAGTGCGTTGACCGCGGCGAGCGCGGGGCCGGTCGCCGCGGGATCGGTGGCGTCGGCCTCGATCAGCACGGACGGGCGCTCCCCGCGCAGCAGCTGGCGCGAGAAGTCGGCCGGGATGTTGATCACGAACTGGACGTCGCCGACCTGCAGCAGGCGCTGCACCTCCGCCTCGCTGGCGGTGTCCTGCACGATCACGAAATAGTCGCTGGTCCGCATCGCCTGGATGAATGTGCGCGCGAACGGCCCCTGGTCGGCGCAGCGCAAGGCGGTGGGCAGGTGGCGCGGGTCGGAGTTGATGGCGTAGCCGAACATCAGCAGCTGCAGCAGCGGGATGCCGACCATCATCGCGAAGGTCACGCGGTCGCGCTTCATCTGGATGAACTCCTTGAGCACGATCGCCCACAGGCGGTGGAAGGTGAAGCGGCGCTCGCTCATGAGGCATCGGGGCGGGGGCGCTTGACCTCAAGCGCCCGATCCGGTCCGTTGGGGGCAACGGCCCCTACCGATTTTGTCCGGAGGCTCATGCGAAATTATCCTTCGCGGCGTCCATCAGGCTGATGAACACGTCCTCGAGCCCGGCGTTGATCTTCTTCCATTCGTGATCCGGGTCACTGGCGGCGGTGCGGGTTGCGTCGAGCAGGGCGGCGTCATGGCCGCTGACGTGCAGCATCGTGCCGAAGGCGACGACCTGCTCGACGCCGGGCTGGCCGCGCAGCCGGGCGGCCAGCGCGCGGAGGCCGGGGCCGCTGACGCTCCAGGTGGTGAGGTGCGCGGCGGCCAGCACCTCGGCGAGCGTGCCGCGCGCCAGCAGGTTGCCGTAGGCGAGGTAGGCCAGGCGGTGGCACCGCTCGGCCTCGTCCATGTAGTGGGTCGTGATCAGCACCGTGAGGCCGTCCGCGGCGAGCTGGTGGATTTCATCCCAGAATTCCCGGCGGGCCTTCGGGTCGACGCCCGCGGTGGGTTCGTCGAGCAGCAGCAGCTGGGGCGAGTGGATCAGGCAGGCGGCCAGCGCGAGGCGCTGTTTCCAGCCGCCGGAAAGCTGGCCCGCGAGCTGGTGGCTGCGGTTCTGCAAGCCGAGGCGTTCCAGGCTGTGCTGCACGGCGGCGGGGCGGTCCGGCACCGCGTAGATGCGCGCGATGAAGTCCAGGTTCTCGCGGATGCTCAGGTCCTCGTAGTAACTGAACTTTTGCGTCATGTACCCGACGTGGCGCTTGATCTCCGCCTGCTGCGTGCGCAGGTCGTAGCCGAGGCAGGTGCCGGAGCCGCCGTCGGGGGTCAGCAGCCCGCACAGCATGCGGATGAAGGTGGTTTTCCCGGAGCCGTTGGGCCCGAGGAAGCCGTAGATCTCGCCGCGCCGCACCGAGAGGTCGATGGCGTTGACGACGGTCTTGTCGCCGAAACGCTTGGTGACGCCGGTGACGTCGATGGCTAGGTCGGTGGCGCTCATCCCGGGTTATTTTGCGAGGCTGACGTCGACGGGCTGGCCGGGGTGAAGGTCGCGCGCCGCCGCGGCGTCGAACACCGCCTCGATCATGAACACGAGCTTGGACCGGTTGTCGCGGTTGTAGAGCACGGGCGGGGTATACTCGGGCGCCGGCGAAAGGTAACTCACGCGGGCCTCGAGCTCCGGGCGGCCGGTGATGGCGACCCGCAGGCGGTCCCCGGCCTTGAGGCCGGCGAACTCGGACTCCGCCACGAAAAAGCGCACCTTGATGTTCTCGGGCGGCAGCAGCGACACGACCGGGGTGGAGGCGGGGACGAACTCGCCCTCACGGAAGAGCGTATCGTAGACCAGGGCGGCGCGCGGGGCGGACTGGTTTTTTTGCGCGACGCTCCAGCCGGCGCGGTCGAGGGCCGCCTGGGCGGCGGCGACATCGGCCTGGGCGGCGGCCACGACATCGCTCCGGCCGCCCAGCTGGGCGGTGGCGAGCTCGGCGGAGGCCTGGGCCACCAGCTTGACGTTGGCCTCGTGATTGAGCCGGGTGCGGTCGAAGTCGTCCTCGGACAGGACCGTGGTCTCGTGCAGCTTGGTGGCGCGCTCGAGTTCGCGCGCGGAAAGTTCGGCGTTAGCCCGGGCCTGCGCCAGCCGGGCTTCCAGGGCGGCTAGTTCGCTCGGCCGCTGGCCCTTGCCGAGGTCGGCGAGCCGGGCCTGGGATTGACGCAACCTTTCCGCGGCCTCGCGCAGGGAGGAAACCTCGGCGCTCTGCTCCAGGCTGAACAGCGGGGTCCCGGCCTCGATGCGGGCACCCTTTTGCACCGCGAGCTTCTGCAGCTGGCCGGACAGCGGCGCGGCGACGTAGATGAAGTCGCCTTCGAGGTAGCCCTGCCAGCCGGCCGGGGTCGGGCGGCTGCAACCGGCGGTGACGATCAGCGCGGCGAGCGCGAGTAAGCTAGCGGGAGAAATTTTTTTCATAGTCTTTGCGGCCGGCGGGCGTGAGCAGCCCGGTGGTGAACAACTCGATGGCCTTTTGCAGGGTTTGCTGGGTGGTGAGCTGGGTGACGGCCAGGGTGTCCGGATGGACCAGGCCGCGGACGGCCTGCAGCCAGAATTGCGCGGCGAAATCCGCATCGAGGTCCGGCCGCACGGCGCCCTCGGCCATGCCGGCCCGGAACAGCCGGCCGAAGACATACGGGATGTTCTTCTGCCGCAATTCGTCGATCTTCACGAAAATCTGCGGCGCGTAGCGCTGCAACTCCCGCATCATCGCCGGGCTGAGCAGGGCGAGGCGCGGCGCCACCACGTCGACGATCCCCCGCAGCTTCTGCGCGAAGCTCCGCGACGGGTCGTTCAGGATGGCCTCCAGCTCGGCCCGGACCGCCCGCCCGATGCCGTCGATCACCAGGCCGATGATCGCGTCCTTGCCCGGGAAATGCTGGTACAGCGTCTTCTTGCTCATGCCGAGCTCGTGGGCGAGGTCGTCCATCGTCAGGGCATTGTAGCCGTAGGCGAAGAGATGCTGCCGCGCGGTCGTCAGGATCCGCGCATTGGCGGACCCGTCCCGCGGCAGGACCGGGGCGGGAGGGGCGGAGGGCAGGGCGGCACGCAGTTTCAAGGCAGGAAACTATAAGGGTATTTAAAGTTTCCAAGGCAAGCCGGAAGTCAATTCCCGGTTGGTTTTCGCTTCGCGACCGGCCTCGGCATTCCCGGCCGTGTGGCGCGGGGGCAGCGGGCCCATGAAAAAGGCCGGACATCAGTCCGGCCTCGGCCAACCTAAAATCTTTCCGGCTGGGCGCTTATTCGCGGCCGTAACCGCCGCTGCCGCCACCGCGTTCCCCGCGATCGCCGCCGCCGCGATAACCACCGCCGCCACCGCCACCGCGCCCGCCGCGATAGCCGCCGCCGCCGCCGCGACCACCCCGGCCGCCGCCGCCACCAAAGCCGCGGCGCTCGCCGCGGTCACCACCGCCGAAACCGCCCGGGGCGCGTTCCTCGCGCGGACGCGCGATGTTCACGGCGAGGGCCCGGCCCTCCATTTCGTAGCCATGGAATTTTTCGACGGCCTGCTGGGCTTCCTCACCGTTGGCCATCGTGATGAAGGCGAAGCCGCGGGAGCGGCCGGTGAACTTGTCGAAGATGATCTCAACGACGCTGACGGTGCCGATTTGACCAAACAGGGCCTCGAGGTCCTGCGCAGTGCTGGCGAAGGGGAGGTTCCCGACGTAGAGCTTGCTGTTATCTGACATGTGATGATGAGAGCTGATGATGTCGCCTTACCGCCCGTCCCCGAAACCCGGATTTCAAATCATCACTGAACACTGCGCTCACCTGACAATTCTCCGTAGCGATAGAATCTAACAAACAACCAACCCAACGGCCGCAGGCTGGTGCGGGGGTTATTTCAGGGCAAGCGATTTATCCGGCGCGCCCACCCGGCGGAAGGCCCGGGGCCGCGCCGAGGGGAAACCCCCATGCGACCAAAACGAACAAAATATTTCGTGCACCGCCCTGCGGGAATCTTAGCGTCATCTTTTCCATGCCCGATCATTCCGCCACTCCGTCCCACGCCTACAGCAACGGGGCGCTCTTCCGGCGGTTGTTCGGCCTGGCCTGGCGCTACCGGCTGCACTGCGTGCAGGTGCTGGTCATCCAGATCGTGTTGATCGCCCTCGGCATCGGCGGCCTGAGCTTCACCGGCGTCGGCATCGACTACATCCGCCACCAGCTGATGCACACGCCGCTGGACGAGAGCCATCTCTTCTTCCGGCTGCCGCTGGACTGGGCCCCGCTCGAGGTGCTGGGTCTCCTGGCGGGCCTGATCATGCTCTTCGCCCTGATCCGCGCCGGGCTCAACTACGCGTACGGCGTCTCGGTCAACAAGCTCGTGCAGCAGAAGCTCGTGGTCGACCTGCGCGGCGAGGTCTACGAGAAGCTCCAGCAGCTCAGCTTCCGTTTTTTCGACGCCAACACCACGGGTTCGATCATCACGCGGGTCACCGGCGACGTGCAGTCGGTGCGCATGTTCGTCGACCAGGTCCTCATCCAGAGCGTCATCATGGTCCTCTCGCTCACCGCCTATGTGGCCTACATGGTGAACCTGAGCCTCCCGCTGACGCTCGCCTGCCTCGCGACCACGCCGATCCTCTGGCTGATGTCCGTTGCCTTTTCCCGGAAGGTGCAGCCGGAGATGATGCACAACCGCACGCTGGTGGAGCGGATGGTGCAGATCCTGACCGACAGCATCCAGGGCATCGCGGTAATCAAGGGTTTCGGCCGCGAGCCGGAGGCGCGCGCGAAGTTCGATGCCGCCAACAACGCGGTCCTGACGCAGCAGCACGGCATCTTCTGGCGCATGAGCCTCTTCTCGCCCTCGGTGGGTTTCCTCACCCGCGTCAACACGATGGTGCTGCTGGGCTACGGCGGCTGGCTGGTGGCGCACGACCGCCTGCCGCTCGGCGCCGGCCTCGTGGTCTTTGCCGGCCTGCTCGAGCAGTTTTCCGCGCAGGTGAACAACGTTGCGACCATCGTCAACAGCGTGCAGCAGTCCCTCATCGGGGCCCGCCGTGTGTTCGAGATCCTCGACGCCCCGGTCGAGGTGAAAAGCCCGCCGGAGGCCTTGCGCCGCGCGCGGCTGGAGGGCGCCGTGGCCTTCGAGCACGTGTCGTTCGCCTACAACGGTGCGGAGGCGGTGCTGCGCGATATCACGCTGGACGTGAAGCCCGGCCAGTGCGTCGCGATCCTGGGCGCGACCGGGGCGGGCAAAAGCCTGCTCATGAGCCTGATTCCCCGCTTCTTCGACCCCACCACGGGCCGCGTGCTGCTCGACGGCGTCGACGTGCGCCGGCTCAACCTCGAGGATGTGCGGCGCAGCATCGGGCTCGTCTTCCAGGAGAGCTTCCTGTTTTCCAACACCATCGCGGCCAACATCGCCTTCGGCCACCCGGACGCCACCCGCGAGCAGATCGAGCACGCCGCGCGGATCGCGGCGGCGCATGATTTCATCACCGCGCTCCCGCAGGGCTACGACAGCATGCTCGGGGAAAGCGGCAACAGCCTCTCCGGCGGCCAGCGCCAGCGGCTGGCCATCGCGCGCGCCGTGCTGCTCGAGCCCGCGATTTTGCTGCTCGACGATCCCACCGCCGCCATCGACAGCGAGACGGAGCACGAGATCTTCGAGGCGCTCGACCGCGCCATCGCGGGCCGCACGACCTTCATTGTCGCCCACCGGCTCAGCACCCTGCGGCGCGCGGATTTCATCATCGTGATGGAGGACGGCCACATCGTGCAGCGCGGCACCCACGAGGAGCTCATGCGGCAGCCCGGTCCCTACCTGCGGGTGGCCAACCTGCAGCTGGTCGACGCGCGGGATCTGCAGCTGCTCGGCCTGGCCGGCGGGGAGGCGACAACGTGAGCCGCTCCACCACCCGGCGCGGGCCGCTGACCGTCGTCACGCCCGCGCGCGACGAGGAGGACGAGGAACAGTTGAAGCCGCTGGAGTGGGGCCTGATCCGGCGTCTCTTCAACTACACGGCCCCGGTGAAGCGCAAGCTCACCGCGCTCGTCGTGCTGTCGATCATCCGTTCCGCCCAGCTCCCGGCGCTGGGCTGGCTGGTGTCCCTGATCATCACCGGCCCGATCACGCGGCGCGACTGGGCCGGCATCGCCCTCGGGGTCGGCGGGTACGCCCTGCTCGCGGTGGTGACCGACGGCATGTTTCATTTCCGGCAGCGCTACGCCCTCGAGATCGGCGAGACGGTGGTGAACGGGCTGCGGGCGGAAATCTTCGAGAAGACGCTGCGGCAGCCGATGAGCTTCTTCAACCGGGTCAAGCTGGGCCGGATCATCGGCCGCGTGACCAGCGACGTCGAGGCGGTCCGCATCGGCATCCAGGACGTGCTCTTCGTCACGGTCATCCAGGGCGGCACCATGTTCTTTTCCGCGGTGGTGATGGTCTACAGCGACTGGGTGCTCTTCCTCATCGTCCTCGGGCTGGCGCCGATCCTCTGGGTGATCAACCACCACTTCCGGATGAAGCTCAGCCTCTACTCGCGCGCCTCGTCGGAGAGCTTCAGCCGCGTGACGGCGACGCTGGCCGAGTCGGTCAACGGCATGCGCGTGACGCAGGGTTTCGTGCGGCAGGAAACCAACGCCGGGCTCTTCCGAGAACTGCTGGCCGACCATGCGCGCTACAACATCGCGCTGGCCCGCACCTCCTCGATCCTGATGCCGTTGCTGGAGCTGAACAGCCAGCTCTTCATCGCCCTGCTGATGGTGGTGGGCGGCTGGCGCGTGTTCCACGGCGAGATGGAGCTGCGCAGCCTCATCACCTTCTTCCTGCTCGCGAACCAGTTCCTCGGGCCGATCGCCATCATCGGCAACCAGTACAACCAGGCGTTGATCGCGATGGCGGGCGCCGAGCGGGTGTTCCGGCTGATCGACGTGGTCCCCGACTGGCAGGACGACCCGGCGGCGACGGCCCTGCCGGATCCGCGCACGGCCGGTGGCACCGCCGGGGCGGCGGGCATGCGCGTCGAGTTCCGCCACCTTTCGTTTGGCTATGACCCGGGGCGACTCGTCCTGCACGACGTCAATTTTACGGCCGAACCGGGCCAGACGGTGGCGCTGGTCGGGCACACCGGCAGCGGCAAGAGCTCGATCATCAACCTCGTGGCGAAATTCCACCTGCCGACGCAGGGCGAGGTGCTGGTCGACGGCCGGGAGATCCGCACGCTCACCGGGCACTCGCTGCACCGGCAGACGGGCATGGTGCAGCAGCAGAACGTCCTGTTCAGCGGCACGGTCCTGGAGAACATCCGGATGAGCCGGCCGGAGGCCACCGAGGCCGAGGTGCGGGCGGCCGCGGCCTCCCTCGACTGCCTCGACCTCCTGGAGGCGCTGCCGGCGGGTTTGCACTCGGAGGTGGGGGAGAAGGGCGCGGGCATTTCCGTCGGCCAGCGCCAGCTGATCTGCTTCACCCGGGCGATGTTGGCGGACCCGCGGCTGGTCATCCTCGACGAGGCGACCAGCTCCATCGACGCCCTGACGGAGGCCCGGTTGCAGCAGGCGCTGCGCAAGCTGCTGGCCGGCCGGACGAGCTTCGTGGTGGCGCACCGCCTCAGCACGATCCGGCATGCGGACCTCGTGCTCGTGCTCGACCAGGGCCGCATCATCGAGCGCGGCACCCACGGCGAATTGCTCGCCCAGCGCGGGCATTACGCGGCGCTTTACCGGCAGTTTGTGCAGACCGACGACGCGGCGTGAGCGGCGCGGGAAAAGCCGCAAGACTATTTTGGCGGAGATCCCCCGGTGTTTCTCCTCTGAAAAAATGTGATTTCCCCTCTAGAAAATCGTTGCTTTGCATCGGACGGGTTCTATGACGGATAGCACTATGGCTAAAAAATCCACACGTAAACCCAACGCCGCTTTCATGAAGCCGGTCACCCCGGATGCAGCTCTCGCCCCGATCGTCGGGGCCGCGCCGCTTCCCCGCACGGAGCTCACCAAGAAGCTCTGGGCCTACATCAAGAAGAACGGTCTTCAGGACAAGAAGAACCGCCGCAACATCAACGCTGACGCCGCCCTGAAGGTCATCTTCGGTGGCAAGGCGCAGGTCAGCATGTTCGACATGACCAAGCTGGTCAGCAAGCATGTGAAGTGAGGTTACGGTTCTGAACGAACTCTTTGAAACCGCCGCGGAGCAATCCGCGGCGGTTTTGTTTTTTTGGGGCCGGGTCGATCAGCCTGGAATTTGTCGGGCCGGCGCTTCAGCCCCCGCCCAGCCTACGGCTGCCCAAACCTTTTTTTGACCACGGATTTCACGAATGTTCACGGATAAATCCTACAAGACATCGGTCGGGCTACTGCCCTTTCAGAACCTTCCATCCGTGTTAATCAGTGTAATCCGTGGTTAAAAACTCTCCCTGCGTTTGTGCGTCTGTGGTTAAAGTCCCAACTCTTTCCCTTTCGTAAATCACAGGTGTCGCCGTGCCGTGCAGCGAGCGTCTTATGGCATGCCGGCCAGCGGCAGCCCCACACAATCCACCGGCCATCACCCCTTTTTCGCTGGATGCTTCGTGCCGCGCAGCATGACATGGCCTGAACCATCCGCATGCCCACCACCCACCCGCAACACCGTCAGGCGGTCCTGATGCTCCTGCTTGCCAATTTATTCTGGGGGCTGAGCTTTCCGCTCATCAAGGCCCTGATGCTGGCGCATGCGCAGGCCCTGCCGGGCAGCGGTTCGTGGTTCATCACCGCCTGCACCATCGCCCCGCGGTTCCTGCTGGGCAGCGCCGTGCTGCTCCTCGTGCTGCGGAAGCAACTGGGCACGTTCACGCGCCTTGAGGTGAAGCAGGGCGTGTTGATCGGCGTCACGGCGGGGGCGGGCATGCTCTTCCAGAACGACGGGCTGCAGTTCACGTCGGCCTCGGTGTCGGCGTTCCTCACCCAGTTTTACGCGATCATGATCCCGGTCTACGTGGCCGCCCGGTTGCGGCGCTGGCCGACGGGGGTCGTCCTGCTTTCCAGTGCGCTGGTGCTGGCGGGCGTGGCGGTGCTCGGGCGCTTCGACTTCCGCGCGATGCACCTCGGGCGCGGGGAACTGGAGACGCTGCTCAGCTCGGTGTTCTTCATGATCCAGATTCTCCTGCTCGAGCGGAAGGAGTTCGCCGCCAACCGCGCCCTGCCCTTGACGCTCGTCATGTTCGTCACCGAGGCCCTCCTCTTCACCGGGATGATGGCCGGCACCGCGACGCGGGCGTCCGATCTCCTCGTGCCCTGGACCTCCGGCACCTGGCTGGCGTGCACCGCGCTGCTCACGGTGTTCTGCACGCTCGGCTCGTTCACGATCATGAACCGGTGGCAGCCGCTGATCACGGCGACCGAGGCGGGGCTCATCTACTGCATCGAGCCGGTGTTCGCGTCCATCATGGCGCTGTTCCTGCCCGCGCTGTTTTCCGGCTGGTCCGGCCTGGATTACCCGAACGAGCTGCTCACCTGGCATCTGCTGCTCGGCGGCGGGCTCATCACGCTCGCGAACGTCTTCATCCAGCTCAAGCCGCCGGCGAAGGCGGCGTAGCCCCGGGGAAGGCGCCCGACTGCAGGAAGCCGCGGATCCGGGCGATCACCTCGCTGCGCCATGCCAGCCAGGTGTGGGTGTGGTGCAGGACGACGAAATCCTTCATGCCACCCAGCCGGGTGCTGGCGACGGTGACCTTGCCGTCGCTGGGTCCCGGCAGCCACGAGGAGAAAAGCGGGTTGAACGACCGGTCGCCGGCAATGATGCCCAGCTCCCCGGCTCCGGCCGGCCACGGCCCGAGTTTACCCGGCAGGCCCGCGGTGCCGAGTTGCTGACCGGCCGGGCCGTTGACGGTGCGGTACGGCCAGGTGGATTTGAGGTGATCGGTGACTTCACTGCCGGCGTTGGGCGGGGCCAGCATGACGACCCGGCCCAGGTTGGGCACGCGATGGTCGCGCAGGTAGCAGCGGAGCAGAATCCCGCCCATGGAGTGGGTGACAAAGTGCAGGCGCGGGGCCCCGCCCTGCGCGGCGATCAGCGGCGCCAAGTAATCCTGGACCAGGTCCTCGACCGCGTGCTCGCGCGAAGGGTAGGTGAGGTTGACCACCTGGTAGCCATCGTGCCGCAGCACCTGCTCCACCCGCCAGAAGGACCAGCGGGTGCGGCCGAGGCCGTGGAGCAGGATCACCGTCTCCCGGGTGGCGGCGGGGCTCAGGACGGGGGCGAGCATGTGGACGAAAAATAAGGGCAGCCGCAGCACGCGTGATCAGCCGGCGCGCGCGCGGATCGAATCGACGGCCCGCCAGGTGACGGCACCGAGGACAATCACGCCGCCGAAAAGTGCCAGCGGGCTGGGTTTTTCCCCGACAAAGAGCAGCACCCAGAGGGGATTCAGGATGGGCTCGATCACCGGGATCAGGGCCGCCTCCAGCGCGGACACATGCTTGATGGCGCGGGTGTAGAACAGGTAGGGGAGCCCGAGCTGCACGATGCCCAGCACCAGCAGGGCGGCGAGACTGGCGCGCGGCAACGCGGGCGCCGCCCACATGGCGGGCAGGCCGATGAGGCAGCCCAGCACATTGCCCAGGATGACGGACTCGAGGGGTGAGCCGTCCTTTTGCTTCCGCAGCAGCATGACCATGACGGCGAAAAATGCGCCGCTGGCGATGGCGACGCCGATGCCCAGCAGATTGTCCAGCTGCACCCCGTCGTACAGGAAGATGCCCATGCCCGCGAACACCGCGATAATCGTCAGCCAGTCGGCGCGCGTGGACCGCTCGCCCAGCAGCCACGAGCCCAGCAGGGCGATCCAGACCGGCGCGGTGTATTGGAGCAGGATGGCGTTGGCCGCCGTGGTGAGCTTGTTCGCCACGGCGAAGAGCAGCGTGCAGCCGGCATAGGCGAGGGCCGTGCCGAGCTGCAGCGGCGACCAGGTGAAGCGCAGGGACCGCCCGCGCACGGCCAGCAAGAAAAGGGCCGCGATCAGGGACCGTGCGCCGCCGGCGGCGAGGGGCGGCCAGTCAACGAACTTGAACAGGACGCCGGCGAGGCTCCAGCAGAGCGCGGTCACGAGCAGCAGGCCGACGGACTTGGTGTGGGCGGGATCTTTCACGAAACGACCACGAAGACGGAAACCATCCGCGTTGGGAATACGAAAGAGGCTGGGCCAACGCGGCCTCGGTTCACCACTTCCACCGGACGCCGCCGTGCACGAGCCGGGGTGGGCCCACGCTGACCACGCCGTCGGCGGTCCGGCCGGTTTCCACGCTGACGGAAAAAATATTTTCCACCGCGAGGAAGATTTCGCCGCCCCGACCGAGGGCATGCGCGACCCCGAGGTCGACAACGGTGGCGGCCGCGAGGGGCAGGGTGTTCTGATCATCCTCGAACTGGGCGCTGACCCAGCGCAGCTGCACGTTCCAGCGCAGGCCGGCCGGGGCGTGCCAGGCGGCGCGGGCCGTGAACGTGTGCCGCGGCACCTCGGCGAGGCGCCGGCCGACCAGCGCCGGCGCGGTCGGCGCGGAGGTTACATGGCCGGCGTTCAGGAGGTAATCCAGCTCGAGCCGCAGCGTGGCCCAGGGCGTGGCGTGCGCCCCCAGTTCGAGGCCGGGGACGCGCAGCAGATCCAGGTTCTGCCGCTGGCGGCCGATCCCGCCGGCGGGCAACACGCCGAAGAGCGGAAAATTTCCCGGACCCTGGGCGAGGGTGACATTGGTGACGGCACCGTGGAGTTCGTTCACGAACCCGGTCGCCGAGAGGCCGTTTTGCGCGGAGCCGGCGTCGCAGCCCAGCTCGGCACCGGCGAGGGTCTCGAGGCCGAGGGCCGGATTGGCCTCGGTAACGGTGCTGCCGACGCGGAAGGGCCGGTAGTACTCGTTGAGCGTCGGCACCCGGAAACCCCGGTAGCCGGCGGCGCGGAAGCGGAACTCCCGGTTCAGTTGCCAGACGAGTCCGGCGGAGGGACTGAACTGCACGCCGTCAGTCGGGGCATAGTGATCGTCGCGCGTGACGACGCCCGTGGCAGGGATCTTTTCCAACCGGTGGCCGTCGTAGTTGCGCCAGTAGTCGAGCCGGGCCCCGAGCGAGGCGTGCAACCCGTCGGTCAAAACCTGCTCGTGTTGCACGAACGCGCCGGCAAAGGCCTGCTCGCCCCCGGCGAAGCGGCGGCGGGTGAAGCCGCCCACGGGCGCGGAATACGAGTAGTCCTCGCGCGTTTCGCCCTCGACCCAGCGGGTGTCGGCGCCGGCGGTCGTCGTGCTGCCGTTTTGGGTCTGCCGCGTCCACGTCAGCGCCGCGCCGGCGGCCGTGGCCGGCACGTCGTACTGGTTGTTGGCCGGGGTCTCGGCCGTGCGCCGGGCATTGACCGACGAGAACGAGCTCTCGAACGTCTGCTGCTGCGCGTAGGCGACCGCGGACCAGGTGTTGTCCGGGGTGGCAGTCCCGTTCAGCGCCGCGGAAATGAAACCGGTGTGACTCAGGTTGGTCTGAAGCGGCGTGCCGTTGCCGCGGTCCTCGGCGAAATAACGCGTGGATACGGTCAGGGTCGTGTTGTCGCCGAAGCGGTGTCGCAGGTCGGCTTGGACCCGTTCATGGTTGGATTCGGCCGGGCGGTCGATCGGCCCCGGATGCTGCACGAGATAAACCCCGTCGGTGGAAAACAGCCCGGTGCTGACGCGAACGGCGTCGGCTCCGGCCGTGCGCGTGACCTCCGCGTCGGCGCTGCGGGTGTTGTAGTTGCCGAAAGTAACGCCGGCTTCCGCCGAGTCGCCGGCCGGCGGGCGGCTCAGCAGCTGGATCGTGCCGCCGAGCGCGGCGTTGCCCCACGCGCCGGAGCCACCGCCGCGCACAAGCTCGACGCGCTCGAGGCCGGCCCGGTCCACGGCGCTCCACGGCACCCAGCCGCCAAAGGGATCGTTGAGCGGCACGCCGTCGAGCAGCACCAGCGCGCGACTCGTGCCGCTGGGCGCCAGGCCGCGCAGCGAAACGCCCTGCGCGGTCGGATTGGCCGTGAGGCTGCCGCTGCGCCGGAAGAGGCTGAAGGCGGCGGAGCCACGCAGCACGTCGTCGAGGGCGGGCGAGGGCGAGTCATGCAGCGCGTCCGCGGTGAAGACCTCCACCGCGAGCGGCAGCGAGTCGGCGGCCTGCGGCGCGCGCGCGGCGGTGACGACGAGCGGCGCCAGCTCGGCGGTGGCCTGCGCGTGCAGGGTCCGGCCGCAAAAAAATCCCGCCAGCGTCAGGATCAACGCCGGGATGCGGAGCGGCGGGGACCAGTTCAAGGCAGGGCTTTCCGCTGGGTGGCGACCTGCGCGGGCGTGATCGCCGAGGCCTGGCCGCCGTAGGTTTGCCGCAGGTGCGTCAACACGCCCGCAATCTGTTCATCGCTCAGGATGGCGAAGGCCGGCATGATGTTCTCATACTTCGGCCGGCCGGCGGGCAGCACGGCGGCGGGGCCGCGGAGGACCACACGGATCAGCTGGTCGGGGTCGCCCTTGACGACCGCGCTGCCGAGCAGCGGCGGCTGCATGCCGCTCACGCCCTTGCCATCGGCCATGTGGCAGACGGCGCAGGCCTGGGAGTACAGGAGCTGGCCGGGCGAGGTGATCAAGGCGGTGGAACTGTCGGCCGCCGCCGCCGTGGACGCATGCACCTGGGTCGTTTCGCCGGTGTAGAAGATCCGCCAGATCCGGCCTTTGTCCGTGTCACTGACATAGAGCGAGCCGTCGGGCCCGACCGCCACGCCACCCGGGCGGTAGCGGGCGTCACTGGTCGAGGTGAAATCGGTCCGGCCGGGGAAGCCGTGGGCAAAAACCTCATAGTTGCCGCGGGGTTCGCCGTGCTCGTCGACCGGGATGAAGGTCACGTTGTAACCTTCCTGCGGCCGGGGCGCGCGATTCCACGAGCCGTGAAAGGCCACGAAGAATCCGCCGCGGTATTTTTCCGGAAACTGCGTGCCCGTGTAGGCGGTCATCTGCAGCGGCGCCCAGTGGCCGGGGAACGCGATGACCGGCTTGTCGTACTTGTCCGGGTCGGCCCGCTTGTGGTTGTCGCCACCGAACTCGGGGGCGATCATGCGCGCCTGCTTGATCGGGTCGTAGTAGGTGTACGGCCAGCCGATGTTAATCCCCTCCTTCAGGCGGTGCATTTCCTCCGCGACGCGCTCGGCGTTGTCCAGCGCGTCGTAGTGCTCGGGGTCGATCGTGTTGAGCCCGTCGCGGCCCATCATGATCATGAAGAATTCCTGCGCGGTCGGCTGCCAGGCGAGGGCGAGCGAGTGCCGGTGGCCGGTGGAGAAATGATAGCCGTCCGCGAGGGTCTGGTTGTTCCTGTCCGGGTCAAAGCGCCAGAAGCCGCCGTGGGTTTTCAGGAATTCGGTCGCATCCTTGCCCTTGGCGCCGAACTGGCGGTCGCCGTCGCTGTATACGTTGTAGGGGCAGCCGACCTCCACCATGAGGCGGCCCTGGCCGTCGAAGGCGAAGGACTTGGCGTTGTGCTGTCCGCCGTCGGGCAGGCCGCTGATGATCAGCTCGGGCTGCCCGGAGGGGACCAGTTCGCCGGGCGTGTACTTGTAGCGGTAGACCGCGCTGTTGGTGGAGTGGTAGAGCCAGCCGTTGTGCAGGGCGATGCCGGTGCCGCCGCCGGAGCCGAAGCGTTCCTGCCGGTCGAAGCGGCCGTTGCCGGTGGTGTCGTGCAGCGCGATGATGCCGCTCGCGGCGGTCTTGGCGTAGACGTCACCGTTGGCAGCGACGGTGATGAAGCGCACAGCCTGCGCGCCGTCGGTATTGAGATTGTCGGCGACCACGATAGCGCGGAAACCCACGGGCAGCTCGATGCCGCCATTGTCCGGATCCGGGACCGGCAGCGCGGCATGGGCAGTGCCGGCAAAGGCCAGGGCGAGGGTGGTGAGCAGGGCGGGACCGGGGCGTGGGAGGAAGCGCATGGGGTGGAAAGGATGAAGGCGGCCAAGTTAGTAATGTTTTGCCCGGATGCGAGCGCGAGATGAGTGCGCCGGAGCCGGAATCTGCTGGCCGCGTTTCCGGGGAAATGTTCCTGTGGCGCGGTGGACGAGGGTGAATTCAACCGCTGCTGCGTCGCTTTCGGGGTGGAGCCCGGCGTGACGCCGGAGGCACTCGAGCGGGTCTACATGAAAAAGTCCTTCGCGCTGATCCGCGCCGGCACGGCCGACGAGCGGGAGCAATTCCGGGCGCTGCACGAAAGGATGGCGGCGTATCTCAGGGCCCACCCGCCGGCGCCGCGACTGGCCGACGGCGAAGCACCCGCGGCGCGCGGGCCGGTTTATCAGCTGCCCCCGCCTGATTCCAAGCAAGAGCTTCTGAATCCATTCTCGTTCGACAGCCGGCTGGTGAATCTGCTCGCCCTGCCCCTCGCACTGGCAGTCGCGTGGCTGGTCAACCGCAGTCCGCTCGGGTTTCTCTTGAAGGGCTTCCACATCTGGATCCATGAGTTCGGCCACGCGACCGTGGCGTGGCTGACCGGCAAGCGCGCGCTGCCGCTGCCGATCGGATGGACCAACGTCGAGCCGGAGAAATCCAATTTCGTTTACTTCGGCGTGTTGTTCCTGCTTGGCGTGCTGCTGGTCGCAGGCTGGAAGGAGCGCAAGATCTGGCCGATCCTCCTCGCGGTGGCGGTGGCGCCGCTGCAGTTCTACATGACCTGGCGGCTGCCGGAACATCGCGCCGACCTCTGGCTGGCCTTCGCCGGCGTGGGCGGTGAATTCTACCTGAGCGCCGCGCTGATGGCGCTGTTCTACCTGCAGTTTCCGGAAAAGTTCAAATGGAACTACTGCCGGTATGTCTGCCTCTTTCTGGGCGCGAGCAGCTTCCTCAACATCTGGACCTTCTGGCGCGCCGTGCAGCTTGGCCGGGAATCGATTCCCTGGGGCTCGATGGTCGCGGGCGAGGAGGATGGAGGCGGGGACATGAACATCCTCCGGGACGACTACCGCTGGAGCAACCACGACATCATCGGCACGTACAACCACCTCGGCAGTGCCTGCCTGGTCGCGCTGGCCGTCGTTTATGCGGTCTTCGCGCTGCGGCTCGACCGCGTGGCGGACCGGGTGTTCGGGGCGATGTGGACGGAGTGAAGAGGTGGACTGATTCAGCAGGATGCGCTGCCTGCCGCGCGCTTGGGCCAGGCTGCTGGCCGGCCGTTCTGTGCTGCGATGACCGCGCCGTGTCGCTGCGGCCCAGCACGATTGTGGAGGCATTTCCTAGGTTTAATCCGCAAGAAATGCGGTGCACCCCCGGAAAGATGTGCGATAATTTGCCGGATTCCCGACGAACCGCCGGCGCCACGAGCCCCGGTCCGTCCTCGCCAGATCACCCCGCATTTTTTCTGCCATGAGTGCTAAATTCCTCTCCCCGCTTTTCACCGGCACGCTGCTCGGTGTGTGCCTCGCCGGACCGCTCGCCGCCCAGAGCCGGCTCTATATCCAGGAGCCGGACGACAAGTTCCACGCGGTCTCCAAGGTCGGCGGGATCCGGCCCTACATTATGGAGGGCGGCAAGCTCGCCGCGGCCAAGGGCCAGCGGCTCGTCCTCAAAAAGGTGGAGGAGTACCTGCCGGTCTTCGTCGCCGTGAGCGACAAGGACTCCATGCCGACCAACTCCAGCGCGGATTTCTCCTATGCGCCCACCAACAACGGGGTGCATTTCAGCGCGAAGTTCGAGTCCCGTGATTTCCTGGAGGATGTTTTTCTCGTGCTGGAGATGGTCATCCCGAACGTGGGGAACAAGCTCTTCGTCTATGAAATCGGCCGGCTCGAAGCGTGGACGCCGAAATCGTTTTCGACCGACCTGGCCTTGGGCCAGTACATGGGTTCGGGCACGGTGGTCGTCCATCTTTTCTGCGCCGGGTCCGAGGTCTTCACGTCCGAGCAGCCGGCCGCGGAGCGCGAGGCGCTGCTCGACCGCATGATTGCCAAACGCGTGACCGCGGCGAAGGACGCCGCCCCCCGGCCGTTTTTCGGTTCCGCCCCGGAGTATCCCGCGGCGCTCCGCTCGAGCGGCCTCAAGGGCGAGGCGGTGGTGTCGTTGCGGGTGACGGCCCAGGGTGCCGTGCAGGATGCGGTCGTAGCCCGTGCCTCCGAGGCGGCCTTCGGCGAGGCGGCGCTGGCCGCCGTGCGGGAGTGGCGGTTCGTGCCGCAGGTCCAGGGCGGCCGCGCGGTTGAGATGAAGGTCAACATTCCCTTCGCCTTCGAGCCGCCGGCCGCCGGCCAACATTGATCCGCGGTTGCCTGTTGGTTCCGGTCCCCGGACCGGTCAGGGTTGCAGCAGGAACTGCAGCGGGATCTCCACCCGTTCGCGCCAGGCTTTTTCGGAGTGCTCGGCCCCGGGAAATTTCCGCGTGATCCAATCCTTCCCCTCCTGGTAGCCGCCGGCCCGCAAGGCCGCATCCATCTTCTGCTGGTAGGGCTCGTAGGCGGCGTCCAGGGTGGCCGTGCCATGGTCAAAATAGAGCCGGTGCTGGCCGGGCGCGGGGAGGTGATGCGCAAAATAGTCGACGACACAACCATTGCCCGCGGGCCAGTGCGTGGACACGCATCCCGCGCCACCGAAGACCCCGGGATACTCGGCGATGGCGTAGGCGGAAATCAACCCGCCCATGCTGGAGCCCATGACGGAGGTATGCGGCGCGTCCGGCTGCGTGCGATAGGTGCGGTCGATGAAGGGCTTCAATTCCGTGACGAGATATTTTAGGTAGGCATCGGACTTGATGGCGGACGCGGCAATCGTCTGCTCTCCGCGCAGCGCCACGACCTGGTCGCCGGTCACAGCCTTGCGCGGCATGTACTCGGGATAGCGGCCCATGCCGGTGTTCCAGATCCCGACCACGATCGCCCCGCGGGTCTTGCCCGCCTGGATGAGACGGAGCAGCGCCTTGTCCACCTCCCACGAGGCGCCGCCAAAGCCCAGCGCCGGCTCGAAGATGTTCTGGCCGTCGTGCATGTAGACCACCGGGTAGCGTTCATCCGGGTTCGCGTCGTAGCCGGGCGGCAACCACACATCGACCTCGCGCGGCGCGACCAGGTGTGAGGGGAAGGCGACGTGCTTCACGATCCGGCCCGCGCCGGTCACGCTGACCGTCGTGACGGAGCCGATCGTCGTGCCGGCGAGATTATGCACCAGCACGCGGTAGCTACCGGCATCGGCCGCCCCGGCCTGGGCCGCGGTGTACGTCGCGGCAGTGGCCCCGGCGATTTTCTCGCCGTTGTGCAACCATTGGTACTCGATCGAGCCCGAGCCTTCCGCTGCCACCGTCAGCGTGAGGGGAGTATTCACCGGCACGGTCAGGGTCGCGGGAGCCGGTTGGATGAGCACGGGATTCTTCGCCCCCGGGATGCTGAAGGACAATTTGTTCGGCGCGACCTTCACGCCCGTAACGTGCGCCGCGGCCGTGTGGCCACGGAGATCGTTCACCGTGGCGGTAAATTCCAACTCCTCGCCGGGCGCGAGGTCGGCAGGCGGCTGCCAGAAGATGCGGTACGGGGCGTTGTCGTCCGTGCCGAGGAGCTCTTGCTGGCCGGGTCGCGAGGAGCGTGTCATTACGAAAGTGACCTCGGCCACACCGTCGCCGCCGGAAACTTCCGCGCGGATTTCCCGCCGGCTGGGAAAGGTCAGGCCGTCCACGGTGGCTGCGGTGAAGGTCAGGCTCGCGCCGCTCGCCGGGGTCACCAGCGCGATCTGCGGCGGTGTCGCCGGCACGGGGAGCGTGGCGGCGGCGCGCCAGACCGCAAACTGCAGGGGCGCGAGCGTGACGCGGACGGCCCCCGTGCCGTCGGCGGTCAGAATTTCCGCGCCGGGGGCTTCCGGGGTGCGGGAGTCGAAGAGCCGCTCCAGCGTCGCACCGGCCGGCTGGCTCGTCGGCACCGTCGCCGTGAGCGTGGTCGTCCGGGAGTTGTTCAGCGCGATCACATATTCCACGCGTTCGTTTCGCTCGATGCGCGAGAAGGCCAGGAGTCCCGCCTCCGCCGTCGGCCGGGGAATCATGGCGCCGGTCCGCAGGGCCGCATGACTGGCGCGCAGCGCATTGAGGCGGGCGATCAGCCGGTAGAAAGGGTGCTGTTCGTCAAACTTGTCGTCCGCGCCGGTCCGGCTCGTGGCTAGCAGCGGGGCGTCGCGGAAGGCCGGGGCCCTGGACGCGAACATGTCCTCGCGGGCCTGCTGGTCATCGCCGCCCCGGCCGATCATGCCCTGTTCGTCACCATAATAGAGCACGGGCTGGCCACGGGCGAGGAGCAGCAGGCCGTGGCCGAGGCGGACCAGGTCGGCGAGCTGCGCGGGCGTCGCCCCGGGATTGTCCTGCTGCAGGAAATAGGCGAAGCGCCCGGCGTCGTGGTTGCCGAGGAAGGTGACGCTTGAGTGGACGTTGCTGTCGTGGTCCGTGTAGAGGTCGTCGCTCGCGAAAAAGCCGTCGAGCGCGGCGGCGCTGCCGCCCTGGGAAACGAATTTCCGCGCGGCCACGAAGAAACCGAAGTCCAGGGTGGCGTCGAGCGGGATGGAGCCGGTGGAGAACTCGCTGAGGAACCCGGGGTCGCCGGCGCCGTTCGCGGCCTCGCCGAACTGCAGGAAGTCCGGCCGGCCGAGCGCGCGGGCCCGGGCGCGGATGGCGGGGTTGAAGGCCTGCCAGAATTCCGCGTTCACGTGGCGCACCGTGTCGATCCGGTAGCCGTCGATGCCGTAGTCGAGCCACGAGCTGAACACGTCAATGAAGCCCTGCACGACCCGCGGCTGCTCGGTGAACACGTCGTCGAGCCCGACGAAGTCGCCGTAGATGGCGTTTTCCCCCGCGAACGTGCTGTTGCCGCGGTTGTGGTAGAGCGTGACATCATTCAGCCACGCCGGGTTCTTCGCGTGGCGGTCCGCCTCGGCCAGGACCGGGACGTGGGGAAAGCTGCGCTCGGCGGACAGCGCCGGGAAGGCGGCGGGATCGTTCAGGCCGTTGTAAGCGACGGCGTGGTCGTCGAAGGGTTTGCCCTGCGCGTCGCGATACGGCGCCGCGGCCTTGTCACGGTAGCCCGTGTCATGGTCCGCATAGTGGATGATGTCGGCCGTGTGGTTCACCACGATATCCATGTAGACCCGCAGGCCCCGGGCATGCGCCTGCCGGACAAATTCGCGGAATTCCTCATTGGTGCCGAGGTGCGGGTCGATCTGAAGGAAGTCCGTGATCCAGTAACCATGGTAGCCCGCGGAGCCGAGTTGCACGGGATTGTTCTTGAAGGGCGGCGTGACCCAGACCGCGGTCGCGCCGAGCCGCTGCAGGTAATCGAGCCGCGCGGTCAGGCCGGCGAAATCGCCGCCGTGGAAGTAGCCGATGCGCGCGGGATCAAAGCCGTGCTGCTCGGCGCCGCCGGCGAGGCCGCCGGTGTCATTGGCCGTCGTGCCGTTGGCGAAGCGGTCGGTGAGGACAAAATAAAACACCTGGCCGGCGCCCGGGTGCGTGAAGCGCGGCACGCTGACCGGCGCGGTTTCGGCGGCGACCGCGGGACGCGGGGCCGCGAGCACCGCCAGGAGGGCGGCGAGCAGTGCGCCGGCGAGGGGAAGGAGTCCCGGCGACCGGCCGGGGCAGCGAAAATATTTGGGCAATTCCATGGGGCGGGCGGGGGATCACGCCAAGCGAACACCCGGCCTGCGGCGAGTCAAAGCGGACCGGAAAGACAATTCATAGACGAGCCGGACAAAACCTGAGTGGCGCGAGTCGTCCGCGGCGCCCGCGCCGTGACGCCATGCCGCGGCTGCGGTCTGATCCAAGTTCCTTCCGGTTCATCGCGGTTTTATTCTAGGGTTCTGATTCGCAAGGCGGAGACCTCATGCGGAAATTATCCCCACACACCGCGGGGCAATTTCGTTGCACCGCTCCCGTTACCTCACCGCCCCATTAGCCTGCACCCCAGCCCGTCCGTAACCCCGGACTGCCGTCGTGCAGCTTTCTGAACCCAACACCATGCACTCAGTAAGAACAACTACCAGCCCTCGCGCGAGCCGTCTCCGGCCCGTGGCATTCAGTCTGATGGCGCTGGCGGCGTCGCAACTGGCCTTCGGCCAGACGACCGCCCCCGCCGCTGACGACAAGAAAGACGACAAGGCCGCCGCGCCGGTCGCCACCGAAACCGCCCCCGCCAGGAAGAGCACCGCCGATGACGTGGTGGTGCTCGACACCTTCAAGGTTCAGGCCGGCTTCAGCGGCAGCCTCGCGGCCGCCGCCCTCGCCAAGGAGGCCAACCAGTCGATCGTCGAGGTCATCATGTCGGAAGACATCGGCAAGCTGCCGGATGTCAGCATCGCCGACTCGCTGACCCGCCTGACCGGTGTCGCCACCCAGCGCACCAACGGCCGCAGCCAGGACATCAGCATCCGCGGCCTGAGCGGGGACTTCAGCACGGCGATGCTCAACGGTCGCGAGCAGGTTTCCACCGGCGAGAACCGCGGCGTGGAATTCGACCAGTATCCGGCGGAGTTGCTCAACTCGGTGGTGGTCTACAAGACCGCCGGCGCGAACCTCACCGGCCAGGGCCTGGCCGGCACGGTCGACCTGCAGACGGTGCAGCCGTTGAGCAAGTCGGGCCGCACGATTGCGGTTAATGCCTATTACATCGGCGATTTTCTTCACCCCGTACCACCGGTGCTTTCGTTTCAGTTCCAGGATCTTCTCCGTGATCGCCCCAGGCAGACGGCGCCCCGGCCGGGGCGCCGTCTGCCTCTGCAGTCCGGCTTCCCCGTGCTCCCGGTACG
>CAIUGM010000030.1 GCA_903898675.1 uncultured Verrucomicrobiota bacterium
GGGCCGTTTCCCGTCTCACCCTTCGATCCTAAAGGCCCACCATGATCCCGCTCACCAGACAATCCGCCCGCCCGTTCCTTCCCGTTCTTGCGGCCCTCTGCGGCGTGCTGCTCGCCGGACCGCTGGCGGCGCAGACCCCGCTGCCGGCAGGAGAGCCGCTGGTGGCTGGCGACGCGCTCACGGCCTTTACGCCCCAGCTCGAGCCGGCCGCGCGGGATCAGGCCCGCTTGGAAATCGTGCCCGCCGCCGGCCCCGGCTTCAGCCGAGCGTGGCGCATCGCCACGCTCAAGGACACCAGCCCGATGGCCGCCATCGAACTGCGGGCCTTGAACGCCCGGCCGGTCGCCGTCGGCGACGTGGCGATCCTGCGGTTCTTCGCCCGCGCCACGGAGATCTCCGACGAGACCGGCGGCGGCCGCGTGCAGCTGGTCGTCCGCCGCAACGGCGTGGATTGGAACAGCAGCTTCGAGGGTGATTTCACGCTCAACCGCCAGTGGCAGGAAATCCTCGTGCCCTTCGTGTGGTCGCAGGATTTCGCGGCGGAGGGCGCCGCGCTCATGCTGCGGTTCGGGTTCAAGCGGCAGACGGTCGAGATCGGCGGCCTCGACGCGATTTACTATGGGAAGTCGCAGGCGTTCGCCTCGCTGCCGCGCACGCGCTTCACCTATGCCGGGCGCGAGCCGGACGCGCCGTGGCGGCAGCAGGCCCTGGCGCACATCGAGCAGATCCGCAAAGGCGACTTCGCCGTGAAGGTGACGGATGCGGCCGGCCGGCCCGTTGCCGGGGCGAAGGTGACCGTGATGCAGACGCGCTCCGCATTCCAGTGGGGCGCGGCGTTGCAAATGGAGCGGCTCTCCGTCGATACGCCGGACAACCTGCGCTACCGGCAGGTGACCGAGGAGCTGTTCAATGCGGCCAGCACGGAAAACGACCTCAAGTGGCCGGTCTGGCTCGGCGAATGGCAGGGCGGTTTCTCGCAGGCGCAGACGCTGGCCGGGCTGCACTGGCTGCAGGACCGCGGCTTCTATCTCCGCGGCCACGTCTTCGTCTGGCCGGGCCGCAAGAACCTGCCGCAGACCGTGCAGGACCTCATCGGCACGCCACGCCAGGCGGAAATTCCCGCGCTGGTGCTCGAGCATATTCGCGAGGAGGCGCGCGCCACCAAGGGACTGCTGCGCGAGTGGGACGTGCTTAACGAGCCTTTCACCAACCACGACCTGATGGACCTCTTCGGCCGCGAGATCATGCCGGCGTGGTTCCAGACCGCCCGGGAGGAGCTGCCCGACGCGAAGCTTTTCTTCAATGATTTCAGCAACCACGACGCCACGACCGATGCCGACCACGTGAAGCATTTCGAGGCGACCACCCGCTTCCTGCTCGAGCACGGCGCGCCGGTGGACGGCCTCGGCCTGCAGGCGCACTTCAACGGCCGGCCGAATGCCCCGGAGAACATCCTGGCGGTGCTGGACCGCTATCAGGCGGAATTTCACCTGCCGGTGCGCATGACGGAGTTCGACGTCTGGACGCGCGACGAGGAACTGCAGGCGGACTTCACCCGCGATTTCCTCATTCTCTGTTACAGCCACCCGAGCGTCGTGGGGGTGCAGCACTGGGGTTTCTGGGAAACCAGCCACTGGCGTCCATCCGCGGCGATGTTCCGCGCCGACTGGTCGGAGAAGCCCAACGCCCGGGTCTACCGCGACCTCGTGCTCCACCAGTGGCGGACCAACCTCTCGGGCCGCACCGACGCCGACGGCCGGTATGTCGCCCGCGGCTTCCAGGGTGACTACGTGCTGACCGTCGAAGCCGGCGGACGCCGGGTCGAAAAAGGCTTCACCCTCGCGCCCGGGGCGAAAGTCGCTGAACTCAACGTCACGCTGCCATGAAATCCTTTGCCTGCCTACTCGCGCTGGCCGTGGCCTCCGGCTTGGGTGCCGCCGAGCTGCCGCACCTGCGCAGGCAGGGCACGGCGACGCAGCTGATCGTCGACGGCCAGCCCTTCCTCATTCGCGGGGGCGAACTCGGCAACTCCAGCGGTGAGCCCGGCTACTTGAAAAAATCCTGGCCGAAACTGTCGGCCATGAACCTCAACACCGTGGTGGCGCCCGTTTACTGGGACGTCATCGAGCCGGAAGAGGGTAAACTCGACTTCGCCACCGTGGACGGCCTGATCGCGGATGCCCGGGCCAGCGACCTGCATCTCGTGCTGCTCTGGTTTGGCACGTGGAAAAACAGCATGTCGTGTTACGTCCCCGCCTGGGTGAAGCTCGACCAGGCGCGCTTTCCGCGCGCGCAGGACGCGGCCGGGCGCGGCCTGGAGATCCTCTCGCCCCTGCACGCGGTGAGCCGCGACACCGACGCCCGCGCCTTCGCCGCCCTCATGCGCCACCTCAAGGCGGCCGACCCGGAGCACACCGTGATCATGGTGCAGGTCGAAAATGAAATTGGCATGATTCCCGAGGCCCGCGACCGCAGTTCCGCGGCGGAGAAGGCCTTCGCCGCCGCCGTGCCGCCGGCGCTGATGGATTACCTCGCCGCGCACCGCGCGCAGCTGGCCCCGGAGCTGCTGGCCGTCTGGAACGCCGCGGGCGGCAAGGCCTCCGGCACCTGGACGGAGGTGTTCGGCGCCGGTCCGGCCGGCGAGGAGATTTTCATGGCGTGGCAGTTCGCGGCCTACACCCAGACGGTGGCCGCCGCCGGCAAGGCCGAGCTGGCCCTGCCGATGTATGCCAATGCCGCGCTCATCCGTCCCGGTTACCAGCCGGGCCAGTATCCCAGCGCGGGTCCGTTGCCGCACCTGATCGACGTCTGGCGCGCCGCCGCGCCGGCCCTGAACTTCCTCGCGCCGGATATCTATTTCCAGAATTTCTCCTACTGGGCCCAACTCTACACGCGCAGCGGCAATCCGCTTTTTATTCCCGAGGCGATGCGCAGCCCGGAGGCGTCGGTGAATGCGCTGTATGCTTTTGGGGCGCTCGACGCGATGGGGTTCTCCCCCTTTGCCATTGAGTCGAACACCGAGCCCGCCGCCGGTTTCCTCACGGCGAGCTTCGACCTCGTGCGGCAGCTCACGCCGTTGCTCCTGGAAAAACAGGGCCGGGGCCTCACGGCCGGATTGCTGCAGGAGAGTGCGGAGAGCAAGCAGCCGCAGCAGGTCCGGCTGGGCGGCTGGATCTTCCGCGTGTCGTTCGAGCGGGCCGCCCCGCCGCAACTAGCGGACGGGCTGGCGGTGGTCGTCGGCGCGGAAAATTCCGCGCTCGCGGCCGGCGGCCGCGCCGGCGCCGCCCCGGCCGGCGGACTCATGGTTGCGCTCAACGACGACGAATTCCTGTTCGCGGGCATCGGGCTGACCATCACCTTTGATCCGGCCGGGGGTGGCCAGCAGGCCGGCCTCCTCGGCGTGGAGGAGGGCCGCTACGTCGACGGCCAGTGGCAGCATCTTCGCTGGCTCAACGGCGACCAAACCCACCAGGGCCGCCATGTGCGGCTCGAGCCCGGCCGGTTCTCCATCCAGCGCGTGAAGCTCTACCGCTATCGCTGACCCTGCCGCCCGCATGAGCCGCTCCGCGAAATCCTGCCTGTTAATGATGACGATGACCGCACTTCTGGGCCTTGGGCCGGGTTCCGCCCGGGCGGAACCGGTCAAGCGCGTGGCCCTGGTATTTGACGACGGACCCCGGCCGGCCGACGTGGAGCCGCTGTTGGCCGTGCTGGCCCGGGAACAGGTGGCCGTGACTTTTTCCCTCGTTGGTGCGCGGGTGGATGAAAACCCCGGCGCGGCCCGGACCATCTTGGCGGCCGGTCACGAGATCGCGAATCATTCGCAGACCCACGCGCACCCGCACGAGCTCGCCGACGCGGCCCTGGATCGCGAGGTGTCGGCCGCGCAGGAGAAGATCGCCGCGGTCACCGGCCGCGCGCCCCGGTGGTATTGGCCGCCTTTTATCGAGGTCGACGACCGGGTGCGGGCCGCCGTGGCCCGCGCCAAGCTGATGATCTACACGCCGCGGCACCTCGTGGTTTCGCTGGATTATGACCGGACGGTGCCGGCGGCGGAGATTTTCCGCCGGGCGACCACGGACGTGAGCGACGGATCCGTGATCCTCTTCCATGAGTGGCGGGAGGAAACACGCCAGCAACTGCCCGCCATCCTCGCCGAACTGCGCCGCCAGCATTGCGTCTTTCTCACGTTCAGCGGGCTCCACACCGCGCTGGAAGGTCCCAGCCGGCCGTGAAAATTCAGCCGTCATTTGTGCTGGCCGTTGTCCTGTTGCTGGCCGGTGTTCCCGGCCGCGCCGCGCTGGGCGACCGACCGCTGCTGGCCGAGGCGACCGACGCCGGGGCCTTTCCCCTGGTGGCGGCCGGCCGCGGCAGCCCGGTGTTCGTGGCCGCGGACGACTGGCCGGGGGCGATCCGGGCCGCGCACGACCTGCAGGCCGATGTCGAGCGCGTCACCGGCCTCAGGCCCGCCTTCGGCGGCGGGGAAGCGCCAGCCGGCCCGACGGTTGTCCTGATTGGCACGGTCGGCCGCAGCGCGCTGATCGACGGCCTGATCAAGTCCGGCCGGCTGAACGCGGACGCCATCCGCGGAAAATGGGAATCGTTCCTCATCGAAACGGTGGAGCACCCGCTGCCGGGCGTGGATCGCGCGCTGGTGATCGCCGGCAGCGACAAGCGCGGCACAATTTACGGCATCTACGAGATTTCCCAGCAGATCGGCGTGTCGCCCTGGTATTGGTGGGCGGATGTCGCGCCGGAGCACCGGGACAGTCTCGCCCTCAAATCCGGCCGGACGGTGCAGGCCTCTCCCTCGGTCCGCTATCGCGGCATCTTCCTCAACGACGAGGCGCCCTCCCTGACGAATTGGGTCCGGGCGAAATACGGCGAGGTGTCGCGGCAGGTCAATCCGCACGCGGCGGCCGAGGCCGCCAACTACGGCCGCGAGTTCTACGCCCGCCTCTTCGAGGTGCTGCTCCGGTTGCGGGCGAACTATCTCTGGCCGGCGATGTGGAACAACGCCTTCAACGAGGACGACCCGGAGAACGCGCGGCTTGCCGATGAATACGGCATCGTCATGGGCACCTCGCACCAGGAGCCGATGCTGCGGGCGCAGAAGGAGTGGGACGGGCGCTACAAGCAGACCCTCGGCTCCTGGAACTACGTCAAGAACCCCGGGGTGCTGGAGGATTTCTGGCGCGAGGGGGTCCGCCGCAACCGGAACTTCGAGAGCATAATCACCATGGGGCTGCGCGGCGCCGACGACACCCCGATGGCCCCGGGCGGTCCCGCGGCCAACCGCGCCCTGCTCGAGCACATCGTCGACGTGCAACGCGACATCCTGCGCGCGGAGGTAAACCCCGACCTCACGCAGGTGCCGCAGGTCTGGTGCCTGTACAAGGAGGTCCAGGAGTTCTACGACGCCGGCATGCGCGCGCCCGACGACGTCACCCTGCTCTGGGCCGAGGACAACTGGGGCAATCTCCGCCGGCTGCCCACGGCGGGCGAGCGCGGGCGCCGCGGCGGGGCGGGCATCTACTACCACTTCGATTACCACGGCGATCCGCGCAGCTACCAGTGGCTCAACACGAATCCGCTGCCCAAGATCTGGGACCAGATGTCGATGGCCAAGGCTTATGGCGCCGACCGCGTCTGGGTCGTGAATGTCGGGCATTTTAAGGGCTACGAGTTCCCGCTGGAATATTTTCTGAGCCTGGCCTGGGACACCGGCCGCTGGGGTCCGGACGATTTCACGCGGTTCACCCGGCTGTGGGCGGAACGGGAATTCGGGGCGGCCCACGCCACCGAGATCGCCGATCTCGTCGCGCAATACTCCAAGTACAACGGCCGGCGCAAACCCGAGATGCTCGCGCCGGACACCTACAGCCTGACCGATTATCGCGAGGCGGAGAACGTCGTCGAAGATTACAACGCGCTGGCGACCAGGGCAGCGGCCATCGCCCGGGCGCTGCCGGCGGACAAGCAGGATGCCTTCTACCAGCTGGTCCTCTTTCCCGCCAAGGCCGGGGCGCTGCTCAATGAGCTCTACCTTGCGGCCGGGCGCAACGCGCTCTACGCCCGGCAGGGCAGGGCCAGCGCCGGGGCGCAGGCGGCGGAAGTGCGCCGGCTCTTCCAGCAATTCCTCGAACTCATGGGCCACTTCAACGGCGACTTTGCCGGCGGCAAATGGGCGCATTTCATGGATCAGACCGTGCTGGGCTATACGACCTGGCGCGATCCCGCGAAAAATAATCTCGATCACCTGAAACTGGTGGAACCGGCCGTGCCCGCGGCCGCGGCTCTGGGCGTGGCAGTCGAAGGCGCCGCGGCGGGCGGCGACGCCAGCCTGCCGCAATTCGACGCCTTCAACCGGGCGCGTCACTTCGTCGACGTGTTCAACCGCGGCCAAGCCCCGCTGGAATTTGTGGCAACGGCGGACGAACCCTGGATCCAGCTCAGCGCGGCCGGCGGTTCGCTCGGCGCGGATCAGCGCCTGTGGGTGGGCGTCGACTGGGGCAGGGTGCCCGCCGGCCTTTCCACCGGCCTCGTGAAAATATCCGCGGCGGGCGCCGAGGTGCAGGTGAAGGTTGAGGCCAGCAATCCGGTCGCGATCACGCGCGAAACCCTCGGGGGCTTTGTCGAGGCCAACGGTTATGTTTCGATCGAGCCTGAACACTACACGCGCGCGACGGAGGCGGGAATGAACCGCTGGTTCAAGGTCAGCGATTACGGCCGCACCCTGTCCGGCATGAAGGCGGGGGGGCCGGTTGACTCACCCAGCGCGACCCCGGGCCAGGACTCTCCCTGCCTGGAATACCGCATGTATCTTTTCACCGCGGGCGAGGCCGAGGTCACCGCCATCACGGCCCCGACACTCAACTTCATCCCGGATCGCGGCGTGCGCTACGCGGTCTCATTCGATGACGAGGCGCCGCAGGTTGTCACGTTGCTGCCCGCGGGCTGGAAGGCGGCGGGCGAGGGCCGGCACGAGTGGGAAAAGATCGTCGCCGACAACGCGCATTTCGGTCGCTCGAAACACCGCATCCTGGCGCCCGGTTATCATACGCTGAAGGTCTGGATGGTCGACCCGGCCGTGGTGATGCAGAAGCTCATCGTGAACCTCGGCGGCCTGAAGCCGAGCTACCTCGGCCCGCCCGAAAGTTTCCGCGGCCCGGCCTCCGTCCGCCCCGCCGCCTTGCGGGCGCCTTGGGAACTCAGCCCCGAGGAGCGTCAGCTCCTGAACAAGCAGACGGCCGAGGACCATGCCGACATGCTGCATCAGCTGGGCATCACCAGGCTGCGTCCCGGGCGCAATGGCAACCCGGCTCCGGGCACGCCCATCCCGGCCAACTATGACCAGGCCCACGCGAATCCCTTCCCGGACTGGCCGGAGCTCCTGGTTACCAAAAGCGGTGAAAAGGTCACCACGCCTGAAACGTGGTGGCAGAAACGCCGCCCGGAAATCGCGGGAGATTTTGAGCAGGAGGTGGTCGGCCGGGTGCCGGCGAATGTGCCGAGGATCAGCTGGGCGGTGACCCGGCAACTGGACACGACCGTCGGCGGTCTGCCTGTGCTGGCCCGGCAGGTGACCGGACACGCCGACAATGCCGCCTGCCCGGAAATCGCGGTGGACATCAAGATGTCGGTCGTCCTGCCCGCGGATGCGCGGGGCCCGGTGCCCGTGCTCGTCATGTTTGGCTGGGGCAACATGCCGGACGAGCCGATGCCGCGCTTCCCCGGCATGGCGGAGCCGGCCGCACCGCCTTCGCCCGACCAGCTCATCGCGGCGGGTTGGGGCTATGTTTCGCTCAACCCCGGCAGCATCCAGGCCGACAACGGCGCCGGACTGACCGCCGGGATCATCGGCCTGGCGAACAAGGGGCAGCGGCGCACGCCCGCGCAATGGGGCGCGCTGCGCGCCTGGGCCTGGGGCGCGGCCCGGGCGCTCGACTACCTGGAGACGCTGCCGGCCGTGGACGCGCGGCAGGTCGGCATCGAAGGCGTTTCCCGCTACGGCAAGGCCGCGCTGGTCACGATGGCCTTCGAGCCGCGCTTCGCCATCGCGCTGGTGGGCTCGTCGGGCGAGGGCGGGGCGAAGCCGCACCGGCGCGACTTCGGCGAGGCGGTGGAAAACCTGACGAGTGACGGCGAGTATCACTGGATGGCCGGCAACTTCCTCAAGTATGGCGCGGCCGAGTCCGCCTTCGGCGCCAGGACGGCGAACGACCTGCCCGTTGACGCACACGAGTTGATCGCGCTGTGCGCCCCGCGGCCGGTTTTCATCAGTTACGGCATCCCGGAGCAGGGCGACGCCCACTGGCTCGACCAGCAGGGCAGTTTCATGGCCACCGTCGCGGCCGGCCCGGCCTTCCGCCTGCTCGGGGCGCACGACCTTGGCGTGAAGGAGGACTACCGCACGGCCAGGCTGCCGCCCGTCAACACCGGGTTGCTCGACGGCGAGCTGGCCTGGCGCCAGCACGACGGCGGGCACGAGGACCGCACCAACATGAGCTCGTTCCTGGGTTGGGCCAACCGCCTGTTCAGGCACCAGGCTCCGTGGCGCGCCGCCGACCAGCCGGTGATGCGCAGCGACCGCAACTCGCACCTTGCCCACGTGCAGCTGCTCGAAAAGGCGCAGGCCGGCGGCATCTCGGTCTACTTCCTCGGCGACTCGATCACGCGGCGCTGGGGGGCGACCGACTACCCGGACTTCCTGGCGCACTGGAAACAAAGCTTCCACGGCTGGAATGCCGGCGATTTCGGGTGGGGCGCCGACAATACCCAGAACATCCTGTGGCGGCTGCAGAACGGCGAACTCGAGGGCGTGAACCCCAAGGTCATCGTCTTGCTGGCCGGGACCAACAACGTCGGCAAGGAACCGGGCGATGAGGCCAAGGTCGCCGATGTCACGCGCGGCCTCACCGCCCTGGTCCGGGTGTGCCACGAGAAGGCCCCGGGGGCCACGATCGTTCTCATGGGCATCTTTCCGCGCAACGACGGCCCGGTCGGGCCCACCATCAATCGCATCAACGCCAATCTGGCGAAGCTGGCGGACGGACGGACGGTCCGTTACCTGAACATCAACGACCGCCTGGCCGACGCCCGGGGCACCCTGTTGGACGGCATGACGGTCGACCAGCTGCACCCCAGTCTGAAGGGCTACCAGGTTTGGGCCGAGGCCCTGAAGCCGGTCCTGACCGAATTGCTCGGCCCGCCCGCGGAGCACGACACGGCCCCGCCACCCACGGGTGACCCAGGCGCGCAACACTAAGCCCCCGTGGATCCATCCAGATTTATCCTATGAAACTCGGACTGGGACTTTACCGCCACATGCTCACGCCGGAAAACTTCGCGTTCGCGAAGCAGGCGGGGGCGACGCACATCATCGCCCACTTCGTGGATTATTTCCGCGGCGGCGCGGGACACTCCGCGACCGACGACCAGCCGCTCGGCACCGACTGGGGCTGGGGCCTCGCCGGCGATCCGGACAAGCTCTGGACGCTCGAGGAGTTGGTGCAGGCGCGCCGCGACACCGAGGCCGCCGGTTTGAAGCTGGAAGCGATCGAGAACTTCGATCCGGCACACTGGTACGATATTCTCCTGGATGGCCCGAAGCGGTCCCTGCACATAAAAAACGTGCAGACCATCATCCGTCGCCTGGGCGAGGCGGGCATCCCGATCATGGGCTACAACTTTTCCATCGCCGGGGTGGCGGGCCGCACCAAGGGCCACTATGCTCGCGGCAATGCCCCGTCCGTCGGCATGGAAGGACCTTACGACCTGCCGATGCCCAACGGGATGGTTTGGAACATGGTCATCGACCCGACCGCGCCGTCGCGCAACACCGGCACGATTCCGCCGGCGACGCACGAGCAACTCTGGTCGCGGCTGCAGCGTTTTCTCGACGAAGTCTTGCCGGTGGCGGAAAAAGCCGGTGTGCGTCTGGCGTTGCATCCGGACGATCCGCCGATGCCTTTCATTCGCGGACAACCGCGGCTCGTCTACCAGCCGTCGCTGTACCAGAAGGTCATCGATCTCAATCCGAGCCCGGCCAACCAGTTTGAGTTCTGCGTCGGCTCGCTGGCCGAAATGACCGAGGGAAACATCTACGACGTGGTCGACCAGTATGCGCGGCAAAACCGGCTCGGTTATGTCCACCTGCGCAACGTCCGCGACAAGGTGCCGCATTACAAGGAGACGTTCATTGATGATGGCGAGATCGATGTCCTGCGCGTCCTCGCGATCTTGAGGAGAAACAAATTCGAGGGCGTCATCATTCCCGACCACGCCCCGCAGATGAGCTGCGCCGCCCCCTGGCACGCCGGCATGGCCTTCGCGATGGGCTACCTCAAGGCCGGGATCCAATCACTGAACAACAATCCGGTTTGATTCCAGATGAGGGGCCCACGGAACACACCGAATACACAGAAAACCGATGATATACCACGGCCGGATATTCCTTACCTTCCGTGTATTCTGGGTGTTCCGTGGTCAATAATCAGAGCTCCATCCCCGGTTAAAAAATCTATTCCGTATGTCCTCCTCATTTCCTGACGTCTTTTCCTTGCACGGCGAAACCGCCCTCATCACCGGCGGCGGCACCGGCATCGGTCTGGCCATGGCGCGCGCCATGGTTGCGGCCGGGGCGCGCGTGGTGCTCGTCGGCCGGCGTGAGGCCGAGCTGGCGGCGGCGGTCAGCGAGCTCGGGACCGGCGCGAGTTACGTCGTGCACGATGTCACAAAGCTGGACGCCGCTCCGGCCCTGATTGAGCGAGTCACGCGCGAGACCGGGCCGATCAGCATCCTCGTCAACAACGCCGGTATTCACCTGAAGAAGCCGGCCGTGGCGACGACGCCCGGGGAATTCCAGACGGTGCTCAACACGCACATAGTCGGGGCGCACGCCCTGACGGCCGCCGTGGCTCCGGGCATGATGGAGCGGAGGCACGGCAGCATTCTCTTCACCGGCTCGATGGCCTCGCTCTTCGGGATCCCGCTGGTGATCGCCTACACCGCGGCGAAGGCGGCGATGGTGGGTTTGGTGAAGGGTTACGCGACCGAGTTTTCCCCGCACGGCGTGCGCGTGAACTGCATCGCGCCCGGTTGGATCGAGACGGAGATGTCGCGCAAGGCCATGGACGGCGACCCGGCGCGCAAATCCCAGATCCTCGAACGTACCCCAATGGCAAAGTTCGGCGCCCCCGAGGACATCGGCTGGGCCGCCGTCTACCTGTCGTCACCCGCCGCGAAGTTTGTCACCGGCACCGTGCTGCCGGTCGATGGCGGGGTGAGCATCGGATTCTAGTCATACTGTAGCGGCAGGCGTCCCTGCCTGCCGTTCTGCGTATGGGATCCCACAGGCACGGAGGCCGGTGGCTATAATTATTCCGGCCGCCTTAAAGGAACCTGCGCAAAACCCCCGCCGCATCATCCGCAAGGCCAGCGATCCGGTTCCTGGCCTTGCGCCAGGGCAGAGCATCAGCCTGCGACCGGCCTGGCCCTGCGCTCAGCGAGTTCGCCGGAGATCTGGATCGTGAGCTTCTTGTCCAGTTTGTAGACGACGAGCAGGACCGTGCAGACCAGGAACAAGACGCCGACCACGATGCTGCTGCACGCGTGATAGCCGGACACGGCGTTGGCGGCGTCGGCCAGTTTGGTGTCGTAATTGAACAGGCCGGCCATGACCCAGAGGAAGCCGGCGGAGCCGATGGCCAGGCCCGATTTCAGGGCGAAGCCGATGGTTGCGAAAACCATGCCGGTGAAGCGCCGGCCGGTCTGCCACTCGGAATAATCGGCCACGTCGGCGTAGATGGCCCAGACGAGCGGAATGGTCGGGGCGTAGACGATCGAGCCGGTGATGGTCAGAGCCAGCATGCCGCTCGTGTTGGCGGGGGCGAGCAGGTAGAAGGCGAAGGCGTTGACGGTCGAGAGCGCGAAGCCGGCGACGGCGACGGCCTTCTTGCCGAAGCGGGCGGCGAAGGAGGCGGAGAGCATGATGACCGTGATGGTCACGGCGGTGCCGACCATGTTGACGATGCTGTTGAACACATCGGCGACGTTGGAACTGGCAAGCTGGGCGCGGTCGCCGTGGACGATGTAGCCCAGCCAGTCGAGCACACCGCCGGACTTGGCGAGGTCGGGTGACGTCAGACCGATCTTTTCCAGGAAGTCGAACATCGCGGCCCGGTCGACGTAGTGGTGATAGTAATTGTAGAGCGCGCCGCCGCGGAACGAGAGGATGGCGAAGTGGACCAGCGTCATCACCGCCATGATCCACCACGGACTGTTTTTCAGCAGATCGGCAAAGTCCTGTTTCGGGGAAGCGGCTTCCGTCTTCACCGGCTTGATGCGCTCGCGCGTGGTCAGGAAGGTCGTCACGAACAGGATCAGGCAGAGGACAGCCCAAATGGTCATCGTCATGCGCCAGCCGTAGCGCAGGTCGTGGCCGGCGGCGAATTTCGCGACGAGCGGCAGCGTGAAGCCGCCGACGATGAATTGTGCGATGTTGGCCGCGACGAACCGGAAGGAATTCAGGCGCGCTCGCTCGTTGAGGTCGGCGGTCATGACGCCGCCCAATGCCGAGTACGGCATGTTGTTCATCGAGTAGAGCGTCATGAGCACCGTGTTCGTGATCGCGGCGTACGCGAGCATGGTGCCCATGCCCCAGCCGATCGGCGTGGTGTAGGCCAGAATCATGACGATCGCCCACGGCCCGGCCGTCCAGAGCACCCACGGGCGGAATTTGCCCCAGCGGGTGTCGGTGCGGTCGGCCAGCACGCCCATCACCGGATCGAAGAACGCGTCCCAGAGACGCGGCCAGAGCAGAATCGCGGCGGCGGCTCCCGCCGACAGACCGAAGACGTCGGTGTAGAAAGCCGACTGAAACAGGATCATCGTCATGAAGACGAAGTTCGCGGCCGCGTCGCCGCAGCTGTAGCCGAGTTTCTCGGTGAGGGATAATTTCTGAGCGGGGTCACTCATGGGGCGGAACCGGTCGGGGTGGGTGGGGGTGTTTTTGGGCAGCGAAAAAACAGCGGCGGTCACTCGTCCAACCAGAGATACGCCGTGACGCCGCGCGGGTAGTAGCGGCTGCCGCAGGATTCGCCGGAGTCGCTGCGGATCTGGTCGCACATGGCATCCCGGCCGCAGCCGGGCCGGCGCTGCCAGTCGGCGTGCACCTTGTCGGCGGCGCGGGCGGCCGGACTCATGGCTTCGGGGAACAGGCGGCGCACGACGTGCTGGGCGAGGGCGATCTTGGAGAACCAGGTGTTGGTGCTGGTACTGCTCATCTTCCAGCCGCCGGTGCCGGCGTCGAGGCAGATGCCGGGCTGCAGGGCCTGGCCGATGTGGCGGCGGAGCTGCGCGAAGAGCGCGGCGAAGCGGCCGTTCGGGGCGACGGCGTCACGATAGCCGAGGTAGAGCGGATAGACGAACCCCTCAACGGCCGGCAGGATGCGGGAACGGTTGCCCTGCTCGAAGACGGCGGGGAAGAACCCCGTGTCGCTCTCGAATTTCGTCGTGAGGGTGCGGGCCAGCAGGTCGGCGGTGGCGCGGGCGTCCTGCGCGGCGGCCTTGAGCCCGAGGTCGCGGAAGGCGTGTTCGAGCAGCACCCAGGAACCGAGGGTCTTCACGGCGAGATAGAGATTGTTGCGGGCCTGGCCGAGGGAGACGTCGAGGCTGTCGTAGGTCGTGATCTCGGAGCCGTGGCCCGCGCGCGAGGTGTCGTGCTTGAGGATGCCGTCGCGTTGCGCCGGGTCGGGATGGTCGCGCCGGTGCAGGCTGTCAGCGCAGGCGAGGAGGGTTTTTTTGTTGGCGCGGAGCCAGGCCTTGTCGCCGGTCTTGGCGGCATAGGTTGCGGCGCAGAGCACCCAGTTGAGCAGCTGCTCCATCGTCATGTGCGAAAAGCAGCCATCGATTTCATCGCACTCGTAGCTGGAACGGCCGGCCGGGGTGAAGAAGTCGTTGACGCCCATGTCGTGCGTGAAGGAAAGGCCGAGCTGGTCACGGTAGCTGTAGCGGCGCGAGAAGAGGTCGAGCGTGTCGCGCACGGCCCAGGGCTGCCACTGCAGCTCGTGGAAAAGATGATCCACCGTGAGATCGAAGGTGTTGATCATCCGGTATTCGCCCTCGTTGACGACCCAGAGCGGTTTGCCCTTGGACCAGAGCAGCTGGGTGTTGCCCAGGTAGCTGTGGGTCGACTGCGCGAGGAGGAACTGCTGGTCGGCGTCGAGCTTGCTGCGCGCGAGCTCGCGGTCGCGCCGGGCGGCGAGTTTTTCGTAGCGGGCAAACTCGGCGAGGCCGTGGGTGAGCACATCCTCGAGATCGGTGAAGACGCGCGTGTAGGCGTAGGCTGACTCAAGGCCAGTGGTGACCGGGCCCGCCGCATAGAAACCCAGCACGAGCGGGAAGCGGCGCTTCTTGCCGGCTGGCACCGTGAAGACCAGGGCCGACTCACCCGCGATCACGAGCAGGCCGCGGTAGTCGCGGAACTTGGGCTCGAGGACGTCGAAGCCCTGGCGGAGAGCCACGTCGCGACCCGGCGCGGTGGCATAGCCGAATTTGCGGCCGCCGGCAAAACCGGCGAGGTCGGCGCAGGTGTCGCCGAGCGGGCGCAGGGTGTCGTCGCCATTGCCGACGCCGAAGATCAGTTCGACCGGGGATGTGCCTGCCCGGTTGTCATACTCGATCCAACCGGCGATGACCGGCGCGAGATGAAAACGGGCGGTGGCCCGTTTCATCTTCGCGGGGTCCGGCACCTCGCCAAAGGGCGAGAGGAGGGAAAAACCGAAGCGACCCTGGTCGGCCCGCCATGTGTCGCTGGCCCAGCCAAGGGTTCGCTGATAGTCGGCCGGGCGCAACGCATTGAAGCCCCGCGGCGCCTGCACGACCGTGGTGTCGCCGGTGAAGGCGCCCTCCTGGGATTTGGGGGGAGTAAGAAAGGGCAGGAGCTGCCATGGTGCCTCCGGGCCGTTCTGGAAACCAATGTAGATATTCTGCCGGGCGGGTCCCCGCAGGGACTGACCGAATCCGCCGGGTGCATCCACCAATCCGATGGTGAAGCTGGCAAAGGCGCCGAAAGGTGAGTGCTGGGTGTGATAGCTCTCGCCGGTGACCGGCGCAATTGGGGTAGTCATGAGCGGGGCGCCGGCCGTCAGCCGTGGAGGTAGGTATTAATAAGATTTTCGAGATATTCCTGCTTGCCGGAGCGCGGCTTGGGTTCGCCGAGCTTGGTGAGCACGAGCTTGTTCAGCTCCTTGAAACCGAGGCGCCCCTTCTCGATGTCCCGGCCGAA
>CAIUGM010000031.1 GCA_903898675.1 uncultured Verrucomicrobiota bacterium
CAAACCGGGAGCAACTCAACCGGAGATCATGGGAACCAAATAACGCGGACGGCCAAACGGGCGATGGCCTGGCCGCAAAAGCAGTTGACAAAAACATTGTGCTGTAACCAATCGGTTACGCTTTAAGCATGTCACGAATATCCTCCAGCACCGATGTCTTCCAGGCCGTCGCCGATCCCACGCGGCGCGCCCTGCTCGACCGCCTGTGCCGGCAGGACGCGCCGGTGAATGAGCTGGCAGCGGGTTTTGCCATGAGCCGGCCCGCGATCTCCAAGCACCTGCGCGTGCTGCTGGAGGCCCAGCTGGTGACTTCTGTCAAAAAAGGCCGCCAGCAGGTCTACGCGGTGCGCCCGGAAAAATTGCGCGACATGGCGCAGTGGATCGAGGGGTATCGCCGCTTCTGGACCGCCAATCTCACGAGCCTCAAAAATCATCTCGAGAAAACAAAATGAAAACATCCGCCGACCTCGTCCGGGGCATCATCCAGGCCGAGATAGAAATCCAGGCCACACCCGAGGCCGTGTTTGCGGCGCTGACGGATCCGGCGCAACTCGAGCAGTGGTGGGGCTCCGACACGTACTACCGGACCCGCGGCTGGGTCAGCGACCTCCGCGTCGGCGGCGAACGCAGTGGCACGGCGGTCGGCGCCGACGGAAAAATCTCCACGGTCCGCGGCGAATACCGCACCGTGCAAAAACCCTCGCTCCTCGAGTTCACCTGGGAACCGAGTTGGGACGACTTTGCCCGGACGCTCGTCCGGGCGGAAATTTCTCCAACCGCAACGGGTTCGCGCCTGGTCATCCGGCACACGGGCTTTGCGCCCGGGAGCAAGTCCTGCGAGGGCCACTCGCAGGGCTGGGGCGCGGTGCTGGGCTGGCTCAATCTCCATTTTCCACGGATGGCCGGCGGCACGTCCTGAAGACACCTCACTCAAACCGAACAAACCCATGAACCCATCCCTCCTGCTGAAGATCGGAGCCATCATTCTGCTCCTGTACGCGACGGGCCACACGCTCGGCGCGGTCATTTTCTACCGTCCGCACACGCCGGAAGAGACGGCGGTCATCGACTCGATGAAGTCGTACCATGTGCCCATGAAGGCCGGCTCGAATCGCACGCTGTGGGATTTCTATTACGGCTTCGGCCTGGCCGTGGGCATCCTCAACTACGTCCTCGCCGGATTTGCCTGGGTCCTCGCCGCGCAGGCGGCGCGCAACGTCCCCGGCGCCGGTCTGCTCGCCCTGATCCTCGCGCTCGGCTGCCTGGCCCAGACGTACCTGAGCTGGCGGTATTTTTTCCTGATTCCGCTCGTGATGTCGCTGGCTGCGGCGCTGGTATTCGCCGCCGCGTGGTTTGCCCTGTCGGCGGCGGGCGGCCCGGGGCCCGGCGCGAACCCGTAGCGGTCGCGCCCGGGCCTGCGCCGCGGTCAGACCTCGACGACCTCGTCCTGGCTGCGCCGCTTCTTGCGCTCCCAGTACCACGCGATCCAGATGCAAATCTCGTAGAGGAGATAGAGCGGGACGGCCATCGCGACCTGGGTGATGACCTCCGGCGTGGTCATGACGGCGCCCAAAATGAAGGAAAGGACCACCACGTGGCGCCGGTATTGCGCGAGCTGTTTGTGCGTCAGCAGCCCGATCTTGACGAGGAACAGCACGACAATCGGGAACTGGAAGCCCAGACCCATGCCGAGGATGAAATGGGTGACGAAGCTGATGTAGTCATCCGCGCGCCAGTCGTAGCCCTCGAAGCCCAGGAGGTCGGAGTAGGCCACCGAGGCCCGCAGCGAGATCGGCAGCAAAATGAAATATGTCCCGATCACCCCGATCATGAAGAGCAGGAAACTCCAGCCGACCCAGGGGAAGATCGCCTGCCGCTCGCGGATGTTCAGCGCGGGCATGATGAAGCTGCCCATGAAAAACATCCAGAACGGGGCGGCCACGATCATGGCGGCATAAAACGAGACGTGAAACGCGATGAAGAATCCCTCCGCCGGGCCAAAGTTGTGCAGCTTGACCTTGAGGTTGCCCCCCGCCGTGGATTCCGGCTGGGGCGGCAGCAGCTTCAGGGTCGCCACCTGTTCCTGCCCGACCTGCGCCGTGCCCACCTGAAAAACCGCGTGCGGCACCTCCCCGGGGGGCAGGCCGGCAAACTGCTCGCGCGACACCACGTATGGCCCGAGCTTGGTGGAGCCGATCACGAAACTGACCGTCGGTTTCGGCTTCTCAAAGAGGTCGATGTTGCGCAGCGGATATTCCAGCACCTGGATCAGCTTGTCCGCAAACAGCAGGCAGATGACCAGTGCAACCCCGACCGCGATCGCAGAGCGAATGAGGGCCTTGCGCAGGTCTTCAAAATGCTCCCAGAAGGATTTTTTCTGGGTGGAGTCGGTGGGGTCGGTGGAATCTTCAGTGGTCATGCCGGGCGCTGGTTCGGAACCATGCATTTTTAACCATGGATTACACGGATTATCACGGATTAAAAACTTACGTCACCCGATCGCCGGAAGGCGATCGGGGCGCAGCCTTGCCACACGCCCGAGGGTGACATCACAACGAAGGGCGCAGCTGGTCAGCGCCACGCCTCCCCCACTTCAGCGGACCGGACGGAACAGCCGGCGAGCCAGCCCAAGGACCAGCAGGGCCGGGATGAACCATAGGCTCGGCGCGCCACCGCCACCTCCGGAGCTAGCCGGCGGGGTCACCGGCGGCGTGACCACCGGCGTGGTTGGCGGGGTCACGACCGGCGCCGCGGTCAGCACCAAGGTCGTGACCACGCCTGTGCGGTCAACCTTGCGGATCGAGGCGTTGCCGGTATCGGCGACATAAAGATTACCCGACGCATCAATGGTGAGCGCCTGGGGATGATTGAAGAGCGCGTTGGTGCCGGCGCCATCCTCGAGCCCGGCGATCGTCGGCAGTCCGGCGATTGTGCTCACCACCCCGTCGGGCGAAATGCGGCGGATGGTCGAGTTGCCCGTGTCCGCCAGATAAAGATTGCCGGCGCTGTCCACCGCGAGGCCGCCGGGCCGGTCGAAGAGCGCCGCACTGCCGGTGCCGTCGTCGTAGCCCGTCACGTTCTGCACGCCGGCAAAAGTTGTGACATCACCCGCCGGCGTGATTTTCCGGATGGTGTTGTTCGTCGTATCCGCCACGAAGACATTCCCGCTGGCATCGACGACGGAGCCCGTCGGATAGTTGAAGCGCGCCGCCGTGCCGTTGCCGTCCACAAATCCGGTGACACCCGCACTGCCCGCAAAAGTCGTCACGACCCCGCCGGAAGCGACCTTGCGGATGGTGTTGTTCATCGCGTCGGCGACGTAAAGCGTCCCTGTGGAATCGGCGGCGATCCCGATGGGCGAAGCGAAGGTCGCGGCGGTCCCCGTCCCGTCGGCATTGCCACGGTTGCCACTGGATCCGGCCAGCGTCGTGACCACGCCGGTGCTCGTCACACTGCGCAGCGTCCCGTTGCCCGTGTCGGAAACAATCAGCGCCCCGCTGGAAAGAAGGGCCAGGCCGGCCGGCTGGTTGAAGCGGGCCGCCGTGCCCGTGGCGTCGGTGGTACCCGCCGTGCCGCTGGTGCCCGCGAAGACCGCGACCTGGCCGGCGCCATTGATCGTCTGGATGGTATCGGACTTGGCATCGCTGACATAAAACTTGCCCCCGCCATTCGTCGTGATGGCGGTCGGGAACGGCAGCAAGGCGTCAGCCACCGTCAGGCTGACGGCGGCGCTGGTGGTGACGGCAGTGCCATCCGTCGCGACGTAACGGTATTTCAGGCTGTTCAGGGCCGACGTGGCGCTGGTGATCGCCAGTCGCGCGGTGGTCACGCCACTATAGGTCGTGTTGTTGCTTAGGCTGGTCCACGTGGTGCCGCCATCGCTCGAGACCTGCCACTGGACCGTGCCCGGGGTGTTCGCGGCGTAAAAGCTGACATTGTGACCGGTGGTCACCGTCTGGCTGGACAGATCGGTGGTCAGGACCGTCAGGGTTGCCGAACTGCTGCTGTACGCGCCGCCGGTGTTCGTCGCGACCACCGAATAAGATCCGGCATCAGTCAGCGCGGCACTTGGAATCAGATAAGTGCTCCCCGTGGCCCCGGTGATTGGAATGCTGTCCTTCAGCCACTGGAAGGTGGGCGCCGGGTTGCCGCTGGCGGCGGCGGAGAACCGGACGGTGGCGCCGACCGTTACGGTCTGGCTCACCGGCGGGGTGGTGACCGTGGCCGCATTGCTCGCCGCCGTGCCCGGAATGATCTTCAGTGTCGCCACGCTGCTGGTGGCAAAGCCGGCGCCGTTGGTCGCGACCACGGTGTAATCACCCGCATCGGTAGCCGCGATCAGCCCGAGAGAGTACGAGCTGTCCGTGGCCCCGGAAATTGCATCGGTACCCTTGTACCACTGGTAGGTGGGCGCCGGTGACCCGCTGGCGGCAGCCGTGAACGTGACCAGGCTCCCGACCGGGACCGACTGGCCCGCAGGCTGCGTGGTGAAAACCGGCGCTTCCGGCAGCAAGGTCACCGTGAGCGTCGCGATATTGCTGGTGCCGGAACCGGCCGTGTTGGTGGCGACGACCGTGTAGTCGCCCGCATCGCTGGTGGTGATGCCGGTGATGGTGTAGGAACTGCTGGTGGCCCCGGGGATGTTCACCCCGCCCTTTTGCCACTGGTACGTCGGGGTGCCGGAATCGTAGACGGCGGCGGTAAAGGTGATGGTGAAGCCAACCGGGATGGTCTGGCTCAGGGGCTGGGTCACGAAAATGGGCGAGACCACGGTGAGGATGGCGGGATGACTGGTGGTCGAGCCGCCCGAGTCGGTCGCCACGACGGTGTAGGTCCCGGCATCGCTGGTCTTGACCGGGCTGACGGTCAGCGTGCTCGTGGTGGCACCGATAATGTCAAACGTACCCTGGCTGGTGGTCAGCTTCCATTGGTAGGTCGCGGTGCCCGTGCTGGTGACCGAGACGGGAACTTGACCGTGGCGCCCGGGGTCACCGTTTGATCCATGGGCTGGACCGAGAAGACCGGGCCGCCGGCTGCGAACGCCGCCGTGAGCGGCAGGAACATGGCAACCATCACCCCAAGCAGGGCGGTCCGGCGGAATGATCCGCCGACGGCGGGGGCGAACTGCGCAAAAAACCGGGAAACATTATTCATGGTACAAAGGGTGAAGGTTCAAGGAGGTCGCCGATGAAGTGGAAATACATTACGCAATCATCCGCCGGCATGACAACTCCTGTTCCATGATGGCAACCGGCCGGTTCCAGCCGGCGGCACTGAGGTGATTTGCGGAATTCTTGCTGGGGCGCATGGGTCGGGAGGTCAGCGGGGTATGCTGTATTCCCGGGCCCGGGCGGCGAGCCTCAAGTGACAGAAACGGCCGTCATTGGTTGCGTTAAAAAGCCGGTTAAAATCACGCTGAAATGACGAGGGCCCGGACGCGAAGGCCGGGACCAAGCGCCTTCCGGACGGATCCCGGACCCGCCTTCCAGCCGGGGGCGGCGCCGCCGGGGTCCCGCCGGTCGGCAGGACCCGAGCGCTGCCCTCCCCTTTCAGCAAAGTCCGCCACGGCGGCTTTGACAGCAACGCGCCGCTGGCAAGTTTGGCAGGGTGGCGCTGCGTTACCTCACCATCGACTTCAATTCCTTCTTCGCCTCCGTCGAGCAGCAGGAACGGCCGGAGTTGCGGGGCCAGCCGGTCGGCATTGTCCCGGTCATGGCCGAGACCACCGGTTGCGTAGCCATCAGCATCGAGGCGAAAAAACTGGGCCTGAGCCGCAACGTGCGCGTGTCCGAGGCGCGCCAGATCTGTCCAGGCCTCGTGATCGTCGAGGCCCGGCCGGAAACCTACATCAACTACCACCGCCGGCTGGTTGCGGTGATCCAGTCCTGTGTGCCGGAAACCGTCGTCCAGTCGATCGACGAGGTCACCTGCCGCCTGCACGGGTTTGTGCCCACGCGCCCCGCCGCGGAAAAACTCGCCCGGGAGATCAAGGCGAAGATCACGCGCGAGGTCGGTCCCCTGCTCCGCAGCTCGATCGGCATCGCGCCCACCTGGCTGCTCGCGAAGGTCGCCTCGGACATGCAGAAGCCCGACGGGCTCGTCATCCTCGACGAGGCCGACCTCCCCGCGAAGCTCCTGCACCTGGCACCCGGCGACATCGCCGGCATCGGACCCAACATGCAGGAGCGGCTGCGCACGCACGGCATCACCACCATGGCGCAGCTCTACGCCGCGCCGATGGCGGAATTCCGCGGCATCTGGCAGAGCGTGCGCGGCGAACAGATGTGGCGGCTGCTCCACGGCGAGGACCTGGACTACTTCACCCAAAGGGGCGGCCAGACCATCGGGCACGGTCACGTGCTGCCGCCGGCCCGGCGCAATCCCGAGGCCGCGCTCGCCGTGCTGCACCGCCTCCTGCAAAAGGCCGCGATGCGGCTCCGGCACAGCGGGCTGTGCGCCGGCGGGCTGACGGTCTCGATCGATTACCGCGACGAGACGTCCTGGCGGGGCGAACTGCGCCTGACCGAGACGCAGGACACCCTCGAGTTCACCCGCGCGCTCAACCAGCTCTGGAAAAAACGCCCGGCGACGGACCGGAAGCGCGTGCCCCTGCGCATCGGGGTCCACCTGGTCAACCTCCTCGACCTGCGGCTGCATACGCCCGACCTTTTCGAGCAGAAGACCGAGGAGGTCCACGGCCGGTTGCTCACGGCCATGGATCACCTCAACAAGGTCCTCGGCAAAAACTCCGTTTATTTCGGCGGCGCGCACGGCGCGACGCAGGACGCCCCGATGCGCATCGCCTTCACGCGGATCCCGGAACCCGAGATCGAGGAGATCGACCGAAGCTTTGAGGGCCGGCTTAAGAAACCGCAGAAGCCGCCGGCGGCTGAGCCGGAGGCGTGGTGAGGCGGCATGCGGGTAGCCGCGCTTGAGCTGGCGTTCCGAGCACCACAGGTGCGACAAGACCGGGGCCGCAGGCAACCGGCACAAGCGTGGTTCCGGCCACGCGGCCGACCACGTTGTGGCTTCAGCCTTCGCCAAGCCTACGGCTGACAAGCCGCTCCAACGCGGCTACCCGCCATTTTCCAAGCTTCCCTTCGCCGCGCCCTTGCTGATAGCTGCTCCCATGCACACGCCCCAGGACGTCCAGCTCATCGGCACCGAGGTCGCCCTGCGCTGGGACGACGGGCAGGAGAGCTACCTGTCGTTCGCCACGCTGCGCGCGGCCTCGCCGAGCGCGGAGGTCCGGGGCGAGCGGGATATCTTCGGGCAGCAGTACGGCGGCGAGGCCCCGCGGAATTTCAGCGGCGTCGAGGTCACGGGGTGGGAACGCATCGGCAATTATGCCCTGCGCTTCGATTTCAGCGACGGCCATCGCACGGGCTTGTACAGCTACGAGCTGCTCCGCTCCCTGGGCGAGGCCGTGCCGTGAGCCGGGCGTCGGCCGGGGAGAAACCTGCCCCGGGGATAGGTTTCCTGATGGAAATCCCGCCTACTTGCCCGCGATGAAACCGCGCTCGCTCCGGTCGGCGAAGGCCAGGAAATGCTTGAACTCGTCGGTGCCGCTCAACGAGTGCTCCCGCAGCTTGTCCAGCGCCTGCGTCCGGTTGAGGCCCGCGCGGTAGACCAGCCGGAAGAGCTGCTTGATGGCCTCGAGCTGGACGGGCGTGAAACCGTTGCGCTCCAGCCCCACCTTGTTGATCGATCGGGCGATTGCCGGGTTGCCGTCGGCGATGACATACGGTGGCACGTCCTGCACGATCTTGGACATGCCACCGAGCATGGACTGCGCCCCGAGGCGGCAGAACTGGTGCACGCCCGAACCCCAGCCGATGTTGACGTGGTCCTCCACGAGTACGTGGCCGGCCAGGGCGGACTGCGCGCTCATCACCAGGTGGTGGCCCACGATGCAGTCGTGCGCGATGTGGCTGTAGGCCAGCATCACGTTGTCGTTCCCCATGCGCGTGAACTCACCGTCCTTGGTGGCGCCGTGGACACTGACATACTCGCGGAACACATTGCGGTCCCCGACGATGAGGCCGGGCTCACCGCCCTTGAATTTGAGGTCGTGGGTCTTCGTGCCCACGCAGGCGAAGGGAAAAATCTCGCACTCGCGGCCGATGGTCGTGCGGCCCTCGACGTTCGCGTGGTGGTGCAGGACGGTGCCGGGGCCGATGACGGCCTTGCCGCCGACGTACGCGTAGGCGCCGACCGTGACATTATCACCGAGCTGCGCACCGGGCTCGATGATGGCGGTGGGGTGGATCTGCTGCGCCATGGGCTCAGTCCACCTCGCTGCTGTCGACGACGGCAAACATCAGGTCGGCCGAGGAAACCGGCTGGCCGTTGACGCTGCATTCCCCCTCGGCGCACGCGATGCTGCCGCGTACCTTGGTCATCTTGACCTTGATGAGCAGCTGGTCGCCGGGCCGGACGGGCTTGCGCCACTTGACCTTGTCGCAGCTCATCAGGAGGGCGGTCTTGCCGTCCATGCTGGTGCGGCGGATCATGAGGATGCCGGCCGCCTGGGCCATGGCCTCGACCTGCATGACCCCCGGCATGACGGGGTTGCCGGGATAGTGGCCCTGGAAAAACGGCTCGTTGATCGTGACATTCTTGATGGCGGTCAGCTCGGTGTCGTTCATCTCCACCACGCGGTCGATCATCACGAACGGGTAGCGGTGCGGCAGCGTGTCGAGGACGCGCCGGATATCGAGGGTGGTCTCGGTGGCGAGCTCGGCCTTGGGCGCCACGGGCTTGGCGGGCTTCTTGCCGCCCTTTTTCCACGCCGTGTATTTCTCGAACAGGATCTTGGTGAGCTCGGCGTTGACCGCGTGGCCGGGCCGCGTCGCGACGATGTGCGCCTTCAGCGGCACGCCCAGCAGGAGGATGTCGCCGATGATATCGAGGATCTTGTGGCGCACAAACTCGTCGGCAAAGCGCAGCGGCTCCTTCGAGATGATCTTGTCGCCCTTGATGACGATGGCGCAGTCGAGGCTGCCGCCCTTGATCTTGCCCAGCTTGATCAGTTCCTCGATGTCCTCGTAGATCGTGAAGGTCCGCGCCGCCGCCACCTGCGCGATGTAGGTCTCGGGATCGATCACCAGCGAGAGGTGCTGGGTGTGGATGCCCCGGTCGTCGGCGGACGTGCACGTGATCTTCAGGCCGTCGTAGGGCAAAGCGATGATCGAGGAGTTGCCGCGCGCGACCGAGACGGTGTCGGTGAGGGAAAAATATTCGCGGTCCGCGTCCTGCTCCACCGGCTCGCCCGACTGGATCAGTTGCACGAAGGGCCGCGCGGAACCGTCCATGATGGGCGGCTCGCTCGCGTCGATCTCGATGAGCAGGTTGTCGATGCCGCAGCCGTGCAGGGCGCTCAGCACATGCTCCACCGTGTGGAGCTTGGCGTGGCCCACCTGGATCGTGGTGGCGCGGACCAGGTCGGTGACCTGGTCAACGCGGGGCTTGAGCTCGGGATGGCCGTGCAGGTCCACGCGCCGGAACACGATGCCGTGATTCACGGGGGCGGGTTTAAAGGTCATGTGCACGGCGTCTCCAGTGTGCAGGGCGTTGCCCTTGATGGAGACCTCGCGCAGGAGGGAGCGCTGCTTCATGGGTATGTCGCGGCAGTGTCGGAAACCTCTTGGAAATGACAAGCTTGGAGATAAGCGGCCCGTTGCCTCCGGCCCGGGAAAAGCTCCCGCCGCCTCCGCGGGACAGCCCGGACCGGGGTTGCCCGGCGCCCCCGGCCCCCGCGCCGCCGCCGACCGCAAGAAGTGACCAGCAGACCCGGAAAACTATTCTGGAGGACGAGGTTGACATCGCCGAAATCCCCTCGGTAATCCTACCCCCTTACGTAACTAAAAACCTCCAACCGTATCCGTCATGCCCGCAGCCAACGACCTCCGCAAAGGCCAAGTCATCAATTTCAACGGTGAGCCCCACCTCATCATGGAGACGCAGCACCGCACCCCGGGCAACCTGCGCGCCTTCGTCCAGGTCAAGATGCGCAACCTGCGCTACGGCAAGTCGCTCGAGCAGCGCTTCAACTCGCCCGATCACGTGGATGTTCTCCCCACCGACCGCCGCACACTGGAGTTCAGCTACGCCGACCGCGACACCTACTCGTTCATGGACCCGGAGAGCTTCGAGACCTTTGAGATCAACGCCGTCATGATCGGCGAGGCCAAGAACTTCCTCGTCGCGAACGGCAAGGCCGACGTGCTCTTCATCAACGAGGTGCCGGTCACCATCGACATCCCCTCCTCCGTCGTCCTCAAGATCACGGAGAGCTCCGAGGGCATCAAGGGCGACACCGCCAGCAACGTCCAGAAACCCGCAACTACGGAAACCGGGCTCGTGGTCCAGGTGCCGCTCTTCATCAAGTCCGGCGAGCTGATCAAGGTCAGCACCGCGGACGGCTCCTACCTCGGCCGCGCGTGATCAGCGGCAAGCGATAAGCAAAAAGCTTTAAGCTCTTTTTCAGCGAGCCTGCGGTTGATCCGCAGGCTTTTTTGCGGGTGGAACGGGGCCCCAGCTTTTAGGCCGCACACCGACTTTCAAGCAGCTCCAGGGGGTAAGTTTTTGCAGCCACCCCCGAGCCTGCGTTCCGCGCGCAACTTGGCACGACAAGAACGGGGCCGCAGGCACCGAACCAAACGTGGGCCCGTACTCGGCCGACCTCCAGGACTGCAAGCCCCGGGGTTATTCCAGCTTACCAAGGCGCGGTGGTGAAGCTACGGTCATTTACGGCCGCCAAGGCCGCCTGATAGGAGGCTTTCGCCTCCTCGAGGCTGCCAGCAGACATCTTCAGGTCGCGCAGCAGGCCGTCGCGCAGCCCGTAAATCCAGCCGTGCACGGTGAGTTCCTGGCCGCGCGTCCAGGCGTCCTGCACGATGGTGGTCGAGGTGAGATTGGCCACCTGTTCGACCACGTTGAGTTCGCACAGCCGCGCGCTGCGCGCCGTGTCGTCAGGCAGGAGGTGCAGGCATTGCTGGTGCTTTTCCTGGACGTCACTGACATGCCGCAGCCAGTTGTCGGCGAGACCGACGCGTTCGCAGCGGATCACCTTGCCCACGCCGCCGCAGCCGTAGTGTCCGACCACCATGATGTGCTTCACCTTCAGGACATCGACCGCGAACTGGACGACCGACAGGCAGTTCAGGTCGGTGTGCACGACGACATTGGCGATGTTACGGTGCACAAACACCTCGCCGGGCAGCAGGCCGATGATCTCGTTAGCCGGCACCCGCGAGTCCGAGCAGCCGATCCAGAGGTACTCCGGACTCTGCTGACGGGAAAGTTTCTGGAAAAATTCCGGGTCGCGAGCCTTGATGGCCTCCGCCCAAGCATGGTTTTGCTCGAAGAGATTTTTCAGGCTGTGCATGCCGGCGAGATTTGGCGGGTTGCGACGGTTGTCCACCCCGGAATGCCGGGGTTAGAGTTGCAGGCTCTGCGGCGTGTATTCCATCAGTTCGATGGCGTTGCCGTCGGGATCCTTGAGCCAGGCCTGCTTCGAGTGGTCCATGCCGACGCGAGTCGGCGTGACCTCGACGCCTGCCGCCGTGAGCTGCGCGCAGAATTCCTCAAGGCCGGTGACCTCAAGGCAGAAATGATTGTAGTGCACGCCCTCGTTGGGCCCGAGCCGGCCGCCGGGCCCACCCCATTGTTTGGCTGCGCCAGCGTGGTCGAAGATCTCAACAAAGGTCGTGTGGCCCGCCGCGAAGTAATACCCGAAGGTTGTCCCGTCGTCATGCTGCAGCCCGAACTTCACCGACAGGCCCAGCACGTCACGGTAGAACGCAAGCATCGCCGGAAGTTGGTGGGTGCGAAGGCAGAGATGTCCGAGGCGGGTAATCATGACGGCGAAACCAACACTAAGTTTTTAATCAGGACAAGGCCGCTCAGGCAATCAAACCACCCGCGCCCACAGCACCTTGAGGTACCGGCTTTCGGGGCAGTTGGAATACACCGGATGATCAATGCCGGGACCGGTGCGGTCGAAGAATTGCAGGCGGCGGTTGAGGCGGTGCGTGCCCTTGATGACGCATTCCTCGAAGGTCTCCAGTGACACGAGACCCGAGCAGGAGCAGGTGACGAACAAGCCGCCGGGCTTCACCAGGCTGGCGGCAATCTGGTTCAGGTCGGCGTATTTCCGCATCCCCTCGGCGGCGCCGGCGGGCTCGCGGGTCATCACGAACTTCGGTGGATCGCACATGACGGCATCGAACTGCTCGCCGTTCTTCTGCATCTGCCGCGCGTACGCAAAGGCGTCGGTGTGCACCCACTTGAGCTTGTTGGGCGAAATCTGGTTGAGGTTGGCGTTGCGGCGGCCTTGCGCGATGACGGCCTCGTCGAGATCGACGGCGATCACCTCGGCCGCGCCGCCAAGCACGGCATTGATCGAAAACCCGCCGGTGTAGCTGCAAAGATCGAGCACGCGTGCGCCCTTGACGAGCGTGCCGAAGCGCCGGCGGTTGTCGCGCTGGTCGCAGAAGAAACCGGTCTTGTGCCCCTCGGCGAAATCCACCTCGTACCGCACGCCGTGCTCGCGGATCTTCACCTTGTCGGGCGCACTCGCGGTGAGCTCCTTCATCATCGACGGCTTGATGCCCTCGAGGCTGCCGAGGTCGTGGTCCACGTGGACCCGGACGTGCTTCGTCCCGAGCAGCTCGTGCAGCAGCGGCAGGAAGCGCGGCAGCCGCAGGAACATGCCGAGGCTGTAAACATCGCAGTACAGCACGTCGGCGTAACGGTCGATGGTCAGCCCGCTCAGGCCGTCGCCGTCGGAGTTGATGACGCGGTACGCGTCGGTCTCGGCGTCGAGCCGGAACATGTCCTTGCGCAGCGCGACCGCGCGACGGATCGCCGTTTCGAAATATTCCTCGCCGAGCGGCTCGCTGGAGTGGACGACGACGCGCAGCGGCATCTTCGCGCGGGGATTGAACAGGCCGGTGCCGACCCGGTGACCGAACTTGTCGTAGACCGAGACCAGATCCCCGGGCCGGGCGTCGCGCGACACCTCGCCGAGCATGCGCGGAAAAATCGCCGGCTGAAAGCTGACGAACTTGAGTTGCGCCCACGGCTTCGACCACAGGGCCTGGTCGAGTGGTTCGCCCAACTCGGCGCGGCCGGGGGAGATCGGAGTTTTTTCAGCGGCTTCGGGCGCGTCGGACATCCCGGCAATCAAGAGCGTGCGCCCGGACGGAGCCAAACAAAAAGACCGGCCGCCTTTGGCCGGTCGGTGCTGTGGGAGCGAGCTTGCTCGCGACTGAGGATGTGCGGTGTCGCGAGCAAGCTCGCTCCCACATTAGGCCAGTCCAGAGAAAGCAGCCGGTTAAATCGCCCGGGAGCGGCCGAGCAGGAAGTAGAGGATCGAACCGAGAAATGGCAGCAGGATGATCACGATGATCCAGACAACCTTGTTGGGACTGTTACCGCGGATGCAGTCCACCAAGGCCACGATCCAGAGGATGAACCAGATGACGGAGATGAGATAATTTAGGTTGGTATTCATGGGGGCGATGGGAGGGAACGGGTTGTTCTGCAATTAAGACCGATTTTCCCGCGAGGGGGTTCCCCTAAAATCGTGGCGGCCGCACCGTGGACCCGGACCGATCACTTCCAGGCGGCCAGCACCTCCGCAACCGGCGGCCAGTCCGCGATACGATCCATGGTGGTTTTTCCCCAGACCGTGGAAAGAAACCCCACAACATGTGCGTTCTGCTGCCGGCGGCAATAGGCACTGAAAGCCTGCGCATTTTCCAACGGCTGCCAGCCCGACGGCCAGACCCTGAAACCCTTGCCGAGAAGGAGCGGTACCGAGGGGTAGGCCGCTTGCTTTTCATAATGCCAGTCACAGATAACGATGTCCTTGGGTATCAAGTCGACGGCACCTGCGGTGCCGTTCTTCGCGTACTCCCATTCGCCGCCGTTCAGTGCCGCAGCGTCCAGCAGACGATCGCCCCACATCAGCATCTCCAGGTGTCGCTGTCCGACGATGTGCCCGTGCAGATCATTCACCGCCCGCGCGAACAGCCTGGCCGGGTCACCGCCGCGGCAGCGCGGGCAGTGATCGGAGGCGATCAGGAACACCTCGTCCATGCCGACGTGAAACGCATCCGCCTCGAAGGCCTGAGCCAACTCGTCGATCAGGTCGAACACCACGGCGTTGACGCCGGGATGCTGGGGACACCAGCTGCGGCAATAGATACCGGCGTTGTCTGGAAAAAACCCGGGGGTCTCGTCAAACTCCGGATGCTTGGCCAGCAAGGCCATGGTCTTCTTGCTCCACGACTGATGACCGAGGCAATCCAACTCCGGGATCAGCCGGATGCCGGCTTGGCGGGCGGCCGCCGCGAGCCGGTGCGCGCGCGCGGCCGTGACGCCCGTGGCGGCATTGAGTTCGGGATGCGAGCTGAAGACAAAGTTGTAGCCCACTTCCAGGATCAACGTATTGACCCCGGCCGCGGCCAGCCGCGGCAGCTGTTCCTGGAGTATCACGATATCCGCATCGCCGTTGATCAACAGGTGCAAACCCCGCCAGACAGGTTGGCGGGCGCGCCCGGGTTCCGGTTCCGTGACCGGCGGCCGGTTCGTCGCGACAGGCCGGGCGGACAGGCAGCCGCCCAGCAGGAGCAGGGAAATTCCGGCGCAGGTGGCCGCGATTATCTTCATTTGCTTCAGATTTTCAGCCGGAAACCGGCACGATTCAGGGCCACCGTTGCGCCGAGCAGAGCTGCGGCGCAAACCACCGAGCGGGCGATCGCCGGGAAGAGCGTAGGCCCGGCCAGCGCGGCGTACCAGCCGCCGAGACCGGACAGATCCAGTGCAGACGGGAGCATTTCGGAGAGCAAATACGCGAGCAGTACGTTTTGGCCGGTGACCGCGAGGATCCGGGTGAGCGGGGTGCCCGGCCCGACATCGGCCAACCAGTAAAACAGTAGCCAAACCGCCGCGGTGATGGCGCAGGCCCAGAGGCACCAGGAGGGGGTCGCACTGTTTTTGCTGATCCCATAGAGTCCGTTTAGGAGCCACGCGGCCAGGGCAGTGCCGGCGATGAACCACAGCGTGAAGCGCACCCGGGCGGCCACGCTGGCGACATCCGTGGAAAGCAGCATCGCCCCAAGCAGCACGCCGCCGACGGCAATGGCCGCTTGCGAACCGAGCGTAGCCCCAAAACCCACATGGCGTGCCAGCCAGCAACCATCGAACGCACCGGTCTGGTCGGCGGGATACAGACAAAACAATAGCACCACGCTCGCGAGCAGGGCCGTGCGATTGCCGCGAAAGACCAGGAAAATGACCATGGCCATACCATATGCCCAGCCGATGAGGCCGAGGATACCCCACCACTCGTGATGCAGCGTGAACGGCGCCAAGGTGATGATACGATGTCCGTCAGGGCCGACAAAAACGAAGGCGAGCACCCCCAACGCCACGCACCCCATCAGCCGCAATATCACGGAGATCGTCCGCCAACGCGGCGCGTCAGGGGCAGCCGGACCACCCGGACGAATCTCGCAGAAGGCCGCGAGGGCGGATAGGTACATGAGAGTGGACCAAAGGGCGGCCGCACAGCCGGTTTTCGCCGGATCAGGCGCCTCATTGACCATCAGGACTCCGACGACGAGCAATGACAGCATACGACCAAACGCACCACGGATGATTTTCCACAGCGATCCGTGCCTGCGCAACTGGGCTCCAAGGGCAAACGGGATGGACATGCCCATGATAAAAATAAACGCCGGGAAAACCAGGTCCACAAACGTCATGCCGCTGCCGCTACGATGCCGTTCACTAAAATGTACCATCCAGTCCGGCACGATATCACCCGCCCCGGACAGGTCGTTCACAAAAATCATCAGGAACATGACGAAGCCGCGCAGAGCATCGATGGAAACGATGCGCCCGGGCCCGGAGGCCGAGACGGGAACAGCGGCGGACGATAAGGTCGGGGTCACTAGAAAAATGCCGTCAATGGGCCAGCTTCTTTACGAATATGGCGGCGGCCGGATTTTTACTCAAGGGAATTGCCCCGGGGAACGGGTTGGGTGGGAAACGCAGGGGACCCTGACGCCAGCCTCGGGAATCGGCCCCACTGCAAATAAAAAAGCCGACCGTCATCCGGTCGGCTTGGGCTGGCGGGGGCCTCGCGTTTGTTCCACTCAGGCCACGCGCTCGACGATGAGCGGCGGCGGGATCGGGCGCTTGGGGGCGAGACGGTAGGCGTCCTTGAAGTAGTTGAGCGCCTGCTCGAGCTTCGCCTCGTCGTTGTAATGGATCATCATGAGCGGCTCGCCCTGCTTGACCTGCGTGCCGACCTTGCGGATCTCGGAGACGCCGACCGCGTAGTCGATCTTGCCGTGGTGCGCGGCATCCTTGCCGGCGCCGAGGAGCGAGACGCCCTTGGCGATCATGGCGGCGTTGATCGTGTGCACGTAGCCGCGCTTGGGGGCCGGCAGCTTCCGGATGTGGCGGGCCGTCGGGAATTTCTCGGGATGGTCGATGTAGGAGATGTCGCCGCCCTGGGCGCGGATCATGTCCTTGAACTTCTCGAGTGCGGAGCCGTCGGACAGGTGGCGCTGCACGGTCTGCTTGGCGGAGAGCGTCGAGCCGGCCACGCCGGCGAGGCGGACGATTTCCATGCCGAGCTTGAGCACGAGCTCCTTCATGTCCTCGGGACCTTCGCCCTTCAGGAGTGCGATGGCTTCCTTGATTTCCAGCGCGGTGCCGACGGTGTCGCCGAGCGGCTGGTTCATGTCGGTGACCAGCGCGACGCAGCGGCGCTTCATCGAGCGGCCGACGCGGGTCATGGAGCGGGCGAGCTGCTTGGCCTGCTCGAGGTCCTTGATAAAGGAACCGTTGCCCCACTTCAAATCAACGACGAGACCCTCGGCACCCTCGGCGAGCTTCTTGGAAAGCACGCTGCCGGTGATGAGCGGGAGGCTCGGGATGGTGCCGGTCTCAAGGCGGAGGTCGTAGAAAATCTGGTCGGCCGGGGCGAGCTCAGGGCTCTGCTCGGCGATGGCGCCGCCGACGCGGGCCAGCTGGTCGACGAAGTGCTGGATCGTCATGTGGCTCTTGAAGCCGGGGACGGCGGAGAGCTTCTCCAGGGTCGTAATGACATACTCCTGCTCGACGCCGCACATCATCGGGACGACAACTCCGCTCGCCATGGCCAGCGGGGCAAGGACGAGGGCCGTCTTGTCGCCCACGCCGCCGGTCGAGTACTTGTCGATCTTCGGCTTGGCAATGTGTGACAGGTCGATGACTTCGCCGGAGAGCATCATCTCCTCCGTGAGAATGGCCGTTTCCTGGGCGGACATGTTGGCGAAGTAGATCGCCATCAGCAGCGCAGCTTGCTGGTGCTTCGGCATCTCTCCATCCAGCGTGGAGTCGATGATGTAGCGGATTTCTTCCTGCGTAAATTCCTGACCGTCGCGTTTCTTCTCAATCAATGAAGTAAACGACGGCTTGATGAACCGGCGCGTGGGAATAGGACGTTTTCTCATGGAAGTCACAGATAGGTGGCTGGGGGATGGCGCCATGTGGCGCAAAGCTCGCAAAGGCAAAGAGTTTTGTGAATTTTGTCGAGCCTAAAATTGGCCTATGACCCCCTAATTTTAGGGCCTATCCAACCTGTAAAAACCGCGCTTTGAACCGCTTTGCCACCCGCCAAAATCCTTCTTGCTCAAAGCCAAGCGCAATTCCTGAATCAACCGATGAACCTTCCGTTCAACGTCGCCAGTCACCTCGATGCCGCCCTGCGGGCCTCCGCCGCCCTGCTCGGATTGACGGATCGCGGCTTCCAACCCGAGGTCCGGGTGGCTGACCCGGCCAATGGCGATTTTCAGGCCAACGGCGCCCTCGCCTTCGCCAAAAGTGAGAAGCAAAACCCCCGCGCCCTCGCCCAGCAAATCGTCGACCAGCTGGGTCAGCTGGACGCGGATTTTGACATCAATCTGGCCGGTCCGGGGTTCATTAATTTCCGGCTGAAACCCGGCGCCCTGCTGGGCTGGTTGCAAGCCTACGACTCGGAAGCGCACCTGCAAGCCGGCGCGGCCAGCGTCCGCCTAGGCCAGACCTGGCTCGTGGATTATTCCTCACCCAACACGGCCAAGCAAATGCATGTCGGCCACCTGCGCTCCGCGGTGATCGGCGAGGCCATCTGCCGCCTGCTGGCGTTCAGCGGGGCCCGTGTCATCCGCGACAATCACATTGGCGACTGGGGCACGCAGTTCGGCAAACTCATCTGGGCCTACAAGCGCCACCTGGACCAGGCCGCGCTCGCGAGCGAACCGCTGGAAGAGTTCGAGCGGCTTTACAAACTAGGGAACAGTTCCGCCGAGGCCGACCCCGCCGTGCTGACCGAGGCCCAGCAGGAACTGGTGAAGCTGCAGGCGGGCGACGCGGCGAACCTGGCGATCTGGCACGAGATCAACCGCGCCTCCCTTGCCGCCTTCCAGGAAATCTACGACCAGCTCGGCATCCGCTTCGACTTCACCCATGGCGAAAGCTTCTACAACGACAAGGTCGAGCGCATCTATCGCGAGCTCAGCGAGGCGGGGCTCGCCCGGGAAAGCGAGGGCGCCCTGGTGGTCTTCCACCCCGAGCACCCACGCTTCGCCAAGCAACCCTTTCTCATCCGCAAGAAGGATGGCGCCGCCAACTACGCGTCCAGCGACCTCGCCACCGTGCTCTACCGCGCGGAGCATTTCCACGCCGACGGCATCGTGGTCGTCACGGACTACCGCCAGGCCGACCATTTCGAGCAGCTGTATCTCACCGCCCGGAAATGGTTCGCCGCGAAAAACCACCCGCTGCCGGAATTGCATCACGTGACCTTCGGCGCCGTGACCGGCGAGGACGGCAAGGCGTTGAAGACCCGCGACGGCGGCACCATCCGCCTGAAGGACCTGCTGCACGAGGCGCAGGAGCGCGCGTTCCAGCTCGTCAGCGAGCGCAGCCCGGATTTCCCGGAGGCCGAGCGCCGCGAGATTGCCGGCGTGGTCGGCGTGGCCTCGGTGCAATACGCCGACCTGTCGCAGAACCGCTCGAGCGACTACGTGTTCGCGTGGGACAAGATGATCTCCCTCGAGGGCAACACGGCCGCCTACCTGCTCTACGCGGTCGCCCGGATCCGCAGCATCTTCCGCAAGGCCGGGCTCGATCCGGCGCAGCCGGCGCTGGCCGGCGCCACCGCGCCCGAGACCGCGCAGGAAGTCGCCCTGGCCCGCAAGCTCGTGAAGTTCTCCGACGCCACCCTGCTCGCCACGAGCACGCTGCGGCCGCATTTTCTCAGCCTGTACCTTTACGAGCTCGCCGGTGAGTTCAGTGCCTTCTACGCCGCCGACAAGGTCATCGTGGAGGACGAAGTCGTGCGCACCCGCCGGCTGCTGCTCTGCCACCGCACGCTGGTCGTCCTCGAGACCGGCCTGCACCTGCTCGGCCTGCGCACACTGGAGCGGATGTAGTTCCGGGAAACGCCAAGCCCCAAAGGCCAGGTGATTTCGGCTTTGGAACTTCGGATCATTGGTCCAGGATTTGCCTCCCTGGCGTTTGTGATTTGTCCACCCACTTCGCTCTTGCCGCGACCGGCACGGCCCGCAACATGACCGCCGATGGCCAACCAAGAGATCTACGTCCGCGGGGCGACCGACACTGAAGCGCGCGGCCCGTTCACGATGGAGCAGCTCGTCTCGCTCGTCGAAGCCGGCCAGGTCACGGCCGAGACTTATTTCTACGACGCCGCCACCGAGCAGTGGCTCGAGGTCGGCGGCAATCCCGAGATGAAGGCCAAGCTCTGGCCCGAGAAAAAGAAGATGGGTTTCAAGCAGAAGGAATTCAAGGTCGTCAGCGATGAGAAGGCCGACAGCGCCCCGCCCATCACGGTCCAGCAGTTCCTGGCCGCCGCCGAGGGCAAGACCGAGGACACCAAGGGCAAGAAGGACAAGAATGTGATCATGATGGAAGTGGCCATCTGGGGCACGCGTTCCACCGCCGCCATCAGCATCCTCAGCGCCATTGCCCTGATCCTGCCGAACATTGACGCCGTGATGTCGCTGGACGTGGCCAAGATTCTCGAAAAGCCGTTCATCATCCTCGGGCTGGTTGACGCCGGTATCGGCCTGCTGCTGCTGCTCGGCGTGATCTCGCTTTATCCGTTCGTGCGTTTCCGGGCGGTGTTCGGGCTGGGCTTCCTCGGCTTCCTTTTCATGACGCAGGGCCAGCTCACGCCGATGATCGCCATCGCCGCGGGTTCGACCGGGCTTTATTTCTGCACGATTTTCCTGAGCTATATTCCGCTGGCGGTCGCAGCCCTGCTCGGGCTGGGCGGCATGGCGATGCTCGCGACACTGTCGTACTCCTGAGCGCGGCGCGGCCGTGCCCGGTTCCCCATGGCCAAGCACCCGCTCCTGTCCCGGCTGCACCAGCTCTGGACCCATGAGATCTGGGCGGCGGGCCTGACCCGTGACAAGAGTCTCCGCAACCGGCTGCTGGCCCAGCTGCGCATCGTCTCGATCACCCTCTCGGGTCTGAGCGAGCTGAAGGTCGCCGCCCGCGCCGCCGCGCTCAGCTACAGTTCCCTCCTCGGCCTCGGGCCGCTCGTGGCGATCGCCGTCCTGATCTCCGGCTTCGCCCTCGGCAACCGCGACCCCGCCATCGCCGCCAACGGGGTCAACGACGTCATCAGCTTCATCGCGCCGCAGGTCGTGCAGTACCAGAAGGCCGTTTCCGACGAGCAGGCGCGCACGACACTCACACAGGCGGACCTGCATCCGCCCGGGACGAAAAGCGCGCCGACCCCGCCGCGCCCGCCGGCCGATCCCGAGATGGTGACCTTCATCACCAAGATCATCACCAACAGCGGCACCGGCTCCGGCACCGCGGGCGCGGTCGGCCTGCTGGCCCTGCTGGTCATTGTCGTGATGCTCTTCACCAGCGTGGAGAAAACCTTCAATGACATCTGGGGCGTCCGCCGCGGCCGGAACTGGCTAACGCGCATCATCTATTACTGGGCGGTCATCACCATCGGCGCCCTGGTGTTCTTCACGTCCCTCACGCTGCTTTCCGCCGGCACCCTCATGAACGTGTACATCGCCAAGATGCCGTTCCGCCAGGAGCTGGCCCCCCTCTACTCGCTGGTGCTGCGGTCCACCTCCGCGGTTTTGCTCGTGCTGATCCTCACCCTTTTCTACCGGCTCATCCCCAACACCCGCGTGAAGTGGCGCGCCGCCCTGATCGGCGCGGTGATTGTCACCGCCCTGCTCTTCCTCAACAACTACCTCGCGTTCCTTTATTTCCGGAATGTCGTCTCGGCCAACCGGCTTTACGGCGCCGTGGGCATTTTGCCCATCCTGATGCTCGGCCTCTATGTGTTCTGGCTGTTCGTGCTCGTGGGCGGGCAGATCACCTATGCCGTCCAGAACGTCCACTACCGCAGCAGCCAGACCGCCTGGCACAGCCTGAACCATGCGACCCGCGAGAGCATGTCGCTGCTGGTGCTGCTGCTCGTCGCCCGCCGGTTCAAGGCCGGCGCGCCGGCCTATTCCGTCACAGGGTTGTCCACCCACATCCGCGTGCCCTCGCAGATCCTCAACGAAAGCCTCAACCGGTTATGCGACCTCAACCTGATCGCGGAGCTGCCCCCGGGCGAGGGCGCCGACCCCACCGACCATCGCTACCAGCCGGCGCGGTCCCTCGATCGCATCACACTCCTGGATTTCCGGCAGATGTTTGAAAACTACGGCGAGGCACCCTCCGGCGGACTGCTCGATAACGTCGATCCCGTGCTGGCGCTCTACCATGACCGCCTCACGGCCAGCCTGCCGGCCGCCCTGGGCGGCAAGACGCTCGACCAGCTGATCGACGACCTGCAGCCCAGCCAGACTTACGCGCCCTTCCCCGTCGGTCCGGCCGGCAGCTGAGCAATTAGCCCTGGGCTCCGGGTGGTTCCGACGGTGCCGCTTCGCGGGTTGACACCTGTCCCCCCGTTTCTACTTTTGGCCCCTTTCCCCTATGATCTCCTGGATTCAACGTTCCTTTCAGAAGCACTTTCGCTGGGTGTTCGCCCTCGTCCTGGCCGCCATGGTCATCCCGCTGGTCGTCATCTTCAGCCCCTCCTCCGGAGTGGGCCGCGGAGCCAACAAGCTGCTGGAGCGTCCATTTTTCGGCCATAACCTCGGCAACGAGGTGGAGTCCCGCCGCCTCTTCAGCGACGGCTCGATCAGCGCCCAGTTGCGCGGGTCCAGCAACCTTCAGGGCGGCCAGCTCCAGCAGTACTCCCTCCAGCGCGCCGCCGCCCTCGCCGTGGCGGATGAACTCCACCTGCCCACCCCCACGGAAGCCCAGGTCGCCAAGTTCGTCTCGACCCTCCGTGCGTTCCAGAACGAGCAGGGCCAGTTCGACCAGAAGCGCTACACGGCCTTCGGCGACTCGCTCAAGACCGGCTCCCAGGTCACGGTGGCGGACGTCAACCGCGTCCTCCGCGATGACACCCGGGTGGCAGACCTTCTGGCCACCATCATCGCCGGCCCCGGCTACGTGCTGCCGCACGATGTCACGCAGCAACTGATCCGCAGCGACTCCAGCTGGACCGTGCAGGTGGCCACCCTGGATTACGCCAGCTTCGCCCCCACCCTCAACCCCGGCGAGGACAGCCTGAAGAAATTCTACGACGAAAACTCCGCGCACTACGACGTGCCCGCCCGCCCGCGCTTCAGCTATGTCGAGTTCAAGGGCGCTGATTTCCTCCCGACCGCCGGCCCGACCGAGGCGGAACTGCGCGCGTTCTACACCGCCAACGCCGAGGCGTTCCCGGTGCCGCCTGAGGCCGCGCCCGCCTCCGCCGCCCCGGTGGATAATTTCCCGAAGATCCGCGCCAAGGTGGAAACCGCGCTCAAGGCCAATGTCTCGGCCCGCCTCGCCAGCAAGGCCGCGAACGAACTCACCCTCGCGCTCTATGAGCACAAGCTCACCGCCAACTCCGCCGAACTCGCCTCCTTCCTGGCCGACCGCCACCTGACGATCGCCCCCGTGGCCCCGTTCGCCCCGGACAATCCCCCGGCCGACAAGCCATGGCTCGGTGCCTATCCCGACCAGATCGCGCGCCTGGGCCAGTCCCACTTCTTTTCTGATCCGCTCCCCACCATGGACAGCTACGTGGTGCTGCTGTGGAACGAGAGCCTGCCGGCCTACAAACCGCTGTTCGCCGAGGTGCACGACCGCGTGACCGCTGATTTCAAGGAGGTGGAGAAGCGCCGGCTCTTCAACGAGCAGGGCAAGATCCTCCGCGCCAAGCTGCAGGCTGCCACCGGCACCCCCGCCGCCTTCGCCGCCGCGGCCGCCGCCGACAAGCTGGAGGTGAAGACCTACGCCGGCTTCACGCTGCGCCAGCCGCCCCAGGATCTCCCGTACAACATCCTAAATTCGCTGACGACCACCGAGGCCGGCCAGGTGGCCGAAATGACGTCCACCGACGCCAAGGGTTTTCTCGTCTACGTGCAGGAAAAGAAGCTGCCCGATCTCAGCCCGACCAGCCCGCGCTACCTCGAGCTGAAGAAGCAGCTCGAACTTTTCACAGCCGGCACCAATGAGACTTCCTACCTCAACGCGCTCGTGGAGCGCGAACTGAAGAAGTCCGAGCCCGCCACGCGCTAATCCGGCGGGGAGGACACCGCTTATCCTGCGATAACGCCGTCCGCCTATCAGGTTGCTGCCACCGCCCCAAGCGGTGGCATTTTCTTTGCTGAAACCGGCCCCTTGCCGCCGCCGTCACAAAAAGCTTAAACTTTTGCCCAGATTCGCGTGTTATCAGCCTGTTCCGCCCCCCTTTTCCTCATGACCATCACCCTTCGCCGACGCCTCTCCCTCGCTTTGCTGGCAGGCCTCCTCGCCAGCTCCGGCGCCTTCGCCCAGATGGCGGAGCCCTCCCCCCGCCCCGCCGCACCGGCGCCCGGCGGCCTGACCCTCGAGGAATGCGTGGCGCGCGCCCTCGACAAGAATTTCTCGGTGCGCATCCAGTCCTTCGCCGTCAGCCAGGCCAAGGATGCGGTCATCATCAGCAAGTCCGCGTACGACCCGATCTTCGGCGCCAACTGGCAGAAGAGCGTGCAGCAGAGCCCGACCGCCCTGTTCAGCACCACCACCGCGGCCGGCAGCGCCAAGCCCCAGACCAACAACCAGAATACCAGCTTCTCGCTCACCCAGCCGGTGATCACCGGCGGCACGGTCACGGCCAACTACGGTTTGGCCCGCGATGCCAGCAACTACGTGCAGAGCCTGATCAATCCCTCCTACAACGGCCAGGCCTCGATCAGCATCAGCCAGCCGCTCCTGCAGGGCGCCGGCGTCGACTTCAACCGCGCGACGATCCAGATCGCCCAGGCCGGGGAGAAGATCGCGAGCCTCAATCTCCGCAGCTCCGTGCTCACGACCATCTACAACGTCGAGGCGGCGTACAACAACCTGGTCTTCGCCCGCGAACAGCACGTGGTCGCGCAGGACAGCCTGAAGCTCGCCCAGCAGCTCCTCGACGAGAACGTCACCAAGCGCAATACCGGCGTCCTGACCGACCTAGATGTCGTCCAGGCCCAGGCCGGCGTCGCCACTGCGCAAAGCCAGTTGATCGGCTTCACCCAGGCGATGGACAACGCCGCGGACATCCTGCTCCAGGCCCTGGGCGAACGCGAATTCACCGATCCGGTCGGCCGCGTGGCCTTCCCCGAGTTGTCGCCCGTGACGCCCTCCTTCGCCTATTCCTACAAGCTGGCCCGCGACAACGGCCCGAACCTCGGGGTCATCCAGGCCACGATCGAGCAATACAAGCTGCAGGCCCTTCGCGCCCGCCGCGCCAACCTGCCGCAATTGAACGCCGTGGGCGGCGCCGGCTACTCGAGCGCCGAGCATTCCTACTCCGATGCCAACTCCACCGTGTGGTCCGGGCCCGGCTACAACTGGAACGTCGGCCTGACGGTGAGCGTTCCGCTCGGCATGCGCGCCAGCCGCGCCCAATACCGCCAGGCGATGGCCAGTGTGCAAAGCGAGCAGACGGTTTTCGACCAGGTCGACCAGAGCCTCATGGTCCAGGTCCGGGCCGCGGTGCGCGCCGTCGAGTCCAATCAACAGGCCGTCGCGGCCGCGGCAGAAACGGTCAAACTCAGCCTCAAGCAGAATGAGCTGCAGAAGGCCAAGTTCGATGCCGGCGTCGCCACCAGCTACGATGTGCTCCAGGCCCAGAATCAACTGGAGACCGCGCGCCTCACCGAATTGCAGGCCCAGGTGAATCTGCGCAACGCCCTCGCCAATCTCCGCTTCCTCGAGGGAACTTCGCTCGACGTTTACCGGGTGTCGCTCCCGACCAAGTAACCGGGCGGACGCACGGCCAGGACTGCTCCGCGGCAGGTTCGCCTCCCCTCGTCTCAGACCAACCCGTCCGGAGGCCGGGTTCCACCTGCAGCGGAACGGAGCGCCCGACATCAGACCCGCGATTCCGTCCGGTATTTTGTGCGCTCGACCCGACCAACCGGGACGGCACACTTTTGCTTCTCCCGTTTATTCCTGCATGACCACGCCTCCCCATGTCCGCATCATCATCTGGCTTTGGCTGATCACCGCCATCGTCGTCGGCCGGCTGGAATGGCTCAACCGGCTGCCCGGACCGGCGCTGCCAGGCCTCATCGTGGTGCTCACCGGCCTGGTGCTCACCTGCTACTTGAAGGCCCGGGGTTTCCGGGCCTGGATTGACGGCCTCGATCTGCGCGCGCTCGTGCTGCTGCATGTCACCCGTTTCGTCGGGGTTTATTTTCTGCTGCTCTACAACCGCGGCGAACTGCCGTACGCTTTCGCCGTCCCCGGCGGCTGGGGCGACATCACGGTCGCCACCCTGGCCTTGCTGGTCTGCGTGCTGCCGATGAAGGCGCCGACCCGCGTCCACGCCGTCACCATCTGGAATGTGATCGGTTTTGTGGATATTCTAATGGTCGTCGTCACGGCCGCCCGGCTCGGCTTCGAAGACATCCGGCAGCTGCGGGCGCTGACCTATCTGCCGCTCAGCCTCCTGCCCACGTTCCTGGTGCCGCTGATCATCGCGACGCACGTGATGCTGTTCCTGCGGCTGAGCAAGAAGGCAGTCGCCCCATGAGACCGGAACTGACTTACGGTCTGCTGGCGGGAGCGGGTGTTTGCGTCTGGATGAGCGTTGAATTCCTGCTCGGTTTCCACACCACGCGGGTCGCGATCGGTGAATACAGCGGCTATTTCTCAACCTTGATTCCGCTGGGCATGATTTTCCTGCTGCTGAAGCGCAAGCAAGCGGCGGCCCCTGGAGCGCCGCTGGGTTTCGGCCGGGGCATTCTGGCGGGGCTCAGCGCCTCGTTCATGGCCGCGCTCGTGGTCTATACTTTCCTGGTCGCCTACAGTCAGTTCATCAACCCCGGCTGGCTGGACTATACGCTCGATTGGAAAGTCGCCCAATGGCGCGCCCAGGCCGTGAGCGAGGTCGAGATCCGCCAGAACATCACCTTCTACCGGCAGGCCAACAGTCCCGCCGGGCTCATCAGCACCATCGTGCTCGGGATGACGCTCATGGGCGGGCTGTTCTCACTCTGGCTGACGTTGGTGGTGCGGCGGATGCATCGCGGGCCGGCCGCCAGCTGATTTCGTCGTGGGGGCGATTTCGGGAACCCCTAGACAAACAACTCCGCGACCGTCGCCTGGCTGGCGCCGATCTGCCGGTGGTCGGGCAGCTGGGTCTTGAACCAGGTCCGCTGTTTCTTGACCAAGGCCCGGGTGTTTTGCTCGATCGCCGCCGGGAGGTCCGCCTCGGGCCGTAGTCCGCGAATAACGTCGATGGTCTCACGGTAGCCGATCGCCTTGGCGGCACTTTCGTTTTTCTCCAACCCGGCCGCCAGCAATCCGCGCACTTCTTCGATTAGCCCGGCCTGCAGCATGCCCGCCACGCGCCGGGCGATGCGCTGTTCCAATTCCTCCTTGTCCCGCACCAGCTCGCACAGCCGGATCTCGTAGGCGGCAAACGGCGCCGGGAGCGCGGCAAACTCGGCCTTAAGCTCGGCCAGCGTCCGGCCCGAGGCCAGGCATCTTTCCAGGGCCCGGATCACCCGCCGCGGATTCTGCGTGTCCAGCGCGCCCAGGCCGAGCGGGTTCAGCTGCTGGAGTTCGGCGACGAGTGAAGCGAGCCCGGCCTGCTCCAGCCGGGCCCGCAGCCGGGCGCGCAGTTCATCCGCGACCGTGACTTCATCCGCCACGGCGGCAAAGAAGGCCTTGAGGTAAAACCCGCTGCCCCCCGTGACCAGGACCTGCCGGCCGCGCCCCAGGATATCCGCCACCGCCGCCCGGGCCAAAGTAACGTAATGCGTTACATCCATCGGCTCGGTCACCGCCCGGATGTCGACCAGGTGGTGGGGCACGCGCACGAGCTCGGCGGCCGTCGGCTTGGCCGTGCCGATGTCCATCCCGCGATAAAACAAAAGGGAGTCGCAGGAGACAATCTCCGCCCCGTTCGCCTCGGCCCAGCGCAGCGCCAGCTCGGTTTTGCCGACGGCGGTGCAACCCGTGAGAACATGGATGGTGGGGGTCATGAGAGGAGGAAGGTTTTCAAAACGGCCTCTGGCTCCGAGCCAGCGACGCATAACAGGGATAGACTGATGGGGGTTGAACGCACTCAGAATCCATGACCGCCTGCGCCCCCCGGCCAGGCCACCCGCTAGCGCCCCGCCTGATGGAACCCTGGATTGTGTCGGGATTGTCACATGAAAAATCCGTGCAATCCGCACCAACCGCCGTTTTCTTCGGAGACTCGCCCTTGAAAGTCCGGTTCATCTTCAACCCCCACTCCGGTCGCAACCGCAAGGACCCGTATCTTTACGACCGCGCCGTGGAATTCATCGCCCGGCACGGGCTCGACGGCACCATTGTCGCCACCGAACGGCCGCGTCACGCCACGGAGTTGGCGGCGGCGGCGGTCGCCGACGGCTGCAATCTCGTCGTCGCGATCGGCGGTGACGGCACGATGAACGAGGTCGCCAGCGCCCTGATCGGCACCCCCGCCGTCTTCGGCTTGATTCCTTGCGGCTCCGGCAACGGGCTGGGCCGGCACCTCGGGATCCCGGGCCCCGGCCACGGGGCCTTCAACACCTTGCTGCAAGGGCGGCCGCGGGCGATCGATACCGGGATGGTCAACGGCTTCGCGTTCGTCAACGCGATGGGCCTGGGGTTCGAGGCCGATATCGCCGTCCGCTTCAGCCGGCTGACGAGCCGCGGCCTCACCGGTTATTTCCGCGTCGGGGTTCCCTCCTTCTTCTCCCACCAGCCCGAGAACGTCACGGTGCATCATGCCGAAGGCACGGCGCGGCTGCGCGCGTTCACGCTCGCGGTCATGAATTCCGACCAGTACGGCAACGACGCCCGCATCGCCCCGGGGGCGAAAATGGACGACGGCCACTTCGATCTCGTGAGCGTGCCCCAGGTCGGCTTCATCGGTGCCTGCGGGATGCTTTACCGGCTGGGCACCGACTCCTTCGAGCAGGTCCGCGCCGTCACGCGGCTGAACAGCCCCGAATTCATCATCGAGCGGGAAAAAGCCGGCTGGGTTCACACCGACGGCGAACCGCGCGCCACCACCGCCCGGCTGGAGATATCCCTGAACCCGCAGAGCCTGCGGATCATGGTGCCGGCCGCAGTTTAGGACGGACAGTGCAATGGCTGGCTGTAGCCGGGGTCGCTGATCCCGGTCTGGTATTACGACACCCAGGCACCGGGGTCGGCGACCCCCGGCTACAGCGCTAACGGAAATGCTGCTAGGTCTCCTTGAAAACCACCACCGTGCCGTCCGCGGATACGATGCGGTTGCGCCCGCCTTCCTTGGCGGCGTACAGGGCCCGGTCCGCCGCCGCCACGAGGTCACTCGCATTCGTGGCGTCGAACAGACTCGAAGCCACGCCGGCGCTCAGGGTGACCTCGATCGTCAGGTAATTGCCGATGACGCACGGGGTCTCCGCCAGCAGCGCACCGAGGCGGTGCATGCTGTCGATGGCGCTCTGGCGGTCGGTTTCCACCATGATGATTGCAAATTCCTCGCCACCGTAGCGCGCGACGCGGTCGACATTGCGCACCTGGCCGGCGAGCAGGCTGGCCACGTGGCGCAGGACCTCGTCACCCGTCTGGTGGCCGTAGGTGTCGTTGATCCGCTTGAAGTGGTCGATATCGACCATGACGAGTGCGAACGGCCGCTTGAAACGCATGCTGCGGTCCCATTCCTCCTCGAGGATGCGCTGGAACTCGCGGCGGTTGAGCAGGCGCGTCAACTCATCGCGGAGGGCGAGCATGCGCAGCTGCGCGAGGGTCTCGTCCAGTTTCAGGGCGTAGCGGAGCGAGCGCTCGAGCAGGCGCGGCGTGAGCGAACCCTTGACCAGATAGTCGACCGCCCCGGCTTCCATCGCCGCGATGTCCACTTCCTCACTGTCATCGGCGGTCAGCACGATCACGGGCGTGACGCACCCGGCGATCCGCGCCTCGCGCAGCAGGGCCAGGCCGTCCCGGTCGTCGAGCCGGTAGTCGAGCAGGCACGCGGCATACTTGCCGGTCAGGATTTTCTTCAGGCCGTCCTCGTAAGTCGCGGCCTGCTCCAGCTCGAAGGGGCCGCTGCGAAAATTCTTCACCATCTCGTGCATCAGGCGCTGTTGGACGCGATCGTCGTCAATCAGCAGGATTTTACGCAGCTTGGACATGGCAGGGAAAGGGACGTTCAATGGACGCCGGCGACCAGGCCGGCCGCGGTGATGCGCAAGCGGGCCGGGAGCCCGGCGCGGTTGTCGAGGTTTTCCTTGATGACGTTGACGAGCGCACTTCCGACCACGACACCATCGGCCGAACGGGCGACTTCTTTAACCTGCTCGGGCGTGGAGATACCGAAACCCACCACCACGGGCAGGTCCGTGTACTGGCTGATCCGCGCGACTGTCTCGGGAATATTCGCCGCGACCTTGCCGCGCACCCCGGTTACGCCTTCGCGTGAGACATAATACACAAAACCCGTCGCCGCCGCGCAAATCCGGGCCAGCCGCTCGGCCGGGGTGGTCGGGGCCACGATGAAAACCGTCTTCACCCCGTGCTTCTTGCAGGCAGCGAGGACCTCGCCGGCCTCCTCGGGCGGCAGGTCCAGCGTCAGCAGGCCGTCTACGCCGGCGGCCTTGGCCTCGCGCACGTACTGGTCGACGCCATTGGAGAAAACCAGGTTGTAGTAAGTGTAGAAGACGATCGGTACCTGGCTCTTTTCCCGGATCTGCCGGACCAGGTCGAAGACCCGCGCCGCGGTCATGCCGCTGTCCAGCGCGCGTTGTGCCGCCAGCTGGTTGGTCAGGCCGTCCGCCAGCGGGTCGGAAAAGGGCACCCCCAGTTCCAGGATGTCGGCCCCGGCGTCGATGACCGCCCGGCAGGCCGCCAGGGAGGCATCAAAATCAGGATCACCCGCGCACAGGTAGGCGACAAACGCGGCGCGTTTTTCGCCGGTGGCACGGGCAAAGACTTGGGCAATCCGATCCATGTAATTAGGAAGGTCGAAAGCTAGACGCCACGGGTCGAGCGTAAATTACAGTGGCTGACCGCTTTCGCAGGAAAATTCAACCAGTACAGGGCGGTGATCGGACAGCATGCAACGCACGACTTCCGCGTGCGGCATGCGGCATTCGTCGGGCAGAAACACGTAATCGAGGGCCCGGGCGGGCAGCAGCGAGGGAAACGTGCGGCCGGTCTTGGGCAGCAGGGTGTAGTTCCGCGATTGCTCGAGATAGCCCAGCAACGTGGCGGTGGCGTCCGGCGCCGTAGCCGGGGTGTTGAAATCGCCGCAGACCACCGGGGACATGCGCCACTGCGCCGACCGGCGCGCGCGCTGTTCATCGAGGTATTTCATCAGGAGGGCGGCCTGCTTGAGCCGTTGCACCCGCGAGCGGTGGTTCAGGTGGATATTGACCAGCGGCAGCCGCCCCGCCGGCGAGTCGACCTCGGCAAAGAGAAAACCCTTTTCCCCCACCGTGCCGCGCCCGAAGGACACCGTGTCAAAGTGGTGGATGGGCCAGCGCGAGAGAATGGCATTCCCGTAGTTGAGGTGGTAGCGCCCCACCCGCCGGTTGTGCACGCCGTGCGCCCCATACCCCAGCCCCGAGTGCTCGCGCAGGAAGGCCAGGTGATCGAAACTGCCGCTCCACCGGGAATTTTCGTCGATTTCCTGCAAGGCGACGATGTCCACCTTCAGCCGCTGGATCAGCGCAGCGATTTTCAACAGATTGGACCGGATTTTGGCCCCGGACCGCAGTCCCTGGTGCAAGGGCATCGCCCCGCGGGCATGGGCGATATTGAAAGTCAGCAGACGCAACCGGGACATGCCTTTGAGCAAGAGGAGCCCGCCCCCGCCCGCAACGGCAATCGGCGGGAGAATGATTGACAGGCGGCGCACCACTCAGGATGTTCCCGGCTCCCAATTTTACGGCGGCCATAGCTCAGCTGGTTAGAGCACAAGATTGTGATTCTTGGGGTCGCGGGTTCGAATCCCGTTGGCCGCCCCACTTTTAGCTTAGCGGTTGAGGGCAGGTTGTTTTCAAATCGTAACTTTTGTAAATATCCCCTCGCCTCCCCGGCCGGTTCTTGTATCCCGTGTCAGGCATGATTTCCCTGAAGAAGCTGCTGGGTAAGGAGGAGAAGTTCTACGACCTGCTGGAGGCCAGTGCAGAGGAGGCCAAGGCCAGCACCGGTCTGCTCGCCAAGATTCTGGGCACCGACGGCGCCGCCCAGGCCTCCAACATCCACGATATCATCCAGACGCGCCGGAAGGACAAGCGCATCACCCAGCAGATCACCGAGGAACTCTGCAAGACCTTCGTCACCCCGCTGGAACGCGAGGACATCGAGGCCCTTTCGCTCGCCCTGTATCGCATCCCGAAAACTGTCGAGAAAATCGTCGAGCGCCTGACCATCTGCCCCGCCCGCGTGCCGCGCGAGAGCCTGCAGCGCCAGGTCGTGCTGCTCGAGGACGCCGTGGCTTCCGTCGACTTCATGGTGAAACAGCTGCGCAAGGGCACCCAGATCGAGCGCATCCAGGACGCCCATTCCCGCCTGCAGTTCGCCGAGGGCGAGGCCGACAAGGTCATGCTCGCCCTGGTCAAGGACCTCTACAACGGCCCCTACGAGGCCAAGGAGGTCGTCATCCTCATGGAGCTTTACGATCTGGTGGAGACGGCCGTGGACCGCGCGCGTGACGCCGGCCAGGTCGTCTTCCTCATCATGCTGAAATATTCCTAAGCCCGCTGCGCTTTGCCGGGCGACCGGCCCGGACAAACACCGGCCGGCCTGCAGGCCGGAACGGCGCTAGCGACCGAGCCCCATGACAATTTTCCTGATCGTCCTCCTGACGGCGTTGGTGTTCGAATACATCAACGGCTTTCACGATGCCGCCAACGCCATCGCCACGGTCGTCTCGACCAAGGTCCTGACCCCGCGCCAGGCGATCACGCTGGCCGCCGTGTTCAATCTCGTCGGCGCCCTGGCCGGCACGGCTGTCGCCAGCACCATCGGCAAGGGCCTGGTCGACACCAACGTGGTGACGATGGTGACCATCTTCTCCGGCCTCACCGGTGCCATCATCTGGAACCTCCTGACCTGGTGGCTGGGCCTGCCGTCGAGTTCCAGTCACGCGCTGATCGGCGGACTGTGCGGCGCCGCCGTGGCCTCGGCCGGCAACGACTGGGGGGTGCTGCGCTGGGCCACGACCGACGCCAAGGGTGCCGCCGCCGGCCTCTGGCCCAAGGTCGTGCTCCCCATGATCAGCTCGCCGCTGGCCGGCTTCTTCGGCGGCGCGCTCCTGATGTTCCTGCTCACGATGATGATTCACCGGCTGCGGCCGCGCGTGGTGAACAACCTCTTCGGCAAGCTGCAGCTCGTGAGCGCGGGCTTCATGGCCCACAGCCACGGCTCGAACGATGCCCAGAAAACCATGGGCATCATCGCGCTCGCCCTCTTCACCGGCACGAAATCCGGCGCCTTTAAGAACCTGCCGGATTGGCTGTCTTTCCTCCGCACGCCCGAGTTCGTCGTCGATAAGTGGGTGATTTTCACCTGCGCGTTCGTGATGGCGGCCGGCACCACCGCGGGAGGCTGGCGGATCATCCGCACCATGGGCCACAAGATGGTCAAGCTGCAGCCCGTTCACGGCTTTGCCGCCGAGACGACCGCGGCCGTCATCATTCAGATTGCCTCCAACTACGGCATCCCGGTTTCCACCACCCACGTGATCTCCACCTCGATCATGGGCGTGGGCGCCGCCAAGCGCTTTGGCGCCGTCAAGTGGGGCGTGGTGGAGAAAATCATCTGGGCCTGGGTCTTCACCCTGCCGGTCTGCGCCCTGATCGGTTTCCTGACGCAGCATCTCTGCAGCTACCTCGGGTATCACTAGGCAGCCAGATCGGCGTAGGGGCGCAGCCCCTACCCGCCCGGCCCTCACATCGGCGGGGTCGAGGCGGAGAACGGCGTATCCTGCTTGGCGATGTCGCTGTGGCGGATGTCCTGCCCCTTCGACAGGAAGACCATCTCCTCGGCGATGTTGGTGGCGTGGTCGGCGATCCGTTCGATCGACTTGGAAATGAACATCAGCTCGAGCGCGCGCGAAATCGTGTCGGGCTTCTCGATCATGAAGCTGGTCAGCCGGCGGTAGAGCAGCCGGTTCAGGTTATCCACCTCCGGGTCGCGGCGGATGACGCTCAGCGCCTTCTGCTCGTCCTCCTGCACGAAGCAGTCCAGGGCGTCCCGCAGCATCTCCAGGGCGATGTTCGCCATGCGGGGCATGTCGGCGTAGAGTTCCAGCCGCGGCTCGATGGCCAGCTTGCGGGCGCGGCGGGCGATGCCCGTCGCCTCGTCGCCGACGCGCTCCAAATCATGGCTGGCCTTCATGCCCACCACGATCACCCGGAGCTCCGAGGCCACCGGGCCGCGCAACGTCATGTAACGGATCGCCTCGTCATCGATCTTCACCTCGAGGCGGTCGAGTTCGTCGTCGGCCTTGATGACCGAGTCGGCCAGGGGAATATCCCCGTCCATCAGGGCACGCATGGCCTGCCGCGTCTGGTCGATGGCGCGCTCGCCCATCTGCAGCAGGTGGGAGCGGAAGTTTTCCAGTTCGGCGTCGAAGAATCGTTTCATGGGATTTGGGTCGCCACGAAACACACTAAAAACACGAAAGGTCGCAAACCCCTTTCTCTGATTTCGTGTGCTTCGTGTATTTCGTGGTTAAAATTTCAGCCGAACCGGCCGGAGACGTAAGCCTCGGTCTGCGGGTTGGCGGGATTCATGAAGATCGTGCGGGTCGCGGCATACTCGATCAGCTTGCCGAGGTAGAAAAAGGCGGTCCGGTCGGAGCAGCGGGCGGCCTGCTGCATGTTGTGGGTCACGATCACGATGGTGAACTCCTTCTTCAGCTCATGGATCAACTCCTCGACCTTGGCCGTGGCTATGGGGTCCAGCGCGGAGCAGGGCTCGTCCATCAGGATGATCTCCGGCTCGACGGCAACGGCGCGGGCGATGCAGAGGCGCTGCTGCTGGCCGCCGGACAACCCGAGCGCGCTCTGGTGCAGCCGGTCCTTCACCTCGTCCCACAAGGCGGCCCCGCGCAGGCTCTTTTCCACGATCTCGTCGAGCTGGGCCTTGTTCTTCTGTCCCTGGATGCGGAGGCCATACGTGATGTTGTCGTAGATGGATTTCGGGAAGGGATTGGATTTCTGGAAGACCATGCCGACGCGCTTGCGCAGCTCGATGACGTCCACGCGGGGGTCATAGATGTTCACGCCGTCGATCCGGATCTCGCCCTGCGTGACCTTGGCGCCGTCAACCAGATCGTTCATCCGGTTCAGGCAGCGCAGGAGCGTGCTCTTGCCGCAACCGGAGGGCCCGATGAACGCGGTGACCTCGCGCTCCTTAATGTGCAGCGAGACGCCGTGCAGCGTCTTCGCGGTCCCATAGCAGAAATCCACCCCGTCGATTTCAATGACGGCGCGGGCGGCGGGCGCGGTGGCGGGCGCCGGCGCCGCGGAGACCGTCCGGGCGGCGGTGGAGGGAGCAACGGGTTCGGTCATGGGGGGAAGGGCGGTTACCATTTGTATTTTTTGCGGAGCCGCGTGCGGAGGATGACCGCGGTCAGCGCGATGGCGGCGACAGTGAAGAGAAAGACGAAGGCGGTGCCGTACTGGACGTCACGGGTGTATTCGTTCTGGGGAATCTTGGTCGCCACCACGTAGATGTGGTAAGGCAATGCCATGACGCCCTGGAAGAAAAAGTCGGTCCACTTCTGCACCTGCCAGGGCAGTTCGTCCCGGACGACAAACGCCGCCGTGAACATGATGGGCGCCGTCTCGCCGGCCACGCGGGCGATGGACAGCACCGAGGAGGTCAAAATGCCCGGCAGGGCGTAGGGCAGGACGTTCGTCATGATCGTCTGGAACTTCGTGGCCCCGAGGGCGAGGGAACCCTCGCGGTAACCCTTGGGCACGGCCTTCAGCGCCTCCTCCGACGCGGTGATGATGATCGGCAGCACCATGAAGGCCATCGTCAGCCAGCCCGCCAGCAGCGAGACGCCGAAATCCAGCGCGATGACAAAGAGGCCGAAGCCGAACAGGCCGAACACGATCGAGGGCACGCCGGCCAGGTTGATGATCGACAGACGGAGGAACCGGATGAACGGGCCGTCCGTCGCGTACTCGCTGAGATAGATGGCACTCAGGACCCCGAGCACCAAGGCGATCACCATGGAGCCCGCGACCAGAAGGAGTGTGCCGACGATGTTCGGGAAAATGCCGCCGGCCGAGTAAACGTAGGTCTCGATGTGCGCGCCCTTGAGCTCATCAGCGTGCTGCGCCTTGTACTGGCGGAAGGCCCGGGCACCCATGGTCTGCTTCTGCCCGTTGATTTCGAAGACATTCAGCGTCTCGGGCGCCTCGGTCAGGAACGGCACGTTGATGAAGGGCGCGGACTTCTGGAAGATCACCGCCCCACCCTTGGTGCCGATGTCCCAGAAAATGAACGCGGCGCACAGGAGCACGAAGTAGGTGCTGAGCCGCAGCAGGGTGAAGATGACGCTCTCGACGCGCTTGGCCAGCGTGGGCCGGGCGAAGATGGCGGGGACCGTGACGTGCGTCGGGTTCATCCGATGGAGATCCGGTAGCGGCGCACGATCTTCTGCGCGAGCCAGTTGATGAGGAGCGAAATCAGGAAGAGCAGGACGCCGATCATGAAGAGTGCGCGGTAATGGATGCTGTCGCGCACCACCTCGCCCATTTCCTGGGCGATGATGCCGGTCATCGTGTGCACCGGCTGGAAGATCACCCCGGCACCCTTGCTGAAATCAGGGATCTCGATCCGGTTGCCGGCGCAGAGCAGCACGACCATCGTCTCGCCGACAACCCGGCCGAAACCGAGCAGAATGGCGGCCATGATGCCGGAGAGCGCCGCCGGCACGGTGATGTGAATCATGGTCTGCAGGCGGGTCGCCCCCAGGGCCAGCGAAGCCTCGCGGAAGGAGCGCGGGACGTTGTTGATCGCGTCCTCGGCCAGCGAGAAGATTGTCGGGATCGCCATGAGCGCGAGCAGGCAGGCCGCCGTGGTGGCGTTCAGGCGCTCGGCGATCGGAAAGCCCGGCACCCAATCCAGGCTGGGTGACTGGGAAACCCGGCGCAGCGTCTCTCCGAGCATCGCGATGCCGAAGAAGCCAAGGACGACACTCGGGATGGCGGAGATAAACTCGATGTAGGGCTTGATGAACTTCTGCTCAGCCGGGCGGGCGACCTGGTTGACGTACACCGCGGCGGCGACCCCGAGCGGGATCGCAATCAGGAGCGCGAGGAAGGCGATCAGCAGAGAGCCACTCAACAGCGGGAGGACGCCATACCAATCCTGCCAGGAGGAACTGCCGGTGATCCACTTCCGGCCGAAGGCAAACGCGTTGAAGGCTTCCAGCCTGCCGACCGGCTTCGTCTGGTCCCAGGCCGCCATTTTGGCTTCGGCGGTCTTGATCTCGCCGGCGTACGCCTGAACGAAACCTTGAAATTTCTCCAGCTTGCGGGTGAAGGCAGGGTCGGGAAACTTGGGCACATTCGCCGCCAGCGCGTTCATCTCAACGAGCAGCTTGGCATTCGCCTCAAGGATCTGCGGGCGCATTGCCAGCAGGGGCTGGATCTCGGTCTTGAAATCGATCGTCTCGATCTGAATCTCATCGGCCTGCTTCTGCAGTTCCGCCGCCCTTTCGGGGGTAGCGGTCCGTTTGGCGGCCAGCAGCTTCTTCTTACCCTCGGCCAGATCCTCGCCGACCGTCTGGCGTTCCTTCAGGGAACTGGCCAGGTCGGTCATCGTGCCGAGGATCGTCTCCTCATCACTGATCGTATCGGAAAAGCGATTCGCGAAATCATCAAACACCGCGAGCTGGGCCATGGCGGCCGCCGGACTCAGTCCTTCTTTCTTGGTCAAACGGTCCCGCTGCTGTTCCCGCGCGCTGGCTAGATAACGCGAGATGGTGCTGTGGGTCGTGACTTGTTCGCGGAAAATGTCGACGAACTCGAGACCCGCGAGCCGGTAGATTACCAGGTTGGCGTGGTTCTGCGGCAGAAACCCGACGGCATCTCGGAAGATCGTGAACGTGATCAGGGCCAGCACGACGATGGAGATCGCGGCATTGCCCTGGAACACGTACTTGACGAACTGGTCGCCGGTCATCCCGAAGAACCATCCGGTGCGCTTGCGCAGCAGGGCCTCTTGGGTCGTCAGGCGGGGAGCGGCGGGAGTTTGAGTGGCGGCGGGCATTCCAAGGGACGGCATCAGCATCGGGACCGGCGGCGGGGCCGGTCAACCGGGACAGGTTACAGTTGCGTTACAAAGAGTGGGAGTGGCGGCCGGCAGGGACGCCGGGCGCTGCGCGGTTAAAAACGGCCGCCCGCAGTCCGGGCAGGTCTGCGGGCGGCTTTGGTTACACTTTTCTCAGCCTGACTCAGTTCAGCTTGCGGACGGGAACGAAACCGACCTTGCGGACGATTTTCTGCCCCTCGTCGCTCAGCGTAAACTCGACAAACTTGGCGGCTTCGCCGGACGGCTCGCCGTTCGTGTAGTAGAACGTCGGCCGGGCGTATGGATATTGCTTGGCTAGCACGGATTCCTCGGTGGGCAGCGAACCCTCGATGGAGACCGTCTTGATGCCGGGATCCGTCAGGTAGGCGAGGCCCACATAACCGATACCGTTGGCATTTTTGGCGACCTCGGCGGCGATCTGCTCATTGCCGGCCATCTTCTGCGAGGAGGAAGCGTAGTCGCGCTTCTTCATGGCAAGGTCCTTGAAGTCCGAATACGTGCCGGACGACGTGTTGCGGGTATAGATCGAGATCGGGCCGGCGGTGCCGCCCACCTGGCTCCAGTCGGTGATGTCACCGGCGAAGATCTGCTCGACCTGGCGCTTGGTCAGGGTGCTGAGCGGATTTTTCGCACTGACGATGACGCCGATGCCGTCGAAGGCCACGATCGTGGGCTTCATCGTAACGCCCTTGGCCGTGGCCGCGGACATCTCGGTGGGCTTGGCGCGGCGGCTGGACATGCCGATCTGGGCGGTGCCGTCGGTAATGGCGGCGATGCCGGTGGTCGAACCCTCGGCCGCGATTTCAAAGGTCGTGCCGGGATGGCTGGACTTGTAGTCCTCGGCCAGCATCGGGACGAGCTTGGCGCCCAGGGTATCTGAACCCTTGATGACGAGTTTCTGGGCGCTGGCCAGCCCGGTGACGGACAAGGCGGCGGCCAGGAGGAGAATGGATTTTTTCATGGGAATCGGTGGTTAAATTGCAGTCGCGATTAGAACTTCACGACGAGGTCGAGCAGCAGTTCCTGGGAGTGATCGAGGTTGCCCAAGGAGAAGGTCATGCCCTTCTGGATGATCGAGGTATCGAAATACTTGAGCCCCAGGGTGCTGAAATCAGTGACATTGTAGAGGAGGGTCAGTTCAAAACCCTTCTCGTTGTCCTTGCTGAAGCCCCAGTCGGAATCGTTGATGTTCGGGTCGGTGGCGGTGATCCCGACGCGGCGATAGTCAAGCCGGGCGCTGTAATCGCCCTGCACCTTGCCGGTGCCGCTGGCGTAGCCGATACCGGCCAGCCAGGCCGTGGAACCGTCGCTGAACTTGGCACTGTTCAGGCCGTAGACGCGGTAAGCACGGGTGCCCGCTGTCAGGTTATAGGAGGAATCCCAGTAGACCTTGAAGGCCGTGCCCGCGCCGTTGACGTTGGCGAAGTTGACCTCGCCAGCGAAGGTCGCGTAGTCCTGCGCCCGCAGCGGGCCCACGAACGCGGCGGAATTGAGGATACCATCGGTCGCGAGGACCGTGGACTGGTTGTACGCGTTGTAACCGGCCGCGATGACCACGCTGCTCAGGTTGTTCGGGGCGAACCAGTGCGTATAAACGGCCTGATTTTCAAAGAGGAATGCATCCCGGCGGGCGGGACCGGTATTGTTTGCCTCGGTCCGGTCCTGCATGAAGTGCTGCATGGAACGCACCTCAAACGTGTCCTTCGAACCGATGAAGTGCTTGTAGATTTCGCTCAGGCCCTGGGGATTGATGTCGGCGTCCCAGCGCAGATCGGTCGTGTACATGATGTTCTTCTGTTTCCCGAGGACGAACGCCCAGTTGGAGTTCGGCTGCCAGCCCACATAGGCGCGGGCCAGGTAGATGCCGTAGTCGTCCGCCATGTTGGTGAAGGTCTGGTTGGCCGAGTCGCTCGACTGGCCGGTTTCCAGGGCGAAGCCGGCCGTCCAGCCCTTCTGCAGGGCCAGGTCCCCATTGAGCCGGAAGCGCAGGCGCTGGCGGGAGGTTTCATTGGCGACCGTGTAACCGCCGGCGGCAATCTCCGGCGCCTGGCTGTTGTACTCGTAGCGCATGCGGATGTCGCCCGAGATCTTGAACTCGGTGATGGCCGAGCCGAGGTTCAGTTTGCCGGCCGAGGTGTTGGCTGCGAAATCCTTGACGAGGTCGGCGCGAAGTTCCTCGGCCTCCTGATCGTTGACGATGCCCTTCTTGACCAGCAGGTCAATGAGCGGGCCGCTGTCTTGGGCGAATGCGGCCCCGGCGCAAAGGAGCGCCGTGGACACCGCGAGCAGTTTGGATTTTAGGTTAAGCATGGTTCTGGTTTTGCCTGAGTTGTGGGTACACCTGGGGGATTGGGCCCAGACGAGACAGGAAACTAACCGAGAATTGTTACGGTTTCGTGACGCCCATGTGACAAACTGGGAAAAGGCGTGACAGACGGTCGTTGTCTTTTGCGGGTCGGCGCCCAGTGTCCCCGCCCATGAATCGACTGCGCCGCCTCGCCCTGCCCTTGCTTGCCCTCGCCTTCGTGCCGGCCTTTGCCGCCGCCCCGGATTTCGCCGCCGCCCACCAGGAAACCGTCGCCACGCTGCGGGACTTTGTCCGCGTCGACACCTCCAGCCCGCCCGGCAACGAGACCCGCGGCGCCGCCTTCCTCAAGGCCATCCTCGACAAGGAGGGTATCCCCGCCGAACTCCTCGGCGCCGATCCCGCCCGGCAGAGCCTCGTCGCCCGCCTGAAGGGCTCGGGCAAGAAAAAACCCATCGTCATCATGGGCCATACCGACGTCGTGGGCGTCGAGCGCGAGAAGTGGACCGTCGACCCGTTCGAGGGCGTCATCAAGGACGGCTTCCTCTACGGCCGCGGCGCCAGCGACGACAAGTGCATGACCACCGTCTGCCTCGAGGTGATGCTGCTCCTCAAGCGGCTCAACGTGGCGCTCGACCGCGACGTCATCTTTGTCGCCGAGGCCGACGAGGAGAGCTCCAGCAAGGGCATCACGTACCTCATCGACAAGCACTGGGACAAGATCGACTGCGAGTTCGCGCTCAACGAGGGCGGCGGCATCGTCGAGGAGAACGGCCGCGTGAAGTTTGTCGGCGTGGCGACGACGGAAAAGGTCCCGCGCTCGCTCCTCGTCTCGGCCAAGGGCACCAGCGGCCACGGCTCGCGGCCGCGCGCCGACAACGCCATCGTCCATCTCGCCAACGCGATCGCCAGGATCAGCGGCGCGTGGCAGCCGCCCGTGCGGCTGAACGAGACCACCCGCACCTACTTCGAGCGCCTCGCCGCCATCAGCGCGCCCGAGGAGGCCTGGCTTTACACGCACTTCAACGACCCGGTCGTCGGGCCGCAGGTGCAGGAAATCTTCCGGCTCACGGACAAATACCTGACCGAAAACTCGGTGCTGCGCACCTCCATCTCCCCCACCGTCTTCAAGGCCGGCTTCCGGGTCAACGTCATCCCCGGCGACGGGCTCGTGACCCTCGACGTCCGCGCCCTGCCGGACGAGGACATGGACGCCTTCGTGCACCTGCTGGAGAAACAGATCAACGATCCCGCCATCACGGTCACGCCCTCCGCCTTCAACAATTTCCCGGCCACCCCGCCGTCCTCGATCAACACCGAGATGTTTGCCGCGCTCGAGCGGGCTCAGCAGACGGTCTTCCCGGGCCGCGTGGTGATCCCGACGATGCTGACCGGGGCGACCGACTCGGCCTTCCTCCGCGCCAAGGGCGTGCAGGCCTACGGGCTCGGCACGGTGTTCACCAACGCCGACGGCGGCAACCGCGCCCACGGCAATGACGAGCGGGTCGAGATCGCGGGCATCCGCCCGTTCCTCGAGTTCGTCTACCTGGCCGTGACGGACGTCGCCGCGGCCAAGTGACCCGGCACGCTGCGGCCCTCGAGCAGCGCGAGCAGCAGGTCGTTCTTCACCAGGATCCCCGCGAGCCGGCCCGTGCCGAGCTCGACCACCGGCAGCGTCTGGCCGGCGTGCTGCGCAAACACCCGCAGCGCCTCGGCCAGCGACGCGTTGGTGGCGACCGACGGCACGTCGTCCCGCAGCAGATCGCCGGCGATGACGTGCGTCGCGACGGCCGCGTCATTGAGGTACGGCTTGATGTCGTGCAGGGAAATCGCGCCGGCATAGCCGCCCTCGTCGGTGGTCACGTAGATTTCCTCCTGGCGCGACTGCAGGAATTCCGCCGCGATCGCCTCGAAGCGCGCCGTCTGCCGCACCACGGTGGCCTGGGCCTTGACCAGGTCGGCCACCACCCCGGGCAGGCGCATCCGCTCGGGGGAATCGGCGGCCTTTTTCTGCAGGGCCTCGCTGTAGAGCGACTGGTCCTCGATCCCGCGCGCCGTGTAGTAGGCCACGACGCTGCAGAGCATGAGCGGCATGATGATGTCGTAGCTCAGTGTCATCTCGAACAGCATGATGATCGCCATCACCGGCGCATGGCTGGCCGCCGCCAGCATGGCGCCCATCCCGACGAGCGCGAAGGCCTGCGGATCGGCCGCGCCCAGCGGCCAGACCGCGTGCACGGCGTAGCCGTACAGGTAACCGAGTGTCGCGCCCATGAACAGGGTCGGGGTGAAGACACCGCCCGGCGCGCCGGAGCCGAAGGACGCGGCGGTGGCCGCCCATTTGCACACGAGCACGAGGAGGAGCGCCTTCCACAGCAGCTGGCCGTGCAGGATTTCCACGACCACGGAATAACCGTTGCCGCAAACCTCCGGCACGTTGATCGCCAGGAGGCCCACGATCAGGCCGCCGAGCGCGAGGCGGGCCGGCACCGGCAGCTTCGTCCGGGCAAACCAGCCTTCCACCTGCCGCAGCGACCGCAGGAAAAACGGCGCCACGGTGCCGGCGAGCACGCCGAGCAGCACGAACGGCCCGATCTCCCACAGCGAGTGCAGGGTGAACTGGGGCACGGTGTAAAGGGTGTGGGCGTTGGAGAGCGTCCGCATGGTCAGCGTCGCCGCCACCGCGGAGATGGCCAGCGGCCCGAGGCTCTCCATCGCGATCGTGCCCAAAATGATCTCCGCGACGAAGAACGACCCGGCGATCGGCGCATTGTAGGCCGAGGCGATGCCCGCCGCCGCGCCGCACGCCACCAGCAGGCGCAGTTGCGGCGCCGAGAGTTTCCGCCAGCGGCCGAGCCACGAGGCCGCCACCGCGGCGAGTTGCACCAACGGACCTTCCCGGCCGATCGAGCCGCCCGAGGCGATGGAGAACATCGCCGCCGTGCTCTTGACCAGACTCGCCCGGATGGGCAGCTGGCCGCTGCCGATCAAAATCGCCTCCATGTAGTCGGTGGAGCTTTCCCCGCGGTGCAGCCGCTTGCCGAACAAAAGCACCAGCCCCGCCATCAGCCCGCCCACCGCCGGAATGCTCAACCGCTGCCACCATTCCAGCTCGTAGAACGAATCGACGATGCCGTCCCGGTTGCCCGTGAGCAGGCTGTGGATCAGGTCGGTGCCGGCGCGGAACGCCAGCGCCGACAGTGCGCCCAGCACCCCGGCCACCGCCGCCCAGCACAGCGTCTCCTGCCACGGCGAGGGCCGCAGCTTCTCGGCAATCCACAACCGCCAGCGCAACAGGCGCAGCAGGCGCTCGTAGATTTGTGGGACCATTTCCTTCATCGGGCGCTCACACCCGACGGTGGAACCCGGCCGATCCAGGTTGACTCAATCCGGGCTGGAGAAAAATACCGCACGTCCACGCAATTCACGATGCCCTTCCGCGCCGGCCTGACAAGGCTTGTTCCCGCCATCACGGCGCGGCGGGGGGCAGCGGGGCCACGGCGGCGTTCAACAGCTCGGCCTCGCCCGATTCGAGGGCGCTGAGCTGGATGAGGCTGTTGAGCGAGCTGAAGTGCTTCGTCCACTCGAAGTCGCCCGTCGTGCCGCCGACCACCTGGTTGAACAGCTGCTTCTTCTCGACCTTCAGCGCCTGGATGCGCTCCTCGATCGTGCCGACCGTCACCATGCGGTAGACGAACACCGTGTTGGTCTGGCCGATGCGGTGCACGCGGTCGATGGCCTGGTCCTCCACCGCCGGGTTCCACCACGGGTCGAGGAGGAAAACGTAGTCCGCCGCATGGAGCGTGATGCCGGTGCCGGCCGCCTTGAGGCTGACGAGCATGGCCGCCGCGCCCTGCGCCGTCTGGAAGTCCCGCACCGGTTTCTGCCGGTCCACCGTCATGCCGGTGATCTCATAGCGCGGCAGCTCCGGGTAGTGCGCGTCGAGCGCCGTGCGGACGCGGTCGAGCAGCGTGACGAACTGCGAAAAGATGACCACCTTGTGGCCGCTGCCCACGATCTCACCGAGCTTTTCGATCAGCAGTTGCAGCTTGCCGCTGTCCGTGAGCGGAGAGTTGAGCCACGGCAGCAGGTCCGGGTCGCAGCACACCTGCCGCAGCCGCGTGAGCAGCGCGAGGAAACCGAAGGATTTTTCGCGCAGCGCGAGGCCGATGTCCTCGCCCAGCCGGGCCAGGCCCTCCGTGCAGATGCGCGCATACTCGGTGCGCTGCACCTCGGTGAGCGGGCAAAGCAGGTCCATCTCGACCTTGGGCGGCAGTTCCTTCGCCACCTCGTTCTTGGTGCGGCGCAGGATGAACGGCGCAACCTGCTGGCGCAGCCGGGCCATGGTGCCGTCGCGGTCCTGCAGCAGCGAGGACTCGAACGTGGCCCGCGAGCCGAGCAGGCCCGGCAGCAGGTAGCGGAAGATCGACCACAGGTCGAGCTGGCGGTTCTCCAGCGGCGTGCCGGTGAGCACGAGCCGGTGCCGGGTCTTGATGGCAAAACAAGCCTGCGTGACCTTGGCGTCGGGGTTCTTGATGAACTGCCCCTCGTCGAGCACCGCATAGCCAAACTCCACCGTGTCCAGCAGGGCGCGGTGCTTGCGCAGCTGGGTGTAGCTGGCGAGCCAGATGCACGGGGCCTTGTTGGTCGTGAAATCGTTGCCGGACTTGAGGACGTCGATTTTCGCCTCGGGATAAAACCGGGCCAGTTCCTCGCGCCAGACCGGCACCACGCTGGCCGGGCAGACCACGACGTGCCGCAGGCCCGCCAGCGGGCGCGACTGCAGCATCGCGATCACCTGGGCGGTCTTGCCCAGGCCCATCTCGTCGGCGAGCAGGCCGTGGCACTCGGTCTCGCAGAGGTGGTGCATCCACTCGACGCCGCGGCGCTGGTACGGCCGCAGGAACTCGGGCAGCAGCGGCGGCGCGACCGGCGGGGTCAGCACCTTCTGCCGCCACGCGTCGATCTCGACGCCGAGCGTCACCTTGATCCGGCTGTCGTTAAAGAGGGAGAAAATCAGGTACGGCGGGATCGCGCCGTCGGTCTGGGTCTCCTCGAGGTTGCGGCGCCACTGGTTGAAGCTCTCCCATTTCTCGGGGGTCATCGTCACGATGCCGAGGTCGGGCAGGAGCATCGGCGTGCGGCCGTGCTTGAGCAGCGCGGCCGCCTGCTCCTCCGTGAGGAGCTTTTCGCCGGTGCGGAAAATCCAGCGGAGGTTCAGTCCGCCGCCCGCGCGCTTGTCCGCCACCGCCTCGATCTCGATCGAGCGGGCGCCCTGCTTGAGGTTGTCGACCTTGATATCAAGCTCGACGGCGAACTGCTTCTTCCAGTGCGGCAGCAGGTCGCGCAAGAAACCGGGAATGTCCGCCAGCGCGTCGAGCGCGTAGCCATGGGTGACCTGGTTGTAGCGGAAGTGGGCCTTGCGGGCGTAGGTGGCCAGGGCGATGAGCTTGGCGCGCTCCGTGGCGGTCGGCGGATTCGCACTGTTACCAAGCGCCGGGATGCGGCTGCGGCCGTTCTTCCAGTAGGCCAGGAAAACCAGGCCGTCGACGGTCGTGGTGAAGCTCAACAGCAGATCGCGCGCTGGCCGGTCCGGGTCCGCCTTGGCGCTGTTCGCGCCATTGCCGGCGCCGTTGCCGTTGGTCGCGGGGCTGGACTTGGCGGTGTAACCCGGCAGCAGGGCCGTCATTTCATCGACCAGCAGTTCCTCGATCTCATGCAATCCGGCCACGGCGATGGCGTTGGCCAGCATCTGGTCGGTCGAAGAGGAACGCACCTTGATCTGGTCGCCGTCCCACTCGATGACCGCGTACTCCTCCCGCTTGTCGAGTTTCCGGTGGATAATCGCATCCTTCGCGCCCAGTTCGACCTCCCGGATCTCACCATCCCGGTACATATCGTGGCCGCGCTCGACATGGGTCGCGTCAAACTGGCCCTCCCAGTCAGCCTCCAGGCGGCCGAACCAGAATTCGAGTGATTGCGGAGTGTAGATGCGCTTAGGCCCGTGGGTTTGCATCAAACTAAAAGCAAGACGTTAGAAAGTTCTGCGCGAGCCGTGCAATCCCAATCTGGCCGTCCCCGCATTTCATTTTATCGGGGGTATTTCACCCGATTGTCACCCGGGCGACGCCTTTTCTTCACACAGTCCCCCCATCCTGTGCGCGTGCTCAGCGAACGGCCTGCCACCGCCGCCGGGGCCAAAACCATTGAACCTTGTCCTAGTCACCGAAACCTATTCGCCCGAAATCAACGGCGTCGCCATGACGCTGGGTCACCTCGTGCAGGGCCTCGCCCGCCGTGGCCACCGCCTCACGGTCATCCGCCCGCGCCAGCGCGCCGAGCAGGGGGCGGCCGAAATCCAGACCGACGGCCCGGTCACGCAATACCTGCTCCCCGGCCTGCCCATCCCCGGCTATCCCCTGCTCCGCTTCGGCCTGCCCGCCGGCCGGCAGCTCCGCCGGCTCTGGCGCCGGCAGCGCCCGGATCTGGTCCACATCGCCACCGAGGGTCCGCTGGGCTTTTCCGCCCTGCGCTCCGCCCGCATTTTGGGGCTGCCGGTCACGTCGAGCTTCCACACCAACTTCCACCACTACACGCACGACTACCGCTTCAGCTGGTTGTTTTCGCTGACGGCAAAGTGGCTCCGTTATTTCCACAACCAGACCCGGCGGACCTTTGCCCCCACGCGCGAGCTTTGCGACCAGCTCGGCGGGGAAGGCTACGCCAATCTCCGCGTGCTGTCGCGCGGCGTGGACACCGCGCTGTTCGCCCCCGCCCGGCGCCGGCCGGAACTGCGCGCGGCCTGGGGCGTGGGCGCGGACGACCCGGTGGTCATTCACACCGGCCGGCTTGCCCGCGAGAAAAACTACGGGCTGATCTTCCGGGCCTTTGACGCCATGCGCGCCGCCAACCCGCGCTGCCGCTTCGTGGTGGTGGGCGACGGCCCGCTGCGCCCCGGCCTGCAGGTGAAACACGGCTACTGCCGCTTCACCGGCTTTGTCGACCGCGGGGTCCTCGCGGAGCACTACGCGTCCGCCGACATCTACCTGCACGCGAGCACCACCGAGACCTACGGCAACGTCGCCGCCGAGGCGCTGGCCAGCGGTCTCGCCTTCGCCGGCTACGACTACGCCGCCGCCCACGAGCTGGTCCGCCCCGGCGAAAACGGCCTGCTTGTGCCCGTCGGCGACGAGCCCGCCTTCCTCGCGGCCGCCGGGCGCCTCGCCACCGAGCCGGCGCTCGTCACCCGTCTCCGCGCCGGTGCCGCCGCCGCCGTCCAGGCGCGCTCATGGTCCAGCATAATCGAGCGGTTCGAAGCCGACCTCTCTGAAGCCGCCGGCGCCACCAAGGTCCCAGCCAATCGAGAATCGAGAATCGAAAATCAAAAATTGGTCTCCCCCCTCCTCCCATGAGCAAACCCGCCCTCCATGTCCGCTCGGTCATCGTGTCCGACATCCACCTCGGCACCCCGCACAGCAAGGTCGACGAAGTCACCCACTTCCTCAAGCACGTCCGCTGCGAGCGCCTGATCCTCAACGGCGACATCATCGACGGCTGGCGCCTGCGCCGGGACGGCGTGTGGACCAAGGCCCACACGCGCTTCATCCGCCGCGTCCTCACCATGATCCAGAAACGCGACACCGCCGTGGTCTACCTGCGCGGCAACCACGACGACTTCGTCGGCCGGCTGCTGCCGATGGCGTTCGAGCACCTCAGCCTGGTCGAGGACTATATCCTGGAAACCAAGCAGGGCCGCTACCTCGTGCTGCACGGCGACGTGTTCGACGGCGTGGTGAAGAACATGGTGTTCCTCGCCCACCTCGGCGACGCGGGCTATGCGCTGCTGCTCCGCCTGAACCGGTTCTACAACTGGTTCCGCGCCCTGCGCGGCAAGGAGTACTTCTCGCTCAGCCAGGCCATCAAGGCGCGGGTCAAGCAGGCGGTCAGCTTCATCTCCAACTTCGAGGAGCAGATCGCCTCCCTCGCCCGCGACCGCGGCTGCCGCGGGGTCATCTGCGGCCACATCCACACGCCGGCCGACAAGATGATCGGCGACATCCACTACCTGAACTCGGGCGACTGGGTCGAGTCGCTGACCGCGATCCTCGAGCACCACGACGGCCGCTTCGAGCTCATCACCTTCAAGCAGTTCACCGCCCAGTTCCCGTTCGCCCACTCCGCCTCGGCCGCCGAGGAGGCCGAGGAGTCGCTGCCGCTGCCCGTCCTCGCCTGATCCATGGCTAAAATCCTCATCCTCACCGCCGGCTACGGCGAAGGCCACAACAGCGCGGCCCGCGCGCTCCAGGCCGCCTTCAACGAGCAGCCGGGGGTCGACGCCGAGCTGGTCGACCTGTTCGCCCTGCGCGCGCCGCGGCTCAACAACGTCTCGCGGCGCGGCTACCTGAAGCTGATCAATTCCGCCCCGCTCCTCTGGAGCGCCGTCTACCGCTGGCTCGACCGCTCGCCGCGCGCCCCGTGGCTCTTCCGCACGCTCGCGAGCCACCGCCGGCTGCTGGGCCGGCTCATCGCGGAAAAGCGGCCGGTCGCGGTCGTTTCCACCTACCCGGTCTACGGCTGGCTGCTCAACCAGCTGCGCCGCGAGGGCGGGATCAGCTGCCCGCAGTTCACGGTCATCACCGATGCGCTGACCATCAATTCCCTCTGGTACCGCACCCCCTCCGACGGCTGGTTTGTGACCGACCGCGACTCGGCTGCCTACCTTTATGCGCACGGCGTGCCGGCCACCAAGGTGCACGTGAGCGGCTTTCCCGTGTCGCTCGCCTTCGCCGACCGGCCGCCGCACTGGCAGCCGCCGGACCCGCTGGCCGTGCCGGAGCGCCGGATTCTCTTCATGATCAACTCGGGCCGGCGCCACGCCGTCGACATCGCCCGGGCCCTGCTGCAACACCGCGGGTGGCGCATCACGTTCACCGCCGGCCGGGACGAGCCGTTGCGCCGGGAACTCACCGCCCTGGCCGCCGGCGCCCCGGCGGCGGCCGAGGTGCTGGGCTGGACCGACCGGATCCCGGAGCTGCTCATGACGCACCATGTCGTCATCAGCAAGGCGGGCGGGGCCACGACGCAGGAATCGATCAACGCCCTCTGCCCGCTACTCGTGAGCCAGATCGTACCCGGCCAGGAGGAGGGCAACTATGAGCTGATCCGCCGCCATGACGCCGGCGCCTTGGCGGAGACCCCGCAGGAGATTGTGTCCACCTTGCAGCGGCTCTTCGCCAGCGACGCCGGGCTCTGGCGCCACTGGCGCGCCAATCTCGGGAATCTCGCCCAGCCCGCCGCCGCCCGGCAGATCGCGGCGACGGTCCTGCAGCAGGCCGGGCTGGCGGTTGGCGTGGTGCCGGCCGCGCGGCCGGCCGAGGGCGCGCCGATTTTGATTCCGGTTGCGCCCGTTTCTCCTTGAGCGCGCAGGGCCGCCGCCTTGCATCAGGGTGTGATTACTCATCGGAACGACGCTCCCGCCCCCCGCTCTGCGTGGTGGATCGACGCGTGCGTGCTCCTCGGCCTCGGGGCGCTGCTGGTCGGCATCAGCAGCATCGCCACGCAATGGGAACAGCCGTTGCGCGCCACGGTGGACATCGACCTGTCGCCGCGCTCGCTGCCGAAATACATGCTGTTCTCGCTCGCCCGCGGCTGGATCGCCTACGGTTTCTCGCTGCTGTTCACCCTGCTGGTCGCCTCGTGGGCCTTCTACGACCTGCGGGCGCGGAAGTTCCTGCTGCCCGCGCTTGATGTGCTGCAGAGCATCCCGGTGCTGGGTTTCCTGCCCGGCCTCGTGCTGTTCCTCGTCGGGCTTTTCCCGCACAGCAACACCGGCCTCGAGCTCGCGTGCGTGTTGATGATCTTCACCGGCCAGGTCTGGAACATGACCTTCAGCTACCACGACTCGCTCCGCGCGGTGCCGCCGGAGTTCCGCCTGCTGGGGAAATTCTACGGCTTCAACTGGTGGCACCGTTTCTGGCGGATCGAGCTGCCGTGCGGCGCGCAGGGGCTGCTCTACAACAGCATGGTGTCGATGGCCGGCGGCTGGTTCTTCCTCAGCATCACCGAGGCCTTCCGGCTGGGCGACCAGGATTTCCGCGTGCCCGGCATCGGCTCCTACATGAGCGTCGCCATCGAGCGCGGCGACGTGCGCGCCCAGCTTTTCGGCATCATCGCGATGGGCCTCATCATCGTGATCGTCGACCGGCTCATCTGGTGGCCGCTCGTGGTCTGGTCCCGGCGCTTCAAGCTCGACGACTTCGCGGGGGCCACGGTGGCGCCGTCCGCGTTCCAACTCTGGCTTTCCCGCTCCCGCTTCGCCGGCCTCATGGGCGGGCTCGTGGAGAAACTGCGGCGCCGCTTCCTCACGCTGCCCGACCGGCCGGTCACGGTCGCCGGCCCGGCGGAAATCCCGGCCGAGACCGGCGGGACCGGCCGCTGGGCCTACCGGCTGTTGATCGGCCTGCTGCTCGCCGCGCTGGCCTGGGGCGCCGCGCGGCTCGTGCTGCTGCTCGGCCAGGTGCCTTGGGCGGACTGGCGCGAGATCCTTTACTGCACTTTCCTCAGTTTCGGGCGCGTTTTGGCTGCCGTTGCCATCGGGACCATCTGGACCGTGCCGGTCGGGATCTGGATCGGCCTGAACCCCAAGCTCTCCAGCCGGCTGCAGCCTTTCATCCAGTTCGCGGCCTCCTTTCCCGCCCCGATGATCTACCCGTGGATTCTCGGCCTCGTCCTGCTGGTCGGCGGCACCCTGCAATGGGGCTCCATCATCCTCATCCTGCTCGGGACCCAGTGGTACATCCTCTTCAATGTGGCCGCCTCGGCGACCGCGATTCCCAACGACATCGTCAGCGCCGCCACGCTGCTCCGGCTCGACACCTGGCGCCAGTGGACCCGCTTCCTGATCCCGGCGGTCTTCCCCGGCCTCGTCACCGGCTGGGTCACCGCCGCCGGCGGTGCGTGGAACGCCACGATCGTCTCGGAATACGTCCAGGCCGGCGGCAAGCTCTACCAGGCCACGGGCCTCGGCGCGCTGATCAGCCGGGCCACCGACGCCGGCAACTTCCCCAAGCTCACCGCGGCCGTGCTGGTGATGGCGGTGGTTGTGGTTGGCATCAACCGTACTTTGTGGAAAAAGCTCCAGGTGCTCGCCGACACCCGCTGCCGTTTCGGCTTCTGATCCCATGTCCGATCCCTCCTCCCAACCGCTCATTGAAGTTCGCCACGTGTCGCACGAATACGGCTCGACCGGCGGCCATGAGGCCGAGCTGGTCCTCTCCGATATCAACCTGAGCATCTGCGGCAACGAGGCCGTCGCCCTGCTCGGGCCGTCCGGCTGCGGCAAGTCGACGCTCGTCCGCATCATGGCCGGCCTGATCACCCCCAGCAAGGGCGAGGTCCTGTGGAAGGGCTCGCCGCTGACCGGCGTCTCCCCGGGCGTGTCGATGGTCTTCCAGAATTTCGCCCTCTTCCCCTGGCTCAGCGTCCGCGGCAACGTCCTGCTGCCCGTCGAGCACCTGCCGCCCGCCGAGCAGGCCGCCCGCCTCGAGAAGGTCCTGGCGACCGTCGGCCTCGGCGCCTACGAGTATTCCTACCCGCGCGAACTATCCGGCGGCATGAAGCAGCGCGTCGGCATCGCCCGCGCCCTCATCGCCAACCCCGAGGTGCTCGCGATGGACGAGCCCTTCAGCGCCCTCGACGTCCTCACCGCCGAGACCCTGCGCAACGAAATCGCCCGGCTGCTCGCCAGCGCCGACCACCCGTTGCGCACGATGGTGTTTGTCACGCACAACATCAGCGAGGCCGTCTTCCTCGCGACGAAGATCGTGCTGCTCGCCGCCAACCCGGGCCGGGTCGATGTCGTGGTGCCCGTGACCATGCCCTACCCGCGCGACCCCGACTCGCCCGAGTTCCGCGCCGCGGTCGAGAACCTCCACCGCATCCTCACCCACACCAATCTCCCCGACACCGCCGTCGCAGTGGCGGACGCCGGCAAGGTTTCCACCAAGGTGGACGAAACCCGCCGGCGCATCGCCCCCGTCTCCATTCCCTACGTCACCCCCGCCGAGGTGCTCGGCCTCCTCGGGCTCATCGACCACGAGGCCACCGACGTCTTTGAACTCGCGGAGCGCCTGGGCAAGGAATTCGGCTCCGTCGTCCGGCTGGTGAAGGCCGCCGAGTTGCTGGGCCTGGTCCGCACGCCCGGCCAGGACGTGGAAATCACGCCGCTCGGCCTCGAGGCGCTGGCCGCGGTGCCGACCGAGCAGAAGCGCATCGTGCGCGAGCAGCTGCTCAAGCTGAAGATTTTCGAACTGCTGGTCCGCCTCATCAAGGTGCAGCCCGAGCAGCTCCTCTCCGACGAGGAACTGATCCGGGAGCTCACCATCGCGCTCCCGCACGAGAAGCCGCGCCAGCTGTTCCGCACGCTGCTCAGCTGGGGCCGTTACTCCGAAATCATCAGCTACGACCAGCGGAAGCACATCATCCGCCTCTACGAGGGCAAGGGCCGGACCCGCGTTGCCGCCCCCGCCCCCTTGGTGCCGCCGGCGCCCGCCGGCGATCCGGCGCCCCCGACTCCTCCGCCGCCAACCAGCCCCGCAGCTTAGAGCGGAGTATTCCTGTAGCCGCGCTTGAGTCTGCGAAAGCGTGGTTCCGGCCGCGCGGCCGACCACGTTGTCGCACAGCTCCAACGCGGCTACCTGCTCCAAAAACCAGACTGGCGCTTTTCCAGCTCCGTCCGGATCACCGTCAACGTCCGTTCCGTCGCCCCGCGGTTTTCCTCGTACCAGGCCCGCGCGGCGGTCGCGAGCTGCTCGCGCTGGGCGGCGTCCGCCAGCAGTTCCACCGCGACCGCGACCAATTCGTCCGCGGTCTCGACCCGGCGCACGGCGCCGGCCTCGGTGAGGGTGCGGATGATCTCGCGGAAATTCGTCATGTTCGGCCCATGGATGATCGGCTGGCCGAGGACGGCCGCCTCCACCGGCGTCTGCCCGCCGTCATGCGGCGCGAGGCTCTTGCCGACGAAGACCAGGTCCGCCAGCTGCGTGAACTGCCGCAGCTCGCCCGTGGTGTCGCCGACCGCGACGTCGACCAGGTCGGTCGCGCTACCCTCCGTCCGAAAATGAAACGTCAGCCCGGATTTCTCCAGCAACCCGCGCAGCTCCTCCCGCCGTTCCGCATGCCGCGGCACCAACAGCAGGGAAACCTTCAACCCGCGCGCCCGGGCGGCCTTGAGCGCCGCGAGCAGGGCCGCTTCCTCGCCGGCCCAGGTGGATGAACCCAGGAGGACGAGCCCGTCACCCAGCCCCAGTTCGCGCCGCAGCTGCGTCCGGGCGGGGCCGGCCAGGAGCGGGATGGTGACATCAAGTTTCAGGTTGCCGGTCGTCGACAGTTTTTCAGGCGCAAAACCCAGGGCCTTGAAGCGTTGCTCATCGCGTTTGGACGAGCAAAGCACGCGGATGATCCCCGCACCCAGCGGCCGCAGCAGCGGGCGGAACCGCAGCGAGCGCCGGAAGCTGCGGTCGGACAGCCGCGCGTTGACGCTGATCACCGGCACGCCGCGCGACTGCGCCTGGCCCACATGCTCCGGCCAGCGTTCGCCCTCCATCAGGATGCACAGGTCGGGCCGCACCTGCCGCCAGGCCCGCGTGCTGAACGCCCAGAAATCGAGCGGAAAATAACCGATGCCAATCGTCAGCGCGGCGTATTTCTCCCTGGCGAGCTTGTAGCCGGTGCTGGTCGTGGTGGTCAGGTAAACCTCGGTGTGCCCCTCGCGCCGGAACGCCTCGAGCAACGGGGCGATGGCCAGCATCTCGCCCACGCTCACCGCCTGCAGCCAGATCCGGCGCACGCCAGCCGACCGCGCCGGCAGCGGATCAACGCGGCCAAACCGCTGCCCGAAACTCTCCGCGTACCCACCCCGCCGCCGCATCCGCCACAGGTAGTACGGAGTGGCCAGCAGGAGCAGTGGCAGAAAAAGCAGTCGATATAACCAGATCACAGGGTGAGCGAGTATTTCGCCCGGACATTAACCACAGGGACACAGCGACGCAGAGTTCATTAATCTCGTCTGTGTCTCTGTGCCTCCGTGGTTCAAATCTGGCGTCAGCTTTACTGTCCCAGCACCCAGGCGAAGATCAGCGGGGCCACGATCGTCGCGTCGCTCTCGACGATGAACTTCGGCGTGGTGGCCGCGAGCTTGCCCCAGGTGATCTTCTCGTTCGGCACGGCGCCGGAGTAGCTGCCGTAGCTCGTGGTGGAGTCGCTGATCTGCGCGAAATAACCCCAGAGCGGCACGCCCGTGCGCTCCAGATCCTGGTGCAGCATGGGCACGACGCAGATCGGGAAATCGCCCGCGATGCCGCCGCCGATCTGGAAAAAGCCGATGCTGCCCTCGCCGTTCTTCAGCAGCTTGGAGGTCTTCGTGTAATACTGCGCGAGCCAGGTCATGTACTCGATGCCGGTGCGGACCGTGTGGACGTTTTTCACGTCGCCGCGGATGACGGCCGCCGCATACATGTTGCCGAGGGTGGCGTCCTCCCAGCCCGGGACGATGATCGGCAGGTTCTTCTCGCAGGCCGCCAGCATCCAGGAATTCTTCGGGTCGATCTGGTAGCTCCGCTTCAGCTTACCGCCGCGCAGGATCTTGTACATGAACTCGTGCGGGAAGTAGTGCTCGCCGGCCCGGTCGGCCTTGATCCATTCCTCGAGCACGACCTTCTCGATGCGGCGCATGGCCTCCATCTCGGGGATGCAGGTGTCCGTCACGCGGTTCATGTGGCGCTCCACCAGCTCCTGCTCGTCCTCGGCCGTCAGGTGGCGGTAATGCGGCACGCGCTCGTAGTAATCGTGGGCCACGAGGTTGAAAATATCCTCCTCCAGGTTCGCGCCGGTGCAGACGATGGCGTGGATCTTGTCCTGGCGGATCATCTCGGCGAGGGAGATGCCGAGCTCGGCGGTGGACATCGCGCCGGCGATGGTGACGAGCATCTTGCCGCCGGCCTTCAGGTGGGTCTCATAGCCCTTGGCGGCGTCCAGCAACGCCGCGGCGTTGAAATGGCGGTAACTGTGCGCGATGAACTTGGACACCGGCCCCTTTTTCTTGGCAAGGGCGGCGTTGACGAGTTCCGGTTTGGGCTGGGCTTTCGCTTTCATGAGTGGGCTCCAGATAGGAAGCCGCACAGGCTTTTGGCCACACAAAAGTCGGCGGGACGCAGCCAACGACCACCGGAGGGGCGCAGACTTGCTGCGCCCCTGCAAAAACCCCCGCTTCGCTGGAAACTTGCAGTCTTTCCCCGGGTCGGAAGACTCCTCCGCCATGTCTTTACCACGCCCCGCCTCCCGCCTGCGCCCCGCCCTCGCGCTTTTCCTCCTCGCGCCGCTGCTGGCGTTCGCGGCGAACTTCGCCCACGAGACCAGCGACCTGACCGTCGACCCGGCGATCCACTGGGGCCGGCTCGAGAACGGCCTGCGCTACGCGATTCTGCCGAACCACGAGCCCAAGGGCCGCGTCAGCCTCCGCCTCGCGGTCCACGCGGGCTCGCTCTACGAGAACGAAAACCAGCGCGGCCTCGCCCACTTCCTCGAGCACATGGCGTTCAACGGCAGCCAGCACTTCCCGTCGGCGAGCGTGATCGAGTTCTTCCAGCGGCTCGGCATGGAGTTCGGCGGCGACACCAACGCCTCGACGGGCTTCGACCGCACCATCTACCAGCTCGAGCTGCCCGACACCAAGCCGGCGACGCTGCACGAATCGTTCACTTTTTTCGCCGACGTCGCCGGCCGCCTGGCGATCGAGCCCAAGATGATCGACAAGGAGCGCGGCATCATCCTGAGCGAGAAACGCGCGCGCGATTCCGTCGGCCTGCGCACCTTCCTCGCCGAGCTGGAGTTCCTCGTGCCCGACTCCCGCCTGCCGCAGCGCCTGCCCATCGGGCTCGAGGACGTGATCAACACCGCCGGGCGCGACCGCTTCGTGGAGTTCTACAACGCCTGGTACCGCCCCGAGCGGATGTTCCTCGTGGTGGTCGGTGACATCGAGCCCGCCGCCGCCGAGTCCCTCATTAAGGAACTGTTCGCCCCCCTCGCCGCCCGGGCGCCGGCCCTGCCGGAACCCAAGCTCGGGACGGTCACCCCGCCCGAGGCGATCATCGCGACGCTGCACCCGGAGCCCGAGGCCGGCACGACCAATGTCTCCCTCGAGACCGTCGTGCCCTACAACTTTGAACCCGACACCGCCGCCCTCCGGCTGAAGTACCTCCCGCGCACCCTCGCGCTGCGCATGCTCAACCAGCGCCTCTCCATCCTCGCCAAGAAGGAAGGCGCCCCGTTTGTCAGCGGCATGGTCGGGGTGACCGAGCAGTTCGATTTCTTCCGCAACGCCTCCATCGAGCTCAACTGCCGCCCGGAGCAGTGGTCCGCCGCCCTCGCCGTCGCGGACCAGGAGCTGCGCCGGGCGCTCGACTATGGCTTCCAGCCAAGTGAACTGACGGAGGCCGTCGCCGAGATGCGCAACAACCTTGAGCAGGCGGTCCAGACCGCCCCGACCCGCCGCTCCAACGCCCTCGCGGACGAACTCGCGGAGGACCTGATCGACCGCTCCGTCCCGACCCATCCCTCGGCCGACCTCACCCTGTACCAACCGGCCCTGGCCAAGATCACGCCGGAAGACTGCGCCGCCGCCCTGCGCGCCGCGTGGAGTGAAACCAACGGCCGCGAGATTTTCGTGAGTGGGAATCTTTCCCTGAAGGATGCGCCGCAGACGATCACCGCCGCCTACAGCGCCAGCCACGCCATGCCGGTCATCGCGCAGGCCAAGACCGAGCAGGGCGCCTTCGCCTACACGAATTTCGGCGCGCCCGGCCAGGTCGTGAAGCAGGACAGCGTCGCCGACCTCGGCGCCACGCTGATCCAGTTCAGCAACGGCGTCCGCCTCAACCTCAAGCCCACCGATTTCGAGGCCGGCCGCATCCGCCTCTCCGTCCGCGTGGGCGGCGGCCTGCTCACCGTCCCGTCCGACCAGCCCGGCCTCGCCATTCTGGCGAACGTCGCCTTCACCGCCGGCGGGCTCGGCCAGCACAGCGTCGACGACCTCCAGCACCTCCTCGCCGGCAAGACCATCGGACTCGGCTTCGGCGCCGGCTCGGATGCCTTTGAGTTCAGCGGCGAGACCAACCGCGCCGACCTGCTCCTGCAACTGCAGCTCTTCACCGCCTTTCTCACCGATCCCGGCTACCGCCCGGAGTCGCTGCGCCAGCTGCACAAGAGCGCCGACCAACTGTACGCCCAGCTCGCCCACACACCCGAGGGCCCGTTCCAACTCGAGGTCGACCGGCTGCTCGCCGGTGGCGACGGGCGCTTCGGCCTGCCCACGCAACCGGTGCTGCTCTCGCGCACCCTGGCTGAACTCAAGGCCTGGCTGACGCCCGAGTTTGCCCACGGACCCATTGAGATCGCGATCGTCGGTGACTTCGATCCCGCCGCCACCATCGCCGCCGCGGCGCAAACCTTCGGGGCCCTGCCGGTCCGCGCACCCAAGCCCGCCTACGAGGCGGCGCGCAAACTCACGCTGCCGGCTGTCCCGCTCGTCAAACAATACTCGGTTGAGACCGAGATACCCAAAGGCGTGGTCCGGCTCTACTGGCCCGCCACGGATGCCCGCGATGTCCACCTCGCCCGCCGGCTCCGCCTGCTGGCCGACGTCTTCAGCGACCGCCTCCGCGTGAAGATCCGCGAGGAAATGGGCGGCACCTATAGCCCCTATGCCGGCACCAGCCTGAGCGACACTTATCCGGGCTACGGCTATCTGCTCGCCGACGCCACGGTCGCCCCCGACCAGGCCCGCGCCGTGGCCGACGCCGTCAAGGCCGTCGCCGCCTCACTGCAAAAGACCGGCGTGACCGCCGAGGAACTCGTCCGCGCCAAGCAGCCCGTGCTCACCGCGCTGCGCGAGTCCGCCCGCACGAATCCCTACTGGCTCGGCAGCGTCCTCGGGTCCGCGCAGGAGTTCCCGCAAAAGCTCGACTGGAGCCGCACCCGCTACACCGACATGGAAAGCATCACGACCGCCGAGCTCAGCGCCCTCGCCAAGCAATACCTCGACCCGGCGAAGGCGTCGGAGTTTATCGTGCTGCCTGCCCTGAGCCAGTCGAACGGGCCGGCCGCCAAGGCCAAGACTCCTTAATTGAAGGTCGGGAGGCTGCCCTTCACCTGGCCTTAGTAGTCTATTAACCTACAAAATCGCCGCCCTGACCGTTTGTAGTTTAATAGACTACTAACTGGCCGGGGGCTCGTGGTGCAAGTCAGGGTCGCACTGCCAGCCTCGCCATCGACCGGTTGTGCCACTTCGGCAGCAGGACGACGGCGACGATCGCGCCCACCAGCGCCGACGCCATGTCGCTTTGCGTGTCCCATGGGTCGCCTTGCGTGCCGAGGAAGTCATCGGCGGCGGCGCCACTGCTTACGGCGACCCGCCATTCCACGAGCTCGTAAAACGCGCTGAACGCGAGGCAGACGCAGACGATCAGAAAGCCCAGCCACTTGCTGGGGCGGCCGTCGCCGCGATTGCCCAGGGGCGACGTACGGAGCAAAATCTCCCGCGTCAGGATCGCCGGCACGAAGCCCTGGGCGAAATGGCCGAGCTTGTCGTAGTTGTTCCGCGTCCAGCCGAACCAGTGCATCCACCAGTCACCGAGCGGCACGCGCGCATACGTGTAATGGCCGCCAAAGATCAGCACCACGCTGTGCCACCAGAGCAGGACCAGCAGCAGCGTGGACAACGGAAAGCGCTTCTGCACCGCGAAAGCAATCGGCAGTCCGATGAAAACCGGCACGATCTCAAGGAACCACGTGAAATAATCATGCGGCGCCATCGCCGACCAGCCGAGCACCGGCGCCAGCAGCACGCAAAACCAGATCAAGCGGCGGTCCATCAAGCGGTCCTCCGTTGCAGGGAGACGAGCACCTGGTCTCGCAAGGCGGGGTCCATGTCGGTGCTGCGCCGGTCAAATTCGGTTTGCAGCATCTCCCACGGCACCGCGCCATCTGGGACGAGGATCGGGGTGAGATTCTTGTCCGGCCGCGAGTCGCCGCTGTCCACCGCCGCGTGGGTGAACCCGCCAACGGGTCGCCACGTCAGCGCCCGCTCCTGGCGGTCGGCGTTGAGGTAGCAAATCTGGTAGCCCTCCACGGCACCCGCCGGACTGTACCAGACGATGAGTTCCATCCCCTCATCCTGAAACCAACGCCGGTGGTGGACCGGGCTTTCCTGCTTCACGTGTTGAAACTCCACCAACATTGATCGAGAGCTTGCCGCGCAGTCGGTACAGGGCAAGCCAGTGGTTGTCGAACGGACTCACTCAGTCCTGGATGTTTTAACCACAGAGGCACAGAGGCGCAGGGATCAGGTCTGTTTTTCCGACGAATCAATCTTCCCCAAGCTCACGGCTGACAGCATGCATAGAATACACGGAATTCCGAAGCAGTCTGATCGATTGACCTCTATATCTCTGTGCCTCTGTGGTTCAAAACTCCGGTTCTTCTCAAACCTTGCTGAAGACCAACGAGGCATTCGTGCCGCCGAACCCAAAGCAGTTCGCCAGCGCGGCGCGCACCGGGCGCTTGACCGCCTGGCCGGGCGTGAGGTTCAGGCCAAGCGCGGCGCAGGCCGGGTCGACATTTTCGAGATTCAGGGTCGGTGGCACGATGCTGTCGCGGATCGCCATGACGGCGGCGAGCGCGCCCATCGCGCCGGCGGCACCGAGCAGGTGGCCGGTCATCGATTTCACGCCGCTGACATTGAGCGTGGCCTTGTTCGCCGCGAAGACCTGGGCGATGGCCGCGCCTTCCTCGCTGTCGCCCGCGGGCGTCGAGGTGGCGTGGGCCGAGACGTAGTCGATGTCCTCGGGTTCCAGGCCCGCCTGCGTGAGCGCCGCGCGCATCGAACGCTGCGAGCCCTCGGCCTCCGGGGCGAGGGACGATAGATGGTGGGCGTCCGCCGTGGCGCCGTAGCCGCGCAGTTCCGCGTAGATTTTCGCGCCGCGCCCCCGGGCGTGCTCCAGTTCCTCGAGCAGGAAGACCACCGCGCCCTCGCTGAGCACAAAGCCGTCCCGGGCCGCATCGTAGGGCCGCGAGGCCCGCGTCGGGTCCTCGTTGCGCTTGGACAGCGCGCGCATCTGGGCGAAGGCCCCGATGGCCAGGGGCGTGATGGTGGATTCCGCCCCGCCGGCGATCATGGCGTCGACGTCGCCGCGCGCGACCGCCGCCGCGGCTTCGCCGATGGCGTGACCGCTGGTGGCGCACGCCGAGGCGATCGCCATGTTGGGTCCGCGCAGGTTGAGGAGCAGGCTCGCCTGGCCGGCCAACAGGTTGGGCGCGATCTGGAAAATGAAGAACGGCGAGATCTTCCGGAAACCTTCCTTCTGCCACGTCGCATGCGTGCTCTCGATTTCCGGCAGGCCGCCGAGGCCGACACCGAGGTTCACCCCGATCCGCTCGGGCGCAATCCCGGCGCGGTGGGCGTCGATCCCGCTGTCCGCGTAGGCCTCGACGGCGGCCGCGCAACCGAGATGCGTGAAGCGGCCGAACTTCTTGGCGTCCTTGGCCGTGAAGGCCGACGTCACGGCCTCGCCGCCCGGACCGTGCGGGTGCAGGGGCGCGGGCAGAGGCCGGATCGGATCGAAGTCGCGGACCTCCCCGGCGATCTTCACCGGGCAGTCGGTGGTGTCGAAGCGGGTGATCGGGCCGATGCCGGAGCGGCCGGCGATCAGGCTGGCCCAGGTGGCGGGGGCGTTCAGGCCCAGGGGCGTGACGGCACCGATGCCGGTAATGACGACGCGTCGACGCGGTTGCTGCAGTGGGATGCTCATGGGAAGGTCAGTTGCGATTTTTTGGGGCGAAATGTTCCAGGGCGGTCTGCCTCGCCTGCGCCAGCACGGCGGCGCTCTCCACCGGATCGGCGACCGAACGGGCGAGAATCAAGGCGCCGACCAACTGGCCCAGCAGGGCCGTCGTGAGGCGCTCGTTTTGCTTTTCATCGGCCGACAGCCGCAAGGCCGCCGCCAGCCGGGCGCGATGCTGCTGCAGGGCGGCGGAGTAACTCAGCCGGGACGGCCCGGTGGAACGCGCCGCCTCGAAGCCCAGCGCCGCCACCAGGCAGCCGCCCGCCGGGTTGTCGCGGTGCCGCGGACTCAGGTAGCTGAGCACAAGGGCCCGCACCCGGTCGCGCCGGTTGGGCAGCGCCGCGATGCGCTCGAGATTGACCCGGCCGGCGTCAAAGCCCGACGCGCACGCCACGGCCACGAGCTCGGACTTCCCGCGAAAATGAGCGTAGAACCCACCGTGCGTCAGCCCGGCCCGGCGCATCACCTCGTCAACCCCGGTCGCCGCGACGCCCCGCTCCCGGAATACCTCACTCGCCGCCTGCACAATGCGGGAGCGGGTGGTGACTTTATGGTCGGTGGCGTAGCGCATGGCGGCTTAGTATGACGGGCGTCATATACAGATTTGAACGTTCGGGTTGTCAAGTATTCCTCCGCTCTGGTGTAGGAGCCTGCTGGCAGGCAATTGATTGGTGGACGCGCGCCCTGATCGCCTGCCAGCGGGCTCCTACAACCAAGCCGCCGACTGACAAAGCTGCCGCACACCACCCCCTTGCTTTGACACCCCTGCCGCAACCGCTTTCAGTTCGCGCAGCCAAACCATGAATCACCTGCACGCCTACTGGCGGATGGAATATATCGAAGCGCCGCGCGAAAAATCCGGCGGCAATCCGTTCACGGCGCTGCCCGCCCTCGGCGATGACGCCGCCGCGCTCATACTCCACCGGAGCCCCCTGTCCTATCTGGTCCTGAACCGCTACCCGTACAACGCCGGCCACCTGCTGGCCGTGCCGTTCCGCTGTGTCGCGGACCTGAGCGAGCTCAACACCGCCGAACGCGCCGACCTCATGGATGCGATCATCCACGGCAAGGAGATCCTGCGCGCCGCCCTCAAGCCAGATGCCTTCAATATCGGCTTCAACCTCGGCGCCGCCGCCGGCGGGAGCATCACCCACCTGCACGCCCACATCGTCCCGCGCTGGAACGGCGACACCAACTTCATGCCCGTGATCGGCGAGACCCGCGTGCTGCCGCAATCCCTCGAGGCAATGTACCAGCGCCTCAGGGCGGTGGCTTTAAGTTTCAAGGGGTAAGTTTTAAGCCTGAATCCCTGGGACTCACACTGCGCCCGCCCTGGCTGTTACCACGCCCATTGCCCCACCGGGCTTAAACCTTAAAACCTATCCCTTACAACTATCCGCCCTCCGTGCCCGAATCCAAGACGCTCCACTATCCCAACGCCCGCCACCTCAGCCAGCTGTTCTGCGGTAGCGAAGATAATCTCCTCCACGTCGAGCGCACGCTTGCCGTCCGGCTGACCACGCGCGACGAATGGCTCAAGATCGATGGCGCGCCCGAGGGCGTCGCGAAGGCGGAGGAATTCTTCACCCTTCTCAACGCCGGCCGCACCCAGGGCCTGGCCATGCGCACGCCGGACTTCGCGCGGCTGCTGGACAACTACACCAAGGACGGCGGCGCAAGCCTGCGCGCCCTGTTCAACGAGCCGCTGGTCATCACCACGAACCGCAAGTCGGTCGTCCCGAAAACCATCGGCCAGAAGATGTACCTGCAGGCGATCCAGAAGAACCCGATCGTCTTCGGCATCGGCCCGGCCGGCACCGGCAAGACCTACCTCGCCATGGCGTCCGCCATCTCCGCGCTGCTCAAGGGCCAGGTGCAGCGCATCGTGCTGACGCGCCCGGCCGTCGAGGCCGGCGAGACCCTCGGCTTTTTGCCCGGCGACCTGCGCGAGAAAATCCTCCCCTACCTCCGGCCGCTCTACGACGCGCTGCATGACATGCTCGATCCGGTGGATGTGACGACCTTGTCCGAAAAGGGCGTCATCGAGATCGCCCCGCTCGCCTACATGCGCGGCCGCACCCTCGCCAACGCCTACATCATCCTCGACGAGGCGCAGAACACCACGCCCGAGCAGATGATGATGTTCCTCACCCGCCTCGGCGACGAATCGCGGATCATCGTGACCGGTGACATCACCCAGATAGACCTGCCGCGCGCGAAGCTCTCCGGTCTCGTCCAGGCCCCGCGCATCCTGCGCAACATTCCCGGCATCGACTTCCACCACTTCACCGCGTCTGACGTCGTGCGGCATCCGCTGGTCCAGAAGATCATCGAGGCCTACGAGCAGGCGAAGTCGACCGAGCCGATCGGGCCGCAATGATGGCGGAACGCCATAGCTCGGCTTTCTTCGTCGGGGCGCAGACTTGCAGCGCCCTTCGTGCGCGGCAACCTGTTCAAGGGCGCAGCAAGTCTGCGCCCCTACCCTGATGTCCGCCAAGCAGCGCGAAATCTCCATCCGCAACGCCCACCCCCGGCTGCGCTTGGACCGGCACGCCGTGGCGCGTGTCATTCATCTCCTCGATAACGATTTTCTAAAATCCCCTCTTGAGCGGGGCCTGCCGTCCGTAGTCTTGGCGAAGGATGGTGGCGCAACGCGACGGGGTGTGTCGCCGGTTCCGCCCGGCGAACTCTCCCTCGTCTTCCTGACCGATCCCGCCCTCGCCAAGATCCACGCCGACTTCATGGACGACCCGACGGTGACGGACGTCATCACTTTCGAGGGCAACCCGGCCCTTGAGCAAGCTGGCGAGATCTGCGTGTCCGCCGACACGGCCGCCCGCTTTGTACTGGCGGGCCGGCGTCCCCGCCGGCCGCGGCCCGCGAGCACGCGGGCCTGCCAAAGCAGCTTCTCCGCCGAACTCACCCTCTACCTCGTGCACGGCTGGCTGCATCTCGCCGGCTACGACGACCTGCAGCCCGCCAAGAAGCGCCGGATGCGCGCCGCCGAGAAAAGGGCGATGGGCTTGCTGGCCGCGGCGAAGGCCGTGCCGGTGTTTCAACTAAAGTAGCCGCGTTTGAGGCCGCAGGCCGAAAACGTGGTGCCTGCGCCCTGACCACCCTTTCGCGGGGCTCAAGTGCGGCTACTTGCAGTCCATCGAAAAATCCAGTGGCAACCGCGTTCAACTGTGGTTCACTGCCGCATCTCATGGCCAACCCACGTCTCAAATCACTGCGCAACGCCTTCCTGACCGGCGTGCTGCTGCTGGCTCCGCTCGTGGTGACGGTCTGGGCCGTGTTCAAGATCATCGCGATCGTGGGCGGCAGCTTCCGCCCGTTGTTCGAGGTCCTGATCCCGAGCCGGCTGCAGGACATCCCGCTGGTCTGGGAGGTCGCCGTCACAATCGTGGTGTTCAGCCTGATCACCCTCTTCGGCTTCGTCTCCCACTATTTCTTCGGCAAGTACCTGCTCGATCTCGGCGAACGGGTGATCCTCGGCATCCCCGGTCTCAGCACGGTCTACGGCTCGGTCAAGCAGGTCGTCGCCACCTTCGGCTCGCAAAACCGCAATGTGTTCAGCCGCGTCGTCCTGGTCCAATACCCGCGCATTGGGGTCTGGACCATCGGCTTTCTCACGAGCAAGACCCAGGCCGAGGCCCAGGCCCGCGCCGGCCTGGAACTCTGGACGGTCTTCGTGCCCACGTCCCCGAACCCGACCAGCGGGTTCATGCTCTTTCTGCCACCCGCCGAGATCGTCGAGCTCGAGATGTCCGTCGGCGACGGCATGAAGATGGTCATCTCCGGCGGCGCCGTGGTCCCGCCCCGGGCCCATCCGCCCGCCACCGCGGCCGCGCTCGAAAGTAGCAGTGCCCGGACCAAGTGATTAGGTCGGGTCGGTTGGCTTGTTCCCTTCTCCCTTCTCCCCGCCCCCGCTTCATGCCCGGCCAGCAGCTCCAGACCCCCGCGTTCATTCTCGCGAAACAGTTGTCCGGCTCCGACTCGTTCGAGCAACTCACGGCCTATTCCGGCGAGCACGGCGTGCTCCACTGCCTGCGCCGGCTGCCGAAGGCCAAATCCGGCACCGCCGCCATCGACCTGTTCGACGAGGCGGAACTCTGGCTCGAATCCTCCAATCAAGGCCGGACCTGGTTCATCAAGGAGCACCGTTTCATCCAGCGACACGACGGCATCGGCCGGTCCTACGAGGCGCTGCGGGCCGCCGCGGCCCTCGCCACGTTGGTCAGCCGGAATCCGGTGTCGGATGAATCCCGGCCGGCCGTGAGCGACCTGCTCCGCTCGAGCCTGACCGCCCTGGCCGCCGGCGGCCGGCCGGACATCGCGTGGCTCAAGGGGCTCTATTGTTTTCTCCGCGACGAAGGCTATCCGGTGAAGCAGCAGTGGTGGCCGGAGCTCGGCACCACCGACCGCGCACTCGCCACCGAATTGCTCAACCAGCCCCTGGCCGCCCAGACCGCCGAGCCCGCCGCCGTCGCCAAGATCACCCGCCGGCTCGAGGATTGGGTCAAGGCGGAGACGGAGATCCGGTTGGCGTAGGGCACCAAGGCGTAGCGGCAGGCTTCGGTGCCTGCCGGCTTTCGCTCATCCGTCGGGGCGCAGACTTGCTGCGCCCTCGAACGTGATGCCATCCACGTAGGGCGCAGCAAGACTGCGCCCCTACCACCAATACAATCCTGCTTCCCTTCCGTGTGTTCCGTGTGTTCCGTGGGCGCGCCGCATGGAATTCTCCCTCGAAACCAAGACCGCCAGCCTGAGCGTGGGCGAATTCGCCGGCTTCTCGCTCGGGCCCCAGGATTCCGGCGGCGGTCCCCAGGGTATCTGGCGCGCCCAGCTGGGCCAGCATTGGCATAACGAACTCCGCCAGCGCACGCTCAGCGAGTCGCCCACCGCCCAGTTCGAAATCGTGATCGAGGGCCGCCTGATCCACCGCGGCTGGACCTTTGTCCTCGCCGGCCGCATCGACCAGCTCGTTGGCGACACGCTACGCGAAATCAAGAGCGTCATGCGCACCCTGCCTGCGGAAGAGTCCGAACTCCGCACCGACTATCCGTCCTATTTCCTGCAGCTGGCCGCGTATGCCGTCTTGGCAAGAACTTCGGCTCTCAGCTCTCCACTCTCAGCTCTCAAACTTTCTTCCCTCCGCACCGAACTAGTCTTCGTCGAGGCCAACTCCGGCCTCGCCCAGAGCATCCCGCTCACGCCGTTCGACGAGGCCCTCGTCTTCCACCAGCTGGATGCTCTGGTGGAATTCCTCAACCTGCGGCTGCGGGCATCCACCCGCCGGCGCGCGCTGGAGTTTCGCTCGCCGTTCACCGAGCTCCGGCCAGGCCAGGAAACGATCCAGGCGGATCTGAGAGCAGCCTTTGGCTGCGACGAGAGTCGGAAGTCGAAGGTCGAAGGCTTACAGCCTGACTCCGCGGCCCTCGATCTTCGCCGGTCGACCTTCGACTCTCGACCTTCGACTATTCTACTGTTCGAAGCCCCCACCGGCTACGGCAAGACCGGCTGCGTCCTGGAGTTCGCCCTCGGTCAGCTGCGCACCGGCCGGTTCGCCCGCCTGATCTGGCTCACCGGCAAATCCACCGGCCAGATCCAGGTGGTACACACCCTCGAGCAGATGACCACCCCGGCCATTAGTAACGCAATACGTTACAAGTCGCCCTTGGCCTACTGGCAGGTGCGCAACAAGTCGGAGCACTGCGTGAACCACACGTTCCACTGCGTGCGCGACGGCTGCGACTACCTGGCCGGGGCGGCGGAACGCTGGCCGGGCAGCGGGCTCGCCAAGTTTTACCTCGATGACCATCAGCCGCATGACCTCGGCTCGCTGCGCGAGGCCGGTCGCGCCGCCCGGGTCTGCCCGTACGAGATCACCCGCACCGTCCTCGCCTTCAACGATGTCTGGATCGGCGACTTCAACTACGTCTTTGCCCCTGACAACCGCGGCCTCTTCTTCGAGCAACCCGGCTTCGATCCGGCCGAGACGCTGCTCGTCATCGACGAGGCGCACAACCTGCCCTCGCGGGTCGCCGGCGCCTATTCGCACCGCGCGGACGAAAGCGACTTCCGCCTGCTGCTGGCCGAGCTGGATCACCTGCAGGCGCCGGCGCCGCTGGTGTTCGCCGTGGAGGAATGGACCCGCCTGCTCGCGTCGTTGCAACCGGTGGACTCGCTGGACCCAACCGTGGAGGCCGAGGTGCGCGATCTGGTCGCGAAGCTGGCCAACCTGGTCAGCACCATGCCGCTCGACTACGTCGCCCTCGGGCCGAAGCACTCCGAAACCCTCTGGCAGTTCGCCGCGCTCGAGGACTTTTTGGCCGACGCCCAGCTGACCAGGCTGCTGTGGGTCGCACGGGCCGGGGAACTGGAATTCACCTGCATCGAGGCCGCCGCCGCCATCGGCGAGACGCTGCGGCGTTTCGGCGGCGCGCTGCTGATGTCGGCCACGCTGCAGCCGTATGAGGCGTTTGCGAGTTCGTGCGGGCTGAACCCAGGCGGGAGCGAGCTTGCTCGCGACATCCCCAATCTCGCGAGCAAGCTCGCTCCCACAACGAACTACACCACGCTCCACGCCCCCACGCCCTGGCGCGCCGGGGCCTACGATGTGGCGGTCGATCTGCGCGTCGACACCTCCTACCGGCAGCGGGCCGGCTATTACGGCACCACCGCCGAGACGATTGAAAAGCTGCACGCCGCGAGCGCCCAACCGCTCATCAAGTCGTGCGTCGCGGTCTTCTTTCCCTCCTACGCCTACGCCGAGGCCGTGCAGCGGGCCTTGGAAAACGACGGCTCCGTGCTGCGCGTGGCGCTGCAACCGCGGCTGCCCGACCTCGCGGCGCAGACGGCCTGGGTGGAGGAGAACCTGGCGCTGGCCGACGCCATTTTCCTCGTGCTCGGGAGCAGCTTCGCGGAAGGCATCGACCTGCTCGGCGGCCGCGTCACCCACGCCATGGTCGTCGGCCCCGCGCTGCCCGAGGTCAACGCCGTGCAAAAAGCGCGGATGGACGCCCTCGCCGGTACCGGCCGCGACGAGGCTTTCCGTCGCGTCTACCAGATCCCCGGCCTGCAGAAGGTGAACCAGGCCCTCGGCCGCCTCGTCCGCGCGCCCGGCCAGAAGGCCAAGGTCCTGCTCCACTGCCGGCGCTTCGCCGAGCCGTCCTACGCCGCCCTGCTGGCCACCGACTACCAGTTCTTCAGCGAGATCGCGACGGATGCCGACCTCGCTGGTTGGTTGCAAAAAGTCACTTGATGGTCTCGCTCCTGGCGGACTTGGCCACCGCCAGCCGGTCCGTGTGGAAATCCCGGTCAAAGCCGCCGACGTCGCGAAAGGTCACCGCGGCCAGCGTGGCGGTGTCCTGCCAACCGGGCACCTCGACCCACTTGTCCTCGCGCCACAAACTGGGCGGCTGGAACCCAAACGGCAGGCAGGCAATGTTCATGGCCATGGGGATCGTGAACACGGGCGCATTACTCCCGAGGAAACCCAAAGAGCCATGATTCCGATCCACGAGATAGAGGGAGACGTTACTATAGCCGGGAGCAGTCACCGTCGCCACGGTGACGGAAATCCAATCCGGGCGAGCCGGACCCTTGGATTGGAACCAGTGGGTCTTGCGCATCCCTAAAATGTGCAGCCGCTCGCCATGGCTCGCCATCTTGCCGCCGCTCTGCAAGGGCATTTCCAGCATGACCTCGGGCTTCCGCGCGCCGATCCGCGCAGAGATCGAGCAGGCCGGTGGATCGGTCTTGATTCTCTCGGCCTGGAGCGGGGTGAGACTTACTGTAACGAACAGGGGGGCAGATAGCTGCTCAATATCCTTGGGTTCGTGAAAGTGACTCCCGAGTTTCTTCGCCCGCTCCCGGCTTTCCACGAGGAGCTGAGCCTGTTTTGCGTTGGTCTCAGGGTCCCAATGATGCAGGTACCTTGCTTCGTCGTCTTTTAGACCCAGGCCCCGTCGCAAGGGTAACCATGACAAGCCAGACCCGTACCCGTAATCAGAACCGTCGGGTCCATCCCCGCCGTTGAACTCCGAAAGTTTCAGGCGCGTTTTCTTGATGGTTGTCCCATCCGACCAGCGCAACTCGACGTCCGCCAGGCCGCCAGCCAGGTTGATATCATCCAGTCCACCCGTGAAGCGCAGATGGATGACCACCGTCTCAACTTCGACCCCATCGCTATCCTTGTAGCTGGACATATCGGCCCACTCGATGCCACCCGTGATCTGCTCGGCCCCGGCCAGCGGCTGCCGGTAGTCAGCCCAGTAGCCCGCCAGATTCAGGGGCCACCAAAAAGCCGCCGCGACCGACAGCACGACTCCGGCCAGCATCACCGCCGCCGCCGAGACCAGGCGACGGGTGGAATACTGCCGCACGAGCGCCCCGACGCTGAACAACATCAGGAGGCCCGCCGTCACCAGCAGCCGGCTCTGCAGCAATTCGCGGGAAATTCCGGTGTGACTCGCCACATAGAGTAACGCGACCAGCACGGCGAAGCCGAGCAGCAGGCTGTACAGGAGAAACCGGCCGATCTGATCGACCAACGCCGCCAGGGCAAACGCCAGGATGACTGTGATCGCTTGGATCCCGAGAACACAGCCGGCGGCCGGCAGCAGATCGTGCCAGCCGAAGCTGCAGTACAACCACCACGGCAACCAAACCAGCAGGGGCAGCAGGCCAAAGAGCAGAAAGGCGACCACGACCTTTGCGACCAACAACCGGCCGCCGGTGATCGGCCGGGTCACCCAGAACATCGTGGTGCCGGACAGTGGATCATCGAGCACGAGCGTCGCCACCAGGGGATAAGTCACGACCAGCCCGACCAACACGAGCAGGTTGAAGAACATGCCCATCTCGAAAAACAGGTTCAGGTCGAGACTGAGGGGCGAAATCAGCTCGTGGCTGGCGTAGACCTGCCCGGCGAGAACGACCGCCCACAGCAAGACCGGCAGGCGCAGACGGACCAGATCCTTTTTGATGATGTGCCAGGTGAGGTTCATGCAGTGGTTCCCGCCGGTTGATTGCGGCCCTCGCGGGCCAGGGTGACAAAAATCTCGCGCAGCGTCATCGGGTGCGTCGTCACGGCCGACTCCGGAAAGCGCTCGCGGCAGGCCCGCTCGGTCGCCTCGCGGGCGTAACGGGTCTCGATAAAGCGCACCAACCCGCCCTTCTGCTCCAAGGCCAGCCAGCTGGCCGGCGGAGCGCCGAGTTCGGCCGGACCGCCGGAAAGGGTCACGTCCACCCGCCGGAAGCGCCCGAGCAGGTTCTCGGTGGTTTCGCTGAAACGCAGCCGGCCCGTCTCCAGCAGGGCCACATGATCCGCCAGCCGCTCCACTTCCTCGATGTCGTGGGACGACACGAGCACGGTCCAGTCGCCGAGTTCCGAGGCTTCCAGGATGCCGCGAACAAAATCATCGCGCGCCAGCGGGTCCAGCCCGCTGAAGGGTTCATCCAGCACCAGCAGCTTCGGGCGGTAGGCCAGCGAGGAGAGGAGGGACGCCTTCATCAGCATGCCGCGAGAGAGGTGTTTCAATTTTCGATCGTCCGGCAGCTCGAATTGTGCGAGCAGCCTGGCTTCCAGCGTCCGGTCCCACGTCGGATAAAACGGGCGGCAATAATCCAGGAGCTGACGGACGGTCATCCACATCGGGAGCTTCTGGTTTTCGGAGACGTAGCCGATCTGGGCCCGCTCGCGTTCGCCCAGGCGGTGCGAATCCACGCCCAGCACGCGGGCCTTCCCGCCCGTGGGCGACAACAGGTTCATGAGGATCTTGATGGTCGTGGTCTTGCCGGCCCCGTTGGACCCGAGCAGGGCGAACACGCTCCCGGCCGGCACCGCGAGAGTCAGGCCGCGCAGCGCCTCCGTGCGCCAGTAGCGCCGGGACAGTTGGTTGGTTTCGATGATGTTCATGGGATGAGGGAAGGCTTTTGATGTGGAGTCATAGCTTCATTTGCGGCTGAGCTTCTTCCATTGCGCGGCGAGGCCGGCCTGCACCTCGTCGAGGGTCAGGCCCATTTTCTTCGCCTCCACCGCGAGGCGCTCGAGGTCGGCGCCCAGCAGACCGGCGCGCTCCGCGCGGTCACCCGCCGCGTGCTCGGCCACCACGCTGCCGACCGCCGGGGTGGTGATCAGGACGCCCTCGGCCACCAGGGCGGCCACGATCTTGTGCGCCGTGTTGGGGTTGATCTTCAACTCCTGGCTGACCACACGCACGGAGGGAAAGGACTGGCCGGGCTTGAGCTGGCCCGCGACGACCGCTTTTTTCACGGCGAAGATCACCTGCTCCGTGATGGGCAGGCCGGGTTTCAATTCGATGGAGAACGGGAGCACTGTGTACTAGTTGAACTAGTACAGATAGGACGGCAAGCTTTTTTCGCCAGCATTGGATCCGCTCCCCGCAGAATCGGCCTGTTTGGAGGGCCTGTCGCCCGACGGGCTGCGGCCGGCCGGGAGGCCGTCCCTCCATGGCTAAACCTCCATGGCCAAAACCCACCCGAGGGCAGGAAAACTCAATCCGCCTGCGACTCGCCGAGCAGGTTGGCGAAGACCATCTTGCCGCCGCCGCTGGGCAGCACGCCGATGATCTCGGCCGTGACCCGCTTGCCGATGAGGGGGCGGGCATTGTTCACGACGACCATCGAGCCGTCCGGCAGGTAGCCCAGGGCCTGGCCGTCCTCCTTGCCCACCTTGATGAGATCGATCGCGATGCTTTCGCCAATCACCAGCTCCGGGCGCAGGGCGCTCTCGAGGGCGTGGATGTTGAGCCACGACACGCCCTGAAACTGGGCCATTTTGGCGAGGTTGATGTCGGTCGTCAGCAGCTTGGCGCGCATGGACTGGGCGATGAAGACCAGCTTGGCCTCGATGTCCTGACGGCGGGCGATGTCGCTCTGGTGAATGCGGATGTCGATGTTCTTGATCGCCCGGAGCTCGTTCAGCACCTGCAGGCCGCGGCGGCCGCGCGCCTGCTTGAGCGGATCGGGTGATTCGGCGATCCCCTGCAGCTCGGTCAGGACAAAACTGGGGATGATCAGGCCGGCGCCAAGGAACTGCGTCTCACAGATCTTGGCGATGCGCCCGTCGATCAGCGCGCTCGTGTCGACCACGACGAGCGGGACATCCACCTCATGCGGCACGAACCGCACGTAGGGAATGACGAGGTTGAACTCGTCCTTGCCGCGCAGGGCGATCACGGAGCCGAGGTACGTGCAGATGACAAAGAGGGCGAGCTGGACGAGGAAGATGATCTGCGGGTCGCCGAGCTTGAGCAGGGGTGAGGTCGCGAGGAGCCAGGCGATCAGCGAGCCCACGCCGAGGCCGAACGTCAGCGCGCTCAGGCCGCGCAGCGAGAACCCCTTCAGCATCAGGTCCACCAGCACGACCAGCGTGCCGATCATCAGGCCGATGGCGATGGCCAGGCCGCGGCGGTGGTCCCATTCCTCGACCGTGTAGCAGACCAGCCAGCTCGCCACGGCGCAAAGTGCGATGAAAAATATCCGGATCGCCAGGAGTGTCTTGTTCATGCAGGGAGTGGCCCGTTCACTTGCCGAATACACCGTGGTTCTTCATCCACAGCAAGACAAAGGGCAGTATGACAAAGAGAATCATCACGCCATAAAGAATCATTTGTGCCCGGTGGGCTTTTTTCTCTAGCTCGGGGTCCAACTCGCTCATTCCCGCATCCGACCAAGCACCTCCGCCGATGACAACGCAATACTGGCTCGTGAAATCCGAACCCGAGGCCTACTCGTGGGCCGACCTCCTGCGGGACAAGAAAACCGCGTGGACCGGCGTCCGCAATTATGCAGCCCGGCTCCACCTGAAGGCCATGCAGCGCGGTGACGAGGTTTTGTTTTACCACAGCGTCGAGGAGAAGAGCGTGGTCGGCATCGCGCGCGTGACGAAGACCGCCTTCCCCGACCCGACCGCCGACGAGGAGGGCTGGGTGGCCGTGGAACTCGCACCGGTGAAACCGCTCCCCCGCCCCGTCACGCTCGCCCAGATCAAGACTGAGCCCGCGCTCAAGGAGATCGGGCTCGTGCGGCAGGGGCGGCTCTCTGTCATGCCGCTGAAGCCCGCGGAGTTCGCCCGCCTCCTGAAGCTGGGTGGCGCCTGATCCGACGCGGGCTCGACAATCCGTCGCCCGGTGCTTTCGTCTAACCCCGTGTTTGACCAGATCACCATCCTTGCTCCCGGCCTGCTCGGCGCCTCCGTGGCGCGGGCGGCGCGGCACTATGGCGCGGCGAAGCACCTCACGCTCTGGGCCCGCCGGCCCGAGACGCGGCTGCAGCTCAAGGGCCAGCCATGGTGCGACCGTGTCGCCGACACGCCGGCCGAGGCCGTGCGCGACGCCCAGCTGGTCATCATCTGCGCCCCGGTCGACCAGATCGTGCCGCTGGTCACACAGATCGCGCCGCACCTGGCCGCCGGGGCGATCGTCACCGATGTCGGCAGCGTAAAGGGTGAAATCTGCCGGCTGTCCCGCGTGGCCCTGGCCGGTCGCGCCGAGTTCGTCGGCTCGCATCCCATGGCCGGGTCCGAGAAAACCGGCTGGGAGCACGGCCGCGCCGACCTGTTTGTCCGCCGCACCGTGTTCGTCACTCCACTGCCGGAGACAAACGTCCACGCCGCCGAGCGCGTCGCCGCCTTCTGGCTGGCGCTCGAGGCCGAGGTCGCGTCGGTCGAGCCCGATGCCCACGACGAGATCGTCGCGCACATCAGCCATCTCCCCCAAGTCCTCGCCTCCACGCTCTGCGCCAGCCTCGCCAAGCGCGAAGTCCGCTGGCGGAACCATGCCGGTGGCGGCTTGCGCGACACGACCCGGATCGCCGGCAGCGACCCCAAGCTCTGGAAAACCATTCTGGAGCAGAACCGCGACGAGGTCCTGCGGGCGGTCCGCGGCTACCAGGAGGAATTGCACGGGCTTGAGCGCGCCCTCGCCAACCGCGACTGGTTCGAGGTGCAGGCCATCCTCGAGCGCGGCAAGGCCTACCGCGGCCAGTTCCGGCCGATCCCGTGAGTCGATCACACACCCCGCCCTTCGGGCACCCCTCTCTAGAGGGGATTTTAATCTGGGTCCCCTCTAGAGAGGGGTGGCACGAAGTGACGGGGTGTGTAACGACGACACCCTGAGCCCTGACCATGCAACTGCTTCCCCCCACTCTCCCGATTACGCCCTTCACCAAGCCGGTGCGCGGCAGTGTCACGCTGCCCGGCTCCAAGAGCATCACCAACCGGGCGCTGATCCTCGCGGCGCTCGGGACAAGAACCGTGACCTTGCGCGGGGCCCTTTTCAGCCGCGACACCCACATTATGGTCGCAGCGTTGCAGGCGCTCGGCTTCGCGGTGGGGACGGACGAGCAGGCGCGGACGATCACCATCACGGGGCGCGGCGGTGAAATTCCCCGGCGCGAGGCGAAGATCGACATCGGCAACGCCGGCACGGCGGCACGTTTTCTCACGGCCTTCGTCTGCCTGCGGCCCGACGGCCTCTATCACTTTGACGGCGACGAGGCGATGCGCCGCCGGCCGATCGGCGCGCTGCTCGAGGCGCTCGAGGCCCAAGGCGCCAGGGCCAGCAGTCGCAGTTTTCCCTTCACGCTGAAGACGGCGGGACTGTCGGGCGGCGCCGTGGAGCTCGACGCATCCGAAAGCAGCCAGATGCTCTCCGCGCTCCTGATGGTGGTGCCTCACGCCCAATCGCCGCTCACGATCACCCTCAAGGGCGCGGCCGGCTCGAAGCCGTTCGTGACGATGACCGAGGAGATGCTGAAACAATTCGCGGGCAGTCCGGCCGGCTACGACATCGAGGGTGACGCCTCGGCGGCCAGCTATTTTCTCGCCCTGCCGGTGGTGACAGGCGGCGAAGTCACTTGCACCAACTACGGCGGCCGGTTGCAGGGTGACCGCAAATTCAGCGAGGTCATCAGTCAGGTCGGTCGGGATCGTCGCGGCATCGAGCGAAACTTCCGCGAGTTCTCCGACACTTTCCTCACGCTCGCCGCCATTGCGCCCTTGCTCGAAGGTCCGACAAAAATCACCGGCATCGCCCACACGCGCAAGCAGGAGACCGACCGCGTGGCCGGCATGGCGCGCGAGCTGCAGAAGCTCGGCCAGCACGTGGTCGAGACCGAGGACTCGTTGGAAATCCACCCGCGCCCGCTCGCGACCGGCGTGGAGATCGAGACCTACCACGACCACCGCTTCGCGATGAGCTTCGGGATCCTCGGGTGCCACGACTTGCACGGCGACGGCCAGCCGTGGCTGACGATCAAGGACCCGGGCTGCTGCGCGAAAACCTTTCCGACGTTCTTCGAGGTGCTCGCCGGCCTGCGGGCCAGTTCTCACCAAACTCTGCCTTGAAGATGTGGAACTCAGGAACGCAGGAAGTCGGATTGGGTTGCTTGATGAATTCGCCCTTTCCTGATTTCCACATTCAACTCCTTCTGGGAGTCTACCCAGAGTGTTCATGACCGCATCCCCCTTCATCATCATCGCCATCGACGGCGGCGCCGCTTCCGGCAAGTCGTCGTCGTCCCGGATCCTCGCCGACCGGTTCAACCTGCTGCACGTGGATACGGGGTCTTTCTACCGGCATATCACCGCCGAGCTCCTGCGCCGCGGCGTCGCGGCCACCGACCTGCCGGCGCTGCCAGCGGCGCTGGCCGCCCTCCAGTTCACCACCCGCCTCGACGGCCGCTCGGCCCAGCTGCTGATCGGGGGCGAGCCGGCGGGCCACGAGATCCGGAGCCAGAACGTCAACGACCACGTCTCCCATTATGCCGCGATCCCCGAGGTGCGGCACAAGCTGCTCGGCTACCAGCGCGGCCAGGTGGCGGTGGCGCAACAGCACGGCTTCCGCGGGCTGGTCATGGAGGGCCGTGACATCGGCTCCGTCATTTTCCCGCACGCCGACTTCCGGTTTTTCCTGCACGCCGACCCGGCCGAGCGCGCGCGGCGCCGGGCCAGGGAGGGCCAGCAGGACTCCATCGCGGAACGCGACCGGCTCGACTCCTCGCGCAAGGCCTCGCCCCTCACCATCCCGGTCGGCGCCATCGACATCGACTCGACCTTCCTCACGCTCGACCAGGTCGTGGAGAAAATGGCTGGATTGATTGCCACAAAAATAAGCTGAACTCCTTGGCCACGAAAAACACAAGAAACACGAAAAGCAACGATACCGGTAACCCGCTCAGGTCTATTTCCTTTTTGTGTTTCTAGTGTTTTTCGTGGCCAATCACCTCTGATGCCGAATGCCCCCGACCACCTGAAGATGACGCCGTTCTACGGCTTCTTTCACTACCTGGCGGCCACGATCTACGGCATGTGGTTCCGCGGCGAGGTCGTCGGCTTGGAGAATTTCCCCGCGACCGGGCCGTTCCTCATCGCCTCCAACCACGCGAGCCACCTCGACCCGCCCATCGTTGGCTCGCAGGTCGCGCGGCAGATGCGGTTCTTCGCCCGCAAGAGCCTCTGGAACAGCCGGCTTTCGAGCTGGTGGCTGGACCAGGTCGAGACGATCCCGGTGGATCGCGACAGCGGGGACATCGGCGCGATCAAGCGGGTGTTGCAGGCGCTCAAGGAAGACCGCGCCGTGGTGCTTTTTCCCGAGGGAACCCGGTCACCCGACGGCCAGCTGCAGAAGGCCAAGGCCGGGGTCGGCCTCATGGCCTGCAAGACCGGCGTACCCGTCGTGCCCTGCCGCGTCTACGGCTCCTTCGCCGCCTTCGGCAAGGGCGCGGCGATCCCGCGTTTTGGTTCACCCGTGACCGTGGTGTTCGGCGCGCCGATTCCCGCCCGCGACTATGATGATCCCACCGCCGGCAAGCAGCGGTACGAAGTTGCCGCCCAGCGCATCATGGACCGCATCGCGGCGCTGCCGGAGCCGGTGTACCCGGTGATCTGAGAAGCGGCGCCCGGCAACGAGGGCTCTTTCCTGGTAAGGGCGCAGACTTGCTGCGTCCTCGGATGTGATGCCGCGTACGAAGGGCGCAGCCCCTCGACAAGCTCTGGGCCCTGAGCCAGTCGAACGGGCAAGACTGCGCCCCGACCTCTTGTTAATGGTTTCGCGTATCCTATTTCTTCACCAGGCACTCTCGCGTGACTTCACGCGAGCTCGTGCAGCCCGCCAGCCCGAGCGTCAGGTCAAACTCGGCCAGCACGTTGGCGATGACTTCCTCCACCCCGCGCTGGCCGGCGATTGCGAGGCCGTAGACGTACGGCCGGCCGAGGCACACGGCGGTCGCGCCGAGCGCGAGCGCCTTGAAGACGTCCGCCCCGCCGCGAATACCGCTATCAAAGAGCACCGGAATCTTGCCGTTCACCGCCTCGGCCACCGCGGGCAGCGCATCCAACGAGGCAATCGCACCGTCGATCTGCCGGCCGCCGTGATTGGAGACAATCAGTCCGTCGACGCCGCACTCGAAGGCCTTCCGGGCATCGGCCGGATGCAGCACGCCCTTGAGCAGGATCGGCAGCTTCGTGTACTGGCGCAGGAGCTTGAGGTCGTCCCATTGCAGCGACGGCCGCGAAAAAATCGCGGCGAAGTGTTGCACCGCGGCGCGTGGCTCACCGGACATGAGATTCTTGAGCAGGCCGCCGGGATAGCTGGCTTTTTGCTCCAGGGCGGCGGCGATGGTGGCCAGGTTTAGCGGGGGCTTGGGACCGGGCGCGCCGGCCCCGACGCGTCCGGCGGCCGCGTTCCACCCTTCCTGCAATTGCGCGCGGAAGACCGGATCGCTGGTGTACTGCGCGATCCCTTGCCCGTGCAGGAACGGCAGCAGGCCGAGGTCGAGGTCACGCGGCCGCCAGCCCAGCATCGTCGTGTCGAGGGTCAGCACGATCGCGGAGCAACCGCAGGCCTCGGCGCGACGGACAAACGAGGCAACCACCTCATTGGACTTGCTCCAGTAGAGCTGGAACCAGCGGGGCGTATCGCCCATCGCGGCCGCGCATTGCTCCATGGGCACAGAGGCCTGGTTCGAAAGAATATACGGGACGCCCATTGCCCCCGCGGCGCGGGCGACGGCGAGGTCCGCCTCCCGGTGCGCCATGGCCAGCACGCCGACCGGGCAAAGCAGCAGCGGCGACGGAAAGCGCTGGCCGAGAATTTCAACCGAGGGGTCGCGCTGCTCGACGTTGCGCAGCACCCGCGGCACGATCTGCCAGCGGTCGAACGCCGCCTGGTTGCCGTCCATCGTCGCCTCGCGTCCCGCCCCGCCGGCGATGTAGGCCCAGGCCTCGGGTGACATGGCGGCCTGCGCCGCCTGCGCCAACGCGGCCTGTCCGACGGGAACGGCCGGGCGCCGGCCCCCGAGGCCGGCGGTATTGATGTCGCGCTGACGGCTGCGTCCGATGTCAGAGTGGGATTTGCTCATGGCACGTTAGAGTTGCCAGTTTTCCGTTCCCGCGCCAAATGTCAGCCATGATCTCCCAGGCCGCCACGGTCGATGGATTCATGGCCACGCTCACGCCGGCCGAGCGGGCCGTCCTCGGCCAAGTGCGCGAGCTGTTCAAGGCGGCCGGTCCCAAGGTCCGGGAGTCGATGGAATACCGGATGCCCTGCTACCACTTGGGGAAAAACATGGTCGGCGCATTCAACCGGCAGAAACATTACCTGAGCGTCTACGCGAATCCCGCAGCCGTGGATCCGCATCGCAAGGCCCTGAAGGCGGCCGGCCTCGACTGCGGCAAGAGTTGCCTGCGCTTCACGAAGCCGGAGCAGCTACCGATCGACCTTGTGGGCAAAATTATCCGGCAGGCGGCGAAGCTGGCGGCGGAGTGACCGCAACGGCCCGTCGGGAGACGGGCCCTCCACATTAGCGCAGGCCGCAGGCCTGGCGGGCGCGGGCCATGACCTTGTCGGCGACGACGCGGGCGCGGACGGCGCCGTCACGCAGCACCTGCTCGACGTAGTCGGGATTCGCCGCGAGTTCGGCGCGCTTGACGCGGTACGGGGCGAAATAATTCCAGTAGTGCTCGAAGAGCGCCTTCTTCAGGTCGCCATAGCCGAGGCCACCGGCGCGGAGTCGGTTCTCGTAATCTGCCGCCACGTCCGCCGGCGCCACGAGTCTGAGGAGCTGGATCGCGAGGTTCTTCTCGGCATCGGGCTTCGGCTCCGCCGGCGTGCGCGAATCCATGACGATGCCCATGATTTTTTTGCGGAGCGCCTTCTCGTCGCCGAAGATCTCGATCGTGTTGCCGTAGCTCTTGGACATTTTCTGGCCGTCGAGTCCCGGCACCACCGCCACGTCCTCGCGGATCTGCTCCTCGGGCACGACCAGGGTTTCGCCGTAGGTGAGGTTGAACTTGATGGCGATGTCGCGCGTCATCTCCAGGTGCTGCTTCTGGTCCTTGCCGACCGGCACGACGTTGGTGTCGTAGAGCAGGATGTCGGCGGCCATGAGGACCGGGTAGGCGAAGAGGCCGAAGTTGGGCGAGATGCCCTTGGCGGTCTTGTCCTTGTAGCTGTGGGCGCGCTCGAGCAGGCCCATGGGCGTCAGGGAACCGATGAGCCACGTGAGCTCGCAGACCTCGGGCACGTCGCTCTGGCGCCAGAAGACGGCCTTGGCCGGGTCGAGCCCGCAGGCCAGCCAGTCGAGGGCGATGCCCTGCGTGAAACCGCGGCGCTCGGCGGCGTCCGTGATCGCCGTCATCGAGTGGTAGTCGGCGATGAAATAATACGCGTCACCCCCGGCCTGCAGCTCGATGGCCGGGCGCATGGCGCCGAAATAGTTGCCGATGTGCAGGGTGCCGGAAGGCGTGATGCCGGTGAGGACGCGGGGCATAAAGGAGGGAGAGTGAAAGGGAGGGTGAAAGAGAGCCAAGCGAAAAGGCCCGGCCGAACCAAACAGAGGGAAACCGCTAATTGACGCTAATGAACGCTAATCCGGCCAAAACACAGTCCGGGCAATTTTTGCGCCAAACCTGAAAGACAGAGAGCAGATCGAAAGCAGCCTTGGGTTGTTCGCGTCACTTGGCGTACTTCGCGGTTCAACCAGTTTTTGGCGTTAGTCCCGGCGCTCAATCGTCGTGACCGATTGCCGCGCGCGCGCGATGGTGGCAGCAGGCAAAAAGCCGCCGAAGGCCGTGCAGGGCATGACCAGGGCGCGCGGACCGAGGAGGGTGCCGGGATTGAGCACGGCGTTACAGCCAACCTCGGCCCGGTCGCCCAGCACGGCGCCGAATTTCTTCAGGCCGGTGTGCACCGGCCCGGCGGGCAGCCGCAGGACGACCTCGGCCTGGTCGAGCCGAAGGTTGGAGCAGATGGCGCCCGCGCCGAGGTGGGCGCCGTTGCCGAGGATAGAATCGCCCACGTAGTTGAAATGCGGGGCCTGCACGCCGTCCAGGAGGAGGCAGTTCTTGAATTCGCTGGCATTGCCCAGGACGCAGCCCTCGCCGGCGATGACCTGGCCCCGGATGAACGCGCCCGGGCGGATCTGGGTGTTGGCGCCAAGATAGACGGGCCCGATGATCGTGGCGTAGGCCGGCAGCTTGACCGACGGGTGTATCCAGACCTTGCCCTCAACGTGGACGCCCGGGGGAATTTTGGGGCCGGATGACTCCGCCACGACGCCCGCCAGGGCCGGACCGATCTGCTTCAGCCATTCCCATGGACCCAAATCCGCCGGGAAAAACGGCGCAAACCGGGCCAGGGAGGGCGGCAGGGCGAAGAAATCGGAAGCTTTCACAAGTGCTTGAATAACAAAAAAACCGCTGAGGAACAGCGGTTTTTGAAAGTGGAGCGGGAGAAGAGACTCGAACTCTCGACGTCCACCTTGGCAAGGTGGTGCTCTACCAACTGAGCTACTCCCGCGAGAAGGGCGGAGTATTGAAATCCCAAATTGCCCGTCAACCAGATTATTTAAAACCGTGTTTTCGGCCCCGGCCCGGACATTTCCAGCTTTCCCCGAGTTAGTTGCGCTGTTCAGCTGAACATCCTCCATGACGGCCCGATCGACCAGTTCCACGCGCACCCTCCCCGCTTTTACCGCCGCGAGCACGCCGGCGGAGCGATTGGAGGCCTGCAAGTCATTCCTGGCCGCGGAGGGCGAGCGCATCCAGCAGCGGCACCGGGCGGGCGAAACCGGCCTGAAAATCACCCAGGCCCGGGCCGCGATGATCGACCGGCTGATGCAACAGCTGTTCACCCATGCGATCGAATCCTGGCAGGCGAAGAACGGGGAGCCCCCCACCACGGTCTGCCTGATCGCCCTCGGCGGCTACGGCCGGTCCGAGCTCAACCCCCTGAGCGACATCGACGTGATGTTCCTTTACCCGGGCACCGCCGCCAAGGGCACCCTCGGCGGGTTCCAGGAGTACCTGTCCAACGCCATCCTGTATCCGCTGTGGGACCTGCGCCTCAAGATCGGGCACTCCACCCGCACCCTGAACGAGGTCTTCTCGGAGGCGGCGCGCGACATCCGCACCAAGACCTCGCTGCTGGAGTCCCGGTTCATCGCCGGCACCGAGTCGCTGTACGAGAATTTCGCGGACGCCTACCGGAAGCATTATCTCTCGGACAATCCCAAGGCCTACATCGAGGCGCGCCTGGGCGACCAGGCCAGCCGCCGTGCCCAGCACGGCGACACGGTCTTCATGCAGGAGCCCGACATCAAGAACGGCGTCGGCGGCCTGCGCGACTACCAGAACACCTTCTGGATGGCGCGGGTCCGGCTCGGCATCTCCCGCATCGAGGAGCTGGCCGAGCAGCACTACCTGCACCCGTCCGAGCTGCGCGAGTTCCACCGCGCGTACCTCTTCCTGCTGCGGGTGCGCAACGAACTTCATTACATGAGCAAGCATCCGACGGATGTGCTCAACCTGGAAACCCAGCCCCGCCTGGCCACCAACCTGGGCTACCCGCAGCAGGGCCTGCTGGAGCTGGTCGAGGCGTTCATGCACGATTACTACCGGCATGCGCAGGCCATCTACCGCATCTCAAAGATCATCGAGCAACGACTGGCCCTCACCATCGCCGCCGGGCCGGGGCTGGTCGGCTCCCTGAAGAACCTGCTGCTCGCGCGCCGGTCGGAGCGCACGAAGACCTTCGACGGCTTCGTCCTGCGCGGCCGCCAGCTCGCCGCGGAGCACCCCGAGATTTTCAAGGACGATCCGGTGCGCCTCATCCGCGTCTTCCGGCATTGCCAGCAGCTGAACTGCGCCCCCGACGTCGACCTCGCCGCGCTCATCCGCGCGTCCGGCCGCCTGATCACCCGCAAGGTCATCCTGTCCGCGGACGCGAACCTGAGCTTCCTGACCATGCTCGAGGAGGCCGGCCAGGTTTACGCCCCGTTGACACTCATGCACGAGCTGGGCGTGCTGGGCCGGTTCCTGCCGGAGTTCAAGCCGCTGACCTGCCTCGTCCAGCACGAGTACTACCACCGCTACACGGCTGACATCCACACGCTGAGCACGATCCGGGAGCTTGACGCGATTTTTACCGCCAGCGAACCGCTGCTCGGCAAATACCGCGACGAGCTCCACAAGACCGCCAAACCCACCCTGCTCTACCTGATCCTGCTGCTGCACGACATCGGCAAGGGCCAGGGCATCCAGGGTCACGCGGACACCGGCGTCACGCTCGCCGGGCCCGTGCTCGAGCGGTTGAACATCGACCAGGACACGCGCGCCACCGTCAATTTTATCATCAAAAATCATCTGTTGATGGCACGATTCTGGCAGAAACACGACCTCGATGACCCGCAGACTTCCGCCGCATTTTCCGAGCTGGTTGGTGACCCCGACCGGTTGCGGTACCTGTACGTCCACACGTTTTGCGACGCGCGCGGCACTTCGGCCAACCTGTGGAACGGTTACAAGAACACGCTCCACACGCACCTCTTCGAGACCACCCTGGAACGCCTGACCTTCGGCGACAAAGTCGAAACCCGCCTTCGTGAGCTCAAGGAAATGACCCGTCAGAATATCATCACCCAGACTATTCCCGGCATCAGCACGGACGAGATCAACGCGCACTTCAATCTTCTCCCCGAGCGCTACTTTGTCCAGACCGACGCCGGCGAGATCACGCTGCACATCGAGATGGTCAACCGGCTGCTGCACTCCATCTCGGCCGCGGATTCGCTGGGTTCGCTCCGCCCGGTGATCGAGTGGAAGGACGACCTCAACCGCAGCTACACCACGGTGCATGTCGTGACCTGGGACCGCGCCGGTCTGTTCTACAAGCTGGCCGGCGCCTTCAGCGTGGCCGGCCTCAACATCCTTTCCGCCAAGATCACCACGCGTTCCGACCACATCGCGATCGACACCTTCCATGTGGTCGAACCCGGCCGCGGCGTGGTGCAGAACCAGAAGGCCATGGAGACCTTCGCGCGTACAGTCGAGGAGGCGCTCGTCGGCCACAAGGACCTGATGCCCGACATCACGGCCCAGGCGAAAAAACTGGCGGGCTCGCGGTACACCACGGAAACGTCCGAGCTGACCGCCTCGTTTCCGCCGACCGTCGAGGTCTACCACGAGCTCTCGCTGAAGCGGATCATCGTCGAGGTGCAGGCCCACGACCAGATCGGCCTGCTCTACCGCCTGGTCAAGGCGATCTCGGACCACGGCTTCGACACGACCTTCGCCCGCATCAACACCGAGCGCAGCGTCGCGATCGACACGTTTTATATCGAGCCCAACAAGCCCGGCGAAGAGGTCGAGACCTCGCGCCTGCTCGTGCTGCGCGACGCGCTTCGGGCCATCATCACCCCGGTGGCCGCCCCGGCCGCGGTCTAGTTCGGCTTCGTTGGGGCGCAGCCCCTACAACGATCCGGGCCTTTCCAAAGGTTCGCCCGCTAATTTCGCTCCCCAAGCCCGTCCATTCCTGTTCAGCTGGGCGGCAATGAGTCCCGTTGACCAGAACGACCTGGAGGTCCTGTACCAAATCGCCTCGCTGGCGATCCGCTCCGGCACCGCCCAGGCGGCCCAGGACCATGTGCTCTCCAGCATCATGGCGGCGTTCCCCGCGGACAGCGGTTCGCTGGCCCTGATCAATCCCGACAACGGCCGGCTGGAGATCTGCGTGCAGCAGGGCCTGCCCCACGACGTGGGCGATTTCGCCCTGCGCCCCGGCCAGGGCGTGACCGGCTGGGTGGCGCTGCACAGCAAGCCGATGCTCGTGGCCGACGTCGCCGCCGAGCCCCGCTACATCGCCGCCCGGCAGGGCGTGCGCTGCGAGATGGCGGCGCCGCTCATTGTCGAGGGCCAGACCGTGGGCGTCGTGAATCTCGATGCCGATCGCGTGGCCTCGTTCGCGCCGGACGACCTGGCCCGGCTGGCCCGGTTCGCCCACGAAGCCGGCGCCGTGCTGCACCGGTTGTGGCAGCTGGAGCGGCTGCGCACCAACTCCGCCCGGCTCACCACCCTCGTCGAGCTCGGCCACGCGCTGGTCGCCCAGCTCGCCTCCGAGGACCTGCTTTCCACCCTGACCCAGAGCGGCCGCGCGCTGTTCAGCGCCCAACTGTGCCTGCTGCACGACTACGACAGCACCACCCGCGAGCTCCGGTTGCATGCCTGGTCGGCGACCGGCGAACTGTCGCCCGCCGCCCTCTCGCTGCAACAACAGACGGTCCCGGCCGACCACTCGCTGCTCGCTGCAGTGGTGCGCTCGGGCAAGCCGATGGAATTCCAGCACATTGACGGCCCCGGCTACAATGAGGCGGCGGACCTGCCGCAGAACAGCCCCCTTACCTCGGCCCTGGCCGCGCCCCTCCTGCTCGACGGCGCCGCTAGCGGCGTGCTCTCCGTCTTCCACATCGCGCCCCACCGGTTCAACGACGATGAAAAGCGCCTGCTCGCGGCCCTTGCCAGCTTTGCGGCCGTCGCACTCCAGAACGCCCGGCTTTATGCCCGCGTGTTCCAATCCGAGGAGACCCTGCGCAAGAATGAAACCCTCACCACCCTCGGCCTGCTCGCGGCCGAGATCGCCCATGAGATCCGCAATCCGCTCCTCGTGATCAAGCTGCTGCACGGCACGCTCGGCGCGGACTTCTCCGTGGACGATCCGCGCCGCCGCGACCTGCAGGTCATCACGGAGAAAATCGAGCAGCTCGAGGAGATTGTGTCGCGCGTGCTTTCGTTCGGCCGTTCCCCGGCCTCGCTGCACTCCCGCTGGTCGCTCACGGAAATCATCGACGACACCCTCGTGCTCCTGCGCGCCAAGCTCGCCCAGGCCAGCGTGCAACTGCACTGCACCCTGCCCGCCCGCTCCCTGCTCGTCGAGGCCAGCAAGGGCCAGGTCCAGCAGGTCATCCTGAATCTCGCCCTCAACGCGCTGCATGCCATGCCGCACGGCGGCGAACTCACAGTGCGCTGCGTCGAGGAGGAACGGGCCGCGGGCCGCGTCGTGCACGTCGACGTGATCGACACCGGCACCGGCATTCCCAGCACGATCCAGCCGCGGATCTTCGAGTCATTTCTCTCGGGTCGCGCCGACGGCACCGGGCTGGGGCTGGCGATCGCCCGGCGGATCATGAAGGACCACCACGGCGAACTGACCCTCGTCAGCACCAGCCCCCGCGGCACCACGATGCGGGTCACGCTGCCGCTGCTGGCGGGGTGAGGGGCGGTTTAGCCCAGCGAGCGGCCCGGAAGGAAACGGTACGGTCGCATGCCGTCGCGGGGAAACCATCGCGCGGCCCATTCGAAAATCCCCGTCACTCCTCCAGTTCGACGTTCCAATAGGCGACATCGAGGAAATCCTTCCATTTCTCGTGGCCGTGGTTGCCGAGCACGAGGGAGATGACCGGGCGCCACTTCGGCTTGAGCGGCTTGCGGATGAGCCGCATGTGCGCCTCGTGCGGGAGCCGGTTGGCCTTGCGGGAATTGCACTTGATGCACGAGCACACGATGTTTTCCCAGGTGGTCTTGCCGCCGTAGTGGCGCGGGATCACGTGGTCGAGGTTGAGCAGCTCGCGCTCGAAGGTGTGGCCGCAGTACTGGCACTTTTCGTTGTCGCGCTCGAAGACATTGTTGCGCGTCAGCTTGAGTTCCTTGCAGGGCAGCTTGTCGAAGAAGGTCAGCAGGATCACCCGCGGCAGCCGGATGCTGCGGTTCACCGTGCGCACGGTCTCCAGCGCCTCGCGCGGCGGGTTGAAATCGGAGAAGTCGATCCAATCCATCAGCGAGTAGGTGCGGAACGCATCCTCCGTCTGATGGACGACCTGCGCGTGCTCGCGGGCCAGCAGGGCGAAGGCGCGGCGGGCGCCGATGATGTTCACCGCCTGCCACAGGCGGTTGAGCACCAGCACCGGTTGATCGAGCGAGGCTTCCATAGGCAACGGGCCATGGAGATACTGGCGCCCCATTTCACTGTCAAGCAGCCGGCACCCCGGCGCACGATCCGGCATTGACGTACGCTGCAACCGTGAATCCCTTGTTAGTCTACTCCCATGAAATCACGCCTGCTCCTCCTCTCCCTCGCCAGCCTGCTGGCCGTTGTCCCCCTGACCCGCGTGCTGGCCGAAACGCCCGCGACGCCGGCCCCGGCCGTGACCGCCGATGATCCCGAGGTTGAGGTGAAGCAGCTCTTCGAGCGCATGGCGGTCAAGATCAAGGCCGGCCAGCGCACCGAGGAATCACTGGCGGGCGAGATCAAGGAAATGGACGCGCTGGTCACCAAGTATGGCGCGGCCCGGCCGGAAGACGCGGCCATGATCGCGCTCATGAAGGCCGGTCTCTACCTGCAAGTCTTTGACAATCCCCCCAAGGCCATCGCGCTCCTCAAGCAGATCAAGGCCGACTTCCCCGCGAGCAAGCCCGCCGGCCGCGTCGACCAGCTCGTCGCCGCCGTCGAGGCCAAGGTCGCCACGGACGCCAAGCTGGCCCTCGGCAGCGTATTTCCCGCCCTGACCGAGAAGGACCTCGACGGCCAGCCGCTTACGCTCACCGCCTACAAGGGCAAGATCGTGCTCATCGACTTCTGGGCGACCTGGTGCGGGCCCTGCGTCGAGGAACTGCCCAACGTCATCGCCGCCTACGCCAAATACCACGCCAAGGGCTTTGAGATCGTCGGCGTCAGCCTCGACAAGGATCGCGCCACCCTCCTCGCCTTCCTGAAGGAGAAGAACATGACGTGGCAGCAGTATTTCGACGGCCAGGGCTGGCAGAACAAGGTTTCGACCGCGAACGGCATCGACTCCATTCCCGCCACGTTCCTGCTGGACGGCGAAGGCAAGATCATCACCAAGGACCTCCGCGGCGGGGCCCTCGACCAGAAGCTCGCGACGCTGCTGGCGAAGTGAATACGTAGCCGCGTTGGAGCGGAGCGACAAGGTGGCCGGCCGCGCCGGAACCACGCTTTCGCAGGCTCAAGCGCGGCTACCTGTCACCCCCGCCGCCTACTTCGCGTCGGGCGAGACCAGGCTCACCTTGAGCGACTGGCTTTTCACGCGGATGCCGGCGAGCTTGGCGACCACGGCCTCGACGTGCTCCGTGGCCACATCCACGTGGGTGTAGTCCTCGTGAATGTCGATCGCGCCGACGATATTGGCCGGGAGCCGCGTCACGCCGGCGATCTTGCCGACGAGATCGGCGGGAGTGACCAGGTGAACGCGCCCGATATTGAATGACAGCGGGGTGAACCCCGGCTCGCGGCCCGTGCGGGGCTTGCGCTCATAGGCGGGCTTGGCGCCCGCGGGGCGCGCGGCAGCCGGCGCCGACGGCGTGATGTACGGCCGCGTGCTTTCCGGCTGGCTGGAGCGGACCGGCGGCACCGGGGCCGCGCGCGGCGGCAGGCTGCGTTCCGCCTTCGCCGCAACCGGGGCCGGCGTGTAATTCTCGTTCGCGGCAATGCGCTCCGCCTTCGGCTTGGTTGGCGGCGCCTTGGCGGGCTCGTTGCCGTCCGTCTGCATCAGATGGATCAGGGCCGAGGCGATATCGGTGCTGGTGTAGCCTTGCTCGAGCAGCCGGTCGATCATCTGGTCGTGTGACCGGAATTTCTTCTCGTCGAGGGTCGCGCGCAGCTTCTCCACGAACACGTTGCCCTTGGCCTCCTCGACCTCGTCCATGGACGGGACCCGCTCGCGGCGGATGTTGAGCCGCGCATAATGGATCATGCTCTGCAGCTTGTAGAGCTCGCGCCCCGCGACGAAGGTAAAGGCCTTGCCCTTCTTGCCCGCGCGGCCCGTGCGGCCGATGCGGTGCGTGTAGTCCTCGCCGTCGTTCGGCAGGTCGAAGTTGAACACGACCTCGAGGTCATCCACGTCGAGGCCGCGGGCCGCGACGTCCGTGGCGACGAGAAACTCGAAGCCGCGGCGGCGGAATTTTTCCATGACCCGCGTGCGCTGCGCCTGCGTGATGTCGCCGTGCAGGCGGTCCGTGGCATAGCCGCGGGCATGCAGGTGGTCGTCGAGCTCGTCGACCATGACCTTGGTGCTGCAGAAAATGATGCCGAAGCGAAAGTCATGCAGGTCGATCAGGCGCGTGAGCAGCTCGATCTTGTTGCGGCGGTCCACCTCGTAATAGACCTGGTCCACCTGGGGCGCGTTCGCCGCGTGCGCCTCGATCCGCACCCATTCCGGGTTGCGGGTGTAGCGCTTGATCAGCTCCTGGATCAGGCGGGGCATCGTCGCCGAGAAGAACAGGCACTGCCGCTCCGTCGGCACGGACTTGAGGATGTGCTCGATGTCGTCGCGAAAGCCCATGTCGAGCATCCGGTCGGCCTCGTCCAGCACGATAACCTTGAGGGCATCGAGCTGCAGGGTGCCGCGCTCCATGTGGTCCATCACGCGCCCGGGGGTGCCGATGACGACCTGCGCGCCCGCCGCCAGCGCCCGGAACTGCCGCTCATAGGACTGGCCGCCGTAGATCGGCACCTCCATCAGCCCCTTCTTGAAAAACGCCAGCTTGCCGAATTCCTCCGACACCTGGACCGCCAGTTCGCGCGTCGGGCAGAGCACGAGGACCTGCACCTTGCGCAGGCGCACATCCACCTTCTCGATCGCGGGTATGGCAAACGCCGCCGTCTTGCCCGAGCCCGTGGCGGACTGGCCCACGACGTCGCGCCCCGCCATGCCGAACGGGATGACCGCGGTCTGGATGGGCGAGGCTTCCTCGAACCCCATCTTGTCGACAGCCTTCAAAATCTCGGGCGACAGCCCCAACTCGCTAAACGGACGTTTTTCCATGATCGTAGTCTGCATCCGTCCGAGCGAAAAACAGAGCTTAATCCTTCGCGCCGGGGTTTTCCGGGAACCTGGCTCCCGGAAACGCGCCGGGCCGCGCTGGTGCCATGAGGACCCCCCGGCCCAGTTTGCGGTTGGCAGCCCCGACCGATTTCGCATCCTCGCCTGAACCCGGCATGAGCAAGTCAAGCGACCTCCACTTTGAATACGCCTGCGGATGCCTGATTGTTCGCGCCACCGGCCGCGGGTTGGTTGACCGCAAGGAAGCCTCGGCCAAGGCGATCGCCGCGGCCAGCAAGGCACAGCCGGTCAAGGCGGTGCTGGTCGATATGCGGACGATTGCCGGATCCTACACTTTCATGGACCGGTACCAGTTGGGTGAAGTCGTGGCCCGCTACCTCGCCCACCTGCCGATCGCCGCCCTCGTCCTGGAAAAACAGGCGGATCCGCGCCGCATCGGCCAGATCGTGGCCAACAACCGCGGCGCCAAGGTCGAGGTCTTCACCAATCCGACCGACGCGGAGCGGTGGCTGAAAAAATACCGCACGGCGCCCGAGGAATCCTCCGCCAGCCGCGACGGCCAGCCGTCGGAGTTCATCAAGCTGTAACCGCCCGCGACCGGTTCGGGGCTTTACCGCACCTGCAGCGTATCGCCTTCGTAGGTGAGGCCGAGGGAAGGAATCGTCACCGCCTTGCGCGCGCCTTGCTTCTTCACGCTTCCCGCCACCCAGGCGTCGTGACCCGCCGCGGCGGCCGCCGCGAGCGTGGCCTCGACCGCCGCAGGTGACACATATGCGGCGAAGCCGACGCCCATGTTGAAGGTCGCATAGGCTTCGCGCAGGTCGATCGGGCCGGCCGCCATCAAGAATTTGAACAGGGCCGGAATCTCCCGCGGCGTCGTGATCTCATAGACGAACGGATCGTCCAGGCGCATCAGCTTGCGCCAGCCGTGGCCGGTGACGTGCGCCACGTAGTTGAGCTTCACTTGCGCCAGCTGGCAGCGCACCACGAAATCCACGTAGATGGCCGAGGCCGCGAGCAGGGCCTCGCCGTAGCTGCGCCCGTCGCCATGGCCGACGGGTGTCTGGTAACCCTGCGGCAGCCGGTCCGCAATGAGCCGGCAAAGGCTCAGGCCATTGGTCTGCACGCCGGTCGAGGCAAGGAAGATGATGACATCGCCGTCCTGCACGTCCCCGGTGATGCGTTGCGCCTTCGGGAGGATTTTCCCGATCGCCGAGCCGGCGAGCACAATGGTCTCCGGGTTGACGATGCCCTTGAGCGTGGGCGTCTCTCCGCCGCCCCAGACCGCCCCGGCCCGCCGGCAACCCTCGGCCCAACCGGCGACAAGCGCCTCCATGCGCGTGGTGTCGGCGAACCAGCCGGAATCCCCGACCGCCGCGTGCATGGCGACCGAGATCGGCCGGGCCCCACAGGTCACGAGGTCGTTGACGATCGTCGCCACCGTATCGATGGCGATCTCACTGTAGAAACACTTGCCGGTCTGGGCGTACACCGCGTCCGCCACAAGGTTCTTGGTGCCGAGGCCTTCCTCGACATGGGCCAGGTAGTGGTCGGCCGCCTCGATCAGGTAGGCGCTCTCGCCGCGGGTCGACGCCGGCTCGGCGTAACCATGGGCGGCCAGCTCGCCGGCGGTCGTGCGCGCCGCCTGCTGGCAGGCCCGCTTGAACGCATCAAGCTGGTCGTAGCGCACCCCGGAACTTTCATAGGACAAAGACATAAATCAGGTCACCACGAAACACACGAAATACACGAAAAGGAAAGCCCTGCTTTCGTGTGTTTGGCGTATTTCGTGGTGGCTCATCAGTAACTCCGGCCCTCGGCCTTTTCGAAATAGTTCACGTACGCCTGGTTCACCACGCGGTAGCCGCCGGGAGTCGGATATTTGCCGGTAAAATACCAGTCGCCGGTATGGTTCGGCAGGGCGAGGTGCAGGTTCTCGATCGACTGGAAGATGATCTCGATCTCGCCCGACCAGCCGTTGGGCTTCGGCGAGACCAGCTGGGTGATCCGGGCCGAGATTTCCTCGGCGGTGAACGGCTCGTAGATCCGGCGCACATGGTTGACCGGCTCGGCCGCCGGCGTCTTCAGTTCCGCGCGGCAAAGATTGTAGACCTCCGCGATGATCGAGTTCTGTCCGCGCTCCTTGAGCAGCGAGATGGCGGCCTCGAAGGCGACAAACTTGCCGATCTCCGACATGTCGATGCCGTAGCAGTCGGGGTAGCGGATCTGCGGCGCGGTCGAGGCGATGATGATCTTTTTCGGGTTCAGCCGCTTCAGGATGCGGAGAATCGAGCGGCGGAGCGTCGTGCCGCGCACGATCGAGTCGTCGACGCAGACCAGGTTGTCCGCCGGCTGGACGACGCCGTAGGTGACATCGTAGACGAGCGAGGCGAGGTTGTTGCGCGATTTTTCCTGGCTGATGAACGTGCGCATCTTCACGTCCTTCGTGACCAGCTTTTCCGCGCGCGGCCAGTTGTTGAGGATCAGGTCGTCGACCAGCGCCTCGGTCACCCGGCCGGCCTTGGCGGCGTCGAGCAGGGTTTGCTTGACCTCGGCGCGGCGGCGAAAGCGCAGCTCGCTCATCAGGCCGAAGTAGGCCACCTCGGCGGTGTTGGGGATGAAGCTGAAGACGGAATTAGCCAGGTCGCCGCCAATGGACTTCCAGATCTGGTCCGTGAGGCCGGCGCCGAGGGCCTTGCGCTCGCGGTAGATGTCGGCGTCGTTGCCGCGCGAGAAATAGATGCGCTCGAAGGTGCACTGCGTCTTCGGCAGCGCGGCGCGGATGCGCTCCACGGTCACGGTGCCGGCCTTCTTCATCACCACGGCGCAGCCCGGCTCGACCTCGCCCACCTGGGTGGCGTCGAGCTCGAACACCGTGCAGAGCGGCGCGCGCTCGGAGGCGAAGGCCACGACCTCGTCGTTCTCAAACCAGTGGCACGGGCGGATGCCGGACGGGTCGCGCGCGACAAACGCGTCGCCGTTGCCCAGCACGCCGACCAGCGAGTAACCGCCGTCCCAGTTGGCGGCGGCGGTGCGGAGCACGCGGGCGGGGTCGACCTCCTCGTTGATCCGCCGCGAAATCTCGGTGCCGGGCAGGCTCTGCGCCTTCAGGGTGCGGTAAAGCTGCTCGTGCTCCTCATCGAGGCAGAACCCGATGCGCTCGAGGATGGCCTGCGTGTCGGTGGCGAAGATGGGATGCTGGCCGATCGCGATGAGGCTGTCGTTCAACTCCGCGGTGTTGGTCAGGTTGAAATTGCCCGCGAGCATCAGGTTGCGGGTCGGCCAGGAGCTGCGGCGGAAAAAAGGATGACAGGCGCTGAGGTTGTAGCCGCCGGAGGTGCCGTAGCGCAGGTGCCCGAGGTAAAGCTCGCCGCAGAAATCGAACTTCTGCTTGGCCGTCTCCGGGAATTCCGGGTGCACCGCGCCCTCGGCCACCAGGGCGTTGTAGCGGCCGAGCAGGGCCTGGAAAATCTTGTCGAGCGGGTTGGTCTCCACGTTGCGCTCGCGGAACATGTAGGGTTCGCCCGGCGGCACATCGAACTTCACGCAGGCCACGCCCGCGCCGTCCTGGCCGCGGTTGTGCTGCTTCTCCATCAGAAGGAACAGCTGCTGGAAGCCCCACAGCGGGGTGCCGTACTTTTCCTGGTAGTAGGCCAGCGGCTTCTTGAGCCGCACCAGGGCGATCCCGCATTCGTGGCTGATGAATTCGCTCATGCAGTGGAACGACGTTCGGTACCGGCCGGTTTACCCTGCCCGTTACCCGCTACTCGATGATCACTCTTGGGTTTCAAGTCAGTTGATTTCGAGGAGCCAAAGCGAATGGTCAACGGCTTTCTCAGCCCCCAACAGTAAAGAACCGGAGGGGTGCCCACGGGACACACGGAATACATGGAAAATGAACCTCTTTCTTCCGTGTATTCCGTGTGTTCCGTGGGCAGATCCGTATCATACCGGCTCAGCTCACTTGACGCATCGGCGTTGTTCGCGAACATCCCGCTTTCTGACCATGTTGATCCTCCGCGGCTCACCTGCCCTCTCCCCGTTCCGCCTCCAGAAACTCCTCCTGGATCTCATCGCCGCGGGCCTCCCGGCCCAGGCCGTCAGCGCCGAGTTCGTGCATGTGGTGGAAACCGAGGTGGAACTGGCGGCCGACCACCGGGCCACCCTCGACCAGCTCCTGACCTACGGGCCGACCCGCGCCGCCGCCGCCGTGACCGGGCTCGTTCAGGTCGTCGCCCCCCGCCCGGGCACCATCTCGCCCTGGTCCTCCAAGGCCACCGACATCGCGCACATCTGCGGCCTGGCGGCAGTCAAACGCATCGAGCGCGTCATCGCCTTCACCATCGACTGCGGCGGCCCGGCGCCGGTCTTCCCGCTCTCGCCCCTGGACGCGGCCCAGCTCCAGACGCTCCGGGCCAAGCTGCATGACCGGATGACCCAGGTGGTGTTCGGTGACCTGGCCGCCTGCGCGGCGCTCTTCCGCCATGAGGCACCCCGGCCCATGCGCAGCGTGCCCGTGCTCGCCGCCGGCCGGGCCGCCCTGGTCGCCGCCAACCTCGATCTCGGCCTCGCGCTGGCGGAGGACGAGATCGATTACCTGGTGCAGGCCTTCACGACACTCGGGCGCGACCCGCACGACATCGAGCTGATGATGTTCGCGCAGGCCAACTCCGAGCACTGCCGCCACAAGATCTTCAACGCCACCTGGGATATCGACGGCCAGCCGCAGGACCGCTCGCTGTTCCAGATGATCAAGAACACTTACGAGCTGCACAGCACGGGCATCCTGTCGGCCTACAAGGACAATGCGGCGGTGCTCACCGGCACCCGGGGTGGACGCTTCTTCTCCGACGCGAAGACCAACGAGTACGCCGCGCACGACGAGGAAATCCACCTGCTCTGCAAGGTGGAGACGCACAACCACCCGACGGCGATCTCCCCGTTCCCGGGCGCGGCCACGGGTTCCGGCGGCGAAATCCGCGACGAGGGCGCCACCGGCCGCGGTTCCAAGCCCAAGGCCGGCCTCACCGGTTTCACGGTCTCCAACCTGCGCCTGCCCGGCGCGATCCAGCCCTGGGAAAAGGACCACGGCAAACCCGGCCGCATCGTGTCCGCCCTGGACATCATGCTCGAGGGCCCGCTCGGCGGCGCCGCCTTCAACAACGAATTCGGCCGCCCGGCGATCAACGGGTACTTCCGCACGTATGAAGCCGAGGTGCCCTCGGCGGTTGAAAGTCACAAGTTGAAAGGTGAAAACAAGGGCGGCAAATCCGGCGGATCGGTCTCTCAACTTTCAACCTTCAACTCTCAACTCCACGCCACGGAGTGGCGTGGTTACCACAAACCAATTATGTTGGCCGGCGGGCTCGGCAACATCCGTGCGGACCACATCAAGAAGGGCGCCATCAATCCGGGCGACCGGTTGATCGTGCTCGGCGGGCCGGCGATGCTGATCGGGCTCGGCGGCGGCGCGGCGAGTTCGCTTGCGAGCGGGTCGGGCAACGAGGACCTCGATTTTGCCAGCGTGCAGCGCGACAACGCCGAGATGGAACGGCGCTGCCAGGAGGTGATCGACCGTTGCTGGGCGCTCGGCGACGAAAACCCCATCTCGTTCATCCACGACGTCGGCGCCGGCGGCATCTCCAACGCGCTCCCCGAGCTCGTCAACGACGCCGGCCGCGGCGGCCGCTTCCAGCTCCGCGCCGTGCCCAACGATGAACCCGGCATGTCCCCCCTCGAGATCTGGTGCAACGAGTCGCAGGAGCGCTACGTCCTCGCCGTGCCCGCCGCGCAACTCGAGGTCTTCCAGCAACTCTGCGCGCGCGAACGCTGCCCCTTCGCCGTGGTCGGCGAGGCCACCGCGCAAAAGCAACTCGTGCTCGAGGACTCGCATTTCAAGAACACCCCGATCGACCTGCCCCTCGAAGTCCTCCTCGGCAAACCCCCGCGGATGCAGCGCTCGGATAATTCATTAGTTCGTCCCCTTACAGCTTTAAACCTTACGTCCTTAAACCTAAAGGACGCGGTCCACCGCGTCCTTTCCCACCCGGCCGTCGCGGACAAGACCTTCCTGATCGCCATCGGCGACCGCACGGTCGGCGGCCTGATCTGCCGCGACCAGATGGTCGGCCCGTGGCAGGTGCCGGTGGCCGACTGCGCCGTGACCGCCGCGGCCTTCGACGTGTACACCGGTGAAGCCATGGCCATGGGTGAACGCACGCCCGTCGCGGTGAACAGCGCCGCCGCCTCGGCCCGGCTCGCCGTCGGCGAAGCTCTGACCAACCTCGCCGCCGCGCAGATCGGCGACCTCGGCCAGGTCAACCTGTCCGCCAACTGGATGGCCGCGCCGGCGATCCCCGGCGACGGCGCCGACCTTTACGCGGCGGTACGGGCCGTCGGAATGGAGCTGTGCCCCGCCCTCGGCATCACGATCCCGGTCGGCAAGGACTCCATGAGCATGAGCACCGCCTGGCAGGAAGGCGACCAGGACAAACGCATCACCGCCCCGGTCTCGCTCATCATCTCCGCCTTCGCCGCCGTCAGCGACATCCGGCTGTCGCTGACTCCTCAACTGCAATATGAAAGAAATTTGCCCACAGAACACACGGAACCCACCGCAGCCGGATCAGTTAAATCCGATCAATCCGTGGTTAAGAATCAGCATTCCGTGTCTTCAGTGTATTCCGTGGGCAGTACTCCGGAGTCTTTACCCATTGGCGATACGGTTCTGCTTTTGATCGATCTCGGTCGGAGCAAGAACCGCCTCGGTGGTTCCATCCTCGCGCAGGTCGTCTCCCAGACCGGCGAGGCGCCGCCGGATGTCGACCAACCGGCCGACCTGAAGAATTTCTGGAACGCCATCCAGCAGCTCGGCCGCGAAAAGCGAATCCTCGCCTACCACGACCGCTCCGACGGCGGCCTGCTTACCACGGTGGTGGAAATGGCTTTCGCCGGCCACGTCGGCGTGGACCTGGAAATCCCTCACCTGCACGACCCGTTCCCCGCCCTCTTCAACGAGGAACTCGGCGCCGTCATCCAGGTGCGCGAGGAGGATTTCGACGAGGTCTACCTGACGCTGCGCCAGCACGGGTTGAAGGCGTGTGTCTCCCGGATCGGCACGTTGAACACCCATTACGCGCTCCGCGTGAAGCAATCCGGTCAGGAACTCTTCAACGAGAGCCTGACCTCGCTCCGCGCGATCTGGTCTGACGTTACCCACCGCATCGCGAAGCTGCGCGACAACCCCGCCGCCGCCGACTCCGAGCACCAGGGCCGGCTCGATCAGGGTGACCCGGGAATCACGCCGGTGGTCACTTTCGATCTCGGAGTTTTGCCCACAGAACACACGGAACCCACCGCAGCCGGATCAGTTAAATCCGATCAATCCGTGGTTAAAAATCAGTATTCCGTGTCTTCAGTGTATTCCGTGGGCAAAAACCGGCCCTCCGTGGCGATTCTCCGCGAGCAGGGCGTGAACGGCGAGGTCGAGATGGCCGCGGCGTTCACCCGTGCCGGGTTCAAGGCGGTCGATGTCCACATGACGGACATCCTCAGCGGCCGCGTGTCACTGAAGGATTTCCGCGGGCTCGCGGCCTGCGGCGGGTTCAGTTACGGTGACGTCCTCGGCGCCGGCGAAGGCTGGGCCAAGAGCGTCCTGTTCAACGACCATGCCCGTTCCGAGTTCGCCGCCTTCTTCCAGCGCGAGGACGCCTTCGGCCTCGGCGTGTGCAACGGCTGCCAGATGATGAGCAACCTGAAGTCGATCATCCCCGGCGCGGACCACTGGCCGCGCTTCGTCCAGAACCAGAGCGAGCGCTACGAGGGCCGCTTCGTGTCCGTGAAAATCGAACAGAGCCCCAGCATTTTCTTCCGCGGCATGGCCGGTTCGGTCCTCCCCATCGCCGTCGCCCACGGCGAGGGCTACGCGGAATTCGCCGACGCGGCCGCCATGCAGGCCTGCAGCGGCTCCGGCCTGGTTTCAGCCCGTTTCGTGAATAACAAACACGAGATCACCCAGCAGTATCCGCTGAACCCGAACGGATCGCCGCTCGGCATGACCGCCCTCACCACGACCACCGGCCGCGTCACGATCATGATGCCCCACCCCGAGCGCGTCCACCGCAGCGTCTGCATGAGCTGGTCGCCCAAGGACTGGCCGGAGGACAGCCCCTGGATGAAGCTGTTCTACAACGCGCGGGCCTGGGTGGGTTAGTTAGGGCACGTTACGGCAGGACCAAACCCAGCACCGAAAGCCAAGTGGTTCACCATTTCGTATCGCCATGAGCCAATACCAGATTGGTTTATCTTAGTTCTCCCCCCCGTCATTCTTTCGTGTATTTGGTGTATTTCGTGGTGGCATCCGTCATCTGGGATCGGGGCCAGACGATGAAATAGAGTTCATTAGTCAGGCAAAACCGTTCTTCATTCCCTGCCATGCGCCCCAACATCCTGACCGTCGACGATTCCAAGGGCATGCGGCTCATGGTCCAGCAGGCCCTGCGCCCCTTTGATTGCGACGTGAACGAGGCCAGCAACGGCTTCAATGCGTTCTTCGCCATCGAACGGGCCAAGACCGACCTCATCCTCCTCGACGTCAGCATGCCCGTCATGGACGGCTTGGAAACCCTCACCCGCCTCAAGGCCGCCCCGGAGCTCGCGGGGATCCCGGTCATTATGCTCACCTCTCCGGCCGACCACGCGGTGATTCCGCAACTCGCGGGGATGGGGGCGATTGGCACCTTGATGAAGCCGTTCGACGAGGCCGCGCTCGTCGCGGCCGTGCGCCGGGTCCTGAAGCTGGAGCCTGTCGGCTAAAGTGACATATATTATTGTAGCCGCGCTTGAGTCTGCGAAAGGGTGGTTCCGGGCACGGCCGACCACGTTGCCGCCATGCTCCAACGCGGCTACACTTTTACTGAAACCGCTCTAGCCCGTCCCTCGACTGCAACTTTCCGACGAACTGCGGTGTATTTACCGTACCACCATGAAAGTCATCGGAATCTTCCTCCTTTGGTGCCTGTTGCTCGCCGTCTGCTGGCCGCTGGCCCTGCTCGCGCTGTTCCTGGCGCCGATCGTCTGGCTCGTGGCCCTGCCCTTCCGCCTGCTGGGCGTATGTGTCGGCGCCACCTTCGCCCTGATCAAGGCCCTGCTCTTTTTCCCGGCCAGGTTGCTGGGCGCACCCTGAGGCGCGGCCATGTTGTGTAATTGCAGCCAGTTGATAGCCGAAGTTGCAGCCTGTAGCCGGGGTCGCTGACCCCGGTCTGATAGCCCGATACGGGCACCGGGATCAGCGATCCCGGCTACAGAATCAATCCTAGCAGTGGCGGATGAACTCGCCGATGAACCGGTCGGTGTTCCGACCAGACACCTGGGCCTGGATCTCCCGGTGCAGGCCGTGGATTTTTTGGGTCAGCTCGACGGTCACGCCCAGGCGTTTTCCCAGTTCGACAATCGCCCTGGGTCGCCGCCATTCCCAATACCAGCAGGTCAAGCCAACGCAGATTGGCTTGGCGGGCAGGCTCTCAATCGGGGTGACGGGCTGCTCCATAAGACAAAACCATTGAAGCCCAAACCGGGCCAACCCTGCGGCTTTCCCGAAACTTCCCCGGCATAAAGGTGGGCCGGTCTAAATCGCCTGAAATCAAACGCCGCTTGTCACCGCTGCGTGATCACGCATCGCTCCATTACCTCAAAGCCGGGTGCCCAAGCTCGAATCCAATAGGGGCGTATCGGCTAAGACGTTGTTAGTTGATCCACATCCGCTCAGGCCTTGCCGCGCAAACCCTTCCAGTTGTCCAGGCAGCGCTGGGCGGTATCGAACTGCGAATACCGGCTCCCCTCCTGCTCCAGCAGATAGAACTCCACCCCACCCCCGGACTCAACCGCGGCCAGGATATCGCGCCACGGCGCGGTGCCCTCGCCGAACAGCACGCGGTAGGCTTTTTCATCGGCCACCGCCCCGGGCGCCCAGTCCTTCAGATGGACACTCCTGATCCGGCCCGGGTTGGCCTTGATCCAGGCCACGGGGTCGGCGCCCGCCTCAAGGCAGGTGCCGACGTCGAATTGTAGGACAAATTCCGCCGGGGTGTTGGCCGCGATCACATCCATGACGCGCAGGCCGCCGTCCAACCTGACCCATTCGGCCTGGTGATTGTGGTAGCCGGCGGTCAAGCCATGCGGCTGCAGCTGGCCGACGGCGGCGGTGAGTTGCGCGCACAAGGTCTTCCAGCCTTCCACCCCGGTCGTTTCGCGCGGGGCCATGGCGAGGATGAGGTGACGCGCCCCAAGGATCTGGTTGAGCTCGATCGCCTTGTTCATGGCGGCCCCGGGCGTGAACGAACCGATCGGGTTGTGGGTCGAATAGCATCTCAGGCCGAGGTCGTCCAGCTGGCGGCGCACGTCCTTCGCATAAGGCACGGTCCACTCACAATAAGGCGCGTAGAACTCGACCACCTCGTAACCCATGGCGGAAACGCGGCGCAGCGTGCCGGGCAGGTCGCGCGCGAGTTCGTCCCGCACCGAGTAGAGTTCGAGGCCGATGGGGTACTTGTTCGTTTTCTTCATGGGGACTGGAATTGACTGATCTGCCGCCGCCAGGGCGCGGCCGGCCAGGGACTGGGCGATCAAGGCGGCCGGGATAATCCCGGAAAGCGCCAGAAACCGACGGCGCGTCAACGACTCTGCAGCGGGGGCAAGCGGGGGCATGGCCTGAAAGTACGCGCAGGTATCCCGGGTGACAAGGCTGTTGGGAGCCGGCTGATCGACTCAGCCGATTCTGGAACACGCCCCTAACTCCGATACTGGAACCACGCCGCGCCCACGCCGGCGAGCAGCCCGAACAGGTGCCCTTCCCACGAGGTCTCCTTGCGCACCGGGGCGAGGCCGGCGAGCATGCCACCGTAGAAGATGGCCACCCCGCCAGCCACGAGCAGGTCGGACGTCGCCCGGGTGAACCACGCGACGGCGAGCAGCCAGCCGAAGAAACCGAAGATCACGCCGCTCATCCCGACATGCGCGGCCTTGCGACCGAAAACCCAGAGCAGTGCGCCTTGGACCAGGGCAATCGCCAGGGCCACCTGCACGAACTGAGCCGGGCCGCGGCGCAGCATGAGGGCGCCGAGCACCAAGAAGGGCGGCAGGTTGGCGGCCAGATGGCCGAGATTGGCGTGGATAAACGGGGCCGTGACCAATCCGACCAGTCCCGGTCCGGTGCGCGGCACGACGGCGAGTTGCGCGGCGCTCCTGGCCGAGAGCATTCCCACCAAAGTACCGGCCACCATCGCGACCGCCGGCCACGACAGGAAATACCACGGCGGTTGCGTGAAGAGCCGAACCAAAGCATCAGTGACATCGTCCATCCGTAAACCGCAGGGATGCCCGAGGCGGGCGAAAAATGAAAGGCAGAAGCGCGGACCCACCGTTCAATTTTCAGCGTTCATCGAATCAGAAAAATGAACGGTGAACCTTGACCAATGAACGATGAAAAATGCCCCGGAGTTCGCCGTCTCCGCATCAGTCCGCCTTCCGTGTATTCCGTGGGCTACCCCTGTCTAAGTCTGTCCGTATTCTGCTGGCACATCTCTTGCAGCAGGCGGGCGGATGAAACTGCTCCGCCGCCTGGCCCTGGTCCTGAGTGTATTCGCTCCCCTGCTTGTTTCCGCGACGCCGCCACCGGCCCTGCCCGACGACCCGGCCTGCACGGCCGAGGACCGGACCTTCATGGCGCGGGCCTATGAGCTGGCGAGAAAGCCCGTGCGCGACGGCACGGGCGCGCCGTTCGGCGCCGTGCTGGTGCTCGACGGGAAAATCATCGCCGAGTACAGCAACTGCGAGGTGGCGACGCACGATCCGACCAAGCACGCCGAGACCGGGCTGATCTCCGCCTTCGGGGCGAAGATCGACCGCGCCACGTTTGCCCGCGCGACCCTCTACACAAGCAGCGAACCCTGCACCATGTGCTGTGGCGCCATCCGCTTCGCCGGCATCCGCCAGGTGGTCTACGGGACCACCGAGGCCCAGTTCGAACGCATCATCGGCGATGCGCCGCCGGCCCATCCGCTCGACAGCCGCGAAGTCTTCACCCGCACCGCGCCGGGCACCGTCGTGCGCGGCCCGCTCATGGAAGCCGAGGGCCTCGCGATCCACGAAACCTACTGGCCGACGGTCCTGCATCGGCACTAAGCGGTCTCGGGAAAAGCGTCGCCGCGTTGGAGTCATGCGACAACGTCGTCGGCCGCCTTCAGAACCACGCTTGTTCCGCGTTACCCTCGGCCCCGGTCTGGTCGCACCAAGGGCGCCCGGAACGCAGACTCAAGCGCGGCTACGAACCCAATGGCCCGGGTCCGCCTGCCGCCTTCGCCTGCTTTCCGCCGCTCAGTTTGAATATCCGGAACAGGTAGATCAGGCTGGGAAAAATGAACAGGCTGCCGATGAGGAGCGCGAGGACGAGCTGCCGCAGCGTGGCGGGCGGGGCGGCCTGGTCATAGAAACTCAGCGGACCCTGCGCGGTGATCAGCGCATTCGGCGCATACAGCACATACCAGCCCATCAGGATGAGCGTGACTTGGCCCGAGGCCACGATGCGCGTGAGCATCGTCCGGCGCTTCGCGAGAAAAAACCACAGCACCACGAACAGCAGCGTAGCCAGGGCCATGACCGCGAGGTTCAACGGGGCCCGCAGGAAGGCGGCGGGCAGGCTCGTCCGCTCCGTCATAGACGCGGCGAAGACCAGTCCGCCGGTCACCACCACCAGGCCGTTGAACCAGGCGGCCAACCGGACAAAGCGCCGTTTCAACTCCGGCACCTCCGTCTCGCCGACGAGGTAGATGCTGGCGAGGAACGCATAGATGCACGCCACGAACGCGCCCACGGCCAGCGGGTAGAGGCCCCACCACGGCGCGAACCAGGCGGCCCAGATCCCGCGCGCCGCCGGATCGATGATCCCGCGATTGAGGCTGGCGGCGATGATCCCGAGCCAGCACGCCGTCCACAGGCTGGAGAGTCCGAACAGCCAGGTGTAGACCCGCTGGGATTTTTCCTCTTGGATCGCATCATAGTGCCGGAAGGTGAACGCCGACCCGCGCACCACGATGCCGACCAGCAGCGCCAGCATCGGGAGGTGCAGTGAGATCATGAGCGTCGTGAAGATGGTCGGGAAGCCCATGAAGAGGATCACCACGATCAGGATCAGCCACATGTGGTTGGCCTCCCAGACGGGGCCCATGGCGCGATTGATGACTTCCTTCTGTGCCTCCCGCAGGTTTCCGGCCGGCAGCAACTCGATGATGCCGGCCCCGAAGTCCGACCCGCCCAGCAAAACGTACAGCAGGAGCGCGGCGCCGATGAAGAGGATGAGGAGGTCGATCATTTAGCCTCCGAATTTTTGCTGGACGGCCAGGATCTGCCGGCGCAGCAGCCACACCGTGGCCGCCGCCAGCGCCAGATAAAGCCCGAGGAAAAGGTAGAAGTGATAGACCATGCCCGGCACGGGCGTGACGGCATCCCGGGTCCGCACGATGCCATAGATAATCCAGGGCTGGCGCCCGACCTCGGTCACGACCCAGCCGGCTTCAATCGCGAACATGCCCAGCGGGGCGCAGCCCACCAGCGCCCAGAGCAGCCAGCGGGGAAACGTCCCGCGCCGCGCGAACCAAAAGTAGAGCACGCCGAGCAGGGCCAGCACCGAGCCGATCGCCACCATGATCTGAAAAGCCACATGGACGATCAGCACCGGCGGCCAGTCCTGCCGCGGAAACCGGTCGAGGCCGACGACCTCGGAATTGAGGTCCCGGTGCGCGAGCAGGCTGAGCAGGCCCGGAATCTCGACGCCCCATTTGACGGTCCGGGTCTCGACATCCGGCAGCCCGCCGACCGTCAGCGGTACCCGGCGGCCGCTGGTGAACAAGCCCTCGATCGCGGCCAGCTTCGCCGGCTGGAGTTCGGCCACCCGCTCACCCGCGTAGTGGCCGACGAACGGCTGCACGATGGACGCCGCCGCCCCGAAAATCATCGCAATGCGCAGGGCCTTTAAGTTCAGGGCCGGCGCCCGGCCGCGCAGGTAGAGCCAGGCGTGGATCCCGCCCACGGCGCAGCCCACCGCGGACAGCGCCCCGAGCTGCATGTGCAGGCTTTCATGCGGCCAGGCGCGGTTGAACATGGCCCGGACCGGATTGATGTTCCGCGCCGCACCCCCGACCCAGTCGAAGCCCGCGGGGGCGTTCATCCAGCCGTTGGCCGCCACCACGAAGATGCCCGAGACAAAGCCCGAAACCCCGACCAGCAGACCGGTGCACCAATGGACCCACGGACGCATCCGCTTCCAGCCGTAAAGAAAAAGCCCGATGGCAACCGCCTCGAGGAAGAACGCCGTGCCCTCCCAGGAAAACGGCATCCCGATGATCGGGCCGGCCGACTGCATGAAGCCCGGCCAGAGCAGGCCGAGCTCGAAGGACAACACCGTGCCGGAAACGGCCCCGACGGCAAAAAGGATCGCTACTCCCTTCATCCACATCTGCGTCAACTCGAGATAAACCGGATCCTTTTTCTTCAGATAAAGGTAGTGGGCCGTCGACATGAGCAAAGGCATCGTCATGCCAATCGCGGCAAAGATGATATGAAACCCCAGCGAGAAGGCCATTGTGGCGCGGGCGGCAACCAGATCATCCATCCGGCGGAAGTTAAATCACTCCCGGGCCCGCGCAAGAGGTGAAACCCTCCGGCAACGGAAGATAATCTGCCCTTACGGCCGCCATTCAATGCGCCACCGGATTGAGGCCGGCGCTTGAAATGACTTGCGCGCCGAAAGCGCCGGTCCGGGTTGTCCCGGAAAATAAAGCGAGACCAGGCCCGACCGGAAGTGTCCTACCCTCGCCCATGAACGATCCGAAATTCCAGCAACACGGCGGGGCCAGCTCCGCCGAACACCCCCCGCACGGCCCTTATTGGAAACGGATGCATCACAGTCCGTTTTTCTGGGTGGCGGCCGTCTTCATCATGCTGGCCATGACGATTTATGTGGTCACGAACGACCTGTCATTCTGGCCCGGAAAGAAAGCCCAGCAGCCGGTGCCGGCGCTGGCGCCGTAACTGACGGAGGTCCGAGACCTCCGGCAGGATTCTGCCCGGAAACAGCGGGCGCGCGGCCGCGGATTCGCAGGGGCGCAAACTCTTGTCGAGCCATCCTGTCCGCCATAGCCGAACGGGCGACGGCGGAAGGCTTGGCGAAGGCTGATGCTGCGCCCGGGCCAAATTACACGCCCGACCGACCGGTCACTTCACCACCGGCATATGGATATCGCCGGAGTTATTGAGCACACCGAAGCCGTAAAGCAGCCACAGGATGACCACCACCACGACCACCACATTCAGGATGCTTTTGATCGTGGACTGCATCGGGATGTAGGCGTTGATCAACCAGAGGACCACGCCGACGACAATTAAAGTAAGGACTACGTTTATGAGAGGCATGCCCGAAGATACCCGGAAGCGCCGCCGGACGGTATGGGGTCAAACCCCACGGAACCACCGGGAAAGAATCCCCGCGGGCGCCTCGGCGAGGAATCCCAAGCACCTGATGGAATGCGATTTTCCAGGTTTCTCCCTGCAGGCAACCCCTGACCGCAGTCGTTTGCCTTTTATTTTCACGCCGCAGCGAAACCAAATGCGGCCGTCTGCGTTAAGGAAGGTGAACCATCAAACTTCCTCCCACCATGAAGCATCAAATCCTGCATCGGTTTCTCACCACCACCGCCGTGACGCTTGTCGCCCTCGGCTCGCTTGCGCCCCTCGCCTCCGTCGCGCGGGAGCGTTCCACGAAGACCACCGGCCCCAAGGGCGGCACCGTGCAAACCGAGGTGAACGCGGCGGACGGCACGGTCAATAAATCAGACACCTACACGAGCCCGACCGGCCAGGTCAGCACCCGCGCCGCCAAGGCCACCGTCAATAAAAGCACCGGGGCCGTCACGGGCTCCGCCTCCACCACCCTCGCCAACGGCAAGACCACCAGCAGCAGCCTGAACAGCCAGAAGACCGACACGGGACGCACGACGACCGCCCAGGCGACCGGGCCGAACGGCAACACGGCCAACTACGACTCGACCTCGGCGAAGACGGACAACGGCTACACCCGCGAAGCCACCGCCACCGGGCCTAACGGCGCGGCCGTGACAAAGGATGTGACGGCCACCAAGCAGGATGACGGCTCGGTCACCAAAACCACCACCGTCAGCACAACGCCCCCGACGCCAAAATCCTGAGCGTGCGTCCCAGCCTTCCCGCCTTCTCCGCGTGTTTTACCGGCAATGCACCCTCGCCTCGCCCGGGTGGCGGTGCATAGTGGCCATCCGATCAGCAGACCTGTTTGAAACCGGATTTTGAAAATGCACCGGCCAGACTCCAGAGATCGGATGACACCCCGGTTGCGGCTTCCGCTTCGACTGACCCCGACGACGCCTGCGCCCGGCGCGCGCAGGCCGGCGACCGCGCGGCCATGGAAATCCTGGTCGGAAGGCACCAGGCCGCCGTGGCGCGGTTGCTCTGGCGGTTTGTCCGCACCAAGGCCGATCTCGACGACCTGGTGCAGGAAACTTTCCTGCGCATGGTCCGCGGCCTCCCCGGCTGGCGGGCCCAGCAGCCGTTTTCCCACTGGCTGCTGCGGATCGCGACCAACACCGGCCGGGATTATTTCCGCCGGCAGTCCGTTCGTCGCCGCTGGATGGTTGAACCCAACGCCACGGAATCCGACGCCCCGGCTCCCGAAGCCATCGACCCGGCGGGCGATCCGGCCGCCCGCGCCGCGGCCAACGAAGTCAAGGCGTTGCTCGCCCAACTCTCACCCGACGAGCGTACCCTGCTCACGCTCCACCACCTCGAAGGCTGGGGCCTCGCCCAAATCGCCGCGCAGTTCGGCTGGACCCTCACCGCGACCAAGCTCCGCGCCTGGCGCGCGCGGGGCCGGTTGCGCACCCTGCTTCAAACCAATGAATCCTCATGAAAACACCTCCCTCCAATTTTGATTCCCGCTGGGAAAACCTGGTCCGGCAGGCGCAGGCCGATGCCGGCCCGGCCCCGGACCTGCCGGCCCTGCTGCGGGCGGTGCGGCAGGCCCCCGTCGTTTCGCGCGAGGGCTGGGCCGCGGAATTCACCGCCCTCTTTGCCTCGGCGCGCGTCGTGCCCGCGTGCCTGGCCGCGTCCTGCGCCCTCGCCTGCTTCGCGAGCTGGCAGGCGTGGGACTCCTGGCAGGCGCTGCCGTGGGCGCAGTTGCTGACCACCGCCACGGGAGGTTCGCCATGAGCGGCATCCGCTGGCGCGGCTGGCTCGCCGCCATCGCCATCTTTCTGCTGGGCGCCGGCGTCGGCGGGGCCGGCGCGGCGTGGGTGGGCGCGCGCATGGTGCGCAATGCGATCCTTAACCCGACGCCAACCCGCACCCTCGCGGACCGGGCGACCGAAAGGATCGGCGCCGACCTGACCAAGAATCTCTCGCTGACCCCGCAGGAGTCCGCGCAGGTTCAGGCCGTGCTGGCGCAGTCCGCGACCAACCTGAAGGCGCTGCGCGGGCAGGTGGCCACGCAAACCCGGGCCGAGCTGCGTTCCGCCGCGCGGCAGATTGCGGCACTGTTGCCGCCCGACAAGCGGGCGGAATTTTACCGGCTCGTCACCCGGCGCTATGAGCGGCTCGGGTTGACGCCGCTGGACGCCGGCGAAAAACCGTGAGGGCGGGCGGCCCCGCCCACCGTCACTTCGCGCCCAGGTTCCAGCCGGACAGCAGCGGATAGAGCACGCTCCGCCACACGGCGTAGCCGGCCGGATTGAGGTGCAGGTGGTCCGGATTGAAATCCTCCGCCTTCGACGTTCCGTCGGGGAGGGCCAGCGGGGTGAAGGTGTCGCACACCGTGACCGCCGGATCGGAGGCCACAAGTTTCATGACCAGGGCATTCAGCTCATGGATCCGCTCCGGGTAGGTGTCTTCGCCCTTGCGTGGCATGACGAGGCACCACGCGATCGGAATCTGCGGATAAGCGGTGCGGATGCGCGCGTGCAGCACGCGGAGATTGTCCGCGATGTCCGCCGGCGACGTGTGTTGGCCCAGGTCGTTGGTGCCGATCAGGACCACCAGGGCCCGCGGGTGCAGGTCGAGCACGTCGGCCTGCAGGCGGTAGAGCAGGTTGGGCGTCGTGTCGCCGCCGATGCCGCGATTGACCACCTTGAGCGGCAGACCGGCGAAATCCTGCTCGAGCGTGTTCCAGCCTTCCGTGATGGAGTCGCCGACAAAGACAATGCCGCCCTGGTCCTGCGCAGCGCGCTGCGCAAACAGCGTGCGGCGCTCGACGTTCTTGGCGCGAAAGCCCGACCAGCCCGACGTCTCACCCTTGGCCTGGAAGACGCCATCGGAGGGCCAGAACGGATCCACCGCCGCCATGGGCGTGGCTGGCGCCGGGGCTGCGACCGGTTTGGGAGTCGTCTGGCAGCCGGCCAGCAAGATGCTCAAGGCAACCAAGGGGAGTAGTTTGTTCATGTTGGGGAAAATGGGGCCGAGGAAAGCCGGTTAAATTAGCCGCTGGGGACCGCGGTGCAAGCCCGCGGGTTTCCCGCCGGAACCTTGATGACGGCTTGACACGCGCCAATCTGTTATTAACCGATTGGTTAAGTATGAGAAAAGTCGCGCCCCGTCTCGATCCCGACCAGCTCAGCCGCACCTTCGCGGCGCTCGCGGATCCCACCCGGCGCGCGATCCTGGCGCGGTTGACCGCCGGGCCGACCACGGTCACCTCGCTGGCCGAGCCGCACGCCATGAGCCTGCCCGCCGTCTCCAAGCACCTCCGGGTCCTGGAGCGCAGCGGCCTGATCGAGCGCAGCCGCGACGCGCAGTGGCGCCCCTGCCGGCTCAAGGCCGCGCCCATGAAGCAGGCGGTGGACTGGCTCGAGGCTTATCGCCGCCACTGGGAAGAAAGCCTCGACCGGCTGGAAGAGTATCTGAAGGAACTGCAGGCCAAGCCACCGGCTGCACTGGAGAAAATGCATGCCCGGCCCAATAAAAACCGCTGACCGACCTTCCGATCCCCGCGAGATCGTGACCACGCGGATCTTCGCGGCGCCGCGCGAGGAAGTGTTCGCCGCCTTCGCCGACCCGCAACGCCTCGCCCAATGGTGGGGACCGTACGGTTTCACCAACACGATCCACCTGTTCGACCTGCGCCCGGGCGGAAGCTGGCGCCTCACCATGCACGGTCCCGACGGCGCGGATTACCCCAACCAGTCCGAGTTCACCGAGGTCGTACCTCCGCAGCGGATTGTTTTTCAACACCTCGGGCCCGTCCACCCCTTCCGGATGACCATGACTTTTACCGAACAAGGCCGGGCGACCGCCCTCACCTGGCGGATGCTCCACGAGACGGCCGCCGAGGTCGCGCAGCTGGGAGAATTCCTCGCCGGGGCGAACGAGCAGAACTTCGACCGCCTGGCCGCACATCTTGCCAATTACCACAACCCATGACCACGCCCAACACCTCCCCCACCTCTGATCGCGAGATCGTCCACACCCGCGTCGTCGACGCACCACGCGAACTTGTCTGGCAGGCCTGGACCGAGCCGCAGCACGTGGCCAAATGGTGGGGGCCGCGCGGCTTCAGCACCACGATCAAAAAAATGGATTTCCGCGTTGGCGGCGTCTGGGAGCATGTCATGCGCGGACCCGACGGGGTGAATTACCCGAACAAAAGCACGTTCAAGGAAATCGTGACGCACGAGCGCATCGTGTACTCGCACGGCGGCGGCCGCGAGGAGGGACCCGGCGCGACCTTCATCGCCACGTGGACCTTCGAGACGGTGGCGCCCGGCCGGACGAGGCTGACCGGCCGCCTGGTTTTCCCATCCGCCGAGGCGCGCGACTTCGTGGCCCGGGAGTTCGGCGCGGTCGAAGGCGGCCGGCAAACACTGGAGCGGCTGACCGAATACCTGCCGGGGATGACGGCGGCCCCGGGCGAGTTCGTCATCACCCGCGTCCTGGCTGCCCCGCGCGAACTCGTGTGGCAGGTCTGGACCCAGGTGGAGCACCTGCAGTCCTGGTTCGGGCCGAAGGGATTCACCACCCCGGTCGCCCGCCTGGATTTGCGGCCGGGTGGAGTCTTCCACTACTGCATGCAGTCGCCGGACGGCGGGAAAATGTGGGGCCGGTTCGTCTACCGCGAAATCGTGGCGCCCGAGCGCCTCGTCTGGGTCAATTCCTTCTCGGATGAAGCCGGCGGACTCGGCCGGCATCCCTTGAGCCCGACCTGGCCGCAGGAGATGCTGACCGTGGTCACGTTCGCCGAGGAAATGGGCCGGACGACCGTTACCATCCGGTGGACCACGCTGAACGCGACGGCCGAAGAGCAAAAGACCTTCGACTCCAACTTCGACGGCATGAACCAGGGCTGGGGCGGAACGATGGCCCAGCTCGAAGCCCACCTGGCAAAGCTCTGAGCGACTTCACCGTAAATCCCAACCAACCCCAGCCATGCAAAAAATCACCCCATTCCTCTGGTTCGACCACAACCTTGAGCCAGCCCTCAAATTCTACACCGCCATCTTCAAGGACTCCAAGGTACTCGAGGTCCGCCGCTACGACGAAACCGGTCCTGACGGGAAGACCAAGGTCATGACGGCCACGTTCCGCCTCGCCGGTCAGAAGTTTGTCGGAATTAACGGCGGCCCCTATTTCAAGTTCAACGAGGCCGTCTCGTTTGTCGTGAGCTGCCAGACCCAGCGCGAGGTGGACTATTACTGGCGGAAACTCACGGCCGGTGGCGGCCAGCCCGGCCGGTGCGCCTGGCTGAAGGACAAGTTCGGCCTCTCCTGGCAGATCGTGCCGGATGTACTGATCAAGCTGCTGAGCGACAAGGACAGCGCCAAGGCCGCGCGCGTCATGCAGGCCATGCTGAAAATGTCCAAGATCGACATCAAGGCCCTGCAGCGCGCCCACGCGGGCAAGTGACGATCCGCACCGAACCATGAAAAAATCCCTCGGGCGAAGCATCTGGGCCGTCGTCGCCGGCGTCCTGTTCATCATCGTCATCACCACCCTCGTTGATCTGCTGCTGCACATCGTGCACGTCTACCCGCCGATGGACCAGCCGCTCACCGATCGGCTCGCCGTCCTGGCAAGTTCCTACCGCCTCGTCATCAGCATCGCCGGCGCCTATCTGACCTCGCGCCTCGCGCCGGACCGACCGATGCGGCATGCGCTGATTCTCGGCTATGTCGGTGTGGTCCTCGGCCTGATCGGGGCCTTGGCCACCTGGAACCTCGGTCTTGGCCCGCACTGGTATCCCGTTTCCCTCGTCGTGGTCGCCGTCCCGCAATGCTGGCTCGGCGGCTGGCTGTTCGCGCGCCGGACCGGCGCCGCTTCCCGCGCCTGAGCCGAAGCCCCATGCCCTCGTCTACCGACCGGACCCTCGTCCTCACCCGCCTGCTCGTCGCCCCGCGGTCCTTGGTTTTCCGCGTCTGGACGCAGCCCGGGCACCTCGCCCGCTGGTGGGGCCCGGACGGCTTCACGCTGCCGACGTGCGAGATGGATTTCCGCGCCGGCGGCGCCTACCGGTTCTGTATGCGCGCGCCCGACGGCTCCGACCACTGGGTCTGGGGCGAATATCGCGAGATCGTCGAGCCGGAGCGGCTGGTCTTCACGTGGGAGCGCGAGGACGAGCCCGGCCTGCGGCACGGGCTCAAAAACCTGGTGACCGTCACGTTCGCCGAGGAGGACGGGCAGACGCGGCTTACGCTCCACCACGAGACCTTCCAGACGGTCGCCGACCGCGATGACCATAACGATGGCTGGACCCAGTGCCTGAACCGCCTTATCTCCCACATCGCCCAGATTCCCACCTGAACCCCTACCCACCATGGAATCACCCACGCCTGCTTCCCCTGTCTCCAAGAAAGCCCTCTGGATCGGCCGCATCATGACCGCCCTGCCCGTGCTCATGCTACTTTTCAGCGCAGTCATGAAGCTCATCAACGCCCCCGGCGTCGCCGACGGCTTCACCCATCTCGGCTGGCCGACCAGCCTGACGTTCGGTCTCGGCCTCCTCGAGGTTTCGTGCGCCATCCTGTACGCGATCCCACGCACCGCAGTCCTCGGCGCCATTCTGGTGACCGGCTACCTCGGGGGCGCGATCGCCACGCACGTGCGCATCGGCGAACCTTTTATCATGCAGGCCATCTTCGGCGTCCTGGTCTGGGGCGGGCTTTACCTCCGTGACCCGCGGATCCGTGCGCTGATTCCGCTTTATCGCTAGGTCCAAACGCCGGCGCGATCCGATTAACCCGTTCGCCGCACCCAGCTTCAACCCACCCCCATCATGATCATCACCCTTCTGATCCTGGCCGTCGTCGTTGTCCTCTTTCTCCTTGCAGCCGCCCTGCAGCCCGCTGATTTCCGCATCGAACGGAGCGTGACGATCAGCGCCCCACCCGCCGCCGTCTTTCCCTATGTGAATGACCTCCACCTCTGGCAGGAATTCTCCCCGTGGGCCAAGCTCGATCCCCACGTGCAGAACACCTACACGGGACCGGCGGCCGGAGTCGGCGCCAGCCTCAGCTGGCTCGGCAACGCCAAGATCGGCCAGGGCAGCATGACAATTATCGAGAGCCGCCCGGCCGAACTCGTGCGGATGCAACTCGAATTTCTCAAACCGTTCGCCGCCTCCAATCTCGCGGAGTTCCTGCTCCGGTCAGCGGACGGTCAAACGACCATCAGCTGGAGCATGACGGGCCGAAGAAATTTCCCGATGAAGGCGTTCAGCCTGGTCATGAACATGGACAAGCTGGTCGGCGGCGATTTTGAGCGTGGCCTCGCCACCCTGAAAACCCTCGCCGAGGCCGCCCGAAAGTAGACCGCGGCGGCTGTCTTACTCGTAGCTCTGCCGCTCGTGGCGGGAGACCTTGTGCGTGACATAGCGGTCATTGAACATCAGGAGCTCGGTCGTTTCCTCGGTGATGTGGCTGAGATTGTGGTACTCGGGGGGACCGGGCGTCTGCGACTGGTGGGCCACGCCGTTGGCATCGACCAGGGTGGTCACGATCGGCGCGGTGGGCACCTCGATTCGTTCCATCCGGATACTTACCTCGCGGTTGTAGGCCCAGATCTCGGCTTTGCCGTCGGGCGTCTTCATGGGCCGGATTTCGTCCGGCTTGCCCATGAGTTCCCGGACCGCGGCGGCGGGCATTTCGGGCTTGAGGGCGGATTCCTTCGCCTTGGCGGCGGTCTCCGACGCGGCGGCAGTGTCCTTGTCGGCGGCCCGGACCGGCACCGGGCCGGTCAGGAAGAGCGGGAAAGCCAGGAAGAGCAGAAAATAACGCGGATTCATGATCAGAGAGCACAACCCCGCCGGACGGGAAATTACTTCAGGATTATTTCGCACTAGGTGGAAGGAAACCAACTGAGGGAGAGAAACAAGTGGATATGCTGCGGTCGCGCCAAGCCACTCATTCACCTTCGACTCAAGCGCGGTGACAGAAACACCCTACCGATCCTTGCCGACCACCGCGGCCAGCCAGCTGCCGATGACCACGATGAGGACCAGCCACCAGAGGTAGCGCAACTCGAGCGCCGCCAGCTCGACCACGTAAAAGACCCGCCGGAACAGCAGGCAGGCGACCACCAGCGCCAGGACGACGGCGAGCTGCACCAGCTTGCGCCGATTTGCGGGTTCCATGCGGGTGACCGGAAGCGGCGGGAAAATTACTTCGGCGCGCCCACCGGCGCGGTGGTCAGGACATCGTCATCGCTGCTCCAGGCGGGAGCGGTGACGGCGTAGAATTCCAATACCTCACCCTGCGAGGCCCGGATCGAACGCACCACGGAAGGTGGCACCAGAATGAACGAGCCCGGCCGGACCGGCTCGGCGTGACTCCCGGTCCAGACTTCGCCGTGGCCCTTGAGGATGAAGAAGGATTCCTCGCCGACCTTGTTGTAGCTCCAGGCGCTGGCCCGGCCGGGCTCGAGGATGAAATAGGCGACACTGCACCGGTCGCTCTTCGCCGTGGCGGGCGCGCTGCGTCCGGTCAGTTCCTTCAGGATGACTCCCGGTGAGACCACGATGGGCGCAAGGTCGTCGGGATGCAGGGCAACCGCCGGCCCGGCGGCGGCCAGCAGGGGAAGACAGGACAGGAGCAGGATGACTTTTTTCATGGTGCGGCAATCTGTGTCGGGCTTTGTCCGGCCTGAGGCAAAAAGAATTTGCGCCGGCCGGACCCGCCCCAGCCCAAACTTGACCTGCGGCGCCGGGTGCGTTGATGTTTCCGCCGTGAACCCCTCTACCCTCCGCCAAGTCCTGCTTCCCCTCTTTGCCTGCCTCGCTGTGCTCACGTGCGCGGCCAAACCACTGGAGCCCGCGACCGTGGTTCCGATGGGCAACAACACCTACTCGATCACGCGGGAGGGCAAGACGGCCTTCAACCGCGACGTCGACAAGCTCAAGGAGCAGGTCCAAGATGACGCGACCCAGTACTGCGCCGCGCAGGGCAAACACCTGAAAGTGGTCAGCCTCACGGGCGACAAGCCGTGGTTCAGCCTTGGCTACATCAAGGCCAAGATCGTTTTCCAGGCCCTCGACAACGCCGAGCTGGCGGCCGCCGCCGCGCCGGTGGCACCCGATGCCGCCGCGGCCGTCGCGATGCCCTCGCCCACCGGCGACCTCTACTCGGATTTGCTGAAGCTCGATGACCTCCGCAAGAAAGGCATCCTGACCGACGCCGAGTTCCAGGCCGAGAAGCAGAAGGTGCTGAACCGTTCGAAGTAAGGCGGGGCCGGATTTTTCCGCGGACGAAGCGCGCCGCCGCGCTCCGTTGACAGCCGAGTGGCGGCGGGTAACTGATAGGTCATGAAGTACCCCCTCACGCTTCTCGGCGTCGTGTGTCTGCCCCTCATGCTCTGGGCCCAGGGCCTTGCCGGCGAAAGCACCGCGGCCCAGCCCGTCACGCCCAACGCGTCGCCGGAAGTGCGGGCGCTCCTGCAGGTCTTCCACGACCTCACGGGAAAATACACCCTGACCGGCCAGCACAACTACCCGAACACCCGGAGCCGGAATTCCGAGTTCGCCGCGCAGTACACCGGTCGCACCCCGGCCATCTTCAGCACCGACTGGGGCCACGCCAAGGCGGGCAACAGCGACTCGTACCTCGCCCGGCCGGACATCGTGCAGGAAGCGATCCGCCAGAACCAGCTCGGTGCCCTCGTCACCATTTGCTGGCATGCCGTCCCGCCGACGGCCGATGAGCCGATCACCTTCCAGCCGCTCCCGAACAGCGACCCCAAGGCGCTCGCCAGCGTGCAGGGCAAGCTCCTCGACGAGCAATTCAAGGACGTGCTCACGCCCGGCACCGCCCTCTACCTGAAGTGGTGCGCCCAGGTCGACGCCATCGCGGTTTTCCTCAAGCAACTGGACGATGCGCACGTGCCGGTTTTGTGGCGCCCGTACCATGAGATGAACGGCGACTGGTTCTGGTGGGGCGGACGCACCGGGCAGTACAGCACCATCGCCCTCTACCGGCAGCTGTTCGACCGGCTGGTGAACCACCATCACCTCACCAACCTCATCTGGGTCTGGAGCGTGGATCGCGTCAGCAAGCCCGGCATGGAGCACGAGAAATATTTTCCCGGGATCGACTTTGTCGATATCCTCGCCCTCGACGTCTATGGGAATGATTTTGCGCAGTCCTACTACGACAGCCTCGTCCACCTGGCCCAGGGGAAGCCCGTCACGCTCGGGGAGGTCGGCAACCCGCCTGCGCCGGAAATCCTCCAGCAGCAACCCAAGTGGATCTACTACGTCACGTGGGCCGGCATGGTCCGCAACACGCCCAAAAAACAATACGCCGTCCTCCGGCAGCAAGCGCGGATCCTCGGCCTGGATGATCCCGCCTACTGGACGGTGATGGCGCCCTACCGACAGGCGGCCGGGCTGCCGCCGCTGCATTTCAGCCCACCCCCCACGGATTTCTCGGGCTCCTGGGTGCTGGATGAGGAGCGCAGCGTCCTGGGCCCGATGGGCGCGGGCTTCGCCCCGGCGCGGATGGACGTGAACCAACACGACAGCACCCTGACCGTCCAATCGGCGCGCGTCACCGAATACTCGGATGACGAGGTCACCGAGGATAAATACGCCCTCGATGGCTCCGAAACCAAATCGCAGTTCATGAACTCGCCCCGCGTCACCACGGCCCGGCTGGCGGACGACGGCCATCAAATCGCCATGGATTCGGTCATCTCGTTCACCTGGGGCGCACCGGGGGCCAAGATGACCATCAAGGACACCTGGACGCTGCTCGACGGCGGCAAAACCCTTTCCGTGCAGCGCTCGCTGCACTCTCCGCGCGGCGCGCAGGAACAAACCATGATTTTCAACAAGCGGTAGGCGCGGTCAGCGTTGGGCTTGGGCCGACGCACGAAATTCCGCGGCCGCCTCGTCAGCGCGACCTGCCTGCTGCAGCGCGACCCCCAGATTGTAGTGGGCATCGGCGTAGCCCGGCGCGAGCCGGACCGCCTCACGCAGCTGGTTGATCGCCTCCGCCAAACGGCCGGTCGCAGTGAAGGTGAGGCCGAGATTATTATGGAAGAGCGCGGAGTCGGGCTGCAGCCGCACCGCCTCCGTGTAGGCGGCCAGGGCTTCATGGCTGCGACCCGCCTGGTAGAGTGCGGAGCCGAGACTGTTCCAAACCGGCGCAGCCCCCGGGGCCAGTCGCGCCGCCTCGCGATACTCGGCAATGGTTTCCGCTCCATCGCCCGTGTTGCGCAGGGCCCGGCCGAGATTGAAATGGGACTCGGCGGAATTGGGATCGAGCCGGAGCGCGGCGCGGTAGTGCCCGATCGCCTCCGTGTCGCGCCCGAGTTCGCTGAGCACGTTGCCGAGATTGTTGTGGGCATCAGGATTATCCGGCTGCAGCTGCAGGGAGCGCTCGAATGCCGCGACCGCCTCCGCCGGCCGGCCCGCGGTAGCCAGGGCGGTGCCGAGGTTGTAGGCATAACCCGCCTCACCGGGATGCGCCCGCTGCAGCGGTGCAAGCAACGTCACCGCCTCGGCCGCACGACCGGCCCGGACCAGCGCGTTGCCCAGATTGTTGGTGGCCTCCGGGTAATCCGGTTTGAGCCGCAGGGCGGCCTCATACTCGGCGATCGCAGCGGACAACTGCCCCGGGACCCTGGCGAGGGCCACGCCCAGGCTGTTGTGGGTCTCGGCATAGTCCGGCCGGAGCTGCAATGCTGCGCGCAGATGAGCGATGCCATCGGCAAAACGGTCCGGTATATTCACGAGCGCCACGCCGAGATTGCTCTGGGCCTCGGCCATGCCGGGCTGGAGCTGCAAAGCCGCCTCGAACTCGGCAACGGCCTCGGCCGGATGGCCGCCAATTTTCGTCAGGGCATTGCCCAGGTTGTTGTGGGATTCGGCATTGTCCGGCTTCAGTCGCACGGCCTCCTTGAGCTGCCCGATGGCCGCGGGCGCGTCGCCGGCATCCATCAGGTGCAGCCCGAGATTATTGCGGGCCATCCAGCAAGCGGGGTTCTTGGCCAGGGTGTCTGTGTAAAGGGTGACATCATCGCGGTAGAGTCCGCTCTGGCGCCACGTGAGCGCGAAGAGGACGGCGAGCAAGGCGGTGCCGCTCGCCCCGGCCAGCCAACGGGTCCGGCCGGAGTGGACCAGCCGCCGCATGAGACTGGCGCCGCCCTCCGTCACCAAGGCGATCAAGCCCAGACACGGCAGGTACTGCCAGTGATCGGCCACGTAGGAGAAGACGAACGGATAGACGTTAAAGAAGCCGAGCGCCGGGAAGAGTGATCCGGCAAAGAAAAGCACGGCGACCAACGGTCCCCGGTTCCAGTGACGCAGACGCCAGAGCGCGACCAGGGTGATGAGCAAGGCGATCAAGCCAAGGCTCCAGCTCCAGTCCGCGCCAACGTGCCACCGCGGATAGATGAAGCTCAGGTTCGACGGCCAAACCAGCTTGCCGAGGTAGAACCACATGACCCGGCCGGCGAGGAAGCACCGCTGCGGCAGGCCCAGATCGTACGCCGCCCACTTCGCTCCGACGTAGTTCCACTCCACCCACGCGGTGAAAAGCCCGGCGCCGATGCCAACCGCGAACCAAGGCAGCAGCGGCCGCACATCCTGTGACCAAACCAGACGGCCGTGCCGCCAGTACAGTCCCAGCAGCAACGCCGCGGGCAGAGTGGCGGTCACTGATTTGGTGAGTACCGCCAGCACGAAGAAGCCGAAGGCCAGGCCGTACCACCTCCCCTGCCGCTCGCGGTCGAAGCGCAGGTACGCCAGCACCGACAACAAATAGAAGACCAACGAAAGCGTGTTCTTCTGCTCCGAGATCCAGGCCACCGACTCGACGCAGACGGGATGCAGCGCGAAAATTGCCGCCGCCAGCCACTCGGTGCCCGGCCAACGCGGGCGGCCGTCCGTTGCGGGCCGGAGTCGCGTCAGCACAACGGCAAACAAGCAGGCGGCCGTCGCGTGCAGCGCGATGTTCAGCAGGTGATACCCAAGGACGGAGTCGCCCCACAACCGATGCTCGATCCAAAACGCACTGTGCAGCACCGGATAATACTGCTGGGTCGCCCCCAGTTCGAACCAGATCCGCCCCAGGCCATGCCATGACTGCAGCGCCGGCGCCGTAACATGAGCGGCATCATCCCAGAGTATCCCGCCGTTGATGGATGGAAAATAGGCCAGCGCAGCGGCGCCGAAAATCGCCAGGACAATGCTTGATGCAATATGGCGTTTCAGGCCTGACCTAGTCGGCGGTTTGATCGGATCAGCCTCAAGCATGGATAGACCCTAATAATTACAACAAACTCTTTATCTCACAGTATAAGGCCCAAGACGGTAAAATATATCAAAGCGATTAGCGCGTAATTTCTTATTGGTAGATATTTCTGCATAGCCGCTCGAACAACCTTCTTACTCGGCCAACTGCGTTGGTGCCACTGCGACCCTTCACTTAAACTACTCGGCTGTTTAGGATCAATCTCAGCCCGGGCACGATTATTGGCAAAATTGCACGTATAGGCGGAGATACCGAATAAAATTACTAGCACTAAATGAATTGTTTTATCTTCCATACAGAAGCTGATAAATTGCCTCGCTGTTTACCTGTGCCGATAAGCCGTACAATGCTGGATGCCCACCGTGAAGGTGTTGAACCGCCAGTGCAGGCCCTGGTCGGTTTCGTCACCGTTGAGGTGGCGGCCGGGGACCCATTTGCCGTCCTGGTAGGTGCCTTCCACCACCCCGCCGAAACCGGCGAGTGGCAGGCCGGGCGTCACCGGCTTGAACTTCACCATGAAACCCGTGCCGGCGCCCACGAACTCGTCCGGCCCCGTGGCAATGATCATCCCGTAGCCCTGCTCGGCCGAATGGCCGAAAATCGAGTCCAGGCTGATCTCCAATTCGTAGCCGCCCAGGGTGGCGGTCACCGCGGGATGCTCCTTCGTGAGCTGGAAGCCGGTCATGTGGCCCAGGCCCTGGTGCTCCAGGATGACCGGGGCGAGCTGCTGCAGCACCGCGTAACTCCGGCCGAGTTCGGGGCCGCCGCGGTCGAGGGCGAGGTCGATGCCGAAGGGCGAGAAGCCCATGGCATCATGCTGGCCGATCGCATAAAAACTCGCCCACGCGCCGTGCGGGCCGGATTCGGTTTCCGGAATGAAGAACGGATTGCCGGAGCGGGGATACTTTTCGCACCACTCGATGAAATTCGGACCGTACAAATCCGGCGCCAGCAGGTCGATCGCCGGGGCCCCGGCGCGCCAGACGTCGACCAGATAGGCGAGCGGTCCGCCGCTCGGGTAGGTGCCGGGCGTCAGGAAATACGGCTGCGACAGCCAGCAATTGGCGTACATCGGAATCGCGTATTCCCCCTTGCCGGCGGCGGCAACGTGGCCGACATACCGTGCGTAATTCCACGCCATGAAGATTTCATCCGTCCCCGGCCCCGCCCCGAATACTTGCTCCCAGGTTCCCGCCGTCCTGCCGCCGGCCGCGGCCCAGATCTGACGGAACTCGGGGATCAGGGTTTCCTTGTGCTGCTGGAGATAGTCCATGAGCGCCGCCGGCACCGGGCCGGAGTAAGCCTGGTTGGCCGCCGCGGAGCGGTCGCGCGAATCGTTCAGGATGCCGACTTCGTTTTCGACCTGCATCATCAGGACCGTGTGGGTCTTGCCGTCCACCTCGCGCAGGTGACGCATCAGCGCCGCAAACGCCCGCGCATCGGCGTCGCGACTGGCGGCACCGAACGTCGAGAGTAGTTCACGGCCGTTGCCCTCCCTGTCCGGCACGCGCGGGAAGCGCGCGAAATCCTTTTTCACCCAGAGCGGCGGGTAGCTGGACATGCCGTTCTTCCAGCTGGCCAGCCAGAGGAACACCAGGTGCAGGTGCTGCTTCCGGGCATCCTCCAGCAAGCCGTCGACCAGGGCGAAGTCGTACCTGCCCTCCACCGGCTCGATCATGTCCCACGCCAGCGGTGTGAGCACCGTGTTCATCGGCAGGGCCGCCAGTCGCGGCCAGAGCTTCTGCATGTGCTCGCGGCTGGACGAACTGGAATTCATCAACTCACCGCCGATCATCAAAAACGGCCGGCCATCGACGATCAGGCGGGTGGCGGTGCCCTGCTTCTCCAGGTGCGGCGCACCGGCCGGCAGCGCGGCGGTCTGCGCCACAGCGGCCGTGACGAGCAGCAACTGAAGCATCGCACTGCAGGAAACAATCAGGGGGTTCAACTTCATGGGGTTGAAAATCACTAGTCTCCGCCCACGGCATGGCAATCTCGCAACACCGGATCAGGCTTCACGGGCACGGGCGCAGCCCCTCGACGAGCGCCGGGCCCTGAGCCGGCCGAACGGGCAAGACTGCGCCCCGACCCAAAGGATCAACGCCTGAGGCGGAATTTATCTGAACTTCACGTCGTCAACGAACCCGTTGACCTGGAAATGCGCGGGCACCGGTCCTTCCAGGCGCCGGCCCTGGACCCGGCAATTCTCAAAGGTGACATCCTGCACCCGGTGGCTGGCATCGAAACCCTGCAGGATGACGGGACGGGGCTCGGTCCAGGTGATGTTCCTGAGGTGCACGCCGCGGATATGACCCGCCGGGCCGGTGCCGTACTTGGTGCCGTCGGTGATGTGAAGTTCGAACAACTTGAGCACGTCCGCCTCGGCGCGGATGTCCTCATAGACGATATCGTGGATGACCGCCGGGCCGTCGCAGATGATGCTGAAGGCCGAGTGGCCGTCGACGCGACTGCCGCCCCGGGCCTGGATGACATCGCAGTCGCTGACGCGCACCCCGGAGATTTCCGGGCCGTTGGTCTCGAAGCCGATGGTCACGCCGTCGCTGCACGCAAAGCCCACCATCGTGTTGTGGGCGATCCGGACATTTTTCACCACATGCCGGGGATCGGGTGCCTTGATGGCGATGCAGTCGTCGGTGCAACGGAAAAAGCAGTGTTCAATCGTGACGTTGCTTGAGCCGAGCGGATCGATGCCGTCCCCGCCCGGACCGAAGCTGATCACCTTCACGCCCTCGTAGGTGACGTCCGTGCAATTGGTCAGCGTGTTGGTCCAGCCATCGCCATTGCGGATCGTGATCCCACTGACCGTGATGTCGTGCCCGTTTTCCAATAGCACCATGCTCTCGTAGTGAAAGTCACCATCGAGCACGCCCCGCCCCAGCACGCGGACATGCGTGGCGCCGGCCGCGAGCCGCAGCCCGCCATAGACGAGGGCCCCGGCCGCGAGGTAGACCGTTTCATTGGACTTAAGGGTCATGAGCCCGGGCCGGTGCACCCCGGGGCCGAAATACCGGACCAGCGGACCGGCAGACTGGGGCGCGGGACCTTCCGGTGGGTTCGCGAAAACGCACAGCGGGGGCAGATCGTTGATCACCACGTAAACCTTGTCCGGCCCCGCGAGCGTGAAGTGGACGAGATCACCCTCGATCCGCGCCTGGATCCCGCGGCTGAGCGGATGGATGGACACCGTGTTGACCTTGGTCTTCAGCTGCACTGCCACGTCCAGCGAACCGGTCCCGGAAAAATCCGTGATGTGCAGCTCCTGCTGCACGCCGGTGTAGGTCGCCTTGGTGAACCAGTCCGGCAGTTTGGCCAGGTCGAACGCGGTGTGGAATTTCTCCGTCCACACCGGCTGGCCGTTCACCGTGACCTGGTAGAGATCGCTGGCCGGCCGGCCGGACAGGGCCGGATAGGCCGCGACGTTGGCCGCCGAGAGCCGGCAGAGCAACAGCGTGGATAGACAGAAAACGGGGATGAATTTCATCGGGGGATTGTTTCAGGCGACAGGGGCACAGCGATACGGCTCCTTTCGTGCGCGTGATCACGTTCAAGGGCGCCGCCAGCCTGCGCCTCAACCGGGACGGACGCAACCCACGTTTAAAATCACGCCCGTTAAACCCCCGCCCACTGCGCCACGACCGCCGGAAGTTCGCGGACGGACTGCAGCGTGAAAAGCCGGCCGTCGTGTCCAACCGGCGGTGCGGCGTGCTCCGCGGCCCACGTGATGTGGTAGGGAATGTGGACCCCCGCACCCCCGAGTTCGAGGACGGGCACGATATCGGACTTGAGGGAGTTTCCCACCATGAGAAAGCGTTCCGGGCTGATGCTTTGCCGCGAGAACAGCCGCTGGTACGCGCCGGCGTCCTTCTCGGAAACGATCTCGATGTGCTGGAAATGCACCGCAAGGCCCGACTTCCTCAGCTTGCGCTCCTGGTCACGCAGATCGCCCTTGGTGATGAGCACGAGGCGGTGTTGCGCCGCCAGGGCCGGCAGGATTTCCGTCACGCCTTCCAGCAACACGACCGGGTGGGCGAGCATGTCGCGGCCCAGCTCGATGAGCTGGCGGATCTCGCCGGCGCTGATCTGGCCGCCGGTGAGCTCGATCGCCGTCTCGATGGCCGAGAGCGTGAAGCCCTTCACCCCGTAGCCGAAGAGTTCAAGATTGCGCATCTCGGTCGCGAACAGCGTCCGGTCCACCGTCTCCGCGTCATGATAGCGGGCCAGCAGCGCCCGGTACTGCTCATGGGTCCGTTCAAAGATGCCCTCGTTGTCCCACAACGTGTCGTCGGCATCAAAGCCAATGGTCCGGTCGGATGCAGCCATGGGTGCGAGTGAGTGTAAGCTGCCGGATGAGTCAAGCGGACCGTTCAGCCCCGGCCCGGCATCTCGAGCGGGATGATCGCGTGCCGGCGCAGCTCGGGCCCGCGCAGGAAGGTGACGATCGCCCGCTCCCCGATGCGGTCGCCGGTCAGCAGCTTGTGCAGCGTGTCGACCGCCGTGACGGCCACGCCGTCGAGCGCGATCACAATGTCGCCCTCAAGCAACCCGGCGCGCGCGGCCGGGCTCTGCGGCTCCACACCTGCGACCAGGACCCCGGTTTCCTGCGCGAGATGGTGGAAGCGGATGACCTTGCGGATCAGCGGCACGTTCTGCCCGGCCAGGCCGATAAAGCTGCGGCGGATGCGGCCGTCCTTGATCAGCCACGCCGCCACCCAGCGGGCGGTATTGCTGGCGATGGCGAAGCAGATGCCCTGCGCCGGCCGGATGATCGCGGTGTTCACGCCGATCACCTCCGAGCGCGTGTTGACCAGCGGGCCGCCGGAGTTGCCCGGATTGAGGGCCGCATCGGTCTGGATGACGTTGTCGATGAGCCGGCCGGAAGCGCCGCGCAGGGAGCGGCCCAGTCCGCTCACGATGCCGGCGGTGACCGTCTGCTGGAACCCCATGGGCGAGCCGATGGCGATAGCGATCTGGCCCGGGCGCACGGTGTCGCTGTCGGCCAGCGTCAGGTGCGCGAGTTCATCCGCGCTGACGCGCAGCACGGCGAGGTCGGTGTCGGGATCGTCGCCGATGAGCGTGGCGGCAAGTTTCCGGCCGTCGGCGAGAAAGACCCTCAGCTCGCGGGCCCCCTGGATGACATGGCTGTTGGTGAGGAGATAGCCGTCCGGAGAAATGAAGAAACCGGAACCCGAGCCGCCGGGCCCCTCCTGCCCCAGGACCTCGATGTGCACCACCGCCGGGTGGGCCGCGGCTACCGCGCCTGAGACCGCATGGGAATAGGCATCAATCAGGAGTTCGTCGGTGGGCGGAGGCGAATCATGGATGAGCGTGGGAATCATGATCCCGCAATGAGCACGCAAAACGCGGTAAGGCAAATGCGGGGCCCTTCTGCGATCACAAGCCGACCCCACCCGCACTCCAATCGATCGCCAACCCTCAATTCGTCCGCGGCGCCTTCTCCGCGTAATGCGGCGAGAGCTGCTTCAGGTGTCCCTGCACGATGGCGGTGATGGTGGCGGCGGGCAGCGAGCCCTTGTGGAGCTCGAAGATCGCGACCAGCAGGGCGAGTTCAATGTCCACCTTGCGGGCGCTCGCGGCCTTCATTGCCGCAAGGAGCTCGAGGGCCTTCTTCTCGGCCTTCTTGTAGTTCTGGAAGTTCTCGTCGGTGGGCGTCGCCATGCTGCAATCGGCTCCGGATTCACCGCCGCCGTCAAGCGCCCAATGCGCCGGCGGATTGGAGATTTGCCGTCGGCGCCCAATCAGCTATGCATCCAGTCATGGCCGCCAAGTCCCAGTTTCCCGACGAACAGAGCGCCGCGGGCGAGTTCGAGCGCCAGCCGGACGAATTTCGCGACTGGGTCCGCGCCGATGGCTCGACCCCCTACCCGCCGCAGGCCGGGCGCTACCACCTCTATGTTTCCCTCGCCTGCCCCTGGGCGCACCGGACCCTGATCGTGCGCCACCTCAAGGGCCTCGATGCCGTCATCGGCGTCACGGTGGTCGATCCGGTCCGCACCGACGAGGAGGGCTGGGCCTTCCGCGACGGGCCCGGCCACTCGGCCGACCCGGTCAATGGTTTTCATTTTCTGCGCGAAGCGTATGTCGCCACCGCCGCCGGCTTCCGCGGGCGCTGGACCGTGCCGGTCCTCTGGGACAAGCAAACCCGGCGGATCATCAACAACTCCGAGGACGACATCTGCCGGATGTTCAACGATGAGTTCGCCGCGCCCGCGACGACCCCCGGGCTGTTTCCTCCGGCGCTCGCGCCCGCCCAGGCCGACCTGAGTGCGCGGATCTACGAGCAGATCAACAACGGGGTCTACCGGGCCGGCTTTGCCACGAGCCAGGCCGCCTACGAGAAGGCGGCCCGTGAAGTCTTTGCCCTGCTCGACGAACTCGAGGCGCGGCTGGCGGGGCAGCGCTTTCTCCTGGGCGCAAAATCCGTCGAGACCGACTGGCGGCTGTTCTGCACCCTGGTGCGGTTCGACGCGGTTTACCACGGGCACTTCAAGTGCAACCTGCGGCGGATCGTGGACTACCCCAACCTGCAGGGTTACCTGCAGGATCTTTATCAAACCCCCGGCATCGCGGCCACGGTGAACCTCGATCACATCAAGCGGCACTACTACGTCACGCACACCGAGATCAACCCGACGCAGATCGTCCCGATCGGCCCGGAGCTGGCGCTGACGGCGCCGCATGACCGGGCCCGGTTTGGATAAAGTGTTACACGAAAGGATGGATTTTAAAAAACCCGCACAGAGTAACCACGCCTGTCATCCTGAACGAAGTGAAGGATCCAGTGGCACAACCGATACCAACATCATCCTGGATTCTTCGCGTCGCTCAGAATGACAACCCACTGAAATTGAATCCGGGTTGATCCGTGAAATCCGTGGTCAACCTGCTGTCGTATTTTATCCCGATCCGCCAAAACCATGCCCCACTACATCGCCTTTCTCCGCGGGATCAACCTGGGCAAGCGCCGGCCGGAGATGGCCGGGCTGCGGCGGCTCTTCACGCAGCTGAAATTCACCGACGTCGCGACCTTCATCGCCAGCGGCAATATCATCTTCGCGAGCAAGACGGCGGACCGCCGCAAACTCGAAACGCAAATCCAGGATCACCTGGAGGAATCCCTCGGCTATGCGGTGGACACCTTCGTCCGCACCCGCGCGGAAGTGGCGGCGGTCGCCGCGTTCCGGCCATTTGCGGAAGCCGACCTCGCCAATCCCGCCCACACGGTGCACGCCGGTTTCCTGCAGGAGGCGCTCACCCCCGCCCAGCACCGCGGCCTGCTCGCCTGCCGGACGGACGTGGATGAATTCTGCGTGAACGGCCGGGAGTACTACTGGCTCTGCCGGATCAAGAGCAACGAATCCAAGGCCTGGACATCACCGGCCATGCGCGCGCTCAAGCTACCCACCTCGTCGATGCGCAATGTCACCACGGTCCGCAAGCTGGCCGCTCTCTACCCGGCACCCGGTGCGTAGGAGGAACCGTTTAACCTCAACCCTTCTTGGCCAGGAGTTGCGCAAGCACTGCGGGCTGCACCTCGCCCTGGACGGCATGCAGGTGGTGCAGCACGCCCATGCGGTCATCGGCGCTGGCGGACGAAATCTCGAGCATCCAGTCCTCGGTCTTGGGCGCTGAAACGACAATCTCGTCGGACCAGGCGATGACCTCGGCCGCGGTAACGAAGCCCTCGGTGATGCCGCGGATGAAATACTCGGCCATGGTACGGTGGTTGGCAGGTGTCTCCATAAGTTGCCGCCTAACGCAGCGGGGAACCCAGCAGGAGTCGAGTGCCAAGGTGCCAATCGGCGGCAACCAAGCCGAGCGCCTACTCGTCGCGCAGCGCCTCGAGGGGCGAGACGCGGGACGCCCGGTAGGACGGCAGGAAGACCGCCAGCAGCACCACGACCACCAACAACCCGGCGGTCGCGAAGAGCACGCCTACATGGACGGTTCCGACGCCGAAGAGCACACTTTGCATTGCCCGGCCGGCCGCCCAGGAACCGACCACGCCCAGCGCGATGCCGGCCAGCAGGAGTTTCGCCCCGAGGCCGAGGAACTGGGCCAGGACCTGTTCCGGCTGCGCGCCGAGCGCCATGCGCACACCGATTTCCCGGCGCCGCTGGCTGACCGCGTAGGCCAGCACGCCATAGGTGCCAACGGCCGCCAGCAGCAGGGCCACGCCGGCAAAGATCCCGGCGAGCACCGCGGGCGAACGGCGCGACACGAGACTGTCGTCGATCCGCACCTGCATCGGTTTCAGGTCATCCACCGGCAGCTCGGGGTCCAGCCGGAGCACGGTTTTTTTCAAAGTGGCGGCAAGGGCCTCCGGCGCCAGCGGGGTCCGTATCACGACGGAAAGCCGGCTGGAGGAATAGTTGGGGTAGCTGTAGTAGACGGCGCCCTGGGCATTGTTATCCGACAGATCGATCTGCTTCACGCTGCCTACCACGCCGACGATCGTGCACGCCTCGTCCGCCTTGAAGGTGGGACCGTTCACGATGCGGTGTCCGACGGCGCTTTCCTTGGGCCAGTAGCGTTTCGCGAAATCCTCGTCGACCACGCAGACCTTGGTTTTGCTGTGCTGGTCGGCCTCGGTGAGGAACCGGCCGGCGACCAGCGGAATGCCGAGTGCCTGCCAGTAATCGCCGACGGCCGCCGAGGTGTAGTGGGCCCGGATGGACTCGCCGGGAGCGGGCTCGACCCCCTCGATCGCGGTGGCGTTGTTGTCGGTCCCGCCACTGAAGGGCAGGCCGGTGGTGAGGCCGGCGGAAGTCACCCCGGGCAGGGCCCGAAGTTCGACCAGCAGGCGGTCGATGAACGCGAGCCGCGGCTCCGTGTCCTTGTAGTTTTTCCACGGCAGGTCGATCTGGCCGGTCAGAACCTGCGCCGGTTGGAAGCCGGGCGAAGTGGCGAGGACGTGCTGCAGGCTGAGCCCGAGCAGGCCGGCGCCGGAGAGCAGCACAAAGGCGAGCGCCACCTGGGTGATGATGAACCCGTGGCGCACCCGCTGGGCGGCCCGGCTGGCGGTGCCGCCGCGGGTCTCCGCCTGCAGGACGGGCGCAAGCTTGGCGTGCAGGTTGAACCACACGATCGGCAGCGCGAGCGCGATGCCGACGACCAGGGAAACGCCCAGGGCGACGGCGGCAACCCGGCCGTCGAAGACGATGTCGGTGCCCAGCGGCAGCTGGTCGGTGCCGAGCACGGACAGCAGGCGGATGCCGATCGCGCCGCCACCCAGGCCGAGGAGTCCGCCGCCCACGGCCAGGACCACGGTTTCCAGCATGACCTCGCGCACAATGTGGCGGCGGCTGGCGCCGAGCGCCTGCCGGACCGCGAGCTCCTTGGCGCGGCCGCTGGCGCGGATCAGGAGGAGGTTGACGAGGTTGACGCCCCCGATGAGGAGGAGCGAGAGCACCCCGCCCTGCAGGAGCAACAGAATGGGCCGGACCTCGCGCACGTGGTCCTCGTGCAGGGAATTCACCATCGTGAAATAGCCCGCGCCCTTGAGCAGCTTGGCGTAGGGATCCTCGGCCACCTGCCGGACGTTGAGGGCATCGAGCTGGGCCTTGGCCACCGCGAGCGAGGTACCGGGCGCCAGCCGGGCGATCAGCTCAAAATTATTCGAGTGCCGGCGATCAATGCCCCGCTCCTCCTTGCTGGACGCCGCGGGCACAAAAAACTGGGCGTGACTGGAAAGATAGCGGAAGCCAGGCGGCAAGACTCCGATCACGGTGACAGGCAGGCTGTCGACCTGGAACTTCCGGCCGAGGACGTTGGGGTCGGCGTTGAAATTGTTGCGCCAGTAGGCGTCGGTCAGGATCGCCACGCTGCTGTGATCGTAGCTCATCTCCTCGTCCGTGAAGGTGCGGCCGAGCACCAGCGGCACACCGAGGGTCGCGAAAAACTCCGGGGAAACGCGGGCGCGCTCGATCCGGTTGGGCGCGCCGGCCTCGCCAACGATGGCGCTGCCACCCTGGATGATGGCGGTGGACGCGAACGCCTTGATTGCCTCGCGCCGGTCATAGTAATTGGGCAGTGAGGCCCCGGCGCGCGGCACCCCGGCACCCGGGTAGCTGTTGATGGCCGTCACCAGCTGTTCGGGATGGGGAAACGGCAGCGACCGGACCAGAATGGCGTCGACGACGGCAAAGATGGCGACGTTGGCCGCGATGCAGAGGGCCAGCGTGAGCAAAACCGTCAGGGTGAAGCCGCGCTCCCGCAGGAGCCGGCGCAGGGTTTGTCTCAAATCAGCGAGGGAAAACAGCGTGGGCACACCCTGACAACACGACAGCAGTCCCAAGAGTTACAACAAATGTTCCGCTACCCAGGGGGCGGCTGGCCCGGGTCACTGGTTTTTACCGCCAAGGGTCCTGGGGGCCTCTCAGGTTTTGGGCCCTGCGCTCTGCTTGTCGTGGGCGTAGGGCCAGCTCGGCATGGAAAACGCGCCGCCGTCCACGTAGATCGTCTGGCCGGTCACAAAGTCCGCCTGGTCGGTCGCCAGAAAGTGGACCACCCTGGCCACATCGGCCGGCTGCCCGACCCGGTGCAGGGGCGCGACGCCGGCCCAGGTCTCCGCATAGTCCGGCGCCTCCCGCTTGGTGCGCTCCAGTTCGATCGCCCCCGGGGCCACACAGTTGACGCGGATGCCATGGGGCCCGAGTTCGAGGGCGGAAACCTTCGTGAACTGCTCGATGCCGCCCTTGGACGCGGTGTAATCCACGAGCCGGGGAAACGGCACCTTGTTGCAGCCGGAGCCGATATTGATGATCGACCCGCGCCGGCCGTGCTCGACCATCAGCTGGGCGGCGCGCTGGGTGTTGAGAAAACAGCCCTTCAAATTGGTGCGGATGACCCGGTCCCAGTCCGCTTCGGCCAGTTCCAGCAGCGGCGCCCAGGTCTGGATGCCCGCGTTGTTCACCAGCAGGTCGGGCGCGCGGCCGAACGTGGCGACGACCGAACCGAAAAAAGCCCAGACTTCAGCCTTCACGCCCGCATCGCAGCGAACGCCCAGCGCCCGCCGGCCCGACGCCTTGATCAACGCCACGACCCCGGCGGCCTCGGTCTCATCGCCGAGATGGGAAAAGGCGACATCCCAACCATGACCCGCGAGTGTGACGGCAATCTCGCGGCCGATGCCGCGGCTTGCGCCTGTAACCACTGCCAGTCGTGTCGTAGCTGTCATGGCGGCCAACCATGACTGGCCCTCTTTCCCTCAACAACCACTTTCAGCACCCGGCCCGTTCCCCGCTGGCTTGCCACAGGGCATGATTTTGCTCCTCTTTCCCTGCATGTCTTCGCGCTTCCGCCGGTCCTTCCTCCTGCTCGCGATTCTCCCGCTGATCGCGTCTGCCAGCCCGACCGGCGAGCCGGTGAAACTGGGATTCTTCATGTCGATCACCGGCCGGGATGCGTCCTTTGGCGAAGCCGCCCTGCGTGGCGCCCGCCTCGCCATCGACGACGTCAACGCCGCGGGCGGCATCCTCGGCCGGCCGGCCGAGCTCGTGGTCGAGGACAACCGGTCGCTGCCCGGCGAGTCCGCCACCGCGGTGAAGAAACTCATCGCCCGCGACAAGGTCGTCGCCCTGATCGGCGAGTGCGCCTCGTCCCGCACGCTGGAAGCCGCCCCGCTCGCGCAGGCCGCGGGCCTGCCCCTGGTGACACCGGCCTCGACCAACCCGCGGGTGACCGCCGTGGGCGATTGTATTTTCCGCATGTGCTTCGCCGACCCGTTCCAGGGTGAGGTACTCGCCAACTATGCCTGGAAGCAACTCGGGCTGCGGCGGGCCGCGCTGCTCATCGATCCCGGCGCGCCCTACTCCGTCGGCCTGGCCGAGGTTTTTTCGCGGACCTTTACCGCCCTCGGCGGCCGGATCGTCGCCTCGCAAAAGTACAGCGGGGGCGACAAGGACCTGCGCGCGCAGCTCACCGCCATCCGCAGCGCCCAACCCGATACCATTTTTCTGCCCGGCTACTACGTCGAGGCCGGACTCGCGGCCCAGCAGGCCCGCGAACTCGGCTTGAAGGCGACGCTGCTGGGTGGTGACGGATTCGAGGCGCCGCAACTGATCGAGATCGGCGGGGCCGCGCTCAACGGCACTTATTACTCGACGCATTACTCCGCGGAGAGCCAGAGCCCGGCGTCGCAGCGGTTCGTGGCCGCCTACCAGGCGCGTTATGGCGGCGTGCCGGTCGGCCTCGCCGCGCTGACCTACGACGCGATCAAGCTGATTGCCGACGCCATCACCCGCGCCGGCGGCACGGACCGGGTCGCCTTGCGCAAGGCGCTCGCCGCCACCCACGATTTCCCCGGGGTGACCGGCCGCACGACCCTGGACGAACACCGCGACGCGGTGAAGGAAGCCGCGATCATCACGGTGCGCGACGGCCGGTGCGTCTTTGTCGACAGCATCCGGCCGTAGCCAGTCATGCCGACGACAGTGGAGGGCGTTGACCTCAACCCGCCGGCTGGAAATCCGCGGCCGTTGAATCAAGCGGGTCTCGCGAAGGAATCGAAGGCCACGAAGGTTTGAGCCGAAGTGTTTTTCTTCGCCCCTTGGATTCCTTCGCGAGCCAACCTTTGAAAAGTGCGACCCGCCCAGCCACTCAGCGGCTCCAGTCGCGCAGGAAAATCATCGAGCCCAGCAAGGCGATGAACCCGAGGATAAGGATGGCCAGGCCCAGCCGCGCGAGCTTTGTGTGCTCATGGTCCTCCTCATTGAAATAATAGATCGCGCCACCGGCCATGATGATCGCGAGCGAAACGACGATGCCGGCCTGAAAACTCATTTTTTCACGCGATTGCGGGGGTGATGCCGGGCATGTTGGTCAAGTAGCCGGGAATTTTCAACTGCCGTGTAGATCTGGGTCGTCCCGATGCTGGCATGGCCGAGCATCTCCTGGATGGCGCGCAAATCGGCGCCGCCGCTGAGCAGGTGCGTGGCGAAGGAGTGGCGGAGCAGGTGGGGTTTGACCCGCTTGGTGATCCCGGCCTTCACCGCATATTTTTTGACGATGACCCAGAGGGTCTTCCGGGAGATGGCCCGGCCGCGCTCGCTGATGAACAGCTCGCTGCCCGTGCGGGGTTTGACCAGCCGGGACCGGGCGGAGGCGAGGTAGGTGACCACGGCGTCGCGCGCCTGGTTGCCCAGCGGAATGACCCGCTCCTTCGAGCCCTTGCCGAAAACGCGGACAAAACCGTGCTCGAGGTCAACCTGCTGCAGCGACAGCCCGCTCAATTCGGAGATGCGCAGGCCGCTCGAATAAAACAGCTCGAGCATGGCCCGGTCGCGGATGGCATACGCATCGCCGCCGGTCGGGGCTGCCAGCAGTTTCGCCATGTCCGACTCGGAAAGCGTCTCCGGCAGTTTCCGGCGCAGCTTGGGGCCGGTCAGGAGGGCGGTGGGATCGTCCGGGCGCACCTGTTCGCGGACGAGATGGCGGCAAAGCATGCGGACCGCACTGAGCTTGCGGGACTGGCTGGCCGCGGAAAGGCCGTCGTCACTCAGTCCGTGCAACCAGGCGGTGAGCGCCTTGGCCGACACCTTGGCCCAGCCGGCAGCCCCGTGCCTTTTGAGAAAATGGGAAGCCTGCCGCAAATCGCTCTCGTAGGACTTGGCGGTGTTGCGCGAGAGGCCGCGCTCCAATTCAAGGTAACCGAGGAAGCGGTCGATCTCGTCGGCAAAACCCCGGGGAGACGGCGGCAGCGGTTCGGGCCTGGCCGCGGGCGGGGTTACGTCGCGCTTCTTCACGGCACAAACCCGGCCGGCGCGTCAATAGCGGCGCGGACGACGGGGACCCGGAGGCGGCAGATTGGTCTCGCGGATGCGGTAGGTGATCCGGGCCTTGTCGAGATCGTAGGGGCTCATCTCCATCTTCACCTTGTCGCCCGCGGCGATCTTGATGAAGTGCTTGCGCAGCTTGCCCGAGATGTGGGCCAGAACCGTGTGACCGTTGTCGAGTTGCACGCGAAACATCGTGCCGGGAAGGACGGTCGTAATCTTGCCCTCCACTTCAATCACTTTGCCGTCAGACATGGTTGTGGGAGGGGTGCGGGCTGGATTTGGTCATGCAGGAAGAGCTAATAAAAGCCCCTTGTAACTGGGGAATTCCCTCCGTAGTCAAGGCTTTACCCACCTGCGCAAAACGCCGCTTGGGCCGGCCCGCCAAAATGCACCCAGAAACCCGCCCGTCCCTGCCCTGTCCCTTCGACAAGGTTCACCCGTCGCAATTGGTGCGGGACGACGAGTTTTACATGTGGCAGGCCTACAATCTGGCGATCGACGCCTGGCGGCAGGACGAGGTTCCGATCGGGGCGGTGATCGAGCTGGGCGGCGAAATCATCGGCGCGGCTTTCAACCAACGGGACGGCACCCGCGACCCAACCGCGCACGCGGAGATCCTTGCCCTCGGTCAGGCGGCCCAGGCCGTCGCCAACTGGCGGCTGGTCGGGGCCACGCTCTACGTCACGAAGGAGCCCTGCCCCATGTGTTCGGGCGCGACGCTGATGGCGCGACTCAAGCGCGTCGTCTATGCCGTGCCGGACACGAAGATGGGTTGCCTCGGCGGTGCGCTTGACCTGAACGGGCTGCCCCATTCAAACCATCATCTGGAGATCACGCGCGGCGTGTTGGAAAAACCCTGCCTGGAGCTGCTACGGGCCTATTTCCAATTGAAGCGAAGGGACGACTGAAGCGGACGGACCGGTCATAGGGGGCAACACCCCATGATCGTGAAACGCCGGAAAGTTGACGGAAGCGGCTTCGCGTGCACACTAGCCGGACATTAGCGATCAACCTAAACCCACGATCATCATGGCATACGAACTCCCAAAACTGGCCTACGCCTACGACGCCCTTGTCCCGCACATCGATGCGAAGACGATGGAAATCCACCATTCCAAGCACCATCAGGCGTACATCACCAACGCCAACAATTTCCTGAAGGATCATGCGGATCTGGCCGCACTCGACGTCAACGCCCTGATCGCCGACCTCAGCAAGGTGCCCGAGGCGATTCGCGGCGGCTTGCGCAACAATGCCGGCGGCCACAGCAACCACTCCTTCTTCTGGACCGTGATCGGCCCGGGCAAGGGTGGCGCACCCAAGGGCAAGCTCGCGGCGGCCATCGAGGCCGAACTCGGCGGCTTGGCCAAGTTCAAGGAAGACTTCGCGAAGGCCGGCGCGACCCGCTTCGGCTCCGGCTGGGCGTGGCTCGTCGTCAACGGCGGCAAGCTCTCCATCGGCTCGACCGCCAATCAGGACAGCCCGCTGATGGGCAAGGCCGTCGCCGGGATCGAGGGCAAGCCCGTCATCGCCCTCGATGTCTGGGAACACGCCTACTACCTCAACTACCAGAACCGCCGGCCCGACTACATCGCCGCGTTCTGGAACGTGGTGGACTGGGACGCCGCCGAGGCGAACTACGGCGCGGCGCTGAAGTAAGCGCCCCTCCGATTCAATTCCTACCAGCCGCGCCGCAGGGTGCGGCTTTTTTATGGGCGGGCGCCGGGCCAGCGCGTCCGGCGGACGCGCTCACTTCTCCTTCATCTCATACACACCTTCCCAGTTCGCGCCAGGCGGGTGTTCCTTCATGTAATGGCACCGCTTGGTCATGATGATCGACGGATTGCTATCGATCGCCAGCGCCTTGCTCGGCTGGTTCGGCTCGAGTGCGGCGCTTTGCTGGAAAAATTTAACCGCCCCGTCCCAATCCTGCGCGAGGTAACGTTCGACGCCTTGCGCATAGAGGCCGAGGCACTCGGAAGTTTGCGGCGTCACGTTCTCCTTGAGCCCGACGATCTCGAAGACCGGCACCGGCTGGGTGCGCCCCTTGACGATGATCCGGTCGAGGTAGCGGAAGACCACGTGGTCGCCGCCGTGCTTCTCGCACTCCAGCTTGGTGCTCTCGGTCACCATGGTATAGACGCCGAGCGACTTGGCGCCGGATTCCATGCGGGCCGCGAGATTCACGTTGTCGCCCATCATGGTGTAGCTGAAACGGGAGCGGCTGCCCATGTTGCCGATGATGGCCGAACCAGTGTTAAGACCGAGCCGGGCGCGCAGCACATGCACCACCGGCGGCCATTTGCCCGTTTCACTCTTCCACTTCTGGCGGAGTTTCTCAATGCCGAGCTGCACGCGCTGCGTGGCCACGCAGGCCCGGTACGCGTGGTCCGGCACCGGTAGCGGGGCGCCGAAAATGGCGACCACGGCATCGCCGATATATTTGTCGAGCGTCCCCTTCTCTTCCTGCACGATGTCGGTGCAGACCGTGAGGTATTCATTCATCAACTCGACCAACTGCGAGGCAGGCATAAGCTCGGAGAAGGTGGAGAAGGACTGGATGTCCGAGAAATACGCGGTGATGATCTCCTCGTGCCCGCCCAGCTGCGGATCCGCCTCGGACTCCACCATCCGGTTGACCAGTTCCGGCGCGAGGTAGGTGCCGAACATGCTTTTGATGCGACCCTTTTGCTTCTCCTCCTTCACCAGCTGCCACATGGTGGCGACGAAGCCCGTGGAGAAGGCCGCCCCGACCGGCGCTGCGAGCGGCAAAATCAGGTTGCTCTGCGCAAATTGGTGCAGGACCACCACGACAAATCCCCCGAGGACCAGCACCGCGAGGACCTTGGCAAAGAGGCTGCGGGCGCCACCGGCCACGGTCAGGGCGGTGACGGCAAAGGACAGGCCAAACACACTCGCCCACAGTACCCATTCCGGCGGGCGGATCAGGTACTGCTCGGAAATGATGGTCTTGATGAGGTTGCCATGCACGCCGACCTTGGGCACCGGATCACCGTCAAACGGCGTCGGTGCCATATCCTGCAACAAGGGATCGACCGGCCCGACCAGGACGATCGCGCCCACAAAGCGCTTGAAATAGTCCGTCGCCTCGGCGCGCTCGGCTTCCTTGTCCGACTTCAGCATTTCACCGGCAATGAGCACGTCCGCGATGCTCGAGCGGGGATTGAGGGTCTGGTTGTCCCAGAGGGAAAACCAATTGATCTCCAGGAGTTGTTTTTCGGTCAGCGGGATGCGCCGGAGCACCTGGCCGTCCTTCGTCGCAATCTCGACAAAATCGCCATTCCGGCGCGCCGAGCCGGGCGGCACGCCAAGCTCGACGCAGGACAGCTGCACGGCCATGTGCCAGAAGTTGGTGGTGGACGACTCGGTGAAAAGCGGGGCCCAGCGCGGAGTCTTGTCCCCGCCGTAGTCGGCATCCGTGTCGATCAGCCCGATCGTGCCCCAGGAACTGTTCAGCGTCGCCCCCATGATGGGATACTGGGGCAGTTCAGGCTCGGCGTTCTTTTCCCGGTTCGTGTAGCCCAGCCGGAGCAACGGGAAATCACGGAGCGCGCCCCGTTGCGTCGAGGACTCACCCCGCGTGTACTGTGCGGCCAGAATCAGTTCCGGGTGCTTCCGGGCCACCCGGGCCAGGGCGAGATTGCCTTTCGTGGCGTCCTCCTTGTTGACGAGCTCAGAATGGCCGTAGGCCGAGAAGACGAAATCGAAACCCACCGCCTTGGCCCCACCCTGCTCCAGCAGCAGCTGCGCCGCCTCGGCAAAGCGCGCCCGGTTCCACGGGCGCTCCCCGATGCGCTGCACGCCGCGGGTATCCACATCGACATAAAAAACCCGCACCGGCGCCTCGACCTCGCCGCGGAAACGGAAACGAACATCGAGCAGCAGATTCTCCACGGTCTGCAGCCGGCCGCTTTGCGCCAGCCACACCCAAAGCAGCGGAATTGGCAGCAGCAGCAGGACCTTCCAGTCGAACTTCTTCTTGGTCTGCGTTTTTGGCTGCGCCACGAGTGCGAAAGCTAGCGGGGGTCAATGCGAGTTAAAGCAGATTAAAGTCCGGTAAAGCAAAGCGCCCGGCACCATGACAGTGCCGGGCGCCGCTAAAGGCAGGAACTCAGCCGCCCGCGCCAGGGGTGAGGGTCGGCAGGGTCACGGTCGGCGCAGCCGGGGTTGGCGTCGGAGTCGGCGTCGGCGTGGGGGTCGGAGTTGGCGGTGGAGTCGGCGTGGGGGTCGGAGTAAACGTGGTGGCCTGCACGCTCTGGACGATCGACGTGGTGGCTTCCGTGATCAACGCCGTGGTCTTGGCCGGAATATCCTGGGTGACGACCACCGGCGCGATCGGCGTCGTGGTCTTGTTGTCCGGAACATCCACCGTCACGGTCACCTCCTTGCCCGCCGGAATGGGAATTTCACCGGCAGTGACACCCGTCATCACAACCCGGCCCTCGGCCGTGGTGACGGTAAAGAAGGCCTTGCCGTCGGCGGAAGGACGGAAAACGATACGGTAAATGGTGCCGCGAATACCGGCCGCGCCGACCGGGGTCTTGATCGAGTAACTCGATGAGGTGTTCAGGTGCTTTACGTCGCCGACCATTTCGCCGTAGGAGAGGTTCAGCTTGGTCTGCGACACGCTGGGCTCATTCTTCAGCGTGCTGGGGTCGATTGAATCGGCCAGCGGATCCATCTTGAACTCGTCGATCGCCAGGCGGGAATCAGGCCCAAGCTTGACCGAGGAACCGTTCATGAACACCAGCACGACGCTCGAACTCTTCCCGGTGGTTACGGTGTCGCTCTCCGTCAGCGTATCGCCATCCTTGAGCGAAACCGAAGTTCCATTGGCGAGCAGTTTGGAAACCTGATTTTCAATCCGGGCCACCTTGATCTGGCCGGCTTGCGTCTGCGCTTCCGCGTTCAAAGACAAAAAGATTGCAACAGCTGCAACCAGCACAATGCGAAGGGCAGAAATTTTCATAAATCCTCGTCTTATTACGGTTAACGATGCGCTACTAACTGTTGACGCAAAGCTATTCCCGCAGAATTTGAGGGGTCAAGAGTTAAACAGGTCTCGACCGCCCGCAGGGCCTCCTCCTTTCGGTCAGGGTACCCCGCTAGGTGATAGGCGTAGTAGTACCACCAGACTGGAACTGTCGGCGCCAGCTGCAGGGCTCGCTGGAAATACCCTTCCGCTTCCACGAGACGGGATTGCATCGCAACGGCCACGCCCTTCCGCACCCAGAATTCAGCGTTAATGTCGCACAAAGCCAGGGCTTGATCGGCCGCCAGCTCGGAACGCCGGCCGATGGTCAGCAGATCGCTGCCGGTGTACTGCCAGTTTTGCGACAAGGCATAGGATAAGTCGGCCCAAGCCTGGCCGTTGGTTGGGTCAGCCTTCACCGCCAGTTTGAAATTCGCCAAGGCCCCGGGAAGGATTGCGCCCAGATCACCGCGGCCGGCCGCGGCATATTTGTCGATGGCCCGGCGGGAATCGTAGCGGAAGGCCTCGGCCCGGTAGAGCGGCGAGGCCAGTCTCAGGGCAACCATGACCGAGGCCAGGGCAGCAACCAGGCCAAGGCCGCGCGTCCAGCCGGCCCCGATCGGTCGTGCAACCGCCACGTCATCGCGCACCAGAAGCGCCGCGATCACCGCGGCCAGGAAAGCGAGGGCAGGGATTTTCGTGTGGAAATCCACGAACAGATGGAAAGCGAACGCGAGCAGGCCGACGAACAGGCCCAACCGCCACTTCCAGAGTCCGAATAGATTGACCGTGGTCGTGCTTTCCCGCCGCGTTCGCCGCACCGCCAGCCAGCCCAGCCGCAAAATCCCGGCTCCGCCCACGACCCAGAGGGCGAAACCCGCCAGGCCATAATCACTGAGCGTGTTCAGGTAATCGTTGTGCGTCCAGTTGGGTTCATTCAGGAATCCGCGGGCCCGGTACTGGTCGAAGACCAGGTTGTACGATCCGGCTCCACTGCCCCACCACGGATGGTCGCGCCAGATCTTCCAGCCGGCCTTCCAAATTACCGGACGGCTGGCCTCAAACTGGCCGGCGACGAAGGGTTGAAGTCGCGCGCGCACGTTTTCGTTGAAATGAAACAGCAGCCACCCGGCCGCGATTACCGCGGTCAAGATCACGGCGAAGCCCGCGAGCCGCCGGCGCCAGTCACCTCCGGCCAGCAGCGGCCAGAGCATCAGGGCGAGCGCCAGGGCAATCCATCCGCCGCGACTGCCGGTCAGTACGAGCGCGAAAACGAAGAGTGCCGCCAGCCAGGCGCAGGCGATTTTGACCGCAGGCCGCGTGGCCCGCGAGGCCAGCAGGGTCAGGCAGGCGGGAATCATCAGCTCGAGCAGCCCGGCCAGGCTGTTCGGAATCCCAAACATGCCGGATGAACGCCCGAAAAACTGCGCGGCCTGGGTGCGCCCCAGCATCAGCCAGGTCCGGTCGGCGAACCGCTGATAGGCCGCCAGGCCGACGCCAGCCAGAGCGAGCCCCACGAGGGTCGCCACGATTACAGCGGTCTGTTTCCGGCCACGCCCAAAGTGCAGGACGAGCCCGAATACCAGCCACATTTGCAGCCATAACAACCACTCACGCCAAGCCAGCCATTGGGCCGGCGCCAGACAAAGAACACTGAAGAGGGCATAAAGCAGAAAAGGCACCGGCAACAGTGCGGCCCAATTTAAGCCCACGGTACGCCCCCTCCGCCCAAACGCCCAAAGCAGACCGCCCAAGGCCGCCAGGGCAAACACCGCCCGGGATGTCACCACCATGGTCGCGGCCAGATAGCCGCCCAAACCAAGCGTGGTCCAGACCAGCATGGCCATCAGGCCGATCACCAGCAGCCACTCGCCCCAGACAAAGATCCGGTGATCAGCCGGAGCGGAGGGACGGGACGGCGGAAGCATAAGGCAACCGTTTTGAATACGGCTTGCCGGCATGGAGCCACAAAAAAGCCGCCCGACTTTGCAGTCGGGCGGCGGAAACTAATCCCTAAGGACGGGACGGCGCTCAGGTCGTCGGGACAGACTGGATCGTCTTGAGGATCCGGCCGGCGACCAGATACGGGTCGGCGGCGGAATTCGGACGACGGTCCTCAAGGTAACCCTTGTAGTCGGCATTGACGAAGCTGTGCGGCACGCGGATCGAGGCGCCGCGGTCGGCGATACCATACGAGAACTTGTCGATCGACTGCGTCTCGTGCAGGCCGGTGAGGCGGAGATGATTCTCCGGGCCATAGACGGCGATATGCTCGTCGCGGAAGGTATTGAAGGCGGCCATGAGCTTTTCGAAGTAGGCCTTGCCCCCGACTTCGCGCATGTGCTTGGTCGAGAAGTTGGAGTGCATGCCGGAACCGTTCCAGTCCAGCGGCTGCTGGAAGGGAGCCAGGATCGGCTTGCAGCGCCACTCGATGTCGATGCCGTACGACTCGGCGAGACGGGCGAGGATGTAGCGGGCGACCCACATCTGGTCAGCCGCGCTCTTCGAGCCCTTGCCGAAGATCTGGAACTCCCACTGGCCCTTCGCCACCTCGGCGTTGATGCCCTCGAGGTTGATACCGGCATCAAGACAGATATCGATGTGCTTCTCGACGATCTCGCGGGCAACATTGCCGACGTTCTTGTAGCCGACACCGGTGTAATACGGACCCTGCGGGGCCGGGAAACCGCCCGCGGGAAAGCCGAGCGGCGCGCCGTCCTTGTAGAAGAAATATTCCTGCTCGAAGCCGAACCAGGTGTCCGGATCATCCGGGATCGTGGCCCGGGAGTTGGAGGGCGTCGCGACGCCGGTGTGGAGGAAAGTCTCGCACATCACGAGCACGCCGTTCTTGCGGGTCGTGTCCGGGAAAACCGCCACCGGTTTGAGCACGATGTCCGAGCTCTTGCCCTCGGCCTGCTGCGTCGAGCTGCCGTCGAAGCCCCAGACGGGCAAATCAGCCAGCTTCGGGAAGCTGGCGAATTCCTTGATTTGAGTCTTGCTGCGCAGGCTGGCCAACGGCGTGTAGCCATCGAGCCAGATGTATTCCAATTTGTATTTAGCCATAGGTGTAACGAGTTTTGGGTGTGAGAGGCATTGAAGGACTGGTGTGGTGACTAACCGCACTGCCTCTAATGACAGTCCAACATTCAGCACCTCATATGCCAGAGGCGAAAAGAATTTTCGCACATGACTCAGCTTTTACAAGTTCTCGGCACCCATTGGCCCGCTTTCCGGGCACAGTAATCTTGCCAGTCAGGCCGGGCCCTGAATCTTCCCCTTCACGCCATGCAAGAGGTCAAAAACACCCAGCGCGCCCTGGTCCGCATCGGCTACGATGGCCGGGTCTACAAGACCTTCCGGGGTCCCCAGGCCTACGCCCGCTTTGAAACCGAGGTGCGGGTCCTCCGTTACCTCGAGCAGCGGGGCTGCGATTTTGTCCCGCGCCTGCTGGAGGCCGACGAGCCCAACCTGAAAATCACCACTTCCAACTGCGGTTCCCGCGTCGACCAGGTGAACCCGGAGCGGCTCAAGGCGCTCTTTGCCGAGCTTGAGACCTTTGGCGTCCGGCACGACGACCCCGAAATCCGCAACATCACCTACCGGCAGGCGGACGGGCGGTTCTGTGTCATCGACTTTGAATTCGCCACGCTGATCGGCGAGGCGGCGGCGGTTTCCGGGCCGCTCCCACCCGACCTGGCGTGGTCCGGCCTGACCCACCAGGGGCACCTGCGCCCCAACAACGAGGATACCTTCCTCGCGCTCGAATTCGATGGCCGCGAAGTCCGCTACCTGGGCAAGACCGGCGCAGCCTCGCCGCTGAAGGCCGATTTTGTCTTCGCAGTCAGCGACGGCATGGGCGGCGCCAAGTCCGGTGAATTCGCCAGCCGCATCACCAAGGACAAGATCACGCACCTGCTGCCGAAAGGCTTCCGCCTCGCCGCGCCCGGGCCGCAAAGCGGTTACAGCGACATCCTGCTCGAACTGTTCCGCGCCATCCACCAGGACCTGATCACCCTCGGTGAATCGTATGAGGAATGCCGCGGCATGGGCACCACGCTCAGCCTCTGCTGGCTGACGCCGGGGTGGATGTACTTTGGCCACATCGGGGACAGCCGGATTTATCATCTGCCCGCGGGCGGCGGGCTGACCCAGCTGACGCACGACCACGGCCACGTCGGCTGGCTGCGACGGAACGGCCGGATCACGGAACGGGAGGCCCGGGTGCATCCCATGCGCAACGTCCTGCACCAGTCGCTCGGCGCCGGACACCAGTTTATCGAGCCGCAATTCGGCGTCCTGCCCTGCGGGCCGGGCGACCGTTATCTCCTGTGTTCGGACGGCCTGATCGAGGGCCTGTGGGACCGCCAGCTGGAGGAGATCGTGCGTGCGCCCGATCCCGCCCCGGTGGCCGAACGCCTCGTCGCCGCCGCGCTCGAACGCGCCGGTCGGGACAACATCACCGCCCTGGTGGTCGAAGCCCTCGCGCCAACACCGTCCAAGTCATGACGCGTATTTTTGTCTACGGCACCCTGAAGCGTGGCGGCCGCAACCACCACTACCTGGTGGGCCAGCAATTTCTCGGCGAGGCGCACACCCCGGCGGGCTACACGCTGTTTTCACTGGGCGACTATCCCGGCATGGTGCGGGTAGCGGACGATCAGACCGGGGTCACGGGCGAAGTCTGGGCGGTCGACCCGGCAGGCCTCCAACAACTCGACGAACTCGAAGGTGTCGACGAAGGCCTCTACGAACGCACGCCAATCAGACTGCTCGCGCCCTACTCCGATCAACCGGTCGAAACTTATCTCTATTTGCGCGATCTGACCGGACGCCCGGCCCTCGGCTCGCTCTGGTCGGAATAATCGCGGTCAGACTAGGACTTCAGCGCGGTTTGCGGCATGCGCTTCACCGTGACGAAGCGCGCACGGAATAACTCCTCCATCAATTCGCGGGCCGGGGCCGGAATGCGCTTCACCAGATCCTCCATCGGGGGCAGCGCCGGGTCGGCGGACTCGGGCTCGAGGTTCTCCGCCTTGGGCGGCTGGCCGTAGAATTGCTCGGATCCGCGGTCCTGCGCAAGGAAAGCGGCCTCCTCCTCCGCCGAAGGACCGGCCGGAACGGAATCATCCGGTGGCGGCGCATCCTTCACCAGCGCGGAAGGAGCACTCTCCTCCTCAGATTCTTTACTCCGCGATCCCTGCTCCCTTTTCCCTGCACCTTGCTCCGCGCCCTCAGGCGCGGCCGTCAGCCGTTTTTTTTTGAGCCGTCGTCCGGCAGGCTTTCCGCCATGGCCGCGAGCTCCTTGATCAGGCTGTCGATCGCGCGGGCCCGGCTGGCCTCGACAGCCTTGAGCAACGCCACCTCGAAATTGATCTTCTCCGACAACCCGTGCTTCACGCCGCCCTCGCCCTCGCGCAGGCCGTCGAGCAGGCGGGTGAGCTGCTCGGTGGTCATCGGGGTGCCAAGCGCCTCGCTGCTGCCGCCCTTGGCGATGGCGTCGAGCAGGGCGGTGCGGACATTGGCCTGCACATCCACGAGCAGGCGGTAAAGGTCGCGGCCGTTCTCGTCGCAGTCATCGACCAGCTCGATGATCTTCCGGTGATCGGCGGCCGCCAGGGCCGCGGCCAGCGCGGCGATCTTGCCGGCGGAGACGAGGCCGTAGACATCCAGGACGTCCGCCTCGCTGACCTCGTTGCCGCAGAAGGAAATCATCTGGTCGAAGATGGACTGGGCGTCGCGCATGCCGCCGTCGGCCATGCGGGCGATGCTGCCGAGGGCGCCGTCGCTGACCTTGATCTTCTCCGCCGTGGCGATCTTTTTCAGCCGCTGCACGATCAGCTCGCTTGGGATGGGCTTGAGGTCGAACCGCTGGCAGCGGGAGATGATCGTCGGCAGCACCTTCTGCACCTCGGTGGTGGCGAAGATGAACTTCACGTGCGGCGGCGGTTCCTCGAGCGTCTTGAGCAGCGCGTTGAACGCCTGGTTCGAGAGCATGTGCACCTCGTCGATGATGTAGACCTTGAATTTTCCCTGCGCCGGCGCATAGCGGACCGTGTCGCGCAGCTCGCGCACCTGCTCGATGCCGTTGTTCGACGCACCGTCGATCTCGATCACATCCAGGCAGGAACCGTCGGCGATGGACACGCAGATCGGGTCGTTGACGTCGAAGTCGGCCTTCGGCCCGCCGGTGACGTTGAGCGCCTTCGCAAAAATGCGCGCCGTGCTGGTCTTGCCGGTGCCGCGCGGCCCCACAAACAGGTAGGCATGGGCGATGCGGTTCCGGCTGATGGCATTCTTCAGCGTGCGGACCACGTGGTCCTGCCCGACGACGTCGTCGAACGTCTGGGGGCGCCACTTGCGCGCAATGACTTGGTAGGATCCGGACATCGGGTGAAAGTTGAAGGGTGAAAGTTGCAAGAGTGCCAGCCGGAACTCACCGGCGGACCGGATTGCCGTCTTTCAACTGCGCTCTTTCAACTTTCAACCAGTCAAAATGGAGTGGCCAGGCAATCCACGGCACTGGAAGGACGTCGTCACCGTTGCTGCCTTCCGGCCCTGGCGGGGTTCACGCGCCTGCGCATGCATGGCGCCTGGCCAAGGCGGAACGTAGGTCGCACCCCTGCCCTTTCAACTAAAATAAAAACGGACGCCGTGTGGCGTCCGTTGACCAAAAGATCTTAAGCCCCGCCCGGCGGCTTGTCTGCCGGCGGTGGCGGCGGCGGCTGGTCGCCGTGGTCGCCGGGCTTGGGTGGCGGCATGTCCGCGGGTTTTCCAGCGTCACCCGGGGGATGCTCACGGTCCGGGCGGGGACCGCCGGGACCAAACCCGCGGTTGGGGCCGTCCGGCATGAATTTCCGCGCCCGCTCGTGCATCTCCTTGTTCAGCTGCTCAAACTTGGTGCGTTGCTCGGGCGTCAACTGCTCGGAAATCTCCCGCTCCATCCGCTCGTAAATGGTCCGGGTCTCCTGGATGGAATAACTCCGCAGCCGGCCGATTTCGTCCATGTTGCGCCGCACGATCGGGCGCAACAGCTCAACCTGGTCGGGCTTGAGATCGAGGCGCTCGATGAGCCGCTTGAGTTGCTGCGGCGCCAGCTGGTCGGGCTTGTTCCGCCGGATCACCATTTCCCGGCCCACGCGCAGCATGACAAACGCCCCGGTCACGCCGCCGGCGATAAAGATGCCCGCCAGGAGCACGATGATTTTCCAGGGTTTGGCCGTCATCTCAGGAAAGATTCAGGATTTCGCCCACGGTGTCCGTGGTCGCGTAGTCATCGGCCGGCTCGGAACTGAAGATCGTATAATTGACCGCGATGGCCGCGACGCCGCACGCCGCCGCGACCAGCAGGCCGCGGAGGGCGAAGCGTTCGAAGGCCGCCCAGGGACTGGCCGGGGGCAGCGTCACGGCCCGGGCCGCCACGCGGGTCGCGAAACCGTACGGCGCCGCGACGTCGCGCGGGTCGCCGGCCTGCCGCGCAAGCGCGGTGAGTTTCTGCCACTGGTGGTCGAATTGGTTCATGACTTCTCCTTGTTTTGTAGTTCCTGAAATAGCTTTTGCAATTTCCGTCTGGCCCGGAAGGCGCGCACCTTGATGAGGGTCTGGTTCCAGCCGGTCTGGGCGCTGATCTCGGCGATGGTCTTCTGCTCCAGATCAAGCAGCTGGATGACGAGGCGGTCATCCGGTTTGAGCTGGTCGAGCAGCTTGTGCACCAGCTCGCGGGCCTCGAGGGCGTCGCCGGGGGTGACGTCGCGCTCATCCGTCAGCACGTTGTCGAGCACCTCGGCCTCGTTCTCGGACAGGTCGGCCCAGCGGAACTCCGGGCGGCGTTTCTGCGCGCGGAGCTGGTCGATGCAGGTCGTCACCGCGATGCGCGAAACCCAGTGCGGGAATGGCACGTTGCCCTGGTACTGTTCGAGGCGGGTGAACATTTTCAGAAAGATGTCCTGGGCGAGGTCTTCCTCGGCGACCCGCCGGGGCAGATGGGACCGCACGATGCGGATGACCAGCGGGTAAAGGTGGTCGACCAGCTCGCGGGCCGCGACCTGATCGCGACGGCGGACGCGGTCGAGGCAACCGGGCAGGTCAAAGGAGTCGTCAGCCATGTCAGAAGTTTCCGTGCGTGATACACGGAAAGGGAGACGGTGGGCGGGCTTCCCGGGTTACCTTCATCAAACACATAAGACTTTGTGGCACTGGGCTCAAATGCCAGCCTTTCGTAAAGAGAAATTGGCCGTCCGGTCGCGTCAGCCCATCGCGCGACCCGCGTGGAACGCCCCTGGTCCCGCGAGCCGCTCCCGCCACGAATCGACCGGGCGCCGGTTTAACGCCTAGCCGGCCAGACACCTTGATCGCAACGAGCTGACAACAAACAGCTTCACGGCGCGGCCGGGCGGGCGGGCGGCGTGGGCCGGGCCGAGCAGAATGTAATCTTGCAGCCGGCAGCGGGTTGGGTGTTCTGGGTCCACATGCACGAGGTTACCCGGGATGCTTCGCCCCTCTCTTCCGCACCACCCGGTGAGCGCAACCGTTCCTGGAGCAAGGATCTGCTGTGGCTGGCCCTGCTGTTCGCCGTATTTTACGGCCTCGGGCTCGGCCGCCACGCCCTGTCGAATCCGGACGAGGGGCGCTATGCGGAGATTCCGCGGGAGATGGTGGCCAGTGGCGACTGGATCACGCCCCGGCTGAACGGCGTGAATTATTTCGAAAAGCCGCCGCTCATGTACTGGGCGGTGGCGACCTGCCTGAAACTGTTCGGGCCGGAGGAATGGTCGATGCGCGCGATGCCGGTGCTCTTTGGACTCGGGGGCGTGCTGCTGACTTATGCGGCGGGCCGGAAACTGTATGGCCGCGACGCCGGCGTAGCTGCGGCCATCGTGCTCGGTACGTCCCTGCTCTATTTCATCATCGCCCACATCATCCTGCTCGACATGGCCGTGTCGGTGCTGATGAGCGCGACGCTCTTCTGCTTCATCCTCGGCGTCCGCGAAGCCCCCGGGGCCACGCGGCGCTGGCTCTTCTACGGCCTGTATGCGAGCGCGGCACTGGCGACGCTGACGAAGGGGCTGATCGGTTTCCTCGTCACGGGCGCGGTGATGTTCCTGTGGCTGCTGATCTTCAACCAATGGAAACGCCTGCGGCCGCTCCATCTGCCGACCGGCCTGCTGCTCTTCCTCGCCATCGCGGTGCCCTGGCACGTGCTGGTGGCCCGGCACAACGAAACCTGGGTGCACCGTTATTTTGTGTACGAGCACTGGCAGCGGTTCTTCACGCCGGCCGCCGGCCGCACGGGCGCCTGGTATTATTATATCGGCATCATCCTGGCCGGGCTGATCCCGTGGGTCGGGTTCCTCGTGCCGGCGGTACGCGACAGCCTGCGCGGCGGCTGGGCGGCCCGGGCGAAGAACGCCGACGCCTGGTTCCTGATCACGTGGGTGGTTTTCGTCTTTCTGTTTTTCACCAAGTCGAACTCCAAGCTCCCGCCCTATATCCTGCCGGTCTTCCCGGCGCTGGCGGTGCTGGTCGGCGCGTGGCTGGCCAGGGTGAACGGCACCGCTGACGCCACCGCGCGGATCCGTTTCGGCCTCGGTATTTTCTCCGGCTTCAGCGCGCTGCTCGCCTCCGCGCTGGTGCTGGTTGTTTCCGTGCCGGCCCTGATCGCGCGGGTCCGGCTCGATCCGGTCCAGGCCGAAAAACTCCACCCCGTGGCCCTCTCGCTCGCGGCGGTGCTGCTGGTCGGCGCCGGGCTGACGCCCTGGCTGGCCCGGAGCCGCGGGGTGCGCGGAGCCGTGGCGGGCATGGTCGCGACGATCGCGCTCTTCCTCTCGGTGCTGCAGTTTGCCGCCGGGGACATCCAGAAACCGGGCACCAAGGAACTCGCCCTGCTCGTCAGCGCCCGCGTCCAGCCGGGCGACCGGGTGGTCCATTATCATGATTTCTTCCATGACTTCACCTTCTACGCGGGCCGCCTCGTCGACGTGGTCGGCTCCCGCGGAGAGATCGAACTGGAGGAGGACGCCGCCGCCCGGGCCAGCGGCCGGTTCATGGATGAGGCCGAGTTTCGCCGCCGCTGGAACGGTCCCGCCCGGCTGTGGGTCGTCGCGCAGAAGGACGATACCAAGGAACTCTTTGCCGACCCGGCTTTCCGTTATCATTTGATCAGCGAGACCAAGAAACATTACCTTTTCAGCAACCAGCCCTGACATGACCGCCGCCCCCAGTCCCACCGCCGCCCCCGCCCAGCCCGTCGCGCCGTTCCTGCCTTTCACCCGGCCGACGATCGACGACGAAACCATCGCCGGCGTGGCCGAAGTCCTGCGCTCCGGCTGGATCACTTCCGGCCCGCAGGTGAAGGCCTTCGAGGCGAAGCTTTCCGCGTATTGCGGCGGACGCCCGGTGCGGGTCTTCAACTCCGGCACCTGCACGATGGAGATCGCCCTGCGCATCGCCGGCATCGGCCCCGGGCATGAAGTCATCACCACGCCGCTCACCTGGGTCGCGACGAGCAACATCGTCCTCGATGTCGGCGCGAAGCCGGTCTTCGCGGACATCGACCCCGTCACCCGCAACATCGACCTCAACCGCGTCGAGGCCGCCATCACTCCCGCCACGCGCGCCATCATCCCCGTCGACCTGTCCGGCCAGCCGGTGGACCGCGACCGGCTTTATGCCATCGCGAAAAAGCACCATCTGCGCGTGATCGAGGACGCCGCCCAGTCCTTTGGCAGCACTTGGCAGGGCCGGCGCATCGGGGCCTTCGGCGACTTCGTCTCCTTCAGTTTCCACGCCAATAAGAACATCACCACCGTCGAGGGTGGCGCCCTTGTCCTCAACGACGAGCGCGAGGCCAAGCTCGCCGAGCAGTACCGCCTGCAGGGAGTGGTCCGGACCGGCTACGACGGCATGGAAGTCGAGCTGATCGGCGGCAAGTACAACCTGACGGACGTCGCCGCCCGCGTCGGGCTCGGCCAGCTGCCGCACCTGGAAACGTTCACCACCAAACGCCGCGAACTGGCCCGCGTCTACTTTGACCGGCTCGCGCAGCTCGGGGCGGCCGACCTCGGGCTCGGGCTGCCGGTCGCGGATTTTGCCCACACCAACTGGCACATGTTCCAGGTCATGCTGCCGGAGCAGCGGCTGGCGCTGAAGCGCGCCGAAGTGATGGCGCAGCTCCATGCGGCGGGCATCGGCACCGGGGTGCACTACCCCGCCATCCATCTTTTCGCCCTCTATCAGCGGCTCGGCTGGAAGGCCGGTGACTATCCCCACGCCGAGTATGCGGGCCGGAACATCCTCACGCTGCCGCTGTTCCCCGGCATGACCCCGGCGGACGTCGACCGCGTCGTCACCGCCCTGATCGGAATCCTCAAGGCCAACCGGAAATCATGAGCGCACCCACCGTCCAACTGTCGATCGTCATCCCCGTCTACAACGAGGAGCTGAACCTCCCCACCCTCTTCGCCCGGCTCTACCCGGTGCTCGACGCGCTCGGCCGCAGCTACGAAATCATCTTCACCAACGACGGCTCGCACGACCGCTCGATGGCCCTGCTCGCGGCGCAGCACGCCGCCCGGCCCGACGTCACGCGGGTGATCGACTTCAACTCCAACTACGGCCAGCACATGGCCATCATGGCCGCGTTCGAGCGCGTGCGCGGCGACATCATCGTGACCCTCGACGCCGACCTGCAGAACCCGCCGGAGGAGATCCCCAAGCTGCTGGAAAAGATCGACGCCGGCCACGACTATGTCGGCGGCTTCCGGCTGAACCGGCAGGATTCCTTTTTCCGCACCTACGCGTCAAAGCTCATCAATTTCGCGCGGGAGAAGATGACGAGCATCGAGATGACGGACCAGGGCTGCATGCTGCGCGCCTACCGCCGGCCGATCATCGAGGCCATCGTGCGCAGCGGCGCCATCAACACCTTTATTCCCGCCCTCGCGTACAGCTTCTCCGGCAACCCGGCCGAGGTCGGCGTGAAGCACGAGGAGCGCCACGCCGGCGTGTCGAACTACTCGCTCTACATGCTCATCCGGCTGAACTTCGACCTCATCACCGGCTTCTCGCTCGCGCCGCTGCAGATCTTCACGATGTTCGCCATGCTCTGCGCGGCGGGCAGCTTCGCCCTCGTTCTGATCCTTGCCTACCTGCGCCTCTTCCGCCACGATGACACCAACGGCGTGTTCACGCTGTTCGGCATCCTCTTTTTCCTCATCAGCGTCACGATGGTCGGCATCGGCCTGATCGGTGAGTACATCGGCCGCACCTACCAGGTCGTCCGCGCGCGCCAGCGTTATCACGTCAGGGAAGTGCTGGAGGCGAAGGGTTCGTGAGCGAGCGGCCGCGCATTATTTTCTTCGGCTACAGCCAGGTCGGCCACGACTGCCTGTCCCTGCTGTTGGAGCGCGGCGACAACGTGGTCGCCCTGTTCACGCACGAGGACAACCCGCACGAAAAGATCTGGTTCAAGACCCCGGCCCTCGCCGCCCGCGAAAACGGCGTACCCGTCTTCACGCCAGAGAAAATCACGACCCCCGAGTGGCTCGAGCAGATCGCCGCGCTCAAGCCCGACCTGATCCTCTCCGTCTACTACCGGAACATGATCAGCACGAAAATCCTCGGACTGGCGCCGCTTGGCGCGTTCAACATCCACGGTTCGCTCCTGCCCAAGTATCGCGGTCGCGCCCCGATCAACTGGGCCGTGCTCCATGGGGAGCCGCGCATCGGCATGACGCTCCACCGCATGGTCAAGAGCGCCGACGCCGGCGCCGTCGTCGACCAGGCGGGTGTCGACATCGGCCCGCGCGACACCGCCGAACAGGCCTTCCGCAAGGTGCTCCCGTGCGCCCGCCTCGTGCTGGCCCGGCAGATCGACGCGTTGCTCGCCGGCACCGCCAGGGAAACGCCGCAGGACGAGTCGCAGGTCACCTACTTCAGCGGGCGCAAACCCGAGGACGGCCGGATCAACTGGACCCAAACCTCGACCCAGATTTTCAACCTGATCCGGGCCGTCACCGATCCTTATCCCGGGGCATTCACGGACATCGGGCCGGCGCGACTCATGGTCTGGTGGGCGGAAACGGATTCGCCCGCGGCGCAGACACTCGGCATGGCGACAAGCGCCAGCCCTACCCCAAACCGCGCCGCGCCGGGCACTATTCTGTCCATCTCGCCGCTGGTTGTTGCCACGGGCGACGGGGCCCTGGAACTGACCAAGACCGAGTGGCGGCAGGCGCCCGCTCCAGTCCTGCAGGTCGGGCAGATGCTCCCCTGATATTCTTTCGTGTCTTTTGGCGTTTTTCGTGGTTAACCAGTCCTAATCTATGCCCCTCAAAGTCCTCATCCTCGGCGCCAATGGCTTCATTGGCAGCTCCCTCACCCACGCGATCCTGCGCAAGAAAGACTGGGAAGTCTACGGCATGGACGTCGGCGACCACAAGCTGACCAACTGCCTCGGGAACCCGCGCTTCAAGTTTGTCGAGGGCGACGTCATGATCTCGCACGAGTGGATCGAGTACCACGTCAAGAAGTGCGACGCTGTCATCCCGCTGGTGGCCATCGCCAACCCGGCGCAGTACGTGAAGGACCCGCTCCGCGTGTTCGAGCTCGATTTCGAGTCCAACCTCGCCGTCGTCCGCCTCTGCGCGAAGTACAAGAAACGCATCATCTTCCCCTCCACCTCCGAGGTCTACGGCATGTCGCCCGACCGCGAGCTCAACGAGGAGACCACCAACATGGTCTACGGCCCGATCGAGAAACAGCGCTGGATCTACGCCTGCTCCAAGCAGCTCCTCGACCGCGTCATCTACGCCTACGGCGTCCGCGACAACATCGACTACACGCTCTTCCGCCCGTTCAACTGGATCGGGCCGAAGCTGGACAACGTCTTTGAGGCGAAGGAAGGCAGCTCCCGCCTCTTCACCCAGTTCATCTCGAACGTCATCTTCAAGAAGCCGATCCAGCTCGTCGACGGCGGCAAGCAGAGCCGTTCCTTCACCTTCATCGACGACGGCGTCGACGCCCTGCTGCGCATCATCGAGAACAAGGACGGCCGCGCCTCGCGCCAGATCTTCAACCTCGGCAATCCGAAGAACGACGTGAGCGTCGCCCAGCTCGCGAAATACATCATCGCCGCGTTCAAGCATTACCCCGAGTACCGCGAGCACGCCGAGCAGGCCAAGGTCATCACGGTTTCGTCCGGCAAGTACTTCGGCAAATATTACCAGGACATCCAAAAACGCGTGCCTTCCATCGCGAACGTGAAGAAGCAGCTCGGCTGGAATCCGAAGGTCGACCTGAAGACCGCCATCCGCCTCACGCTGGACTACCATCTCGCGCACAAGGACTATCAGCTCGAGTAAGCTGTCCGGCGCGCCATGGCCCTCCGACTCGCCCTCAAGATCGACGTCGACACCGACCGCGGCACCCGGGAGGGCGTCCCGAATCTCGTCGCCGACCTGCAAGCCGCGGGTTTTCCCGCGACGTTTCTCTTCTCGCTCGGGCCCGACCAGACCGGGCGCGCAATCACCCGGGTTTTCCGGCCGGGCTTTCTAAAAAAGGTCGGCCGCACCAGCGTGGTGCAACTCTACGGCGTGCGCACGCTGCTCAACGGCACGCTGCTGCCCGCGCCACATGTCGGCCGGCGCAATGAAGCGGTCCTGCGGGCCGGGCGGGACGCCGGCTTCGAGCTCGGCATCCATTGCAACAACCACTACCGGTGGCAGGACTACGTCCACACCATGGGCGCGGCGGCCGTCAAGGCGGAGTTCGATGCCGCGCGTGCCGAGTTCCGCCGCATCTTCGGTTCCGAGGCCCCGACCGCGGGCGCCCCGGGCTGGCAGGCCAACGCGATCAGCCGGGAGGTCTACGACGGCGCCGGGCTGCTCTACGCGTCGGACTCCCGCGGGACCGCGCCGTTTTTCGCCCGCCTCGACGGCCGGACCTTCACGACCCTGGAAATCCCGTCCACGCTGCCGACCCTCGACGAGCTGATGGGCCGGCCGGAATATCCGGACGAGCGCATCGTGCCGCACCTCGTCTCGCTGCTGCGGCCGGATGCGCTCAATGTGTTCACGCTCCACGCGGAACTGGAGGGCATGGGCAAGCGCGCGCTTTTTGGGGAATTCCTGGCCGCGGTAAAACGCGCCGGTGTGGAGGTGGTGTCGCTTGAACAGGCGGCCCGGGCCCTGCTCGCGCAGCGGGATCGGATCCCCGTTTGCGAAATGATCCAGGCGCCGGTCGACGGACGCTCCGGCCTGCTGGCAGTGCAGGGCGCGGTGGTTTGAGCCGGTTGAAACCGGCTTACGACCGGTCCACCTTGTAGAACATCCACAGGCCCAGGCCCTGGAAGGCCAGGTTGGGCAGCCACATCAGCAGGTCGGGCCGCAACGCGGGCTGGTTGTCGATCCAGCCGATCACAATCGTGGCAAAGTAATAGGCCATGACCAGCGCCAGCCCGATGCCGAGGTTGGCGGAGGTCTCCTTGCGCGAAACCTTGATGCCGAGCGGAATCGCGACGAGGGCGAAAGACAGCACGGAAAAGGCCGTGGCGAATTTCTCGTGGATGGTGATCTGGACCCGCATCTGCAGCTTTTCCCGCTCGGCGGCGGACAGGGCCGGGTCTGGCCGCCCCAGGCGGCGCCACTCCTCCACCAGCTGGTCAAACGTGTACCACCTCAGTTTCCGGTGCACGCCCTGCGCCCCCCCGAGCTTGCCCAGCGGCAGGTCGAACGTGGCCTGTTCCCACGCCGCCGAGCCGCGCGCCTGGGTGAAGTTCTCCGGGTCCTTCTCGTCGCGCACCTCGGCCTGCGCGTGCTCGAGGGTGAGCACGAGCGTGTTTCGCTTCTCGTCGAAATCGAGCCGGCCGGTGTCGGCCCGCGCGAAGCGCTTGACCCGGTTCTGCGCATCGAGCTCCCACAGCCAGAAATCGCGCAGCTGCGCCCCCTTCTTGTCACCCGCGTAGATCACGAGACCGGGGAAGTCGCGGATGAACGTGCGGGGCACGATGAAACTGAGGGGATTCTGCCGCACCGCCTCGGCCAGCTCCGCCTCATAGGCCACCTTGGCCCGCGGCATGAACTCGAAGTTGATCGCGAGGTTCAGCACCACCCCGATCAGCGCGCAAAACAGGATCGGGGCCGACAGCCACGCCACGCTCAGCCCGGAAGCGCGCAGGGCGGTGACCTCGCGGTCGGATGACATCCGGCCCAGCACCAGCAAAATGCCGGTCAGCATGCCCATCGGCAGCGCATAGGACACGACCACCGGGATGGTCAGCAGCACCAGATGCAGGAAGGTATCCACCGCCATCTGGCCGGCGACCAGCAGGCCGAGCAAATCCTTCAGGACGTTGCCCACCATCAGCACGAAGGCGAACAGCCCGACGCCGGCCGCGCAGGTCAGCACGACGTTGGCAAAAATGTGCCGGTGGATGAGGTTCATCAGAGTAGTTGAAAGTTGAAGGTTGAGGGTTGAGAGTCCGACCGCAACGCCGCGTTTTCGGCTCAAGCATTCTCTCAACGCTCAACTTTCAGCTCTCAACTTCCGGCCTAAATGCAGTTCACGCCCGCCAAGCCGACCATCTACGGCGAAACCCTCGACTCGCTCACCGCGGTGCTCACGGCGCACGGCCACCCGGCTTTCCGCGCCCGCCAGATCCTCGAGTGGCTCTACAAGAAGCGGGTCGGGACGTGGGACGAGATGACCAACCTTTCGCGCCCGCTGCGGGCGTGGCTCGCGGCGCAGTTCGAACTGGACCCGACCAGCTTTGTGCTGACGAAGCAGTCGGAGGATGTCACCGACAAGCTCCTGCTGGAACTGGGCGACCGGTCGCTGATCGAAACCGTGATCATCCGCGCCCCGCAGCTCGGGGTGGGCCAGGAAAACTCGCGCAAGACCATCTGCATCTCCACCCAGGTCGGCTGCGCCATGGGCTGCCGGTTCTGCGCCTCCGGCCTGGAGGGACTGAAGCGCAACCTTTCGGCGGGCGAGATTGTCCACCAGCTCATCCAGGTCTGCCGCCAGGAGGACAGCCGCACCCCGCGGGCGCACGCCGAGCTGGTATCGTTCGACAACCTCGTCGTGATGGGCATGGGCGAGCCCCTGCACAACTATGACGCCATCATGCGGGCCCTCACCATCCTGAATGCCGAGTGGGGCCTGGCCTTCGGCGCCCGCCGCATCACGCTCTCCACCTCGGGCCTCGTGCCCCGGATCAAGCAGCTCGCCGACGAGCCACTCGGCATCCGCCTCGCCATCAGCCTGCACGGCGCCACCAACGAGGTGCGCGAGAAGATCATGCCGGTGAACAAGGCCTGGCCGCTCGAGAAACTGCTGCCGGCGGTGCGCGAGTTCTCGGACAAACACGGCCGGATGGTGACACTGGAGTTCATTTTGATCGAGGAGATCAACGATTCGCTGGAGCAGGCCGAAAAACTCCGCGACATCGCCTACGACCTGCACGCCCACGTGAACCTGATCCCTTACAACACCGTCGAGGGCCTGCCGTGGAAACGCCCCAGCCTCACCCGGCAGGAAAAGTTCGCCAACATCCTGTTCGACGGCGGGGTCTCCGTCACGCTTCGCCGGGAAAAGGGCCACGCGATCGACGCCGCCTGCGGCCAGCTGCGCTTGAAGACCGAGAAGGCCCGCGAGGCCGCGGCCGGCAGCCCGGTTTAGCGGCAAGACTCCGTGCCTGTCGGTATTTGGTAGGGGCGCAGCATCAACCTCCGCCTAGCCTGCGGCTGACAGGAGTCTGTGCCCCTACCCCCTTGCCGAGGCCGATTCCAGTGTCATGCAGCCGAAAAATGCCGGAACCGGCATGCGATCTGCTTTTTCAGCGGCGTAACACGCTCCATTAAATTCGTAACACAGAAATCCATGAAGCCCATCCGCCGCCTGACCTGCCTTCTGCTCCTTGCCCTGACCGCCCTCGCGCCCGCCCTGCGGGCCGAGCCCCTCAAGATCGCCTACAGCGACTGGCCCGGCTGGGTGGCCTGGGAGGTCGCCATCCAGAAGGGCTGGCTGAAGGACGCCGGCGTCGACGCCGAGTTTCTGTGGTTTGAATACGGGCCCTCGATGGACGCCTTCACCGCCGGCAAGGCCGACGCGGTCATGGTGACCAACGGCGACTCGCTCGTGACCGGCGCCAACGGAGCCAAGAATGTGGTCATCATGCTCACCGACTACAGCAACGGCAACGACATGATCATCGCCAAGCCGGGCATCAAGTCGCTCAAGGATCTCAAGGGGAAGAAAATCGGCCTCGAGGTCGGCGTCGTCGAGCACCTCATGCTCCTCAACGCGCTGAAGAAAATCGGCCTGACCGAGAGCGACGTGACCATCGTCAACACGCCCACCAACCAGACCCCGCAGGTCCTCGCCTCCGGCCAGGTCGACGCCATCGCCGCGTGGCAGCCCAACGCCGGCCAGGCCCTCAAGGCCGTCGCCGGTTCCACCGCCGTGTACACCAGCGCGGACGAGCCCGGCCTGATCTACGACACCATTGTGGTCTCGCCCCAGAGCCTGGCCCAGCACCGCGCCGAGTGGGTGAAGCTGGTCTCCGTCTGGGACAAGACCCTCGCCTACCTCACCAATCCCGCCACCAAGGACGACGCGTTGAAGATCATGGCCGCGCGCACCGGCTCCACGCCCGCGGAGTACGCCGCGTTCATCGGCGGCACGCACTTCCTGACGCTCGCGGACAGCGCGAAGATCATCGCCAAGGCGGCCCCGGGCTTCGACTCGCTCGCCGGTTCGTCGGCCGTGGCCAATGAGTTCAACGTGAAGAACAGTGTCTACAAGGAAGCGCAGGACGTCTCCGCCTACATCGACGCCAAGCTCACGGCGGAGGCCATCGCCGCGAAAAAGTAACCTGCCCGGGGCGCGCGGCCGCGCCCCTTCCCCGCTTCATGCCTCGCTCGCGCAGGTTTGCGATCGGCCAGCCCTTGGCGCCCCGGCCGCGCCTGGTGCTGACATTGCTCTCCTTTCTCGCGCCCCTGCTGGCGTGGGGCCTGGTGAGTTATGTGCCGTGGATCTGGCATCCGTTGATCCGGGTGGGGTCACCCGGGGACGTGGCCTGGTTCCAACCCGGACTGCTCGTCGAACGCCGCGTCTTCGCCGAGGAGAACGCCAAGGCCGTGGCCGCCGGCGGGCACGCGGCGAACGGCACCCGGGCGAACCCGATCTTTCTCCCCGCCCCGCACGAGGTCGGCCAGGCCTTCTACACGGCCTTCCACACCAAGCCGCTGCTGCGCGGCGATCTCTGGCTCCACGAGAGTCTCGCGCTCAGCATCAAGACCATCTTCTGGGGCTTTTTGCTCTCGTCTCTCTTCGGCGTTCCCCTCGGCATCCTGTGCGGGGCGTACGCCCCCATCTCGCGGTTCGCGGAGCCGGTCATCGATTTCGTGCGCTACATGCCCGCCCCGGCGTTCGGTGCGCTCGCGGTCGCCGTCCTCGGCATTTACGACGCCCCCAAGGTGGCGATCATTTTTATCGGCACTTTTTTCCAGCAGGTCCTCGTCATCGCCAACACTGTCCGGCGCCACGACCCGGCGCTCATCGAGGCGGCCCAGACCCTGGGCGCCAGCCCCCGCCGTCTCCTGCTGCGGGTGATTGTGCCGAGCTGCATCGTCGATCTCTACAACGACCAGCGTATTTTGCTCGGGTGGGCCTGGACCTACCTGATCGTGGCCGAGGTCGTCGGCGTCAGTAGCGGCATCACTTTTTTCATCAACCAGCAGGCGAAATACCGCAACTTCGACAACGTCTACGCCGCCATCATCATCATCGGCGTCATCGGCCTCGCCACCGACCAGCTGCTCGCGTTGATCGGCCGGCAGCTCTTCCCCTGGAAACACACCCGGCCCAGCCGGCTCAGTCTTCTTCTCGGCCGTCTTTCCGTCGGGCGCGCCACCGCCGCGCCTTCCAGTCCGCCGGCCTCGCCATGACCGCGCCTTCCAGCCCCGGCCTCCCCGACTACCGCGCGCAATCGCCCGCCGTCGCGGAACGTTTCCGGAAATTGCAGGAGCGGCCCGTCGTGCTCGAGATCGAGCATCTCGGCCGCCAGTTCCCCGGGCAGGCCGGGCCCGTGACCGCCTTGCGCGACATCTCCCTGAAGATCCACCGGCGCGAACTCGTCTGCGTGATCGGCCCGTCCGGTTGCGGGAAGTCCACGCTCATCCGGATCATCGCCGGCCTCGACGACCCCAGCACCGGCCGGATGCTGGTGGACGGCAAGGAAACGAGCGGCCCCTGCCCGGAGCGCGGCATGGTGTTCCAAGGCTACACGCTCTTTCCCTGGCTCAGCGTGAAGCGCAACATCATGTTCGGGCTGGAAATGGGCGGCATGGCCCGCGACCAGGCCGACGCCGAGGCCCGGCAGTGGATCGACCTCGTGGGCCTGACCAAGTTTGCCAACAACTACCCGCACCAGCTGTCCGGCGGCATGAAGCAGCGGGTCGCGATTGCCCGCGCGCTCGCGCCCAACCCGCGGGTGCTGCTCATGGATGAACCCTTCGGCGCCCTCGACGCCCAGACCCGCGCCCAGATGCAGGCCCATCTCCTCGAGATCTGGCGGAACGTCGATGTCACCATCCTCTTCATCACCCATGACCTCGACGAGGCCATCTTCCTCGCCGACCGCATCGTGGTGCTCAAGGCCCACCCCGGCGAGGTCCAGGAAATCATCGAGGTCCCCGTGCCGCGCCCGCGCCACCTCTCCCAGGTCACCTCGCCGGAGTTCCTCGCCACACGGCGCCGGCTGGACGAGCTGATCCATCCCCGCGACGTCCATGCGCCGGTGGAAAAACTGCCCATCGTCCGGCTGACTCAGGCGGGGGACGACGTGGAATGACCGGGCCTACGGTTGTTTTGCCATTGGCCGGCGCGCCGGCCCCAGCCAACATGAACTTCTCCTCCCATGCCCCGCCCCCGCTCCAGTCTCGCCCGCTTCAGTGTTTCACTGCCTTCCGACCTGCTCGACGAACTCGACGACATGGTGGCGCGGCGCAAATTTCCCAGCCGGTCGCACGCGATCGCCGAGATGGCCCGCGAGCAGTTGCTCGAGCATGCGCAGGAACTCGGCACCAAGAGCATGGCCGGCACCATCAGCCTCGTTTACGACTACCGGAAGCGCAACCTGCAGCGCCGGCTCGCGGACATCCAGCACCAGCATTACCTGCTCGTCGTGGCCTCCATGAGCGTCCACCTCGAGCACCATCACTACCTCGAGGTGCTCCTGGTGCAGGGACCGGCCCGTACGCTGCGCGACCTGTCGGACACGCTCGCCAGTTGCAAGGGGGTCAAGCACGCCCGCCTGCAGCTGACGGCCAACCCCATGCCCCCGCTCCTTTGAGCGGAACCGGCCGGTCCCGGCCGGGACTGTGCCGGGCCTTGACGTCATACGAAATGTCACAAACGTAACACTATTTTCCATGGACCCGATCATCAACCTTTCGCCGGCCGCCCCCCTGCTCAGCCAGCTGCTCACCCATGCCGGCATGTGGTCCGGCGTGATCTCCCGCGGCAAGACACTCCGGCTCACCGACCTCGAGGGCGGCGCCAATGTCGGCCTGCTCCTCTACAACGCCGATGTGACGACGGAGCGCTACAACCTGCCGGACACCCTCAAGGGCCAGCACATTTTCTACTTGCGCCATCCCTACTGCCTGCATTCCGACATGGGCCGCGTGTTCGCCTCCCTCACCGCCGACACGGTCGGCTGGCATGACACGGTCTGCGGCTGCTCCGACGCAAAACTCGTCGAGGCCAGGTACGGCGTGAAGAATTACCAGGACGCCCGCAACGACTGGCACCGCAACGCCCGCGACTGTTTTCTCATCGAGCTCGCCAAGTGGGGCCTGGGCCCGCGCGACCTTGTGCCAAACCTGAACCTGTTCAGCAAGGTAGTCGCCGACGAGGCGGGCGCCCTCACCTTTGTCCCTGCCCACTCAAAGCCCGGCGACCACGTCGACCTGCGCTTCGAGCTGGACACCCTGGTGGTACTCAACACCTGCCAGCACCCGCTGGATCCGGATCCGCGCTATCATCCCCGGCCGGTCCGACTGGAAGTGTTCCGTTCCGCGCCGCCCGCCGGGGACGACGCCTGCCGGGTTTCCCGCCCGGAAAACGAGCGCGCGTTCCGCAACACCGAGACGTACGTGGCCCTGCGCACCGCCTGACGCCAAAGCTTCCCGCCCATGACCACTAGCACCCTCGACCCGGCCCAGGCCGTCTACCGCCACGTCATCCCCGCCGGCGATCCGTGGACGCACGAGATCAAGCAGGGCCAGATTTTGCGCATCGTTGACCTCGAGGGCAACCAGGCGGCTGACACCCTGTTCTACGACGCCCATGATCCGGCCAACCGCTACAGCGCGTCCGATACCATCCAGCGCCAGGCCGCGCTTTACCTGAGCACGGGCACCCGGCTGATTTCCACGCAGGGCGACGAACTGCTCACCATCATCGCCGACACTTGCGGCCGGCACGATACGCTCGGTGGTGCCTGCTCGCGCGAAAGCAACACCATGCGGTACGCCTTCGACAAGGAATACATGCACGCCTGTCGCGACAGCTTCATCTGCGGTGTGCACGCCTGGCGGGCGGATCTCGGGAAGCGCGACATCACCTGCAACATCAACTTCTTCATGAATGTGCCGGTGACACCCGACGGCCGGCTCACCTTCGCCGACGGCGTCTCCGCGCCGGGCTACTACGTGGAGCTCCGCGCCGAGCGCGATGTGGTGTGCGTCCTCTCCAACTGCCCGCAGCTGAACAATCCGTGCAATGCGTACAACCCGACGCCGGTCGAAGTCCTGATCTGGAATCCCTGATTTTTTTGAACGCAAAGACGCGAAGCTGCAAAGAAGTGATCAAAGCATCATCTTGGCGCCAATCTTAGCGCCTTCGCACCTTTGCGTTTAATCCGACCCTGATGTTTTCAAAAGTCCTCATCGCCAATCGCGGTGCCATCGCCTGCCGCGTCATCCGCACCCTGCGCAAGATGGGTGTGAAGTCCGTCGCGGTCTACTCCGACGCCGACGCCCACTCGCTCCACGTGCAACAAGCCGACGAGGCCGTCCATCTCGGGCCTTCGCCCGCCGCCCAGAGCTACCTCGACGCCGACAAGATCATCGCCGCCGCCCGGGCGACCGGCGCCCAGGCCATTCATCCCGGCTACGGTTTCCTCAGCGAAAACCCGGCCTTTGCCGATGCCTGCGCCGCGGCCGGCCTGGTTTTCATCGGGCCGACCGGCGACCAGATGCGGATGTTCGGGCTCAAACATTCCGCGCGCGCCATCGCCAGGCAGCACAACGTACCGCTGCTGCCCGGCTCTGACCTGCTCCGCGATGAGTCCCACGCGCATACCGAGGCCGTCCGCATCGGCTACCCGGTCATGCTCAAGAGCACCGCGGGCGGGGGCGGCATCGGCATGTCGCTCATCCGCCAGCCCGCCGAATTGTCCGCCGCTTTCGCCGCGGTCGGCCGGCTGGCGAAAAACAACTTCAAGGAGGGCGGTATATTCCTTGAGAAATTTGTCGAGCACGCCCGCCACATCGAGGTCCAGATCTTCGGCGACAGCCGCGGCCACGTCGTCGCCGTGGGCGAACGCGACTGCTCCGTCCAGCGCCGCAACCAGAAGGTCATTGAGGAAACCCCGGCCCCGGGCCTCACCCCGGAACAGCGCGCCCGCCTGCTCGAAACCGCCGCCCGGCTCGGCCAGGCCGCCGGTTACCGGAATGCCGGCACGGTGGAATACGTCTACGACAACGCCACCGGCGAATTTTATTTCCTCGAGGTCAACACGCGCCTCCAAGTCGAGCACGGCGTGACCGAGGAAGTGACCGGCGTCGATCTCGTCGAGTGGATGCTGCGCGCCGCCGCCGGCGAGCTGGACCTGAAGGACTGGTCGGCGGCACCGGCCGGCGCCTCGATCCAAGTGCGCGTCTATGCCGAGGATCCGGGCCGCAATTTCCAACCTGCGGCCGGGACCCTGACCGACGTGCATTTCGCGACCACCGCCCGCATCGAGACCTGGGTCGAGCGCGGCACCGAAGTCTCCGCCTTCTACGATCCCCTCCTGGCCAAGATCATCGTGAAGGGCCGCGACCGCGCCGAGGCCCTGTCGCGGCTGGATGTCGCCCTGGCCGACACCCGGCTGCACGGCCTTGAGACCAATCTCGACTACCTGCGCCAGATCGCGGCCTCGGCCGGCTTCCGGGCCGGCGGTGTCACCACCAAATATCTCAGCACGCTCCCCTACCGCGCCTCGACCGTCGAGGTGCTTGAGGGCGGCACCCAGACCACGGTGCAGGATTATCCCGGCCGGCTCGGGTACTGGGCGGTCGGCGTGCCGCCGTCCGGCCCGATGGACGGACGCTCCTTCCGTCTGGCCAACCGCCTCGTCGGCAATCCCGACACGGCCGCCGGCCTTGAACTCACCGTGCAAGGTCCGTCGCTCCGGTTCAACACCGCCGCGGTCATTGCCCTCACCGGCGCCCACCTGCCGGCCACGCTCAACGGGAAACCCCTGCCGTATCATCGCGCGCTCCGGGTGAAAGCCGGCCAGACGCTGCGCCTCGGCGCGGTCGACGGCGCCGGTCTGCGCGCCTACCTCGCCATCCGCCATGGTTTCGATGTGCCCGATTACCTCGGCAGCAAGGCCACGTTCACGCTCGGTCTTTTCGGCGGGCACGCCGGGCGCGCCCTGCGGACCGGCGATGTCCTTCGGGTCAACCGCCAGACGGCCGCCGGCGTGATTGACGCCGCACCCCTCCTCCGGGCTCCCGTTTCCATCCAGCCGCCGCTGACCCGGGAATGGGAAATCGGCGTCCTCTACGGGCCGCATGGCGCGCCTGATTTTTTCACTGACGAGGACATCGCCGTGCTTTTTGGCACCGCTTACGAGGTCCACTACAACTCCGCGCGCACGGGCGTCCGCCTGATCGGCCCGAAACCGCAATGGGCCCGGCGCGACGGTGGCGAGGCCGGCCTGCATCCGTCGAACATCCACGACAACGCCTACGCCGTCGGCGCGATCGATTTCACCGGCGACATGCCGATCATCCTCGGGCCCGACGGCCCGAGCTGCGGCGGATTCGTCTGCCCGGCGACCATCGTGCAGGGCGAACTCTGGAAAATGGGACAGCTCAAGCCCGGCGACCAGGTCCGCTTCCGCGCCTTGACCGCCGAGGAAGCCCGCATCGCAGCCACCGCCCAGGACGCCGAGATCGAATCGCTCCTGCCGGCCCGCCGCGGCCGTGCATCTCAAATCTCGGATTTCAAATCTCAAATCCCCACCGAGCCCGCCGTCCTGCATCAAATCCCCGCCCGGCCCGATGCCCCTGCCGTTTGCTACCGCCGCGCCGGCGACTCCTACCTGCTGGTGGAATACGGGCCGCTGGTGCTCGACCTCGCCCTCCGCATGCGGGTCCACGCGCTGCAGACGTGGCTCGAACGGCAGCATATCCCCGGGCTGGTTGACCTGACACCGGGCATCCGCTCGCTGCAGATCCATTTTGATTACCGCGCGCTGCCGCTGGAACGGCTGATGGAAATCCTGCTGCGCGCGGAGGGCGAACTGGCCGCGGTCGACGACATCGAGGTGCCGTCCCGCATCGTGCACCTGCCGCTTTCCTGGGAGGACGAATCCACCCTGCTCGCCATCCGCAAGTACATGCAGATCGTCCGCAAGGACGCGCCGTGGTGCCCGAGCAACATCGAGTTTATCCGCCGCATCAACGGCCTCGAATCCGTCTCGGAGGTGCAGCGCATCGCCTTTGCGGCGAGCTACCTCGTGCTGGCGCTGGGTGATGTTTACCTCGGCGCGCCCGTCGCCACGCCCGTCGACCCGCGCCACCGGCTGGTCACGACGAAATACAATCCCGCCCGCACCTGGACCCCGGAGAACGCCGTTGGCATCGGCGGCGCCTACCTCTGTGTCTACGGCATGGAAGGCCCCGGCGGCTACCAGTTCATCGGCCGCACCTGCCAGATGTGGAACCGCTACAAGCAGACCACGGAGTTCACCTACGGCCGGCCCTGGCTGCTGCGGTTCTTCGACCAGATTCGCTTTTATCCGGTGTCCAACGCGGAGCTCACGAAATTCCGGGAGGATTTCCCCCAGGGCAAGGTGTCGCTCCGGATCGAGGAAACCACCTTCCGGCTGCGCGACTACCACGCCTTCCTGGCCGCCAACGCCGGGACGATCACCACCTTCAAGGCGCAGCAACAGGCCTCGTTCGAGGCCGAGCGCAAACGCTGGGAGGACAGCGGGCAACTGAACTTCTCCGCCGAGTCCGAGTCTGCGGCCGCGGTCGACGAGCAGGCCATCCCGGCCGGCTGCACCGCCGTGCCCGCGCATATCCCCGGCAACATCTGGAAGATCGCCGTGACGCCCGGTGATACGGTGAAGGACGGCGACCCGCTCGTCATCCTCGAGTCAATGAAGATGGAAGTCACCGTGGTCGCCAACCGCCCGGGCATCGTCCGGGAGGTGCGCTGCGCCGAGGGCCGGCCGGTCAGCGCGGGCGAAACGTTGATCGTCATCGAGGGTTGAGGCGTTTTATGTCTCGCGAAGAGGTCGATGGGACCGAAGGAAGATTTATCTTGGCTGGAAACTAGCTTACCGATTCCTACCCTTCGCGAGATGACTTCCGCATGAACCTCTCCCTTGATCTCGCCTCGCTGCGCGACGCCTATGACCGCGGCACGCTCACCCCGACCAAGCTCGTGGAGGAGATCCTGGCCCGCATCGACGCCTACGCCGACCCCGCGGTCTGGATCCACCGGTTGTCGCGCGACGAACTGGTCACGCACGCCCGGCGGATCGAGGCCCGCGGCCAGGCGACCCAGCCGCTTTACGGCGTGCCCTTCGCGATCAAGGACAACATCGACCTAGCCGGCGCACCCACGACCGCGGCGTGCCCCGAGTTTGCCTACATTCCGGCCGAGTCCGCCCCGGTGGTGCAGCGACTGCTCGACGCCGGGGCGATTCCCATCGGGAAAACCAATCTCGACCAATTCGCCACCGGACTGGTGGGCGTCCGCTCACCCCATGGCGTGCCGCGCAATCCCTTTGACGCCGCCATGATCCCCGGCGGCTCGAGCAGCGGTTCCGCGTGCGCCGTGGCCGCCGGCCTCGCAAGTTTTTCGCTCGGGACCGACACCGCCGGTTCGGGCCGGGTACCCGCCTCGTTTCAAAATCTCGCGGGCGTCAAGCCGACGCGCGGCTGGCTCAGCACCCGCGGAGTCGTGCCCGCCTGCCGTTCGCTGGACTGCGTTTCAGTCTTCGGGCTCACCGTGGGCGATGCGGCCTTTGTCACGCAGATTGCCGCCAGCTTCGACGCCGCCGACCCCATGGCCCGCGCCGTCCCGGCCGCTCTGCCGCCGGTGGCGGGCGCCACGTTCCGCTTCGGGGTGCCGGCCGCGGACCAGCTCGAATGGTTCGGCGACACGCAAAATCCTGCGCTTTACGCCGAGGCCTGGCGCACCCTTGAGTCACTCGGCGGCACGCGCGTCGAAATCGACTTCACGCCCTTTCGCGACGCCGCCCGCCTGCTTTACGAGGGTCCCTGGGTCGCCGAGCGCTGGGCCGCGGTGCGGGTTTTTCATGCGCATCATGCCGGCGCCATCTTCCCGGTCACCCGTCGGATCATTGAGGGCGGGGCCACCCCGCTGGCAGTAGACGCCTTTGAGGCGGGCTACAAGCTCGCGGCGCTGCGCCGGGCGGCGGATGCCACCTGGACGCAGATCGACACGCTGGTCCTCCCCACGGCGGCCACGATCTACTCGCGGGCCCAGGTAGAGGCCGACCCGATCACGCTGAACTCGCGGTTGGGTTATTACACCAACTTTGCCAACCTGCTCGATACCGCCGCGCTCGCGATCCCGGCCGGCTTTCGTTTGGACGGCCTGCCCTTCGGCATCACCCTGTTCGGGCCGGCGTGGAGCGACGCCCGTCTCGCCGGGCTCGGCGAAGCTTTCACCGGCAGCCGCTCGCGCACGCTCGGCGCCACGAAAATTTCCGCGCCCGCCACGCTGCAGCGGTCCCTCGCCGCACCCGCGGCCAACCGGGTGTGGCTGGCGGTCGTCGGCGCTCACCTCTCGGGCCAGCCGCTGAACCACCAGCTCACGAGCCGCGGCGCCTTTTTGGTCCGCGCCACGCACACGGCCGACTGCTACCAGCTGTTCGCGCTGGCCGGGACGAAACCACCGAAGCCGGGTTTGAGGCGGACCGCCTCCGGCCCGACGGCGCCGATCGAGGTCGAGGTATGGAGCCTGACCCAGGAGGCGTTCGGATCCTTCGTGGCCGAGGTACCGCCCCCGCTGGCCATCGGCACGGTGCAGCTCGCGGATGGCACCACGGTGAAAGGATTCGTCTGCGAACCAGACGGCTTCAACGGCGCAACCGATATCACTTCGTTCGGCGGCTGGCGGGCCTACCTGCAAGGCCCGCGCTAGAAAGATACCTCTCCTGTTAACACCCCACCGCACCACGCCCCAACCCATTTTGTAACGCAATACGTTACAAACGATCGGGTGGAGCAACCGGGAAACGAGGCCGGGGATTGCGTTGCGGTTGCATCCTGCTACCTCTGCCCCGCCCCATGAACCTGCCCGGCCTCATCGAGAATTTACTCCGCCTGGGGCTGCTGCTGGCCGGATTGCTCCTGCCGGGCTCGATGGTGATCCGGGCCCTGCGCCTGCCGTGGTCACTGGCTGCCGCCTTCGTGACTTCCAGTGCGGTGCTCTATACCGTGGTGCTGCTTTTTTCCTGCACCGGCTGCCCGATCACACTGCTCACGCTCGGCGGCGCACTCGGACTCGTGGCGCTGATCGGGCGGCTGGTACCGGTGCGCCGAATCTCGTCTGAACTGACCTCCTCGTTTTCCTGCTTCACCAAAATGGGCGCGTGGCTGCCGCTCTACCTGGCATTCTGGGCGATCGTCGGCTACCGGCTGGTTGCCCAGCCGCTCAGCGGGCCGGATGTCTTTTTCCGCTGGAGCTGGCTGGGTGAACAGATGTTGCAGGCGGGTTCGCTCAACTTTTATCCGGCGCGGACCGGACCAGATTTCGTCCATTACTTCTGGGCCGAAAGCATCCCGCCCGGCATCGCCAGCCTCTATGCGTGGGCCTATGGTTGCGGTGGCAACACAAACGCCCTGTGGACGTCACCGGTCGTCGCCCTGCAATTGCTCTCGCTGCATGAAGTCGTCTGGCGGCTGGCCAGCCGTTGGGGCGGGGAAATTGTCGCCCGGCGGGCGGTGCTGCTCGCGGCGGCCTGCCCGTTGCTGACCTGGTCCTGCCTGATCGGACAGGAAACGGGTCTGACCGCCCTCAGTGTGTGCGGGTTGGTGTGGTGTCTGCATCACTCACACGAGGAGGACGGCCTGCGCTGGGTCGCACTCGCGGGCGTGTTTGCCATCGCCGGTTCCAGCACGCGGAAATACGGGCCGATTTTCGCCGTGGCCGCGATCGTCGCGATGCTACTGCTGGCCGCACCCCGCCGGCAGACGCTCCTGCTCGCGCTGGTTTCACTCCCGATCGCCCTCGCCTGGCCGCTGCGGGTGTGGCTGCTGACGGGCAATCCATTTTACAGCCTCACCCTGGGCGGATTTTTTCCCGACAACGCGCTTTTCAAGGAATGGAACAACGCCTTCCGTGGTCCGCATGCGTTCACCCTCACCGCCCGGGAAAACTGGCTGGCGATCAGCCGCTATCTTTTAATCTGGGCCCTGCCCGCGGTCGGGGGATTGGTGGCGTTGCTGGCCCTGCTGGTGCAGCGACTGCGCGATGCCCAGATGGTCGCGATCTTTGTGCTGCTCCTAGCCGGCCTTTGGTTTTCGTCGGTGGCCTACACGGCCGGCGGATTGTTCTATTCCCTGCGGCTGCTGAGTCCGGCGCTCGCGCTGCTCGCCGTCGTAGCCAGTTATGCCCTCGTGTTTTTCTTCCACTCCAAGCTCAGTGGACGGCTGATCGCCCTCGGCGTGATCCTGGTGTCGCTCGAGGCGCTGCCCAAAACCCTCGCATTGCCGGAGAATCCCTACCGGGTCGCACCCCGGGCCTGGCTGCAAGCCGGCAGCACCTTCATTGATTCGGTGCGGGCCTCCGATGCCGAACTGGCGGTCCGGATCAAGGCGCTGCCCGGCCGATACCGGATTATTTCTGATCAGGCCGGCTTGCCCCGGGCTTTGGCGCCGGTTGGTAGCGAGGTCATTCCCCTGTGGAGCCCGGAAGTGGCGTGGCTGTTCGACCGCAACCTCAAGTCGGAGGAAATCGCCCGGCGCTGGAAGAAGTCCGGACTCCACTACTTCATCCTCGGCAAGGCCGGGCCGGCCTCGGACTTCGTGGGCACCCGGGCCCAGTGGCGGGCTCCCTACTTCACGGTGAAGACAATCCTGACGACTGAAACCTCGGTCGTATTGGAGGTCACGGTTGGTGCTTTACCTTAGTGACGCACGAAACTCTTTACTTTACATATCATCAGATACAGATGCATTGATACACCAATGAACGCCGACCGGCCCATCTCTGAATTACTCGCCACGAAGCGCACCGTGCGCTCGCTGGAGTTCTTTCCGCCCAAGGATGATGCGGGGGTCGAGGCGTTGCGTCAGACCGCGACCGCGTTGAAGCGAATCGCACCGGACTTCGTGTCGGTGACGTACGGCGCCGGCGGCAGTACGCGGGAGCGGACGGCCCAGGTCAGCCGGCTGCTCCGGGAGGAAATCGGCTTCACCGTCATGCCCCATCTTACCTGCGTCGGCCACACGCGCGAGGAGTTGAACGGGGTGGCCGATCTGTTGCACGCGGGTGGCTACCGGAACATCATGACGCTGCGCGGCGATCCGCCCAAAGGTGAAACGGAATTTGTGCCGTACAAGGATGGCCTGCGCTACGCGAGCGACCTGGTGGCGCTGCTAAAAGCGCGGCACGCAGACTTTTGTCTCGGCGTCGGTGGTTACCCGGAAAAACACCCCGAGGCTCCGTCGGCCGAGGTCGATCTGGACAACCTCAAGCGCAAGGTCGACGCCGGCACCTCGTTCATCACGACACAGCTCTTTTTCGACAATGCCGTTTACTACCGCTTCGTGGACCAATGCCGCGCCCGCGGCATCACGGTGCCGATCGTTCCCGGCATCATGCCCGTGCTGTCGCTGAAGCAAATCCGTCGCTTCACCGAGATGTGCGGTGCGACGCTGCCCGATAAACTCATCAAGCGCCTCGAGGCCGCCGGCGAAGCGCCGGAGATCGTCGAGACCGTCGGCAACGAGTGGGCCATCACGCAAATCCGCGACCTGCTCGCGCACGGCGCGCCCGGCTATCATCTTTATATCATGAACCGCGCCAAGAGCGCGCTGGCGCTGGCGGCGGGATTGGCGGCTTAACCTCCCGCAAAGACCGGCCGGAATCCCGCCTCGGACAGCACCTTCGCGACGATTTCGCGGCGGTCGCCTTGGATCTCAATGCGGCCGTCCTTGACGGTGCCGCCAGCGCCGCAGGCTTTCTGCATCTTTTTCGCGAGTTGCTCCTTCTCGGGCAGCCCGATGCCGGTGAAATTTGTGACAACCGTCACGGTCTTGCCGCCGCGGCCGGCGGTTTCCCGCAGGATATCAACGCGACCGCGATTCTTTACTGGCGCAGCTGCGGGAGCGAGCTTGCCCGCGACTGCCGGCGGCGGCGACGGCAACCCCGCCGCGCTCAACGCACCAAACGGATTCGATCCGAGCGACTGACCGCCGCTCACGGAAATCTTGCCGGCATCACTCATGACCGCCTCCGCAACCGCCCGGAGGTGAAGCCGGCCTCACGGTCAGCTCATCGCCCCCGCCCAGGTAGGCCAGGGCCTTGGCGTAGCTGCGACCGCTCAGAAAATGCTCAAGTTGCGGATGCAATTCGTGCCGGTGCTCCGCGAGGATGGCCTCCACTTGGTTCAAGGCCGAGGAAACCGCGGTTCCATCAGAGTTTTTTATCCCAACGTGCAGTTGGATAAGGGCTGCTTTGATATTTGCCTCAACCATGTTGCGAATTACCCATTAAGCATTATTAATCAATTTCTTGCCCACATCTAATCCTGCAATTCTGAATCAAAATTTAACCTGAATCAACTTGTGTCGCCGGAGGCTGAATGCTCCCCTTCACCTCCCAAGCTTACTTGGCGCCTCCGGCTCTAGGCAAGCCCCCATCCGACACTTTCCTTCATCACTCCCGTCATGAATCCCGTTTCTGTCTCCGCCCCAGCCAACGCTGGTCTCATCGAGGAATTTTACCAGCGCTGGCTCGACAACCCGGACTCGGTCGACCCGACGTGGCGCGCGTTCTTCCAGGGTTTCACCTTGGGCAGCAACGGCCAGCCCCCGACGGGCGTGATCGCCAACGGCAGCAATGTCGTCATCGACAGCCTCAAGCAGGCCTACGTGCACTACCTGATCAACGCCTACCGCGCGATCGGTCACACCCAGTCCCACCTCGATCCCCTGAGCGGTCCGCCGCCGGCCCAGCCGAAGCTGCAGCTTTCCCAATTCCAGCTGGGCGACGCCGACCTCGACACCGTGTTCGACACCGGCACCTACCTCGGCGGCGCCCAACTGAAGCTGCGCGACATCGTCGCCTCGCTGCAGCAGACCTATTGCGGCCATGTCGGCGTCGAGTACGCGTCCATCCAGGACACCGACTGCCGCCGCTGGCTGCAGGAACGCATCGAGTCCTCCAAGCTCCAGCCGAAATTCACCAAGCCGCAGAAGGTCCGCATCCTCCGCCGCGTCCACAAGGCCGAGCTCTTCGAAAAATTCCTGCACACCAAGTACGTCGGCCAGAAGCGCTTTTCCCTCGAGGGCGGCGAGACCATGATCGCGGCGCTCGACGCGATCATCGACCACTGCCCCGGCTCCGGCGTCGAGGAGATCGTCCTCGGCATGGCCCACCGCGGCCGCCTCAACGTCCTCTGCAGCGTCATGCGCAAGTCGTTCGACCAGCTCTTCGAGCAGTTCTCGGAAAACTACATCCCCGACACGGTCGCCGGCGACGGCGACGTGAAGTACCACCTCGGCTACGAGTCCATCCTGACCACCACCTCGGGCCAGAAGGTCGAGGTCCGGCTCGCCGCCAACCCGTCCCACCTCGAGATCGTCAATCCCGTCGTCGAGGGCAAGGCCCGCGCGCGCCAGCGCATCCGCGGTGACGCCAAGGAACGCGTGAAGGTCATGCCGGTGCTCATCCACGGGGACGCCGCCGTCGCCGGCCAGGGCATCGTGGCCGAGACGCTGCAGTTCTCCCAGCTGCCCGGTTACCGGACCGGCGGCACGGTGCATTTCGTCATCAACAACCAGGTGGGCTTCACCACCGACCCGGCCGACAGCCGCTCGACGCGCTACTGCACCGACATCGCGAAGATGATCGAGGCCCCGATTTTCCACGTGAACGGCGACGACCCCGAGGCGGTCTGCATGGTCGCGCAGCTGGCGGTGGACTTCCGCGTGCAGTTCAAGCGCGACGTGTTCATCGACATGTACTGCTACCGCAAGCACGGCCACAACGAGACCGACGAGCCTTCGTTCACGCAGCCGACACTCTACAAGAAAATCAGCGCCCACAGCCTGGTCTCCGCGCTCTACACCAGCCAGCTTGTCGCCGATGGCAGCATCACACTCGCCGAGGGTGACGCGATCAAGACCGAGTACTCCGCTTCCCTCGACGATAACCTGGGCAAGGCCAAGGCGCGCGAGGCTGCCAAGGCGGAGAAGCGGAAGGCCGCGGCCGCCGAGGGCGCCGAGACCAACGTTTTCAAGGGATCCACCGCGGTCTTTCAGCCCGTCTTCACCCACCGTCCGGTGGAAACCGCCGTGAACGCGACCGTAATCGACCAGGTGGTGAAGGGCCTGACCACCGTGCCCGAGAGCTTCAAGCTCCACCCGAAGATCAAGCGCTTCATCGAGAACCGGGCCGAGGCGCACAAGAACGGCGGGCCCTACGACTGGGGCATGGGCGAGGCGCTGGCCTTCGGCACGCTGCTGCTCGACGGCACGCCCGTCCGCCTGAGCGGTCAGGATTCCGAGCGCGGCACCTTCACCCACCGGCACTCGGTCTTCAACGATACCGAGACCGGCGCGAAGTACACGGCCCTCAACCAGCTGGCCGAGAAGCAGGCCCGGTTCTGCGTGTACAATTCCCTGCTCTCCGAGGCCGCCGTGCTTGGGTTCGACTACGGCTACTCGCTCGACTACCCCGACATGCTTTGCATCTGGGAGGCGCAGTTCGGGGATTTTGCCAACGGCGCCCAGGTGGTCATCGACCAGTTCATCGCGAGCGGCGAATCGAAGTGGCAGCGCAGCAGCGGCATCACCCTGCTGCTGCCCCACGGTTACGAGGGCCAGGGCCCGGAGCACTCCTCGGCCCGGCTCGAGCGTTTCCTCCAGTCCTGCGCCGAGAACAACATCCAGGTCGCCAACCTCACCACGCCGGCCCAGCTGTTCCACGCCCTCCGGCGGCAGATGAAGCGCGATTTCAAGAAACCCCTGGTGATCATGGCGCCCAAGTCGCTGCTGCGCCACCCGGCCGCGGTCTCGCGCCTCGATGATTTCACCCGGGGCGCGTTCCAGGAGATCATCGACGACCCGACCGCCTCGAACAAAACCGAGCGCCTGATCCTTTGCTCCGGCAAGGTGTACTACGACCTCTGCGACTACCGCAACCGGGACAAGAGCGAGCACACCGCCATCGTCCGCGTCGAGCAGCTCTACCCGCTCCACCGCGACCGCCTGGCGGAGATCGCCGACGCCTACGGCCGCAACGCCCGCCTCGTCTGGTGCCAGGAGGAACCGCAAAACATGGGCGCCTGGTCCTACATCGCGCCCCAGATCGAGGAGATCTTCGGCCGCAAGGCGGTCTACGCCGGACGCGACGCCGCCTCCTCGCCCGCGGTCGGCCTGCTCGCGCTGCACCGCATGCAACTCACCACCTTCCTCCAGAAAGCCTTCACGTTCTAACCTTCCCTCTATCCATGGCCATCGAAGTCAAAATCCCCCCAATGGGCGAATCCATCACGTCCGGCGTGCTCGCCAAGTGGCACGTCAAGGACGGCGATGTGGTCAAGAAAGACCAGCCGCTCTTCGAACTCGAAACCGACAAGATCACGTCGGAAGGCACCGCTGAATCCGCGGGCAAAATCACCTTTCAGGTCGCCGCCGGCACCGAGGTCAAGATCGGCCAGGTCGTCGCCACGATCGACGAGACCGCGGCGATTGTAGCCGGGGCCGCTGGCCCCGGTCCGGGCTCACCGAGCCCGGCTACACCCGCGCCGAAATCCGATGAGGTTTCACCCGCGGTCCGCCGTCTCGCCGCCGAGACTGGCATCGATCCCGCCGGCGTCTCCGGCTCCGGCAAGGCCGGCCGGGTGACCAAGGGCGACATGCTCGCCGCGACAGAAAAACCCGCCCCGGCAGCCACGGCCCCGGTACCTCCGGCGACCCCGCCCCCGGCGCCCGCACCCGTTGCGGCCAAGGGCGACCGCCAGACCCGCACCAAGATGACGAAGCTGCGCCAGACCATCGCCACCCGGCTGGTCTCGGCCCAGCACGAGGCCGCGATGCTCACGACCTTCAACGAGGTCGACATGAGCGCCGTGATGGAACTGCGGAAGAAATACCAGGACGACTTCGTGAAGAAGAACGGCGTGAAGCTGGGCTTCATGTCCTTTTTCACCAAGGCCGTCGTGCATGCGCTCCGGGAAGTGCCGGCGGTCAACGCCCGGATCGACGGCGACAGCATCGTCCAGCACCACTACTACGACGTCAGCATGGCCGTCTCGACCGAGAAGGGCCTGATGGTGCCGGTCATCAGGAATTGCGACTCGCTCGGCATGGCGGACATCGAGAAGGCCATCGGCGAAGCCGCCAAGAAGGCGCGCGACGGCAAGATCACCCTCGCCGACCTGGAAGGCGGCGTGTTCACGATCACCAACGGCGGCATCTTCGGCTCGATGCTTTCCACCCCGATCCTCAACGCCCCGCAGAGCGCCATCCTCGGGCTTCACGCGATCAACGAGCGGCCTGTCGCGCTGAACGGCCAGGTCGTCATCCGCCCGATGATGTACCTCGCCCTCAGCTACGACCACCGCATCGTCGACGGCAAGGAAGCCGTCACCTTCCTCGTGAAGGTCAAGCAGGCCATCGAGGATCCCCAGCGCCTCGTGCTGGGAGTATGACGCAACCGGGTTGAGAGTTCAGAGCTGAGAGTTGAGAGACTTTTCAGCGCCACTCTCAGCTCTCAACACCCTACTCTCAACTTCTTCCATGGACTCCTTCGATCTCATCGTAATCGGCGCCGGCCCCGGCGGTTATGTGTGCGCCTTTCGCGCCCAGCAACTCGGCCTGAAGGTGGCGATCGTCGAGAAGCGGGCCACCCTCGGCGGCACCTGCCTGAACGTCGGCTGCATCCCGAGCAAGGCGCTCCTCCACACGAGCGAGCAGTATGCCTGGGCCAAGCATCACGCGGCCGAGTCCGGCATCAAGCTGGGTTCCGTCGAGGCTGACCTGCCCGCCATCCTCAAGAAGAAGGACGCGGTCGTCACCAAGCTCGTGGGCGGCGTCGGCCTGCTCGCCAAGGGCCGCAAGATTCCGGTCTACACCGGCACCGCCCAATTCGTCTCGCCCACCGAGATCGAGGTCGGGGCTGTTGCCCCCAACAGCCCGGTCCGCCTCACCGCAAAAAATTTCGTCATCGCCACCGGCTCGGCGCCGGTGGAGCTGCCGTTCATGAAGTTTGACGGCGAGACCATCGTGTCCAGCGACCACGCCATCAATTTCCCAAGCGTGCCGAAGAAACTCGTGGTGGTAGGCGGCGGTGCCATCGGCCTTGAACTCGGCTCCGTCTGGTCGCGCCTCGGCGCCGACGTGACGGTCGTCGAGTTTCTCCCGAAGATCATCGCGACCTACGACGACGACATCGTCCGCAACTTCACCCGCCTGCTCACGAAGCAGGGCCTGAAGATCGAGGTCGGGGCCAAGGTCACCGGCTACAGCAACGGCGTCCTCACCGCCGAGCGCGGCACGGAGAAGCTGTCCTTTCCCGCCGACAAGGTGCTCGTCGGCGTCGGCCGCCGGCCCTACACCGACGGCCTCGGCCTCGACCGGGCCGGCGTGCAGCTCGACGACAAGAAGCGCGTCAAGGTCGACGCCCACCTCCGCACAAACGTGGCCCACATCTGGGCGATCGGTGACGTCGTCGCCGGCCCGATGCTCGCGCACAAGGCCGAGGAAGATGGCGTCGCCGTCGCCGAATGGATCGCCGGCAAGGCCGGCCATGTGAACTGGGACCTTGTCCCCGGCGTCGTCTACACCGATCCGGAAGTCGCCTCGGTCGGCCTCGGCGAGGATGCCGCGAAAGCCGCCGGCATCGCGGTCAATATCGGCAAGTTCAATTTCGCCGCCAACGGCCGCGCCATCGCCGCCGATGCCACCGACGGCTACGTGAAGATCATCGCCGACGCCAAGACGGACAAGATTCTCGGCGCCCAGATCCTCGGCCATGGCGCCGGGGAGCTCATCTCGGAAATTGTGACACACATGGAATACGGCGGCAGCGCCGAGGACCTCGGCCGCACCATCCACGCGCACCCGACCATGAGCGAGGCGATCAAGGAAGCCGGATTGGCCGTGAGCAAGAGCGCCATTCACGCGCTGTAAGGTCCGCGCGCCGCTCCGCACCGAGTCCAAGCTTGATCGGCCCCGGCCCGGCGTCTTGCTTGGTGCACCCATGCCGGCAAAAAAACTCATCCTCTGGGACATTGACGGCACGCTGATTGTCAGCGGCCGCGCCGGCATCTTCGCCCTGACACAGGCCTTCAAGAATCTCCACGGCCGGGAGCCGGATCTGGGCAGGATCGAGGTGTCGGGACGCACCGACAAGTGGATCGCCGGTCAGGTGCTGGAGCAGCAGGGACTGGCGGCCTCGCCGGAAAACATCCACGACTACCTGGAGGCCTACCTGCAGGTGCTGCCCGGGGAAATCCAGGCGCGGGAAGGCCGGGTGCTGCCGGGGATCATCACCCTGCTGGATACCTTGCAGGCGCGGACCGATATCGCCCAGGGCCTGCTGACCGGCAACCTGCAACGCGGGGCGCGGATCAAGCTCGGACACTACAAGGTCTGGCACTATTTTGAGTTCGGCGCCTTTGGTGATGACAGTCCTTGGCGGAATGAACTCGGTCCGCACGCACAGCGCCGGGCCAGGGAGCAACACGCCGTGAACTTCGAGCCGGCGAACACGTTTGTGATCGGGGATACGCCGCACGACATCGAGTGCGGCAAGGCGATCGGCGCAAAGACGATTGGCGTCGCCACCGGGCGTTTCTCGGTGGCCGAGTTGCAGGCCTGTCAGCCGACCGCGGTGTTTGCCGATTTTTCCGATCCGGCGGCTTTCTTGGAATTGATCGACGCCGGCTAGGCGGATGTGGGGCCGGCGCTACGCGGGAAACCATCCCCGCTTATCTCCTACTTCGTCAGGACTTCGACCGCCGTGACGTGGCCGTCGCGAAACTCAACCCGCGTTTTTTCCTCCGGATCGTAGCCGCCACTCGAGACGCCGACGCCACCGCCCATCGCGGAACCGCGGCCACCCGAGGCGAAGCCGAGGCCGAAGCTGAACTCGGGAGTGTTGTCATGGTAGCCCCAGACTTCCATTTCACCCATCTCGGTCTTGCGGGTGAACTTCCGCGCCGGTTCGCCCAGCGCCATCAGCACCATGTCCGGGGTGAAGCCGACGCCAACATGGCCCGACTTGATCTGTTGCTGGACCTCGGGCGGATACGCCTCGAAGGCGGCACGGTGCGCGGAGATGCGGGAGTCGGGCGAAGAGCAGGCGGCCAGCAACAGCACAATGGCGGCAAGGGGGAGGGTATGGAATAGGCGCATGGCGGAATTTTGTTTGCTGAACGGGAATGTGACCGGAATAACGACAGCCGCAACCCTCGCAGGTTCTCCCTGTCACCCTCCCCAATGAAAAAATTCACCATCGCCATTGGTTCCGATCACGCCGGCTTCGCCTACAAGGAGAAGATCAAGGCCATGCTCCTGACCGAGGGCTACACGGTCCGTGACTGCGGCACCAACTCCGAGACGCCGTGCGATTATCCCGACTTCATCCGGCCGGTGGCACTGGCGGTCGCCAAGGGCGAAGTGGAACGAGGCATCGTGCTCGGTGGCTCCGGCAACGGTGAGGCCATTGTCGCCAACCGCATCAAGGGCGTGCGCTGCGGACTTTGCTGGAATGAACAGGTCGCGATCTGGAATCGCTCGCACAATGACGGGAATTGCCTCTCCCTGGGCCAGCGAACAATCACCGAGGAAGAGGCCTTCAAGATCGTTAAGATTTGGTTGGAGACACCCTTTGAAGGCGGCCGGCACCTCGCCCGGATTCAGAAAATCGATGCCATTTAATAGGTTAGGCAAAATTACTCATTTCCATGTTTTGCTTTGACATCATACTATATGTCATCAAAGTAAAGCCATGGGAACAAGACACCGCGGCGCAATCGAAGAGATCAACGCACTCAATGCGTTCATCAAACTTCAGCGTTCGGCCGAGTCGGTTTCAGTCCGGATCCATGCCGTCCTGCCCGACGGACTGACCATCACCCAGTTTGGCGTGCTCGAGGCCCTGCATCACATCGGTCCGCTTTGCCAGAGCGAGCTGGCCGAGAAGCTCCTGAAGAGCGGCGGCAACCTCACTCTCGTGGTCGATAACCTGGAGAAGGCCGGTTATGTGCTGCGCGAGCGCGACCCGGCGGACCGCCGCTTCGTCGTGGTGAAGCTGACCGAGAAGGGCCAGGTGTTTATCGCCGCCCTCTTTCCGAAAGTGGTCGCCAACGTGACCCGGGAAATGAGCGCGCTCTCCTCCACCGAGCTCGCCGACCTGGGTCGGCTTTGCAAAAAGATCGGCCTGCAGCGCTGATATATTTTTTTTAACCGATACTTTGATATCAAATCTTAATATGAAAACACCAAATAAAGGCATCCACCACATAACCGCCATCTCTTCCGACGTGCACCGGAACATACAGTTCTACACGCAGGTGCTCGGTCTGCGCTTCGTGAAGAAATCGGTCAATCAGGACGACCCGGGCACCTATCACCTCTACTATGGTGATTACGCCGGCTCGCCCGGCACCATCCTGACCTTCTTCCCGTGGGCCGGACTGCAGCGTGGCCGGCCTGGCACGGGCCAGTCCTACGCGACCGCGTTCTCGGTGCCCGCCGGCTCCCTGCCCTTCTGGCAGAAACGCCTGGCTGAATTCAAGGTCACGTCCCTGCCGGTCGAAAAGCGCTTCGCCGACGAGGTGCTGCCGTTCTTCGATGTCGATGGTCTGCGGCTGGAACTGATCGCGACGAGCGAGTCCGATTCGCGTCCGCCCGCGCCTTCCCGCGAAGTTGCGGCGGACTACGCGATCCGCGGCTTCCACGGGGCCACCCTCGCACTGACTGACGCCAAGGCCACCGCCTCAGTCCTCACGGAAAGCATGGGCTATTCTCTCGTGAGCCAGGACGGCCATCGCGCCCGCTATGCCGCCGCCGGCGGTCCGGGCAGCTATGTCGACCTGCTCACCGATCCCAGCCTGCCGCGCGGCCTGAATGGCGCCGGGACGGTTCATCACATCGCCTTCCGGGTGCCGGATGACGCCGCCCAGGTGGCCGCCCGCGGCGTCCTCGCCAAGCGCGGGCTGCAGGTCAGCCCGGTGATCGACCGCGCCTACTTCAAATCAATCTATTATCGCGAGCCGGGTGGCGTGTTGTTCGAAATCGCCACCGACCAGCCCGGCTTTGCGATCGACGAGCCGGTCGAAACCCTGGGCCAGCGCCTCTCGCTGCCGCCCCACCTGGAACCGCATCGCGCCGAGATCGAGGCTGCGCTGCCCAAAATCAACTGACCATGCGCACCCTCTCCTACCAACACCGTTTTGAGCCCGGCACCGACCCTTCGGCCCCTCCCTTGCTGCTGCTGCACGGGACCGGTGGCGATGAGACCGACCTGCTCCCGCTCGGCCGCAAACTGTCGCCCGGCTCGGCCCTGCTGAGTCCCCGCGGCGACGTACTGGAAAACGGCATGCCGCGTTTCTTCCGTCGTCTGGCCGAGGGCGTCTTCGATCTCGACGAAGTCGCCCGCCGCACCCAGGCGCTGGCAGACTTCGTCGCGACCGCGGCGGCCGAATACCATTTCGACCAAAGCCGCCTGCTCGCCATCGGCTTTTCCAACGGCGCCAACATCGCGGCCTCGCTGCTGCTGTTGCGCCCGGAAACGCTCGCCGGCGCCGCGCTGCTGCGCCCGATGATCGTGCTGGAACCGGCGCACCTGCCCGACCTCAAGGGCAAGCGCGTGCTGATTTCGTCCGGGACCCAGGATCCGATCGTGCCCGCGGACCACCCGGAACGGCTCGCCCGGCTGTTCCGTTCAGCCGGGGCGACGGTCCGGCTGCAGACCAACGCCGCCGGCCACGGCCTGGTCTCAACCGATATCGTCGCTGCGGGCAAATTTGTGACCGGACACTGAAAGATCGACCGATCGCTGGGTGGAACCCGGCCACCCTAAGCAGCGGACGGCGCCGCTTACTCCTTCTGGCGGAAAAGTTTTTTCTGGAAGCCGCCGGGACCGGCCGGCAGCTTCTGATTTCAATGAATTTTCCGCCAACCCCGGGCCGGTTCGAGCGCCGTGATATTGGGCTCTCGGATCTGGACCAGCCGGAGAGCCTGCTGCGCGTCTATGCCTGGATGCAGCTGGCTCGCACTGGAGACAACCGCATCCTCGACCTCTTCCGCCAGGGTCTGATCCGCGGCACGGTGACCGGTGGACAGGGCAACGAGGCCCTGATCGTGCCCCTCGCGTTGCTGGCCGACAAGGCGGTCGACGTGGTCTGCTTCTCCCACCGGGGATTCGGCGGCCACCTGATCTGGAGCGGCCACCTGGGCGACCACCTCTGCCAGTATTTTGCCAACAGCGGCAGCCCGACCAAGGCGCGCGAGGGCAACATCCACCATGGCGACCCGGTAAACCGCAGCCTGCCGATGATCTCCCACCTCGGCATCATGCTCTCCAACGTCATCGGCAGCACCGACTCCCAGCGCCGGCTCGGCCGGCCCGCCGTGGGCTTCGCCTTCTTTGGCGACGGCTCCTCGAGCACGGGCGACATCCATGAGTCCCTGAACCTCGCCGCCGTGCTCTCGGTGCCGGTCGTTTTCGTCATCGAGAACAACCAATACGCCTACTCCACGCCCATCAGCGAGCAGTTCGCCTCGGCCAACCTGCATGACCGCGCCAAAGGCTACGGCATGGAAGGTTTCGCGATGGATTGCGGCGATCCCGGGGCCGTCCTGCAGACCCTCGCGGGCGCGATCGACCGCGCCCGCCAGACCGGCCGGCCCGTCTTGATCGAGGCCCATACCTTCCGACTGCGCGGCCATGCCGCCTACGATACCTGCGACTACATGAAGCCCGGCGAAGCCGAGGCCATCCTGGCCAAGGATCCGCTGCCAAAATTCCGCGCCCGGCTCGCCGCCGCGGGCCATGCGGCCGCCCTCGATGCCATCGACGCCGAGGTCCACGACTTCGTGGAGGCCACGATCAAGGCGTCGCTTGCCCTCCCGCCCATCAGTGCGGCAGGCATGGGCGATGACGTGTTTGCCCCGCCCGCGCCGCCCATGCCGTGGCAGGCCTCGCTGGGCGCCGGGGAAAATCCGGCAGGAAAAGTCGAGCACCTCACCATGGCGCAGGCCCTCACCCAGGGTTTGCGCAAAATCCTGCGCGAGCGTCCCGAGTCGATCGTGCTGGGCCAGGACATCGGCACTTACGGCGGCGCCTTCAAGGTCACCGAGGGACTGGTCAGCGACTTCGGCCGCCCGCGCGTCCTCAGCACGCCGCTCTGTGAATCCGCCAGCACCGGCTATGCGCTCGGGCTCGCCGTCAACGGTCACCGCCCCATTGAGGAGTTCCAGTTTGCCGACTTCGCCACCGACGCGACGACCCAGATCGTGCTCAACGCCGCGACCTACCACTTCCGGGCCGGCCAGAAATGCCCGGTGGTGTTCCGGCTGCCCTGCGGGGGAGGCCTGACCTTCGGTTCGTTTCACTCCCAGGAACTGGAGAGCGCTTTTCTGTCCTTCCCCGGCCTGAAGGCGCTCTACCCCAGCAATCCGCAGGATGCGTTCAACGCGCTGCTCGCCGCCTACGAGGACGACAACCCGGTCATCCTGTTCGAACACAAGGCGCTCTACCGCCATGGCAAGCACCCGGTGCAGTGGGATCCCGCCTACCGCGACATCTGGCAGCCGAGAAAACTTTGCGCCGGTGACCACGCCACCGTGGTCACGTACGGCGAGATGGTGCTGCTGGCCGGGGAAGCCTGCGATTACTTTGCCGCGGAGTACGAAAAGACCTTCGACCTGTTCGACCTGCGCGCCCTGGCGCCGCTGCAACTTGGGGCGATCAAGGATTCACTGGCCCGGACCGGCCGCCTGATCGTGATTCACGAGGGCCGCCGCACCCATGGTTTCGGGGCGGAACTGGTGGCCCGGCTCACGGAGGAGCACTTCGCCCAGCTCAAGGCGGCACCCCTGCGCATCGCCGCCCTGGATATGCCGGTGCCCTTCGCGCCCGAACTGGAATCCGTTTACCGTCCGTCCCGGGACAAGATCATCGACGCGATCACCGCCTGGCTGGGCTGAACGGATTTACGATTGTAGATTTTGGAATTACGCGTTGGCTGACCCGCGCCCTCCCGCTTAACCGTGCCCAAGCCAAAATCCGCCACCCGCAAGCCCAGTATTCGCCAGGCTGATTGGGCCGCCATCCGGTTGTTTGCCATGGATGTGGATGGCGTGCTGACCGACGGCACGGTGTCCATTTCGTCCGATGGCAGCGAGTCCAAGCGTTTCTCCGTCCTCGACGGCATGGGCCTCACCCGCCTGCACCAGGCCGGCGTCGCCGTAGCCTGGATTTCCGGCCGGCTGTCCGCGGCCACCACCCTCCGGGCCACGGAACTGCGCATCGTTCATGTCGTGCAGGGCCGCACGGACAAGCTCGTGGCCCTCCAGGAACTGGCCCACCGCCTCGGCGTCCCGGCCCGGCAGGTTTGCTACATGGGTGACGACGACATCGACGCCCCAGCCATCGCCTGGTCCGGCATCGGCGTTGCCCCGGCCCAATCCATGCCCGCGGCGCTCAAGAGCGCCAGGTATGTACCGGCCCGGCCCGCCGGCGGCGGCGCGGTCCGCGAAATTTGTGAACATATCCTGGCCGGCCGGGGTCAATGAACCGCTGCGTGTTAATTCCCCGCAAACGTCTTTTCAGCGCCTTGCTGCCCGTCGTCGCGACCGTCGCCGCCCTGGCCGCGTCCACCCAGATCGCGCCGGACAAGCCCGTGATTAATTTCCGCCTGCCCACCTTCACGGCCGAGGGCAACCGCTCGTGGCTCGTGCGCGGATCGGAAGCGATTTTCGTCAGCCAGGACCAGATCGACATCAAGGAACTCACCCTCTCCCTTTTCTCGGGCAAGCCGGATGGCAAGGTCGAGACCATGATCCTCAGCCCGACCGCCCGGGTATTGCCGGCTGAATCCGTGGTGACCGGGGACAATACGATCCGGGTGATCAACGACGAGTACGAGGCCACCGGTTCCGGCTGGCGGTACGCGCACAAGGAGCAAAGGGTCAACATCGCCCGGGACGTGCGGGTGTCATTCAACATCGAACTTAAGGAATTCCTGAAATGAAACGCTTCATCCTGATCCTCGCCTTGTCCGGCCCGTTGCTTGCCTTCGGTCAGGCCCCGGAGGTGCAGCCCACCGTCATCGTCAGCGACCAGCTCGACATGAGCAGCACCGACGCCTTCACCACCTTCATCTTCACCAAGAACGTCGTTGTCACCGGCACGAACCTGAAGCTGACCTGCGACCGCCTGCAGGTCATCACGACCCGCAAGGGCGACCCCACCGCCACCATCGGCAAGCTGGGCCGCTTCAAGTCCCTCATCGCCGAGGGGCACGTCTACATCGTCCAATCCGACCGCGAGGCCGCCTGCGGCCGCGCCGAGGTGCTGCCGGATGACGACAAGATCATCCTGACCGACAATCCCGTGGTGAAGGACCTCGCGAACGGCGCCACCGCCTCCGGCCCGCGGATGGTCCTGTACCGCGGCGAACGCCGGGCCGTGATCGAAGGCGCCGAGAACTCCCCTTCCCGCATCGTGCTGCCCGCCATCAAGGACCTCGGCTTCGACAAGGAACTGAAACCGGCCGCACCGGCGGCCGAAAAGCCCAAGCAGCCCTGACCATGGAGAACGTCAGCGAGATTCGCACGGAGGGTCTGGTGAAGGTCTACGGCCAGAAGGCGGTCGTGAACGGCATCAGCATTCACATCAAGGCCGGTGAAGTGGTCGGCCTGCTCGGCCCGAACGGCGCGGGCAAGACAACCACCTTCTACATGGTGGTCGGACTCGTGCCCGCCACATCCGGCCACGTCTTCATCAACAACCTGGATGCCACCCACCTCCGCATGCACCGCCGCGCCCGGCTGGGTGTGGGCTACCTGCCGCAGGAAGCCTCGATTTTCCGCAAGCTGACCGTCGAGGAGAACATCCTCGCCATTGTCGAGACGCTGCCCGGCAAGTCCAGCGAACGGGCCGCGCTCGTCGCGCACCACCTGGAGGAGCTCAGCCTCAGCCACCTCGCCAAGCAGAAGGCGTACACCCTTTCCGGCGGCGAGCGCCGCCGGCTGGAAATCGCCCGCGCCCTCGTGACCCGGCCGAAGTTCCTGCTGATGGACGAGCCCTTCGCCGGCGTGGATCCCATCTCGGTCGCCGAGGTGCAGAAGATCATCCTCGAGCTGAAGCAACGCGGCATCGGCGTGCTGATCACCGACCACAACGTCCGCGAGACGCTGCGTATCGTCGACCGCGGCTACATCATCCACAAGGGCAAGGTCATGACCGAGGGATCCGGGAACTTCCTCATCAACGACGCCCAGGCCCGGGAGCTCTACCTCGGCAAGGATTTCAATCTTTAGGTAAGCCTTAAGCGCTAAGCTGAAAGCTTTAAGCTTCCGACTTCGAATTCCTCGCTTATAGCTTATCGCTTAGAGCCAATCGCTTTCCCGCCATGCCCACCAAAGCAATCCACGGCATCACCGTTGCACATTTCTACGAGACCTATCGCGAGAAACTGCAGCTCGAGCTCCTGACCGGCGGCGCCGGTCTGCACCGGCTCATCCGCGAGGGCTCGATCAACCGGCCCTCGCTCGCCCTCACCGGGTTCTTCAAGTATTTTGCCAACAAGCGCATTCAGGTCTTCGGCGCGGCCGAGATGACCTACCTCAAGACGCTGCCGCAGCGCCAGCAGATCGAGATCTTCCAGGAGATGGTGAAGCGCGGCATTCCCGGCATCGTGCTCACCCGCAACTTCGTGGCCACCCACCCGATGCTCGCCGTCTCCGAGGAGATGAAGCTGCCCATCTTCCGCACGCCGATGATCACGATGAACTTCGTGAACGCCGCCACGCTGTGCATCGACAACGAGTTCGCCGCGTCCTGCACCGAGCACGCCACCACCCTCGACGTGAAGGGCATCGGCGTGATGATCCGCGGCGACAGCGGCATCGGCAAGTCCGAGTGCGCCCTCGCCCTGATCGAGCGCGGGCACTCGCTCGTCGCCGACGACCTCACCTGCATCAAGCTCCTCGACGAGCGCGAGCTCTCCGCCAGTTCCCGGCCGCTGAACCGCGGCTACATGGAGTGCCGCGGCATCGGCATCATCAACATCGCGGAAATGTTCGGCGTGAAAAGCGTCCGGCTCGAAAAACGCGTCGACCTTGTCGTCTCCCTCCGCGAGTGGTCGCCCGAGGTCATCGAGGAGCGCACCGGGCTCGAGGAAAATTTCTACGACATCCTCGGCGTCAAGGTGCCGCACATCGAGTTCTACGTCCGCCCGGGCCGCGACATCGCCCGCCTCGTGGAGGTCGCCGCGCTCGTCCAGGCGCTCAAGAACATGGGCCATGATCCCGCCAAGACCTTCAACGACCGGCTCATCGCCCACATGGCGGAGCAGCAGGCGCCGAAGCCGACGAGCCACAAGGTCACCGCGCCGACCACGCCCTTCATCATTCCCCCGGACGAGGAGGATGAGCCGAACGACGACCCGTCGTGACCGCCGGTTTGCCCGGCCTGCCGGCCGAACGCGCGACATTTTCCCAACCCATCCCACCGTGCCCCGTCCCGACAACCGCAGCGCCGACCAGCTGCGTCCCCTCACCTTCGAAGCCAACATCGCCCCCTACGCCTCGGGCTCCGTGCTCATCGGCTTCGGCTCCACCCGCGTGATCTGCGCCGCGACCGTCGAGGCCAAGGTGCCGTCGTGGATGAAGCAGCAGGGCGTCAAGGGCGGCTGGCTGACCGCGGAATATTCCATGCTGCCCTACAGCACGCTCGACCGGAAGCCGCGCGACATCACCAAGGGGCGCATTGACGGCCGCACCATCGAGATCCAGCGCCTGATCGGGCGCTCGCTCCGCGCCGTGCTCGACCTGCAGAAACTCGGGGAACACACGCTCTGGATCGACTGCGATGTGCTGCAGGCCGACGGCGGCACCCGCACCGCGGCGATCACCGGCGCCTACCTCGCCGCCCGCCTCGCCATCCAAAAGCTGCTGGATGCGAAAAAAATCGCCGAGAACCCGCTGACCGACACCGTCGCCGCCGTGAGCGTCGGCCTCGTGGGCGGACAGGAACTGCTCGATCTCGCCTACCTCGAGGACCGCGACGCGGAGGTCGACGCCAACGTCGTCATGACCGGCCGCGGGCAATTCGTCGAGGTGCAGAGCAGCGGCGAGGAAGCCACCTTCTCCCATGCACAGCTGCAGGGCCTCCTCGCCCTCGCACAGAAGGGCCTGCAGGAATTGAACGTGCGGCAGGCCGAGTTCCTTGCCCGGCACCTGCCATAGGATTTGCGCCGATGGCTTTGCTTGCCGTGCTCCCGTTGTGCCCGAGTCAGGACGCAAAGGTTGGCGCCGCCACCTAATGCCGGACCCGGGCCGCTCTGAGTAGACTTTAACATGAACCTTTCCCACCACGCCTGTTCTGTTCTCCGCCTCGCCCGGCCGCTGCTGGGCGGCACCTGTTTGCTCGGCCTGCTGCTGACGGCGCGGGCCGAGGACCCCGCCTGGATCGAAAAGAGCAACGCCTACGCCAAGGTACTGCTCGACGCCACCAACGGCTTCCAGCCCGAGGGCGCGTCCTCGCAGGGTTTCCCCGGCTTTGATGAGAGGATCGCCGACCTGTTGCCGGGCGTCAACGCCCGCTACCGTACCGCCGAGACGGCCGCGCGCGATGAACTCGAGCGGCGGGCGCTGGGCGAGACCGACCCGCTGGTGCGGCAGGACCTGGAGATCCTGATCAAGGCCGCCAGCGACGATCTCACGACCAACCGCCTGCAGGAAAAAAACCTGCTCCCCTATGTCGATGTCGGCCAGCTGGTGTACCTGGGCGAGTTCGGCCTGCTGCAGTCTGACATTAATCCGGCGCGCCGGCCGGCCGCCCTCAAGCGCCTGAAACTTTACACCGGGCTGGAGCCCGGCACCACCCCGATCACCGAACTGGCCAAGGCGCGTTATGCCGAGGCCGCCACCGATCCCAAACTCCTCGGTTCCTTCAAGGACCGCGTCGAGCAGAGCCTCGCCAACACCGAGCGGTACATCGCCGGCATCCGGAAGCTTTTCACCGAGTATAAACTCGACCAGCTGGACGGCGCCCCGGCCGCGCTGGCCGCGCTGGAGCAGCAGCTGAAGGACTACGCCGCCTGGACCCAGGCCACCGTCCTGCCGCGCACGCGCACCGATTTCCGGCAGCCCGCCGAGATCTACGCCGACAACCTCAAGGCCGTCGGCCTCGACATTCCGCCGGAGGAGTTGATGCACAAGGCGCTCGTGGCGTTCGGTGAAATCCGCAACGAGATGAAGAGCCTCGCGCCGTTGGTGGCCAAGGAGCACGGCTTCGCCGACCCCGACTACCGCGCGGTGATCCGCGAACTCAAGCGCGACCAGCTCACCAAGGATCAGGTCGAGCCCTACTATCACGAGGTGATCGGACACATCGAGGACATCATCCGCCGCGAAGGCATCGTCACGCTGCCGGACCGCGCCATGAACATGCGCCTGGCTTCGGAGGCCGAAAACGCCGTCCAACCGGCGCCGCACATGCAGCCGCCGCGGCTCGTCGACAACAAGGGCGAGCGCGGGACCTTTGTCCTCACGACCGGCAATCCGCCCAAGGTCGGCGGCGCCACCCAGTTCTACGATGACTTCACCTTCAAGGCCAGCGCCTGGACGCTGACCGCGCACGAGGGTCGCCCCGGCCACGAGCTCCAGTTCTCCGCGATGGTCGAGCGCGGGGTGTCGCAGGCCCGGACCATCTTCGCTTTCAACAGCGTCAACGTCGAGGGCTGGGCCCTGTACGCCGAGGCCGAGATGAAGCCCTTTGAACCGCTCGACGGCCAGCTCATCGCGCTCCAACACCGGCTCATGCGTGCCGCCCGCGCCTTCATCGACCCGATGCTCAACCTCGGGCTCATGACCCGCGAGCGGGCCCATGACATCCTCACGCAGGACGTCTGCATCTCCGAGCCGATGGCGAAGCAGGAAATCGACCGCTACACCTTCCGCATGCCCGGCCAGGCGACCGCCTATTTCTACGGCTACATCAAGCTGATGGAATTGCGCACCGCCACCGAGATTGCCCTCGGGCCCAAGTTCAACCGCCAGGCCTTTAATGACTTCATCATCGGTGAAGGCCTGCTGCCCCCGGCCCTGCTCGCCAAGTCGGTGCAGGAACGGTTCATTCCCTCCCAGCGCGCGAAGTAATCCGCCGGTTTGGCCGGATCCACTGCCACGATGAGATTGCAGCTTGGCCTGCAAACTGCTCTTTTCGCGCCATGAAACTGACCCGTTTTCTCGCCTTGGCCGCCTTCGCGCTGCCGGTGCTGGCCCAAGCCCACCCCGGCCACGACGGACATGAACTCACCTGGGATTTCGCGACCGGCGCGGCCCACCCGCTTTCCGGCTGGGATCATCTGCTGGCCATGGTCGCGGTCGGCCTCTGGGCCGCGCAGCTCGGCGGCTGCAGTCGCTGGCTCGTGCCGGCGGCGTTTGTCGGGGTGATGACCCTCGGCGCCGTACTCGGGCACAATGGGGTGGCCCTGGCTGGCGTGGAACAGGGTATCGCCGCGTCGATTCTGATTTTGGGCCTGCTCATCGCGGCGGCGGTGCGGCTGCCCGCTCCCGCCAGCATGGCGATCGTGGGTCTTTTCGCCTTGTTTCACGGGGTGGCCCATGGCGCGGAAATGCCGGCCACGGCCGGCGGGCTTTCCTATGGCGCCGGCTTTGTTGCCGCCACGATTCTGCTTCACGCCGCCGGTCTTGGCCTGGGTTTACTGCTGCAGAAACAGCAGAATATCGCCCGCTTCGCTGGTGCGGCCGTGGCAGTCGCCGGCGCCGCCGCATTCGTCCTCTGAGCCCTTTGTAGCCGGGGTCGCTGACCCCGGTCAGGGCGAGAGTCGGGGTCAACGACCCCGGCTACATTTTGGAAAATCGCCCTAAAGCTTGCGCAGGTCGGCCCCCAGCTTGGGGAAGCTGGCCGCGAGAATCCGCCGCACCTCGCGAAGGCCCTGACGGAGCTTCACACTGTCCGGCGCCACCAGCCGCAGACTCCAGCCGCCCCGGCGGAGTGCACTGACCCCGAGCCACAGCCCGTCGCGATGCAGCTGTTTTAACTCGTCGCGCCAATTGCCGCCGGTTTCTTCGCTGATCAACACCGCGTTGGCAAAACACGCCGCCGGCCCCGAGCCGGCCAGGGCCGCCAGGGCCCGCAGTTCCTCGCCGGTCTGGTCAAGCCGCTCGCGCAAGATGATCTCGCCGGCGAGCCTCACCGTCAGGTCCAGGCAAAGCCGCTCCCACTGCCAGGCCTCGTCATGCCCCACCCGGCCGGGTTGCAACTGGTCGACGAAGAACAAGCCGCCCCCGGGGGCGATCTCCACGCTCGTCACCTGCCGGAAGCGCGAGCCCCGGTGCGGCACGAGCGGCTCGGGCGCCACCTCCAGCCAGCCACCGGCGGCCACGGTGAATTGCTGCCGGCTCTCGGCCGAGCGGCCGTCATCCATCTTGAAAATCCGGCTTGCACTGGGGGTCGTCACCAGGAGCGCCGCGCCGGATTCGACCGTGATGGCCGATTCCAACCGGTCGCCGGCCAGAATGCCCGCCGTCGGGTTGACCACCTGGACGATCAGGATGCCAGCGTCCGCGTCCCAGTAGGGCTTGCTCAGGTGGAACGGCGCGCGAAACGACTGCCCGGCCAGCACCGTGTGGCCGTCGGCCCGGCCCTCGGCACGCAAAAAAAGGTTACCGGAAAATTCGGCCATCCTGATTCAGGCCTTGGCCGGGCGGTCGAACAACACCTCGTGTTCGATCCACGCGACCACCTGGGCCAGGTTATGCTCGCGCTTGAGGTCGCAGAAAAGAAACGGCCGGGCGCCGCGCTGCACCTTGGCGTCACGCTCCATCACGCCCAGGTCGGCCCCGACCAGCGGGGCCAGGTCGATTTTGTTGATGATGAGCAGATCGCTGAACCGGATCGCCGGGCCGCCCTTGCGCGGGATCTTGTCCCCCTCGGCCACGTCGATGACGTAGATAAACGCGTCGACCAGCTCGGGGGAAAACGTGGCCGTGAGGTTGTCGCCGCCGCTCTCGACCAGCAGCAACTGGAGGTCCGGGAACCTGGCCTCGAGGGCCCGGCAGGCCTGCTCGTTCATGGTCGTGTCGTCGCGGATGGCGGTATGCGGACAGCCGCCGGTCTCGACGCCGGCGATGCGCTCCGCCGCCAGCGCGCTGTGCTTGATCAGGAACTGGGCATCCTCGGAACAATAGATGTCGTTCGTGACGACCGCCATCGAGTAGCGGGCGCGCAACTGCTGGCAGAGTTTGAGGCAGAGCATTGTCTTGCCCGATCCGACCGGACCGCCGATGCCAATGCGAGGAGGACGTTTCATAGGGAGAGATTGATTAACCACGAAGGACACGAAGAGCACGAAGTACGAACCAGAACGGCGATTGGTCTTCGTGCTCTTCGTGTCCTTCGTGGTTTAAATAAATCATGAGATGAACATCCGCGAGTCCGCGGATTCGTGTCGGGCCGAAGCAATGTCGAGCCACGGGTTGAACCAGCCGATCTCCTCGAGCGGCACCTGCTCCGCCGCGGCGATGATCCCCGGCGCGGCGCCCAGGGCTTCCGTCAGCAGCGTCTGGGAGGCATTCTGCCCGAGCCGCAGGACCTTCATCGCCGCGGAAACCAGCGAGGCGGTGCTCGCATAATAAACCCCGGCCAGCACCGCCGTGCGCGGCGCACCCAGCACGCGGCCTTCCAGCGCCGAGGACACCGCGGCGGCGAACGGCCAGGCTTCGGCCGCCGCCCGGCGGAGATATTCCCCGGCCAGCGGATGCGCATGCAGCAACGCCGTGAACTCGGCGCGCTGCCGGCCGATGTTGGCCGAAGCCGCGCGGAGTTCCGCCGGGGCCTTGAGCGCGGCCGACAACCGGCAGAGTTCGCCGATCCGTGTCCAGTCTTCCACCCCGAAAGCCTGCCAGGCCTGGGCGGCCAACGGCAGCTCGGCCTGCCGGAGCGAAGGCAGGACGGAACGAAAGAGAAACTCGCGGAGGGTCGCCCGGTCGCGGATCACGCCTTCATGGACCAAGCCCTCGAGACCGAACGAGTGCGCATAGCTCCCGGTCGGGTAAAAGGAATCGCCCGCCTGCAGCAGGCCGACCAGCCAGGCGGCATCAGTGTTTGTGACTGGGTCCGAGCTCATGGGTGGGCAGGTTGCCCCGGGCGAATCGGCCCGGGCGGAAGATGGCGGTGACCGGCTTGAAGGGAACCTTGAGTCGCTCCAACAGTTGTCGCACCGCCGGTTCGTCGGGCGCCAACAGCCGGGCGGGCTCCGCCGCGAGTTCGAGGTGCAGGTTGCCGATGGCCCAGCCGATGCCGGCGGCGGCGGAGGGCGCCACCTCGAGCGAAATCTCAATCACCGCTTCGGGCTGTTGTTGCAGAACGTAACGGGCCGCAGCGGACTGCCAGAAAGTGTCGCCATGCTTCAGGGGAGCGGAGAGCTCGAAGCCAAACTCCGTGCCGTCCTCGGCCGTGCCGCGCCAGAGCCGTTTCACCGCGGTGAATCGCTCCACCTTGAGGGCTACTTCAGGCAGCGCTGGGTCTGGTTGAGCAACCGCGGCTCCAATCAAATGCATGACAGAATAATTAACCACCGAGACACAGAGGGCACGAAGAAAACCTCAATTCTTTGTGAGCTCGGTGTCTCTGTGGTTCACATCAGAACAGGAAATACCGCTGAGCCATCCGCCGTCGCTGGAGCTTTGGCGGGCAGGCCGGCAGAAAGCTCGAATGAATGGCTGTGTTCAAAAGAGAAAGTAACGTTGGGCCATCGGGAGCACCTTCGCCGGCTCACAGGTCAGGTGCACGCCGTCGGCCATGACCTTGTACGTCTCGGGATCGACCTCGATCCGCGGCATGGCGTCGTTGAGCACCATGTCCTGCTTGCCGATCTTCCGGCAGTTTTTCACCGGCTCCAGCCGGCGCTTCAGCCCGAGCTGCTTCGGGCCGGTCTTGCTCCGCAGCGAGGCGGCGCTGACGAAGGTGATATTCGTGGAGGCGAGCGCCCGGCCGGCGGCGCCAAACTGCGGGCGATAGAACGTCGGCTGCGGCGTGGGGATCGAGGCGTTCGGGTCGCCCATGTTGGCCCAGGCGATAAAGCCGCCCTTGAGCACCACCTCGGGTTTCACGCCAAAGAGCGCGGGCTTGAAGATGACCAGGTCGGCCAGCTTGCCGACCGCGATGGAACCGACGATGTGCGAGATGCCGTGCGCAATGGCGGGGTTGATGGTGTATTTCGCGAGGTAGCGCAGCGCGCGGAAGTTGTCGGCCGCCGGGTGCACCTTGCCGCTGAGGCCGCCGAACTGCTGCTTCATCTTGTGCGCCGTCTGCCAGGTGCGGATGATCACCTCGCCGATGCGGCCCATCGCCTGCGAGTCGGATGACATCATCGAGATGGCGCCCAAGTCGTGCAGCCGGTCCTCCGCCGCAATGGTCTCGGGCCGGATCCGGGACTCGGCGAAGGCGACGTCCTCCGGAATCTTGGCATCGAGGTGGTGGCAGACCATCAGCATGTCGAGATGCTCGTCGATGGTGTTGACCGTGAAGGGACGCGTGGGATTGGTGGACGACGGGAGCACGTTGGCCTCGCCGCACACGCGGATGATGTCCGGGGCGTGGCCGCCGCCGGCGCCCTCGGAGTGGAAGGTGTGGATCGTGCGGCCCTTGAAGGCGCGGATCGTATCGTCCACATAGCCGGACTCGTTGAGCGTGTCGGTGTGGATGGCGACCTGGACATCGAGTTCGTCCGCCACGCCGAGGCAGGTGTCGATGGCCGCGGGCGTGGTACCCCAGTCCTCGTGCAGCTTCAGGCCGATGGCGCCGGCGAGCACCTGTTCGCGCAGCGGCGCGGCCGTGCCGCAGTTGCCCTTGCCGAGGAAACCGAGGTTCATCGGGTAGGACTCGGCGGCCTCGAGCATCCGGTGGAGGTTCCACGCGCCGGGCGTGCAGGTGGTCGCAAAGGTGCCGTGGGCCGGGCCGGTGCCGCCACCGAGCATCGTGGTGATGCCGGCACTGATGGCCTCGTCGATCTGCTGCGGGCAGATGAAATGGATGTGGGTGTCGATCCCGCCGGCCGTGATGATGTTGCCCTCGCCCGCGATGACCTCGGTGGCGGCGCCGACAATCATGGGGTTTTTCTTCTTGGTGCGGGGATCGACGTAGATCGAACCCAGGCCGCTCTGGATCCCGGGATTGCCGCCGTGGCCGATGCCGACGATCAGGCCGTGCTTGATGCCGATGTCCGCCTTGATGACCCCGAGGAGGGGGTCGAGGATCAGGGCGTTGGTGATGATCAGGTCCAGCGACTCGGCGTCGAGCGCGGTCGGCGACTGGCCCATGCCGTCGCGGATGACCTTGCCGCCGCCGAATTTGATCTCGTTGCCGTAGCCGCCGCCCTCGGCAATGAGGTCGCGCTCCACCTGGACAAAGAGCTCGGTGTCGGCGAGGCGCACGCGGTCACCCGTGGTCGGGCCGAACATCTCGGCGTATTGGCGGCGGGAAAGCTTGAGCGGCATGGGAGGAAGAATGGGTTGATGTGGAACTCAGGAAGTCAGGGAACAGAAAACTGCATCAGTACTCCTGCCTGATTTCATGACTTCCGTCTTTTGGGCTTGGCCGATTTCTTCTTGTCGAGCGGACCCTCGATCTTCGCGTTGAGGCCATAGACCTCGCGAAGACCGGCCAGGGCGACGAGTTCGACCCGCTTGGTGTCGCCGGCCTCGAAGCGCACCGCCGTGCCGGCGGGAATGTTCAGCCGGAAGCCGCGGGCGACCGCGCGGTCAAAACGCAACGCCTCGTTGGTTTCAAAGAAATGGTAGTGGGAGCCCACCTGGATCGGACGGTCGCCGGTGTTGGTGATGTCGAGCGTGGCGGTGGCCAGCTGGAGATTGGCCGGCAGCCCCGCGTTGGCGGGATCGGGGGCGGTGATGATTTCGCCGGGGATCATGGAAGGAAAAGACCACGGGACCACGGACTATGGCCTACGGGACTGGAGTGAGACATGGGATAAAGGTGATTGGGAGTCTGGTGTCCGGTAGTCGGTGGTCCCGTGGTCCTGCATCAACGGATCGGGTGGTGCACCGTGACAAGCTTCGTGCCGTCCGGAAAGGTGGCCTCGACCTGCACGTCGTGGATCATGGAGGCCACGCCCTCCATGACATCGGCCGCCTTGAGGATGGTGGTGCCGAAGCTCATGAGCTCGGCGACCGACTTGCCGTCGCGCGCGCCTTCCATGATTTCGTACGTGATGATGGCGATGGACTCGGGATAATTCAGCCTGAGGCCGCGGGCCTGCCGGCGGCGCGCCAGGTCGGCGGCGGTGACCACCATGAGTTTTTCGCGTTCGCGCGGGGTGAGATGCATGAGGAGAAACCGCTAATCTTCGCTAATAGACGCTAATTAAGAAAAACGATCCGGTCCGTGATCAGCGAGGATGAGCGCAGATTAGCGGTTAAGAAATCAGACCTGCAAATGCTTTTTCACGACCTCGTCGGTCAAGGTCGCAATCGGGCCGGAGATCGTGACGGCGCCGCGGTCCATGGCATAGAAACGGTCGGCGACTTCGCGGCAGAAATCAACGTATTGCTCGACCAGCAAAATCGCGAGCGCCCCCTCGCGTTTCAGTTCCTGGACCGCGTTCATGATCTTCGCGGCATCTCCCCGGGACTCCGCGGTGGCCTCTTCCTCGGAAATATTGCTGATCTTGAGCTTTTTCAGGGTGTCGCCGATCTGGTCGATGATGGACGGCTGAATGCCCTCGGTCGGTTCGTCGAGGATCAGGAGCTTCGGGTTGGTGAGCAGCGCCCGGCCGATGGCCAGCTGCTGCTGCTGGCCGCCGGAAAGCACGCCGCCCTTGCGCGAAAGCATTTCCTTCAGCACCGGGAACAACGCGTAGACGCGGTCCAGCATCCGGCGCGCCTCGGGACCGCGGCGGCCGTGCACCACCAGGCCGACATGGAGATTCTCCTCGATCGTCATGTGCGGGAAGATGTCGCGGCCCTGCGGCACGTAGCCAATGCCGGCGCGGGCGCGCACATCGACCGGCAGCTGATCGATCCGCTGGCCGTTGAACAGGATCGAGCCCGTGCGCACGGGCAGCACGCCCGTGATGGATTTCAGCGTCGTGGTCTTGCCCACCCCGTTGCGGCCCATGAGGGCGACGACCTCGCCCGAGTTCACTTCGAGGGTGACGCCCCGGAGAATGCGCGAACCGCCGATGTCCGTCTCGACGCCATTGAGGCGCAAAAGCGCCTCAGCACGCTCAACGTTCAAAGTACTGGAGGCAGCGGCGGTCATTGAGGGTTGGGAAAAGTTAAGCGTTAAACGTTTTAGCGGGTGCCATGCTTGCCGCGGCCGAGATACACTTCGCGGACCTTGGGATTGGCCTGGACCTCCTCGAACTTCCCCTCGCAGAGGACATGGCCCTGGTGCAGGACGGTGACGGGATTATCGCGGGCGATCTGCTTCACGAAAGTCATGTCGTGCTCGATGACGACGATGCTGTGCCGGCCGGCGAGGCTGATGAGCAGTTCGCCAGTCCGGTGCGTTTCCTCGTCGGACATGCCGGCGGCAGGCTCGTCCACCAGCAGCACCTTGGGATCCTGCGCCAGCAGCATGCCGATCTCGAGCCATTGCTTCTCGCCGTGCGCGAGAAGGCCGGCCTTCCAGTTGCTCTTGGCGTCGAGCCGGATCAGCTTGAGGAGCTCGGCGATCCGGTCGCGGTCGGTGGAATTCTGGCGCTTGAACAGCGAGGCGAAAACCCCCCGCGGTCCCTTGAGCGAGAGCACCAGGTTGTCCCAGACGGTGTGCTCGACATACACGCTGGGCGTCTGGAACTTGCGGCCGATACCGAGGCGGTTGATCTCATACTCGCTGAGCGCGGTGAGGTCGTGGCCCGGGGCCGACGGCGGCCCGAATTCAATCCGGCCCTTGTCCGGCTTGGCGCGGCCGGTGATGAGGTCGAAGAAGGTCGATTTGCCCGCGCCGTTCGGACCAATGACGGTGCGCAGCTCCCCCTCGAACAGATAAAAGTTCAGGTCCGAAATGGCCTTGAAGCCATCATAGGTCTTGGAGACGTCCTCGACGGTCAGGATGGGATGGCTCATGCGCGGGTGGCGGCCGGTTCGGCGGGTTTGCCCTTGTGGCCCCGCAGGGCCTTGAGCTTGCCCGGCAGGCTGACGATGCCGCCCGGCAGGAAAAGAACCACCAGGAGAAAAATCAGTCCGAGGATAATCAGCCACGAGTCCGGATACGCCTGCGTGGCCCAGCTGCGGAGGGCATTGATGGTGATCGCGCCGATGATCGGCCCGATGAGGGTGCCGCGCCCGCCGACGGCGACCCACACGACGGCCTCGATCGATTTGTCCGGGGTCATCTGGTCCGGGTTGATGATGCCCGCCTGCGGCACAAAGAGCGCGCCACCCACGGCCGCGATGAACGCGGCCACGACAAAGACAAACAGCTTGAAGTTGGCCGTAGCGTAGCCGCTGAAGAGCACGCGGTTCTCGCCGTCGCGGATCGCCTGCCGGACGAGGCCAAACTTCGTGCCGTTCAGCCAGTGGCAGAACAGGCAGACGAGCAGCAAGGCCAGCGCGCTGGCCACAAACAGGCCGCGCATCGTGGCGGGGCCGGTGTCCGGCTCGACCAGGGAGTGACCCAAGATGAATTTGAAATCGGTGAAGCCGTTGTTGCCCCCCATCGTGAAGTCGTTCCGGAAAAACATCAGGGCCGCTCCGTAGGTCAGCGCCTGGGTCAGGATCGAGAAATAGACACCCTTGATCCGGGAGCGGAAAGCCAGGAACCCGAAGATGAGCGCCACCAGGCCGGGCACCAGAAACACCATCAGCGCCGCGAAACCGAAGGAATTGAACGGCCGCCAGAACAGCGGCAGAAAGGTGTGGCCGAGAAACACCATGAAGTCCGGCAGGCCGGCCGGATTCTGGCCGGCCTTGGCGTAGCTGCCCAGCATGCCGATCTGCAGCATGAGATACATGCCGAACATGTAGCCGCCGAGGCTGAAGAACAGGGCCTGCCCGAGGCTCAGCAACCCCGTGTAGCCCCACAGCAGGTCCACGGAGATGGCCAGCAGGGCGTAGCAAAGGTATTTACCCCACAGGGTGATCGTGAAATCGCTGAGCAAGCCGTGGGCGTTGCAAAGCGGAAAGATCACCGTCAGCAGCACCAGGAGGACGCCGACCACCGTGAATTCCAGGTGGCGGGTGCGGAGGAGGGAGCCGGTCGGGGCGGGTGCGCTCATGCGGTTGGGATGGGGCGGAGGGCAACGCTCAATCAAGGCTGCGGCTGCGGGCCGCGAAAAGGCCGGTGGGCCGCCATTGCAGGAACAGGATGATCGCGAGCAGCACGAGAATCTTGCCCAGCACGGGATTGAGGAGAATCTGCTGCAGCGACTGGTCGGCCAGGCCGATGCCGAGCGCGCTCACCACGGTGCCGAAGATACTGCCGACGCCGCCCACGACCACCGTCATGAAACTGTCGACGATGTACTCCTGCCCCATCGACGGGCCCACGGTGCCGAGCTGGGTGACGAACACGCCGGCCAGACCGGCCAGGCCGCTGCCGAGGCCGAAGGTGAGCATGTTCACGCGCTCCGTGCGCACGCCCATGCAGGACGCCATCATGCGGTTTTGCATGACGCAACGGATGAGCAAACCGAGTGGCGTCTTGGTCAGCGCCAGCCAGACGCCGAACACAATCACCGCAGCGAAACCGATCACGAAAACGCGGTTCCAGTCGAAGGTGACATCGAACACCGTCCAGTTGCTGCTCAGGTAGACCGGGCTGTCGACGTTCACGTTGTTGGAGCCGAACGTGAGCTTGAACAGCTGTTGCAAAATCAAAGACACACCGAAGGTCGCGAGCAGGCTCTCCAGCGGACGCCGGTAGAGGAAGCGAATGACACTGCGCTCGAGCGCGATGCCCACCAGCGCCGCACTCAGGAAACCGACGGGGATCGCCGCCACAAAATACAGCTGATAGGCCCAGCCCGTCAGGTGCAGGCCGGGCAGATGGATGGCCACCTTGATGAATGGCAGGGTGAAATGCATACCCTCACCGAACACATTTTGCGTGATGTAGGTGGCATAGGCGCCGACGGTAATCATCTCGCCGTGGGCCATGTTGATTACGCCCATCAGGCCGAACGTGATCGCCAGGCCGAGCGCCACGACGAGCAGGACACTGCCCGCGCTGAGCCCGCGAAAAAGGGTGCCGAAAAATTTCACCACGGAGCGGTGATTCTCAATCGCCACGAGCGCTGCGTTCGCCGCCGCGACGACGGCCGGTTTGCCGCCAGTCTCGGCCTTGACCTTGAGGGCATTGATCAGGTCGTAACTGGACGAATTGTGCAGCTCCTGCAGCTCGGCGAGCGCCTTGATCTTAACACCGTCGTCGGAATCCGCCAAATGGATCAGGGCGATCGCTTCCTTCAGCTCCTTCTTGATCTCGGTGTCGGTCTCAAGCCCGGCCCGGGCCTCCAGCGCGGGGAGCTTGTCAGCTTTCTGCGCGAAGCCGATGGTCTGGACGGCCCGCAGGCGCTTGGCCGGAAGCGGTGAACCGAGATCGAGCAGATCGACGACATTCTTCATGGCGCGGCGCAGGCCGGCATCATGTTCCACCGCGGTGAGCTGCTTGGCAACCAGCCGGAGCGGCTGGCCGGCGGCGTCCTTGAGCGGTTCGCCCGTGTCCACCCGAACCGCGGCTTGGGTGCCGGCCGCGTCCTTGTCCCCGGTCAGTTCGACGGGCACCTTGGCGCCGCCAGGCGCCGAATAAACATACAGGTTGTCCTGCCGCCACGCGGTGAAGACTTCCCGGATCGCCTCATCACCCTGGCCGATAAGGGAGTTGATGATCGCACGTTTTTGGGCGTCATCCGTCGTGAGAATCGCCCGGACGATGGTTGCCCGCGCGGTTTCCGGCGCCGCCATGGCGCGGACATTGGCAAGGAGGCCGACGCAAACACCAAGGGTGCAAAGGAGCAGGGGGCGAAATAATTTCCAAACCATGAGTGTGCGGCGTGTTTGTCCAACCCGGACAAAACCCAATAGCAGGTGGAGTGCCGATCCGCTTCCGGGAAGCGAACATCGGAACAATTTCCGAAAAAAAGGGGGCGGCCCCGTGGAGCCGCCCCTTGCGTAAGTGAACCGGAGCACCCGGTCAGGCCGGGTGCTCGGCTGGAATAATTATTCCTTGGCCTTGAAGGTACCCTTCAGGTGGGGCTCGCCGTAGACGTCGGGGAAGGTCTTCAGGATCTTGAACTGACCGTCCGCCTTGGACTCGCCGATGTAGACCGTCTTGGTCAAGTGCATGTTCGGCTGGGTCGTGACCTTGCCGCCGGGGCCGACGAAGGAGACGCCGGACTTCCAGGCTGCGCGGACCTTGTCCACATCGAAGCTGCCGGCTTTCTCGACGCAGGCCTTCCACAGGTAGACGCCGTCGTAGCTGAGGACCATCGGGGAATCCACCACGCGGCCTTCCTTGACGACGCCGTCAGCGGTCGTGGTCTTGAGCCAGGCTTGGAAATCCGCGAGGAACTTGGTGTTCTCCGGGCTATCGATCGACTGGAAGTAGGTCCAGCAGCCGATCTGGCCGACCAGATCCTTGGCAGGCAGGCTGCGGAATTCATCCTCGGCGATCGAGTAGGAAACCACGGGGCAGGTGTCGGCGGTGAGGCCGGCGGCCGCGTATTCCTTGAAGAACGGCGGGTTGGTGTCGCCGTTGAGCGTGCTGATCACGCAGGCGTCGCCGCTGGAGGCGAAATCCTTGATTTCAGCAATGATCTGCTGGTAATCCTTGTGGCCGAACGGCGTGTACTTGCCGGCCGAGATGATCTTGCCGGAGCCGTCCTTCTTGTAGCCGCCGCCGATGTTCGCCAGGGGCACGCCCTTGCTGAGGAGGTACTCGAGGAGCACGAGATTGGTCGTCTGCGGATAGACGTAATCGGTGCCGATCAGGTAGAACTTCTTTTTGCCCTGTGCGATGAAGTAGTCGACCGCCGGGATGGCCTGCTGGTTGACCGCCTCGGCGGTGTAGCAGACGTTCTGGCTCTCTTCCTCGCCCTCATATTGCACGGGGTAGAAGAGCAGGCCGTTGTCCTTCTCGAACACGGGCAGCGCGGACTTGCGGCTCACCGAGGTCCAGCAGCCGAAGGTCACGGCCACCTTGTCGACCTCGAGCAGCTGCTTCGATTTTTCCGCGAAGATCGGCCAGACGGAGCCGGGATCGACGATCACCGGGACGATTTTCTTGCCGAGCACGCCGCCCTTGGCGTTGATTTCGTCGAACGTGAACAGGAGGATGTCGCGCAGCGAGGTTTCGCTGATGGCCATCGTGCCCGAGAGATCGTGGAGGACGCCGACCTTGACCGTGTCGGCCGCGCGAGCGGCAGCGACCAAAGCGACCAGGGCGAGGGCCCCGACGCTGAGTAGTTTGGAGAATTTCGTAATCATGACTGGTGGGTTTTGAGACAAGACGGTGCCAACCGGGCAAGCAGCAGCCCGCGCTGAACCATCAAAGAGTTTGGGAGAAGTGAAGGCCGGCGACCGATCGGTTGATGGATCGCCGGCGCGAAACTTGGAAACCGCCGGGCGGTTCCGATTAGAACTTCAGGATCGCCTGCACGCCGAAGAAGCTGGCGTCGGAGGAGGTGTAGTTGCTGTAGCTGTAGTAGGAATACTCGGCACGGATCGCGAGGTTGGCCGTCAGCGCGTAGGCCGGGGCCACCGTGTACTTGGTGAACTTCGGGCCGCCGTCAGACATTTCCTCGCCGCTGATGCGGAAGGTGGAGGAGACCTTGTCCGAGAAGGTGTAATTGGCGAAGAGGATCCAGTCGGTACCCTTGGCGCCCGTGCCGCCGTCCTTGGAGACGAACTCGGCCGCGACGCGCAGGGCCTTCGTCGCCTGGTAGCTCGCCCAGAAGTCGAAGGTGAAGACCGAGTGCGGCTGAAAGCCGCCCTTGGTATCATACGCGAAGCCGGCCCACAGGGTCAGGTCGGTCACACCGGTGTAGGTGTAGTAGCCTTCGAGACCGGCATTGTGCTTCAGTTCGCCGTCACCGCGTGTGCCGCCGTAGGGCGAGTACACGGAGTCAACCACCGCGAGGCCGACGCCCTGGACCTTGTCGGCATAGTCGACCTTCACGCCGGAGTGATAACCGGGAATTGCACCCAGGAAATCACCGTTGGCGTAGGAGATCTGATCCATGCTGGCGGGATAGAATGACTCGTAACCCAGGTAGCTGAGGAACTTGCCGCCCGTGACGGTCACGCCGTCGCCGGCGTCATACGTCGCATAGGCGTCGAGCAGCGTGAATTCATTGCTGCCGCCGACGTTCGGGAAGTAGTTGAAGCTGATCACGCCGGTGACCGGCTTGAAGTTCAACGTGAACTTGGTCAGCACGTCGTTCGAGTCACCACCGCCCGGGATGGGCTTCGAAGCGTCAAACAACGAGTCAACGCCCGTCGCGCTCGAGGCTTTGTAGTTCATGTATGCACCGACGGCGTAGCCGCTGAATGTGATGTTGTCATTCAACTTGATATCGGCCGAGGCCGTAGTGGCTAATGCGAGGAGGGCCGCGGCCCAGCCTGTCAGTTTGGATGAATACCTGGTCATGAGTTCAGTGGGTTTGTTTTCTGAGTTAGTGTTAGGAAACCTGCCCCGGCGACCGGGTGCACAGTCTCCGCTGGCGAACTGAGCAGCTTATCTGCCAGAAGCTGTCCGCATTGCTGTCATAAGAATCCGGGCCACTAATTCCGTGCAGGGCAGATGGGTGACTAATCTGAAGCCTGTTTGGCAGGACATCTGCTAATAGGGTTGCCGGGAGACCGGAGTGCCAGACCCGGCCCACCCTGCTTCACCACTACACCCAAAATCCCATGAACAAAAAAACTACGTGCCTCCTCCTCTGCGCGCTGGGCCTCGGTGCCCTCTCCGCCCATGCCCAAACCCCGGCCGCGACCCCCGCCCCGGCTGAACCGACGACCGGCTCCTGGGTCCTCACGCCGTCCTTCGCCTCGCAATACATGTTCCGCGGCGCCCGCCTGGGCGGGCCGTCCTTTGAGCCGTCACTGGAATATGACTATGGCGCGTTCGCCGTGGGTGTCTGGAGCAACTTTCCCCTCGCCGACAAGGTCGTCGGCCAGTCCGATCCGGAGTTTGATTTCTACGGCTCCTACTCGATGGACGTCGTCAAGGACGTCACCTTCGTGCCTGGCTTCACGGCCTACACCTACCCGAACGCCAAAAAGGCCAATGGATTCTACAAGGGCACCTTCGAGCCCAACGTCGCACTCAACTACACGATCGGCGACCTCAAGCTCACGCCGAAACTGTACTATGACTTCGTCCTCAAGGGGCCGACCTTGGAGCTGACGGCCGCGTACACCGTGCCCCTGAAGGATCTCGGCACCGAGCTCGATTTCACGGGCACCTATGGCACCTTCAAGTGGGATGAAGCCGCCGTCGATGCTTCGCCCTCCATCAAAAATTGGGGCGACTATTATCTGATCGGTGTCGCGGCGCCCTTCCAGGTGACCAAGAATTCCAAGTTCACGGCGGGCTTCGCCTACACCAAGGGCTCGAACAACTATTTCAAGCAGGGCACCGACCACAAGGCGGTCAACACGGCGGCGGTGGGGCGCGGCGTGATCACCCTGAGCTACGCCATCACGTTCTGACCGGCAGTTCCGGTCCCTTCATTCCTGGCCCGGGCGGATTCGCCCGGGCTTTTTTCTGCCGGCGTATCCGGCGCGAGGTTAACCCGAACACCAGCGGGAACTGCCTCACTCCGCCTTCGGCGGGCCGGACTTGGTCACGGCCTGCTTGAGCTCGGTGAAGTTACCCTCTTCGCACTGCCGCACAAAACCCTCGGTGACCGACTTCAGGTCCTCCCAGCGCCGGCGGATCGCCTTGGCTTCCGCCGGGGTGATCGTGTTGTCGGCGGCGGCGACCGCGATGACGCCCAGCATGTCGGCGAACTCCTGGACGATGCTGTTGGTCGAGGGAATGAGCTGGTAGGGCTGCGCCTTGGCCTTGGGGTTGTTGATGAAAAAGCCGCCGGCGCGCTCGCAGACCCATTGCGCGATGCGCTCGTCATGCGTGATTTTCAACAGCTGCTCGATGCGGTCCAGCGGGTTGTTCGCGCCACTGCCGGTTTCATCGACCGGCGGCTCGGCCCACTTGTAGATGAGGGAAAGCGACAGCCCCAGCTCGGCGGAAATCTGTTTCGCGCTGGTCTTCTTCAGGACTTCCTTGAGCAACTCGTGGGATTGCATACGGGCTGCATGTTGCAGGCCGCCGGGATCAACGCAATCACCGACGGTTTCCGCCGGGGCCATCCGGGCCCGGCGCCGCCCCGTCATGGGTGGGCCCCGCACCGGCCCGCGCCAGACAACCGATGCGGGGAAATAAACCATGGATGCGCTGTTTTTATCGTGTCATTCCGCCGGGCTTTCTGGCAAATCATCGTCCCCCCTTTCCCATGAACATTCACGAGTATCAAGCCAAGGCCCTCTTCGAAAAGTATGGCGTGCCCGTCCCCAAGGGCGCGGTCGCCACCACCCCCGAGGAATTCATCAACGCCCTCGCCCAGCTCCCCGAGGGACCGACGATGGTCAAGTCGCAGATCCACGCGGGTGGCCGCGGCAAGGGCACCTTCACCGACGGCTACAAGGGCGGCGTGAAATTCTGCAAGACGAAGGCCGACGCCAAGGAAATCGCGGGCAAGATGCTCGGCAACACGCTGGTCACCGTCCAGACCGGCCCGGCCGGCCGCAAGGTCCAGACCATTTACTTCACCGTGGCGAGTGACATCAAAAAGGAATACTACCTCGCCATCCTCCTCGACCGGGCCAGCTCCAAGCCGGTCATCGTCGCCTCGACGGAAGGCGGCGTGGAGATCGAGAAGGTCGCCCATGAGACCCCGGAAAAACTTTTCAAGATCATCGTCGATCCCGCCTACGGCCTCGCCGATTTCCAGGTACGCGACCTGATCTTCAAGCTCGGCTTCGCCGGCGCGGAGGCCAAGAACGCCGCCAAGCTCATCCGCAACCTGTACAACGCGTTCTGGGACACGGACGCCGCGATGATCGAGGTCAACCCGCTGATCACCACGCCGACCGGCGAGGTGCTGGCCCTCGACGCCAAGGTCTCGTTCGACTCGAACGCCCTTTACCGCCACCCGGAGATCGTCGCGCTGCGCGACCTCAACGAGGAGGATCCGAAGGAAATCGAGGCGTCCAAGCACTCCCTGAGCTACATCGCCCTCGACGGCAACATTGCCTGCCTCGTTAACGGTGCCGGCCTCGCCATGAGCACCATGGACATCATCCAGCACTTCGGCGGCACCCCGGCCAACTTCCTCGATGTCGGCGGCGGCGCCTCCAAGGACCAGGTCATCGCCGCCTTCAAGATCATCCTCGGCGACAAGAACGTGAAGGGGATTCTCGTTAACATTTTCGGCGGTATCATGGATTGCAACGTCATCGCCACCGGCATCGTCGCCGCGGTCAAGGAGGTCGGCCTCAAGCTGCCCCTCGTCGTCCGCCTCGAGGGCAACAACGTCGCCGCCGGCAAGGCGACCCTCGCTGCCTCCGGCCTCGCGCTCGTCTCCGGCGACACCATGGCCGACGCCGCGCAGAAGATCGTCAAGCTCGTCGCCTAGCGACGAGCGGTTGAAAGGTGAAAGTAGAAGGTTGAAAGACCAGACGCCCAAACTTTCCGCCACTTATCTTTCAATTTTCACCCTTCAACTTTCAACCACCCCCTCCCCATGAGCATCCAGATCAAGGAATTCGCCTTTGTCTTCCATCCGGTCACCGATGTCGCTCGCGCCCGGAAATTCTACGAGGGTCTGCTTGGCCTCAAGGCCAACGTGGAGATCGAGTTTTCGCCCGGCCAGTGGTGGATCGAATACGACGTCGCCGGCCAGGCCCTGGCCCTGTCCAACGCCATGCCCGGCACGCCCAGCCCCAGCCTCACCTTGGAAGTGGTCGATCTCGATGCCGCCGTCGCCGAAGTGCGCGCCGCCGGTGCGAGCATCGTCTTCGAACCCATGGAATTTGCCCCGTGCCGTATGTTCGCGATCAAGGACCCGGACGGCAACCAGATCGGCCTCCACCAACGCAAAGCCAAGGCGTAAATATTCCACCCACCCGCTACTCGTTACCCATCACTTTCAAAAATGAGCATCCTCATCACTCCTGAAACGAAGATCATTGTCCAAGGCATCACCGGCGATTTCGGCGGCCGCCATGCCAAGCTCTCCCTCGACTACGGTACGCACGTCGTTGCCGGCGTCACGCCCGGCAAGGGCTGCCAGTTCTTCGAGCACGGCACCCACAAGGTGCCGATCTTCAATTCCGTCACCGACGCCGCCAAGGCGACCGGCGCCACCGTATCCGTGATCTTTGTGCCGCCGCCATTTGCCGCCGACGCCATTCTGGAATGCGTCGATGCCGGCCTCGACCTCGCGGTCGCCATCACCGAGGGCATTCCGATCAAGGACATGATCCGCGTGAAGCGCGCCATGCAGGGCGGCAAGACCCGCCTTCTCGGACCGAATTGTCCCGGCATCGTGACGCCTGGTACCGGCAAGGATTCTTTCGGCGGTTGCCGCATCGGGATCGCCCCGGGCTACATTCATAAGAAGGGCCACGTCGGCGTCGTCTCGCGCTCCGGCACGCTCACGTACGAGGCGGTCTTCCAGCTCACCTCGAAGAACATCGGCCAGACGACCTGCGTTGGCATTGGCGGCGACCCGGTCAACGGGACCAATCATCTCGACATCATCAAGCTCTTCAATGCCGACCCAGAGACCCACGGCATCATCTTGATCGGTGAAATCGGCGGCAACGCCGAGGTCGAGGCCGCCCGCTGGATCAAGGCCAACTGCCAGAAGCCGGTCGCCGGCTTCATCGCCGGGGCCACCGCCCCCGCCGGCCGCCGCATGGGCCACGCCGGCGCGATCGTCGGCGGGACCGAGGATACCGCGGCCGCCAAGATCGCCGTGTTCAAGGAGTGCGGCATCGAGGTTGCGGTGACCCCCTCCGACATGGCTGACGCCCTCCTCCGGGCCGCCAAGGCCAAGGGTGTGACCCTGACCTGAGTCCCCCGTCCCGCTCTCACCGGCCCCGCCAAAAATTATTGCCCGGGGCTTTTTTCTGTAAATGGGCAAAAACCAGCCGTTTGCCTGCATCGGGCGCTCCGCCGGTACCGGGGAATGAAAATTTGTCTGGCCTATGACGCGAAGCTTTGCACGCTGCGCATTGCATCAGGAAAGGATTGGCTGACAGCAGCCGGTTCTGCCAACCGGGTCTAGGAGTGATCACGGTGGTTTCGAGTGACGCAAGTCACCCGGATGTGAGAGGGGTCAAACCTTCTAACAAAAAAACTCCTCCTCAAAAAACGGAAAGCCGCCTGATGCCCTCAGGCGGCTTTCGTTTTTTAGGAAAACCCTGATGCGCGAACGATTAATTAAAACTCAACCGCTCACGCATCATGTCCAACCTCATCACCCTCGCCTCCCTTCGCATCAGCGAAGCGAATCCCAACCACCATCTCTGGAATAACAACGGGACGTGGTTTCTTCACTACACGGTGTACCCGACCCCCTTCACCAAGGAGCGCATCCGCCGCTCCCTGGGCACGAAGGACGTCAAGGTCGCCCGCGAACGCCGGGACAACTTCTTCAACCAGCTCGCGAAGCAATCCGCCGCCCCCGTGGCCGCCGACCAGTTCGCCGTAGCCTGAAACTTCAGCCATCGAAAATCACGAAGGGCACACCGCAAGGTGTGCCCTTTTTATTTGATAGCCGATCCCGTCTTCGCGCGTCAACCGGCGGGATCAGCGACCCGCCCTGCCCTCAGGGAATCTTGAGCTGCATGCCGACCCGGAGCGCACTGGAACCCTGCAGGATGTCGCGATTCGCCTGGAAGATTTCCTGCCAGCGGTTCGCCGTGCCGTAGTAGCGCATGCTGATGCGCGAAAGCGAATCACCCTCGGCGACCGTGTGGTAGCGGACCTGGGCCGCGTTGGTGGAAACCACCGGCCCCGGGTTCGCCGGCGCCGGGCCGCCTGAGGCAATGACCGAAGCCGGCGTGCCCAGCCGGGCGGCGGCGGCAATCTGGTCGAGCGTGCCCTGGGCCTGGTTCAGGCGGGCCGCCAAGGCGCCGTTCTCCGTGCGCAACTGGGTGATGATGCCAACCCGGTCGCGCTCCTGGGCGGCACTGGCCTCCATCAGGCGCGATTGGGCCGCCCGGGCGCCGTCGAGTTCGCGGCGCAACTGGGCGAGCTGGGCGGTGACGGCATCGATATTCTGCTGGCCGCTGCGCTCCGCGTCCGTGCGCTGCTGCTCGGCAGCCCGCACGTTCTGGGTCAGGCGGGCGATATCGGCGCGGTAGGATTCCACCAACCGCCGCATATCCTCGCGCTCGAGCTCGAGCTTGCCGTTGGCCTGGGTCAGCTCGGCCACGGAATTGTTGTGGGCCTCGGCCGCCTTCTCGGCGTCGGTGGCGCGGGTCTGCACGGCCGCGAGATCCGCCTGCGCCTTGTCCGCCGCCTGGCGGCTGGCGGCCAGCTGGGCGGTGAGATCACCGCTGTTCTTTTGCGCCGCGTCCAGATCCTGCTGGGTCTTGACCAGTTGGGATCCGACGGCCTCGAGCCGTTCCTGCAAGGCTGCCTTCTCATCCGACAACCCGGGCAACATCGTCACCACCTTGCGGGCGTCCTCAAGCTGGGCCTTCATGGTGTCGCGCTCCGTCGCGGCCTTTTGCGCATCGGCCGTCAGGCGCTGATTCTGCCGGCGCAGTTCCTCCCCGGCCGCCGTCAGGTCCCGCACCTTGCCCTGCAGCTGGTCGAGGTCCTCGCGCGAGGCCGACGTGTCGTTCTCCTTGGCCGAAAGCAGGGCGCGGTTGGCCTCGTTGAGCGAACGGTTGGTCTCGCGCGTGCGCTGCAGCTGCGCGGCCATGGTGGCAACCTCCTTGGCGGCGTTACCCCGCTCATCCTCGATCTGGCCCTCGAGTTCCTTCACGTGGGCCTGCAGCGTGCTGATCTCCATCTTGTACGCGTCGGGCTGCGCGGCGGACACGGCCTGGGATTGGGCGGCCAGCGCGGCCTCGGTGGATTTCTTGGCGTTATCCAGGTCCTTCTCGAGCTTGTCGTTGGTGCCGGTCAATTCCGCCACCGTGGCGTTCAGCTTCTCGATCGTCTGGTTCGCCTCGGTCAGGTCACCCTGGATTTTCTTCGCGTCGTCGCCCCCGCGCGTGCGGATGGTGCGGGCTTCCTCCAGTTGCTTGCCGAGCTCAACCACCCGGGCCTGGGCCTTGTCCAGGTCGGCGCGGTTGCTGGTCATGAAGGCGGTGAGCTGGTCGTTATCGCGGGTCAACTGTTCGTTCTTGGCGCGTAAAGCTGCCGCATCGTCCGTGGCCTGGCGAAGCTTGCTGTTTTCATCGCGGAGCGCCGCCAGACCGGCCGCGTCACGGCGCGACCGGGTGAGTTCCTCGCGCAAGGCGCCCGTGTCGTCCTGCTTGGCGGCGGCCAGCGCCTTCCCCAGCCGGTCATTTTCCGCCGTCAGTTCAGCCACGGTTGCCCCGCTCTTTTCCAAAGCTTGATTGGCCTCGGCCAGCTGTTGCTTCACGTCGGCAAGTGCGGCGGTCGCGCCGGTTTTTTTCTGTTCGGATTCCCGGCCGAGGCGCTCCAACTCGGCGACCCGGGCCTGGGCCTGACTGGAGGTTTCGTGCTCCGCCGCCAGTTTTCCGGCGAGCGCCTGGTTGTCCTGGGTGAGCTTGGCGGCCAGCTGCTGCCCATCGGCCAGTTGTTGCTGGAGGCGGTCGAGTCCGCTGGTATCGGCCGGCCGGGCAGATTTCTCCGCCAGCGCCTGCTCCGCCTTGCCGGCGCGGTCGGTCAAAACCCGGTTATCATCGGCCAGTTTCTGCTGGAGCTGCTGCTGGGCCGTCAGGGCGGCTCCCGCGTCGTCGAGCTGCTTTTGCACCAGGGTCAGTTTCTGGCGCAGTTCCGCCGTGCCCGCCTCGGTCTCACGGACGTGAGTGCTTTGCTCGGCCAGATTCTGTTCAAGCGCGTGGGCCCGTTTTTCGAGGTCCACCTTGTCAGCCTGCAATCCCTGCACCTGCTTTTGCATTCTGGCCATGGCCTGCTGGGCCTCCGCCAACTTGGGGCCGAGTGAAGGATCGACGACCGGCTTGGCCGATTTTTCCAGTGCGGCCACGCGGGTGGTCAGCCGGTTGTTTTCCGCCTGCATCCGGCCGGCCTCCTGGGTCGCCTGCTCCAGCCGGCTGGTCAGCTGGGCCAGCTGGTCGCTGGCTGCATCGGAGGACTGGCGCGTTGAGTTCAGGCGCTGGATCTCGGTGTTGAGTCGGGCAATCTCGCCACGGGCGGCAACCAGCTGGCTCGAAAGATTTCCGGCGTCACCCACCGCGGCATCCCGCTCGGCCTGGAGGCGGCTGTTGTCGGTCGTCACCCGCTGGTTGTCCTGACCGGAATCCGGGCTGGCCGCGGCCGGGGTGCCGGCCTTGGGCGACTGGCTGCGCAGGTTGCGGACCTGCTGGTTGAGGGCGAGCAGCTCGCGGGTGGAACGCTTCACCTCGTCGTTCAGGCGGGCATTGTCGCGTTGCAGGCTGGTGATGATGGCGTCCTTGTCCGTGCCCAAAACGGGATACTTGCCGGTCTCGGCCGCCGGGGCCGGTTTGGCGGCGACGGTGTCCCTCTCCTGCTGGAGGCGGGCATTATTCTGCGTGAGTTGCTGGTTGGCCTGCTCGAGTGCGGTCCGGGCGCGCAGGGCCTCGTCGAGGCGGGCGGTCAAGGTCACGATCTGCTTCTGGAAATCGGTCACATCGACCGCGGGCGCGGATTTTTCGGGGCCGGCGGCCGCCGCCTTTTGGCGCGCCAGATCCTGCCGGGCATCCGTGACCTGGGCCTTGAGCACCACCGCGTCACGTTCCGCGGTCTCCTTGTCGGTGGTGAGCGACTGGACCTGCTCCGAGAGCCGGCGGCTTTGCTCACGCAATTGCTCGATGAGTTTGCCGGATTCGCTGCGTTGGGCGAGTTCCTGCTCAAGCCGGGCCTTCTCCAGCTCAAGGCGTTGGTTCACCTCGGAAAACTCGGTGTTGGCCTGCCGGGCCTTCTGCAGGGTATCGGTCAACTCCGCGATGCGCGCCGCCGCATTGCTGGTGTCGGGGGACACGGGCGCAACCGCAGTCGGACCGGCGGGTGGCGTTGACGTTTCGGCCCGGGCCGGTGCGGCCGGCGCCGGCGGCATCTGAGTCGCGACACCGGGCTTCTTTTCCGCCAGTATGCGTTGGGCGTCGGTGAGCTGCGCCGCGGTCAAACCCTGGGCGACAAAGTCGCGCGCCGCCGGGCTCGAGCCATTCTGGGCGGCGAGGCTGAGCCAGACGAAGGCCTGCACCGGATCCTTGGCGAGGCCGCCGCGGCCCTCGGAGATCATCAGGCCGTAATTGTTCTGCGCGGCCGAGAAGCCCTGCTCGGCGGCGGCGCGGTAGAGCGCGGCGGCGGCCGTTTCGTTCTTGGGCATGCCGCGGCCATCCTCAAGGAGCAGGCCGAGGTTGTATTGCGCCCGGGCAAAGCCGCGATCGGCCGCCTGCTTGTACCAGCGGGCCGCCTGGATCTCATCCTTCTTCACGCCCCGGCCGGTTTCGTAGGCGAGGCCGAGATTGAACTGCGCCTCGGCGATGCCCTTCTCCGCCGCCTGCTTGTACCACAGGTTGGCCTCGAAGAGATCCTGGCCACGCCCCGGCCGGCCGAGTACATGTTGCCGACGTTGAACTGGGCGGGACCGAAGCCCTGTTCCGCCGCCATCAGGTAATACTTGAAGGCTTGCCGCTCGTCGGCGTCCACGCCGCGGCCCAATTCGTAAACCAGACCGAGATTGAACTGCGCCGGCCCATATCCTTTTTCCGCCGACAAGCGGTACCATTTCAGGGCGGTGGCATAATCCTGTTTTACGCCCAACGCGTTGGTGTAGGCGTTGCCCAGTGAGTTCTGGGCATCCGGGTCGGACTGGTCAGCCCGGGCCCGGACCTGCGCCAGATCCGGCACTGCAACCGACTCACCCCGGACCAGCGGAAAAAGACCCAGCAGACCGGCCAATATGGCGCCGGAAATCGCCCGTGCAGCCCTCAGGGGGGAAAAAATTCGAGTTAACGCGGCGGAAATTCGCACGCCTCAACTTAAGGAGAAAACCCTACACGGGAGCAAGGCCGCATCCTGCATGCCATGGATAATTTTTTTGTCCGGCGGACAAAAAGTTGCCAGAGCGCCCGACAACTTCACCTGACCGCCCACCGCGAAATAATAGGGGCAAAGCCGCAGGCGCCCCGCCTTCGCCGAGACCACGGCGGGCAGCCCCGCCTCGGTCTTTTCGTAGAGCAGATGCGTCAGGCGTTTGGGTTTACGGTATTCCTGCAAAATATGCAGGTTCGTGGGCGCCAGCCGCAGCGCCTGCTCGATGCCCTGCTGCCACTCCTCGCGCGAACAATCGCTCCCGAGGACCACGCTGCGCGCACCCCAGGCGGTCTCGTGGAAGCCGCTGATCTTGATGATGAGGTCGCGCTCCTTCTGTGAAGCTGCGATCAGGTCGCGCCAGTCGACGAGCATGCGTCCGCCCACCCGCGGGCCGGCCAGCACGGCCCCCGGCGGCAGCGGTGCCGGATCCATGATCCAGGACTGGGGAATCAGCTTGCGCAGAAGTTCCAGGCTGTGCCGCCCGAGATGTTCCGCCCAGAATTCCGGGAGCAGGTGATGATGGAAAAGCGCGAGGGCCAGCTTCTCCTCCTGAAAATGGCGCATCGGCGGGGCGATGCTCACCGCGCCGCTTTGCCAGGACTCCATGATCTCGGCCGCGATGCGGAGGTTGGCCCAGTCAAAGAGCTCGAAGAAGCGGTAGATGATATCGATCTTTTCGGGCGTACCCTCGACGTCGAAGAACAGTTCGCCGCCGAGCGGGAAAAGCTGGTCCGGCCGCAGGCAGTAAACCCGGCGGCCCAGCCGCTGCAGTTGCTCCGCCAGCCACTGCATCTCGGGCCGGTACGTCGCCGCCTCGTCGCTCACGACAATCGCGATGAGCGGATTGCGCGTGCCCGGCCGCAGGGCGGCGAGTGATTGGTAGAAGTTCTCCACCATGGCGGCGCCATGACCCAGGATCGACGGGTCGGTCTCACCGCCATAAAGCCGGTTCAGGAACGCCGTCAGCCCGATGCCCCCGGGCACCGAATCCAATTCCGTGAGCGCGAATCCCTCCTCGGTCAGCAGCAGGTCCGGCCGGAGCACGGTCGGGAAAACCCCACGGTTCTTCGGGTCGCGGGCGTGGCGCACGAGTTCGGCCGGTTTGCCCCGGTCAAGGTAATCGGCCACCCACGGCGCGAGCAGCGGCTTGTTGCGCAGGAGATTTTTTCCCGCTGCCGACCGCAGGTAAAGGGTTTCAAGCGCCTGGTGGAATTCCAGGCAGGCGGCCCCGATCTGTTCCAGCTCCGTCACCTGCGCCGGCGTCAGCGGCCACGCCTGCGGGGAAAGCTGCCACGTCTTGTCCTCGAACAAGGCCTGGCTGCCGAAGGCCGTCTTGAGTTGTTCGTAGGTGAGGTCGGGCATTGGCGGAAGCAGAGGTCAGAGATCAGAGGTCAGAGCCAGAAAATCGCAAATCAAACGACCATACAGTGCCTGTCCTGTTTGGCTGATTTCCAACTTCCGACCTCTGGCCTCCATCATGGGTCAGTCATCCATCTGGATGTCCTTGTTGCGGTGCCGCGGACAGCCGGCGCGCAGCCAGCCGTAGATGAAGCGGTCGAGGTCGCCGTCGAGCACGCCCTGCGTGTCGCTGGTGCTGACGCCCGTGCGCAGGTCCTTCACCATCTGGTAGGGCTGGAGCACGTAGCTCCGGATCTGGCTGCCGAAGCCGATCTCGCCCTTCTCCCCGTAGAATTTCTCCATCTCGCTGCGCTTGTCGTCCAGGCGTTTCTCGTAGAGGCGGGCCTTGAGGACGACCATGGCCGTCGCCTTGTTCTTGATCTGGGAGCGTTCGTTTTGGCAGACCACCACGATGCCGGAGGGAATGTGCGTGAGCCGGACCGCCGAGTCCGTGGTGTTGACGCCCTGGCCGCCCTTACCGGAGGAACGGTAGACGTCCGTCCGGATCTCGTCCTCGGGAATATCAATCACGATCTCCTCCGTGATCTCGGCGACCACGTCCACGGCGCAGAACGAAGTGTGGCGGCGCTTGTTGGAGTCAAAGGGACTGATCCGCACCAGCCGGTGCACGCCGCGCTCGGCCTTGGCGTAGCCGTAGGCGTTCTCGCCCTTGATCAAAATGGTGGCCTTGGAAATGCCCGCCGTGTCGCCCGGCTGCACATCCATGAGCTCGGTCACGAAGCCGCGCCGCTCGGCCCAGCGGGAGTACATGCGGAAGAGAATGTCGGCCCAGTCGTTGGACTCGGTGCCACCCGCGCCCGCCTGGATGCTGAAAATGGCGTTATTGCGGTCAAACTGGCCGGTGAGGAACGAGGCGATCTCCAGCTTGTCGAGGTCCTCGACCATGACGGGCACCGAAGCGTTAAGTTCCTTGGCGTATTCCTCCTGCTCCGCGGGCGTCGAGGCCTCGATCAGCTCGACCATGACCGTGGCGTCATCCAGCCGCTTGTTGAAGGCGACCAGCCCGGCGATCAGTCGCTTCAGGCTGTTGAGCTTGGCGATGTGCTTCTGGGCCCGGTCGCTGTTTTCCCAGAAGTCCGGGGCGCCCATCTGCGCCTCCATCGCCTCTATTTCCCGCTGCTTTTGTTCGACGTCAAAGAAACCTCCATAAGTAGCCGGCACGCTTCTTTATGTTGTCAAGGTGGGAAAAGGTCTCGGGAGCAATCATTGAGCCCCCCACCCTTGGCAGCACGGCCGGCGCCGCAAGCGGAAAGTCGGCCCATAAAAAAGCCGCCCGCGGGCGCGGGCGGCGAAAGGGGCAGAACTGCGCGGGATTCAGACGAAAGCGCCGGCGAACCACTTCTGGTAGTACTCGCCAACCACCGGCATGGGCTTGAGCTGGCCGTTGACCGCTGAGATCAAGCCCATGATCCACAGCACGAAAAGACCGATGCCCACCAACGGCCACACCAGGATCATCAGCAGATTGACGACGGGAATCATCGAAATGATCAGGCACGGCAGCCAGATCACCAGACCGGTTACAAATAACCCCAAACCCTGGCGCAGATGGAACGAACCAAGCGCGGTCTTCTTGCTGCTGTGCATCACGATCGCGATGATAAAGCCGATGATCGTGACATAGGTCAGGATGGCGACGGTGCGGTCCTCGGTGGCAACGGCGCCAATCGGGGCCGGTGGTGGTGGCGTGATCTCGGAGGGATTGGACATGGGAGGGAGGGTTGTGTGTGGATGTGACTGACGTTTTCCATCATTGGAGCACGGCCAGACTAGTCAACGTCCGGCACACCATCCGGGCCATTCGGCCCCCCGCCGGCACCTAGGCCCGCAGGTTACCCGCCGCTTTCTCCGCCAGGTAGCTGGCGTAGGTTTTCGCGATACCCTCGCGCAGACTGATGCGGGCCTTCCAGCCCAAGGCGGCCAACCGGGAGACATCCAGCAGCTTGCGGGGCGAGCCGTCCGGCTTGCTGGAGTCCCAGGTGATGCGTCCCTGGAAACCGGTCACCTCGGCGACGAGCTCGGTGAGCTCCTTGATGGTGACGTCCGTGCCCGTGCCGACGTTGATCAGGTCGGGCGGATTGGTCAGCTTCAGCAAAAAGGCGCACGCGTCGGCCAGTTCGTCCACGTAGAGAAATTCGCGCTTGGGTGAACCCGTGCCCCAGGCGAGCACTTCGTCGCGGCCGGCCTCCCTGGCTTCGTGGAATTTCCGGATCAAGGCCGGCAGCACATGCGAATTCTGCAGGTGGTAATTGTCCCCCGGGCCGTAAAGGTTGGTCGGCATCGCCGAGTGATAGAGCACGCCGTATTGCTTGCGGTAGTATTCGCAGAGCTTCAGGCCGGCAATCTTGGCCACGGCGTAGGCCTCGTTCGTGGACTCCAACGGACCGGTCAGCAGGCTGCCTTCCGCCATGGGCTGCGGGGCGAGCTTCGGGTAAATGCAGGAGCTGCCGAGGAAGAGCAGCCGCTTCACGCCGGCCTGGTAGGCGCCCTGGATGCAATTGGCCGCCACCGCCAGGTTGTCGTAGATGAATTCGCCCGGATAGGTGTTGTTGGCGTGAATCCCGCCCACCTTGGCGGCCGCGATGATGGCGACGTCCGGTTTTTCCTGCGCAAAGAAACTCCTCACCTCCGCTTGGTTGGTGAGATTAAGCTCCGCCCGGGTCCGCTCGACCAGCGTGACATCGCTTTCGCGGGCCAACCGGCGCACGAGCGCCGAACCTACCATGCCTTTGGAACCCGCGACGAATATCTTCATGCCGGGGCAACAAAGACCAAGTATTCGCCTTCCGCCAATCCGAATATTTTCCCGGGCCTGTGGTGCGCCGTGCCTCTGAGGAGAGTGAGGACGGGTTTGACCACGGATTACACTGATGATCACGGATATTTTGACCGCGGGGAAGAATTCAAACGGAGGCCTGGCCACGGAAAACAGCCCGGCTCCGGATCACCCCGTGAACCGCCCCGCCTCAGCCACGAGCGCCGCGACCATGGTCTTGACCCCCTTCAGCGACCGCGGCTCCTTCAGCGCGCCCGCCTCATCAAAAGCCTGGTTGGCGTGCGGCAGAAAGACCTGCCCCGGCACAACGTGACAGCCGAGCTTAAGCAATAAATTCTGCACCATAACGAGCGAGCGGACCGCCCCGAGCGCACCGGGCGACGCCGAAATCACCGCCGCCACCTTACCCTCAAACGGGTTGTCGTCCGCGCGAGTGCACCAGTCGATGGTGTTCTTCAGCAAAGGCGTGATCATCGAATTGTATTCCGGCGAGGCGATCAGCAGCGCCTGATGCGACGTGATGAGTTCAATGAGCTTGGTCGCATTAGCCGGCATTCCTTCAGCCTCCTCCAAGTCGCCGTGATACAGCGGGAGCACATAGTCGTTCAGGTCGAGCAGCGTCACCTCCCCGCCCGCCTCGCGCACCGCTTGCACGGTGACGGCGAGAAATTTGCGGTTGAGTGATTCCTTCCGGGCACTGCCGGAAAAAGCGAGGATGCGGGGGGATGTGGCCATGATTTACCCAGATTGGCTTATCCCGGCGCTTCCCGCAAGTAGGCGAAAGCCCTACTCGAGAGACTTCAGCAGCCGCTCAAGTTCGGCGCGCTTGGCTTTTTGATCGGCCAGTTGTTTCCGCGCTCCCTCCAGCACGGCCGGCGGGGCCTTGCTGACAAAGGCCTCGTTCGCCAGGCGGGCCTCGGTGCCGGCGATATGCTTCGAGAGCGTTTCAAGCTCCTTGGCCAGCCGGGTTTTTTCCGCGGCGACGTCGCCCTGCTTCACCTGACGGATCAGGCTCCACGAACCGTAGACCGTGACGAGGACCGGAGCCGACGAGGTGGCGGCCGCCCGCGTGATCTCAGCCGCACCAATCATCCGCTTGAGCTTGGCCAGGTTGGCCTCGAGCACCGCCCAGTGGGCATCGGCCACCTCGACGGTAAAGATGGAATCCTTCTTGGCCGCCTCGCCCTGCTCCGCCTTGAAGGCGCGCAGCTGCGAACTCATCGCCTTGAGGCGCTCCACCTCGGCGGCGGCGTTTGTGTCGATCACCAGCCCGCGGGCCGCGATCTGGGAGGAATTCTCCAGCCGCACGTCGCGCATCAGGAAGGCGTTCTCCGCGCCATAGCCCAACAGGTGCCAGAGCTCCTCCGTGATGAAGGGCGTGAAGGGATGGAGCAGCAGCAGCGTCTGGCGCAGGACGAGATCCTGGATCGCGAGGCAGCTGGCCTTGGTGGACGGGTCCTGCAGCTTGGCCTTGGAGACCTCCACGTACCAGTCGCAGAAATCATTCCAGAAAAACCCGTAGAGCGCCTGCACCGCCGGGCTGAACTCGAACTCGGTGAAGCACCGGTCGACCTCCCGCGTCGTGGCGAGCAACCGGTCCAGGATGGCGTGGTCATCCCCGTCGAACTTCGCCGGCTCGAGCCGGGTGACGATCGCCCCGAGGCTGGAGTTGTCGGCCATCTCGCCGCTCATCTGGCGGAAGCGCGAGGCGTTCCAGAGCTTGTTGCAGAAATTCTTGCCGCCCTCGATCCGCTCTTCCTGGAAGCGGATGTCCTGACCCTGCGGGGCGAGGGAAATAATGCCGAAGCGCAGGCCGTCGGCGCCGTATTTCGCGATCAGGTCGAGCGGGTCGGGCGAATTGCCCAGGGACTTCGACATCTTGCGCCCCTGCTGGTCGCGGATGATGCCGGTGAAATAAACGTTCTTGAACGGGATGCGACGCTCCAGCGGTTCGCCCGGACGGACGAACTCCAGCCCGGCCATGATCATGCGGGCCACCCAGAAAAAAATGATGTCCGGCCCGGTGACCAGCGTCGCCGTCGGGTAGAAATAGTCGAAGCCCGCCGTCTTCATCGCCGCCTCGTCCGGCCAGCCCATGGTGGCGAACGGCCAGAGCCATGAGCTGAACCAGGTGTCGAGCACATCGTCCTCCTGCACCCAATCCGCGGGGTTGGCCGGACCGGTCAGCGATACCAGCACCTTCTCCGGGTCGCGCAAATCCGCCTCGGTGAGCTTTTCCCTGTCGAGTCCCTTGCGGTACCAGACGGGAATGCGGTGGCCCCACCACAGCTGGCGGCTGATGCACCAGTCCTGGATGTTCTCCAGCCAGTGCAGGTAAACCTTCGACCAGCGCTCGGGATAAAATTTGATATGGCCGTCGCGCACGGCCGCCTTGGCCTCCTCAATGTGCGGGTAGCGCAGCCACCATTGCCAGGTCAGGCGCGGCTCGACCGGCACGTCGGCGCGCTCGGAATAGCCGACGTTGTTCTCGTACGGCTCCTCCTTCACGAGGGCGCCGGATTCCTTGAGCAGTTCCGCGGCCTTCTTGCGGCCGGCAAAGCGGTCCAGGCCGGCGAGTTCGGGGCCCGCCAGGGCGTTGAGCTTGCCGTCGGGCTCGAGCACGTCGATCGGCGCAAGCTTGTGCCGCTGGCCGACCTCGAAATCCACCTTGTCGTGCGCCGGCGTGATCTTGAGGGCACCGGAGCCGAACTCCCGGTCGACCGCCGGATCGGCGATGATGGGAATCTGCGTCCGGTTGAGCGGCCGCCACACTTTCTTCCCGACCAGGGCGGTGTAGCGCGGGTCATCCGGGTGCACCGCGATGGCCACGTCGCCGGGGATCGTCTCGGGGCGGGTCGTCTTGACCTCGATGTAGGTGCCCGGCTGGTCCACCACCTCGTAGCGGACCTGATAGATGGTGCCCTTCACGGGCTTCATGATCACTTCCTCGTCGGACAGCGCGGTGAGGCTGACCGGGCACCAGTTGACCATGCGCTTCCCGCGGTAGATCTGGCCCTGCTGGAAGAGGTCGACGAACACCTTGAGCACCGCCTGCGAGTAGTGCGGGTCCATCGTGAACTGGCTGCGGTCCCAGTCGCAGGAGGCCCCGAGGGCCTGCAACTGCTTGAGGATGATGCCGCCCTTTTCCTCGCGCCACTGCCAGACGTTCTCGATGAATTTTTCCCGGCCCAGGTCGTGGCGGGTTTTCTTCTGCTTGCGCAGCTCGCGCTCCACCACGGTCTGGGTGGCGATGCCGGCATGATCCATGCCGGGCAGCCACATGGCCTCCTTGCCCTCGAGCCGGGCGCGCCGGACCAAAATATCCTGCAGGGTGTTGTTGAGCACGTGGCCCATCGTCAGGACGCCCGTCACGTTGGGCGGCGGGATCACGATGCTGTAGGACTCACGGCCGGCGGCCGGCCGCCCCGCAAAGCAGCCATGCTCCAGCCACGCGGCATACCACTTCTTTTCGACGTCGTGCGGTTCGTAACTCTTGGTGATCGAGGCCATGGTGCTGGGTGAGCCGGGCAGTCAAAGGCGCGATCTGTGCCCTGACAAGCCTGCTTCAAAGTGATCTCGGGATAGCAGTTGATCCGTGTGGCCGCGCTTGAGTCTGCGAAAGGGTGGTTCCGGCCGCACGGCCGACCACGTTGTCGTTGCGCTCCAACGCGGCTACCTGCCTTGAGACAGCCTCACCCCTTCCGCTTCGGCTTCTCTTCCAGGTCAAGCCGCTCGGGGCCCCGGCCGGAGCCAGCCTTGCCCGCCGGCTTCGCCGTCTCCGTCTCATGCGAGTAATAGGAGTAATTGTTCGTGTAGTAGCCGTAGTCCTCCCCCGTGCCGGTGGGCACCTGGTTCAGCACCACGCCGATGATCGGAACCTTGAGGCCCTCGATGATCTGGCGGGCCCGCTGCACCATGCTCTCGGGATTGCGGCGGTGCTGGATGAGCAGCACGGTGCCGTCGGCGATGCTGGCCAGCACCGAGGCGTCGCTGACGCCGATGATCGGCGGCGAGTCGAAGAGGATCTTGTCGTAGCGCTGCTTGAACTCCGCCACCAGTTCGCGGAGCTTGCTGACGTACAGGAGACTGAGGGTGACATTGTTCGCCCCGGAGCCGGCGGGCAGGAAATCGAGCAGGCCGGACTTGTCGCGTTTGACGGCATCGGTCCAGGCCACCTTGTTGAGCACGATGTCGGTCAAACCGGGGTCGCGGGCCACTTCGGCGAGCTTGTGCTGCGTCGGGCGACGGACATCGGAATCGACCAGCAGGACTTTTTCCCCGGCGGCGGCCATGCACAGGGCCAGCTGGCGGAGCGTGGTGGATTTGCCCTCACCCGGACCGGAGGAGAGCACCACCAGCACGGACGGCTGGCCGGCGCGAAGGGCGAGGTTCAGGTTGGTCTGCAGGACCCGGTAGGGCTCGCCCTCGGGCGAGCTGGGGTCGTGCAGGGCCCCGGGCTCGCGCATGAAGGGAATGACGCCCAGCACGGGCAGGTTCAGTTTGCTCTCGACGTCGGCCACGTTGCGGAAGCTGGTGTCGAAATACTCCAGCAGCACGGCGGTGCCGATGCCGAGGATGGCCCCGAACACCACGGCAAAGAGGATGTTCAGGGCCCAGTTGGGCTTGCTGGCAAACTTGGCCGGCTCGGCGGTGTTCAGGATCTCGATGGTCTTCTTCGGCACCGTGAAATCGATTTCCCGCTGGCGGAGCGTCAGCTTGAGCGTGGTCAGCAGGCGCTGCTCGTCGTCAAGCTTCGTGGTCGCCTCCTCGAACGGGCGCATGCGCTCGCGGGCGGAGAGGATCTGGTCGACCTTGGCCTGGGCGAGCTGGCGCTCGAGCTCAGTCACGCGGGCGTCGGACTCCTTGTACGCCATCTCAAGCGAGCTTTCATAGCCGCGCAGCTGGTTGTCGAGTTGCTGCTGGATCTTGGCGCTGTTCTCGATCGCGGCGATGAGGTCGGGATGCGCCGAGCCGAGGCGGGCCATGAGCTTGGTCACATTCTGGTCAGAGATCAGGTAGGCCTGCAGGAGATTCTGGATGTTCGTGTCCTGGATCAGCTCGGAGTTGACGAGGTTGCGCCGGTCGGCGATCGGGATGCTGCGAAACCGCTCCCAGCGGGTCTTCCGGCCGATGGCATCCACCCGCAGGGCGATCAGCGAATTCTGCATCTGCCGGAGCGTCTCGATGTCCATGTCCGTGTAACGCTGGGTGAGGTCCACCCCGGAGATGTCGAGTTCCTTGCGGAGTTTTTCCACGCGGTCGCGCTGGCTGACGACGGCCTGCTCCTGCTTGTCGAGTTCCTGGCGGAGCTTGGTCAGGCCCTCGCTTTGGCCGGACATGGCCAGGTTGATGCGATTCTCGGAGTACACCCGGGCGATGTCGTTGGCGATGGCCGCCGCCAGGGCGACGTCGCGGGCGTAGACGTTGAGCTCGATCAGCGAGGTGCTGCGGCGCGACTCGACGCGGAGCATGCTGTGCAGCAGGTACTGGTAGCTGTCACCGGACGACATTGTCCGGCCGTCATTCAGTTTGCTGAAGATCGCGTTGAGGCCGAGGTCCTCGATGACCGGGTAGATGATCTTCTCCGACTGGATGATCTCAAACTGATCCTGGATGAAGTAGGGATCGTAGTAGGCGCTGTTCTGCGCCTGAAAGAGCTTCACCTCGCTCTCGGGTTTCTCGACGCGGATCTTGGCCGTGGAAAGGTACCACTTCGGCAGCAGCGCGGTCACCCCGAGCGTGGTCAGCACCACGATGCCGAGGACCAGGAAAACCAGCGCCTTGCGCAGGCGCAGGAGGCCGACGAAATCGCCAAGCGTCGCGCTGTCCTTGCTGACCGGGAGGGAAACCATGAACCTGCGCCGCGGCCGGCTTAGAACGTGTAGCGGACCGAGGCGCCGAAGCGTTCCCGCCGCTGGTCACGGAAGGCCAGGCCGGAGCTCACATCATCCAGGTCGAACGTGGCGGAGACCGTCCAGTTCTTCGTCGGCAGCCAGGACAGGCCGAGACCGAACCGGGTCGTGTCCTCGGAGACGTTCGCCTGCGCGCCGCGACCCTGCAGCTGGGAGGGCTCGTAGGTGATCGAGCCGGACGCGCTGAACGTGCCCGTGATCCGGTGCTGCAGGTTCACAAAAAAGCGGTTCACCTTCGTGTCGTTGAAGTTCACGGGATCCGAGGATTCCTCCAGGGTGTAATTGTAGCCGGCGGAGAGGAAGGAACCCTCGGCGTAGGTGTAACGCGAGCTCAGCTCGACGTACGGGGCGGTGATGCTGCCCTCGGAATCGCGCTTGCGGTCCTCGAAGCCGACGCGACCGGACATCAGCAGTTTCTCACCGGGGTTGTAGTCGACGCCACCCATCACGAAATTGGAGTTCTTGTCCTTGGTGGCCGAGCCGGAGCTGTAGCCGATCGTCTGGTAGCGATACTCACCGACAATCTTGGTCTCGGGCAGCAGCGCGTAGTTCAGCTCGAGTCCGGCCAGGTTCTCGCTGCGGTCCAGGGTCGCCTGCAGGGCGGCATTGTCGTAGCTGTAGTCCATGTAGCGGTACTTCACCACCACGCCGGTTTTCTGGCCGAGGGAGGTCGTGTATTTGCCATCGACCTGCGCGCGCTTGAAGGACTGGTCGGTGTTGAGCGGGATGCCGGCGAGCAGGGACTGCGGGTTCTTCGAGATGTTGTAGTTGCCGCTGACATCGATGTTGGACGCTTCGCTGAACTGGTGCGCCAGGCGCCCGTCAAAACTGTGGCTGGTGAGGTTCTTCGTGCCCGGGCGGTCAACCTGGTAGTCGTTGCTGATCTCGTAGCCGGCGGACAGGAAGGTCTGGGCGTCGATCGAGCCATTGTAGGAGATGGCGCCGGTCAGGTTGTAAACCATGCTGCTGATCTCGCCGGTGGCGGCGCCGAAGATATTGCTGTCGTGATAAACCGAGGCACCCAGCCGGTAGGTGAAGGCCTTGCCCTGTTCCTGTTCCGGGATCGGCGCATAAACCGCCAGGGCCAGTGTCGGCAAAACGGCAAAGGGCACGGCGAAGCGAAGGAGTGTTTTAATAGGGAAAGCCAAGGCGTTTGTCGGGGGGACTTAGGCCAAATCGCCAGCCACTGGCAATTCAATTTCCCCGCCGGAGAACGGTTTCCGGGTTTACCAGCAAAACCATGTTCTCCGTCAGCTTTTGCGGCGGCAGGTTGAGCGGGAAACCCGGGGGCATCCGGCGCGTGACCAGCCCGGTGTAGACGCCGCCCCACCCGCCCGTGTCCTTGAGGCTGATCGTGTCGTCATTGCGGGCGGCCAGCTCGGTGAAAAACGGCCGGTCGAGCGTCACGGGGGTCAGCAGCAAGGCCCCGATGTTTTGCTCGACGATGATCTGGGAGAAATCCCGGAGCCGCTCCGGTTTGGCCCACACCCGCGTCTGGCCGTACCACGCGGTCCCGGCCGGGACGTCCGTGGACACCCCGGTGCCGGGCAGGAAGCGCCGGGCCATGTCGCGCTTCAACTCCATGAACAGATTCGGGTAGTAAGGCGGGTAGTAGAAGTGGATTTTGCGCGGCTCCAGCAGATCCCGCGACAGGGGCAGCCCCTGCAGCAGCAGCAGGCCCGCCACCACCCACTTCCAATGCAGCGTGAGCCTGGCCTGGCTGTCCACCAGGACGAAGAAAAAGCCCGCCCCAAAGACAATGACGAGCGGGGCCAGGTAATAGGCCGGCAGCCGCGGGCTTTCGCCCGAATTGAAATAGGGCTGGGCGGCCAGCAGCACGAGCAGCACCGCCCCGAAGCACCAGCGCACGCGGTTCACGGGACCATGCCGGAATTGGTAAAGCAGGCCGGCGACAAAGAAACCGGTCAGCAGCAATCCCCCGCCCGACCAGATCCGCTCGCGCAGGTTGAGCTCCATGCCGGTGAGCCCCTTGTTGCCGAGCTTCTTCAGGTCGAACACGGGGGCCTCCGGGCTGGCGATCGTGCGCTGCGCGGCCGGTTCCGCCGTCGGATCGCCGGCCTTCAACGCAAGGTTCTGCCAGGCCAGCCCAAGCGGATGGCCGGCCACCACCGTGTTCCGGATCAGCCACGGGCTGACGAGCAGGATCATCGTGCCGGCAAACACCCCGAGCACCGGCCAGCGCGCGGGACCTCCCATGCGCAGCGCCAGGTACCCGCCCAGCACGACCGCGACCAGGCCGCCGGAATATTCCGTGAGAAAAAGGAGGGCGCCGAACAGGCCCAGCAGCGCCACGCGGCCGACGAGCAACCGGTCCAGATGCGGCGCGTGCCCGGTGTGTTCCTCCAGGGCCGCGAGCACATTAAAGACTGCCAGCAGCAGCACCATGAAGACGGGCAAACCGGTCAGCGCCACCGTCTGCTGCCAGAGCGTCACCGAAAGCGCCGTGGCGAGCACCGCCAGCCAGGCGGCGCGCTCATCGAAAAGTTTCTTCGCCAGCCGCCACACCAGCCAGATCGCGACCCAGAACAGGCTGACGTTGACCAGCAGCACGAGGTAGTCGGGCCGCCAGCCATCGGGCGGCACCGGGTTGTGCGCCCAGATCGACTCCGGCATGCACTTGAAAACCGCCGCGAGCGTCAGGGCGTAGAGCGGGGCGTTGTGCAGCTCGGGGTAAGCCTGGTTTTCCGCAAACGGCATGCCATGCTGCTTCATCACCGCGTAGGTCTGCGGATAGTTCACCTGCGTCGTGAAGCCCTGGCCGTGCGCCAGCTGGCGTCCGAGCACCGCCTGCTGCATCACAAACTCCGTCGGGATCCCGTGAAACTGCTTCCACGAGTAGACCGTCGTGAGCATCAGTGCCGCCAGCACCACGGCCGAGCGGCGCAGCCACACGGCGCCCCGGCCCTGCTCCAGCCAATGGATGAGTTCCTGGCCGGATTTCATCCGCGGTCCAGCACGTCCAACTCGGGCCATTGGGCGATCTTCCGGTGCAGCGTGCGACGGCTGATGCCCAGCAGCGTGGCGGCCTTGGTGCGGTTGCCCCGGGCCTTCATGAGAGCCTCGCGCAGCAGCCGTTTTTCATTGTCCCCGACGGAATACGGGTTGGACGGCGTGGCGGTCAGCATCGACGGCGGCGGCGCGACCTCGCCCCGGAACCTCGGCTCCAGGTCGAACTCGCTGATCTTGCCCCCGCGGCGCAGCACGACCGCGTTCTCGGCAAAATTGCGCAGCTCGCGGATGTTGCCCGGCCAGGAATAGGCCTGCAGGTGCCGCATCGCGCCGGGCTCGATCGTGACGGGCTCATACGCATTCTCCGCCGAGTAGACCTTGATGAAATGCTCTAGCAGGACCGGGATGTCGTCCGTGCGCTCGCGCAGCGGCGGCATCATGATCCGCACCACGTTCAACCGGAAGTACAGGTCCTCGCGGAATTTCCCCTCCTTCACCATCTGCTCGAGGTTGCGGTTGGTGGCGGCGACCAGCCGGACGTCCACCGTGATGGTCTTGGTGCTGCCGATGCGCTCAAAGCTCCGGGTCTCGATGAAGCGCAGCAGCTTCACCTGGATTTCCGGGCCGATCTCGCCGATCTCATCCAGGAAAACCGTGCCGGTGTCCGCCGCCTCGAAGCGCCCTTCCCGGCGCTCCGTGGCCCCGGTGAACGACCCGCGCTCATGCCCAAAGAGTTCGCTCTCCAGCAAGGTCGCCGGCAGGGCCGCGCAATGCACCGGCACAAACGGGGCATGCGCCCGCGGACTCGCCTGGTGGATGGCCTGCGCGATCAATTCCTTCCCCGTGCCGGTCTCACCCTCGATCAGAATCGTCGCCTTCGAGGGCGCGACCAGCTTCACGCGCGCGATGACCTCGGCCAGTTTCGCCGAGTGTCCCACGATCCCGCCGACGTTGAACTTTTCGTCCAGGCGCTCGTGCAATTGCTTCACCTCAACTTCCAGGGTCTTGGTCTTCAGTGCCCGCTGGATCAGGATCTCCAGCCGGTCAATCTGCACCGGCTTGGTCAGGAAATCCACCGCCCCGCGTTTCATGGCCTCGACCGCTGATTCGACGCTGCCGTAGGCGGTCATCATGAGGACGGCCGGCTTGTTCGGCAGGATCAGCGCCTTGTCGATCACCTTCAGGCCGCTTTTGCCGGGCATCCGCAGGTCGGTGATGATCACCTCGAACTCCTGCGCTTCCATCAGGTTGAAAGCCTCCTCGGCACTGCCGGCCACCGATACGTCGTAGTGTTCCTGCAGCGCCTGCTGCAGGCCCTCGCGGGTGTGCTTCTCGTCATCGACGATTAGAACGCTGGGGACCATGGGCCTATCTCACCGACCCATTCGCGCCCGGTCAACGGGAAATGAGACGAGGTGGCACAGCTCATCGCTTCCGCACACCCGGACATTGACCTAGGGCCGTCCTTTGGCCTTTTTGCCTGCAGCCTGCCCCCGGCTCCACCATGAAACGTCTTTCCTTAGTCATGCTCGTTCTCGCCGTGCTCACTTCGGTTGCCCACGCATCCGAAAAGCCCAACACAGTGCTGATCCACCCGGGCGAGGTTCTTTATGCCCGGTTTGCAGAGCACGGGAAGAAACTCAAGCTGCTGGGTGTCTCCAAGGTAAAGGATGATCAGGCCCAGCTCATCCTGACTTTCGAGCAAAACACCAACAATGTCGGCATGACCTTGAAGCTGCATAACCACTTTGCGAAGGATCTGCTTTATCAGGTGGAGATGCGGTCGCTGACCAAGAACCTGCGGTTGCCGACCACGGTTTACCCGGTGGTCACGGAAAAAATGTCCATCGACCCGGTCCTGCCCAAGACCGAGGAACTGGCGGTTTTCGGCTTTGAACTGATCCTCTGAGGCACGGGGAGCGGCCGGCCCGGCTTTGCCCTCGACTCAAATTCACTCCGGCAGATTATCCCGAAAACCTTTCTGACTCGACCCCGCCTCCCATGAAAAAACTGCTGCTGCTTGCGCTTCTCGGCCTGCTGGCTGTCCCGGTCTTCGCTGAAAAAATCGACCTCGGCGGGGGCAAGGCCCTGCTCCTCACCCTGCCCGCCACCTGGACCAACCCCGGTCCGGTCGAGCCGCCCCCCGGGGTGCCCGCCCGGGGCGTCAATGCGCGCTACGTGACCAAGAACGGCAGCAACGACGCCGTCCTCATCACCATCATCACGGTACCGGATGACCGGCTCAGCGACCGCGACATCCTCAAGGAACTCGTGGCGCAAAGCACCGAGCAGTTCGTCCCGGGTTCCGTCGAGGGCAAGGCCGATCTCAAGGAATTCAAGATCGGCGGGGCGACCGGGTTCTGCGCCACCTTCACCGACTCCAACCTGGTGGGCAAACCCAGCGTGAAAGATGACTACAAGGCGATGACCAGCTGCTTCGTTTACCTCGGCGGGCAGGTGATGCTCACCGCCACGGTCTTCACCGATGACCTGAACAGCCCCGCCTACGCCGAGGGGCTGCGCCTGTTGCGATCGATCGCGCTGCAGCAGCCGAAAAACACGCTGTGAGGGGCGGCGCCGGTCAGGTGGCGCCCGCGCCCGCCGCCGGGGCGGAAGATTTCCGGGCGCTGAGGAAGAGATGAATGCCCTGCGCCGCCTTGCGCGCATCGCGCACCGCGTGCACGACCAGGCTCGGCCCGCGGACTGAGTCACCGCCGGCAAACACGCCCGGCAGGTTCGTCATCTGGTTACCGTCAACCTTGAAGCCGCCCCATTTGTCGGTCGCAACCTTCGCGAGGTCGCTTTCCGCCGGGAAAGGCACCGGGTCGAACCCGTAGGCCACCAGCACGAGGTCGGCGGCCACCTCGAACTCCGAACCCGCCACCGCCTTGGGCGAACGCCGGCCCGAGGCGTCGGGCGCCCCGAGCTCCATGCGCACGCAGCGGACCCCGGTGACCGCCCCGGCGGCGTTGCCGAGCAACGCGACCGGGTTGGTAAGAAACTTGAACTGCGCGCCCTCCTCGAGCGCGTTCGCGTACTCCTTGCGGCTGCCGGGCATGTTGGCGAGGTCCCGGCGGTAAAGGCACACCGCCTCCCGCGCCCCGCTGCGCAACGCGGTGCGCAGGCAGTCCATCGCGGTGTCACCGCCGCCGAGCACGGCCACGCGTCGGTCCGTCACGTCGATCGGCTCGCCCCCGACAAGGGGAGAATCCACGTTTTTCTGCGTGAGAAAGGGCAGGGCTTCCGCGATGCCGCGCAATTCCGCGCCGGGGATGTCGAGCGGCTTCGGCTGCTGCGCGCCGACCCCGAGGAAGACGGCGTCGTACTTGTCCCGCAGGCCGGCCAGCGACACGTCCCAGCCCACGCGGACGCCCAGCCGGAACTCCACGCCGTGCCGCGCGAGCAGGTCGATCCGGCGCTCCACGATGTGCTTCTCCAGCTTGAACGCCGGGATGCCGTTCACCAGCAGGCCGCCGGGAATGAGCTGGGACTCGAAGATGGTGACCCCGTAGCCGAGCTTCGCGAGCTCGTCGGCGCAGGCGAGCCCGCCCGGGCCGGAGCCGATGACCGCGACCTTGCGGTGGTTGGCGGGAGCCTGCACGACCTCGACGCCCCCATGGTGGAAGGCGTACTCGTTGATGAAGCGCTCGACCGCGCCGATCGCGACGGGATCGGTGCGGGCGTTGAGGATGCAGGCCCCCTCGCAAAGCTTGTCCTGCGGGCAGACGCGCGAGCAAATCTCCGGCATGTTGCTCGTGCTGCGGGACAGGGCCGCCGCTTCCAGGAACAAGCCCTGCGCGGTCAGCGCCATCCACTCGGGAATGCGGTTGGCCAGCGGACAGCCCGTCATGCAAAGCGGGTTAGGACACTGGATGCAACGCGCCGCCTGCGCCCGGACCGTGGCCTCGTCAAACTCGCTGTAGATCTCGCGGAAATCATGGACACGTTCCCCGGCGGCACGCTTCGGCGGCGCCTCCCGTCCGATGAGGGACCAGGCGTATTTTGACTGTTGCTGGGCGGTGGAGGAAAACATGCGTAGAGGGTTACCTGCGCCATGGCCCATGAAGCGGGCCTGGCCCCACTGCTGCAGTATGCCATCAATGCGCCGAACCGACTCGGCAGTTCTTGCCTAACTTCACGCACCACTTGCACCCCGCCGGGCGCCAACGTCTACCGCGATCTCTGTTTTTACGTAGCCGCGTTTGAGTCTGCGAAAACGTGGTTCTGCAAGCGACGGACCACGTTGTCGCCAAGCTCCAACGCGGCTACACCTCTGCTGAGACTGACCTAGCTCTTGAGCATGCGCACGCGGCGGTGCTTCTGGGGGAACTGCAGCGTCACGACCGTGCCGGTGCCTTCCTTGCTCTCGATGCCAACGTGGCCGCCATGGTCGCGCATGATGCGCTGGACAATCATCAGCCCGAGGCCGTGCCCGCCGGTCTTGGTCGTGTGGTACGGGGAGAAAAGCTTTGCGATGTCCTCCTGCTTGATCCCCGCCCCCGTGTCGGCGATCAGGACATAGACCGAGTCGTCGTCCGCCCGGACGTGGATGCCGAGTTTGCCGCCGGGCTGCATCGCCTCCATGGCGTTCTTGATCAGGTTGAAAAACACCTGCTTGAGCTGGTTCCGGTCGGCCATGATCACCGGCATGCTGGCGGGCAGCTCGCCCTCGACCTTCAGGCCGCGGTCCTCCAGTTCCTTCCCCTGGAAACGCAGGACGTCGTCGATGACCTCGACCACGTTCACCTCGGCCAGGTCGGGCGGCCGCGGCCGGAGCGCCTCGAGGAAATTCCGGATGATGCCGTCGAGCCGCGTGACCTCGCCCTGGCAGATGCGGATGGACTCGCCCAGCGAGTCGGCCTCCTTCGAGCCGGACAGCTTCTTCAGTTTCCGCTCGATGAGCTGGAGATGAATCGTGAGCGAGTTGAGCGGGTTGCCCAGCTCGTGCGCCACGCCCGCGGCCAGCAGCAGCACGGAGGAAATCTTTTCATTCTCGATCAGCTCCTCCGTGGATTTCTTCTCGCTGGTGATGTCCGACAGGATGATGGCGAACCGCTCGCCCTCGCCCTCGATCTGGTCGAACGGCACCATGTAGAGCCGCACCACGCGTGCCTGCGGGTAGGACAATTCGAACTCCCGGGTCACGAGCGGCATGGTGCCGCGCATGCCGGCCCGGCCCTCTCCCTCGAGGGTGGCCCGGAGTCCCGGCACGAGCCGCCACAGGCTCGCGGCACCGCTCTCCTCCTTGAAGCCGATGATGCGGCGCGCGGCATCGTTGGAGTAGTCGATGTCACCGGCGCCCGTGATGACGAGCACCCCTTCCTGGAGCGTGTTGAAAACCCCGTCGAGCAACGCCCGTTCGCGCGCCAGCCGCTGCACGAGGGTGCGGAGGCCGGCCGCATCGAGCCGGTCGGCGCGGCCGAGCATCTTGTCGAGCGAGCTGGGTTTTTTCACGGACATAGATTAAGGCACTACTCAGCACACGAGCGGTTCGATGGTCAATCACCGGACAACCGGCGGAATATCAGGCCGGCATCGTCTCGCCACTCAGTGAGAATACCAACCGGCCTTGGACATCAAGCGTCGCGGTCAGCGTCCAACCCAGTGCCATGGCGAACGTCCTGGCCAGGGACAGCCCCAATCCCACATGCTGGCCTCCTGTGCGCGCCTCCTCCTTGCGCCAGAAAGGATCGAATAGCTTCGCTAGATCTGCTTTCTCCAAGGTGCAAGCGGAATTGGCCACGCTAAGCACGACGCGTGACCCGAGGTTTTGCAAAGTGAGGGAGATCTCCCCGGCATCAGGGGCATAGCTGACGGCGTTATCGAAAAGGTTGGCCAGAATGGAACGCAGCAGGGCTGGGTCGGTGGACACTCGCGCGGACGCGAGGGTGAATTGCACCTGCAGGCGGCGTGCTTCCGCCCGCGGAGCGAACGAGCGCCAGATTTCGTGCAGCAATGGGGCCAAATCCACGGGCTCCGCCAAGCCGGCCAATTGCCCGAGCTGTCCGCGAGCCAGGGCCAGCATGCTCGCCGTGAGCGATTCCATGTGCCGGGCGATCGCCAGCACTTCAGCATCGGTGGCCGCCTCGCGGGACTCGGGCCACTTGAGGGCGCATTCAGCGAGCGTGCGTAATTCGGCGATGGGGGTGCGCAACTCATGGGCGAGATCCGCACTGAAGCGACGCTCGCGTTCGAAGGACTGCTCCAACCGGGCCAGCAGGTGGTTCAGCCGGCGGGCAATGGGACGGAGTTCTTCCGGCAGGTCATCGATCGGAAATCGCGCCGCCAGTGAGCCCGCGTCGATCCGTGCGGCCTGCTCGCCCAGCCGGTCAAGCGGCTCGAGTCCGCGCCGCAGTACCCGCGGGACCGCCCAGAACGTCGCCCCGAGCAGCAGCAGGCCGCACGCCGCCGCGAGGCCGGCCAGCTGTAGCAGCGTGTCATCGAGGTCGTCCCGATCTGATGCCACGACCAGTTCCAGATCCACATGCCGGGTGACCCCATGCACCGGCTTGCCCTTAAAGACGTAGCCGATGGCGCGACCCGGCCGGCCATTGGGCAGCGTCAGCAAAAAATACCGCGGCGCAGCAAAACTGCCGAGCAGGTGAGGCAATTGAGCACCCCCGAGTGACTCGGAGCGGGCCAGGACGGTCCCGTCCGTCAGCCAAATCTGGAAATAATCACGCGGGTTGCGGTCCTCAAATCCCTGCAGAAAATGGTCGGTAAACTCTACCTGCACCGTGTCGGCCGTAACCCGGGCGACCGTGCTGATCACCAGTGCCTTGGTCCGGAGCGCGATGTCGAACTGGTGCACAACCGCGTAAGAGGCTACCGCCAGCAGAGCCGCGAGTCCGAGGGCCAGCAAACCCAGCGTCGTGGCCAGCAGGCGGCGCGTAAGCTGACGCCGGATGGAAATCATGGGACCGGGGCGGGGACCGGCACCTCATCCATCACGTAGCCAAGGCCGCGCCGGGTGTGGATCAAGGCCGGACCGAGCTTTTTGCGCAGACTGCAGATCGCGGAGTCCACCACATTGCTCATGGGGTCGACCTGCTCGTCATAGATATGCGCCTCGATCTCCGCGCGCGAAACCACCTGACCCCGCCGGCGGGCCAGGTATTCCAGCAGAAGATATTCCCGGGCCGTGAGGTCCATGGTTTGCTCGGCCCGGCGCGCTCGGCGGGCCAAGGTGTCCACCTCGAGATCGCCAATCTGCAGTCGCGATTGCTTGCTGCCATACGCCCGCCGGCCCAATGCCTGGACGCGGGCCAGCAGTTCCTCCAGCGCAAACGGCTTGACCAGGTAATCATCGGCGCCGGCCTGCAGTCCCCGCACCCGATCCAGCACCGTGTCCCGCGCGGTCAGAAGCAACACGTGCACGGCCCGGCCTTGGCGCCGGAGTTCAGTCAACACGGATAGGCCGTCCCGCCTGGGGAGCATGATATCCAGAATGATCACGTCATAATCGTGTGACTCAGCCTGCCACAGACCCTCGTCGCCATCCCCCGCAACATCCACCACATAGCCGGTCTTTCGCAAGGCTAGGCCGACGGAGCGTTGCAGTCGCGGGGAATCTTCTACGAGCAGGATGCGCACAGGTGGACGGGCGGAATAATCACAACCGCTTTGGTTAATTCATGCCATAGACCAGCACCTTGAAAGTCCCGGGAATCATCTTGGGCCGCGGGCGGCCGCCGCCGGCGGGTGGGGGCGAAGCCGGTGCCTCGAACTGGGCCGAGGCGAGGTAGATTTTGTGGGTCGCCGGATCGAGCGTCATGGTGCGCGCACTGCGCTCCGTGGCCAGGGTCTGGACCACCGTGAATTTTTCCGGACTGTCCTCATGCGCGATCGTCACCTTGCCTTCACCCGCGGAGGCAAACACCAGCTGCGTGCCGGGATCAAACGCCGTCGCGTCGATTCCCTGCCCGGCCTCGATGCTTGCGACCACCCGGCCATCCGTGCTGTCCATGATGAGCATTTTCCCGTTGCTGCAGCCGAGGATGAGCCGGTGATGGGCCAGATCGATGGCCAGGCCGGTGGCCTCCTCGCCGGGTGCGATCGGCCAGTGGCTCACGATCGCATGCGTCTTGGTATCGATGACCAGCACCTCATTCTTGTCCTCCAGGTTGAAGTAGACCCGCCCCGCGGCCGAGTCGGCCTGCGCGAACTCCGGCTTGCCGCCGACCGGGATGGTGGCGACGACCTTGCCGGTGGCCGCCTCGAACACCGTGACCGACTGGCCGCGGCCGTCGAACGTGTACACCTCGTTGCGGCCCGCCTCGTAGAGGATCGCGTCCGGATTCTCCCCGGTGGCCACCTTGGCGACCGTCTGCAGCGTCTTCAGGTCGACGATGCTCGCCTTGTTCTCCCGGCCGTTGCTGGAAAAGCCGCGCCCCAGCTCCGGGGCCACCACGAAACCATGCACCCCGGGCGTGTCGGCGATTTCACCGCTGACCTGATCGGTCCCGGTGTCGATCACGACGACCTTCGTGGCGTGGGTCACATAAAGCCGGTGGCTGGCTGAATCCACGGAGAGGTAATCCCAGCCGCCGTCGCCGCCGACGGCGATTTCCTTCAGGAGGTGATACGTGCCGTCCGCCCGGCAGAAAACGGTGGAGGCGACAGTGACAAGGCCGACGAGGAGAAGGCCGCTGAAACGATTGGTGATAGTCTTCATGGGTAAAATTGGGGACTGGACCGGAAACAGGAAACGCAAGCTAGCCCAAGGATCGCGAAAGATCCAGCGGCCAACGGTGGAACGCCTTCAAATCTGGTTGTCGAATTTCAGGGAATCATCCTTCGGTTTTTTGGCCGGCTTGCCGAAATTATAGATCAGGCCGAGGAAGATGATGCGCGCACTGCGCCGGCGGGTGATCTCCTCCTTCAGCAATGGCGTGTCGAGCCGCGTCGAGTCCTTGAGTGAGTTGAACAAGTCGGAAACCGTCAGGACCAGGGCCAGCTTCTTCTGCCGGAACTCCTGCCGCAGGCCGTAGTTGGCCACGAACGTCGGCCGGCGGGAGCCCTGCGGGGTCAGCCGGGTGGACGTGTAGTTGGTGTTGAATTGCATCAGGGTATTCTTCGCGAGGTGCAGACTGGCACCGAGCTTCGCGCTCCAGGACACGTCGGATTTGGTGCCGGCAAAGCCCAGGTTCGAGGCGTCGATCGTGTTGAAGTAGGTGTTGGAACTGAAATTCAACGTCAGCCACTTGCCCACCTCCGTGGTCGCGGCCAGTTCGAGCCCGGTCGACCGGTTGACCGCGAGATTTTCGTAGGTCGTGAGCAGGACGGAATTGCCGAGGTCGCGGGTGACCGTGGTGATCCCATGGTCGAGGTACCGCTGGTAGACCGTGGCGATCACCGTCGTCTGCTCAGCTTTGTACTGGTAACCCGCCTCGAAGGAATGGATGTCCTCGGGCTTCAGGTACGGGTTACCCGCCCGCAAGGTGAAGGGATCGTTGTACTCGGGAAACGGGTTGAGGTCGTCGGTATCCGGCCGGTGCACGCGCTGGCTGAAATTGAGCTGCAACTCCTGCGTGTCGGTCAGCCGGTAAGCCAAATGCAGGCTCGGATAAATCCGGAAATAATCGTTGGGGATCGCCTGCCCCGTGTTGACGAGCAGCGAGCGGGTGTAGGCCTGTTCAGGCCGCAATCCGGCCTGCACGCCGAAGCGGCCGAGCGTCACCGCATAGGTCGTATAAAAGGCGTGGATCGTCTGCTCGTGCTGGAAACGGTTCGATTGTGCCGGGTCATTTTCAAACAAACCCGTGGCGGGATTCAGGGCGGTGGCGGCAAAGTTCGCATCCAGCCGCTCGGCCGAGCGCGTGTAGCCGGCCTCGAGCTTGGAGTTTTCCGTGAGCGGGCAGGTGTACTGGACGATGGCCTCGGTCCCCTTGTCGTAGGAGCGGATCAGGGTGTTGTCGTACGTCGCGGCCTGCACCGGAAGCTGGAAAATATCCGCGTAGTGATTGTCCTCCTGTTCCTTCGTGGCGGAGGAATTCAACTCCAGGTTGAGCTCGTGGCCGGCCGCGGGAAACTGGTGCTGGTAGGTCGCGGCATAGTCCTGTTCCCGCAGCAACTCCGGATCCGCCCGCGTGCGGTCGTAGTCGCTGACGAGCCCGCCGCCGCTGTCCAACACCCGGTTGTGGTCGGTCGCGTGGCGCTCGAAGCTGCGGTAATAGTAGTTCGCCGCAGCCCCGAGCTTGTCGTGCTCGGTAAGATTGTAGTCGATGCCGCCATGGGCAAAGTGGCTGAAGGGCCGCGAGTGCTCGACCGAGGTTTTTTGCAGGGTCGTCACGGCGCCGGTGACCGGGTCGGTGATCGTGCGGAAGTCCGAGGCCCGCCGGGGCCGGTAGTCCTGCCGGAGGTTCAAACTGCCATAGATGTTATACCGGCCCGGGTTGTAGTTGGCGGACAGGCCGGAATTGTAGCGGCCGTCGTTGCCCACGCTGGCGGTGACAGTGCCGGTGACCCCGCTGTCGTGCTTCTTTTTCAGGACGATGTTGATGAGGCCGGCAGTGCCGTCCGGCTTGTATTTGGCGGAAGGGTTGGTGATCACCTCGATCCGATCGATGGATTCGGCGGGGATTTGCTGAAGAGCGTCGGCCTGGCTGCGACCCATCAGGGTGGACGTCCGGCCATCAATAAGGATCTGGACATTGTCCGAGCCGCGCAGGCTGACGTTGCCATCAATGTCCACCTGGACAGACGGCAAATTCTGCAACAGGTCACTGGCCGATCCCGTGGCACCCTGGATTTCCTTGCCGACGCTGTAGATCTTGCGATCAATCGTATTTTCGAATTCCCGCTGGCGGCTGGAAACCACCACCTTGTCCAGCGTGAGGGCGGAGTCGTCGACCATCAGTCTGCCCAAGTCGAGCGGCCCAGCCTGAGCCGCGACAGAAAAGGACCGCGTCTCTTGGCTAACAGAGGCGGCAGCGCCGTAGCTGACCTTGTAATCACCGGCGGGGACATTCTTAAAAATGAACCGACCCTCACTATCCGTGAAGGAGTTCTGCAAGACCGCATCATCATCGATTCTTCGCAGAACCACGAGCGCTGGCCTGGTTGGATGGTTCGCCGTTTGGTCGACCACCACGCCGATGATGCTACCGGTCTTCTGATCTTGCGCAAGTAACCCAACTGGAAGCATCAACATTCCCAAAAGCCAGCACCGGAGTTTCCCGGGCCAACCAAGGAAGCGCACAAATAAATAATCCGCGGGTTCACGCATTGGGATGATCCTAGTTTATGCCGCGTTACCGGAACATTATGCTCGGCAGTAAATCGGGAAAACGGTCTGTCGTTTGTCTCAATCGAACAGGATCATCTGTCCTTCGAGGTCACGGGGCTGGGCGAAGAGCTTGCGGAGGAAGCTGTCGCGGTGGGCGGGGCTGCGGCCGAGCCGCAGGATGGCCTCGCGATGCTCCTCCGTGCCATAGCCCTTGTGCTGGGCGAAGCCATAGCCGGGATGCACCTTGTCGAGGTCGTCCATCAACCGGTCGCGGGTCACCTTGGCGATGATCGAGGCCATCGCGATGCACAGCGAACGGCCGTCGCCGCTCACGATGCCCTGGTGCGGGTACGGGAAATTCCGCAACGGCAGCCCGTCGATCAGGATCTGGCACGACACCGTCGGCTCGAACGCGGCCTTCTCCGCCTCGCTGGCAAAAAGGTCGGGCTCCACCTTTCGCTCGAAGGCCGTGGGCGGGTAGATGCCCTCCAGCGCCCGCCGCATGGCGAGCTTCGTGGCGCCGAGGATGTTGACGGTCTCGATCTCCGCGACGCTCGCGGTGCCGTAGTTCGCGTGAATCTGGCCCTGCGCCACCAGTTCCTCGAACTCCGTCCACAATTCCGTGCGCTGGGCCGCGGTCAGCTGTTTCGAGTCGTTGACGCGGCCCGACTGGCCGACCGCCCAGCGGCCCTCGAGGAATTCCTGCGACACGAGCACCGCCGCCGCGACCACCGGGCCGGCCAGGGCGCCGCGCCCGGCCTCGTCCACGCCAAGCAGGCTGCCGAAGCCAAAGATCTGCTTCAGGTCGAATCCGCGCAACTGGCGTCGCTTGGCCATGCGTCGGGTCAGGCTTGGTTCACCGCTTCCACTCGGTTTTCTCCTTCGGCACGGGCAGCGGCAGTTCGTCGAGCTTGCCCATGGCCGAGACCACCTCGTAGCAGGTGCGGAAATGCAGCTTGGCGAAATGACCGAGCGCCTTCGCCCCGAACTTCTCGATCAGCACGAAGGCCTGGGCCTTGGCCGGCGCGCCGGCGCCCTTCTGCAGCTTGTCGCCAAACTCGCGCGAGAGGGCATGCATGATGCGGACAAACTCGGCCCGGGCGACGATGGACGCCGCCGCGACCACCGGGTCTTCCTCCGCCTTGGTCCGCATCTGGAGGTCGAAGCGCTCCAGGCCCTTCTTCTTCATCTCGCGCTGCACCAGCGGCTCCTTGGAAAACTGGTCGAGCAGGCCCCGCGGCACCCATTTTTTCTTGAGCGCGGCGTCGAGCGCGTCGGCATGGTGCGAGGCCAGCAGCCGGTTAAGGCTCGCGTAGGGCCGTGCCATCACCCGGTTGTACTCCGCCATGTCCATGTAACGGCTCTCGACCACCACGCCGGGCGTGGCGCGGATCAGGTCGTCGAGCTTGAGAATCTGGGCGTCGACGATCGTCTTGCTGTCGCGCACGCCGGCCTTCTGCCAGGCCCGCACCGCTTCCTCGCCGGCAATCACCGTCGCCGCCACCACCGGGCCGAACAGGTCGCCCTTGCCGCTCTCGTCCAGGCCGGCGTGGGCCTCAAACCAGTCGGGGTGCAGGACCTCGTCGTAGCCGAGTTTCGGTGCGCCCGTCACCTCGGCCTCGATCACGTTCTGGACAAAATCCTCGGTGTCCTTGCCCGCCACGACGACCTTGCCGCTGGTGTAGGCGGTCACGTTGACCTTCGGGCCCTTGAAGGCAAAGCGCGCGTACGGCACCTCGGCGGTCTCCCAGTGCTTGGCCGCGCAGGCGGCCTGCAGCTTCCCCATCTGGGCGTCATCGAGCTTGATGGTGTAACTGGTGATCGCCTTGGGTTTTTCCTCCGCGTCGTCGGACCGTTTGGGCATGGGGAGGATTAGCCACAAAAAACGCGAAAAAGCACGAAGAGAAAAGCCCTCTTCCCTCAGTCTTCTTTTTGTGTTTCTTGTGTTTCTTGTGGCCAATTCAGCCAAATTGATTTCCGAGCGGGCAAACTTTCAAAGGGCCCTGCATGGGTGGTACCGCGTCCACCACCGCAAGCTCCCCTGGCGCGACGCCCCTTCGCTCTACAAGACGGTCGTGTCGGAGTTCATGCTCCAGCAGACCCAAGTAGCAACGGTCCTCCCCTACTTCGCCCGTTGGCTGACCGAGCTGCCCGATTTCCCCACGCTCGCCGCGGCTTCCGAGGCCAAGGTCACGAAACTCTGGGAAGGCCTCGGCTACTACTCCCGCGCCCGCAACCTCCACCGGCTCGCGCAGGCGGTGGCGAAAATGCCGGTTCCGCCGCGCACACCGGCGGCATGGCGCGAGCTGCCCGGCATCGGGCCCTACACTGCGGCGGCGATCACCAGCATCTCGTTCTCCGAGCCGGCGGCCGTCGTCGACGGCAACGTCGTTCGTATCCTCGCCCGGTTGACCGCCGAGGGCCGGTTGTTTCGCGACGGCACCGAGGCGGTAAAATTCTTCACCCCGCTCGCCGACGCCCTCGTCATCGGCAGCGACCCGGGCGAGCACAACCAGGCGATGATGGAACTTGGCGCGACAGTCTGCCTGCGCCAGACCCCCCTGTGCCTGGTCTGCCCGGTCGCGGAATTCTGCGCCGGACGGAAGAGCGGCGAGCCGGAGAGCTTCCCGCGGCTGAAACCCAAGCAGATTGAGCAAAGGAGCGTCACCCGCATTTGGTGCGAGCACGGCGGCAAACTTCTCCTCCGCCGCGGCCACGCCAAGGCCCGGCGCCTGGCCGGTCTGCACGAACTCCCCGAGGCATCGGATCTCGGCCTGGAATCACCCGACAAGAAATCCCTGCTGGCCGTGAAGCGCCGGGCGATCACCCGCTTCCAAATCACCGAGTCGATTTACCGGGTGAAGCCCACCGTAGTACTGTTCAAGCGCATCGCAAAGAACTCCGCTTTGGAATGGGTGCCATTGAAACATCTCGACCAAGTCACCCTCTCCGGCCCGCACAAACGCTGGATCAGCGAGCTAAGGTAGGGGACGTCCTGGGCGCCGAAGGCTTGGCGAAGGTGGCTGCCCCTAACGGCCCTTGCTTCGCGGTGGACGCCAAACCGGCCGCACTTTATAAAGCGCTTACAAACCGGATTGTCATCCTGAGCATAGCGAAGGATCCAGAGCCGCGAACGTGATATCATGACCGAACGCATCTGGATTCTTCACTTCGTTCAGAATGACAAACCCGATAAAGCCACACCTTAGCTAAAACCCGCCATGCCACCCCCACCCTCCCGCCCCACGACCGTCCCCGAATACATCAAGGCCGCCCCGAAGGCGGCGCAAAAGAAACTGCGGGAAATGCGCGCCTGCATCCGGAAGGCCGCGCCCGGCGCAAAGGAAGAACTGAAGTGGAACATGCCGGCCTACTCCCTGCACCGGATCCTGGTCATCTTCGGTGGATTCAAACACCACATCGGCTTCTTCCCCACCACCTCGGCAGTCAGGGCCTTCGCCAAGGATCTGAAGAAATTCAAACACGCCAAGGGCTCGGTGCAATTCCCGCTGGATCAGCCCCTGCCGGTTGGGCTGATTCGCCGGATGGTCGCCTTCCGCGTCAAGGAGAGCCTTAAGGCTGACAAGAAATGGCGGACGTAATCAGAAATAACTCATACGAGTTTGACCACGGATAAAGGTCTCTCACAGAAAACTTGGCGCCCTCGAGTCGCGAATATCCCTGCAGCGACCGAGAGCCGCTCAGGCCCCGAACCGCGCCTTGACCAGTTCCTCGACCCGCTGCTTCGAGGCCAGCACTTCCTCCGTCGTCAGCCGCGGGCTTAGCTCGATGACCAGCGTGTGTTCGGGCCGCCAGAAGCGGCTGACCATTTCGAAATCGATCTTGCCCGAGCCGATGGGCTGGTGGTCGCGGCCGTCGGCGCTGACGTCGTGCAGGTGGAAGCCGATGGCGTTGGGGGCGTTTTTCTCCAGGTGCTCGCGGTGGTTGAGGAGCCCCATGTCCTGCTTGATCTCGGCGTGGCCCGTGTCGTGCCAGTAGCCGCAGTCCAGCGGCCGGGCCATCGCGGCGATCAGCGCGGGATGGTCGGCGTCCAGCGGCAGCTCGTCGAACCGCTCCCGGTTCTCAAATCCCAGCCGCACGCCCTTCTGTGCCGCGTAGGGCAGCAGTTCCCGCAGGCCCTGCTGGGTGTTCTCCCAGTAAGGCGGCATGCGCTCCTTCAGCCGGACGAGGGATTTGGCCAGACGCTTTTGATAGCCCGGATCCTGCGCCAGATCCCGCCCGTCCCGGGCCTCGAGCAGGGCCTCCAGCTTGCGGGCGGGATTGAACCAGAAGAAATCCACCGCGCCAAGGTGCAGGACCACCTTCCGCGCCTTCACCTGCTGGGCGAAGTCGATGGTGCGCTTGCTGTGCCGCAGCCATTGGTCGCGCTCCCGCGGGTCCGTGGTGGACGGCACATACAGGTTGGGCGCGGCGTGCATGACCCCGGTCGGCAGCGGGCAGAAATTGTGGCACGAGGAAATCCTGATGATGCCCTCCTCGACCGCCTTCAGGATTCCGGGCACGAGCGTGATCCGGATGCCGTGGCTCAGTTCGATCCAGCCGAACCCCAGGTCGGCCATCTCTCGCACCATGGCGTAGCCATCCTGGTGCCGGTGCGAGCACCAGCAGGATGAGAGGGCGACGGTCGGCTTCATGGAATCAGGCCACTAGGACACGGGGCCGGGGTGAAATCAAGCCGGCGGGACCGAGGGAGCGCGGCGTGAGGCCGTTTTAATTCCGATTAACCAACGCAGGCAGCGGTGACGGAAGTTGGTGCGGTTGGCAGCATGACCATCCAGAGGAATTCTAACCAGAGTTTTGACCACGGATTACACGGATGAACACGGATAAAGGCATTAAGGCAAAACCCAGAAAAGACCGAACCACAGCCTAAGGCGAATGATCGGGTCTCTTCAGGTTGGTTTCGTCTCCGAACTATCCGTGTGAATCCGTGTGATCCGTGGTAAAAAGCGCTTGGTTCCGGGCATAAAAAAACCGGTCGTGTATCCGAGGACACACGACCGGTGAAGAAAAAACCTAGGCCAGAAATTATTCAGCGTGGCGGCGGCGCAGCATGCAGGTGAAGGCCATGACCTTCTCCTTGCGGCGGCGGCGCTCCGAGGGCTTCTCGGCGTAGCGCTTGAAGCGGACGTCCTTGATGATGCTCTCGCGCTCGAGCTTCTTCTTCATGCGACGCAGCGCACGATCGATGGGCTCATTCTTACGCATTTTGATCTCGATAGACATGGGAAATGGACAGGTTGGCGTTGGAGAAAAGGAGCAAGAAGCCATCCGCAAGCGCCACCGTCAACCCCTATTTTTGGGTCTGGCCAGAGGGCCAAACCCAATCGCGCCGTAGGCTTAGCGAAGGCGATGAACCACCACCTTCCGGGGGGAATTCATCGCGCCGTAGCCTAGGCGAAGGCGGATTCGGCAAAACCACCCATCCGCGCTAAACGCCGATGGTGAATAACCTTACACTTTACTGCTTGATCGGTTTGGCGGGCAGGATTCCCATGGCGGCTGTGGCGTCGCCTGACTCAAATTTCGTTCATCTCCATGTCCATAGCGACTACAGTCTGCTGGATGGCGCCTGCCGGATCGACCGGCTGATGGACCGGGCCACGGAGCTGGGCATGAAGGCCCTGGCCCTCACCGACCACGGTAATCTTTACGGCACGATCGAGTTCTACAACCAGGCCAAGGCTAAGGGCATCAAGCCGCTCGTCGGCTGCGAGCTCTATCTGGCCGCCGGCTCCCGGCTGGAACGCCAGGGCCGGTCCGACGAGGGCAAGAGCATCTTCCACCTCGGGTTGCTGGCCCGCGACCTGACCGGTTACCAGAATCTCCTCAAGCTGGTCTCCGACGCGCACCTCAAGGGTTTTTACTACAAGCCGCGCACCGATCTTGAGACCCTCGCCAAGCATGCCAAGGGGCTCATCGGCTTCACCGGCTGCCTCGCGTCGCTGGTGCCGCAGCACCTCCTGAACAACCGCTTCGAGGAGGCGCGCCAGGCCTGCGGGCGGTTCGTGGAAATTTTCGGCCGCGAAAACTACTTCGTCGAGATCCAGGATCACGGCATCCCGGAACAGCGCCAGATCATCCCGGGCCTGCTCAAGCTGGGCGAGGAATTCGGCCTGAAGGTCATTTGCTCGAACGACGTCCACTACGTCAACCACACCGACGCCGGCCCGCACGACACCCTGCTTTGCATCCAGACCGGTTCCAAGGTGGCCGAGACCGACCGGATGAAATTCACCGGCACGCAGTTCTACCTGAAGTCGCGCGCCGAGATGGAGACGATCTTCGCCGAGGTGCCCGGCGCCGTGCTGAACACCCAGCTCGTGGCGGAGATGTGCGACCTCACCATCCCCTTCCCCAAGGGCTCCGAGCGCTACCCGAAATACCCGCTGCCCCCCGAGGTGAAGACCGACCGGCCTGGCTACCTCAAGGAACTCTGCATCGCCGGACTCCAGCACCGCTACGGCGTCGACTACCGGCAGCCGGAAAAAGCCCCCGACCTCGCGCTCGCGAAGACCCTGGTCGAGCGCCTCGATTTCGAACTCTCGATCATCAACAAGACCGGCTTCATCGACTACTTCCTGGTCGTCTGGGATTTCATCGACTGGGCGAAAAAGCAGGGCATCCCCGTCGGCCCCGGCCGCGGCTCGGGCGCCGGCTGCATCGTGGCCTACGTGCTCGGCATCACCAACCTCGACCCGCTGCGCTTCAAGCTGCTCTTCGAGCGCTTTCTCAACCCCGAGCGCGTGTCGCCGCCGGACTTCGACATCGACTTCTGCATGCGCCGCCGCGGCGAGGTGATCGACTACGTGCGCAAGAAATACGGCAACGACTGCGTCGCCAACATCATCACCTACGGCACCCTCGGCGCCAAGATGGTCATCCGCGACGTCTCGCGCGTCCACGACCTGCCCTACGCCGACGCCGACCGGCTGGCCAAGATGATCCCCGACGAGCTCAACATCGAGCTCAAGGTCGCGATCGAGAAATCCGCCGAACTCCGCAACGAGTTCACGACAAACCCGGTCGCGAAGAAAATCATCGACCAGGCGCTCGTGCTCGAGGGCATGGTGCGCAACACCGGCAAGCATGCCGCGGGCATCATCATCACCGACCGGCCGCTGGAGGAGTTTGTCCCGCTCACCCTGCAGGAAGGCGATGTCACGGTGCAGTACGACATGAACGCCGTCGGGAAGCTCGGCCTGCTGAAGATGGACTTCCTCGGCCTCAAGACGCTCACCGTCCTCGCCGACGCCGTCGACAACGTCCGCCGCACCGCCGACCCGAAGTTCGACCTCGAGACCGTGGGCTTCGAGGACGCCAAGACGTACGCCCTGCTCAACTCCGGCCGCACCACCGGCGTCTTCCAGCTGGAGTCCGGTGGCATGCAGAACCTTTGCCGCCAGATCGGCCTGTCCTCGATCGACGAGATCGTCGCGCTGATCGCGCTCTACCGGCCGGGTCCGATGGAGTGGATTCCCGACTACGTCCGCGGCAAGAAGGAGCCGAGCACCGTCAAGTTCCCGCACAAGCTCCTCGAGGAAGTCTGCCGCGAGACCTACGGCGTGATGGTTTACCAGGAGCAGGTCATGGAGGCGGCCAAGATCATCGCCGGCTACACGCTCGGCGGCGCCGACATGCTGCGGCGCGCCATGGGCAAGAAGGACGCCGACGCCATGGCCAAGGAGCGCGCCAAGTTCGTCGAGGGCGCCAAGCGGGTGAACAACATCGACGAGCGCACCGCCGACTCGATCTTCGACATCCTCAACAAATTCGCCGGCTACGGTTTCAACAAATCCCACTCCGCCGCCTACGCGGTGCTGAGCTACCAGACCGGCTACCTCAAGGCGAACTACCCGGTCGAGTTCATGGCCGCCATGCTCAGTTCCGAACTGGGCAACTCGGAAAAGGTCGCCCACTTCGTCGCCGAGTGCGAGGCGATGGGCCTCAAGGTGCTGGGACCGGACGTGAATGAGTCGCGCGCGATGTTCACGCCGGTGGTGAAGAAAGCTGAGAGTTCAGAGCTGAGAGCTGGGAGCCAGACAAAGGCACGAGCTTCCGTACCCTCAACACTCAGCTCTCAACTCTCAACTGGTGCCGCCGGCACCATCCGCTTCGGCCTCGCCGGCATCAAGGGCGTCGGCGAACAGGCCGCCGAGAAGATCATCGAGGAGCGGGAGAAAAACGGGCCGTTCCAGGATTTCCAGGACTTCATCGCCCGCGTCGACGCCCGTGCCCTCAACAAGCGCGTGCTCGAACACCTCATCAAGACCGGGGCCTTCGATTTTGGCGGCGAGGCCCGTGGCGCGCTCTTCGCGCGCATCGACGAGGCGCTCGCCGCCTCCGCCGCGCGGGCGCGCGATGTCGCCGCCGGCCAGCACTCCTTCCTCGACGCCCTGAACGAGCCCGCTCCCGGCAAGAATGGAGCCGCCACGACCCCGTCGCGGAATGGGTCCGCCCGCCACGCCGACTTCACTGCCGCCGAAAAGCTCCAGTTCGAGAAGGAACTGCTCGGCTTCTACATCTCCGGCCACCCGATGAACGCCTATGCCGGACTCGCCGAGGCCCTGTCCACCCACACCGAGGAACAGGTCCTGGCCGAGGGCGACCGCATGGAGTTTCGGATGTGCGGCATCGTTTCCGGTATCACCAAGAAACTTTCGAAGAAGGACAATCGTCCATGGGCCTTCTTCAACTTCGCCAGCAAGCGCGCCACGCTCTCGGTGAACATGTACGCCGAAGCCTACGAGAACTACGGCAAGAACCTCGTCGAGAACCAGCCGGTGGTCATCCTCGGCAACGTCATGCGCGGCGACGACGGCGCGCGGCTCAACGTCAAGGAGTGCTACCCGCTCGACAGCTACCTGCCGGGCATGGTGCGCAAGGTCACGTGGCTCCTGCAACCCGACCACGCCGAACTCCCCTCCTTTCTCCAGCAGCTGCGCACCACGATCAACGGCGCCGGCGGCGAGAGCCGTGTCGAGCTGGCCTTCCTCTTCGAAGGCCGCGCCGCCCCGATCGCCGAGGTCGCCTCGAGCCTGAACTGGCGCGTCAACCCCGACGCCTTCCACACCCTGCGCCAACATCCCGCCGTCGCCGGCACCGTCGTCGAGGCCCGTCGTCTCGAGATCAAGGAAACCCGCCGCTGGGCCAAGAAGGGTTAACCACGGAATTCTTAAACCGCTAATCTGCGCTAATTGGACGCTAATGTTCCGAGCAGATGAATTTCCCCGATTCGAATTAGCGACCGATTGGCGAAGATCAGCGGTTAAATCCTCCCCCTTCCGTGTCATCTGTGTATTCCGTGGTTAAATAATGTCCGAATCCTCCATCCTCAACAACGCCGCCCGGATCCTGCAGCTCGTCGCCGCCGGCACGCCGGCCGACGTGGCGCTGCGTGAGTCACTCACGCAGGACCGCCACTTCACCGCGCCGCTCGAACGCCGCAGCATCAGCCGCGCCGTCTTCACGTATTATCGCTGGCGGCGCTGGCTGAAGGACAGCGACTCCGCCCAGAAGCAACTCGCCGCCGCCCTCGCCCTGCAGGAACGCTTCAACAAGGACGCCAACAGCATCAAGCCCGAGGCCCTCGCCGCCCGCGCCGTGCCCGACTGGTTAAAGGCGGAGATGGATGACGTTCCTGTTGCCTGGCTATCCCAGCTCCAGCGCGAGCCCGTCCTCTGGATCCGCACCAAACAAGGCCTCGAATCAAAAGTCACCGCCGACCTCAAAACCTGTGTTCCGGCTGGATTGGCCGCCTACCGTCCACCGTCCACCGCCTACCGCTACACCGGCCTCACCGATCTCTACCGCACTCCCGGCTTCCAAGGCGGCGAATTCGAAATCCAGGACCTTGCCTCGCAGCTCGTCGGCCACGCCGCCAACCCGCAGCCCGGCGAAACCTGGTGGGACGCCTGCGCCGGCGAGGGCGGCAAGTCGATGCACCTCTCCGACCTGATGCAGAACAAGGGCCTGCTCTGGGTCAGCGACCGTTCGTTGCGCCGGCTCGCGAAGCTCAAGGAGCGTGCGGCCCGCGGCAAGGTTTTCAACTTCCGCGCCGCGCCGTGGGAAGGCGGCGTCAACCTGCCGACCAAGACCAAGTTTGACGGCATCCTCCTCGACGCCCCCTGCAGCGGCATCGGCACCTGGCAGCGCAACCCGCACGCCCGCTGGACCGCCCAGCCCACGGATGTTCACGAGCTCGCCGCGGTGCAGCTGAAGCTGCTCAACCACGTCGCCGGCTCCCTGAAACCCGGCGGCCGCCTGGTCTACGCCGTCTGCACCCTCAGCCGCGCCGAGACGACCGGGGTCGCCGACGCCTTCACCGCCGCGCATCCCGAACTCGAGCCTGCGCCTCTCTCATCGCTCAACTCCCTGCAATCTTCTCTCGTGCTCTGGCCCCAGGACCTCAACGCCAACGGCATGTTCATCGCGGCATGGAAACGGAAGCTTTAAACGCGGAGGGCGCGAAGGACGCGGAGAAAACCCTTTTGCCGGACTCCGCGCCCTCCGCGTCCTCCGCGTTGCATAAAATCACCGGCGAAACCGTCCGCGATGACTTCAACGCCATCAACACGGTGCTGCATTACACCCGGGCCGCGCATTTCATCGGCCTCTGGAAATCCGAACTAGCGCTGATCGAGCGCTATTTCCCGGAAAAGTCCGCGCGCCTGCTTGAGGCCGGCTGCGGCGCCGGCCGGGTGGCCGTCGGACTCTGGCACCAGGGTTATCGTGATATCACCGCCTTCGATTTCGCCTCCGAGCTGATCGAGCAGGCCGGGAGCCTTGCGCAGGAACAAGGCATCACGGGAATCAATTTCCTCCAAGCGGACGCCACCCGGTTGTCCGACTCTCACCTCTCAGCTCTCAACTCTCAACTTAGCTTATTTGACGGCGCGCTCTTCATGTTCAACGGCCTGATGCAAATCCCCGGGCGCGAGCACCGCCGGACCGCGATGCGGGAACTGCACCGGGTCTGCCGGCCGGGGGCGCATTTCATTTTCACCACGCATGACCGCGAGGATCCCAAGGACCTGAAGGAATGGGCCAAGGAGGCGGAACGCTGGGCCAGGGGGGAACAGAATCCGCGCCTGCTGGAGTTCGGCGACCGTTATTTCAGCGACGAGACCGGCAATACCTTCATGCACCTGCCCGACCGGAAAGAGGTGCTTGAGGACCTGGCGGCGACCGGCTGGACGCACGTCCATGACACGACGCGCAACGAACTCGCGAGTGAAACGCCGAAGGTCCGGAACTTCTCCGACAACTGCCGGTTCTGGGTGGCAAAAAAGAACTAGCCCAAACGCGGCGGGTGCGTAAGGTGCCGGGCATGAAATTTCTACCCCTGCTGGCGGTCCTGGCCGCGACCGTGGCGCTGCGCGCCGAGCCCGAGTACCCGAAGATGGGCCCCGATATCTTCGACCCCAAGGCCCAGGGCTCCGCCCAGATCATCGCCGCCCTGACCCAGGCCAAGGCTGAGCAAAAGAATGTGCTGCTGATGTTCGGCGCCAACTGGTGTGTCTGGTGCCACCGCCTGAAGAACACGATGGATACCGACGCAACCGTGGCGCAGACCCTGAACAAGAACTACATTCTGGTCCTCATCGACGTGAACATGCGCCACGGCATCAAGCGCAACTCCGACGTCAACGACCGCTACGGCAATCCCATCCACGAGGGTCTGCCGGTGCTCGTGGTCCTCGACGGCAAGGGCCGGCAGCTGACGACGCAGGAAAGCGGCGCCCTCGAGGAAGGTGAAGGCCATTCGCCCGCGAAGGTGAATGCGTTCCTGCTGCAGTGGGCGCCGAAGGCTTGAGGGAGGGCTCCATTGGCCCTGATGTGGGAGCGAGCTTGCTCGCGACTGCCTGAATGTCGCGAGCAAGCTCGCTCCCACATCGATCACCCCTTACTTTAGCAGCCTCTCTTCCAGCCGCGCCTTCACCGCCGGCCACTCCGCGGTCGTGAGGCTGAACATCGCGGTGTTGCGCACGAAGCCGTGGCTGTACGTCTGGTAATTGCGCAGGATCCCCTCGAAGGTGCAGCCGAGCCGGGCGATCGCGGCCCGGGACCGGGCGTTGCGCTCGTCGGTCTTGAGCTGGACGCGCACCGCGCCGTGCTCGTCGAAGGCGTGCCGCAGCATCAGGTACTTGGCCTCGGTGTTGACGGCGGTGCGGTGAAACTCCGGGTCGATCCAGGTCCAGCCGATCTCAAGCGCGCGGTGCGCCCGGCGGATATCCAGGAACCGGGTCGTGCCGACCACGCGGCCGTCGCTTGAGCGGACGGTCGCAAACGCCACCTCATTGCCCGCCTGCTGGCCGAGCAGGGCGTCGTCGATCCATTTTTCCACGTCACGCACCTGCGCGAACTGTGCGATCGTCAGGTAAGTCCAGATGTCCGGATCCCGGCTGGCCGCAAACAGCCCCTCGGCATGCCGTCGCGCCAGCGGCTCCAGGCGCACGTGCCGGCCGTTGAGCTGCACGGGCTGGGGATCGAAATTCGGTTGCACGACCCCAGTTTGCGGCGGCCCGGCCCCAGCCCAAGCCTGAATCAGTCGGACTAAGGCACAGTAGCAGGTTTAATTGAAACCAAGTTGTCAGCCTTGCCCCGGCGCCTTCCGGCAACAAGCTGACTCCATGTCATCGTTGCTCACTGACCGCGCCCTGTTGTGGATCGGCGCCCTGCTCTACCTGGCGGGTTTCCTCACCGGCCTGATCGGCCTGACCCGGCGCCAGCCGTCCACCGGCCTCCGGACCCTGCTGAACGCCCTGCTCGTGGGCGGCTGGATTTTTCAATGGATGGGGCTGTACCAGCGCGGCCTGGCCGGCCGGGGCTGCCCGCTGGGCAACGTGTTCGAGATCGTCCAATTCGTCGCCTGGTCCGCGATGCTCCTGTACTTCTTTGTCGGCACCGCGTTCCGCGTCAGCCTGCTCGGCCTTTTCACCGCCGGCTACGCGGCCAGCCTGGCGCTGGTTTCCCTTTTGATTCCGCAATGGGACCTGGTGCGCGGGCAGAAATTCTTCGGCGACAACCCCTGGATCGAGGTGCACGCCGCCCTCGCCGTCTTCAGTTACGGGGTGTTCGGCCTGCTGGCGCTCACTTCGATCATGCAGCTGCTGCAAAACTGGAGCCTGAAAAACAAGCGGCTCAACGGCCTGTTCTGGTTCCTCCCGTCGGTGGTCCAGCTCGAGCAGATCAACTACCGCCTGGTGCTGCTCGGCGTGGTGCTGCTGACGATCTCCCTCGGCGTGGGCGCCTCGTGGTGGGTGCGCAACACCGACACCGTGCACCTGCCGAAGCTCATGGTCACGGTCGGCGTGTGGCTGGCATACCTGACCGTGCTGGTCCTGCGCTGGCGCGGGCGGCTGGTCTCGGTGCGCTTTGCCTGGGTCTGCGTGGGCCTGTTCATCCTGGCGCTGCTTTCCCTGGGACCGGTCAACTCCAACCGGAACAGCTACCGCCCGGTCACCCTCACGCCGCGCTGAACGATGGAAACCCCACCATCGATCCTCTTCCAACTCGGCGCCAGCCACCATACCGCCCCGCTGGCGGTGCGCGAGAAACTGGCCATCAGCCAGGACCGCGCCGATGACCTTGCCGCCCGCCTGCGCCTGATCACCGGCGTACGCGAGTTCGCCCTCGTGAACACCTGCAACCGCGTCGAGCTCTATGGCGTGGTGCAGCACCCGGCCATCTTCGCCTCGCTCCGGGAAGCCCTGTGCGCCGTCACCGGCTGCACCCCGGCCGAGCTGGATTCGGCCGTCTCCCTGCGCCAGAACCACGACGCCATCGCGCATCTTTTCGCCGTCGCCTCCGGCCTCGACTCCCAGATCGTCGGCGAGACGGAAATCCTCGGGCAGGTGAAAGAGGCCTACGACGGCGCGCTGGAGAAACGCTGGACCGGGCCGGTCCTCAACCGCGTCTTCCAGAAAACCTTCCAGGCCGCCAAGCACATCCGCACCAACACCGCCATCGGCGCCGGGCAGGTCAGCATCGCGACCGTCGCGGTCGACCTGGCCGGCCGGATCTTCGGCGAGCTGGCCGGCACCCGCATCCTCGTCGTCGGGGCCGGTGAGATCGGCCTGAAGACCGTGCAGGCCTTCCAGAGCCGGGGCGCCACCTCGATCACCGTCGCCAGCCGCACCCTCGCCCGGGCGGAGGAAGCGGCCTCCCTCGCCGGCGGCTGGGCCCTGAGCCTCGCGGAACTGCCCGAGGCCGTGGCCAACGCCGACATCATCGCCAGCTCGACCTCGTCGCCCGATTTTGTCCTGACCCGCGAGATGCTCGCCGCCGCCATCAAGCGCCGCCCCGCCCGGCCGCTCTTCCTGATGGACCTGGCGCTGCCGCGCGACGTCGACCCCGCCGCCGCCCAGCTGGCGAACGTCTTCCTCTACAACCTCGACGATCTCGCGGAAATCGCGGAGCAAAACATCGCCCACCGCGAAGCCGAGGTGGCCCGTTGCCACGCGATCCTCGCCGAGCGCACCGCCGCGTTGTGGCCGCAAGTGTCGCACTCGCTGAATCAGGGGAAACCCTGATTGGGCGTTTTCACCGGGAGGGACGGTCTCCTGACCGTCCGCGGCCCGTCGGGAGACGGGCCCTCCACCGACACCTCCATTTACCCCAACTGACCCGCCAGCCAGTCCGCCGCCGTGCCCTGTGCAGGTTCGTGCAATAATTCCCACAGGCGCTTCGACTGCTGCTGCGTCTTCTCCCGCCGTGCCGGATCGTTGAGGCATTCACGCAACTGCGCGGCCAACGCTTCGGGCGTCGCCGCGCCCTGGATGAACTCGGGATACATTGGCTCCTTGAGCAGCAGGTTCGCGATACCGATGTACTCCACCTTCACCAGCAACCGACCGAGAAAATAAGTCAGGGGATCCGTGCGGTAGGTTAGCGCCCCAGGAATCCCGGCGAGCGCGCAGTGCATCGACATCGTCCCACTCGCCGTCAGCACTGCCGACGCCGCGACCGGCCCATCCAATCCTGTGCGCCGCAATGAAACGCCCGCCGGCGGATTCGCGGCCTGCAGCACGGAGAGAATCTCATCACCCGGATAAAGCACCACCGCCTCACGGCCCGGGTTGGCCAGTCGATAGGCTTCCAACAGGACAGGAAAAATCCGCGCCACCACCTGCTTCCGGCTGCCGGGCAGCAGGAGCACCGGCCCTGCCGGATCAAACGCCACCGGCGCCGCATACTCAGGCGCCACGAACGGGTGTCCGACGAATTGCACGGACAGAGCCGTATCCGCATAACACGCGGCCTCGAAGGGAAAGATCGACGCGAGGCCATCAAGATGCCGCGCCATTTCAAATCGACGCCCCGCGCGTGAGGCCCAGATCTGCGGGCTGATGTAGTATAAGGTTTTCGTTGGACCGCCGGCCTTGGCCGAGTAGCCCCGCTCAAACAGCCCGCTCGCAATCCGCAGATTCAGGCCGGAGGAATCGACAAAGCAGACCGCGCGCGGCCGGTACTCGCCCACCCAGCGGACGACCTCCGCAATCAGCCGGCGATAGAACGACAGCTTACTCAGCACCGCGAAGCCCATGCTGGATGAAGCCGTCAGGTCGACCAGGAGCTGCGCCCCCGCCGCCGCCAGCCGCGGCCCGCCGAGCGCGCAGACCTTCAACCCGGGATGCTGCGCGAGCAACTCGCGCAGCACCCGCGCCGCATGCTCATCGCCTGAATGCTCCCCGGCGACGATCAGCAGATCGACCGGGCCGGGCGAAGGTGCCGGCAGCACTGGCGATAGCGTCTTGGATTCAACCGTCATGAATTAACCACAGAGACACGGAGGCACAGAGACCGAAATCCTGCTTCCCTGGTCTGTGTTCAAATTTAACTGCTCGGTCTTGGAGCCGCAGGACTCCGGGCCTGCGGGGCTGGCATTCGCTTCAGACCAGCGGGCCGGGACACCCGGCGCTACGTGAGACCATCTAATTTCCAGGCTCCGTGTCTCTGTGCCTCTGTGGTTCATTTGTTCGAATTCTTCCTGATCTGGTCCGTGATTGTGATCGCCACCTCCAGAGCCGACTTGCCCAGCGCCCCTCCGACCTTGGGCTGCTCGGCGGTCCGCACGCTCGCGATAAAATGCGCCAGTTCGATCGCCAAGGGCTCGCCCTTCTCGATCGGGATCTCGTGCACGGGGATCGAGCTGGCGTCGCCGGCCTTGGCGAGGCCGATTTTCAGCTTCACGCCATACGCGATGATATCGCTCTTCTTCACCAGGTGGCCCTTCTGGTTCATGAAATCGAGGGAAAGGTAGGCGTTGTCCTGGAACACGCGGATCTCGCGGTTTTTCTTCAGGCTCATCCGGCTCGCGCTGAGGTTCGCGACGCAGCCGTTCTCGAACTCAATGCGCGCATTGGCGATGTCCTCGGTCTTGGAAAGGACCGTCACGCCGACGCTGTCGATCTTGCGGATCGGCGACTTGACGAGGGCGAGCACGATGCCGATGTCGTGGATCATCAGGTCGAGCACAACGCCGACCTCGGTGCCGCGGGTTGTGTAGGGTGCGAGCCGCTCGGTCGTGATGTACTGCGGGCGGCCGGTGTGCTTCTCCAGGTAACCCATCACCGGGTTGAAATGCTCGATGTGCCCGACCTGGACCAGGCAGTTGTACCTCCGCGCCGCGGCCAGCACCTCCTCGGCTTCCTCGAGATTGGCGCAGATCGGTTTCTCGATCAGCAGGTGGCAGCCCTGGGCCAGCAGCGGCAAAGCCACTTCGGCGTGCCGGTCGGTTGGGACCACCACGCTGATGGCATCACACGCCTCGCCCAACTCCGCGATCGTGGCAAAGCGCCGGCAATTGAACTTCGCGCAGATTTCCGCGGCGCGGGCGTCGCTGGTCTCAAAGATGCCGGTCAACTCCGCATCGGGCAGTGCGGCATAAATGCGAGCGTGGTGCTGACCCAGCGAACCCACACCGGCAACGCCACACTTGATCTTGGGTTTAGCCATGTCCCATTTGTCCGTTCTTCAGGGCAAGTTGGCGACTCGTTTTTTTGGCGTGGGCGGGATTGTGCGTCACGAGGACCAGCGCGGCTTTTTCCTCCGCACAGATGCCGAGCAGGAGGTCGATGATGCTGTCGCCCGTGCGCTCGTCGAGGTTGCCGGTCGGCTCGTCGGCCAAGATGACCGCCGGGTGGTTCATCAGCGCCCGGGCCACCGCCACCCGCTGGCGCTCGCCGCCGGAAAGCTGCGACGGCAGGTGGTGCCCGCGGTCGGCCAGGCCGACGCGCTGCAACAGGGTCGCCGTGCGGTCGCGCTCCGCCGCACCCGCGCGGCCGACCACGCGGGCGCCCATGAGGACGTTGGCCGCGGCATCGAGTTCCGGAATCAGGTAATAGGACTGGAAGACCATGCCGAGAAACCGGCCGCGCCGGGCGGTGAGCTCGCCCAGGCTGAGCTGGTGCGCCGCCTCGCTCCCCCACCACAACTCGCCCGCATCCGGCCGGTCGAGCCCGGCGAGGATGTTGAGCAGCGTGCTTTTGCCCGAGCCGGATTCGCCGCGGACACTCACGCTCTCGCCCGCGCCGACGGCGAGCTCAACCCCCTGCAACACCTCAAGCGTGCGATCGCCGCTCGGGTAGAGTTTGCGCAGACCGGAGGCGCGGAGAACAGACTCAGACATGGGCAATCCTCCCAGTCCGTTTGGCCGCAAAAAACACAAAGGGGTTTGTCCTGCCGCGAATATTTCCCGTGCGCCTATAGGCGCCGTAAACAATGCTCCGGCAGTCCGTTTTTGTGTTTCTTGTGTTTTTCGTGGCCATCGGAAGTTCCTCATTCACTGCGCAGCGCTTCAACTGGTTTCAACCGGGCCGCGCGCCAGGCGGGGATCAGCCCGGCCAGGGTCGAGGCGATCAGGGTGAAGACGATGATGAAGACCACGTCCTTGGTCACGGTGTGCGCGGGCAGCGCGCTGAACTGGTAGAATTTCACAAAGGTCTCCTGCCCCACGGTCAGCTTCGCCACGAAGTGCACGATGTTGTCGCGATAGTGCAGCAGGGTGAAGCCCAGCGCGAGCCCGAGGCCCGTGCCCACGGTGCCGAGGAAGAGTCCCTGCACACAGAAGCAGAGGGCGACCTCCCGGGCCCCGCCGCCCATCGCACCGAGCAGGCCGATCTCGCGGGTCTTGCGGAGCACGGCCATCAGCAGCGAGATGGTGATCGAGAACGTCGCGACAAGGACGATGAACGCCATCAGGAAAAAGATCATGTTCTGCTCGAAGGTGATGATCGACTGGAACTCGGCGTTGGACTCCAGCCAGGTGAACGCCTGGACCCCGGGCGGCAACGCCTGGTTCAGCCGGCTGGCGACGGCCGCGACATCCGCGCCGGGCTGCAGCCGGACGTTGTAACCGTGAAACTGGCGGTCGAGCCCGTAGAGGTCCTGCATCAGCCGCAGCGAGCAAAGCACCGTGGAGCTGTCGAGCTGCTGGTGGCCGACCTCGAATACGCCGGCCACGCGCACCTCGCGCGGCAGCATGATGTCATCGCGTTTCATCCGCTCCAGCATCAGCGGCGAATAGATGCTGACCATGTCACCGATCCGGGCCCCGATCGTGCGCGCCAGGATCGAGCTGAGGATCACGGAGTCGTCGTCCAGGTCGTCCAGCGAGCCCGCCAGCAGGTAACGGTTGAGCGGGATGACCTTTTTCATCCGCTCAAACTCAAAGCCCTGGATGAAGGGAAAGGCGGGCTGGCTGGCATGATCCAGCATGACCACGCCCTTGAGATAAGGCGCCGATGCCATCACTTCCGGCGCAGCCGCGAGGACTTTTTCAATCGCGGCCGCGCGGCTGGCATCAATCGGCGTCGGACTGCTGATCTGGATCTCGCCCTGGGTGTCGATGATCATGCGGCCCATCTGGAAGCCGAAGCCGCCCATGATACTTGTGACCATCAGCATGAGCGTCACGCCCAGCATGATCCCGATCGTCGCAATGGCCGTGATGAAGGAAAGCCGCCCCGACGGGAACAGCTGCTTCAGCGCCAGATAGAAATACCAGGGCATGGGATCGGTTTTAAGGTGTAAGGTTTAAGCGGTAAGGTCGAGGCTCGGAACTTACAGCCCTACAACTTAAACCTTAAACCTGCGGCGCAGCGCCGCTCGGCCGCAGCGACGGGAACAGGATCACATCGCGGATGCTCTCGGCCCCGGTGAGCAGAATGCACAGCCGGTCGATGCCGACGCCCATGCCGCCGGCGGGCGGCATGCCGTGCTCGAGGGCGAGCAGGAAGTCGTGGTCGAGCTTCTGCTGGTCCTCACCCACCTGCTGCTCGAACATCTCGCGCTGCACAAACGGATCGTTCTGCTCGGAGTAGGCCGGGGCCACCTCCATGCCGCCGATGCAAAGCTCGAAGACATCGATGAGCCCGGCGTCCTGCTGGTTGAGCTTGGCCAGCGGGCAGAGCTCCTTGGGCAGGTGGGTGACAAACGTCGGCTGGATCAGCGTCGGCTCGATCTTCTTGGAGAAAATCTCGTTCACGATCTCAAAGGCCTCCCAGCCGGGATGGATATCCAGGCCGAGCGCCTGCGCCGCGGCGGTCGCGGCAGCCTTGTAGCCGTCGGTCCCGCGGAGGGCGCTCAGCGGGGAGCCGGCGGCCGCGTCAATCAGGTCGAAGTAGCGCGCCTCGCGCCACTCGCCGGCGAAGTTGATCATCTCCCCGCTGGCCGCGTGCTTGATCTCGGAGGTGCCGAGCACGTTCCGGCAGACGTCGTCGAAGATCGCGCGGATCAGCTGCATCATGCCGCGGAAATCCGAGTAGGCCTGGTAGACCTCGAGCATCGTGAACTCGGGGTTGTGCTTCCGCGACACCCCCTCGTTGCGGAAGATGCGGCCGATCTCGAACACGCGGTCGTAGCCGCCCACGAGCAGGCGCTTGAGCCGCAGCTCGAGGGCGATGCGGAGGAAGAAGTCGGCGCCGAGCGCGTTGTGGTGCGTGACAAACGGCCGGGCGGCAGCGCCGCCGGCCACGCCCTCGAGCACCGGCGTCTCGACCTCGATGAAGGACCGCCCCGCGAGCGTGGCGCGGACACTGGCGACAATGCGGCTGCGCAGCATCAGGCGGGCGCGGGACTCGAGGTTGACGATGAGGTCGAGGTAGCGCTGGCGGTAAACCTGCTCGGCATCGGTCAGCCCGTGCCACTTTTCCGGCAGCGGGCGCAACGCCTTGGAAACCAGCGTGAACGCGGCGACGCGCACCGTGGTCTCGCCGGTCTTGGTCTTGAAGAGGTCGCCGGTGGCGCCGATGATGTCCCCGAGGTCGAGGGCCTTCTTAAACTCGCCGTAGCGTTCCTCGCCCAGCACGTCGCGGCGGAAGTAGAGCTGGATCTGGCCCTGCTGGTCCTGGATCTTGACGAAGGAGCTGCCGCCCTGCACGCGGAAGGTCACCAGCCGGCCGGCCACCGCGACCTTCGGGCCGTACTCCTGGCCGTCGACGTAAAGCGCCTTGGCGTCCTGCGAGAAGTGCGTCTGCTCGGCATTGGCCCGGAACGGGTCGAAGCCGGCCGCGCGCATGTCCTGCAGCTTCTTCAGCCGGACGGCATACTGGTCGTGGGAAATATCCTGGGGAATGTCGCTCATGGAACGGGGCAGAGTTAGTTGCCCGGGCGGCCGGCGCAAACGGAAAGTGCTTCTCAGCCCGCGGCCACCCGGCATAGTGCCGCGATGCGCTACCGCCGGATGCCCATCGAGGTCGAGTCGCCCGAGCAGCTGGGCTACGACAAGATCAAGTACAACCTGACGGAGAGCTCGTTTGCCGACATGACCTTCGGGGACCTCGGGCTCGACCTGAACCGCCTGCCCCTCGCCTACTGCGACCACCGCGGCAAGCCGGAGCTCCGGGAGCTGATCGCGCGGGAAGGCGGGCTGCCCTCGCCCCACCACATCCTGATGACGCCCGGCGCCGCCGGGGCGCTGTTCATCATCGCCACGACCCTGCTCGAGCCCGACGACCACCTGCTGGTGGTGCGCCCGAATTACGCCACCAACCTGGAGACGCCCCGCGCCATCGGCTGCCACGTGGATTTCTACGACCTGAAGTTCGAGGAAGGCTTCGACATCGATCTCGACCGGCTTACCCGGCTGCTTCACCCGAAGACCAAATACATCAGCATCACGGTGCCGCACAACCCGACCGGCACCGTGCTCAGCGAGGCGCGGTTGCGCGCGATCATCGCCCTGGCCGAAAGCCGCGGCCTCAAATTGCTCGTGGACGAAACCTACCGCGAGATGACCTACGGCGGACCGCTGCCGGTCGCCGCCGCACTGTCACCAGCGGCCATCAGTGTGTCATCGCTCTCGAAGACCTACGGCCTGCCCGGCATCCGCATGGGCTGGATTGCGTGTCAGGACGAGGCGCTGCTGGAGACGTTCCTCGCGGCAAAGGAGCAGATCGTCATCTGCAACTCGGTGATCGACGAGGAAATCGCCTGGCAGTTCATGCGGCGCAAGGCCGATTGGCTGCCAAACATCCAAAAGGTAATCCGCAACAATTTCGGAATTGTCCGCCAGTGGTACGCCGGCCAAAGCGAACTGGAGTGGGTCGAGCCGCGCGGTGGCGTCGTGGCCTTCCCGCGGATCAAGCCCGCGCTCAACCTCGACGTCGATCGTTTCTACCAGATCCTGCAGGACAAACACGGCACCTACGTCGGGCCCGGGCACTGGTTCGAGATGGACCGCCGTTTCTTCCGCATCGGCTACGGCTGGCCCAAGCCGGCCGACCTGGCCGCCGGCCTGCAGGCGATCAGTGCCGCGGTCCGGGAAGCGAAGGCGTGAGTTTTTAAAACCTACTCGGTCTCCCCGATCAGTTTCTCCACCTGTTTGTCCGGGATGAAATACATCGCGGCGGGCAGCATCAGGATCGCCAGCGAGAGCCAGGTGGAAACGAAAACCAGGGACACGGCGAGGAGGTGAATACCCGCCGCCAGCCGGTTTTTCCGGAGCATGCAGCGGTGCAACTCCTGCAGCTTGGGCTCGTCCCGGGTCTGGCAGGCGACGGCGTGGCGGAGAGCATAGTAGGCGATGCCGCACGCCGTGGTAACCAGGCCGTAAACCGCGACCGCGAGCCGGGCGCCGTGGTTCTCACCGAGGTAAGCCGTGGCAAACGGCAGCAGCGAGAGCACGAACAGGAAGCCCATGTTCGCCCACATGACCCCGGAGTCGATCCGCCGCACCATGTGGATCAGGTGGTGGTGGTTCATCCAGTAGATCGCAACGGTGATGAAGCTCAGCGCGTAGCTGAAAAAGACCGGCCACATCTCCAGCAGGCTGCCGAGCGACGTATCGTGAGGCACTTTCAATTCCAGCACCATGATGGTGATGATGATGGCAATGACGCCGTCGCTGAAGGCTTCGAGCCGCGTGGTTTTCATCGGTGGAATTTCTGCCGCTCGCACCGGGCCCGTCAAAGCGCAAATTATGCGCCATCCCGCGGGCCGGCGCCGGGGACGAAAGAGTTGCGCCCGCCGGCGATTTGGGCGACAGTGTCAGGTTGATGCCAGACACCACCGCCACTGCCCCGCAACCCGCCAGTCCCCTGCCCGCCGCCGGGGTGACCCTTGACTGGGGCCGCACCGGTTACGCCGCGGCGTGGAAGCGACAGGACGAACTGGTGGCGCGTCGCATCGAAGGTGAGGTTGCCGACACCCTCGTCTTCACGGAGCACGCGCCGGTGTTCACCCTCGGTGTGCGCCGGGGGGCCGAGCAGAACCTGATCTGGGACGCAGCCGAGCTGGCCACGCGCGGCATCGAGGTCGTGACGACCAACCGCGGCGGCGACATCACCTACCACGGCCCGGGCCAGCTGGTCGGCTATCCGATCATCAGCCTCGCCCCGCGCAAGGACCTGCACGCCTACCTGCGCTTCGTCGAGCAGGTGCTGATCAACACCGTCGGCACCTTCGGGCTCGCCGCCGACCGCCGCGCCGGCAAGACCGGCATCTGGCTCGGTCCGCGCAAGATCGCCGCCATCGGCATCGCGGTGAAGAAATGGACCACCTTCCACGGTTTCGCCCTCAACGTGAACACCGACCTCGCCGACTTCGCCGGCATCGTCCCCTGCGGGATCACCGACGGCACCGTCACCTCGATGCAACTCGAGCTCGGCCGGGCGGTGGATATCGCCGAGGTCAAAAAAGTGACGGCCGCCGAGTTCTGGCGGCTGCTGCCGGAGTTTTTGGCCAACCACTGAGTCGATCGCTGATTGGCAGATGCCACCACGAAATACACCAAATACACGAAATTTTGGTAATGGCGCCGCGAGGCTGCGCCCCGACAAACATTACCCCCGCCACCGGTTGGAGGGTATTTCATCAAACCCACCCTTTGGTGTCCTTCGTGTTTTTCGTGGTTAACTTCAGGTGGGATCATCCCGGCTGGACATCGCTAATAGGGAAAATCACCCCGGACACTGCCTTGGGTCTGCTGAGAAATTAGTGTGCAATAGCGCTTAAATTGCTCAACTTCCCCCCGAGCATGATTCCGCCCACCAACCGCAAACCCGACTGGCTCCGCGCCAAGCTGCCGGCCGGACCCGCCTACCAGGCGACCCGCCGGCTGGTCGACGAGAACAAGCTTCACACGGTCTGCACGAGCGCCCAGTGCCCCAACATCGGCGAATGCTGGTCGCGCGGCACCGCCACGGTGATGATTCTCGGCAACATCTGCACGCGCTCCTGTAATTTCTGCGCGATCCAGACCGGCCGCCCGACGGAGTTCGACCTCGGCGAACCCGCCCGCGTGGCCGACGCCGTCGCCAAGATGGGCCTGCGCCACTGCGTGATCACCTCCGTGGCCCGCGACGACCTGAAGGATGGCGGCGCCAGCGTCTGGGCCGCAACCATCCGCGCCACCAAGTATAAGAGCCCACACTGCGCCATCGAGGTGCTCGTGCCGGATTTCAAGGGCCACCTGGACCAGGTCGACACGGTGCTCGACGCCAAGCCCGACATCTTCAACCACAACGTCGAGACCGTCGAACGCCTCCAGCGCCCGGTGCGCGTGCAGGCCCGCTACGACCGCAGCCGCGGCGTGCTGCGTCACGCCAAGAGCCGCGGCTTCACCACCAAGACCGGCATCATGCTCGGCCTCGGCGAGACGCAGGAAGAGATCGCGCAGTGCCTCCGCGACATCGCCAGCGACAAGACGGATATCCTCACGATCGGCCAGTATCTCCAGCCCACCCCGCAGCACTGGAAGATCGACCGCTGGGTGCCGCCCGAGGAGTTTGCCCACTGGAAGAAATTCGCCCTTGCGGCCGGCCTCGGCACCGTCGAGTCAGGCCCGCTCATCCGCTCCAGCTACCACGCCGACGAACAGTCGCTGAAGTACACGGGCGTCGAGCACCTGAACACGGCGAACACGTTCGCGCCGGCGTGAAGTTGAGATGTAGCCGGGCTCGCTGAGCCCGGAAACGGGGTCAACGACCCCGGCTACAAGTTTGGCTGCCTCGATGAGACCGAAGGATCGCCCTTTCGCCGGCTGCAACTTTTGAGTTTAACTGCGGTCGCAAGCCGCAGATAACCGCCAAACATGCCCCGAACATCCTCGTTCATGGCCGCCACCACCGGCTGCCTCGTTCTCTCCGCCGGACTGCTGGCCGCCTCCGCCGCGGCCACCGAGGTGGTGGAACTGCCCACGCTCTCGGTGAACGAGAACCGGCCGGCGAGCCCCGGCAGCGCGACGACGGTGGACCCCAGCCTGACCCTGGCCGGCGACAATGCCTTCGCCGATCTCGCCCGGCAGACGCCCAGCCTCTCGATCAACGACGGCGGCGGACGCGGTTTCGGCGAGACGGTTTCGCTCCGCGGCCTGAGCAACACGCCCTTTTTCAGTGACGCCTCGGCACCGGTTTACCTGGACGACATTCCCCTCACCAGCGTCTTCACCTTCCCCACCGAACTGTACGACTACAGCCAGATGACCGTCTATCGCGGCCCACAGGCCAATGCGCTCTTCGGGCGCGCGGGCGACGCCGGCGTCATCCGGTTCAGCTCCGCCGCCGGCAACCAAGCCACCGGCCACCTCGGCACGACGATCGGCGACCATGGCACCTACCTCTTCACGGCGTCGGCGCAGACCGCGCGCACCGAGCAGTTCGACGCCGACCTCCACCTCGGCTCCAGCCAGCGCGATGGCTACATCTACAACAACACCCTGCACCGCACGGTCGACTACCGCAACGCGCTCTTCGGCCGCCTCGGCCTGCATTACCGGCCGGCGCAGGACCTGGAGCTCTCCCTGAAGCTTCTCGGCCAGCGTTCCCGCGACGGTGCCCAGGCCCTGGTGCCGCTGGGCGGGCCTTATTACTCCGTGAGCCGCGGCCGGGAAGGCGTGTCCGACGCGGACTTCGGCGCGGTGGCGCTGGGGCTCACGCAGAAATTCACCGACTCCACCCTGACGGCCACCAGCAGTTATACGAACTGGAAGCTCTCGCCCTACTCGAACCGGCTGGTCGTCTTTGGCGGCTTCAACTTCGACTCCGTGCTGCACCAGTCGCAGAGCGCCTTCAATGAGGAGGTGCACTACATCAGCGAATACCTGACCGGCGGTCTGTTTTATTCGCGCGCCAACACCGACGGCGGTGCGAGCCGGAAGTTCAGCGGCTTTCCCGTCGAGGACTCGAGCTTCCGGATCGACAGTGATTCCTACGCCGCGTTCGGCCAGGCCAACTTCAAGCCCACGGTCGACTGGCTCATTACGCCCGGACTGCGGCTCGAGCATGACACCAAGGATTTCACCCGCGTGGAACGCGTGCCGGCGAGTTCGCTGATCCAGCAAGGCGACCGCTGGAACGCCCTGTTGCCCAGCCTCGCGGTCACGCGTCACGTCACGGGCGCCACCGACGTGGTCGTCACGCTGGCCCGCGGATTCAAGCCCGGCGGCTACTCCGCCTACACGGGCGTGCCGAGTCTCGCGCAATACGATCCGCAGACCACCTGGGGCCTGGAGGCGGCGCTCTCGACCGCGGACAAGGCATCCCGGTGGAGCTTCACCTCGCGCGCCTACGCGTACCGCGTGAGCGGGTATCAGGTCGAGCGCTCCTTCGCCGTGCCTAACACGGGCACCGACGAATACCTCGTCGTGAACGCCAAGCGCGCGCGAGTCCTGGGTTTGGAACTGGAATCCACGTGGCGGCCAATGACGGACGTCACGGTCACGCTCGCCGCCGGCCTGACCGATGTGACGCTGCAGGACTTCACCGATCCCTACACCGGGATCAGTTATTCCGGCGATCGCGCCCCGTATGCCCCGACAGGCAATGGCGCACTCCGGCTCAACTACCACCCGGCGCGCGGGTTTTTCGCTGGGGCCGAGATGACGTGGACCGGGAAGACCTTCTATGACGAGCGGGAGACGCCCGGCCTGTCGCAGGATGCCTACACGCTCTTCAATGCCAGCGTCGGCTACAGCTTTGCCCGCGCCGACCTCCGGATTTTCGGCCGCAACCTCGGCGACAAGGCGTACTACAGCGCGATCACGCCCGGTGTGGGCCATGCGACACCCGGTGCGCCCGGCACCTGGGGCGGGGAGATCAATTATCGGTGGTAGGGCTCACCGAGTCTTTTAAAGAGACTGTCATCCTGAGCGGAGCGAAGGACCCAGGAGTGCGAGATCGCGGCGCCACGTTCGAACGCTTGGATCCTTCGCTCCGCTCAGGATGACAGGAGCTTCCGCTCGGCGCTTTTCCTGAACGTCTCCCGGGATAATTTGCCCCGCCTCTTTCCGAAATAACCTCGCCAAGCCTCCCGGCCGGCTTATTTTTCCGTGGGCAAAGCAACCTGACATGGAAACCAAAGCAAAAATCGTCGCCAACTGGCTGCCACGCTACACCGGGGTACCGCTCAAGAGTTTCGGCCGCTACATCCTGCTGACCAATTTTCAGCGCTATGTGCAGCTCTTCGCCCAATGGCACCGCGTGCCGGTGATGGGCAAGGACCGGCCGATGCCCAGCGCCACCGCCGGCGGCATCACCATCATCAACTTCGGCATGGGCAGCGCCACCGCCGCCACCGTGATGGATCTCCTCAGCGCGATCAACCCGAAGGCGGTCCTCTTCCTCGGCAAGTGCGGCGGCATCAAGCACCGCGCCGAGCTCGGCGACCTGATCCTCCCCATCGCCGCCATCCGCGGCGAGGGTACGAGCAACGACTACTTCCCGCCCGAGGTGCCGGCGCTGCCCTCGTTCGCGCTGCAGAAGGCCATCTCCACCACGATCCGCGACCACAAGCGCGACTACTGGACCGGCACGGTCTACACCACCAACCGCCGCGTCTGGGAACACGACGTCAGCTTCAAGAAATACCTGAAAAAGATCCGGGCCATGGCGGTCGACATGGAGACCGCGACCATTTTCATCACCGCCTTCGCCAACGAGATTCCCGCCGGCGCACTGCTGCTGGTCAGCGACCAGCCGATGACCCCCGAGGGCGTGAAGACCATCGAGAGCGACAAGAAGATCGACGAGCAGCACGTCGCCTCCCACATCCACATCGGCATCGATTCCCTCAAGCAGCTCATCAACAAGGGCGTCACGGTGAAGCACCTGAAGTTCTGAGGTGGTGGAGAGAGCAGAGTCTTGACCACGGATTTCACGGATGATCACGGATGGAATTTTATTGGCAGGGGCGCAGACTTGCTGCGCCCTCGAACGTGATGCCACGCACTCAGGGCGCAGCAAGTCTACACCCCTACGGGTGACAGGCCGCTCCAACGCGGCGACATTTTACTGACGCCGCTCCAGCGGTCAAAAATCCGCCGCGCCGATCTCCTGCTTCAGCTGGGCCAGAAAGCCGCGCAAATACTCCGTCCTCCCGCGCGCCTCGCTCCGGCCCGCCGCCGTCTGCATCGTCGATTCCAGCTTCAGCAACTTCGTGTAGAAATGATCCACACAGGACACCCGGTCATCCGGAACCCGCTTGTCGCAGAACGGATCGACCGCCGCGTACAGCGGCCGGCCGAGTTCGCCGCCAAGCATCAGGCACCGGGCCAGGCCCGCGGCGCCGAGGGCGTCCAGCCGGTCGGCGTCCTGCACGACCTGCGCCTCGAGCGTGCGCGGCGCGATCCCCGCGCTGAAGCTGTGCGCCTCGATCGCGTGCGCCACCTCCGGGAGCAACGCCGGCGGCCAGCCCCATTCCGTCAGCCAGCGCCCGGCCTGTGCCGCCGCGAGCCGGGACGCCGACGCGCGCAGTGGCGAGTCCTTCGGCACCGCGACGCAATCGTGCAGCCACGCCGCCGGCAGCACGACCTCGAGTCGCGCGCCCTCGGTGGCCGCGAGGGCCTGCGCATTGGCCACGACGCGCCGGATGTGGGCGAGATCGTGGGCCGCATCCCCGCCCTGCGCCAGCAACGCGGCCGTGGAACGCCCGGCAAGATCGGCAAAGTTCATCGGCATCAGGGGAGCAAACGCCCGCGCGCCCGTCGCACAACCAGAATTCGCGCTCGCCCTTCCGGTCCGCCGCGCCTCACATCGCAAGGCCGCATGTCCAATCCTACCGCACAACCCGAGGCCCCCTGGCAGGCCGGTCTGCACGGGGCCCGCGCGCTGTTCCGGCCCGGGCTCATCCTGCAATCCGCCGCGCTGGCCGTGGTGCTGGCCTATTATTATCTGCCGGCGGCGCACGGATTCTTTGCCCGGCTGGCGGTCTGGCGAAACGACGGCGGCTTCGTCTTCTCGGCGCTGGCCGGGGCGTTGTGCGGCGGCGTGCTGCCGTTTCTCTACCTGCGGCTCCTGCCGGCCACCCGCGCCGGGCACCCGTGGTCGCACTTGGTTTTCTACGCGCTCTTCTGGGCCTGGAAGGGCGCGGAGGTCGACCTGCTGTACCGGATCCTCGCCCGCGTTTTCGGCACCGGCACGGGACCGGTCACCGTGTTCTGGAAGGTCCTGGCCGACCAGTTCGGTTACAATGTCATCTACGCGACCGCGGCCAGCTGCCTGCTGTTCGCCTGGAAGGACGCCGGTTTTCGCTGGGCGCCCGTCCTGACCGACGTCCGCGCCGGACGCTGGTATGCGCGCCGCGTGCTCCCGGTCCTGCTGTCCGTCTGGGTGCTCTGGATCCCCGTGGTCTGCTGCGTGTATGCCCTGCCGCCGGCCCTGCAAAACCCGCTCTTCAATGTCGTGCTCTGCTTCTGGTCGCTGCTCTTCGCCCACATCACCGCCCGGCAGAATAAGCCGCCGGGCGGGTTGCCGGCGTGAGGTAACGGATCGGTTAGGAAATGTTCATTGTTCGACGTTCATCGTTCAGTGTTCATTGCCGGCAGGCCAATCAATGGCTGGCTGGATCGCATGACTAACAATCCTGCAATGTGGAGGGCTGGCCTCACACCGTCGCCAAGCCTATGGCGCGCAGGCCCGGCCGGCCGAGGCCCGTCGGGAGACGGGCCCTCCATTTTAAACCGAGGGACTGGTCGTCCCGCCTCCAGACGATACCGCGATGAACAACGAACATTGACCAATGAAAAATGCCCAATCCGGCCGCCCCGGCCGATGGTCCCTCTGGCCCATGGCCGGAGCCTTGTCTTTGCGGTCCCGTCCGGGCAGGTTCCGGGTGATCGACCCGTTTGAAATAAACCGCCTCCCGCTTACTCTCACTGCCAGATGAAATTGTCGCGCCCGCTCCTCTTGCTGCTGTTCCTGCCCTCCCTGCTGTTTGCCGCGGAATCCTCGCCGGTGAAAAAGGGCGCGATCACGGTTTCCCTGGTCTCGGACGCGGCGGCCATCGAGCCCGGCAAGCCGTTCACGATCGCCCTGCGCATGCAACACGAGCCGCACTGGCACAGCTACTGGGTCGCACCCGGCACCGGCTACGCCACCTCGCTGGCCTGGACCCTTCCCGACGGCTTCAAGGCCGGCGAAATCCAGTGGCCGGCCCCGCATATCGTGCAGGACACCTCCGGGAAAATCACGGGCAACGGTTACTACGACGAAAACTACCTGCTGGTGGAAATCACCCCGCCCATGGCGCTCACGCCGGGTTCCGAGGTCAAGTTATTGGCCGCCGCCGACTGGCTCATGTGCAAGGACGTCTGCATGCCAGGTGACGGCAAACTTGAGATCACTTTCCCAGTGGCCGCAGCCGGTGCCGGCAAAGACGATGCCAAGTGGACCGGCGCCATCCGCGCAACCCGCGCGAAGCTGCCCGTGCCCAACACGGAATGGAACGTGACCGCGACGCGGACCGAGAAGGCTGTCACCCTGCGCCTCGCGCCCAAGTCCGGCATGGCGCACCAGCCATCCGACCTGCATTTCTTCGCGGCGGACGGCTACACCGACTACGCCCGGAAGGAAACCGTCACCCAGGATAACGGCGCCTGGATCGTCACCGCCCAGATTGATCCTGCGGCCGACAAGAACACCGCCCGCCTGACCGGCGTGCTCACCTCCGGCAGCGGCTGGACCGCGGACGCCGGTTACGGCGGCCTCGTCATCGATGTGCCGTTTGAGAACGGGCCGTCAGCGGTCAGCGGTCAGACGTCAGCCATAACGGTTCAAAACCCACCGAGTAACTCCGGAGTCGCGAATTCATCTCCGCCCTCCCGCCTCCCGCCTCCCGCCCCTCTCCCGCCTCCGGGTTCCCTGCCGGGAACCCTGCTGCTGGCGTTCGTCGGCGGGATGATCCTCAACCTCATGCCCTGTGTCTTTCCCGTGCTGGGCATCAAGATTCTCGGCTTCGTCAACCAGTCGGGCAACGACCGCCGGAAGATCACGCTGCACGGGCTGGTGTTCGCCCTCGGGGTGTTGCTCTCCTTCTGGTCGCTGGCGGCGGTGCTGCTCATCCTGCGGGCCGGCGGCGCCCAGCTCGGCTGGGGATTCCAGCTGCAGTCCCCGGCGTTTGTTTTCGCCATGGCCACTTTCCTTCTGATCTTCGCGCTCAACATGAGCGGGCTGTTCGAGGTCGGCCTATCCGCCACCGGCGTCGGCGGCAGCCTGCAGATGAAGGATGGGTTCGCGGGGTCGTTTTTCACCGGCGCGCTGGCCACGCTGGTCGCCACGCCGTGCAGCGCGCCATTCCTCGCGCCGGCGCTGGGCGCCGCGCTCTCGCTGACCGCCGTTGAATCCTTCCTGGTATTCACCGCGATCGCGGTCGGGCTCGCGCTGCCGTACCTGCTGCTCTCGATTTTTCCGCAGGCCATCAAGCTGTTGCCGAAGCCCGGTGCGTGGATGGAAACGTTCAAGCAGCTCATGGCCTTCCCGCTCTACGCGACGGTCGGCTGGCTGCTGTGGGTGCTGGCGGGGCAGACCAAGGACGACGACAACGCGCTGCTCATGATCGCCTTTGGTTTCGTGATCGTGGCGATGGCCGCGTGGGTCTACGGCCGCTTCGCGCAGGCCTGGGGCAAACCCCGCACGCAGCTCGTCGGCCGTCTCCTCGCGGCGCTGCTGCTCGCCGGTGGGCTGTACACTGGCTGGCCCAAAACCGCGGAAGCCGCGCCCGCGGGCAGCTACCAGGTGACGTGGGAAAAATGGAGCCCCGAGGCCATCGTGGCCGCGCAGGCCGCGGGGAAATTTGTGTACGTTGATTTCACCGCGCGCTGGTGCGCCACGTGCCAGACGAACAAGGCCGCGGTTTTCCACTCGGCGGACGTGCTGGCCGAGCTTAAGCAGCGGAACGTCGTGCTCCTGCGCGGCGACTGGACCAACCGCGACCCGAAGATCACCGCCGAGCTGGCCCGCTGGAACCGTTCCGCCGTGCCGTTCAATCTGATCTACGCACCCGGCAAGCCCGCGCCGGTCGTGCTCCCGGAGCTGTTGACGCCCGGCAAGGTCATCAGCGCATTAGCGGCGGCCGCCCAGCCCTGAGCTGGAGTCTTGCAGGAAATAGGTGAAGTTGCAGTTCGATATCTGAAGTGATGATACTTCATATTGCACCGAATCCTGTCCTTTCGCTTTTTACGGCGGACCTATCCCGAGATAGCAAATGGTGCTGGGAACACCCCAGCGTCGAAATCGCGAGCACTTTAGCAAAATCCGTATCGTATGGTTTTCGGTCAGAAAACGTATAGGATTACTATTTTGCGCGCGTCAAAAGTCTCACCGTTGTAGAGATCTGCCTCCAATACAGGCCCCGGAATCGATTTCCAGGATGTTCCCGAACCGATCCACCTAATACTCCCATCGTCAAAAACCACTCGTAATGCGGCAAGCAAAGCAGGAGTTTCGCCGTAGTGGGCACGTTTCCGTTCCCAATTTAGAAAGCCACTGTACCAACCATCACAAAGGATTGTGCTAACTACCAGATCATGGACATAGGAAGTAGCTGAAATTGGGTAACACTCCATAACCAATGAGGAGTGTTACCATGACAGAGGAAGAGACAACGAAGAAGGCTGGGGTCCGCGAACCGCGGACCCCGGGGAAACG
>CAIUGM010000032.1 GCA_903898675.1 uncultured Verrucomicrobiota bacterium
GATGCTCGTGTCGCTGGCACCATAAATTGAGCCAAGATCGCTCCGGCGGTTCAGCTCAGCCGGCCCGACCGGCCTTTCTCTTCGGTCGTCAGGCCCCGGCTGGTTTTGCGGTATGGGCCGACCAGCACCTTCGAGCCCCCAAGGTCCGGTCACACCGCGATTGCCCGTTCCACCCAAGCCCTTCCCGGTAATGACCCCCGTCATCCCTTTCCCCATGATGAAACACGAAATCCTAGCCCGTTTGAAATCCGCCAAGGTGATTGCGCTGATCCGGGCGAATAGTGCCGGGAACCTGCTCGACTGCGCCCGGGCGCTGCAGGCCGGGGGGCTCGATGCCATCGAACTTACCATGACGACACCCGGCGCCCTCGACCTTGTCGCCCGGGTGTCACGCGAGCTGCCGGATATTCTCATCGGCCTGGGCACCGTGCTTGAGGCCGATACCGCCCGCCTCGGCATTGCCGCCGGGGCGAAGTTCATCGTCACGCCGGCCCTGCGCCCCGAGGTGATCGCCGTCTGCCGCGAAGCCAAAATCCCGGTTCTTTCCGGCGCCCTGACCCCCACGGAGGCTTATGCTGCCTGGGAGCTCGGGGCTGACGTCATCAAGATTTTCCCCGCCGAGTTCTTCGGCCCGGCGTACATCAAGTCCCTGAAGGCCCCGTTTCCGCAGATTGAGTTTCTGCCCACGGGCGGCGTCACGCCGGAAACCGTCGGGGAGTTCCTCAAGGCGGGCGCGTTCGCCACGGCGGCCGGCAGCGCCCTGGTCTCGGCCGCCGCCCTGAAGGCGGGCGACTGGGCCGCCATCACCGCCCGGGCCAGGCAATTTGTGGCGGCGGCCGGCGCCGCAACCTGACGGCCCGCAACACGCCAACTATAGCGGACAACTCGCGCCGCTGCACCAGGTGCCCTCGACGTAAGTCGTCGTCGGGATTTCGGGCACGCCGAATTTGTTATGCTGCAGCTGGCCGGCCAGGATCTCCACGGCCACGGCGCCCACGGTGCGGTGGTTCTGGCGCACCCCGGCAATCACGCCATCGGTCCGGTCAAGGAACAGGTCCACGAAGGCGATGTCGCGCGGAAGCTTCAGCCCCATTTTCTCCAGTGCCCGCAGCACGTACGCCCCCTTGCTGATCAGCACTTCGGGTTGGTGCCGGTTCAGCCATTTTTCAAACGGCTTGAAATCGACCTGCACGAGCGCGTTGTGCTCATGAAACCAGCGTTCGACCGGATCGGGCTCGGGGAAGATATGGGCGGGCATCCGGTCCTTCAGCGGATAATGCTGCTGTTCGCACAAGTAGCCGGCGGTCCAGTTGTGGTCGACCGCGTGGTCCCAGCCGCGGTGCATGACGAAACCTGCGCGCCGGTAGCCGGCGGCCTTCACCTTCTGCATTGCGAGCCGGATGATGCTGCTTTGGTTGTTCGTGACGTTGTGGAGCCGCGGGTGGTGGGGAAAATAATCGATCTTCACCGCGCTAAAGTTCTTCCAGTCCAGCTGCAGCTCGTCGCCCATTTCACGGCTGTGCGAGGCGATGATCAGGCCGTTGATGGCCCGGGCGTAGAGCATGCGGCTCAGCCGTTTCTGGGTGAGTCCCAGCTCGTGCAGCCAGAAATGCTCCAGGCGGTAGCCGAATTCATTGGCCTTGGCCAGGGCGCCGGCAAAAAACTCGTTGTGGGCGGTCACCTTCTTCCAGCCCCAGCGTGTATTCCAGTTGGTCAGGTAGGCGAGGGTCGGCGTGTTGCGCCGCTTCACGATCTTGCTGCGGTAGGAAACCAGGGCGCGCAGGAAGGGATCGGGCCGGTAGCCCATTTGCTTGGCCAGCGCCTGGATTCGCTCCCGGGTCGACGGCGGCAGGCGGGGATTGTTCCTCAGGGCCAGCGAGACCGTCGTAACGTGCACGCCGGCCTTGATGGCGACATCCGCCAGGGTGACACGGCGTTCGTTCATCCCGGCTGTCCTGCGTGAACGGCGCGGGCCGTTCAAGTCTATAGTTAGAGTACGAGACCCCTTGTCGTGGCACGGTCGGATATCGGAAAGTACCCTTTACTGTTTTCGCGTCACCTGTACCCTCTATTTTCGCGAGATCGATGCTTATCCCCATGTCCCACTTCAAGACCAAGACGATCCGTTACGAAGGCCCGTCAACGAATAACGCGCTGGCTTTCCGGCACTACAATCCCGACGAGGTGATCGACGGCCGGACGATGAGCGAGCACCTGCGGTTCTCGATCGCGTACTGGCACGCCTTCCGCGGCACGGGTTCCGATCCGTTCGGCCCCGGCACAATCCAACGC
>CAIUGM010000033.1 GCA_903898675.1 uncultured Verrucomicrobiota bacterium
CGGCCCCCACAAACAGGGGGCCGGACATTCACCCCCGCCCTTAGAACGACAAGGTATTCGACAGCTGCCACTCCTGGATGGGCGCGATGCGCGCCGCGGCCCAAGTATGGCCATCCGGTTCGACGGAAATCGGGATGAGCTTATCCTTCTTCCCGACGTTGTAGACGTTGAGCTGGATTCTCCAGTTGATCTTCTTCGTGAGCTTCCGCTCATAGCTGACCCAGAGATCGAGGGCGTCTTCCGAGGGGCCGTAATAAGGCTTCGTCAGGTCGAAGCTGGCCAGGGCCGGGTTGGTCGCGTTGGGAACCACCGGGTAGCCGATGACGACCTTGTCCTGCCAGCGATAGCCGGCGCCGACGCCGGCACCCCTCAGCAGGCCGCGGGTGAACGAGTAGTTCGAGATGAAGTTGTACCGCCATTTGCGGAGCTCCGACGCCGCCGTGTTCTGCGTCAATTTCAACAAGGTATAATTGCCGCGCCAGGAATTCCACTCGGTGCGGAGCAAGTTCGAGGCGGAGTACTCGGAGTTGAACCTGACCAGATCGCCGCCGGGCCCCGCCATGATACTGTCCAATTCGCTCACGAGTCCGTCGAGTGCGGGGCCACCGACATTGCTGCGGACCGCGATGGTCTGGGCGGCGTTGAACGCGAGGCGCCAGTTCGGGGTCGGATTGGCCGTGAGTTCAAACTCATAGCCCTTCGAATGGACATCGGACGTCACCCCGAATCCCTGCAACAGCGGAGCCGTGCGATAATCATACACACTCGCCGTATTGGGCTGGTGGGAGGCGGGATCGGCCAGGTAGACCGAGGGGGTGGTGAGGGCCGCCAGCGTCGTGGGCCCGGCGCCGTAGTTCCAGGCCGAGAAATAGCCTTTGCCCGCAAGAAAGGACTCCAGGCTGTTCAGGGCGGCAATCGAAGCATCCCGATGAGAATCGGCCTGCGCCTGGGTTTCCAAGGTGGCTCCGGCCGGGATGTTCGTATTGGTGGGGTTCCCCGACGCGACCGGTCTCCCGGCCGCATCCACATAAGAGGGATCCCACTCATACCGAACTCCCTGGAAATGATTGAGGTTCGTCTGTCCAGCCGTGGACCAGGCATAGCCGGACATGTAGTAGAGCTTGATATTGCGCCAGTTCATCGCATCCCGAATCGTGCCGTATAGGCCGCTGTTATCGAAGCCCGAGACGGTGACGCCAGTCGAGGCGGTGTCGTATTTCACCACGTGGAAGGAATACTTGCCGTCCTTCGTCGAAAGCGTCACGCCATATTCCTTGGTGGCCCCGGTCGGGTTGGCGATCGGATTGCCGTAGATGTCCCGGCGGATGTCCGTGACCTGGAAGTTGCTCGACTTGTTATACGACAGGCTGACGTTGAACGGCAGGAAGTCGTGCGATTCGAGCAGCTGGTTCAGGTGCACCACCACGCCGCCCGAAGTGGAGTGGTCCTTGAAGATCTGGTTCGCCGGAAAGGCGTCGGGCAGCGCATAGACATTGGAGCTCAGGTTATACGCCCCGCGGGAGAGGCCGCCGCCGAGCAGCGGCGCGCTCACGCCCTTGCTTTTGACCTCGTCGTAGCGCCAACCCAGGGTCGGCACGATGGCGTCATTCCAAAGGTAGCCCTGCCAGGAACCGGCATAGGACTTGGTCTCGCGCAGGCTCTTGGACGCGGCCGTGATCAGGCTCTGATCGGCGCCATTATTATAGCTGAGCACGTTATCCACGAAGTTGCTGTTCCAACCGACATAGTTGGCGGGGTTGGAAACCTGCGTAAGCTGGGGATAAACGGCGCCGTTGGCGGGGTTGACCACCGGGGCGCCATTGAAGATCTGCTGCAAATTGGCCGGCACGTTCCACGGGGTGTTGAAGCTGACGCCCGTCGGACTTCTCCAGGTCTCGTCGAACTGATAGATATTGCCGCTCTGCAGGGTCACATTGGAGGTGATGCCGGGGACATGCGCGTTGGCCGCCGAGGCCGCGCTGGCCAGCGACCCGCCGAGGTAAACGACCCCCACCGGCGGCAGATTCTGAATGCCGTCGGTGTTCCCCTGCAGCTTGAAGGCCGAATAGGCCTCGGAGTTGGCATACATCTGCCAATTCCGGTTTTCGACGTAGTACTTCTCGTCGCTAAAGACCCCGTTGAAACGGTGCCGGCCAATCAGCTTCGCGAGGAAACTGTCCTTGGCGAAATAATCCGTGGCGCGAAGCTCGCCGAAGACCGATCCGCGGGTGTACTTGCGATCGGTTTCGTGGGAATTGCCGCTGCCCGGACCAACCGGGACGAAGGGCCGGCCGAAGTTGGGATTGCCGACGTTGCCGTTGGTGGTGTTGTTCGGCCCGACCACGTAGTCCTGAAAGTTCTGCAGGATGTCGATATTGAGCGTCGGGTTGCCGATCAACGCCTGGCCGCCATTCTTGTATTTCTGCCGGTCGTAGCTGAGCTCGACGCCGAGGCGATCATTCCAGAACGTCTGCGTGAGGTCGATGTTGGTGGCATTCCACTTCTCGAATTCCGACTTGGTCGGACCGTCGATCAGGTTGTCGTAGAAGTCGAAGACCGTCGGGTCGGTCAACACGCGGTTGCGGTATTGGCCGTATTGGTAACCGGGCAGCTTCGCATTGGTGGCATATGAACTGTAGCTGCCGATATCGGAGAACGTGTCCGCATACCTTTGACCGATGAGACTGGTGGAGACCCCTTGGGGCACGCCGGCGGCATTCAGCGCACCGGTGTTAACGTAACCGCCGTAAATCCGGTAAAGCTGACTGGTCGCGCCGTCGACGAACCAGATGGGCTGCTGCTGGTTGGCGTAACCGCTCAACCAGGGGAAATAGGTCGAGGCGGATGCACCGAGGGTGTAGCCATTGGGGATCACCAGTTTGCCCAAGCCGCCGTTTGTGCTGGTGGTATCAGCCGCGGCGAACCACGGGGTGATGCTGTCGTAGGGGGGAATGATGCGCGGACGGTCGGCCTTGATGTCGCCGTTCTCGAACTTCACCTTGATGCTGGTGTGAAAGTCGCGGCGGTGGAAGAGATCCGGATCGTATTTGATCGCGCCATAGAAGCGCCTGTCATTTTGCCAGGCCTGCTGCTGCTCATATTTGTGATTGTCCCACATCCCGTCCAGGCGGATGGCCAGCGTGTTCTCAATCAGGTCCTGGTTCAGGTCGAGGCTGCTGCGGAAGGTGCCGTAGGAGCCGGTGGTCGCATTGACGGAGCCGAAATTGCGAAACTCGGCATCGTGCGTCGCGGCGTTGATGATGCCCGCCGGGCTGCCGAGGCCGAACAGGATGGCGTTCGGGCCGCGCTGGATGTCGATGCGGTCAACATTGAAGCTGTCCCACGGGATGTCGGTGACAAAGAAATCGCGGGTGTTGTCGGCGGAGGCCAAACCGCGCACCCGCTGCGCGCCCGAGGGATTGCGCAGATTGCCGGTCTCATCGACGGCGGTGGCGTTGCCCAAACCGGCGTAGGTGCCGCGCGTGCCGGCAACCTCCGCATTGGTCGTGTATTGGAGCAGGCTGCCGGTATTGGTCGCGCCCACGTCCTGCATGAACTCCTTGGTGACGACCTGAATGGCCGAGGCGACGTCCTTCAGGTCGGTCCGGATGCGGGTGCCGGCCAGCGTTTCCGTGGCCTGGTATCCGTTGTCCTTGGAGGACGTGACCTCGAACGGGGAAAGCACGATGACCTTGTCCTGCTCGTCGAGGGCTTTGGGGGCGGGGGTTGCGGTTTGCGCGGCCAATGGCCAGGCACACGCCAGCAGGGCCAGCGCGGTTAGGAACGTTCTTGGTTTATTCATAGCGGGGTTAGGGTGAACAAAATGAACAGGCCGCCGGAGTCCGGGAGCAGCGGGTGGGGGTGGATGACGGCAAGCGGGGTGAGCCTACGGGGGTGGCACCGGCGATGGGGGAGCCGGCACGTTGAACAGGAATACAAACGGGCGGATGAAATCAAAGGGCTGTTTGGTCTAACATTAGCACAATACCCCGCCGGCCCGGCAATTGGCCGCAATCCCTCCCGGCAATTTCCGCGGCGGCGCGGGGTGCACCTAACTGACCGTGATACTTCCGGCATTGACGCGGGGCGGCCCCGCCGGAACCGTGCCTCGCCCTTGAACGCTTCTTTCCCGCGCACGCCATGAAGTTCACGCACGCCATCACCCGCCAGCCCGGCCGGTCCCTGGCCGATGGCATCACGTCCGCCAGCCTCGGCCGGCCCGATCTGGCCCGGGCGCTTGACCAGCACGCCGCCTATGTGGCTGCGCTGCGCACGTGCGGGGTTGAGGTGACCGTCCTGTCCGCCCTCGACGATTACCCCGACTCCGTCTTCATCGAGGATGCGGCCCTCTGCACCCGCGCCGGGGCCATTTCCAGCCGGCCCGGGGCGGAAAGCCGGCGAGAGGAAGCCGCGCTCCTCGTCCCGGACCTCCGCCGGTTTTTCCCGGAGGTGGCCGCCATTGTCGCCCCCGGCACGCTGGACACGGGGGATGTCATGATGGTGGGGGATCATTTCTACATCGGCCGGTCGCAACGCACGAACGCCGCCGGCGCCGCGCAGCTGATCAGCTTCCTCGAGGCCCGCGGCCTGACCGGCTCGACGGTCCCGATGTCGGAGGCGCTACACCTGAAGACCGGTCTCTCCTATTTGGAGAATGGCCACCTGCTGGCGTGCGGTGAATTCGTCGGCCGCGAGGAATTTCGCGCGCTCCAGGTGATCGAGGTCCCGGCGCGGGAGGCGTACGCGGCGAACAGCATCTGGGTCAACGGCCGGGTGATCATGCCCCAAGGCTACCCGGAAACCCGCGGGCGCGTCGCGGCGCTCGGGTACACGGTCATCGAGGTCGACACCGCGGAGTTTCAAAAACTCGACGGCGGGGTCAGCTGCCTCTCGTTGCGCTTCTGATGGAAGCACCCGCCCAGGCGCCGGTCCGGCTGGGCACGCTGGGTCTCACGGCCCTGGTGGTGAGCGCCATTTTGGGCAGCGGCATCTTCAGCCTGCCCCAGAACATGGCGGAGGGCGCCGGGGCCGGGGCCATCCTGCTGGCCTGGGGCGTGACCGGGCTCGGCATGTTCGCGCTCGCGCGGGTTTTTCAGCGGCTGACCATGGAGCGGGAGGATATTCGCGAGGGAATTTACGGCTACGCCCGCACGGGGTTCGGGGACTTCGTCGGGTTCAACGCCGCCTGGGGTTACTGGATGTCGGTGATCATCGGGAGCACGGGCTACCTCGTTTTGATGTTCGGCGCGCTCGGTTCCCTGCCCGGGCTCGCTTTTTTCGGCGACGGCAGCGGGCGCGTCGCACTGGTCGCGGGTCTCGGGGTGCTGGGCCTGATGCATGCGCTGGTGCTGCGCGGAGTACGGGCGGCCTTTGCGCTCAACGTCGTGGTGACCGCGGCCAAGCTGATCCCGCTGCTGTTGTTTCTCCTGTTTGTCGCCCGGGCCTTCCGTCCCGACGTGCTGTTGGCCGACTGGCGCGGGGCCGCCACCAACACGACCCTCCCCGCCCAGACCAAGGCCACGATGCTCTACACGCTGTGGGCGTTCATGGGCGTCGAGTGCGCGACCATCTACACGGGCCGGGCGCGCAGCCCCGCGGCCGTGAGCCGGGCCACGATCCTGGGCTTCCTCATCACGCTCGGCCTGCTGGTGGCCGTGTCGCTCCTCTCGCTCGGGGTGATGCCCCGCGGGGAGCTCGCCCACGCGCGGAATCCCTCGATGGCGGAGGTGATGACCCGCGCTACGGGCCCGTGGGGCGGGGTGCTGATCAACGTGGGCCTCGCGGTTTCGGTCGGCGGCGCGTTGCTCGCCTGGATTTTGATTTCCGCCGAATTGATCAGCCTGCTCGGCCGCGGCGCCCAGCCCACCGCCCCGGCCTGGCTGGGCCGGGTGGACGCGCGCGGCACGCCGCGGAACGCACTCTGGCTCACCAACGGGCTCACGGCCGCGCTGCTCATCCTGAATCATTTCTCCGAGGCCGGCTACAACCTGCTGATCCAGCTTTCGTCCGCGATGGCCCTCGTGCCGTATTTCCTGACGGCCCTGTTCGCCCTCAAGCTCGCCCGCGCACCCGCCACGCGGGGCCACCTCGCGTGGGCGGCGGTCGCCTGCGCGTACAGCGTGTGGATGCTCTACGCGGCCGGACCCAAGTACCTCATGCTCTCGCTGCTGCTCTACGCGCCCGGCTTCGCGCTCTTCGCCTCCGCCCGGCGGGAACAGCACCGACCCGCGCTGGAGGGAACCGGCGAGAAGCTGGCGGTCGCCCTGCTGTTCGCCGGCGCCCTGGCCGTGCTCGCCTGGGTGCTCGCCGGAAAACCCGGGCTGACCTGAGGGCGGCGCGGCGCCGGCCTCAAGTCCGCCAGACTTCGTGGCCGACATCCCAGCCATCGCGGGCGGGCTGGCGGACGATGTGCTCGAAGTCCGCGTGATTGGTGACCTGCATCTTGGCGGCGTCCCACTCGATTTCGCGGTTCGTCCGCTGGGCCATGACGCCGACCAGGGACATCTCGGTCAGCCGGGCGGAATAGTCGAAATTGGAACCCGGCAGCGGGCCCTCGCCCTTGATCGCACGGATCCATTCCTGAAACGGCCCGCCCTTGACGCGCGGGATCGTCTTCGCCGGCAGGTTGCGCTTGAACTCGTCCCATACCCCGTCGGGCAGGAGCCGCGGGCTGTCGGGCCGCTCGCCGGTCATCAGCGTCTGCTTGTCGCCGATCATCAGCATGCCGCCGCCGGGAAACGGCTTGGTGCGGTCCCAGTCGAGCGGCGGGGCCGGGTGCTGGCCGCCATCGTACCAGTGCAGGGCGACCGGCGGTTTCGCGCCGCGGGCCGGAAACTCGAACTTGATGTGCGAGGAGCGGGGCACAAAGCCCTCGGCGATCGGCTCGAGGTTGATGACCGAGACGCGCGTCGGCGCGTCGAGCTCCAGCGACCAGAACGGGGCGTCGAGGGTGTGGCAGGCCCAGTCACCGAGTTCGCCACAACCGAAGTCCCACCAGCCGCGCCAGGTCAGGGGCGCATAGGCCGGGCTGTACTTGCGCTTCTTGGCCGGCCCCAGCCAGAGATCCCAGTCGAGGGTGGCGGGCGGCGGGGATGCCGGGGCCGGAAAGGCGGACGGAATGCTGAAATAGGGCCCGTGGACAAAATCCGGGCCGTTGAACCACGCGTGAACCTCGCGCACGTCGCCGAGCACCCCCGCCTCATACCATTCCTTGACCAGCCGGATGCCCTCGGTCGTGTGCCCCTGGTTGCCCATCTGGGAGATCACCTTGTAGTGGTGCGCGGCGCGGCGGAGAGTGCGCGCCTGCCAGATATCGTGGGTCAGGGGCTTCTGCACATAGACGTGCTTGCCCAGCTGCATCGAAAGGTAAGCGGCGGCAAAGTGGCTGTGATCCGGAATGGAAACGACGACCGCGTCGATCTCGTGCTGCATCTTGTCCAGCATCACGCGGTAATCCTTGAAACGTTTCGCGCCGGGATACTTGGCAAAATTCTCCGCGGCGCGCGCGTCGTCCACGTCACAGATCGCGACATAATTTTCCCCCACGCAGCCCTCGAACGCGATGTCGGCGATCCCGCCGCCGCCGATGAAGGCGAGATTGAGCCGGCGGCCGGCCGCGGGGCCGGCCTGGGCGATGGCAAAACGCGGCAGCGCAAACAGCGAGGCGGCCGCGGCGGACGTTTGCAGGAATTGACGGCGGGACAGACGGGGGATCGAGGCCATGGGGTAAAATCGGACCTGGGGTAATCCGGCATCAACGGCAGGGCTGCAGGGACAACACCCGGAGTGACGCCGGCGAAAAGCAAATCCGACACCGGTGACATACGCCGCGCCCTTCCCTTTCGCAAGACCGCGCTGCTTTTTTCTCGGCCTGGACTGGTCGTTTCTTGCTCCCGGGCTGGCGCGCAGATTCCGCCTCGCCCGAAGTCACCGCGTCGCGATTCTTCCTACCTGGCGCCGGTGGGCACGATCTGGTCCGCGGGAGTACGCAGCATGATGGCATACTCCGATCCCGTCACCGGCTCAAGGTGGGTCGCCCGGCACTGAAAGCCGAGCCGCTCGTAAAACCTCCGGCTGCGCGGTGAGAAGGTTTCCAGGTAGCAACTGGCGCCGGCGCCATCCGCCTCGGCGAGCGTGGGCGCGAGCAAGCGGGCGCCCGCCCCCTGCCCCTGCGCCGCCGGGGCGACGCCCGCAATGGACAGGTACCACGCCGACTCACCCACGAGGGCCGCCGCGCGCGGGAGCATGAACTGCAGGATCCGGTGGTAGTTCGCGTTGCCGCGGGTACCGAGCCGGGTCCCCAGGTAGTGCGCCTTGGCCGCGTCGAGCGCGGCCTGCTGCTCGGGTGCAACCGGCAGCAACCAGATCGCCGCGGCCGCGGGCTCGCGCAGCAGCACGCGCCGGCCAAACTGCAGCCCCTCGCCCAGTGAATAATCGAAGTAGCGCGCCAGGATTTCGCGCCGGTTGGTTTCATCGCCGGAGAAATCGACCGTGATCGCCTGATAAAACGGATCCTCCGCCAGGGCGTCCACCAACGCCCAGACGACCGCCGACGGATTGGAAAAAAGCCTGCTCATCCTGGTCGCTCCCGTTCTCGATGGCCAGGGTGTACCAGTCAAATCCCGCCGGCTCAATCCTCGTCGCGATCGCCGGCCGGGTGCGCCTGGAAAAAAGCCGCGCGCAACGGCGCCGGCATCGGGTGGTCCGCGCCCTTGACCGAGCGCCAGATGATTTCGTTGAGCACAATGTCGTCCGCCCGGTCGGCCCCGCGGAAATCCATCCGCAGGGAAACCTTGGCGCCCCACGCCTCCTTGGGATTGCGCGCATCGAGATTCACCCGCGCCGGCACCGCGGTGAACGCCGTGAGGTCAGGCTGCGCCTGGAAGGACCCGAGCATCGGCCGCGCGGCCGCATCGTATTGGGACATGGGCTGCAGACCCAAGATTAGCTCGATCGTCCGCAGCATGCTGGTGGTCGAGTACAGGGACGAATCGATTTTTCCCCGGCGCGTGTAGGGGCTGATGACAAAGGCCGGGATCCGGTGGGCGTCCACGTGGTCGGGGCCGTTCTGGGCGTCATCCTCCAGCACAAAGATCGCGGTCTCGGCCCAGAACTTGGAATGTGAAACCGCCTCAATCACCTGGCCGAGCGCGAGGTCGTTGTCGGCCACGGCCGCCGTCGGGGTGACCGCGCCCGGCCGGGTGCCCTGGGTGTGGTCGGAACTCAGGCGGACAACTTGCAGGCGCGGCATCGCACCCTCCGCCTCGAAGCGGTGCAGCTCGGCGATGAAGCGGGCGCCCCGCTTCACGTCCGGGTAGTTCATGTCGAAGCCGCGGTAAGCTGGATCGATGTGGCCGCGCAAAATGGGCAGGCTGGGCTGCATGACCCCGGGGTCATTCCGGCCCTCGCTGACAAATTCCCCGTAACTGCGGTAAGTCAGCCCGGCCTCGGCCGCGCGGTTCCACAGGTAGCCGTTGGCCGGGTAGGCCACCGGAAATTCCCCTTCGCTCGGGTAGTTGATCTTGCCCCGCTGGTTGTGCCCGTAGTTCAGCGGCCACGCCTTCTCGACGAAATCAGTGGCGAACGCGCCCATCGACCACTCGTGGCCGTCGGCACTCACCTCGCCATCGGCATAGAAATTATCGAGCGTGACGAAGGCGCGGGCGAGCGCGTGCTGGTTCGGCGTCACGGTCTCGCCAAAAAGACAGAGCGAGGGATCGCCCTGGCCGCGGCCGAGGTCGCCCAAGATCTGGTCGTAGGTCCGGTTTTCCTTGATGACGTAGATCACGTATTTGATCGGGGAAGGGTCACCGATTTTCCCGGGGATCGGGCTGTCAGCGGGCCGCTCGTCCGGTTGGCCGCGCGGGCCGTTGAGAAAGGCGAGTCGGCTGAATTCGCCAAAACGCGCCGGCCGGTCCGCCACCGCCGGCAGATCCACAAAGGCCACCGTTCCCTGCATCAGCCCGCCGATGTACTGCTGCAGGTTCTCCGGGCGCGTGTCGCCGGGAAACGGACCGTGCGGGTTGGCCGGGGAGGCGAGGCCCTTGCCATTGGCGACCAGCAGGCGGCGGCCATCGGGACTCACGCGTACGGAGGTCGGAAACCAGCCGGTCGGAATAAAACCGAGCGAACGGCTGTGGCCGGGGTCTTCGATGCCGAAGATCGCGAGGTTGTTGTTGGTCGCGTTGGCCACAAACAGGAGCTGGCCGTCCGGGCTCAAAGCCAGGCTGTTGGGCATGGACCCGGGCGGGGCGGCTGGATCGAGCGAGGAGGAAAGTTTTTCCAGGACGCGGCCGTCCCTGACCCGGACGACCGACACGGTGTTGCGGTTGGCCTCGGCGACAAAGAGCCGCCCGTCCGCCGACAGCACCATCTCGTTGGGGTGTTCGCCCACCGGCCAGCGGGCCAGCTCGCGGCCGTTATCTGCATCGAGTACGAGCACGGCCGCCGCCGCCCAAAGGCTCACATACAGGCGGCCGTTTTTTTCGTCGGCGACGCAGGCGTAGGGGAAGGGCGCGTCCGGTGCATCGGACGGCTGCCAGCGCTGGCCCTGCGGATCGGTCACGGCCGGGCCCGAGGCCGGGGCCAGCGAAAGCTCCCAGAGACGACGCCCGTCCTTGGTGGAGATTTTTTCCACGCGCTGGCCCCAGGCCTCGGCGATGTAGAGCGCCCGGCCATTGGCCGACAGCGCGAGCCCGGCCGGCACGCCCTGTTCCTTGGGATCGCGCAGGGTCAGGACGCGCGGATGCGAAAGCACCCCGCGCTCAAAATCGAAAACGTGGATTACCTCGCCGCCCGCGCCGCTGACGAACAGCCGGCCGCCGTCGGGCGACCACGCGAGACCGTAGAAGGCCTCGTCAATCGCCTGCCGGGAAACCTCCGTCTCGGTCTCCGCGTCGAGAATGCGCACCTCGTGCCGGCTGTAACCGCAGTGGAGGACCGCCACGTAGCGGCCGGCCGGATGCAGCGCGAGATTCACCGGAAAATCGCCGACGGCCACCTGCCGCCCGACCGGCTGGATGGTCCACTGATTGGGCAGCAGCACCGAGCCGTCGGTCTGCCGGCCGGGCCACTGCGGTCCCGCGGCGGGACTCGCCGCCGCAGAAAGCCAGACTGAACAGAGCCCGGCGACCACCAGCGCCCGGGCGGATTTCCACGCAGAGAAAATCGACATGCCTGACATCATACCACCGGACCGACCGAACGGCGAGTGACAATCCGGCAACCACCCGTGGTTGGATCGATGGGCTGCGGGCAGGTTCAGGGAACCATGATCACCTGATAGTGCCGCGGCTTCGGCTTGATCCCGGCGGAACGGGCGCGCTGGTCGGATTCATCCCGGGCCGCCAACACCTCCGCGGCGGCGCTCAAGCCCGGGTCACTGCCGGCCGCGAACTGCAGGCCGCGCCGCACCCGTTGCACTTCGTGTCCGTTTTCCGCACCCCAGCGGACCGAGAAGGCCTGCCAGCGCATCGGGGTATTCTCGCGCGCGAGATTCACGCCGCCGGCCAGTTCGCCCGCGTTGAAAGTACCGATCTGCTCGTCATCAATCCGGACTTCATACCGGCCGGCCGGCAGACCCGTGATAACCAGCGGCTCATCATCAAGTGATTCCAGCCGCGCTCCCGCCATTTGCGCCAACTCCGTATCGCCATCGGTCCAGTTCAGTGGCAGCGACAGAGCCTCGTCGAGTTCACTCCATTCGATCTTACCCGGCGCAATTGACAATGCGGTGACCTGGGTGCGCTCTGCGTTGACCAGCTTGCCCGCCTGGGCATCAAGCTGGACGCGGGCCACCAGCGCGGGCGCATGCCAGGCCCGCAACAGGGTCGCGGCCATAATCAGGTGGCCGGCCGGACCCGGATGCACCCGGTCCGGGAGAATCTGCCGGGCGAGTCCGCGACTATCCTTGGCGACGGCCCGGATGCCGTCGTTCACCGCCTGTCCGAAATCGATCACCTCCAACTGCTGCTCCCGGCCGATCGCCGTGACGGCTTCGCCCAGCTGGCGGAGCGTCTCATCGTAACCCGGATCGAAATCCGGTGCGCGGGCCAGGTCGTCGAACGGGGACGTCCGGATCAAATAAATCCGCACGCCCGGCAGTGCCGCCTTCAGCTTCACGACCATCGCCCGCAACCGCTCGGTGAATCCCGTCAGGGTCGCAGCGTCCAGTTTCCGGTACCCACCGTCGTTCATGCCCAGCATGATCGTCACGACCGTGGGCTTGAGACTGATGACATCGCGCTCGAGCCGGAGGCCGACGTCCCCCGACCCGCCGCCCTTGGTTGTGTCACCGCCGACCCCGGCGTTATAAAATCGCAGGTCCCAGGCGGGAAACCGGCTGCGGGCATACGCCTCGACCAGCCGGGTGTAGCCGCCGTTCTGCGTGATGCTGTCGCCATAAAAAACCACGCGATCACCATCATGGAGGGCAAAGCCCGGCGCCGTTTCCTGGGCGCGCGCCGCAGCCAGACCGCAAAGCAAAATCAGGGTAAGCAGTTTCATGTCCGGCAAGTCTGAACGCAGGATGGCCCGCGAGGCAAACGATTGCTGGCCGGCCCGGCTGGTCCGCCTACCGGGGCGCGAGCCTGACCTTCAAGGACTCGAAGCCGGCCAGGCGGTGGTAACTCGCTTCCTCTTCGACCCGCTCCACGGCTTCCAGCACGGTGATGCTTCCGACCCGCTCGGTGCATTTCTGGAGCAAGGTGCGGACCAGCAGTCGGGCGTGGGGGGCGCCCAGGCAGACATGCGCCCCGATCCCGAACGCCAGGTGGGGATTGGGTTTGCGGTCGAGCCGGACTTCCCCGGGTTCAGGAAAGGCCGTCTCATCCTGATTGGCGGAAGCCCAGCAGAGCGAAACGCGGTCGCCGGCCTTCACGCTCACGCCTTTCACCTCGGTGTCCACCGGGCACACCCGCCCGATGTGGGTCAGCGGGCTGATGACGCGGAAAAATTCCTCGCTCGCATGCACGATGCGCGACGGATCCTGGCGCAGGAACTCCAGGGCCTCCGGGCGCCGGCCGAGATAGGCCATGACGGACGAGACCGTGTGGATGATGGTGTCGCGGCCGCCGGCGAAGGTCAGGTTGGCGAAGCCCATCATCTCCTCGCGCGTCAGGAGCCGCCCGCGAAACGTGGCCTGCGTGAGGGCGCTGAAAAAATCTTCGCCGGGTTTTTCCGCCGCGCGATCCAGCTGCTGCTGCAGGTAAGCCTCCAGGGCGGCCCCCTTCTTTTTGCCATCGCCGCCGTCGCGAAACACATGGATGCCCCAGCCGATCCACGTCTCGGCCTCCGCCTCGGGCAGGTTGAGGAGGTGCGTCAGTGCGCGGGACTGCAGCGGCAGCGCGAATTCCCGGACCACCTCGATCGACGTGCGGTTCATCGCGTCGGCCAGCATGCCCTCGATCAGCGCCTCCACCCGGGCCACCACCGCGTGATCCTTCGCCCGCCGGAAGAACGGCTCGACGATGTCGCGGTACTCGGTGTGCTCCGGGGGATTGGTCTCGATCGGCAGCTGGCGCATCGTGCGGACATCCTCCTCCGCGGGGATCGGCACGCGGCACGGCGCGTCCGAGCTGAACGTCGCCCAATCCTTCGCCGCCTGGCGCACGTCGGCATGGCGGAGCAGCATGGGGATTTGCTCCCCTTGGAATTCACCCACGAGGACACCGGACTTCAGGCGTTGCTCGCGGAAGGGATCAGGAACTGGGTTCATGGGGCTGGGGGTTGCCGCTGGACGAAAGCAATGGGGCTGACTTTCTGCTTCCACGGTCGTCCTGCGGAAGGCACGGAGCAAGGCGCAATCCGGGTGAAAACGTCCGGGAGGCACTGCGCATTCCTTGTTAAATCTCCTGCCCGCGCTTTGACAAAGCCGACCGGCGGCATTCCGTCATCCGTCCATGACCCCCATCTCCGCTGCCACGCTCTCGTCCGCCCTTCACTGGCGCTACGCCACCAAGAAATTTGATCCGGCCAGGAAAATCCCGGCCGACACCTGGACCGCCCTGGAGCAGGCCCTGGTGCTGGCCCCTTCCAGCTACGGCCTGCAGCCCTGGAAATTCATCGTGGTCCGCGACCCCGCCAAGCTCGAGCAGCTGTCGGCGGCCGCGTACGGCCAGCGGCAACCGGCCGACTGTTCCCACTTCGTGGTCTTTGCCGTCCGCAAGAATTACAGCGAGGCGGACCTGGCGCACTTCATCGCCCGCACGGCGGAAGTCCGCGGGACCACGCCCGACGCCCTGAAGGGCTACTCCGACATCATCACGGGCAGCCTGGTGCGCGCCCGGCAGGCCGGTTACCTCGACACCTGGATGGGCAAGCAGGCTTACATTGCCCTCGGCCAGTTTCTCACCTCCGCCGCGCTGCTCGGCATCGACACCTGCCCGATGGAGGGCATCGAGCCGGCGAAGTTCGACGAGATCCTTGGCCTGCCCGCCCTCGGCTACACCACCCTCTGCGCCGCCCCCGCCGGCTACCGCGCGACCGATGACAAATATGCCGCGCTGCCCAAGGTCCGCTTCGAGGCAAATGAAGTGATCATTCACGCGTGAACCCCAGACTGAGCAGCGCGCTTGCCTGGCTAAAAATCCCGCGAGGCGACTGACACGCCGAAACCAGCTAGAGCCGGCTGCGCAGGTCGGCCGGCAAAAGCTCGAGCGCCTGGTCCCGCAGGCGCTGGTCGGTGATGGCCAGGCTGTACGCCTTGCCGAGCACCTGCAGCCGGAAGAGTGAAACGGTGGTGAGCGAACGCAGTTTCGCGTCGTCCGCCTCGGCCAGGCAGCGCCGCACCTGCTCGCGGGCGAGCTCCGGCAACTTGGCGCGCGCGAGCACCACCGCGAGACTGGCCCGCCGGTCCCACGGCAACCCGCGGTCGGCGCCGGCGGTCAGCCGCCGCCGCAGCGATTCAAGCGTGCGGTCGAAGCCGGCGCGATCGCCGCGCGCGAGATCCACCTGCGCCCGGGCCGTCAGCGCGCCGAGATCGGCCGGATACCGCCGCAAGACCTGCGCCACCGCCGTCGCCTGCTCAAGGTCGCCCATCTCGACAAAGTATTCCGCCGTCCGGCTCAGCGCCGCGGCATCGTCCTGGTCCTCGACCACCTCGAGGATCTTGACCGACTGCCCCTCGAATCCCGGGATGACCGGGAGCTGGTAAGGCACCGGCTTGAGCCAGGGCGGCAGCCGCCAGTTTGTGATCCGCTCGAAAAATGTGCCCTCGATCTTGCCGATGCCCATGCGTGTGTAGGCATCGAGGTAGTTATCCCAGGACGGAATGATGATATGCGTCACCCCGCGCTGGTCGATCAACTCCTTTGCCTCCTCGAGCGTTGACGCACTGACGATCCGGATGGCCGCCCCGAGCCCGTCGAGGTTTTCCCGGCTGAGGGTCGCCAGCCCGCGCACCCCGCCGTAGTAATAAAGGGTAACGGTTTGGTTATGCGGCGCCAGGATCACCGCCCCGTCAGGCCCGGCATGCACTGCCAGCCAGCGGGCCAGGTCCCGCTCCACCAGGCCCAGGATTTCGGATTCATCGAGGACATTCTTGTCGCCGGCCGGCCCGGAGGGCGCGACCTGGACGGCGCCCAGCAGGAAGACCGCCGCCAGCAGTGCGGCCCAGAGCGAAAGCACCAGCCGTGGTCGCAGGAAATCGCGCCAAGCCGCCGTCGCCGCGACCAACAGGACGAGCAGCAGCGCATCGACCGTGTGCCACCAGCTGAGCTGGTGGCCGGCAAATCCCATGGCGACTCCCATCGGGAGCAATGCGATCGCCAGTGAAACCCGGCCCGCCAGCGCCGTGCGCCGGCGCCAGATCAACCAGGCGGCCGGCAAGATCAGGAACGCCGGCGCCAGCGTGGCGCACGCGCGCGGGGTGAGACCGTCATGGATCAACCAAGCCCAGAGATTCGCGGTCGGGGTGTCGCCGGGCAGGCGGGTCAGGCGGAACGCCGGCAGATTTGCATCGAGAAAACCCCAGCTGTGGGTCCGCCACAGCGCAAAAGGCAGGGCGAGAAATGCGGCGGCAAATATCACCCCGAGGCCGATGGTGCGCAGGTCACGCCGGGGGGCCTGGCCCTGAACCCAGCCCGCCGCCGCCGCCAGCAAGGCGCCGCCACCCAACCAGGCGAGGCCGTAGAGCGGGTGCACGACCCTTAATTCCCATGATCCCAGATGGGCGGGAAAATACTCCGCCAGGTACCCCGCAAACGTGGCGGTCGCCCCGCCCAGGGCCCAGGCCAGCCACGGCAATTTTACCGCCGTCGCCTGACCCCGCGCCACCCACGCCGCGAGCAATCCGCCGAGGGCGATGCCGCCAAGGACCGGCGCCTGGACGGCCACCCCGATCCAGAGTCCGAGTCCGCCGGCGATGCCGCCGAGGAAAAACCAGCGGCGGGCGCTGCGCTCCCTCGACGCGGCGGTGCCATGTGCCGCCCTGGCTCCGGCCAGCAGCAGCAGCACGCTCCAGCATACCGCGACCTGCCCGAGCCCGGCATCGTCGGGTGCACCCGGCAGGAACCCTGCGCCAAACGGGAAAAGGGTCACGGCTCCCGCCGCCAGCAAGGCGGCCGGCCAGGCACCGAACTGCCACGCCACGAAGATTGTCCCGCCGATGAGGAGCAGCAACAGCAGCAGCGGGTCGGCGATCAGGGCCGCGCGTTCGAGGGCCGCGCTGATCGGCCGGCCGGAAACTGACCGGTCAATCCACGCGATAGCACCAAGCCACCACCGGTAAGGTGAGGCCGCATCGACGGCCCGGCCATAGGGCGCATTTTCGTAGTCGATATGCCGCACCCGCCACGTCCGCTGGGCGAACATTTGCTGCGTCTGGTCGAGCCATTCGTAACTGGCATTCTCATGCCCCGGCACGATCAAGCGCGTCTGGGCCCCGGCCGGGGCGGCCTGTTCGGCCGTGGCCGAAACATATTCCACCCGGCGGGCCCGGAGCGCACCGGTCCAGACGAGAAAGGTCACGGCCCCGAGCAGGACCGCCACCCAGGCAAGGGCGGAAAATCGGAAGGGCTGGCTCACTGGGGTCGGTGCGTTGGCCACGGGTCGGAGCCGGCATGCAATTGCACGCGAAAGCAGCGCGCAAGCAAAGTTCTGTCACGCGTCCCGGATCGGGAAACCTTGACTCTCCCGAGGGGGGTTCGTCCCATTCGGGCCGCACGATGTTAGCCCCCGAGCATTGCCATCGCCTCCGCGTGAGGACTGCCGTCGATCACATCCTCCGGTGGGTATTGCTGGTGGGAACCTTGTGCGCCGGTCCGGTCGGGCACGCCGCCGAGACCGCACCCGGCCTCAGTGCAAAGCCGCTCGCCCCCCACCCCTCTCCCCCGGGAAAAACCATGTTCGTCCAGCTGCCCCCGGAACAGACCGGCGTGGTCACCACGAACAACTTTGCCGATCCCCGGATGTGGGGCGACCTTTACCAGGAATTCGAGAGCGGCTCGATCGGCACGGGCGTCGCCATCGGGGACTACGACGGGGACGGGCGGCCCGATATCTTTGTCGTCAGCATGACCGAGAGCTGCCGCCTCTTCCGCAACCTCGGGAACTTCAAGTTTGAGGATGTCACGGCCAAGGCCGGCGTCGGCGACATCGGGCCGGCGGCCGGCGTCTGGAAGCACGGCGTCACCTTCGTCGACGTGAACAACGACGGCCGGCTCGACCTTTATGTCTGCCGCTACAACGCCCCGAACCTGCTCTATATCAACCAGGGCGACGGCACGTTCAAGGAGATGGCGCACGCCTACGGGCTCGACGTGAAGGACGCCTCCGTGATGGCCTCGTTCTGCGACTACGACCGCGACGGCTGGCTCGATGTGTACATCGCGACCAACCTGCTCGACAACACGAAGCACCCGAACGGCCAGCGCGGCATTTTGCTCCACAATAATCGCGACGGCACCTTCACCAACGTCACGGAGAGCAGCGGCATCGCCGGCGAATCGCAGAGCCATTCGGCCACGTGGTGGGATTTCGACAACGACGGCTGGCCCGACCTTTATGTCGCCAACGACTACGGGGTGCCCGACAAGCTGTACCACAATAACCGTGACGGGACCTTTACCGACGTGATCAACCAGGTCCTGCCGCACACCTCGTATTACTCGATGGGTTCGGACCTCGGCGACGTGAACAATGACGGTCTGGTTGACTTTCTCGTGGCCGACATGGCCACGTCCACGCATTACAAGGACCAGAACTCCATCGCCGAGGCGCGCGAAAAGGCCCAAGACATGGATGGCACCGGGCAGACGCCGAAATTTCACCGCAGCGCCCTTTACCTGAACACCGGCGGAGCTCACCTGCTGGAAGGCGCGTACCTCACCGGCTTTGCGGCCACCGACTGGACGTGGTCGGTGCGCCTCGAGGACCTCGACAACGACGGTCGCCTCGACCTGGCCGTCACGAACGGTTTCAACCGGGATCCGAACCCCGATGTTTACGCGCGCGCGATGAACGCCAGCAGCCCGGCCGAGCGCACGCGGATCTTCCACGACAGCCCGGTGCTGAACGAAACCCACCTGGCGTTCCGGAATCTCGGCGACCTGCAGTTTGAAAACGTCAGCACCGCCTGGGGCCTGGACCAGAAGGGCGTCAGCTTTGGCGCCGCGTTCGGCGATCTCGGCGGCGACGGAAACCTCGACCTGGTTTACGCCAACTACGAGGGAGGCGTTACGGTCCTGCGCAACGACAACAACACCGGGCACCGGGTGATCATCGATCTGCGCGGAACAGTTTCCAACCGGTTCGGCGTCGGCGCCAAGGTCAGGATCGAAAGCGCCCTGGGTACCCAGGTACGCGAACTGACGCTCGCGCGCGGCTACGCCTCCAGCAGCGAGCCGGCGGTACATTTCGGGCTCGGCGCCGATACGCTGATCAAGCGGATGACGGTCACCTGGCCGAGCGGCCACGTGCAGACTTTTGCCCAGCTGCCGGTCGACCAGCGATTCACGATCACGGAGCCCGCGGGTGTTCCGCCCGCGTCGGCCCGGCAGGGCCCGCCGGCGCCGGCCGGCCAATTCACCGAGGTCGGCCAAAACACCGGTCTGCTGCGGGGCTCGCGCGAGGAGCCGGTCGACGAGTCCTCGCTGCAACGACTCGTGCCGTTTCGCCTGAACCGCCGGGGCCCGGGCCTGGCCGTCGGTGATGTCGACGGCCACGGCCGCGATGCCGTGGTGCTCGGCGGAACCACCCTGGATCCCCTGCGGATCCTGCACGAAACCGCCGCGGGGCAATTCAGCGCCGGCGAGGCCAAGGCACCGGCATCCGGCAGCGAGGTCAACGACGGGCCGGTGCTCCTGTTTGATGCCGAGGGCGGGGGCCGGAACGATTTGCTGGTGACCAAGGGCGGCAGCGCGCTGCCCGCGGGTGCGCCGGAATACCAACCCCGCTTGTTCCTGAACGACGGGCATGGCGGTTTTCACGCGGCTCCCGAGGGTACGCTGCCGGTCCTCTCCATCAGTGCGGGGACGGCGGTGGCCGCTGACTTTGATCACGACGGCCGACTCGACCTCTTCATCGGCGGGCGGGTTGCACCCGGCCAGTATCCCTTCGCACCACAGAGCGTGCTGCTCGCGAACCGCGGCGGGAAGTTTGAGGATGTCACCGATGCGCTCGCGCCGGGACTGAAGGACGTCGGCATGGCGACCTCCGCGCTTTGGAGCGATGTCGACGGAGACGGCTGGGTCGACCTGCTGGTCACGCTCGACTGGGGCGGCGTAAAGTATTTCCACAACGACCAGGGCAAGGGCTTCACCGACTGGTCCGAACGCGCCGGCTTTGCCGCCGCCGGCTCCGGCTGGTGGACGTCGATCACGGGCGCAGATTTCAATGGCGACGGCCGCATCGACTACGTCGTCGGCAATCTCGGGCTCAACACCCAGTACCACGCCGATCCCGCGCACCCCGCGCTGCTCTTCTCCGGCGACTTCAAGGGCGACGGCTCGACGCAGCTCATCGAGGGGTACTATGAGGGCGAAAAAATCTACACCTGGCGCAGCCGCAAGGGCCTGGCTGCAACCCTGCCGTCGATCCTGAAGCGCTTTCCCAAGAACGACGCTTACGCCCGGGCCACCCTCGGCGAGATCGTGGGTGAAGCCAAACTCGCCGCCGCGCAGCGCTTCGCCGCGACGGAATTGCGCAGCGGCGTGTTCCTCAGCCAGCCGGATGGCACGTACCGTTTCGAGCCCCTGCCCCGCCTGGCCCAGATCGCCCCGTTGCAGGGTATTGTCGCCGGTGATTTCGATGGTGACGGACACGCCGACATCTACGCGGTCCAGAATTCCTACGCACCCATCTCCTCAATCGGCCGGTTCAACAACGGGCTAAGCCAGTTGCTACGGGGCGACGGGCACGGTCATTTCACGGCGGTGCCAGTGGCCGAGAGCGGCTTGATCGTCCCCGGCGACGCCAAGGCGCTGGCGGTGCTGGACATTGGGAACGACGGCTGGCCTGACTTCCTGATTTCGCGCAATAACAACACCACGCTCGCCTTTCAGAATCGCGGTGTGGCCGGCCATCACCCGTTGCGCGTCGCCTTGCGCGGACCGGCGGGCAATCCCACCGCGGTCGGCGCACGGATCACGGTCGAGCTCGCCGATGGCTCGATCCAGACCAGCGAGGTCTACGCCGGCTCGGGTTACTACAGCCAGTCTTCCGCTGCGTGTTTCTTCGGCTACACCGACGCCAATCCGCCCAAGGCGGTCCGCGTCCGCTGGCCTTCCGGCGCCACGACCCGGCACGCGGTTCCAGCCGCGGCCACCAACCTGACGCTGACTGCGCCCGACTCTTAATTCCGCCGGTAGGGGCGCAGACTTGCTGCGCCCTCGAACGCGATGCCACCCACGCAGGGCGCAGCAAGTCTGCACCCCTACCATCCAATTCGGGCTTTATCATGGGATAAATCCCCCAACTAAAAACCTGCCTTGACTCCCCAGAGTGCGGTTCGTCCCATCACTCCGATTACCATGCTAGCCCCCAAGCATCGCCAAGTCCCCAAGGTGCGGGGCGCAACTCAACGGGCCTTGGTCTGCGCCCTCCTGGTAGGCGTTCTGTTCACGGGCGCCACGGCCGCGGATTCCACGGCCGGCCTCACTGAAAAACCGCTCGCGCCCCACCCGTTTCCGCGCGGGAAAACCATGTTCACCCTACTGCCGCCCGAGCAGACCGGCGTGGTTACGACCAATAATTTCGCGGACCCGAAGATGCGCAGTGAACTCTACCAGGAGTTCGAGACCTCCTCGATCGGCACGGGGGTCGCCATCGGCGATTACGACGGCGACGGCCGGCCGGATATTTTCGTAGTGAGCAAGACCGAGAGCTGCCGGTTGTTCCGCAACCTCGGCAACTTCAAGTTCGAGGATGTGACGGAAAAGGCCGGCGTCGCGGATCACGGCGCGGACGCGCTGGCCTGGAAGCAGGGGGTGACCTTTGTCGACATCAACAATGACGGCCTGCTGGACATCTACGTCTGCCGGACCCGGGCGCCCAATCTCCTCTACATCAACCAGGGCGACGGCACGTTCAAGGAAATGGGCCACGCCTATGGACTCGACGTCAACGACGCGAGCGTGATGGCGTCCTTCTGCGACTACGACCGTGACGGCTGGCTCGATGTGTATATCACCACCAACGTCCTCGACATCGTGAAGCACCCGCACGGGCAGCGCGGCTACCTTTTCCACAACAACCGCGACGGCACCTTCACCAACGTCACCGAACACGCCGGCATCGCGGGTGAGACGCAGAGTCATTCCGCGACCTGGTGGGACTACGACAACGATGGCTGGCCCGACCTGTACGTCGCCTACGACTACGGCGTGCCCGACAGCCTCTATCACAACAATCGCGACGGAACCTTTACCGAGGTCATCGACCAGGTTGCCCCGCACACCTCGTTCTCCTCGATGGGCGCAGATTACGGCGACGTGAACAACGATGGCCTGATCGACTTCCTGGTCGCCGACATGGCAGCCACCACCCACCGCGTTGACCACCATTCCCTGGCGGATGCGCGCGGCCGGACCGAAGAGCCGGCCAACGACTTCACCGGCGCGCCGAAATACCACCGCAACGCCCTGCTCCTGAACACCGGCACCGGCCACGCCATGGAAGGAGCGTTTCTGGCCGGCCTGGCCGCCACCGACTGGACCTGGTCGCTGCGCTTTGAGGATCTCGACAATGACGGCCGCCTTGACCTCCATGTGACCAACGGTTTCCCGCGCGATCCCGGCGAAGATGTCATCCGGCGCATGATGAAGGCGGAAACCCCCGCCGAGCGGGTCAGGATCATGTATGCGAGTCCGCCGCAGGCCGAGGTCCACCTGGCACTGCGTAATCTCGGTGACCTGCAGTTTGAAAACGTGAGCGCGACGTGGGGCCTTGACCAGAAGGGCGTGAGTTTCGGCGCCGCGTTTGGCGATCTGGGCGGCGACGGCAACCTGGACCTGGTTTACGCCAATTTTCACGCCGGCGCCACCTTGTTGCGCAATGACAACGACACCGGCCACCGGGTGATGATCGACCTCCGTGGCACGGTCTCCAACCGCTTCGGCATTGGCGCGACCGTGAAGATTGAAAGCGCACTGGGCGTGCAGATCCGCCAGCTCTGGCTCGCCCGCGGGTACATGTCCAGCAGCGAGCCGGCGGTTCATTTCGGACTCGGCGCCGACACGCAAATCAAGCGACTGACCGTCACCTGGCCGAGCGGCCACGTGCAGACCTTTGCAAATCTCGGCGTGGACCGGCGCTTCACCATCACGGAGCCCGCCGGGGCTACGCCCGCCGCAGCCCCGCCAACCACGGCACTCACGACCCAGTTCAGCGAGGTCGGCAAATCCACGGGCCTCGCGCTTCGGTCCCGCGAGGAGTTTGTCGACGAACTCGCCCAGCAACGCCTGCTGCCCATCAGGCTGAACCGCCGCGGTCCCGGCCTGGCGATCGGGGACATTGAGGGCACCGGATCGGACAACACCGCCGTGCTGGGCGGTACCACGCTGGATCCCCTGCGCATTCTCCGCGGCACCCCGGCCGGGCAGTTTGCCCTCGCCGCAGGCGCCGGACCCACCACCGGCAACACCGTGAACGACGGACCGGTCCTGCTCTTCGATGCGGATGGTGATGGCAAAAATGACCTGCTTGTCACCAAGGGCGGCAACTCACTCCCGGCCGGCGAACCGGAATACCAACCCCGCTTGTTCCTGAACGACGGGCATGGCGGTTTTCACGCGGCTCCCGAGGGTACGCTGCCGGTCCTCTCCATCAGTGCGGGGACGGCGGTGGCCGCTGACTTTGATCACGACGGCCGGCTCGACCTCTTCATCGGTGGGCGCGTCCTGCCCGGGCAATACCCGCTCCCGCCCCAGAGCGCGCTCCTGGCGAACCGCGGCGGGAAGTTTGAGGACGTCACCGAAGCGCTCGCCCCCGGGCTGAAGGAAGTCGGCATGGTGACCTCCGCGCTTTGGAGCGATGTCGACGGAGACGGCTGGGTCGACCTGCTGGTCACGCTCGACTGGGGCGGCGTCAAGTATTTCCACAACGATCAGGGCAAGGGCTTCACCGACTGGTCGGAGCGCGCCGGCTTTGCCGCCGCCGGCACCGGCTGGTGGACCTCCATCACCGGCGCGGACTTCAACGGCGACGGCCGCATCGACTACGTCGTCGGCAATCTCGGGCTCAACACCCAGTACCACGCCGATCCCGCACACCCCGCGCTGCTCTTCTCCGGCGACTTCAAGGGCGACGGCTCGACGCAGCTCATCGAGGGCTATTACGAGGGCGAAAAACTCTATCCCTGGCGCACGCGTCGGGACATGAGCGCTATTTTCCCGGCAGTTAAAAAGCAGTACCCTTGGGCGGACAACTACGCGCCGGCCACCCTCGAGCAGATCTTCGGCGCCGCCAAACTTGCCGCGGCGCAGCGCTTCGCCGCGACGGAATTCCGGAGCGGTGTGTTCCTGAGCCAGCCAGATGGCACCTATCATTTTGAGCCGCTCCCGCGGCTGGCGCAGATCGCGCCATTCCAAGGTCTCGTGACCGGCGACTTCGATGGCGACGGTCATGCGGACATCTACGCGGTCCAGAATTCCTACGCGCCGATTCCTGCAGTCGGCCGCTTTGACGGCGGCCTAAGCCAGTTGCTGCGCGGCGACGGGCACGGGCATTTCACCGCGGTGCCGGTCGCGGAGAGCGGCCTCATCGTTCCCGCCGACGCCAAGGCCCTGGTCGTGCTCGATCTCGATAACGACGGCTGGCCCGACTTCCTGGTAACCCAAAATCACAACACGACCCTCGCGTTCCATAATCGCGGAGTCGCCGGGCATCATCCGCTCCGCATCGCCCTGCACGGACCGGCGGGCAATCCCACCGCGGTCGGCGCGCGGATCACGGTCGAGCTCGCCGATGGCTCGATCCAGACCAGTGAAGTCTACGCCGGCTCGGGTTATTACAGCCAGTCCTCGGCTGCGTGCTTCTTCGGTTACACCGACGCCAATCCGGCCAAGACGGTCCGCGTCCGCTGGCCCAATGGCGCCACGACCCAGCACCCGGTGCCGACCGCAGCCACGATGCTGACACTGGCTGCGCCCGGCTCCTAAGATCAGGCCAGCAACTAAAGCCCGCTGCGCACGTCCGGCGGCAACAGCGCCAGCGCGAGGTCGTGCAACCTGGCATCCGCCATCGGCAAGCCAAACGACTGGCCCAGGACCAGCAGACCATAAAGGGCGTCTGTCGACAGCGACCGGATCTTCTGTTCATCGATCTCCGCCAGACAGCGCCGCGTCTGCTCGCGAGCCGGCTCGATCCGCTCTCCCCGGGCCAGCGCAATCGCGAGACTGACCCGCCGGTCCCACGGCAGGAAACGGTCGGCGCCAGCGGACAAACGGGAGAGGAGTGCATCCAGGGTTTGGGTTGTGCCGCCACTGTCGCTCCGGGCATTGAGCACCTGCACGCGGGCCGCCATCGCGCCCACGTCGCCCGGGAAACGTCGCAAGGCCTCCCCGACGGAGGCAGCCCGGTCAAGGTCTCCCGTTTCAACAAAGTATTCCGCGAGGCGGCTGAGGGCCACCGCAGGCTTCTGCTCGTCCACCACCTCAAACAGCAGCACCGATTGTTTTTCGAAGCCCGGGATCACCGGCATCGGATACGCCACCGGCCGCAACCAGAGCGGCAGGTTCCAGCGGCGCAGTTCGCCGACAAAATAGCTCTTCCGGTTGGAAAACTGCGCCGCCAGATAAAGCCGCCCGAATTCCTCGAAAAACGGATCCCACGAGGGAATGACGAGGTACTTGATTTCCCGGGCCTGGACCAGGGCCTGCACATCTTGCATGCTGTTGGCGCCGCTGATCATCAGGGCCGTGCCGAAGCCGGCGTGGTTATCGGCTGAAAACGTCCCGACACCGCGCAGCCCGCCATAGAAACCCAAGGCGAGCGTCTGGTGCGGGGGCGCAAACACCACGGCACCACTTTCGCCCGCATGACTGGCCAGCCAGTGGGCGAGGTCCCGCTCCACCAATTCCTCCGTCTCGGCCGGCGTCAGGACCAGGTTGGCATCGATCGAGCGTTCCGGCCAAAGCTGGCCCAGCCCGGGTAGTGCGTACAGGGCGAGCAGAGCCGTCCAAAGCCATGGGTTGGGCTTGGACTCCGCCGGCGGGCGCTCCGCCGTGGCTGCGACCATCACACCGAGAAGCATTCCGTCGAGGACGCTCCACCAGGCCAATTGTTGGGTCGCAAACCCAAGCGCGATCAGCACGGGGCCGAGCGCAACGGCCAGCGAGATCCGCAACCGTAGCCCCAACCGGCCGGACATGACCATCCACCCCGCCGGAAGCAGTGTGACCAGCGGCAGCAGTGTGGCCCAGGCCAGCCCGGTCAGGCCGCTGCGCGACAACCAGCCCCAGGAACTGGCGGCCACCAGGCCGCCCGGCAGATTGGTCAGCCGGACCGAGAGGAGATCGCGCGCCAGATATCCCCGGCTGCCGGACCAGCTCATGGCAACGGGGACGGCCACGACGGCGGCAACCGCGAGGGCCAGACGCACCAGGCGCCCTGTTGACCAGGGTGGATTTTCCCGTCGGCCCCACCCGGTCGTCAGTACGAGCAATTCACCCAGCCCCAGCCACGCCAGACCATAGAGCGGGTGCGGAAAATCCAAATGCCAGCCGCCAAGAAAGGACGGAAAGTATTCCACCAGATAAACCGCGCAGACTGTGACTGCCCCACCCAAGCCCCAGTGCCGCCAGCAACGGCCGGATAAAACCAAAGCCGGAATCCCGGCCGGATTCCGGCGCATGATTCCAGCGGCAATCAGGCCGCCCAACCCCACGCCCGCGAGCAGCGGCACCTGGGTCGGCACATCCAGCCACAGACCCACTCCACCCACGACGCCGGCAAGCGCAAACCAGCGGGCCGTCCGCCGGTTATCACGCAACCCGGCCAGCAACAGCAAAACCCCGGCCAAGCCGCAGGCCCGGGCGAGTCCGTGCTGGTCCGGCACGCCGGGAAGAAACCCCGCGGCAAAAGGAAAGATCGTGACCAACCCGATCGAAAACAACGCCGCCGCAAAACCGCCGAAGCGCCACGCCACCAGTCCCGAAGCGAAAACCAGCAGCAACCCGTGCGCCAGCGGCTCGGCATAGAGCGACGCCCGCTCCACCGCAAGACCCACGGGCCGGCCGGATAGAAGATGATCCGCCCACGCCACGGCACCAAGCCACCACCGGTAGGGCGACGTGGCGCGTACCTCGCGGCCCAGCGGGGCGTTGTCGTATGCAACCTGCCGCACCCGCATCTCCCCTTGCGCCAGCATCTGCTGGGTCTGCGCAATCCACTCGAAGCTGGTTTCATTGCGCTCGGGCACAATCAACTGGCGCTGGCCGTTGGCGTAGCCGGTGGGCGACGACGGCGCGACGGCATCCGCGGACCCGGCCCGGCCCGCCAGACCCGACACATACTCCACCCGCCTGATCCGCTCGTGGTTGCTCCAGGCCAGAAAGGCGCAGGCACACACGGGGGCAATCAGCCAAACGCGCAGGAGAATCCGGGGTGATAGGCTCATTCGGGTAATGGCAAACCGCGCCAAGACTGGAGTGGGGGTCATAGAATCGTGCGGCAGGACGGGCGCAAGAAAAGTCCAGACCAGATCGGACCAAGTCACTCTTGACTCACCTATTTGGGCCCTGCTGCATGATCAGGCGCATGCCTCCCCCGGCCCACTCCCCGCGCCCCCTTACCAGGAGTTTCGCGCGATGCGTCATCCGTTACGGGTTGCTCGGTTTAATCCCCTTCCTCGCGGAGCCCGCTCGGTCCGCCGGGGCTGTGCCCGGCATCAGCGACCAGCCCCTGGCCCCGCGTTCCGGCCCGCGCGGGCACACGATGTTCACCGAGCTGCCACCAGAGCAGACCGGTATTGTAACCACCAACAACTACGCGGACCCAAGGATGTGGGGCGAGCGCAACCGCGAGTTTGAAGTGGGGTCGATCGGCACCGGGGTGGCGATCGGCGACTACGACGGAGACGGCCGGCCCGATATCTTCGTGGTGAGCAAAACCGAGAGCTGCCGGCTCTTCCGCAACCTCGGGGGCTTCAAGTTTGAGGATGTGACCGACAAGGCCGGCGTCGGCGACAAGGGTGAAGCTGCGGGCGTCTGGAAACAGGGGGCGACTTTCGTCGACATCAACAACGACGGCCGCCTCGACATCTATGTGTGCCGCTTTAATGCCCCGAACCTGCTCTATATCAACCAGGGTGACGGCACGTTCAAGGAAATGGCCCACGCCTACGGCCTCGATGTCAACGACGCGAGCGTGATGGCGTCCTTCTGCGACTACGACCGGGATGGGTGGCTGGATGTCTTCATCCAAACGAACCTGTTGGACGCCAACCTGCATCCGGGCGGCCAGCGCAACTACCTGTTTCATAACAATCGTAACGGCACCTTCACCAACGTGACCGAACAAGCAGGAATCTCCGGCGAAGGCCAGGGCCACTCCGCCACTTGGTGGGACTTCGATAACAACGCGTGGCCGGACCTGTACGTCGCGAATGACTTCGCGCAGCCCGACAAACTCTACCGCAACAACCGGGATGGCACCTTCACCAATGTCCTCAACGAGGTAGTGCCCCACACGCCATTTTCTTCCATGGGCTCGGACCTGGGCGACGTGAACAATGACGGGCTGCTTGATCTGTTCGTCCCAGACATGGCCGCCACAACGCACGAGAAGGACCAGCGCGGCATGGCGGATTCCCGCAGCCGCACCACCGAGGATGACCAAAATCCCGGCCGGGCGCCCCAGTACGAACGCAATGCGCTGTACCTCAACACCGGCACCGGTCGCTGCCTTGAGGCTGCAAACCTGACCGGTCTCGCCGCCACGGACTGGACCTGGTCACCCCGTTTTGAGGATCTGGATGATGACGGCCGGATCGACCTTTTCGCGACCAACGGCATGTACCGGGAGGCAACCAACCTGGATCTGATGGCGCGCCAGCTGAGTGCGCAGACTGCCGCCGAACGAATACGGGTGATGCACGACAGCCTCCCCTTGGCCGAGTCCCACCTCGCTTTTCGTAATTTGGGCGACCTGCAGTTTGAAAACGTCAGCGCCGCCTGGGGCCTGAATCAAAAGGGCGTGGCGTTCGGTTCGGCCCTCGGCGATCTGGACGGCGATGGCGACCTCGACCTGGTCTATGCCAACTACCAGAAGGGCGTGACCGTGCTCCGAAACGACAATCAAACCGGGCACTGCGTGAACCTCGACCTGCGCGGCACGGTCTCCAACCGTTTCGGCGTCGGGGCGACCGTGACAATCGAAAGCGCGGCCGGCCGGCAGGTTCGTCAGCTCTGGCTCGCCCGCGGGTACATGTCGAGCAGCGAGCCCATGCTCCACTTCGGCCTCGGTCCGGATACGATGATCTATCGCCTGACGGTGCAGTGGCCCAGCGGAGGCCGGCAGGTTTTCGAAAATCTTCCGGTGGACCGCCGGTTCACCATCACCGAATCGCCCGGCAGCCTGCCGGCATTGTCCACGGCCCAGCCACCTACCGGCCAATTCACCGAGATCAGTGCGGCCGCCGGCTTGGCGGTTGGTTCCCAGGAGGAAACCGTGGATGAGACCTCCATCCAGCGCCTGCTTCCACGGCGCTTGAATCGCCGCGGCCCGGGCTTGGCGGTGGGCGATATCGACGGCAGCGGGCAGGACGCTGTGATCATCGGCGGGACTACCCTGACTCCGCTCCGCATTCTGCGGCCCGCCCAGGGAAAGTTCGCCGAGCCGGTTGCCCCGGCTGTTGAAGCCGTCACGGCGGTCGATGATGGTCCGCTGGTTCTGTTCGACGCCGCCGGGAATGGCGCCAATGACCTGTTGGTCACCCGGGGCGGAAGCACCCTGCCGGCCGGTGCCGTGGAGTACCAACCGCGGCTTTTCCTCAACGACGGCCGGGGCAACTTTCGCCCGGCGGCGGACGGTACCCTGCCACCGTTGCCCATCAGCGCCGGGGCGGTGGCCGTGGCTGACTTCGATCACGATGGCCGGCTCGATGTGTTCATTGGCGGCCGCGTGCTGCCCGGACAATACCCACAGGCGCCCCGGAGTGCCCTGCTGGCCAATCGCGGCGGTAAGTTCGAGGATGTGACCGACACGCTGGCCCCCGAGTTGCGCGAGGTCGGGATGGTCACCGCGGCATTGTGGAGCGATGTGGATGGCGATGGCTGGGTGGATCTGGTGCTCACACTCGAATGGGGTGGCGTGAAATACTTCCACAACAATCAAGGGAAAGGCTTCAGCGACTGGTCCGGGCGATCGGGTTTCGCCACGGCGGGCACTGGCTGGTGGACCTCGATCGCTTCGGCTGACTTTAATGGTGACGGCCGGCCGGATTACGTGGTCGGCAATGTGGGACTAAACACCCAATATCAGGCCTCCCCGGAGCATCCCGCGCTGCTATTTGTCGGTGACTTCAAGGGCGATGGCGATGAACCACAGATCGTCGAGGCCTACTACGAGGGAGAAAATCTCTTTCCCTGGCGCACCCGCCACGATCTGGGCGCGGTGATCCCCTCCATCTTGAAGCGCTATCCCCGCAACGACTATTATGCCCGTGCCCCGCTGGACGCACTGCTGGGTGCGGGGAAGCTGGCCGCGGCGCAAAAGTTCGCCGCCACGGAGCTTCGGAGCGGGGTTTTCCTTAGCCAGGACGACGGCACCTACCGCTTCGAGCCCCTGCCCCGTCTCGCACAGGTCGCACCGTTGCAAGGCATGGTCGCCGGAGACTTTGACGGTGACGGGCGGGCGGACATCTACGCCGTGCAAAACTCTTATGCGCCCATTCCCGCGGTCGGCCGCTATGACGGCGGCCTCAGCCTGATGCTGCGCGGCGATGGCCATGGCCACTTCACGGCGGTAACTCCGGCGGAGAGCGGGCTCATCGTGCCTGGTGATGCCAAGGCGCTGGCAGCGCTCGACCTCGGCCACGATGGGTGGCCCGATTTCATGGTCACCCGCAACAACTCCACTACGCTCGCCTTTCGAAACCAAGGCGTCTCCGGCCGGCATTCACTGAGGGTGCATCTGGAAGGCGCACCCGGAAATCCCCGTGGTATCGGCGCCCGTATCACCGTCGAATTTCAAGACGGTTCCGACGAAACCACCGAAGTCTGCGCCGGATCCGGTTACTACAGTCAGTCAACCCCCACCTGCTTCTTCGGCTATTTGGAGTCGAACCCACCAAAGAAGATCCACGTCCGCTGGCCAAATGGTATCACGACCGAATACGTCGCCCCCAACGGATCGTCCAGTCTCACCCTCACCGGGCCAAAGTCTTGAGTTTCGGCCGGCGCGGGGCGCGGATCCAGGCTGCCGGAGATTACTGATCGCCTCCTAGCGTGAGGCTATGCCCTGAACGAATCCGCCCATAGCATCCACCTAAAACCAATTGCCCGTGCCGGACAAAATGTACCGCAAGAAAGTTGCGTGACTAAGAATAGCCACTGACCGACGTGACCGGGGAAGTTCCGGCCATGCGCAAAGGCCGCAGGTCCGAGTGTACCTGCCGCTACATAATGCTTACCCCCATCGCGTATATTAGGCGAATGGCCGAGGTGCCGCGTTCAGCCATACCCGACAACAAAAAGTCCGGTGGCTTGCGCCACCGGACTTGAATTTTTGTCTGTTAACTGAGGAAGCGAAGTCCCTCAGGACAGATTAGCTTAGAAGTCGAACGAGTTCGTCAACTGCCAGCCCATCCCTTGCGAGATGCTGGCGAGGGCCAGGCTGCCGTCGGGATTGAAACGGGAAGCGATCAGCTTATCCTTCTCGCCCACATTTCTCACGTTGACTTGAATGCGCCAGTTGACCGTGCGCGTCAGTTTCCGCGAGTAGCCAACCCAAGCATCGATATGATGATCGTTAGGCCCGACGAACGGCTGAGTGACGTTAAGACCGCCCAGGGTGAGCGAGACAACGTCCGAGAAGTTCGGATCGGTCGAGATCGAGTTCTTGAAGTTCGGATCGAACTTATAGCCAATGATGCGGCCGGCTTCCTCGCGGAAGGCGCCACCGACGAACACGCCCTTAAGGGTGCCATGATCGAAGTTGTACGTCGACACGAGGTTCAGGCGCCAGGGGGACAGCTCGGGAACTTGGTGACCAAGCTCGTTAACCGTCACCGCGTAGGGAGCAACAATGCTGCCATTCCAATCCGCGCCGAGGTCTCCGCCGCCGTTATACCACATACGCAGCTGACCGCCAGGTCCGTTCATGAACTTGGTGAGTGCGCCGATAAAGGCGATTGATGTCGGATCGATGTTCTCGTGCTTCGCCTGCGTTTTAGCGTAGTTCGCCGTGATATTCCAGTTCTTGGTCGGCTGATAGCTAAGCTCGATTTCCGTACCGGATGATAGGTTATCAACAGTAGTCTGGTGATTACCGAAGCTGGACCCGCCGCCCAGCTGAGGGCCGCTGGCATCATTATAACCGGTCGTGTAGGAATCACGCAGGTTGCCCGTGCGCTTTGCGATCGTCGGATCGATGGCTGGCGTCAGGTTATAACTTGAGAAGAACGTCGAAGGAAATACGGCGTTCACCCAAGCATTCACCACAGCCAAACCACCGGCATACTTGCGGCCGTCACTGAGGCCAGTGCCGCCGTTGGTGTTGAAGTTGTCGTATGCCACGGCATTGGCCGGGGTGTTGCGGTCGTAGCCGCTCGAACCGGCAAAGTCACCGTAGGTGGACAAGGTGGCGCCATTGGTACCGCGTAGTGCATCCTGCAGGTAAGTGGCCCAACCGTAGCCCCAGATGTTACCGTCAGCGATGAAGTAGGCGTTGCTGCCCAGACCGCCGATCGAGTTGCCTTGGGTATCAGCCAGAGTCGCGTTGGCGACTTTGGTGCTGTACTTGGCGAACTTGAGGCTGAGTTTGTCGTTCAGCGTGGTGATCGTGATACCATATTCCTTGGTGGTGCCGTTCGCATTCGGGATCGGCCGGCCGGCCAAGTCGAGGCGGGAGGCATCAGCCTTGAAGTTCACGCCACGGTCATAGAAGAAGCTGACCGTCGAACCCCAGGGGAGATTCTTGGTGAGCGACTTCGGCAGATGGTAGACGATACCCCAGGTCTTGCTCTCGCCGCGAACGTCGGAGCGGGACTTCGGATCATCGACGAAATCAAGACTGGTGAAGCCAGTGATTGGGTCAGTCTGGGCACTGGTCTGATAGTTCGTGATGATGTCCTTGCGCCAACCGAAGGTCGGAACGAGGTCGCCGCCAAGCAGGTAACCCTGCCAGGTAAAGCCTTGCGAAGTGTCACGGAAGCGGGTCCGGTTGGCACTTTCGTTCAAGCTAGCCTGTTCGGCTGGGTTGGTGTAGCGCATCCAATTGATGTTCTCAGATGTCCAGCCCACATAGTTGGCGGTATTGTCAACCTGGGTGCCGTTGATCGTCGCACCGGTCTGGTAATTCGTATAGGTATACGGGGCGGTCGGATCGACATAACCAGGTGCACCTGGGGTCGTGGGCTTGTTCCAGCGAGCATTGAAGTTCGTGGCCGTCTGGGAGGCGGGAGGCGCCACGACATATTGGATGTTCGTCAGGTTGGCGCCAGAGCCGGTTGACTTGTTGAGCAAGCTGGGCCCGAGATAAACGAGCCACTCGAAACTACGGTCCTGGGCAAGCTGGCCAGTGACAGGAATGTGGGTCGCATCGTTACGGCGATTATCCAGCATGTACTGGGGAGTGGTCGCGAACTCAGCGAAGTTCTTGTAGTTCTTCACAACCGTCGAACGCTCATACACACCAGTAAAGACATGCCGGCCGAGGATCTTGGCGAGCGTGGTGTCGCCCAAGAAGTCGGAAGCACGAATATCAGCGGTCGGCGTGAAGCGGATGCCTTCGCGCACCGTGGTGGTCTCATTGTTGAGACCGGGAGCAGACGCACCGTTACCGGCATAAGGACGACCGACGTTCGGATTAGCCGTACCGTCAGCATACGTCGCATTGATGTCGATGTTGATGTTGTAGTTTTCACCCGACATCCAACCGAAGTTACCGTTGGTGTAGGACTGGTGGTCATAGGCGACCTGGAAAGCCAGGCGGTCATTGAAGAAGCTCTGCTCAGCAATGAAGTTGAAGGCTGACCATTTCTGCCATTCCTTCTTGTTCGGACCATCCAGCAGCTTCTTGTAGAAGTCGAAGATGGTCGGGTCGGTCATGACCACGTTGGCGTAGTAAACACCACCGGGAATAGAGCTCACCCCTGAGGTCCCAGAGAAGCCGGGGAAACCAGAAGTAGCACCGGCACCATTCGCGTAGGAACTCATTTGCGGAATAGCACGGGCCAGGAAGGACGCGTTCACGCCACCGAGCGTATTGCCGTTCGCATCGCGCACACCAAGATCTGTTTGTGGCTGGGCCACGATTGTCTTGATCGGAGTGCCAGACGGATAGGCTGCGTTAGGAATGTTATTGATGTTCTTATTTGTGCCCTCGTAGAAGTTCACGACATCAGGCCAGTAGGAGCGGACCGCGTTCGCGAGTGCCAAACCGTTGGTCAGCGTGCCACCAATGCCACCGGGCAGCGTACCGCCGCCGGGGCTCGGGTTAGCCGTATTGAAGGCATTGATGATGACTTTATTGTAAGCCGGGTTGCCATAGGCATCCGTGCCGGTCTTGAACCACATCGAGTAGTTGTCACCGGGCGGGATCGAACGCGGGTTGTTCGAGTCGACCTTGCCGGTCTCATACTTGACGCGGAACGACGTGTGGTTGTCCTCGCCGAACAGCTTCGGATCGAAGCGCAGCGCGCCGTACCAGCGGGTGCTGTTGTTGAAGGCGGGCTTCTGCTCGTACTTCTCGTCGTCCTTCACGCCAGCGATGCGAATCGCGAGCACACCTTTGATGAGCTCTTGATTCAGGCTGAGCTGATTACGGAACGAACCGTATTGATCGATGCGATTCTCAACATTGTAGGCCGTCTTGAAAGACGCATCGTTCACGCTGGTGTTGATGATACCGGCAGGGCTGCCGATACCGAAGAGGATCGAGTTCGGTCCGCGCTGCAGGTCGACGCGACCGACGTTGAAACCGTCCCATGGAATATCGCTCAGGAAGTAATCACGGGTGTTGTCAGCGGAGTCCAAACCGCGGACGCGGGTTGTGCTGCTGATCGTATTTTCCTGGTAAATTCCCGTGCCGGCGACACCGCTGAAATTACCACGAATACCAGCGACCTCGGTGCTTGGGGTGTAAACCAGCAGGTCGGCGCTGTTCTTGGCGCCGGTGTCCTTCAGGAACTGCTGCGTTACGACGGAAATAGCCGAAGCAACGTCTTTCAGTTCGGTACGGACGCGGGTGCCGGCGAGAGTGTCCTTGGCAGAGTAGCCTTGGTCTTCATTCGGCTCGACGACGAACGGGGACAAGACAATCGTTTCCTCATCGGCTGACTTGCCGGCAGCAGGTGCGGCAGCGGTTTGCGCCGACAGGCGCCCCGCGGTAACTAGACACAACGCGGATGTGAGCGCATAGGCTCCCAGACGCGAATACAATCGATTCATGGTCTTTAGGGTTAGGGGTGTATCAGCTAAAACGACCTGACATAAAGGGGTGAGGTCGTGCGCAATCGAGTGGGTTTTCCCGATTACAACGCTCGCACTATACGGAATGCGCGGCCAGACGTGAATGAGTTCACTTGCTCACGAATTGAGATTCTTTGCCGAGGGCAATTTTGCTTTCTCCCTCAGGATATGGCAATTACGCCAAGCAGCTACGCCGGGATTATTGAGCGACTTTAGCCTGCATCTTCTTCCGATAAATTCCCGGCGAATCCCCGGTGATGCGCTTAAAAAGCACGCACATGTATTCCACGTGCTCAAACCCGGTCAGTTCGGCGATTTTTTTCAGGGGGAAGTCCGTTTCGATAAGAAGTTGCCGAATCTTTCCGACCTGAACGCGGCGAATTTCGGCCTGCGGGGAGCGCCCAAGGTGATGGCGGAATTTTTTCTCGAGCTGGCTGCGGGATGCGTGAGAATGTTTTACTACTTGTTCCACCGTAATGCCTTGACAGGCTCTTTCCCGGATAAAACTGAGCGCGGTCGCCACGTTTCGATCATCGATTGCCAGCACGTCAGTAGATAATCTGGTAACCACTCCGATCGGCTCAATGCGCTGATCATAGTTGGTCGGTTTACCCCCGGCAAGCATCGTGGCCAGAAGCTCGGCGGCGCGATAGCCCGATTGAAAACCATTGGGCGCGACGCTGGAAAGCGGGGGATACGCCATTTCGCAGCGAATGGGGTCATTATTCACCCCCAGAATTGCGACTTCTTCCGGCACCAGGATATCGCTGGCTTGGGCGGCAGTTATGATCTGTTGCGCCCGCAGATCCATGCAGGCCATGACGCCAACCGGCTTGGGCAGGCGCTTAAGCCAGCCAGCCAGGGACGTAATCTGCTCCACATCCCAAACCGGCGTCAGATCCCCAGGGTAGTTGACATCAAACACATCGCACTGGCGGCCGGCCAGGCGCAGGGCTTCCACAAACCCGTCCCGCCGCTCACAGGACCAGGCGTCGTTGGAAAATCCAGTGAAGCCGAAATACTGGTGCCCGCGCTCGAGAAAATGCTCGGCGCCCAGGTGGCCGAGCCCGACGTTGTCCGGCCGGATCTTGGGGACGCCGGGAAACGGGGCGACGTCGTTGAGATCCACCAGGGGAATTTTCTGCTCGGCGCAGATCTGGACCAGGCCGGGCGTCGTGTGCCGGCTGATCACGCCATGCCATTTCTTGCTCCTGAGCCAGTGGGGTTCGGTCTCGGCCCGGGCCTGGTCGTCGTGAAAAGCGGCCCAGAGTGGATGCGTCCGCTCATAATGCGCGATGCCCTTGAGCATGGACATGCTTTCCTCAAAGCGGGTCATGAAAACGAGTAGAACCTGCGGTCGCACCCCTCATAAAGTGGCAAGCTTCCCGCGACTGGCAAGCCGGCATCCCTGCCGGTCTTGCTCCACCGCCCAAGGAGCGAGTGCCCGCGCCGCTTCAGTAAGTATCAACCAGGGAGTGGAACGTCAGGCCCGCGCGCAACCGGGCGGCAGTCTGGGGCCGGGCAAAACCGACCTCGATCGTCCTTGGTTCGCCCGCAAACAGCTCGAAATAATTGTCGCTGCTGGAATGCGCCATGCCGGGGAAATCGAACGCAAACCGGTGCTGGAAAGCCGAGGACGTAAACGTCAGCCGCGCGCGCCGCGGATCAATTTGCTCGATCCCGACCTTGGTCCGGGCCTTCGGCAGGGCCAGAAACCGCGGGGGCGCCAGCAGCACCGAGTCCTCGCTGACACAGCGCCCGCCCACATCAAGGGCGAGCCGCAGCACCAGGTTGTCGCGACCGTGACGGGCCAGCAGCCGCGCCAGCCGCAGGGTTTTTTGCCTCACGCTCTGGCCGTAATGCAACCGCACCCGCTTGCGGCCGCGCAGGAGCACGCGGCCGTCGACGTGAAAGAGATCCCAGCGCAGGAGACCGGTCGCGCGTTCCGGCCGGTCGTAAACCGTGTGGATCAAAACCTCGTCCACGGTCGACCGCCGGTAGTTGCCGATGCTGGTGCCTTCATCCCCCGGCACCAGCGCGCTCACCAGCGCCGGCGCGAAAAACCGGCGGGCCACATGGTGCAGGGCCCGCCAGCGCCCCGTGAACTCAATCGAGCTCCACGAGGCCACCGGCCAGCAGTCGTTGAGCTGCCAGTAAAGCGCGCCCATGCAATGCGGCATCAGCCGCCGGTAGTGCTCCACCCCCACCTGCATGCAATGGGCCTGGTTGAGCTGCGAGAGATAGATAAGGTCGGCCTGCGACTTGGGGAACCGGTAGCGCCGCGAAACGTAATCGAGGATGATCTGGTTGCCGAACTGGTTCTTCTGGTGGTTCTCCATCTCCTGGGAGAAAACGTTGCCGGCTTTCGGCGGACAAAACGTGGCGTTGGTCGCGGGCGAACTGTAGCTCTGCATGCCGAACTCCGAGCAGAAGCGAAACCGCCATTTCTCGTAGGCCTTCACGGGATGGCGCGCATGCCATACGTCCCAGAAATGCGTGTCGCCGCGCTTCTCGCCCTCGGGCAGCGTCGCGCTGACGGAGTTCGAGTCGGCAAAGTTGCTCCGCCACTGGGAGGACGGCCAGTAACTGACGGCTCCATCCCCGGTGCGCACGGCCTGCGGCAGGATGCGGTGGAACACCGCCTCATAGGCCCGGCGATGCGGGCCGGATTTCTGCAGGTTGATCGCGCCGTGGCTGCCGGCATTGAGCTGGGCGATCTCGTTGTTGCCGCACCAGAGCGCGAGGCTCGCGTGGTGCCGCAAACGCCGCACCTGGTGACCGGCCTCGGCCTGCACACTGCGGAGAAACGCCCGGTCGCCCGGATAAATTGCGCAAGCAAACATGAAGTCCTGCCAGACCAGCAGGCCGAGCTCGTCGCACAGGTCGTAGAAATCCTCGCTCTCATAGATCCCGCCGCCCCACACGCGGATCATGTTCATGTGGGCCGCCCGGGCGCTGCCCAGGTCGCGCGCGTAGTGCTCGCGGGTCAGGCCCGCGACGAAACTGTGGACGGGAATCCAGTTGGCGCCCTTCGCAAAAACCGGCCGGCCGTTCACCACAAACTGAAAGGTCTCTCCCGCCGCGTCCGGGTGCCGGTCGAGCTTGATCGTGCGCAGGCCGATCCGGCGCAGCCAGTGCCCGAAGCGGGTGCCGTCCGCATGCAAGGCTTCAATTTCCAGCGTGTAGAGCGGCTGCGCGCCCTGGCCGCTGGGCCACCACAGCTGCGGATGCCTGACCAGGATTTTCGCCCCCGGGCCTTCTGCCACCACCACGCGATCCAGGGAAAGCCGGTGGCGGTACGTCACCCCGGCTTCGCGCCGGGCCAGTTCGGGCGCGAGCCGCAGCGTGACGTCACCTTCCGGCGCATGTTCCTGGGTGAGACGCACCCCTTCCAGCCGGTTACGGCTCCAGCCTTCAAGGCGGATATCGCGCCAGATGCCCGCCGTGACGAAACGCGGACCCCAGTCCCAGCCAAACTGACACTGCTGCTTGCGCATCACCTGACTGCGCCCCACCGGATCGTTGAACTCGCGCGGCCGGTGCGAGAGCCGGTGGGTGCGGATGTATTCCATCGCACTGGCAAAGCGAATCGTCAGCTCGTTGCGGCCGGGGCGCAGGTGTTGCCTGACCGGCCAGCGGTAGCCGATGAACATGTTTTCCGTCCGGGCGATCTCCCGGCCGTTGAGGCTGACCGTGGCCAGGGTGTCCAGGCCGTCGGCGACCAGCTCCACGGTCTCCTCCGCCAGCATTTCGGCCGGGAGGTTGAAAGTCGCGCGGTATTCCCAATCGCGCTCTTCGATCCACTGCAGGCCGAGTTCATTCGTGCCCCAGAACGGATCGGGAATGACGCCGGCCCGCCGCAGGTCGGCGTGCACACAGCCGGGCACCACGGCCGCCGCCCAGGGCGAACGCTGCGTCGCATCACGAAACTGCCACGCTGCGGGACCGAGGGGAAGCAAGCGCATGGCAGCCGAATCAGGCCGGGCGGACCCGGCTATTTCTTGAGCGGATGGTCCTTGATGAACTGCACCACCTCATGCGCATCGCAGAAGCACAGCGCGGAGAAGGTGTCAGCCGCCCCATAGTAGATCGCAATGCGGCCCGTGGCGGAGTCGCAGAGACAGCCGACGGGAAAGCAGACGCCGGGGACAAAGCCCGACAATTCATAAGGCGCCTCGGGACACAGCAGTGCCTGGTTGGCGGAGGCGATGACCTTGGACGGATTCTCCAGGTCGAGCAGCATGGCGCTCATCGAGTAGACGAAGCCGTTGCAGGTGCCGGTGACCGCGTGATAGAACAGCAGCCAGCCTTCGTTGGTCTCGATCGGCGAGGGACCGGCGCCAATCTTCGTGCCTTGGAACCAGGGCCAGCCCTTGCCCATGACATGGCGGTGCTTGCCCCAGTAAGTCATGTCGGGCGACTCACTGACGAAGATGTCGCCGAACGGCGTGTGACCGGTGTCGGAGGGCCGGCTCAGCATGAGGTAGTTGCCGTTCACCTTGCGCGGGAAGAGCACGCCATTGCGATTGTACGGGAGAAACGCGTTCTCGAGCTGCTCGAAATGCACGAAGTCGGTCGTCTTCGCGATGCCGATGGTCGGCCCGTGATAGCCGTTGCACCAGGTGACGTAGTGCACGCCATCGATCAACGTGACGCGCGGGTCGTAGGCGTATTCGAATTTTGCGACCTCCGCATCGTCGCATTTGAATTTGATCGGCTCGGGCTCGAAGGTGAATTTGAAACCATCCGGGCTGCGGCCGACATGCAGGTGCGGGATGCGGTCCATGCCCTCGGTGCGAAACACCCCGATAAAGCCGCCCTGCCAGGGCACCACCGCGCTGTTATAAATACCGGTGACCCGCGGCAGGGGCCGCCGGCCGACCACCGGGTTGGCGTCGTAGCGCCACATGATGTCGGGATTGCCGGCAGGCTTGGGCTGCCAGGGAATGTTGGGGAGGGCGGGACCGGCGATCTTGAGCTTCATGGGGGTGGGCGGGCTGGAAAATTACGACTTGGTGGGAGTTAAGCGGAAGAGCACCACATCGTGGGAATCCACGCGCGCCGTCAGCGACTTGCCGGTGTCGCCGGCGGCCTTGTTGGCCCAGACGTCATGCACGCTGAACTTTCCCTGGATGGTCCACAGCCGCGACCACTCCACGGTGAGGTCGGCGGCCGCGGAACTCGTGTTAAGCGCACACACCGCCCACTCGCCGTTGCTGAGCTCGCGCACCCAGATCTCGATGTTCTTGCCCGGGTCGGCCAGCGCCCGGAAGCCCTGCTTGCCGAGCGCGTCCTGGTCGATGGCGAGGACATCCTTGTTGGTCAGCATGTCGCGATAAACGGGTTCCATGTGCCGCACGTCGTTGCCCGCGATCAGCGGGGCGGCCACAATGCACCACAGGCTGAAGTGGGCGCGCGATTCGCCGAAGGTCAGGCCCTCGGTGCCGACCTCGAGCATGTCGGGGTCGTTCCAGTGCCCGGGACCGGCATACTTGCCGATGCCGTCCGGGCCGTTGCTCTCCACGAGCGTGTATTGCAAGTCGAGATTGCGCTTCCAGCCGCTCTCCCAGCCCTTGCGCCCGTCGTAGGAGGAATAGATGTCACCGGTCGTGCGCCACATGTGGCCGACGTCGCCGGCCCATTCCCAGGGCTTGTTCTGGCCCCATTCGCACAGGCTGAAGATCATCGGCCGGCCGGCGGCGTGGATCGCATCGCGCATCGTCTTGTAGGTCTCCCGGGCATCGGCCGTGCCGTGCTCGCACCAGTCGTACTTGAGGAAATCGATGCCCCAGGAGGCATAGGCCAGCGCATCCTGGAATTCATGCCCGCGGCCGCCGGGATAACCGCCGCAGGTCTTGGTCCCGGCGCAGCTGTGGATGCCGAACTTGAAACCCTTCGCGTGCAGGTAGTCACCGAGCGCCTTCATCCCGCTCGGGAATTTCTTCGGGTCGGGCACGAGGTTACCCCTGGCGTCGCGCTCCATGGTCTCCCAGCAGTCATCGACCACGATGTAGGTGTAGCCGGCGTCGCGCATGCCGTTCGCGATCATCGCGTCGGCCGTTTCCTTCACGAGATTCTCGTTAATGTTCGCGGCAAAGGTATTCCAGCTGTTCCAGCCCATCGGCGGGGTGAGGGCGAGGCCCGGGAATTTCTGGGCGGACGCGGTGACGGCCGCGCACAGGGCGAGGACGAGGGTCAGTCTTTTGATGGTCATACTGGGTCGGGGTTAAAGCTTGGCACCGCCGGAGCGGATGAAATCGCGGTACCAATAAAAGGAATCCTTCGGCGTGCGCTTCTGCGTCTGGTAATCGACATGGACCAGGCCGAAGCGGTCCTTGTAGCCCTCGGCCCACTCGAAGTTGTCCATGATCGACCAGTAGAAGTAGCCGGCGACCGGCACGCCCTCGTCCGTCGCGCGGCGGATGGCGCGAAGATAGCGCGCCATGAAATCGATGCGCTGCGGGTCGTGGACCTTGCCGTCGAGGTGCACGAAGTCGGTGTTGCAGTAGCCATTCTCCGAGAAGACCAGCGGCAGGCCGTAGCGCTGCGCCTGAAAACGGGCGGCCCAGTAGGGCGCCTCCGGGGCAATCTCGAGCCACGAGAGCGTGCCGCGCGGATTCCCCGTGCCCCAGCCGCCGGGCAGTCGCTCCGCGTTGCCCTTCGCGTCGGCGCGCACCTGCCAGCCGGAGTAGCAATTGTAGGCGAGGAAATCGATTTTCTGGGCAATGAGCTTCAGGTCCGCGGCCGTCACCTTCGGCATGTCGGCGCCGAAGGCCTTCACGCCGTCCGCCGGGTAATGCCCGAACATGATCGGGTCGGCCCACCACGAAAGATTCCACATCACGCGTTCCGTGCTCGCGAAATAATCGTGCCGCGCCGCCTCGATGTCGCGCTTGCTCTCGGTGGCCGGGATGCGCTCCCGGCTGGTGTGGGCGAGGGAAATCTTCACCGGGCCGGTGCAACCCGCGCGCAGCGCCTGCACGCCGCGGCCGTGGGCCATCAGCAGGTGGTGGGCCCCCAGCAGGCAGTCGGCAAACGGCAGCTTCAGGCCGGGGGCGAACTTACCTTCATGGTAACCCAGGCCCATCACCACCGGAGGCTCGTTGAAAGTCATCCAGTGCTTGACGCGGTCGCCGAGCCGCGCCGCGACGATCTCGGCATAGTCGCCGAACCACTCGACCATCTCCCGGTTGAGAAAACCCCCGCGCTGCTGCAGCGCCTGCGGCATGTCCCAATGATAAAGGGTGACCCACGGCGTGATGCCCGCCTCCAGCAACCCGTCGACCAGGCGGTCATAGAAGGCGAGGCCCTTGGCGTTGGGTTTGCCGGTCCCGGTCGGCTGGATGCGGGGCCAGGCGAGCGAAAGCCGGTAGGCCTTCAGCCCGAGGTCGCGCATGAGGCCGATGTCCTCGCGCCACCGGTGGTAATGATCGCAGGCGACGTTGCCGTTGTGGTTCTCAAAAATCTTGCCGGGCTCCTGCGAAAACACGTCCCAGATGGACGGTCCGCGTCCGTCGACATTCCAGGCGCCTTCAATCTGGTAGGCAGCGGCGGCAGCGCCCCACACAAAGTTTTTGGGGAAAGACATAAGGGGTAATGAAGAATCGGCCAGCGGGCCCGGGGGAGGGTTCATGCTAGCCGATGCTACCCCCCGAGGTAATGAGAACCTTTGTCCCATACATGAGAACCTTGAAACCCGCTAGGCCGCGGGCCGGGCTCATTTCAGGCCGAGAAACTTGACCGCCCAGTCGTTGATCGCCGCGCCTTGCTCGGGGGGATAGCTGTGTCCCTGCTCAAACTCCACCGCGAGTTTCTTGGGGGCGGTGATCACATTATAGGCCGCGAAAGTCGACGTCGGCGGGCAGGTCTCGTCGTTGTAGCCCCAGATATAAAAACCGGGCACTTTCAGACGGCGCGCGAAGTTCACCGTGTCGTAGTAGGTGGCCGTCTCGATCTTCGCCGGCGTGGTCTGAAGCGAGGGCTTGCCGGTCACCTTGTCCGGCATGAACGGGTGCGGCCAGCCACCGGCCCGCCCGTGCAACTCCGCCGAGACATCACAGAAGGCCGGATGGGTCGCCGACAGCCCGGTCACCCGCGGATCGAGCGCCGCCGTGACGATCGTCAGTTGGCCGCCCTGGCTGGCGCCCATGACAATAAGATCCTTTCCATTCCACATTTCCCGCGACGTGAGGAAATCGTTGGCCCGGACGCAGCCGAGATAGATGCGATGGTAATAATAGGTCTCCTTGTTGTCGAAATTGAAGAGCCAGTAGCCGTTGAGCGCACCGGCTGAGAGGGAATCGTACACGGACTGGGCCAGGTTCACGGGAATGCCATGAACCCCGATCTCCAGAGTGATCACGCCCCGCGCCGCGAGATCCTTGTCGCCAAAATACGGCCGTACGCCCGCGCCGGGCACGCGCAGGACCGCCGGGTATTTGCCGGGGACCTTGGGCTCGCACAAGATGCCGTAAACCCGGGAAGGCACCGCCGCCCAGGCCGGGCCCACGTTGCGGAAGCTGACGTGATAGACGTTCACCTTGTCGGTGCAGGCGTCCGGCAGCAGCGTCAGCAGCGGCTCGAGCGGCACCTTCGCGAGCTCGGCTTTCTGCGCCTGCCAGAACGTATCAAAGTCCGCCGGCTCAACCTGCGTGGCCACGATCTTCTCGGGCGCAAACGCCGCCGTTGCCAGCCCGCGATAGGTGCGGCCCGCCACTTCCGCGGTGACAATGCAGCGCAGAAACCCCGGCTCCGTCATCGTGCCGCCGTCAACCACCAGGCCTTCCAGCGGGACTGGCGCCGTCTGGGCGGTTCCCGGCATCAGGTCGGGGGCCACCGTGTAGCTCACCGTGAGGTTATCGATGGGTTCATTGTCCGCGGTAACCATGACCCGGAAGCGGACCGGTTCGCCAACCTGGTAGGTCCAGTCGCGATGGTCGGGCGCAACCCGCACCTGCACGGTCGCAACGCGCATGGCGGCCTGGGGCGGCACGGGAGAGATCGGTTGTTCGCCGCGGGCGAAACCGGCACCGGCGACGAGCAGGCCGGCAATCAAGAGGTAACGAAGGGACATGACAGGGGCGGTTGAGGGTTCAGGCGCGGACTTTCCGCCAGCCAGTCCTCATCGCTACCAAAAGGCCCGCGGCATGTAAATGAGAGCCTTTGTCACCCGCCGGCGGCTCACCCTGCCGCGATCAGGCGCCGGTCAGTTCGTCGTAAGCGGCCCCGAGATTGCCGGCCAACCGATTACCCGGCCCGGGCGGAACGTGCAGATCGGGAAATCCAGGAAGGTTGTCCAGCTTGACGATCTCTTCCCTGCTCTGGCCGGCCTTGATTCCGCTTTCGACGTGGGCCAGCAGCGCCGCGAGGTAGTCGCGGAACGCGAGCATGTCGGCCTGGCCGCCTGTGACGCCAAACTTCGCATTGCCGTGGCCGAAGAGGTAGATGGCGTCAGCCGGGTACGTCCTGACCAGCTCCTCCAGCGTAATGACCCAGCCTTTGAAACGGCCGCCGGCCACCCGGTCGATCACCGGATACATCCGGTTGAACATCAGGTCGCCGGTGTGGACGACATTGGCATGCTCGAAATGCACGACGATGTCCCCGCCGGTGTGCGCCGGCCGGAAATAGCGCGCGCTCACCGTTTCGCGGCCGAACTCGCGCCGCCAGGTCTCCGGAAACGTCGCATCCGGCAGGGTCGGCGCCGGGGCATTGGGCGCGCGCTTCGCCGCGGCGAGCATGAGGCCGGGCACATTGGCCTGCGCCACGATGGTCCCGGTGGCCGGCTGGAAAACCCCGTTCCCACCCGTGTGATCGCCGTGGTGATGGGTGTTGATCACGGCGTCGAGCTTCCGCCCGTTACGGCCCGGCAGGCCTTGCAGGAAAATCGCCGCCGTGTCCGGAAACTGGGTGTCCACCGCCACCAGACCGTCCGGCGCGGCCAGCCAGCCGATGGTGCCGCCGCGACCGGTGAAATAACCCGTATCACTTCTTAGCGGGTGGAATTCCGTCACCAAGGTGGGCGCCTGCACCGGCACGGTGGTTTGGGCGGTCACGGGAGCGGCCGGGGCGGTCTGCGCGGGCAGCAAGCCCCTGGCCAGTACGCCCGCAGAGACGGCGGCACCGGATTTGAGGAATTCACGGCGATTCATGGGGTAAAAACTAGCCCAAGCCTGCCGGCGCGCCAGTCGATTCCCGCAATAACCTGTAACCTTTGCCCTGCTGGAAGGTATTCCCTGCGCACACCGCCTATGACCGCCTTCCATGCTCCTCGCTCCGTCCATTCAATTACGAGTTCACTCCGGGCCCATCGCGCCTAGTCTGACTGACGCCGTGGAAGCCCCCACCGACCACGAACTCATGATTGCTGTCCGCGCCGGCGAGATCCGGCGCCTCGGCGAACTGTTCGAGCGCCATCACCGGCCGCTCTACGGTTTCTTTGTGCGCCTGACCGGCCAGCCGTCCGTCAGCGAGGATCTCGTGCAAATCGTCTTCTACCGCATTCTTAAGTACCGGCATACCTACCGCGACGAGGGCAAGTTTTCCGCGTGGATCTACCACCTCGCCCGCAAGGTGACCGCCGACCATTTCCGGAAGCACGCCTCGACCCCCACCCCCACGGACCCGGCGAACCTGCCCGACCACGGGGACTCTGGCCCGCTGCCCTCGGCCCAGGCCGAGACGGCCGAGGACGTCGCCCTGCTTCACACTGCCCTCGCCCGCCTGCCGCTCGAGCAGCGCGAGGTGCTGGTCCTGTCCCGTTTCCAAAATCTCGAGCACAAGGAGATCGCCCTGCTCCTCGATTGCACCGTCGGCGCCGTCAAGGTCCGCGCCCACCGCGCCCTGAAGGAATTGCGCGAGCTCTATTTCAAAATCCGCCGGGAACACGCGGCCTAGCCCGGCCGCCGCCTGACCCGCCCACTTCAATCCCACCGATCCCATGAACTGCCAACGCGTCCAGGATAGTTTCCTCGATTACCAGGACGGCACGCTGCCCGCCGATGCCGCCGCGCAGCTGCGCGCCCACCTCACCAGCTGCCCCGCGTGCCAGCGCGAATGGTCCGCCCTGCAGGAAATCACGCGCAAGCTGGACACCCTCGGCGGCGCCCCGGAGCCCAGCCCGCGGCTGCGCGAGCAATTCTACGCGATGCTCGAGACCCACCAGCGCGAGGCCGACGCGCCCAGCCCCTTCGTTCTCGCCCGCGGCCGGATCGACCGGTTCTTCGCCGCGCTCCTGCCCGCCGCCCCGACCCTGCAGTTCGCCCTGTCGCTCGCGCTGCTGCTCGGCGGCCTGTTCGCCGGCCAGCGCTTCCTGGCCAAGCCGCCGGTCGCCGCCCCCGTGGACAACTCCGCCAAGGTCGAGCTCGCCGCCCTCAAGGCCCAGATGGACTCCATGGGCCAGCTCGTCACCTACTCGCTGCTCCAGCAGCAATCCACCAGCGATCGCATGAAGACCGTGCTCGCCACGATGGATCTCAAGACGCCCGACCGGAAGGTGCTCACCGATCTCGTCGGCTCGCTCGCCTTCGACCCGTCGATCAATGTCCGCCTGTCCGCCGTCGAGGCACTTTCCCAGCACGCCGACGACTCGCTCGTCCGCGCCGGCGTCCTCTCCGCCCTCCCGCGCGAGAACGCGCCGCTGGTGCAGGTCGCCATGATCGAGCTGCTCGCCGGGGCCCGCGAACAGGCGGCCCAACCGGTCTTCGAGAAGCTCAGCCGCGACGAGAATCTTGACCGCAATGTGCGCGACGCCGCCCGCCGTGCCCTCGCCGTGCTGCGCCTGCCCGCCCAACCCGCGGGCAACCCCACCGCCAACCTTAAACCGAATCCCACTCCCACCCTTACATGAAAACCAATATCCCCTCCCAACTGCTGCGCCTGCTGGTGGCGGCCAACCTTTCCCTCTTCGCCCTGACCCGGGCGCATGCGGATGAGGATGGCTCGACGGTCACGGCCAACCTCTCCGCCCCCGGCAAACCCGCCACCCTCCGGATCAACATGCCCTGGGCCGATATTCACATCGTCGGCGTCGGCGGCAACACGGTCACCGTCCAGTCCACTCTCAACCAGAAGGGCGCGAAGCCCAGGCGCGAGGACGGTCTCCGCCGCCTCGACGACGAGCTCACCTTCGAGCTCACCGAGAAGAACAATGTGGTCACCCTGGGCATCGCCGGAGACAACCCTTGGTCCAGCCACGACGCCGAGTTCAATGTCTCCGTGCCGCGCACGATGGCGCTGGACGTCAAGACCGAGGCCGGCGGCGACCTCACGGTCAAGGACATCGAGGGCGACATCGACGTGAGCAACATGAACGGCGAGGTGCGCCTCGAGGGCATCAGCGGCTCCACTGTCGTCAGCACCATGAACGGCGAGGTGCACGCCGTCTACTCCAAGGCCCCGCAGAAACTCGTCTCGATCACCTCGATGAACGGCGAGGTCGAACTCCGCGTGCCGGCCGAGACGAAGGCGAACGTCCGCCTCCGCACCCACAACGGCTCGATCCTCACGGATTTCGACGAGGCCGTCCTGAAAACCAAGACCGAGGGCAAGTCCGGCGGCTACAGTTATGGTTACAGCGGCGACGCCCGCGAGGCCGCCCGGGCTGCCACCGATGCCGCCAAGATGGCCATTCAGGTGGCGGTGGATATCGGTCGCGATGTCGCCCACCAGGTCGCCATGGACATGAAGATGGCCGACGAACAGGCGCACCTGGCCAAGGTGCAGGCCGAGGATCAGGCCAAGGCGGACAGCGATCAGGCCAAAGCCGACGCGGACGAGGCCAAGGCCGAAAAGGAGGCCGATGAGGCCGAAGCCTCGGCTCCCGCAACCGCCACGGCCGGCTCCGCCACCTTGGTGGCCCCCGTCGCACCCAAGGCGCCGCACACCCCGCGGGCCGCCCACGCCCCGCGGCCGCCGATGCCCCCGATGACCGGTGGCAAGACCGTCACCGGCACGCTCAACGGCGGCGGCGTCGACATCAAGATCTCCACCATGAACGGCGAGATCACCCTTCGCCAGACTGGCGCCGCCGGGGCCAAGACCACGGACAACGTCACGGTGAAGTTCGAGGAGCCGGACCGCTTCACCGACGTCCGCGAGAACCACAGCTCCTCCAACAGCACCGACTATCTGGACGCGTTGAGCAACTATCTCCAGGAAACCGCCGCGGCCCGGCTCGGCGCCGGCCAGAAGCTTGTGATCACGGTCACGGACATCGACCTCGCCGGCGACAACATGCTCGGCTCGCCGGACATGATCCGGGTGATGAAGGACATTTATTCGCCAAAAATTAAGCTGAAGTTCCAGCTGCTCGGCGCCGACGGCAAGGTCGTGAAGGAAGGCGAGCGCCGCTTGAACGACACGAATTACCTGACGCAGGCCGGCCGGCCCGGCAGCAGCGAGCCGCTCTACTACGACAAACAGCTCCTCAAGCAGTGGGTGCAGGACGAGTTCGGCGGCAAATCCTGAGCGGGTTCGTTGCCCGGCCGACAAAACCCATTGTGAGCAAGATTCTCCTTCTCTTTACCCTGGCCCTGTTGGCTGGCTCGCAGCTCTGTTCCGCGGCAACAGAGAACCGAAAATGCGTGTTCTCCATAGTGATCACCCAAAATGGAGGCGGGGCAAGCCGCCCCGGCGATAGCCGGATCGGTGACGGGCTGTTTTTGTATGAGTATGAAGGCGGTTGGATCACCGGAGAGCGGCGCGAAGCCTGGCATGGTATGTTTGGACCGGTGCAGGAACCCGTAACCGATCTATTTGGTGGCGGACCCGAATTTACAGGGAGGATTCGAGAAATCTTCCGGAAGAGCCAAATCCATGGAATTGATTTTGCCGCGGCTGTCGCGGCTGCGCGCCAGCGGGCGGCAGCTGACGGAAAAATCCATTGGCTTGATGGGCCGACAACCGTGGAGGTTTTTGCCGACCTCGAAGGCACCCATCTCTCCCTGACCGCTGTCGGTCTGGGGGCGGAATTGGACTTCTTCTCGCCCTATAATCCCGAGCTGCAGCAGTTGAAGGCACTGCTCGATGCGATGGCTATGGAATATGGCCGGCACCGAATATTTCTCTGATGAAGCAGCCGAGCTGCTGGCCAAACCGATCTTTATACGCCGCACCCCGGCACGCCCACACCCCGCAAAACCATTTGCGACACTTTCCCCGCTGATTATTGTCTGCATCAATCGCCATGAAAACACGCCTCATCCTATCCCTCCTCGCCAGTCTGGCCCTGCTGGCCGGCTGTGCCTCGCCGGCCGCCAAGCCCGCGAAAGTCCCGACCAACGTCACGGTGCAGTTTCAGGATCCCGACAAGTTCACCGATGTTCGCGAAAACAACAGCACCATCACCAGCACCTATTACCTGGACACGCTGCGCGACTACCTGATCCAGACCGCCTCGCCCATGCTCGGCGAGGGCCAGAAGCTCTCGATCACCGTCACGGACATCGACCTCGCCGGGGAAAATCTTTTCAACCAGCCGAACATGATCCGCATCATGAAGGATATCTACACCCCGAAGGTGAAGCTGACCTTCCAGTTGGTAGGGGCCGACGGCAAGGTGCTCAAGGAAGGCGACCGCCAGCTCATCGACCTCAACTACATGCTGCTCGGCGGGCGGCCCGGCAGCAACGAGCCGCTCTATTACGACAAGATGCAGCTCAAGCAGTGGCTCAAGGCCGAGTTCGGCGCCAAGTTCTGAGCCTTCCCCCGGCTGTTTTATCCGACTGCGGAAGGCCCACCGGCCTTCCGCTTTTTTGTGCCCGCGGCCGGGCAAACGGTGGTGGACGCCTGCGGCGGCGGCCGTTTAATTCCCCGCACCGACGATGCCTTCCCACAAGAAAATTTCCGCCCGGCCCGCGCCAGCCGCCGAACCGCTCTTCAACTGGCTGCAAACGCGCGGGGCCGGCGTGCTGCTCCACCCGACGTGCCTGCCGGGCGAGCAGGGGTGCGGCGTGTTCGACGCGCACGCCGTGCGCTTCCTCGACTTCCTCAAGGCGGCCGGCGTCAAATACTGGCAGGTCTGCCCGCTCGGCCCCACCGGTTACGGCGACTCGCCGTACCAGTGTTTCTCCGCCTTCGCCGGCAATCCCTACCTGGTGGATCTCGCCGTGCTGGTCCGCTTCGGCCTGCTCGCCGCGTCCGACCTCACCGAGCTGGCCGCGCTTTCCGCCGACCGCGTGGACTACGGCGCGCTCTACCGGCTGAAGCCCCGGCTGCTGCAATCCGCCCACCAGCAGTTCACGCGGCGAAATCCGACCCTGCCCTACGGCGACTTCGCCGCCTTCTGCCGCCAGCAGGCCCACTGGCTGGAGGACTACGCGTATTTCCGCGCGCTGAAGGATCATTTCGACGGCCTGACGTGGTGGGAATGGCCCGCGGCGGTCCGCGACCACCGGCGCGCCCAGAAATCACCGCTGCGCGGACAACTCGCCGCGGCCATCGCCGCCTACCAGTTCGGCCAGTATCTTTTCTTCGGCCAGTGGGCGCTGATCCGCGCCGCGGCCCGCGAGCGGGGCGTCGAGATCATCGGCGACCTGCCCATCTTCGTCGCCGCCGACTCGGCGGACGCCTGGGCCAACCCCGCGCTCTTCGAGCTCGACCCGAAGACCCTGCAGCCCCTCGCCGTGGCCGGCGTGCCGCCGGATTATTTCTCGGCGGACGGCCAGCTCTGGGGCAATCCGCTCTACCGCTGGTCCGCGCACCAGGCCGACGGCTACGCGTGGTGGATCGCCCGCATGCGCGCGTCCTTCGAGCTCTGCGACATCGTGCGCATCGACCATTTCCGCGGCTTCGACGCGTACTGGCGGATTCCCTACCCCGCGCAGACCGCGCGGGTCGGCGCGTGGGTGCCCGGACCGGGCCTGGACCTGTTCCGCGCGTTTCATGCCGCGTTCCCCGCGGCGCGCATCATCGCGGAGGATCTCGGCGTGCTCACCGACTCGGTGCTGAAGCTCCGCGCGGACTCCGGGCTGCCCGGCATGCTCGTGCTGCAGTTCGCGTGGGGCGGCGACGCCACGAACTCCTACCTGCCGCACAACGCCGTGCCGAATTCCGTCATCTACCCGGGCACGCACGACAACGACACCACGCGCGGCTGGTACCAGGCCGCGACCGAGGCGGAGCGCAACCACGTGCGCCGCTACCTGCGCATCTCCGGCGAGGACCTGCCGTGGGATTTCATCCGCACCAGCTACGCCAGCGTCGCGCGGCTGGCGGTCGTGCCGCTGCCGGATGTTTTCTCGCTCGATACCACAGCGCGCTTCAACACGCCCGCGTCGGCCGCGGGCAACTGGCAGTGGCGCTACCGCGCGCCCGCGCTCGAAAAACTTTTCGGCGCGACGACGGAATATTTGCGCGCGCTCGCGCAGCTTTACGGACGCGGCTGAGATTTTTCCGCGTGGATTTTTTTTCGGCGTGATTTTCACGCGGAAATAAATCTGCGCAGAAACGCAAATTATTAGTGCAACCGCGCGGAATATTTCCGACACTGCGTCATGGCCAAGAAAAAACCTGCCAAGAAAAAGGCTAAGAAAGCCGGCAAAAAGAAGAAGTAACGTTCGCGTTGCTCCTTCTCTCTCCCTCAACGCCGGCTCTTTGAGCCGGCGTTTTTTTCTGCCCGCGCGGATGATATCGGGCGCGATGCGATGATCAGAGATGTGGGAGCGAGCTTGCTCGCGAGATCGGGAAAGTCGCGAGCAAGCTCGCTCCCACCACGAACAATCATCCGGCTTACTTCACGGCGGCCCAGACGCGCTGCACGTCGTCGTGGTCCTCGAGTTCCTGCAAAAACTCCCCGACCTCGGACCGCGCCGCGTCGTCCAGCTCGGGGTACTGCTTCGCCGTGTAGCCGATCTCGCTCGTGATCACGTGCCAGCCGTGCTGCTTCAGCCACACCGAGACCGCGTGCACCGCGGTGCGCTCGGTCACGAAATGCGCGCCCGTGGCGGTTTCCGGAATGTCGTCGTTCTGCGCGTGGGTGAGCGGCGTGAAGTCATTCGCCCCGGCCTCGATCGCGACGGCCTCTAGGTCCGGGTTCGCCTCGGTCGTGTAGGCCTCGACGATCCCGACGTGGTCGAAGAGGAACTTGTTGCTGCCGGCCGCGCCGAGCACGCCCTTCTTGAAAAGCTGGCGGATCTCGGGGGCGGTCCGCTGGTGGTTGTCGGTGTAAACCTCGACGACGAGCGGCACCTTGTGCGGTGCATAGCCCTCGTAGACGACGTGGTCCATGACCATCTTCTCGCTCCCGGTGCCGGTGCCCTTGGCGATCGCGCGCTCAATCGCGTCGCGCGTGACGTTGGCCTTGCGGGCCTTCTCGAGCACGGCGTGCAGGCGGGCGTTGCCCGCCGGATCACCGCCACCGAGCTTGGCGGCCACCGCGATTTCCTTCACCAGTTTGCCGACCGTCTGGCCCTTCTTCAGGTTGACGATCGCGCGTTTCGCATGAAGCCATTGGCGTCCCATAAGGCGGAAGGGTATAACCGGCCCGCCCCCGCGCGGGCAAGGGCGAAGAAGACCTGGCCGGAATTTTCCGTGCGCCCTCCGCACTTTTCGGCCAGCTTGCGCGCATGCCCCTCACCCCGCTTCCGCGTTGGCTTGCCGCCCTGCTGGCGTTTCCCGTGCTCCTGTCCGCCGCCCACCCGTTCCTTTGCACCGATTCCGCCGGCAACAAGGTGGCGCTCGTCACCGCCGACGGCCGCGTCGAGTGGGAATATCCGTGCGCCCATCCGCAGGACTGCTGGGTGCTGCCCAACGGCAATTTTCTTTTCTGCTATGCCTCCGGCGCGCGGGAAATGACCCGCGATCACCAGACGGTGTGGGAATACCGCGCCGGCGAGTCGACCGAGGTGCACGCCTGCCAGCCCCTGCCCGACGGTCGCGTGCTGTTGGTGGAAAACGGTCCCTGCCGGATCATCGAGGTCGACCGCGCGGGCCGGATCGCGAAGGAAATCAAACTCACGCCGCCGCCGGCCGCGGTGAGCGTGCACGACCAGTTCCGCGGGACCCGGAAGACCGTCGCCGGCCACTATCTCGTCTCCCGCAAGGGCGAGCACCAGGTGGAGGAACTGGACGCGGACGGCCGGAGCCTGCGCCGGATTCCCATACCCGGTGATGTGCATGAAGCGCTCCTCCTGCCCGACGGACACCTGCTCGTCGCGTGCGGCGACGGGCACAAGATCGTGGAGCTCGACGCCGCGCTGCAGGTGGTGTGGTCGCTGGACGAGCACGAGCTGCCCGGCAATCCCCTGCGCCTGATGGCCGGCGTCCAGCGCCTGCCGAACGGCCACACGATTTTCTGCAATTACCTCGGTCACGGCCATCTGGGGGAACAGCCGCAGTTTTTCGAGATCACGCGCGACAAGCAGGTCGTCTGGGAGTTCACCGACCACGTGCATTTCAAGACCGTCAACCAGATCCAGCTGCTCGACGTGCCGGGTGACGCGACCAAGGGCGAAATCCTGCGCTGAGTTGCGGCCTTGCCCCCGCTGGCGCGAGGCGGCACACCTCGTCGCTTGATGCCGTGGATCGCCGCCAGCCTGATTTCCGCCCTCTTCCTCGGGTGCTACGAGCTGAGCACCAAGCATGCGGTACGTGACAACGCCGTACTGCCGGTGTTGTTTTTTGCCAATGTGTGCAGCACCGCCGTGTGGGCCGGCCTGCTGATGGTGCCGGTCCTGGCCCCGGGCGTCCTGCCGGCCGGCCTGTTGGTCGCGCCCCTGACCGGCCTCCAACACGTCCAGTTGCTCGGCAAGTCCGCCCTCGTCGCCTTCTCCTGGGTCTGCACCTATTTCGCGGTCAAGCACCTTCCCGTGTCCCTGGCCTCGCCGGTCCGCGCCACCGGGCCGATGTGGACGCTGCTCGGCGCCGTGCTGGTGCTGGGTGAGCGTCCGTCCTGGCTGGAAGGCCTGGGCATCGCCATCACGCTCGCCTCATTCGTGGGCCTGTCCTTCGCCGGCCGCCGGGAAGGCATTCACTTTCACCGCGACAAGTGGTTCGGTTTTCTGTTCGCCGGGACGCTGCTGGGGTCGTTGAGCGGACTCTACGATAAATTTTTGCTCGGGCACGCCGGCTTCAGCGCGGCGACAGTGCAGTGCTGGTTCTCGATCTACCTCGCCTTGCTGTTCCTGCCGCTGGCGGTCGGCTGGAAACTCCGCTGGTGGCCGCGCCACCTCTTCCAGTGGCGGTGGAGTATCCTCGGCATCTCGCTGTTCCTGCTGGTCGCCGACTTCGTCTACTTCGACGCACTGCGCAACCCCGCGGCGCTCGTCTCGCTGGTTTCCAGCCTGCGGCGCGGCAGCGTGCTCGTGGCGTTTGCTGGCGGCTTGTTTCTCTTCAAGGAGGCGCATGGCCTGGCCAAGCTCCCCGCCGTAATCGGAGTGTTGGTGGGCATCGTGCTGACGATCCTCGGGTGACTGGCCCGACGCTGGCCGGAATCCGGGATTGCGACGCCCGCGGGTCGGATCAAGGTGCCGGCATGCCCTACCCCGCATGTCTCCCGTCACGGTTTTATCTTTTGCCGGCACTCCTGGCCGCGTTGTTCCTGAGCGGCTGCGTTTCCACGCCGAAGCCGCCGGTCACGGCCGTTGCGCCTGATCCGCGTTTTGAGCTGCCCGCGACGGACGAAGGCCTGCCCGGCGCAGGTCCGATCCGGCGGGCCGACTGGTTCCGTCACGTCTGGCGCGAACGCCGCTCGGGGTGGTCGTCGCAGGTCGCGCAAGACCAACAGGCCGTTGTTTTCCTCGGCGACTCCATCACGCAGGGTTGGGGCGAGGGCCTGGCGGGATATTTCCCGGGCCTCAAGGTCGCCAACCGCGGCATCAGCGGCGACACCAGCCGCGGGGTGCTCATCCGCCTGGCCGCCGACGTCAGCATCCTGCACCCCGCCGGCGTCGTGCTGCTCATCGGCACCAACGATCTCGAGGATGGCGCCGCGCCCGAGGTGATCGCGGGCAACATCGGGCTGATCATCGCCGCATTAAGGGAACAGAACCCCGCGATGCCCGTGGTGCTGTGCGAAATCCTCCCGAGTTCCGCCACCAAGAAGCGGCCCGCCGCGCAGATCGAGCGGACCAACCAATTGCTCAAGACCATCGTGAAGGACCAACCGCAGGTGACCTACCTCGATACGTGGACACTCTTCGCCAACGCCGAGGGCGACGCCACCTTGCCCGAGTTTCCCGACCTGCTGCATCCCAATGCCGCCGGCTATACGAAATGGGCCGTGGCCATTCGCCCGGTGCTGGCCACGCTCGGTTTCCTCGACACCGCGGCCGATACCTTCGAGCCCGAGCCGGGCTTTGTCAGTCTCTTCAACGGCCACGATCTCACCGGCTGGGGCTACCGGCCAACCACCGCGCAGGATATCGCGGATGCGGCGAACTGGCGGAAAGCGGACCCGGAAGGTGCCGCCGCCTGGCCGGTCGTGACGCAGCCGGTCACTTTTGACGGCCTGACCGCCAGCCCCGACGGGCGCTTTGTCGCGCAGCACGGCCGGCTGATCGTCACCACCCCGCATGAGGGCCGGAAAATCCAGCAGCTCTGGACCACGCGCACGTTCCCGCAGGATTTTGTCCTGAAGCTGGAATTCCGTGCCACGCCCAACACCGACAGCGGCATCTACGTCCGCGGCCCGCAACTCCAGTGCCGCGACTACCTGCTTGCTGGTCCTTATAAGCAGTTGAAACTTTACCGGGCCGGCGAGTGGAACGAGATCGTGATCACGGTCAAGGGCGGCGCCGCCCACTGCACCTGCAACGGTGAAATCCTCGAGGACGCCATGCCGGTCCCGGCGGACGGCCCCCTCGGCGTGGAGGGCGACCGCGGCCAGATGGAATACCGTCGCATCCGGATCCAGGTGCTGCCGTAACCCCGGATTCATTGGATTAGTTTTTGTGATGGCAGGGCCGGATGGCCCTGTCATTTCGCCAAGGATTGGCATTGTGACACCGGGGCTCCGCGCCTACTATTTGCGCCCATGAAACGCTCCCCACGCCACGTTTTCTGCGCGCTCATGCTTGCCGTACTCGCGCTGACGGCTCGCGCGCAGACGAATTATTTTTGGAGTGGCATCGGCACCGGCTGGCAGGGGCAGGTCACGCCGACCAATAGCAGCACGGACGAACTTTACTTCTTAAACAACGTCCTGCCGACCATTCCGATGTCTGGCATCACCACGGCCGACAACCTGATTTTCGCGGACAATGATGACTATGTCCTAAGCGGTACAACCACCCTGACCCTGACCAATGGATTTAACATCTTCAGCACGGGTTCGGGCGGATACAACCGGGTCAAGTTCGGCTCCGGCATCACGCTCGACCTCACGGGATCGAATTCGATTTGGGATTCCGGCTACAACAGCGTGATCATCTCCGGCAAGGTCACAGGCGCAAACGCCACGCCCCTCCAGTTGAATCTGACTTCCGACAATAACGGATCCAGCAGTTTCATTTTCAACAACTCCAGCCCGGCCAACGATTACACCGGCGGAACCGTGATCAATTCGGTCGGCACCAACGGGGGCGGGACCGTCGCATTCTGGAACAGCACGCCTTTCGGCGCCACCAGCGGCGGGGTAACCATCACGAATGGCGTCTACTTCGCCGCGCACAATACGCTCACCCTCGCCAACAATTTCACCGTCACCTCCACTTCATCCAATCCCTGGGCCTTCCGCAATTGGGACGCGCCCCTGACCCTCAGTGGCTCAATCACCCTAGCTTCGAACGCCTTTTTCAACTCACGCTACGCGTTTGCCGCACTGCCGGCCTCGAACAACGAGGGCAGTTATCCCATCCCGGGGCCGCTAACCCGGAATCCAACCATTATCACGGGCAATGTCGGAGAGGCGGCCGGCGGCACGATGCTGACGGTCAGCGGCCCAGGCATCACGATCCTGAACCCCACCACCGGCAGCAACACCTACACCGGAGGCACGACGGTCTTCGGCACGCTGATTTTTGCCAGTAGCAACGCCCTGCCCGCCACCGGGGCGGTCCAGGTCGGGTCGACCAACACCAACTTCGCCTCAGGCTACGCCGGCAGTGCCGATGGCGCCGCTGGGCATTTCGCAACGTTTCTCAGCAAGCTGTCCCCGACCTCATCGGGTGCGGTGGGCATCGATACCTTGCCGGGCTTCAGCACCGTCGTGTTGGGCGACAACATCAACCTGACCGGTTTCACGACCACGGCACAGGACGGCATCCGGCTCGGGACCGCTACGAGTGCGTTTCTGACGGGTACCATCACCCCGCAGGGTAACAATTACCATTTCGGCAATGGCGGCGGCACGCTCACCGTGGTCTCCAACCTCGCCAACATCACCCCGCCCTCGAAAGTGGTGCTGGATGACAACAGCATCGTTCCGCTGAAGCTGTTTCTCCAAGGGTCCAATACCTACACCGGCGGTACTTTCGCGAATGCCGGTTTTATTATCTTCGACGGGGCCGCGGCCATTCCGGCTTCGGGCCAGCTCAATCCCGGGGGCTCAAGCACCAGTGTCGGCAACAGTTACATCGGTTACACCGACAGCACCGGCACCACTCCCGCGGCATTTCTGGCCAAGTTCAATGCCGGCACCACCTGGGGCATCATCGGCTTCGATACCCACCCCTTCAATTCGACGGTCACCATCTCCAGCCCCATCAACCTTACCGGCTTCAATGATGGCGTCTACCTCGGGACGGCAACTTCCGCCAAACTGACCGGATCGATCACCCCCTCAACCGTCACGAATTCCTACAACACCGCCAACACCCTGCGCTTCACCGCCGGCAACGGCGGGACGCTGACGGTCAACAGCCCCACTTCGCTGTCCGGTGCGGTCAAGGTCGAGATCGGGACTCCTGCATCATTATCCAGCAGCCCGGCGTATTCCGACGGCACCGTGATCCTCGATGGCAACAACATCTATTCCGGCGGCACCACCCTGCATCCGGACAACGGCATCACCCTTGGTCTGACCAACAACAATGCCCTCGGCACCGGTACCCTGACCATCGGGACCAGCACCGGAGTCGTGGGCGTCGCCGGTCTGCAGGCCACGACCGGCGGCGTAGTGGTACCCAACGCGATCAATTTCGTTAACCCAAACTACACAACCAACAGCTCGGCTTCGCTCGCTTTCACCGGTTCGCAGTCATTCGAGCTCGCCGGGGCCCTCACCTCCGGACCGATCACGGGTCAGAGCACTCCCGCCAACCTTATCCTGTATAACAGCTCGCCCATCAACGTCACCCTGAGCGGTGACAACAGCGGGTACTTCGGCTCCATCCAGGCGTTTAACGGCACGCTGTTCCTCGCGAACAACACCGGTGGCATCAACAACGCTGCCGGCCGCGGACCGCTCTCCCTTGAATCGCCCTCCGCCACGGTGCAGTTCACTGGCAGCGCCACCAACGAGGTTTTATACGGCCTGAAGGGCGCCGCCGGCAGCCTGGTGCTCCCCTCGAACTCCAATCTCACCGTCTATACGGACAACGCCAACACCTTGAACGGCGGCTTTGAATTTGGCGGCGTGATCTCGGGCAGCGGCGCCACCCTCACCGTCGATGGGACGTCGACCAATACCGAGATCCTCTACCTGTACGGCAACAACACCTATAACGGTGGCACCAGCATCACGGGCAACGGCGCCCTTGGCCTCGGCACGGGCAACTCGGCCGGCACCGGCGCGATCACGATCAACGCGCCACAGGGCGGCCTCGTCATCAACACCGGCGTCACCCTCACCAACCCGATCATCCTGACCGCCGGCGGCCTTGGCGGGTTGGGCACTTTCGCCCCCAGCAAGTTCAACTTCGTCGTGGGCGGCCCGATCACCATCGGGGCCAACCAGAAGATTCTCCCCGGCATTCCCGGCGACAACCAGAAGACCCCCGGCACCCTCACCCTGCAGAGCAATGTGATCTTCGCCAACGGCGGGACGTACGGCTGGGTGTTGCAGGACTCGACGTTGAGCGACGGCTACTCGCAGCTCCAGATCACTGGCAACCTCGACCTGACCACCATCAGCGCCGCGAGTTTTACGATGCAGCTCTACTCCGTCGACGCGTATGGCGCGCCGGGCTACGCGAACCTGACCCTGGGCCAGTCGTATATGCTGCCGTTCCTGCACACCACCGGCACCATCAGCGGCTTTAGCCCGACCCTGTTCACCTTTGATGTGTCCAAGTTCGCCGGCGGGGTGATCCCGACCAATCAGTTCAGTGTCTCCATCGACGGCACGAACCAGACGCTGTATCTGAACTTCACCGCCGTGCCGGAACCCTCCACGTATGCCCTGCTGGGGCTTGGTTTGGGGGTTGTGATTCTTCCGGTCCTGCGCCGGCGGAAATGCCGGGTGTAGCCGCGTCGGAGCGGCTTGTCCGCCATAAGCCCTGCGACGGCGGAAGGCTTGGCGAAGGTTGAAGCGACGAGGTGGCCGGTTGTCGGCCGGAACCACACTTTCGCAGACTCAAGCGCAGCTACGCAGGAATCCCCTACCCCCCGGCCTTGTGCCAGAGGTAGAGCTCCTCGACTTTTTTCCGCGCCCACGGGGTTTTGCGCAGGAACTGCAGGCTCGATTTGATGCTGGGGTCGAAGTTGAAGCAGCGGATGTCGATCCGGCCGCCCAGTTCCTTCCAGCCATACGCCGCGACCAGCTCGGTCAGCAACGCCTCCAGCGTCACCCCGTGCAGCGGGTCCTTCGGATGCGGGTCGGGAACGGTCACGGGCGCCACTGAAACGGGTTTGGCGCCGGCGGCAACCTGTCACTTGCCTCCCGCGTCCATCCCCGCTCGCCTTTTCCCCTCTTTCTCCCTTACCTCTTAAACCTCCTAAACCTTATCCACTTCACCTCATGCCCACTCTCTACGAAACCCTCCGCGCCGACATCATCACCGCCATGAAGGCCCGCGACACGGTCACGGCCACTGCCCTCCGCACCATGGATGCCGCCATCCAGCGCGCCGCCATGGACACGAGCAAGCCCATCGACGAGGCCCTCACGCTCGCGACGTTCCGCAAGGCGGTGAAGAACCTCACCGACGCCCGCACCGAATTTGAAAAGGGCGGCCGGGCCGACCTGGTCGCCGCCAACACGGCGGAGATCACCATCCTGGAAAAATACCTGCCCAAGGGACTCGATGCCGCCAAGCTCGAGGCCCTTGTCGTCGAGGTCATCGCGGCCACCGGTGCCACGTCCAAAAAGGAGATGGGCAAGGTCATCGGCGCACTGAAGCAGCGGCCCGAGGCCGGGCTGATCGACTTCGGCGCCGCCAGCAAACTTATCCAGGCCAAGCTGCCCTGACATAGAGCCGTTCAACCGGGAATTAACCCCGTACCGAGCGCAGCGAGATCAGACAACACACGAAGGGCACGAAATGCTGCAGCCCAAAACACCTGCTTCCTCCAAGACTTTTCGTGTATTTGGCGTGTTTCGTGGTGGCCGCTGAAAATTGCGCCACTCAAGGCTGAATCATTCAGCCGCCCCCGCCGGCTTGCGCATGAAATTGTCGCGGCGGGCCACGCCCTCACCCCGCACCTTCCGGCGGTCGGCCGGATCACTGTAAGGCTGTCGCCGATAACCGGGCCGCGTCGGATCGGCGGCACAGCTGATCTGGAATTCCTGCATGCGCTGAAAAATACCCAGCAGCTGTTCGGGTTGCGCATACCGGTCAAGCCCGGCGCGTTCCAGGACCGTCAGCAACTCGTGAACCGCCTCCAGCGTCGACAGGCACCCTTCCTGCGGCTGCTGCTTGATGATGTAGCGACTCGGCGCCGCGGGCGTGAACATGATCCGCGGCAACCGCTGCAGGCTCGGACTCAGCCGCAGCATCTTCCGCGCGCCGCTCCAGGTGGCGTCGAGCAGGATGACGACAAGCCGGCGGCTCTGCAGTTGAGAGTTGAAAGCTGAGAGCTGAGTGTTTTCGGAAAGATTCGTCGCCGCGACTCCTGGATAGAGCAGGACGCAATGATTGCGCGTATCGTTGAGCAAGCCCTGGACAGTCTCGTGTTCATCGAATCCCTTGCCCATGTGCAGCTCGCTGTTGGGCAGGCAGAGGTGCGTGAGCCGGCCGGTGCCGGCCTTCTCCTCCTTGAATTCCTTCGGGTGCATGAGGAAGACAAACCTGGTTCGCGTCTCCATCGGCCGCAGCGATGCACACCAGCACAGTCGCTGGGGCCAGAAGCATCGGTAGCACATGAGGCGGCTCATCTCCGCGGATTCTTCCGCAGTTTTTTAGTAAATCGACCCTAGAAGCAGTCAGGGCGCGGATTCCCGTTGGCCTCTCCGGGTAGCCGCGTTTGAGGGCGCAGCCCGAAAAGGTGGCGGGGCGACGATCGAACCCTCCCTCTTCCCGAGAAATCGTAACATTCCAACTGTTGCCACTCCGGACCAGTGGGCCGAATATGCCGGTTGAAACCCTCCCGTCCCCTGCCCATGAAGACCACCCCAGCCAGCCACGCCCCGGTCAAGGTCGGCGCCAGCCCGCGCCAGCTCCTCGCGAAGATTTCCACGGCCAAGAAAAAAGCCGACACCGCCGAACGGACCGCCTCGGCCGCGAAGGCCGTCTACAAAAAGGTCCGCAAGACCCACAAGCAGGCCAAGAAGTCGGCCAAGGAGGCCCGCCGCGAACTCAAGGCCCTGAAGAAGGCCCTGCTGGCCGCCAAGGCCGCCGCCGCGCGGACCAAATCGGCCAAGGCCCGAAAACCGGTTCGCGTGCGCAAGCCGGCCCCGATCCCAGTCGCCGTGGAGCCCGTGGTTGAAACCGGCGTGGCGCCGCCGCCACTTTCCCAGCCGGTGCAAACGGATACGACGTCACCTTCCGCCTGAAGCCGGTCGGGCGCTTTCCGCCGCTCAATAAATCTGCGGGATCTGGATCTCCTCCGGGATCGGGGCGCGCATGTAGTCGGGCCGGTGCACGCGTTGCGGCAGCACGATCAACTCGCGCTCCACCTCCTTGTACGGCACCTGGCCCAGCAGGTGATGGATGCAGTTGAGCCTGGTCTTCTTCTTGTCCACCGCCGGCACCACCCACCACGGCGCCTCGGGAATGTGCGTGCGCTGCAGCATGACCTCCTTCGCCTTGGTGTAGTCCTCCCAGCGCTTGCGTGACTCCAGGTCCATCGGGCTGAGTTTCCACTGTTTCAACGGATCGTTGATCCGGCAGCGGAACCGGAACTCCTGCTCCTCGTCGGAAATCGAGAACCAGTACTTGATCACCTGGATGCCCGAGCGCACGAGCATCTTCTCGAACTCGGGCACGGTGCGGAAAAACTCCTCGTATTGCTCGTCGGAGCAGAAGCCCATGACGCGCTCGACACCGGCCCGGTTGTACCAGCTGCGGTCGAAGAGCACGATCTCGCCCGCCGCCGGCAGGTGCGCGATGTAACGCTGGAAATACCACTGCGTCTTCTCGCGGTCCGTCGGCGCCGGCAGCGCGGCCACGCGGCACACGCGCGGGTTGAGCCGCTGCGTGATCCGCTTGATCACGCCGCCCTTGCCCGCCGCGTCGCGCCCCTCGCAGACGATCACCATCCGGTGGCCGGTCTCGACCACCCAGTCGTGCAGCTTCACCAGCTCGCCCTGCAGCCGGTAGAGCTCCTTGAAGTAATGCTGCCGCGCCGCCCGGTCGCTGTGGTCCTCGGTCGGCCGCGGCGCGGCACCGGGCTCGGGTATTTCCCAATCCTCCCGCTCCATTTCCAGCTCCTCGTCGAAGTCATCGACCAGGTCGCGCTGAATGCGCTTGAACAGAACATCATCATTGGCGGGCGAGGGCGTGGACATGGGTCGTGGGGGACCGGCGCGGCATTGCGCAGGGTTGCCCGTGATCAAACCACCGCAGTTTTGGTGCGGTCAAGAAACCGGACCGGGGCAGACCCCAGATTTAACCTGAACGACACAATTCCCCGCCGGCAGCCGGGCCCGCCGCTCAAATCCGTCCGGCCAGCCTCAGCGCACCCGCGACCAGCGCGGCCCACACAAAAAAGGCCGCGGCAAACTTGAGCTGAAAGGACGCCTTCGCCGACTTGTGCCGGAACAGGATGATGGCTAGAAATCCACCGGGCCACCCGCCCAGCGCACTGGCCAGCCACAACGAAGACTCGGCTACGCGCGCACCACCGCGGCCGGCCTGCCACTTGTCGAACCCAAACATGATGATCGCCCAGACCGTGGTCACGCCCAGCCACCCCAGCAGAATTTGATCGCCCGGGGTCAGGGTCATGCGCGTTCCGGCCAGAGTTCTAGAAACGCGAGCTGCGCGTCCCGATCGGGCAGGCCGTTCCGCTTGGCCGGATCGTTCAGGAACCGTTGCGGGTAACCGGGCTCGATCACCTCCACGGTCACGGCGTTTTCCGCGACCGTGAACCCGGCGCGCCAGGCACCGCAGCCAATGAGAAATTCCCGGTCGTCGCGTCGCGTGATCCGCCGCGTGCGGTGCGGGCTGGGATCGCGGGCCAGCAACTCCACCAGCCGCGGCCGAAAGTCGATCTGCCAGCCGGCCTGCAGCCACTCCGCCTGTTTTTCCGCGAGGGGTGCAAACGCGACGGTGAACTCCGGCGGCACCGCGAGCGCCGCATCCACCTGGGCGATCCAACCGGCGCTCTCGCCAGGAAAGGCATCATACGCCGGAATGTACGGCTTGATGTCGAAGACCGGCGTGCCGTCCACCAGGTCACACGGACCCAAGATGAGCTTCCGTCCCTCCACCTTGATCAGCTGCACCGGCGTCAGCCCGAGTGGATTCGGCCGGTGGGGCGAGCGCGTGGCAAAGACGCCGCGCCGCCGCGCCGGTCCGCGCGGGGGCATCACCCGCGGCCGCCAGTCGGTGTTGCGGTGAAACCACCAGACCAGCCAGACGCGGGAAAAGCCAGTCAGGTCCTGCAAGGCCTGCTCGTAGTTGGCCCCGGGCAGGAGCTCGAGGACGTTGCGTTCCGCCTCGATTTCCGCCGGCTGGTGCCGCGCCTGAAACTTCACCTGCTTGTGGGTGCGGATGAAACCGATCGGGTGCAGCGTGAGTTCAGGGGCCAAGCCCCCAAGCAAGCCGGCAAACCCGCCGAGGTCAAACCGGGGAAAAGAAACTGAACCGGAAATTTAACCGCTGAATCTCCGGGATCCCAAACCCTTTGATCCCGGTTGCCCACGGAACACACGGAATACACGGAATACACGGAAACGAAGAAGTTCTCGGTGCTTGTAGGGGTAAACGATTCCGGAACCTCAATTCTGGGCTCGGTGTATTCCGTGTGTTCCGTGGGCACCCAATCCGGTGTTTTTGGCTCGGGTCAGGTCACCACCGGCTAATAATTAACTCCCCAATCGCGCCACTCGCGTCCAGCTTGCCCTCTTCATGGCTCTCCTTGGCAAACGCAACCTGCTCACCATCGTCCGCGGCGCTCCGCCGGGATTCTATCTCGATGGCGGCTCGCATGGCGAAATCCTCCTGCCGGGCCGCTATATTCCGCCGGGCGCGACGCCGGGCGGGAAGATCGACGTCTTTGTCTACCGCGATTCCGAGGACCGCCTCGTCGCCACCACGCAGAAGGCCCTCGCCAGCGTGGGCGAGTTCGCCGGCCTCAAGGTCGTCAGCACCAACCCGCGCATCGGCGTCTTTCTCGACTGGGGTTTGGACAAGGATCTCATGCTGCCCATCCGGGAAATGTCCGGCCCGGTGAACGTGGGCGACGTGGTGGTCGTCCAGGTGGCGCTCGACCCGCAGAGCGACCGGGTCTTCGCCAGCGCCCGGCTCAACCGCCGCCTCGAGATTACACCCCTGGACACCTACCATGCCGGTGACGCCGTCAAGCTGCTCGTCATGAGCGAGAGCCCGCTCGGCTATAACATGATCGTGAACGACGCCCACCGCGGCCTGCTCTATCACTCCGACGTGCCCGGGCCGCTCCAGATCGGCCAGCGCATCGAGGGCTACGTCCGCTCCATCCGCCCCGACGGCAAGCTCGATCTCGCCGCCGGTCGGGCCGGTTACCGCCGCGTCGGTTCTTTTGCCGAGCAAATCATCGCCGCCTTGGAAGCCGCCGGCGGACGCCTGCCCTACCACGACAACAGCCCGCCCGAGGCCATCCGCGAAACCTTCGGCATGAGCAAGAAGGCCTTCAAACAGGCCATCGGCGCCCTCTTCCGCGAGCGCAAGATCTTCATCGACCCGAATGGGATCCGCCTCGTGAATCCCGTGAAGGACCGCTGACCCGATGCCGCGGCACGGCGAACCCGGATTGTGCTTTGTGCCACCCGGCCTTTGTGTCTAAAAATCCACCGCAATGACTGTTCCGAAGAAATCCTCCCAGCCCAAGCAGGCGACCAATTCCTCCAGTCCGCGCACCGTGGTCGTCCGGGAGGTGCCGATCGAGCTCTGCCAGTTCATCAAGTTCGGCGGGCTGAGCGAAACCGGCGGCGAGGCCAAGCAGCTCATCAGCTCCGGCCTCGTGTTGCTCAACGGCGTCGTGGAAACCCAGAAGCGCAAGAAGCTCGCGGTCGGCGACCAGGTGAAGGCTAACGGCCACACGATCATCGTTAAGCTGGCTTGAGCGGAGTTGGCGGTTTCCCATTCGGGCCAATTCGTGAAATCCGTGGCCACTTCCTCCCCCATGCTTGTAAGTGCCGACCAACTTTCCGCCCACCTGGACGATCCGTCCTGGGTCATCTTCGATTGCCGGCATGATCTGGTCGATCACGCCAAGGGCGCGAAGCTCTACGCCGAGGGCCATATTCCGGGCGCATACTTCGCCCCCGTCGAGACCACCCTCGCCGGACCAAAGACCGGCACGAACGGCCGCCACCCACTTCCTTCGCCCGACACCTTCGCCGCTTTTCTCGCGGCCCACGGCGTTTCCGCGGCATCCACCGTCGTGGCCTACGACGACAGTGGCGGCCTCTATGCCGCGCGCCTGTGGTGGCAGGCAAAGTGGATCGGGTTGCGCTCCGTCGCCCTGCTCGACGGTGGTATCCCCAAATGGCTGGCCGAGGGCCGCGCGCTCACGACCACCGTGAACTCGCCCGTGCCTGCCGTCCTCCACGCGCACCCCGACACTTCGCTGGTCTGGAGCGCCGACCAGGTGCTCGGCCGTCTGTCGGACCCATCCTCCGCCATCCTCGATGCCCGCGCCGCCGAGCGCTTCCGCGGCGACGTCGAGCCGATCGATCCGGTGGCCGGGCACATCCCGGGCGCACTCAATCGATTTTATAAAAGCAACCTCCAGTCCGACCTGACTTTCCGGCCCGCAGAGGAACTGAAAAAGGAATTCTCGGCACTGCTGAAAAACCGCGCGCCGGAGAACGTCGCCCACCAGTGCGGCTCCGGCATCACCGCCTGCGCCAACCTGTTCGCCATGGAATACGCCGGGCTGCCGGGCTCGAAGCTTTACGCCGGTTCGTGGAGCGAGTGGGTCGCCGATCCCAAGCGACCGGTGGCGCGCGGCGCGGGTTAGCTTTAATGTTCCCATCCCGGCGCCTCCGCGCCATCGATTCAGCAATGTCATTTTTGTCCCTCGGCCTGTCGGAACCCCTGCTGCGTGCGGTCACGGAGCGGAAATATTCCGTGCCCACGCCCGTGCAGGCCGCGGCCATCCCCGCCGTGCTGCGCGGCCGTGACGTCTGGGCCTCGGCCCAAACTGGCTCCGGCAAGACCGCGGCGTTTGCCCTCCCCATCTTGCAGCTGCTCGCCGCGGGCCCGCGCGAACGCGGCCGCTTTGCCCGCGCCCTGATTTTGGCGCCGACGCGCGAGCTGGCCGCGCAGATCGGGGAATCCTTCCGCCTCTACGCCCGCCACTTGCCCTCGCCCAGCAAGACCCTCGTCGTCTACGGCGGCGTCTCGATCAACCCGCAGATGATGGCCCTCGGCGGCGGCGCCGACGTGCTCGTCGCCACGCCCGGCCGGCTGCTGGACCTCATCGACCACAACGCGGTGTCCCTCTCCGCGCTGCAGGTGCTCGTGCTCGATGAGGCGGACCGGCTGCTCGATCTCGGCTTCACCGACGAACTCGCCCGGATCATCGCCCTCCTGCCCGCCCGCCGGCAGAATTTGTTCTTCTCCGCCACGTTTCCCCCGGCCGTCCAGCAGCTCGCGGAAAACCTGCTGCGTGATCCCGTCCGCATCGACGTCCCGGCGGAACCCGCGACCGCGCCGGATATCGTCCAGCGCGCCATCGAGGTCGATCCGCCGCGCCGCACCCAGCTGCTGCGTCACCTCATCGAGGAGAACCAGTGGACCCGCGTCCTGGTCTTTGTTGCGACCAAGTACGCCACCGAGCACGTGGCCGAGAAGCTGCGCAAGGCCGGCATCGCCGCCACCGCCCTCCACGGCGAATTGAGCCAGGGTGCGCGCATGCAGGCACTCGCGGATTTCAAGGCGTCGAAAGTGCGCGTCCTGCTCGCCACCGACCTCGCCGCGCGCGGCCTCGATGTCGTGGATCTGCCCGTCGTCGTGAACTTCGACCTGCCGCGTTCCGCCGTCGACTACACGCACCGCATCGGCCGCACCGGCCGCGCGGGCGCCAGCGGCGTCGCGGTCAATTTTGTCAGCGCCGGCACCCACGCCCATTTTCTGCTGATCGAAAAGCGCCACGGCCTGGACCTGCCGCGCGAGCAGATCGGGGGCTTCGAGCCCGTGGAGACGGTCGAGACCGACGTGCCACCGCCGACCGGCGGCATCAAGGGCCGGCGCAAGAGCAAGAAGGACAAGCTGCGGGAAGCGGCGGGCCAGCCGCCCACGAGCGGAGCCCAGCCGGCCGCCGCGGCTCCCGGGAAGAAATTCTCCTGGCCGCGGCTGCGCTGAACGGGCCAGCGGACCGCTTGCCTGCCGGCGGATTGTCGCCCAAGTTCGCGGCATGCCCACCACGCCACATGTAGAGCAGCACTTCACGGCCGGCGACGCGGTCCGCGACATCGTGATCGGCATGTCCGACGGCCTGACGGTCCCCTTCGCGCTGGCGGCCGGCCTGACCGGCGCGATTTCGCAGACCCATATCATCGTGACCGCCGGCTTCGCGGAGATCGCCGCCGGCTCGATCGCGATGGGCCTGGGCGGCTATCTCGCCGCCCGCGGCGATGCCGAGCACTACGTGCACGAGCGGGCGCGCGAGGAACAGGAGATCGTTGAGAAGCCGGAGGACGAGGCCCAGGAGGTGCGCGATATTTTCCTGACCTACGGGCTCTCGGCGGAGGAATGCGCCACCGTGGTGGCGTCGCTGCGGCAGCGACCCAGGGACTGGGTCACCTTCATGATGCGCTTCGAGCTGGGCCTGGAGGAACCCGAACCCGGCCGGGCGTGGAAGAGCGCGCTGACGATCGCGAGCGCCTACATCGTGGGCGGTCTGATTCCGCTCAGCGCGTACCTGTTCATGAGCACGACCCAGGCGGCGCTCAAGGTCTCGGTGGTCACCACGCTGATCGCGCTCGCGATCTTCGGCGGCATCAAGGGCCGCGTGACCGGCGTCCCGGTTTTCCGCAGCGGCCTGCAGACCACCCTGATCGGCGGCATGGCGGCGGCGGCGGCCTTCGCCATCGCCCGCTGGATTTCGTAAACGCGCCACCGGCCGGAAACCCGCGATGCTTCAGCAGCTTTATTTCATCCGTCACGGCGAGACCGCCTGGTCGCTCACCGGCCAGCACACCGGCCGGACCGACCTGCCGCTGTTGCCGCAGGGTGAACAGGCGGCCCGGCAGCTCGCCGACCGACTGGGCCGGATCGAATTCAGCCGCGTCCTCACCAGTCCGCGACTGCGCGCCCGGCAAACCTGCCGGTTGGCCGGCTTGGGGGCCGCGGCCGTGATCGAGCCGGATCTCGCCGAATGGGATTACGGCGACTTCGAGGGACTCCGCCGCGCCGAGATCCTCCAGCGGCAGCCGGACTGGAATATCTACCGCGACGGCTGCCCGCACGGTGAATCACCCGCGGCGATCACCGCCCGCGTTGACGGGCTCATCTACCGGCTGCGTGGCCTGGACGGAAACATCGCGGTTTTTTCGCACGGGCATCTCGGCCGGGTTCTGGTCGCGCGCTGGATCGGGCTGCCCAGCGCCGAGGCCCAACGCTTTGTCCTCGGCACGGCCTCCGTAAGCGTGCTGGGTTTCGAGCACGAGGCCCCCGTGATCGTGCAGTGGAACACCTGATCGGTCGCGGGTCCGCCCGCGTGATTTGATTGGCAATTGTCCCACCCGTGGCCTCTTTTTTTACGTCCTCTCTCATCCGCTTCACCCCACTGATCCCGTCTCCCCATGAATATTCCCCGCCGCGACTTCCTTAAAACCACGCTGGTGGCGTCAGCCGCCACCGCCCTCACGAGCCTGAAGGCCACGGCGGCTGAAGCTGGCGCGGCCGGCCGCGACTACTACGAGCTGCGCGCCTACCGTCTCAAGCCCGGCGCGCCGCATACCCTGCTCGACGCTTACCTGGAACAGGCGCTGATCCCGGCGCTCAACACCCAGGGCATCAAGGCGGTGGGCGTGTTCACGGAGCCGGAGGCGAAGGACGGCCCGGCGGTTTGGGTGCTCATCCCGCACCGCTCGCTCGAGTCCGTCGGGCGCGTGACGGCCGCCCTCAACCGCGACCCGGCCGTCCTGGCCGCGGGCGCCGACTACCTGCACTCGCCCACGAAGGCGAATCCGGCCTTCGACCGGATCGACAGCTGGCTGTTGCTGGCGTTTGCCGGTCTGCCGCAACTTGCGGTGCCGGCCCTGGCGCAGAAAAAGGCCGCCCGCATTTTCGAGCTGCGCGTTTACGAGAGCTACAGCGAGGCCAAGGCCTTGAACAAGGTCGACATGTTCAACGCCGGCGAGATCGGGCTCATGCAGCAACTCGACCTGTCCCCCGTGTTCTACGGCCAGGCCCTCGTTGGCCGCGATCTGCCGCACCTCGCCTATCTGCTTTGCAGTCCCGACCGTGAAACCCACACGAAAAACTGGGCGGCCTTCGGGGCCCATCCCGTGTGGCACAAGCTGCGCGATGATCCGCAGTACGCGGACAACGTGTCCAAGATCACCAGCCGGTTTCTTGTCCCGGCCGCATTCTCGCAGATCTGAGGCAAATGCAGGGCCGGCACTTGTCGCCGGCCCCACTCCTCAGGTGGCCGCCGGAGTTGCCGGTGCCGTCACTGCTGGCGCGGCCGCCGTGTCCGTCGACCGGCGCTTCTTGGTCTCGGTGACCCCGGGAATCGGCAGCGCGGGCGTCTCCACGCCCGGGACCTTGCGGTTGCGGTAGGCGTCGTAGTCCGGCACGAGCCGCTCGTAGGTCTTGTCCATCAGCGGGGACGAGATGATGAAGTCGGCGGACGCCCGGTCGCAGGCGATCGGGATGTTCCAGACCACCGCCATGCGCAGGAGCGCCTTCACGTCGGGGTCGTGCGCCTGCTGCTCCAGCGGGTCCCAGAAGAAGATCAGGAAATCGATCTCGTTGTCCACGATCTTGGCCCCGATCTGCTGGTCGCCGCCCAGCGGGCCGCTCTGGAGCTTGTTGATGGGAAAGCCCAGCTCGCGCTCGAGCAGCGTGCCGGTCGTGCCGGTGGCGAAGACCTTGTGGTGTGCCAGCAGGTCGCGGTTGAACTTCGACCACTCGACCAGGTCGCGCTTCTTGTTGTCGTGCGCCACGAGGGCGATCTTCTTGTTCGGTTCCATCACGATTTTCTTTTGGGCCATGGGATTAACTGTTTCGGCCCGGCTGGGATCGCCGGACCACGGCCCGAGGCTGCATGAAACCATTGCGCTTGTCACTGGGTGATTCCGGGTCCGCGCCGGCGGTTGATTTTCCGCCTTGGTAATTGGCCCGGGCGGCGGCAGGCTCATTTCCGCTTTCATGAAATTTCTCCCCGTCTTGCTTCTTCTCGCCGCCACGCTGGGCGTGACGGCCACCGCCGCCGACATGTCCGCCCCCGAACTCAAACGCGTCACCTACCACAGCAACGTCACCGGCCTCGACCGCGACTACTTCGTCTACCTGCCGCGCGGCTATGCCCAACAGAAGGAGTGGCCGGTCCTGCTCTTCCTCCACGGCAACGGCGAGCGCGGCAACGCCAAGGATGAGCTGGACTACGTGCTGATCCACGGGCCGCTCTTCGAGGCGTGGGCCCAGAAAAAAGACCTGCCCTTCGTCATCATCTCCCCGCAGCTGCCGATGTTCGACCAGGCCGAGGTGCCTTACATCAAGAACCGCAAACCCTCGGACATTCCCCGGCGCCTGGCCGAGGGCATCCACCCTTACCCCCCGCACTACGACGGTAAGGAGCCCATGCAGGGCCAGCTCTCCGACGAGAAACTCGGCTTTCCGCCCGAGGGCGACGCCCGCGGCTGGAACGTCATCGCCGATGAGGTGATGGGCATGGTCGATCACGTGCTCGTCACCTACAAGGGCGACCCGAAGCGCGTTTACCTCACGGGCCTGAGCTACGGCGGATTCGGCACCTGGTACCTCGCGTGGAAACACCCGGAGAAATTCGCCGCCATCGCGCCGGTCGTCGGCTACGGCGGCCCGGTCATGGCGCCGACACTCGCCGCGGCGAAGCTGCCGATCTGGGTTTTTGCCGGCGGCCGCGATCCCGTCGTGCCCGTGAAGTATTTCTATCCGCTCCTCAACAAGCTGGAGGAACTCGGTCACCCGGACGTGCGCTTCACGATCGAGTCTGACATGGCCCATCCCACCTGGGTCCGGGTCTACGCGAGCCAGGATCTCTACACCTGGCTGCTGTCCCACTCCAAATAACCACCCTCCGGCCGGGCTCAGGTTCCGCGCGCGCCAAACAAGTCCACCAATCCCGCACGGAACGCCTCGGGCAGGACGTTGAAGTGATTGCGGCCGGGGAATCGCCGGACCGTTAATTCCAACCCGGTGAACGGCCGGGCCGCCAGTTGTTGCTCCAGCAGCGTCAGGTCCCCGGTCATCGACGCCGAGTCCTCCGCGCCGACCGACAGGAAGAGGCGCGCCGGGAGCGCCGCACTGCGGTCGTGCCGGCGCACGCCCTCCCCGAGAATGTGCCGGTCGGCCCACCAGATCGAGGGAGCGCTCGCGAGATAGCGGGTGAAGAACAACGGTTCCTGCCAGAGCGCATGCAGCACGAGCAGCGACCCGAGCGAATGTCCGCCGATTCCGCGCACCTCCGCGTGCACCGGATAACGCCGCGCCAGATCTGGCCAGAGCGTAGCGGTCAGGAATTTCATGAAGGCCGCCGCCCCGCCACTGGTCGGTTCGTCACTGTGCGCCGCGGACGTGTAGTCGCGTCCGCGCTTGTTGGCCGCCTTGGCGTAGCTCGCGCCATAACCCACGCCCACCAGCAGCAGCGGCGGCACCCGGCCGGCCTCGCGCAGTTCGCGATAGGCCGCGACCGCGAACGAAAACTGGTCGTCCCCATCCATGAACAGCATCACCGGCCACGGACCGGGCGCCAGTCCGGCGGCCGGAGCCTCGATATAAATATGGTAGTCGGTCTTTGTCTCGGGCGAGTGAAGTTTGAAGGTCGGTTTCATGAGCCAAAAGAAATGGGCGAAAGGAGTCGGACCAAGGCGGTTTCACCACGGATATCACAGATGAATACCGATATTTCGGAAAAAATCCAACTGCGTGAAACAGTCAGCCCACCGGAGGAGGGAAATCCCGGAAGCCTTTCGAAAACGCCTTGATCCGTGATCATCCGTGTAATCCGTGGTCCACTCCCCGTTCGAGTTGTTCCGCCGTTGTTCTCCTTGCTTCCCGCACCGGGCGCTCGACTCAGGCCGCACTGACATCCACGCGCTCGATCTCGCCGTCGACGATCCGGACCGCCACCGTCATCGGCGCGCAGCAGACCTCGCAGTCCACGATGAATTCCGCGCTGCCCTCGCTCACGTCGAGTGCGAGGGTGAAGGTTTCTCCGCAATGCGGGCACTCCAGGGAAATGGAATCGGTCACGCGACAAACGTGCGCCCTTGGATTGCGGCGTCAAATTCCAAGCCAGCGATTTACAGGCGGGAACGACCGGATCGGAACCCCCTTGCCCTTGTTGCCACCGGTCTGAATGGCGCGAAGGTCCGGGTGCCCGACCCACTTTCCTCGGCCCCCCTGCTCTCTAGCATTGAACCGGCTCCCCGGATTCCTTCATCCTGACCGAATGGACCTCACCGCCAGCCCGGCCGGCGCCCCCGCCGCTGATGAAGCCCTCATCCGAAGGCTGGCCGAGCTCAACCAGATCGGGGTCGCGCTCTCGAAGGAGAAGAACCTGAACCACCTGCTCGAGACGATCCTGATCGCGGCCAAGAAGATCACCCACGCCGACGGCGGCACGCTCTACCGCCGGCACGCCGCGAACAAGAACGCGCTGCAGTTCGAGATCATCCGCACCGACTCGCTGGGTATCGCCATGGGCGGCACGACCGGCACGCAGATCCCGTTCGAGCCCGTGCTCCTGCGCGACGCGGAGGGCCGCGAGAACACCGCCATGGTGGCCGCCTACGCGGTGCTGAAGGACAGCACGGTCAACATCGCCGACGCGTACCGCGAGCAGGGCTTCGATTTTTCCGGGACCAAGGCGTTCGACCGCCGCACGGGCTACCGCTCGCAGTCCTTCCTGACCGTGCCCTTGAAGAGCCACGAGGGCGAGATCATCGGCGTGCTGCAGCTGATCAACGCCAAGGAGCCCGGCACCGGGCGCATCGTGGCGTTCACCGAGACCGACCAGCGCCTTGCCGAGTCGCTCGCCTCGCAGGCCGCCGTGGCCCTGACCAACCGGCTGCTCATCCTCCAGCTCGAAAGCCTGTTCGAATCCTTCATCACGCTCATCAACGACGCGATCGACGACAAGTCGCCCTACACGGGCGGCCACTGCAAGCGCGTCCCGATCCTCACCATGCTGCTGGCCGAGGCGGCACACCGCACCGAAACCGGTCCGCTGGGGGGACTGGACCATAACGGACAAGGATCGCTACGAGCTGAAGATCGCCGGCCTGTTGCACGACTGCGGCAAGGTCACCACGCCCGTCCACGTCGTGGACAAGGCCACGAAGCTGCAGACCATCCACGACCGGATCGACCTGATCGACACCCGGTTCGAGGTGATCCGGCGCGACGCCGAGATCGCGCTGCTCAGGAACCTGGCCCAGCCCGGCGCCGACCGGCCGGCGTTGGAGCAGGCCTTCCAGGCGCGCCTCGCGGAGATCGGTGCCGACCAGGAATTCCTACGCTTTTGCAACACCGGCAGCGAGGCAATGAAGCCGGCGGATCAGGAACGGGTGCAGGCCATTTCCCTGAAATACCGCTTCCCGCATTCGCCGGGCAGCGAGACCGATTTCCTGACGCCCGACGAGTTGAAGAATCTCACCATCCGCGCCGGCACGCTGACCACGGAGGAGCGGCAGGTCATCAACCACCACATCAACGTCACGATCAAGATGCTCGAGGCCCTGCCGTGGCCCAAGCACCTGCGCAATGTGCCGGAGTATGCCGGCGGCCACCACGAGCGCATGGACGGCAAGGGCTACCCCCGCGGCCTGACGCGCGAGCAGATGTCGGTGCAGGCGCGCATCATGGGCATCGCCGACATCTTCGAGGCGCTCACGGCCCGCGACCGGCCGTACAAGAAGGGCCAGACCCTGACCGAATCGCTGCAAATCCTCGGCCAGCTCCGCCTGAACGGCCACGTGGATCCCGACCTCTTTGACATCTTCGTCCGGGAACGGGTCTACCTGCGCTATGCCGAGAAATTCCTGGACCCCACGCAGATCGACGAGGTCGACGTGAGCCGGATTCCCGGGTACTCCGGGGACTGACCGGAAGCCGGCCATGATTGCTGTTGCCCACGCGGGTGCACGGCGAATCATGCCGGGTGCCCGCCACCACGCGCCTTCCCATGAAAAATTTTGCCATCCTCTCCGCCGTTCTCTGTCTGCTGACGGCCCGGGTTGAAGCCAAGAACGGCCTGCTTTATCCCGTCACGCTCGGCCAGTTCGAAAACCACTCGAACTACGCGGGCCCGCTGGACCTGACCGGGACCTTCAGCACCGGTCTCGCCGACCTGCTCCAGAGCACGGGGCTTTTCCTGGTGGTACCCGAGGCCGAGATGCACGGCGCGGACAAGGCGCCGGTCACCGGCCCGATCAATCCCGCGCAACTGCTGGTCCGGGGCGAGATCACCGCCTTTGTCGACGGCAAGCCCGGCGTCAGTCACGCGGAGATCACCGCGGTCATCACCCTCCTCGACGTCGTCACCGGCCAGGTGAAGGGCGTCAAGAATGTCGTGAGCCAGGCCCGGTACGCCGGCAGCAGCCCCGGCCTCGCCGACCCGGCCATCAACCAGGATCTCACCGCCTTCAAGAAGACCAACGCCGGCCAGGCGCTGACCGCCGCCGTCGAGGATGTGATGGGCTTCTGCGTCGCGCAGCTCGTGGGCCTGCCGTGGAGCGGCAGTGTGATTCTCGTGAAGGGCAACCAGATCTACTTCAACCGCGGCCAGCGCGAGGGCGTGGTGCCCGGGCAGATTTTCAAGGTCGGCACCAGCGAGGTCGTGCGCGACCCGGGCACGGGCGACGTGCTGGACAACCGCTTCACCGAAAAGGCGCAGATCCGGGTCGACAGCGTGAAGGAAAAGGTCGCGACCTGCTCCCTCATCATCGGCGGCGGCATCGAGCGCGGGATGAGCGTGCTGCCGAAGGAGTGAACCGCGCGGGGCCGCGTCTGGTCGCGAAAAATCCGCCGCGGTCAACGGGACAAACTGTATCGCACTTGCGCTTCGGCGGGACCGACGCAAAGTTGCCGCGTCACTTTTGGTTTTGATCCACGTCACTACCCCTCAGGAAACCCACGCTACAAACCTGACCAACCATGTCTGAACAAAATTATGACGCCATCGTCGTTGGCTCCGGCATCAGCGGCGGCTGGGCCGCCAAGGAGCTGACCGAGAAGGGCCTGAAGGTCCTCCTGCTCGAGCGGGGGCGCAACCTGGAGCACATCACCGGTTACACCAATGCGCTCGCGGCGCCCTGGGAGCTCCCGAACCGCGGCATCAATTCCCGCCAGCTGATCAAGGACCACCCGGTGCTGGCCCGCGACTATGTCCTCGCCCAGGCCAACGTGGATTACTGGGCGGACGAAAAGGAATGCCCCTACAAGGAGGAAAAACCCTTTGACTGGTACCGCGGCTACCACGTGGGCGGGCGTTCCCTGATGTGGGGCCGGCAGAGCTACCGGTGGAGCGATTTCGATTTCGAGGCCAATGTGCGCGAGGGCATCGCCACCGACTGGCCCATCCGCTACCAGGACATCGCGCCCTGGTATGACCACGCGGAGAGCTTCGCCGGCATCAGCGGATCCAAGGAGGGCCTGCCGCAGCTGCCCGACGGCCAGTTCCTTCCACCCATGGAGCTGAACTGCGTCGAGCAGGAGGTCGCCGGCCGCATCAAGGCCCACTACGCGGACCGGCGCCGCCTGATCATCGGCCGCGTCGCCAACCTCACCGCCCCGCACAATGGCCGGGTCAACTGCCAGTACCGCGACAAGTGCTGGCTCGGCTGCCCGTTCGGCGCCTACTTCAGCACGCAGTCCGCCACGCTGCCGGCCGCCGTGCAGACCGGCAACCTGACACTGCGGCCGTTCTCGATCGTCACGAAGCTGCTGTACGACAAGGACGCGCAAAAGGCCACCGGCGTCGAGGTGCTCGACGCCGAGACCAACCAGACCCGCGAGTTCAAGGCGAAGATCGTCTTCCTCTGCGCGTCGACCTTCAACTCCACCTGGATCCTGATGAACTCCGCCACGGAGATCTGGCCGGGCGGACTCGGGAGCAGCAGCGGGGAACTCGGCCACAACGCGATGGACCACCACTTCCGCTGCGGCGCCGCGGGCGACGTCGAGGGTTTCGAGGACAAGTACGTCTATGGCCGCCGCGCGAACGGGTTCTACATCCCGCGCTTCCGGAATCTTTTTGCCGACCACCGCGACTATCGCCGCGGCTTCGGCTACCAAGGTGGGGCGAGCCGCCAGGGCTGGGATCGCAACGTCGCCGAGCTTGGCATCGGCGCCGGGTTCAAGGAGGCCCTCACCGAGCCCGGCCCGTGGAGCATCGGCATGACCGCTTTTGGCGAGATCCTGCCCTATCACGAAAACCGGATCTACCTGGATAAAACCGCCAAGGACAAATGGGGCCTGCCCATCCTGGGCTTCGACTGCGAGATCAAGGACAATGAGCGGAAGATGCGCGTCGACATGATGAACGACGCTGCCGAGATGCTTGAGACTTCCGGCGTCAAGAACGTCCGCACCACCGACAGCGGCTACACCTTCGGCCAGGGCATCCACGAGATGGGCACGGCCCGCATGGGCGCCGACCCGAAGACTTCCGTCCTGAACCGGAACAACCAGGTGTGGGAGGCGAAGAATGTCTTCGTCACCGACGGCTCCTGCATGGTCTCTGCCGCCTGCGTGAATCCATCCCTCACCTACATGGCGCTCACCGCGCGCGCCGCGGCCTTCGCCGTCGACGAGCTGAAAAAAGGCAACCTATGAACCGCCCCGACCCGATTCCCCTGATCAATCGCCGGGAGGCGCTCGCCCGGATGGCCCTGCTGCTCGGCGGGACCTGCGTGGGCGCCCAGGTTTTCCTGCGCGGCGACTCCGGCGTCGGCCAACCGGCCGGCCCCGGCTTCTCCGCCGCGAACCTCGCGCTGCTGGACGAGATCGGCGACACGATCATCCCCGCCACCCACACGCCCGGGGCCAAGGCCACCGGGATCGGCGCCTTCATGGCCCAGATGGTGCAGGATTGCTATGACGAGGAGCACCAGGCGATTTTCCGGGACGGGCTGGTGAAACTGGAAGCGGCCTGCACGCAGCAATCCGGAAGATCCTTCCTGCAATGCTCGCCGGCCGAGCGCACCACCCTGCTGAACACCCTGGATGCCGCGGCGCGGACGCAGAAAACCCCGGTGCATTATTTCCGGATGCTAAAGGAGCTGACCGTCCTCGGCTATTTCACCTCGGAGATCGGCTGCACCCAGGCCCTGCGCTTTGTGGAAACCCCGGGATCTTTCGACGGCAGCGCCCCCTACAAGAAGGGCGACCGCGCCTGGTTCAGCCCGCCCAATCATTTCATCCGCTCCTAACCCCACCCCGTCATGCGCCACCTTTCCTCGCTCGCCGTCCTGCTTTTGCTCTCCGCCCTGACCCTGCGCGCCGAATCCCTCGGCGAGATTCCGCTCAAGGATATCGACGGCCACGCCACCACCCTGGCTGCCTTCAAGGGTCGCGTGTTGCTCATCGTGAACACGGCGTCGGAGTGCGGCTACACGCCGCAGTACAAGGGCCTGGAGGCGGTGTTTCTGAAATACCAGGCGCAGGGCCTGACGGTGCTCGGCTTTCCCTGCAACCAGTTTGGCGGGCAGGAGCCGGGCTCAAACGCCACGATCAAGCAATTCTGCAGCACGACCTTTCACGTCACGTTTCCGCTTTTCGACAAGCTTGAGGTCAACGGCCCCGGCCGCCATCCGCTCTATGTGGCGCTGGCCGGCAAGGGCTCGCCCTTCCCCGGCGACATCACCTGGAATTTCAATAAATTCCTGATCGGCCGCGACGGCCGGATCCTGCAGCGCTTCGACTCCGACGCGACGCCCGAGTCTCCCGCCGTGATCAAGGCGATCGAGTCCGCGCTCGCCGCGAAATAATCGGACCCGCCCGCCGGGAGCTGAAGTCGCAGAACCGGATCGTGCATTTCCTTGTAGCAGCCGTCGTCAGACGGCTGGCGCCAGCGGCCTTACGGCCACTGCTACATCCAAGCAGGAGCAAGCTCCATGGTGCAGGATCCAAGGATAATAAAAAAGGCGCCCGGTTGGGCGCCTTCGTCGATTCAGGTTTTAGGCGGCGCTCAATGGTGCCCGCCGTGCCAGCCACCGCCGCCATGCCAGCCGCCACCATGATAACCGTGGCCGTAGTAGCCGTGGCCGCTGAAGCCCCAGCCGAGGCCGACGCCGATGGCGAGCGGAGCCCAGAAGTCCCAGGCCGGATCATAGTAGTTCGAATAGCGCGGCTGGTAATAAACCACCGGGGCCGGGTCGGTGTAGATCACGGTGGGCGCGGGCGTCGAGTAGACGACCGTGTTGGTCGCCTGGGGCGGAGCCGAAACCAACGTGTAAGTGGCGGTGGAGATCGCCGGAGCCGCCTGGGTCACGGCCGGTGCGGGGGTCCCGTTTTCCGAAGTCGTGTAGGCAAAGGTGCGCGTGCTGCCGTTTTGATATTTATAAACCACGAGGACCCGGTCGGCCGACTGATCGATGCGGACGATGCTCAGGCCCTCGTCCTCGGCGTCCTTGGTCAGCTGCGTGGCCGTCGGAAGTTTGGCGACGTACACGAGGCCGTTGACCGCGATGGGGGCCGCGGCCACCTGGGGATTGGAATTGGGGGCGCCAGAATTATCCTGCGCCAGGGCCGTGGAGCCCGCGACCGCCGCCGCCAGAAGGACGGCCGGAAGGAATAGAGTGGTTTTCATAGTGGCTGGAGAGTTGGTGGGGTGATCAGACCTTAGTCTGCTTTGTTAGTGCCGTCAAATTGTGCGGAGGCGTAAAACCAGCGGAGAGCATTTCAACGCATTAACTAAGCAACTGAAGGATAAGACGAAGGAGGGGGCGGGAGGTTACCCCTAATCTGGGAGGTATACCCGGCGCGGTAGGGGCGCAGTCTTGCTGCGCCCTCGAACGGGAGGCCGCGCAAGCAGGGCGCAGCGAGTCTGCGCCCCTACGGGGAAACCAAACGCTGCGTCTCTTACCGCGCGGCGGCGTGCACCGGTTGCTGGTGCAGTGCGTCCTGCAGGAAGGCCTCGAAATCCTGCTTGAATTTGATCCGCGACGGCTGGTGGATGTAGAGCATGTGGCCCGACTCGTAGTAGGTGAACCGCAGGTTGGCCCGCGCGGCAGGATCGAGGTTCATGATCGCGACGGCGTTCTCCGCGGCGTAAAATGGCGTGGCCAGGTCGTAGTAGCTGCATGTGACCCAGATCTTCAGGTACGGATTCCGCGTCATCGCCTTCCGCAGATCCTCCGCGGTGTTGGGGAAACCGGCGCCGGCGTCGCCGAAATTCCACGGGGTCACATCGGCCGTGCCCTCATACGGCAGGTCGCTTTCAAACTTGAGCTCGCGGCGCACGTAGTCGTTGAACGCCGCGGTGAGCGGGCCGGCCACGGCCTCGTCGCTCGGGTCGTATTCGCCGTCGCCGAGCGTGCCGTCGGTGCCCGGCTCGTAGCGGAGGCCGGAGAAGCGCGCGTCGAGCCGGCCGAGGAGCTTGTCCTCACCCCGGAGCAGCTGGGAAAAGAAAAGATAATCCGGGATGCGCAGCTTGCGCTGCAGGCAGTAGGCCGCGGACAGGCCGGTGAAACGGCTGAGCTCGGCCGCGATCCGCTGCTTCTCGGCGGCCGGCAGGGTGTCGCCCCGCGCCAGCGCCAGGGTGTAGTCACCGCCGGCAAAGGCCCGCGCCAGCGCGGAAACCTCCGCGACGCCCTTGGCCTGCAGGTCGGCGGGGAGTTTCTTGTGGTACCACGCCGCGGCGGCATAGGTCGGCAGGAAGCCGATGTACGGGTCGTTGTTCTGCGGCGTGAACTCCAGCGTCTGGAAACTCAGCACCGACGAGACGAGCACGATGCCGTTCAGGTACATGCCGTAGCGGGCCTGCAGGTAATCGGAAAGCCCGGCGGCGCGGGTCGTGCCGTAGCTTTCACCCATGACGATCTTCGGCGAGAGCCAGCGGGCATTGCGCGAGGTGTAGAGGCGGATGAAGTCGCCCACGCTGGCGATATCCTCCTTGAGGCCGTGGTATTGCTCGGGTTTTTCCTTCGGCATCGGCCGGCTGTAGCCGGTGGAGACCGGGTCGATGAAGACGAGGTCCGTGTGGTCGAGCCAGGTGGATTCATTGTCGACCAGCTGGTACGGCGGCGGCGGCGCCTCGCCGTCTTCAGTCAGGGCGGCGCGGCGCGGCGCGACGGAGCCCATGTGCAGCCAGATCGAGGCGGAGCCGGGTCCGCCGTTGAACGCGAAGGTCAGCGGCCGCGTCGCCGGGTCGGCCACGTCATCGAGCGTGTAGGCGACGAAGAAAACCTTGGCCTTGGGCTTCAGCCCATCCTTGGTTTTCTTCGGCTCATCCTCGGGTTTGGCCTCGGGCGCCGCCGGCGGGGCGGCACTCTTCACCAGCGGCTTGCCCTCCTCCTCCTTGAGCACGAGGTAGCCGGTGGTCGCGTGATACTTCAGCGTCCGGCCCCCGACCGTGATCGTGTGGGCGGTGACCACCGGCGCGGGATCCTCTTCCGCCACGGCGTCCCGGTCCTTCCCGGGACCCGCGGTCTCGAACTTCGTTTCGACCTTGGATTCAAGCTTGGTTTCAGCGGTGAGCGGGAGACCCGCGGCGAGGAGCAGCAACAGACCGGCGAGCCGGTGCGTGGAGATTTTCGGCATTCCCGCATGCTGGTAAACGGGTGCCGGCGCACAAGCAGATTGAGGCGAAAACCGCCGCCCCACCCGCTCACAGCTTGGCGCTGAGCAGGAGCGTGAAGAAGCTGGCGAACAGGCCGACGATGAAGGTCGTGTAGGCGAGGCGCAGGTAGCGGTATTTCTTGTAGGCGAGGAACACGCCCAGGGTGTAGATCTCGCGCACCTCGGCCTCGTAGGTCAGCGACGGGTCGTTGAGCACCCGCTCCATCTCCGCAGAGAAGCGCGGATAATCCAGCCCCATGAAGTCGCCGAAGAAAAGCAGGTTGAAGCCCGGGCTGTGCACGTCGGGCTCCGGGTGCCCGCGGTGGTTGAAGGGCAGCTTCGGCATCACCGCGTAGGCGGAGAGCAGGATGGTGATGAGGCTGAAGCCCATCAGCACGATCAGCGGCCACTGCGTCCCGGCCTTCAGCGCCTGCGGCGCGGCGAGGGTGATCACGATGGACGCCATCGTGAGCAGCATGTTGGCCTTCACGTCGGCCATGCTGCTGAGCTGCACATGGTGCGCGCGCGTCTGGCTGAGAAGGTAGTTGGCTTCGTTGCTGGGGGCGTTGATTTTCATGAAAGGGGAAACGGCCGGGAAATTATTTGGCGCCGGGGTAGACGGCAAAGGCCTCGATCTCGATCAGCCAGTCGGGGCTGACCAGGGCCGCCACGCCGACCGTGGAGCGCGCGGTTTTGGCGGGATTTTTCGCGTTGTTGAAAAACTCCCCGTAGGCCTTGAACCAGCCGGGGAAGTCCGGCTTCCCCTCCTTCGCCGCATCCGCCACGACATACACGCGCAGGTAAACGACGTCCTGCAGGGTCAGCCCCTGGGCCGCGAGCACCTGGGCGATGTTCCTGAGGCAGCTGACGCCCTGGGTGTAGGTGTCGCCGTAGCGCTCGTGGATGGTCTTGCCGTCCTTGTTCAGCTCGGTCGGCACCGTACCGCTGGTCCAGAATCCGGCGCGGCCCGCCGGGAGCGCCACGCCGGAGGCGATCGGCCACGCCGCGTCACCGGTGAACGTGACCTGATCCGGTGCCGCGCACCGGCCGGTGACCGCCAGCAGGAAAAACAGGGCGAGGGTTGTTTTCATAATGATCAGGCGTTGGCCCGGGCGTGCAAGGCGGCGATCGTGCGGTGGGCGGACACAAACGCGCCCGCCTGCCACGCGACGAGCTTGGTCAGCCAGTCGCCGGCAAAATAGAAGGGGCCGTCGGGCTGGCTGAGCGTGCGGAACATGGCGTCCTGCTCCGCCTCGCTGCCGTACTGCATCCACGCACCCTCGTTGTAGCGCACGCGCTGCCATTCCACGGAAAAGGAATTTTCGAATTCCGCCGGATACTGGGGGTGGATCTTTGCACCCTGCTCCAGCATGGCCCGCTCGCGCTGGGCCGGCGTCATGGCGTCGAAGTCCTTCACGTTGGAAAAATGATAGGCGCCGACCACGATGCCCTTGCCGGCCGTGTTGAGGCCGTCGAACGGGTAATAAATCTGGCTGATCGGCTGGTTCGTGATGGAGCGTCCGCCGTAGATTTCGTCGTCCTCCTCCCAGAACCGGCGCTTGAACTGCAGGCCGATTTTCCCGGCATTGTCGGGGACGCCCGACCGGAGCGCGGCGAGCGTCGCCGGGGCGAGATCGCCGGGCAGCCGCGCCAGCAGGTGCGGCGGCAGGGCGCAGACGCAAAAATCGCCGGTCACTTCCCGGACGACTCCGCCCTGCGCCTGGTCGGCGTAGAGGATGCGCACGCCGCCGTCGGTCCCGCGCCGCAGTTCGCGCACCTCGGCGCCATAGCGGATGACCGGGCCGAGGCGCTCTGCAAAGGCGTACGGGATCCGGTCCATGCCGCCGACCGGCGTCAGCATCGTGCCCTGCTGGTTGGACTCATGATCGATCGTGTGCATCGAGGCGTAGCCCGCCTGGATCAGCGCCTCGAGTTCCACCGGCACTGTCGGCGCGCCCGGCCCGCCATCGGTGCCCGGGGAAATCGTGTAGCCGCGGGGATGATCGAGGAAGGTGGGTTCCAGCTTGGTGTCGCCCGCGCGCGGGTAGACGAGGTCCTTCGTCAGCCGCCCCTCGTCGCGGAGATACTCGATGAGTTTCTCGCGGTCCTCCGCCGTCAGCGGCCCGTCGAGCTGGCCGCGGCGCGCGACCTTGGCCAGCAACTCCGCGGTGTGCCCGCGCATGTCGGTGTCGAATTCCTTGATCCGCATCCGCGGGTGGCCGTCGACGTGGACAAACGCCGCCTCGTTGAAATGGGGAAACGGCACGAGCTTGACGCCGAACTCGCGGCAGTAATCGAGCGTGGTCTCGTGATGGTGCGAAAGCCGCATCGCGCCCGCGTTGAGAAAAAGTCCCTCGTCGAACCGGCAGGTCTGCGCGGGATTGCCCGCTTCCGTCTCCGTCGTGCCGCCGCGCACGGTCCAGACGCGTCCGCCCGGCCGCGAGCGCGCCTCGAGCAGCACGCACTCATAGCCGAGCCGGCCCAGCTCATAGGCCGTCGCGAGTCCCGCCGCGCCGCCGCCCAGAATCACAATCCGCCGGCCCCGGCCCGCGGGGGCCCGGCCCGCCAGCCGGAAACCGCCCCGGTCACGCGCGAACAGTTCCAACCCGAACATTGCGCCCAGCACCGCGGCGCCGCCGTAGCGCGCCATCTTGGTTAAAAACTGCCGGCGGGTGAACGGTGAACGGCCAGGCGTGGTGCGCATGCGGCCCAATGAAGCGGAATCCCGCCGCCGCGCCAAGCGGCTTTTCTTTTGGCCAAATCGGGGTACGGTCACGGCGCGATGTTTGCCGACCTCTTCCAGTTCAAGACCCGCCGGGCCCCCGGGGGCATCGACCGCGCCTTCATCACGGAGGTGAACGTGCGCCGGCCGGTGCCCCGCGATCCCCGGCTGGAAAGGATCATTTTGATCTGCTGGATCCTGATCGCCGTGAAGCACGTGGCGGTCATCTGGGCGGTGCACCACTACCCGGTTCCGTTCAACCAACTCTGGATCAACGCCCCGACCTTCCTGCTCGGGCTGCTGGCGACCGTCGCGTATTATTTCCGCGAGTGAGCGCTGATTCCGCGCCGGGGCGCTTTGCTCTGGATTCCCGCCGTCGAATCCTGAATTCTGCGCGGCATGCCCCACGTTCCCGGACTCCGCAGCTGTTATGATAAAGTCGGCGGCCTCGTTTATTTTGGCCGCATGCTCGACAAGATCCGGCTGCAAGCCGCGCACCAGCTCCCCGCGGACTATGCCGGCAACGTCGGCAAGGGCTTCGATGCCCGCTGCTGCACCTTCCTGCGGGTCGCCTATGCCGACCTCCAGGCCCGGACGCTCGCCGGCGGCACCGACGGGGAAATCCTCGCCTGGTGCCTGGAGCGCGGCGGCCCGCGCACCGATGACGAGCGCTACGTCTGGAGCCGCTTTCTCTCCAAGGTGGGCTGGCGCGACGACCGCACGCCCGTGCTCCAGCAGCGCATCGCCGAGTACGGCCTCACCGGCAAACCCATCGAAACCTTCTTCGATCTCAACGAATACGACGAGGGCCGCGACCCGGTCGGCACGCAGGCCTGGCTGAAATAGCCCGCATGAGCCCGCTGCAAAAACGCTTTTCCTACCTGCTGTCCACCCTGAGCGTGATCGGGCTGCTCGCGGTGGCGGCGGCGGCCTGGAGTTGGTGGCAGGTGCGCGGCAGCCTGCCGCAGCTCGACGGCACCCGCGCCGTCGCCGGCCTCGGGGCGCCGGTGAAGGTGGAGCGTGACGCCCTCGGGGTGCCGACCATCACGGGCGCAACCCGCGCGGATGTCGCCCGCGCCACGGGCTTCGTCCACGCCCAGGACCGTTTTTTCCAGATGGACCTGCTCCGGCGCAGCGGCGCGGGCGAGCTCTCGGAGCTTTTTGGCGCCGCCGCACTGCCCCTCGACCGGGCGCACCGGCTGCACGGCTTCCGCCCGACGGCGGAGAAGGTGGTCGCGGCCCTGCCCGCCGACCAGCGCACCGTACTCGACGCCTACACGGCCGGCGTAAATGCCGGCCTGGCCGCGCTGCCGAAGATTCCCTGGGAATACCTGCTGCTCCGCACCGCGCCGCAGGCGTGGCGCGCCGAGGACAGCATCCTGATCTCCTACGCCATGTGGTTCGACCTGCAGGACTCCACCGGCCGGCTCGAGCAGAATCTTCGCGCCGCGCGGCTGTCGCTCGGCCAGGCCGGCCTGGATTTCTTCGCGCCGGAGGGCGACTCGTGGGACGCGGCGCTCGACGGCAGCACGTTCACCCCCGCGCCGCTGCCGCCGTTGCGGCTGAAACCGGCGGATCCGGAGGTGGTCGGCGCCGTTGCGCCCAACCGCCCGGCGACCGAGGAGCCGCTTTTGCCCGGTTCCAACAGTTTCGCGATCGACGGCGCGCATACCGCGACGGGCGCCGCCATGCTGGCGAATGACATGCACCTCGGCCTGAACGTGCCGCACATCTGGTACCGGGCCGTGCTGCAGTGGACCGACGCCGCGGGCACCGCGCAACGCGTGGTGGGCGTCACCCTGCCCGGGACGCCGCTGGTCATCGCCGGCAGCAACGGGCGACTCGCGTGGGGTTTCACCAATTCCTACATCGATACCAGCGACGTGGTGCTGGTGGAGACGGAGTCGATCGCCCAGATCCATTACCGCACGCCGCGCGGCTGGGTGGAGATCGAGGACCGCAGCGAACCCATCAAGGTCAAGGGCCAGGAGCCCGCGCCCTTCATCACCCGCTGGACAGAGTGGGGCCCGATTCTCTCCGGGCCGGAGGACGGCCGCTATCTCGTGTTGCGCTGGAACGCCCACGACCCCGCCTCCACCAACCTGCGCCTGATGGAACTCGAGACCACCGCCACCGCCGCGGACGCCGTCACGCTCGCCCACCGGATCGGCATGCCGAACCAGAACCTGGTCGTCGCCGACGCCGGCGGCGCCATCGCCTGGACGCTCACCGGCACGGTGCCGCGGCGCGTCGGGTTCACCGGCCGCGAGCCGGTCTCGTGGGCCTTCGGCGACCGCCGCTGGGACGGCTGGTTGAAGCCCGAGGAAATTCCCGTCATCGCCAACCCGGCGGAAGGCATCCTGTGGACCGCCAACCAGCGGATCGTGGGCGGCGCCGCGTTCGCCAAGGTCGGCGACAGCGGCTACGATGACGGCGGCCGCGCCGGGCAGATCCGCGACGACCTGCGCCAGCTGGCCGCTTCCGGGAAGAAGGCGGTGCCCGCCGACCTGCTCGCCATCCAGCTCGACGACCGCGCGCTCTACCTGGCGCGCTGGCAGAAATTCCTGCTCGAGGTCCTGACCGACGAGGCCGTTGCCCAGAAGGGCGCCCGCCGGGAGCTGCGCGAGACCATCCGGCAGTGGAACGGCCACGCCAGCACCGACTCGGCCGCCTACCGGCTGGTGCGCGCCTATCACCTGAAGCTCGCCGACCGCGTGCTGGCGCCGTTTTTTGCGACGGCGACAGACCGCTATGAGGAATTCAGTTACAACAAATTCCACTACGACGACGCGCTGTGGCGGCTGGTCCATGAGCAGCCGGCCCGGATGCTCAATCCGGCCAACTCATCCTGGAACGCCCTCCTGCTCGCGGCGGCGGACGACGTGACCGCCGACGTCGAGAAATCGGGGCTGCCCATCGCGCGCTACACGTGGGGCGCCCGCAACACCCTGCGGATGCGGCACCCGTTCAGCAGCTTTTTGCCGAAGCCGATCGCCCGTTTCCTCGACATGCCGGCCGAAGCGCTGCCGGGCGACAGCCACATGCCCCGCGTGCAGGGCCCGGATTTCGGCGCCAGCGAGCGGCTGGTGGTTTCGCCCGGCCATGAGAACGAGGCGATCCTGCACCTGCCCGGCGGCCAGAGCGGCCACCCGCTGTCACCGTACTACCGCGCCGGCCACGCCGCCTGGGTCAAGGGCGAGCCCACGCCACTTTTGCCCGGCCCGGCGCAGCATGTGCTCCTGCTGCAGCCTTAGGCTGCAAAATCCCAATGGCCAAACGTCCAAATATCAAAGGTCGGGTGCTTTTGGGTTTGGGCTTTCTTTGGCCCTTGGCTATTGGCCCCTTTGAACTTTCTCCCTCATGTCCCTCCACGTCCTCTCCCACCCGCTCGGCGCGCACGTGCTGACCCACCTCCGCGACAAGACCACCAAGCCGGCGCTGTTCCGCACGCTGAGCTACCAGATCTCGCTCCTGCTCGCCCTCGAGGCGACGCGCGACCTGGCCACCGTGGACAAGGCGATCGACACGCCGATGGAGCCGACCACCGGCCACGTGCTGGGCAAACCGCTGGTCGTCGTCCCGATCCTGCGCGCCGGCCTCGGCATGCTGCAGCCGTTCCATGACACCTTTCCCGATGTATCCGTCGGCTACGTCGGCCTCGAGCGGGACCACGCGACGGCCGTCGCCCGCAGTTATTACTGCAAGCTGCCGCCGCTCGCCGGCACGCGCGTGATCGTCGTCGACCCGATGCTCGCCACCGGCGGTTCCGCCGTGCAGGCCATCAACGTGGTGAAGGCCTCGGGCGGGAAGGAGATCGTCTTTGTCTGCATCGTGTCGTCACCCGAGGGCGTGGCCGTGCTGCAGGCCGCGCACCCCGAGGTGCCGATCCACACCGGCGCGCTCGACCGCGAGCTCAACGGCCGGAAATACATCCTGCCCGGCCTCGGCGATTTCGGCGACCGGCTCTACGGCACCTGATCAGGCCAGTTGTGGCACGACAAACGGCGCGCGGTAATCGCGGGTCAGCAGCGCATTCGCCCCGGGCGCGACGGGGCCGGTGAGTTTTTCCGCAACCGGATCGACCGCCAGCAACTGGCCGAGCGCGGCGGGGGTTTTCTCCAGGTCAACCTCGTTGGCCGCGAAGTGCCCGGCCATCCGGCTCCACGCCTCCGTCAGGGCGGGTTCCGCGGCGAGCTTCTCCCGGATCCCGGCCGGCGGGGCAACACGGCCGAGCCGGTGGGATATATTGCCGAGATGCGCGAGCGCACTGGAGACATGGCCCTCGCCGATGGGCCCGTACAGGTCACCCGTCCGCCGGCTCCGAACCACGTCGATGAAATTGGCCATGTGGCGGTCCTCACCCTTGAATTCCCGCAGCAGCCGGCCGTCGCGATCATAGGCTTGGGCGGCGAAGTAGGACCCCGTGACCACATAACCGTGCTCACAATCGATCACGTTCCCGATGGAAAGACCGCGGTACTGATCCATCGTGTTGCCGGCCCCGGTCTTCGCCGGCAGGCCGCGCACCTCGAAAACCAGCGGCGCGGTGGCGTAGTCGTGCACGATGATCTGGCTGTTGGGCGTCTCGCCGTCGTCCACGTAACCCAGCCGGCCACCCACGCTGAGCGTGTGCCGCGGCAGGCCGGACTCGCCCAGAAACCAGCGGGCGACATCCAGCTGGTGGATGCCCTGGTTGCCCACGTCGCCGTTGCCGTAGGGCCAGAACCAATGCCAGTCATAGTGCACCGGCCCGTGGGCCGCACCGTTCCGCCGGGGCGGCACCAGCGGGGCGGGACCGGACCAGAGGTCATAATCGATCGTGGCCGGCACGGGTTGCGGACCCGAGGTCAGGCCGATGCTCGCCCGCCGCTTGTAGCAAAACCCGCGCGCCGTCGTGATCTTGCCGAGCGCGCCGGACCGGACCCACGCGACGGCCTCCTGCAGACCCGCGCCGGAGCGGATCTGCGTGCCGGCCTGAACCACGCGGTGGTAGTTCGTCGCGGCGGCGACGAGCTGGCGTCCCTCCCAGAGGTTGTGCGAGACGGGTTTCTCGACGTAGACATCCTTGCCGGCCTGACAGGCCCAGATGCCCATCAGGGCATGCCAGTGGTTGGGCGTGGCGACCGTGACGGCGTCGATCCCCGGGGCAGCGAGCAACTCCCGGATGTCGCGGTAAGTTTTCACGGAACCCCCCAGCGCCTGGGCGGTTTTCGCAAGCACGGCGGAATCGACATCACACAGCGCGACGACCCGGACGCCGGGAATCGCCTGCAGGCTGGTGAGATGATTCTGTCCGCGGCTGTTGAGCCCGACGACCGCGACGCGGATGTCGCCGTTGGCGCCGCTGACCTGGCCCCACGAGCGCGCGGAGAGCGCGGCGCCGGCGGCCAGGGCGGACGTTTTCAAGAAGGAGCGACGGGTAAACTGGTTCATGGGCAGCGTGGGGTTTATTTTTCCGCAACGTACCCGGCGTAGTGGGCGGCGACCTGCGCCGCGATTTCATCGCCGAGGTGGAAATAGAACCGGTAGCGGAGGGTCAGGGCGCCGCCGGCGGGAATCACGTGGTCACCGAGATGCGGCTGGTCCTTGCGCCCCTCGAAATCGTGCCGGCCAAGGGGATTCGCGGCGAAGAGCCCGTAGTCCCGCGCCATCCACCACGTGGGGTGACGGAGATTTTGCGGGTGGTCGAAGATCGCCACGCCGTAGGTCTGCCCGTCATGCGGCGCATGGTAATCGCACCAATCGGCGCGCCGGCCCCAGGCGGCCGCGTCGCGGTCGCCTTTCGCGGTAACGATGTGCCCGCGGCCGGGCACCGGCCGCGACCCGGATTGGTGCGGCAGCGTCAGCCATTGCGCGAGCCGGATGGCCATGACGCCGTCCTTGTTGTCCCCGAGCAGCAACGGCGCTTCCGGCCGCGCGTGCAACGTGACCGTGCAATCGATAAAACGGCCGGCCGCGGTGGCCTGAAACCGGAGCGTCGTCTCGCTGGTGCACACCAGCTCACCCGCCGGACCCAGCCACTGCTCGGTGGCGTGGATAACCCCGGCCGGGCCGTCGGCCGCGGTGGTCAGCGTATCATTCACGATGCGGCCCTTGGGCGTATTGCCGCCGGCCGGATCCTCGTTCCAAAAATCGATGCCGTTGACCGAACTGTGGGCGAACCACAGCGAGCGGTGGTGGGGATGGTCCTGTTCCTCGCCGGCCGGAGACTGCATCGGGAAGTCCCGGGTGAGCGGCGTGCCATCCGCCGCGAGGATGGGATAAAGGTACGGCCGCCGCGCCCCATCGCCGTAAATGTATTCGGTAAACCACTGGCCGCCGGCCTCGACGCGCACGCGGTCGGCGAGTCGCGTGAGGGTCACCGCGGGGTCGGACTCAGCCAGGGCGCACGACGCCGTCAGGCCCAACCACAGCAGCAGGGGTCGCCGGCGGATCATGCCGCACTCAAGCGCCCGCGCCGCCGCGCCGCAACCGCAAAGCCGGCGCACCGCTTACCGGCCACTTGTCACTTAATAAGTGACAAGTTCTTCCGGGTCGCCCGTTCAATCCAGCCAGCCGCCGGTCGCCTGCAACGGGGCAAGTTCGCCGCGGCGCACCGCCCAGACGGCCAGGGCATGGCGCGGGATTTCCGCGGCGGCCGGAACCGGCAGCTCGATCTCGGCCACGCCGGACCGGAGCCGGGCCTGCTTCAGCGTCAGCACGACGAACTCGTGTTGCAGCGTGCGGCCCTCGTTCTCGCCGGCGCGGACCCGCGACACGATGCCACCGCCCAGCAGGGCCGCGTAGATTTCGCAGTCCCCGGCCGCGACAAACTTGATCCGGCAGGTGCCGCCCGCGGCGTACTCCACCGACAGGACGCCCGCGTTTTCGGCGGAGGCCGCCGGGATGGCGCCCGCGCTCTTCCGCCACTCTGCGCCGTCGAGCACGAAGCCGGGCGTGTAGACGGTGTCACCGCCCCAAAGGCTGGAATAGGCGTACTGGCGCGCGGTGTATTCCTTGCGGGCAAAGCGATCCGGCCAGCCGAGATTATCCCAGTAACTGACGTGAAAGGCCACCGGCACGAAATCGCGCCAGAGCCCGGGCGCGTCGCGCAGGCCGCCCAGCCATTGCTCCGCGGGCGGACAGCTGCTGCAGCCCTCCGAGCTGTAAAGCTCAAGGAGGTGGGTGCGGGTCTCGCCGCTGGAAAATTTTCCAGTCACGGCCGGGCAGGTCACCGCGGGCAGGACAGCAAGGAGGCAAAGCAACCGGTACATCCGCATAAGAGCCGGGTTGGGCCCGCGCTATTCCAAGCATTCGGGATTGCGAGGGCCGGGGCCCGGCGCTGGAGTTGGCCCATGAAAATTTTCCCGTCTTCCCCCCGGCGCGGCCCGCACGCCGCGAGTCCGGCTGCGGAGACGAAGGCATGAGCCCGCGGCCCGAACCCACCGGCGCCCGCCCGTGCTGATGGCCTGGCGGGACATATTCCGTTACCGGTTGCGGCCGCCGGCGACGTCCACGGACCGTCCGCCGCGCGACCTCGCCCTCGAGGCCCTGCGCGGGCTGTGCGCGCTGCTGGTTTTCTACGCGCACGCGTTCCTGCCTTTCCCCGCGCTGGATCCGGGCTACGCGCCGTCGGCCGTGTTCTGGTGGTTCAACCTGGGCGCGGCAGCGGTGCTGATGTTTTTCGTCATGTCCGGTTATGTAATCGGCTTGTCCATCCGCGAACCCCTCACCGGCCCGGGCGCGCGGCGGTACGTGCTGCGCCGCACCGCCCGGCTGGTGCCCGTGGCCTACGCGGCGATCCTGCTGGCCTGGCTGCTCCAGCCCGACCTCAGCCGGCATATGTTGCTGGGAAATTTTCTGTTCCTGCAAAATGACGTCCCCTACCCGGTCACCGGCTGGCAGTTTCCCCTCCTGGTCAACGACCCGGTGCTCTGGACGCTGAACTACGAGGCGTTTTATTACCTGCTGTTCCTCGTGGTCTGGTGGCTTGCACCTTCCGCCGTGGTTTTTTTCGGGCTGATCACGCTGGTCGCCTTCGGCCCGGCGCTCGGGCTGCCGGTGCCGGTCTTGATCTCACGCCACGCCTGCGGTGCCTACTACTGGATGGGCGGGCTGGCCCTCGCCTGGTGCACCGCGGCTCCGGCGGCCGCGGCCGCCGGGCGCAGCCAGTGGCCCAGCGCCGTGCTGGGCGCCTACGCCCTGTGGGTCGTGGGTCCCCTGCGCCTGTTGTTTCTCCAGGGCGGATTTTATTCGCTCCTGTGGCCGACGAGCGTTTCCCCGCACCGGCTGGACTTCCTGCCGGCGTGCCTGTGGTGCGTCCTCGCCGTCACCGGCCGGTCGCCCGCCACCCAAAGAATCCTCGCGTGGCTCTGCCTGGGCTGGGCCTGGTTTGGGACCGGCTGGCTGCTGTTCACCGGGCAGTGGAGTCCCATCCACTATGTCGCGACCGCCGCCCTGCTCGCCGCCACCGGGCTGATGTTCCGCCCGGCCTTTTCGCTGGCCGGCCTAGGCCGGCTCGGGCCGCTCGGGGCCATTTCGTTCGGGCTCTACGCCTTCGCGGCGCCGCTCCAGATCAGCCAGCGGGTGCTGCTGCCGGAGTTTTCGGGCACGGTCCTGACCTTTGCCGTGCGGCTGGCCGGCCTGCTGGCCGCCACGGCGGGACTGGCCTGGCTCGTGGACCACCGGTTGCACCAGTGGCTGGTCGCGCGCTTGCGCCGGCCCCGGTAATTCTCTTCACCTCGCGCCTGCTTTTACCAACATCGCCCCATGCATATTGACCGCCCCGGCCTGATTGTCGCCGACCACTGGAAGGACTACCAACTCCTCGACTGCGGCCAGGGCATGAAGCACGAGAAATGGGGCCCCTACACCCTGGTGCGGCCCGACCCGCAGATCATCTGGCCGCGCACCGGCGGCAACGGCCGCTGGGAAAACTGGGACGGCTTCTACCACCGCAGCGAGACCGGCGGCGGCAAGTGGGAATACCGCCAGAAGCTGCCCGACCACTGGAGCATCCGCTACGGCGAGCTGACCTTCAAGATCCACCCGACCAGCTTCAAGCACACCGGCCTCTTTCCCGAGCAGGCTGTCAACTGGGACTGGTTCAGCGCGAAGATCAAGGCGGCGCGCGCCGCGGGCCGCGAGGTGAACGTCCTGAACCTCTTCGGCTACACCGGGGCCGCCTCGGTCGCCGCGGCCGCCGCCGGCGCCAGCGTCTGCCACGTCGATGCCGCCGAGGGCATGGTCAAGTGGTGCAAGGAAAACGCCACCCTCTCGGGCCTCGCCACCGCGCCCATCCGCTACATCACCGACGACTGCCTGAAATTTGTCCGCCGCGAGATCAAGCGCGGGCGCAAGTACGATGCGATCATCATGGACCCGCCGACGTACGGCCGCGGCAGCACCGGCGAGATGTGGAAACTCGAGGACCACCTCTGGGAACTGCTCCGCGAGTGCAAGGACCTGCTGAGCGACCGTCCGGTCTTTTTCCTGATCAACGCCTATACCGCGCGGCTCTCGCCCACGGTGGTCGTCAACCTCCTCGCCAGCCTGCTCTCCGGCGCCGGCGGCCAGCTCTCGGGCGGCGAGGTCGGCCTGCCCGTCCAGCGCGACGGGAAAATCCTGCCCTGCGGCATCTTCGGCCGGTGGTCCTCGCTTTGATGAAATATCGCCTGCTTTTTTGCGGCCTCGTCCTGCTCACCGCCCGCCTGGTCGCCGACCAGCCGGCCCCCGCCCCGGCCGACGTCGAGCATCCGGCGAAGTGGAGCGACCTCTTCAACACGAGCGCGATCAGCGTCATCTCGGAAAACGACAAGTACTTCGCCGGCACCGACCGGCATTACACCAACGGCTTCCGCCTGTCCTTCCTCGGCGACACCAAGATCAACGAGTCGCCCGACCTGGTGCAGAAGATCGCCACCTACGTGCCGACCCTCAACAGCCAGACCGCGCGCGAGCAGATCTACAAGGTGGGCGTCTCGCTCGGCCAGAACATCTACACGCCGTCCGACACCGCGACCACCCTGCCCCAGCCCCACGACCGGCCCTACGCCGGCTGGCTGTACGCCGCGCTGACGTTCCAGGCCCAGAGCGACGACGCCAAGCTGCTGCGCGTCGTGGAAATCGCCGTCGGCATGGTCGGGCCGGCGTCGCTGGGCCGGCAGGTGCAGAACGGTTTTCACGACATCATCAACGTCGACCACGCGAACGGCTGGGACAACCAGCTGCACAACGAGCCCGGCCTCGTGCTGTCGTGGGAGCGCCGCTACCGCGTGGGCAAGATCAGCACGCCGATCCTCGGCCTGCAGACCGACCTGATGGTCCGCGGCGGCGTTTCCCTCGGCAACATCCGCACGAACGCCGCCACCGGCTTCGCCGTCCGCGTCGGCTGGCAGCTGCCCGACGACTTTGGCGCCGACCTCATCCGCCCGGCCGGCGGCAGCGTCACGTCCGCCAAGCACTTCAGCCTCTATCTGTTTGGCAGCACCGAGGGCCGCGCCGTCGCGCGCAACCTCTTCCTCGATGGCAACACCTGGCAGGACAGCCTCTCCGTCGACAAGCGTCCCTTGGTGGCCGACCTCAACGTCGGCCTGGTCTTGCGCACGCCCTTCGCCGGCACGCACCTGAAGGGCATGCAGATCGCCTACATGCAGAACTACCGCACGAAGGAATTTTACGGCCAACCGAAGGGCGATGTGTTTGGCTCGATCGGAATCAGCTTTCTCTTTTAAACCATGTCCACCCTCGCCGAAAACTACCTCGCCACCGCCAGCAGCATGCTGCAGCGCGCCTGCGCCCTCAACGCGCCGGTGCTGAAAAAACTCGGGCCGGTCATCGGCGAGTCACTCGCCAAGGGCGGCGTGCTGCACACCTTCGGCAGCGGTCACAGCGAGATCATCGGCCGCGAGATCATCGGCCGCGCGGGCGGACTCGTCTGCGTCAGCGGCCTCTACGACCCCACCGGCGGCTTCGTGGAGAACCTCGTCGGCTACGGCACGAAGATCGTCGAGCGCTACGACCGCGCCCACGGCCTGCTGGCCGGCGAGACCATCATCGTCATTTCCAACTCGGGCAAAAATTCCTCGCCGATCGAGGTGGCGCTCTACGCCAAACAGAAGGGCCTGCACGTGGTGGGCCTCACCTGCGTCGAGATGTCGAAGGCCGCCGCGACCGTCCACCCGGGTGGCAAGAAGCTTCACGAGGTCGCCGACTACGTGCTCGATAACGTCGGCGTGCCCGGTGACGCGATCACGCCCGTGACGGACGGGGTGCTCGCGGGCCCGACCTCCACGCTGATCGGGGCCACGCTGCTCAACCTCCTGACAATGGAAGTCATCGCGTGGCTCAAGGCCGGCGGGCATCCACTTCCGATTCTCCGCAGCCAGAACATGCCGGACGCCATCGAGTACAACCGCGAGCTCGGCAAGAAATACAAGGGCCGCCTGAGCCGGCAGCTGGCGTAATAATTTTGGCCCACGGAACACACGGAATACACTGAAAAGAATTCCGGTCCGCCTCGTTCTGTGTATTCCGTGTGTTCCGTGGGCAATCTCTACAAAATCGGCGTGGATGGCGGCGGGACGAAGACCGAGCTGGTCCTGCTCGACGGCACCGGCGCGGAAGTGGCGCACCACCTTGCCCCGGGCTGCAATCCCAGCCAGGTCGGGGCGGACCGCGCGCGGACCATACTAACCGAGGCGCTGGCGGAGCTCCTCGCCGCGGCCAGAGCGACGGGCATCACGCCGGAAATCTCCGCCACCCATCTCTACATGGCGGGCGCCGGGGCCTTCTGGCAGGAAGTGGTGGCCTCCCTCTCCGGGTTTGGCCGGGTCGTCACCGGCCCCGATTCGGTGCCGGTGCTGGAACTGGCGACGGCCGGCGCGCCCGGACTCGTGCTCCATGCCGGCACCGGCTCCTTTGTCGCCGCCCGCGGGCCGGACGGCGCCACGCACTACGCCGGCGGACTCGGCTGGAAATTCGGTGACCCCGGCAGCGGCTTCGATATCGGCCGGCGCGCCCTTGCGTTTGCGCTGCTCGAGCTGCAAGCCGCCCCGGGCCCGATGCTGTCCCCGCTCGCCGCCGCACTGCGCGCGCACACCGGGCTCGCGGATTACGCAGCCAACTCACGGTTCTTCTACAACGACACGGGGGCCAACGCCATGATCGCAAGTTTCGCCCCGCTGGTGATCAAGCTCGCCGAGGAGGATTGCGGACCGGCGCAGCAGGTGGTGGCCGACTCCATCACCGACCTCGCCCGCCTGGCCGACCAGGTGATCCACCGGCTTTTTCCGGCCCCGGTCGCGCGTCTGCCCTGCGGCGTGAGCGGCCGCGTCCTGAACAGCGTCCCCGCCGCTTTTGCCCTGCGTTCGCTGGCCAGCAAACTGAACTGGCCGGTGGAACTGCGCTTCATCGACACCGCGCCCATCGACGGCGTGAAACGGTTACTAAGCAAATTGTAGGAGCCTGTTAACAGGCGACTCCGCCGACCTTCCATCGCTTGCCAGCAAGCACCTACAAAGCCGAAGTGACAATCCTCGCCGAACCCGAGTGGCAGGACCGCCGCCGCGCCCACGAGCAGCGCGTGGGTGAGTGGACCAAGCCGCACCGGGAACGCGCCGGCCGGGGCGAAAAACATCCCGTCCATGATTTCCTCTTTGAGTACTACCGTTTCCGTCCGAGCTGGCTGGAGCGCTGGCATCCGGGTCCGGACGTCGTGCTGCAAGGCGCGGCCGCCCGCGAATATCTCCGCTGGCCGGAATACCACGAGACGGAGCACGGCATCGGACTGAACCTGCCGGCCTTTCCCCCGCACCGGCGCGAGAGCCTGGCGTGGATGGTGAACCTGCTGCGGCTCACGACGGAGCGGCCGCCGCAGTTCGCCTGCTACGGCCTGCACGAGTGGGCCATGGTCTACCGGCAGACGCCGGAGGAAGTGCGGCACAACGCCTGGCCGCTGCGGTTTCCGCCGGAGGAGCTGGCGCGGATCGTCGAGGCCCAGCCGGTCCGCTGCTCGCACTTCGATGCGTTCCGCTTTTTCACCGCACCCGCGCGCCCGCTCAACAAGCTGCAGCCGACGCGGGCCGAGACGCCGGCCTTCGAGCAACGCGGCTGTCTGCACGCCAACATGGACCTGTACAAATGGGCCTTCAAGTTCGCCCCCTTCACGCCCGGCGAACTCGTCGCGGATTGCTTCGCGCTGGCGCGCGACATCCGCGAAACCGACATGCGCGCGAGCCCCTACGACTTTTCGGCCCTCGGGTTTGCGCCGGTCCGCATCGAGACCCCGGAAGGCCGCACCGAGTATGAAATCCAGCAGCGCGACTTCGCGGAACGCAGCCAGCCGCTGAGGACGCGGCTCATTGCGGTAGGTCTGCGGCTGCTCGCGGGCTGAGGTGCATCGCCAAACCGTTTGTCATTCTGAGCGCAGCGAAGAATCCATGCGCTCGGAAATGATGTCATGCTCGCGGCCGTCTGGATTCTTCGCTGCGCTCAGAATGACAGGCTTTGTTTCCCCTCACTTCTTTTTCTGCCAGTAGGTCAGCCCCGGCTCGAAGCACGTGGGCGCCAGGTCCTCGAGCTTGCCCCGGAAGAATTTCTCCGCGTCCTTGACGCCCTGATTGTAGGCAAGCGGTGCGATCTCCTTGACAATGTAATCCAGCAACAGCCTCGCCTTGAGGTCGCCGATCTCCTGGTCGAGCTCGGCGGCGCAATACTTCTTTAATGAGTGGATGATTTCGCCGGTCTCTTGGGGCTGTAGGGTGATGGGCATAGCAGGAAACAATATTTGCTCAGGACTGATATCAACTTCACATCCTGGCAGAGGTTGAGATGGGTGCATGACGACATGCGAGAGCGATTCCTCGACTAGCCCCACGCTTGCCTCCGCGCAGCGCCACCCCCAGCCTGCCCGCCGATGGATGAAGTTCCCCAGCCCCCGGTCCTGCGCACCGGGAAGAAGCCCAGCTACCCGATCGGGGAGCCGTTGCGCCACTACCTGCGGAAGTACCGCCGCGAGCGGGACCTGCCGGTGACGTATGAGCGGCTGCGCTACTTTCACGAGGCCATGCCGCTGCTCGACGCCGACGGCCGGAATACGCTCTGGGACAGCGTCATCTACCGCGCGGAGGAAATGGGCCCGCTGAACGAGGACCTGAAGCGGGTCTACGCCCTGCTCAAGGTGGACGGGGACTTCTCCGTGATGGAGCACCTCTACGTCGACCGCATCGACTTCTGCGGCTTCGGCAACTCCATGCCGTTCCGGATCCGCATCGTGAATGCGTTCAACGACAACGCGGACTACTTCTACATCAAGCAGGCCGACGCCTCGCGCGTCTACGGCCTGGAGCTGGAGCACCTGCTCTCGCCCAACCGGCTCAACTTCCTGACCCACGGCGTCACCCTGGTGGAGGAACACATCGCAGGCGTGCCGGGTGACGTCTTCATCGACCGCTGGCTCGAGCACCGCCCGGAGCTGAAGCCGATCCGCATCGCGAAGGAGCTGGTGAAGTTCAACGAGCGCTGCTTCGTCCGGCTGCTGGGCGACATGCGCAGCTACAACTTTGTCTTCGTCATCACGCCGGACTTCGAGGGCTCGCAGGTTCGCATCCGCGCGATGGACTTCGACCAGCAGTCCTACAACGCGCGCAAGAACTTCTACCTCCCGCAGTTTTTCAAGGAGAACGCCGCCCTGGTTAAATTCTGCGACAAGCACCTGCATTTCAAGACGGCGTTCCAGTACCAGCGCGAGGAGCAGACGCTGATGCTGCACCGCGCCGAGCTGGCGTCGGTCCGGCTCGCGGCCCTGCTGGCCGCGATGATGCACGACCCGATCGCGCCGCCCGCGCACGTGCAGGCGCTGCGCGAGAGCCTGGCCGAGCACTTCAAGGACGCCGGGTACCTCCGCTGCACCACCATGGGCGAGATCGTGCGGCAGAGCCTCGACACCCTCCGCGACAACATCAACAAGGGCCTCGGTTCACTGACGGGGGCCCCGTTGGTCAAGTAGCGGGCGGCCGGTGCCTCGAGACCGACCGCCGCAAACATCCGTGGGCGGCTCCACTCACAACCCGCGAGCAGGACCGGCAACCTGACCGCACCACCTCACCATTTGTGGGCGTAGGACATGCTAATGAGGAAATCGGCGAACGCCGCGTCCCCGTGTTTGCCCGTGTGCATGTCGGCGTAGCTGCGGGTACGGTCCCTCAGGATCGCCCACGGCACCGAGAGGGAGAAGGAGTCATGGCTCGTGCCAAAGGCGATCCCTGGCTCGATTGACACGACATAACCCGGCCGCCGGAACCCCTTGCTGCCACCGATCAGATCGAGGGCGGGAACGCCCTCCACCCGGCCGCCGAGGCTGGCGCTGAAGTTGTATTTCGAGGGGAAAAGTTGGCTCACGCCCAGCCGGACCTGATATTGATCGGGCACGGAATCAAAAGCCGTCAGCGAGGCCGGGTTGGAACTGCGGCTGGTACCGTTGGTCTCGCGCGGATTGATCAGGTAAAAGCCCGTCGCGTAAAGCGAGGTCGCCGCGGACAGGCGCTGGTAAGCCTGCAAGTCCACCGCGATGCCCCAGCCGCCATCACCGGGCTGGATAGATTGATCGACCGTCTTGAGCACGGGGCCGGTTCTCGTGTAGGCGATATCCTTCACGTTGGTGTCGCCGGTAGGCATCTTCAGACCCAGCCCGAGCGCGAGATTGTTGCGCGGGTTGGCCGCGGGGTCCCGCAACCAGTTCCGGCCGCTGAGACGGATATCGCCGATGCCGTGCGAGTTCATCGTGTGCCGGTGCACGCCGTCATGCTCGTAAAGGGACGAGCGCGTCGCGGAGAAGTACGGCACATCCAGCGCCAGCGAGTAGCGCGGCGAGATTTTATACACGACCGCCGTGTCGAATTGCTCGACCACATTGACCACCTCGGAGCCCGCCGTGTAGCGCTGGTGCTGTTCCTGGGTTCCGATGAAATGCCGGTGCGAACGGAAGTGCTCGTAGGATTCGTCAATCTCCCACTTGTCCGCCGCCGGGGCGGCGAGGCTGCCGAAGCTGCAGGTTCCATCACCCATCTGCTTGATGGCGACACAGCCTTGGGCCTGGGCCTTCGTGGCGGCAGCGACAAGCGCCGCTGAGAAAACGAGAGCGTAGACGAACGGCTTGGCCGAGGCCAGGCGAGCGTGGAATGAACGTGGGGTAGCGCGGGTTTGCATGGTGGGGTTGGTCACTGGATGTGTGCACCGAGCCGAAATATTTCCGCTCAGCGCACCAAGAACGCGCGGAACGTGATGGATTCCCCGCCGCTGCAAACAACATTGGGGCGAGCTGCCCGGCGCAGGGGACGAGCTGCCGGAGAAGGGTTGCGACACGGCGGAAATTATTTTCCTTCCGTCGCGTGAACGGAAATGCCGCGCGAACCCGCGCCGCCTGCCCGCCCGTTTGTCATAAAGCCGCGCCATCAGCCGGGCCCTTGTCGCCGGCCCGGAAAATAAAAAGGGCGGGATCAAATAGATCCCGCCCTCAAATTATCCGGCCCGGCGCCGGGTACGGCCCGATCAGAACTTATACTGGAGACCGACCGACGTGAGCATGTGCTCGAAGTCGCGGAAACCGGGGCCAAAGGTCGCGGCCAGGCTCTTCAGCCCGTTGCTGCCCTTCTCGTAGGTGAAGCCCGCGTTCACGATCAGGTGCGGCGTGAACGAGTATGTGAGCGCAATGGACTCCTGGTAGTCGAGGTCGTCGCGCAGGGCCGGAGCGGAGCCGGCCAGGTCGTTGCCGATGGTGTAGTTCGCCTCGAGGGCCTTGAGGCCGAGCTCCAGGCCCCACACCTTCGACGGATTCCAACGGTAGGTCAGGCCATAGGAAATATCCTCGTACGGCGCGATACCCGTGCTGCCGAGAAACAGCCACTGCTTGTAGCTGATCGCCAGCGTCTGGCTGTGCGGCAGTGCCGCGGTGAGGGAGCCTTCGCCATAGAAGCGGGTCGTGCGCAGGTGATTGATCGGGGTGTTCGGGTTGTAGTCGCGGGCGTCGGGACCGCCGGCAACTTTCACCGTCAGCCATTTGGCCAGCTTGCCCTCGACCCCGAGGAGATACCGCTGGTAATGGTTTGACGAATAATGCCGGTCACCGCTGATCGCCGCGGCAAACTGCTGCTGATACTGGTAGCCGTCACGGTAGCCGAGCGTCAGCGCCAGGTCGGGGGTCACCTTATAGCCGAAATCCAGGCCACCGTTGATATCCGAGCGGTCGGCATAGTTCTGGTAACCCTTGTACGGCGCCGCGCCGGTGTTGTGAAACACCGTCTGCAGATTGTAGAACACCAGGGCCGAGGCCGCGCGGACGAAGTAATTGCCGGACGTGTAGGTCAACTGCGCCGTATAGCGGTCCTGCACCTGATTGCGGCGCTCGCGGGCCGGGGCGTGGGCGAAGTTATTGCGGAACTTGTCATTCTGCTCCGCCGCCGCGCCCGCCAGCTGGTTGAGGGCATAGGTCGGCGCCTGGTTGCTGCCGTCGACGTAGAGGAACGCGTTGTCGAAGTTGAAGGAGATGTCGCCGGTCTTCCCGCCGATCACCGTGTTGATCTTCTGCGACGAGTAGCTTTCCGCGGCGTAGTCCGAATAGGAAAAGGCGTCCGGCTGGTAAACGAGGGACAAGGTCTTGATCGTCTTCTGCTCGCCGAGCAGGGGCAGCAGATTCAGGGCCAGCTTGAGCGAGACGGAACTGACCTGCGACTTCTCCGGGGCGAGTTGCTTGCCCGAGACCCCGAGCAAGTTGTCATCATAGATGGCCTTGGCCGAGACCGAGAGCTCGCTCAGCCAGGCTGGCTTGTGCCAGTCATTGGGGTCGGCGGGCGGGGCGTCGGCAGCGCGACACGGAGTCGTCAGGGCAAAAGCGGCGGAAGCGGCCGCGAGCAGAAACAATGGAATGGTGGTGGGTTTGGTTTGCATGGTGGAAATTGGTTTGCGGTCAGCTAACTGCAGTTGTCATTCCGTTCATCGGTCCCGGGGGGCTTGGCTTCACTCAAAGAATTCATGCCTTGGATGAACCGCGCTCATGCGCCGGGTTGTCCCAGGGTCCCGCGACTTTGCATCGGCGGGGCCCGGGCCGGCGGCTTGAGCTTGGAATACCGTGGGCAAGACGTGCTTAAGGGTCCGTGGTTGGACGATGATCAGCGGTTGGCCGGATTGAACAGCAGGACGGGGCCCTCGCGGCGGGCGACGACGAGCGACGGCGACTTGCTGCCGTCGAGCAAGACGGCGGCGGCCCCGCGCACTTCGCCGGGGATCGCGATGCCGGCCTGCGCCGGCGAGAGGGCCGTGAAGCCGCCCTTGCCGTCACCCTTCAGCAGCACGCCGAGGCTGCCGTCGAAGCGGCCGGTGTTCGGCTCGGGGCCGAAGTTGTTGCCGGCGACAAAGAGGTCGAGCTTGCCGTCGCCATCGAGATCACGGGCGATGATGACGTTGATCGGCGCGATCTGCGCGAGGCGCGGCAGCGGCTGGAATTCAAAGCCCGCCTTGCCGTGGTTGAGGAAGATGCCGCTGGCGAGTTCCGTGGCCGCCAGCTTGCGGACCTTGGCCAGGTGGTCGGCGCCGAAGATATCCTCGACCGTCGCGTTGGAATACGCGGCGTAGGTCGGGAATTTCTTGGGCAGCCACGGGAAGGCGTAGGCCAGCTTGCTGCGGCCGCGCGCGGGATAGAGCTTCCCGTCCTCGTACTGGGCCTCGATGAGCTGGTCCTTGCCGCTGCCGTCGAAGTCGCCGGCGAACAGCACGGTCGGCTCCGTGGCCGAGGCCCGGTACTTGGTGTTGAGGCCGACGTTGCCCGCGATGATGTCCAGCTTGCCGTCGCCGTTGACGTCGGCCACCGCGAGCGAGCTCCACCAGCCGGTGCGGCCGGCGAGACCCATCTTCTCGGTGAGGTTTTCAAAACCCTTGCCGGTGTTGTGCCAGTAGGTGACCGGGCCCCACTCGGTGGCGACCAGCAGGTCGGGGCGCTTGTCGCCATCGAGGTCGGCCCAGACGGCGGCCGTGACCATGCCGACATTGCGCAGGCCGGGCGCGAGCTCGTCCGTCACATCGACGAATTTGCCGCCGACATTGCGGTAGAGGAAACTGCGGGGCGTCTCGGGATACTTGCCCGGCACCACGCGCCCGCCGATGAAGAGGTCGATCTTGCCGTCATGATCGAAATCCGCCGCGGCGATCGCCGCGGTGCTTTCGCCGTCCGCCGGCAGGGTGCCCGCGGGCGCGAGGGTGAACTTGCCGTGGCCGTCGTTGAGGTAGACGCGGTCGTTCAGCGCGGCGTCGCCGCGGCTGTGCTCGACGCCGCCGGCGACGAGGACCAGGTCGGGCTGGCCGTCACCGTTGACGTCGACAAACAGCGCGCCCGCATCATCGGACACGGCGTCCGTCGCCCAGGGCTGCGAGGGTGCGGGCACAAATTTGCCGCCCGCCTGGCCGAGGAAGAGTTCGCCGGGCTGGCCGGAGGAACCGGAAATGAAGATGTCGGCGATGCCGTCGCCATTGACATCCGCGGTCGCGACGGCCGGCCCCATGCCACTGAGGCGGCGGGGCAGCAGGCGCTGCCGGACCAGCTCGTCAAAGGGCTGGACGGCGCTGGTGTGCTTCAAGCCGCGGCTCGCGGCGGCTTCGCCGAACAGGGCGTCGGCCCGCGCCGGCGACTTGAAGGTGGCGGCCGGACGCTTGGTCGCGCCGTCGGACGGCGGCTCGGCAATCGTGAGCAGGCGGTCGACCGGCAGGTTCTCGAGCACCTGCACCTGGCCTTGCGGCCACCGGATCGTGAGCTTCTTGATGACGCTGTCGGTGCCGAGGCCGAAATGGACGTCGGCGGGCTCGCTGGCGGTGATGCCGCGCTCGGTGTAGATCTGGTGCATCTGGATGCCGCTGGCGGACTCGATCCGCAGCTCGGCGCCGATGGCGTCCCGGTTGGGCGCGCGGCCCGCGAGCTTGATCATCACGCGGTGACCGGCCGAGTTCAGGTTGCGCACGATCGTGGGCGGCGCGTTGCAGTTCGCGTAGACGAGGTCGAGGTTGCCGGTGTTGAACAGGTCGGCGACCGCGCAGCCGAAGGCGATGGTCGATTCATCGAGGCCCCAGGCGGCCGAGACATTCTCGAACTTCATGCCGCCAAGGTTGCGGTAGGCGACGGTGGTCTCCTCGCGCGGGGCGGCTTTTTTCCAGACGCTGGCGCGGGCGGAGAGCGTGGGCGCGACGTTCTGTTTGTCGACGATGTCGGCGTCCACGAAGTTGCGGATCATGCCCGACGTGAAAAACACGTCGAGGCGGCCGTCGTTGTCGAGGTCGGCGAGGCGCGCCGCCCAGGTCCAGCCCGTGGCATCCATGCCCGCGAGGTGGGCGACTTCCTGGAAGTGGTCGGTCCCGGTGTTGAGATAAACCGCGTTCCACATGTATTGGGGAATCAGGTCCGGCACGCGTTCCATCTCCCACAGGCCGCGGCCGATCTCCTCCATGCCCTTCATGAAACCGGGGTGGGTGCGGTCCCGCATGTCGGTGACGAGAAAGTCCACCAGGCCGTCGTTGTTGATGTCGCCGGCGTCGGCGCCCATCGAGAAGTACGTCACGTGCGGCAGGCGCTCGTCGACCACATCGGTGAAAGTGCCGTCGCCGTTGTTGAGGTAGAAGCGGTCGGGCGTCTCAAAGTCGTTCGCGCAGTAAAGGTCGGGCCAGCCGTCGTGGTTCGCGTCGAACCAGATCGCGGTGTGCCCCTGGGTCAGGCCCCAGATGCCGGCCTTCTTCGACACATCGGTGAACGTGCCGTTGCCGTTGTTGTGCATCAGGTACGCGCGGCGGCCCTGCGGCGCCTTGGAGAAATCCAGGATGTTCATCACGATGTAGCAATCGAGGTAACCGTCGCCGTCGTAGTCCGCGAAGGAGGCGTGCACGGACGCGTCCTTGATATCGAGGCCGTATTCCTTGGCGCGTTCGGTGAACGTGCCGTCGCCATTGTTCACGAACAGCAGGTTCGGCGCATCGTAGCGGCAGACATAGATGTCCGGCCAGCCGTCCTGGTTGATGTCGACCACGGTGGCGCCGGCCTTGCCGATCTTTTCGTCCTGCGCCTTGCAGTCGACCCCGGCGGTCGCCGCGATGTCGACGAACTGGCCCGTCACCGTCTGGTGGTAGAGCGCGCAGACGCCGTTCTTGGAAACGGAGAAAATATCCAGCCGGCCGTCGCGGTCGAAGTCGCCGATGGCGATGCCGGTCTCGAGCGCACCGAGGGTGAACTCGCGGAAGCGGTCGGCCCACATGCGCGGGTCATCGTACACGTTCGGCACCGTCAGGCCGGCGGCCTCGCGCGCCAGCCGCTGAAACGGCTTGGCGCCGGGCGCCAGCGGCTCGCGGGGGGCCAGGGGCGCGGAGGTGTAGGCGGGGGCCACCGGCGCCGCGGGCTCGGCGGCCAGGGCGGCGACGGTCGCCAGTGAAAGGGTGAGCAGCAGGTGTTTGAACATGGGAGGAGTCTCCAGCGTGGGTTGATCAGGCAATCAGGTGGCCGGCAGCATCGACGGGGTGGCGTCGACGGGCCGGGGGACAAGTAAAAGGACCAGCGCGAGGGGCGCGGCATAGCTGCCAAAGCGCTCGATGAGTTCCCAGATCGGGGCCCCGGCGACGAGAAAGAGGCTTTCCGTCGAGATTTTCCAAACGCAGATGGCGACAAACAAACCGGGGCGGGGCCGGAGCAGCACGAGGGCCGCGAGGAAAAATTCGAAGGCGCCAATCGCCGGCACCAGCGCGGCCGGCTGGCTCGCGCCCAGCGCGGCGTAATGCCGGGCGAGGCCCGCCTTGTGGGCGATCAGGCCGAGGCCGCCGTGGCCGACCAGCAAGGCCGCCGTGGTCAGCCGCAAAATCCAGGTCAGCAGGGTCCGCTTCGCCGGCTCCAACCGGGGCCAACGGAAAGACAGGCGCGTGAAGAGCGGACCGTTGGTACCCACGACCGCGAGCAGCGCGAAGGGCACCCCGTAGTTGCCCGCCCGCTCGATCGCTTCCCAAACGGGTTCGCCGGAGAGCGGACGCAGCAACGCCGTCCAGGTCGCCCACAGCGCAGCCCAGATAAAAAGCGCCCGGCAGGGCCAGACCAGGGCAAGGACACCCATGATGATATCCATCGTCCCGACGATGGGCATCAGCCGCCAGGCCAGCGGCTCGCCGATCCCGCCGACGGCAAAATACGGCACCCAGGCCGCCTTGGTGATGATGCCAAAGGCGCCATGCCCGATGAAGCAGCCGGCCACCCCCGCCCTCAACACCCAGGGGAGGATGGGCCCGGCTGCCTCATCGGAGCTCTGAACTGCACCTTGCGTGATCATACCAGTGGATAACCGACTGGCTGAATTACTTGAGCGGCAGCAAAGCGTTCTCGACCGTCCAGTCGGCGATCTTCACGCCGACCTTCTGGGCCTCGAGGTTATCGGACATCACGTGGATGCCGCCCCAGACCCGGCTCATGCCGGCTTCACGCTGCGCATCGGAAAGTTTCTTGTAGGTCCGGACCGCGCCCGGCAGGCCGTCGGACGTCGTGGTGAACTCGATGTCATCCGTGCCGAAGAAGTGCGCGAGGATCCGGGCGCCGGCCGCGGAAAACGTGCTGTGGCCCGACGTGTAGGAGGGGAACGGCGGCGAGGCGAGATTGGGAATGAAGTCGGGATTCACCTGCGCCGCCGGATTCACCTTCGGGTCGATTTCCCGGATGGCGGTTTCCGGGCGCCAGGTCCGGTAGAAGTACTTCGTCTCCCAGCAGGAGATGGCCCCGTCGGCCTCGGCGATGTTGAGCAAGGCAAACAGCCGGGCCGCGTCGGGCACGGACAGTTTGTTGCGGCGGGCGAGGTCCTCGGCGATCATGTTCCAGTGGCCGGGCGGCGTGGAGGTGCCGAGATCGTCCATCCAGAACGGCGTGCTCAGGGTCTGGTATTCCGTGCGGTCGGCGCCATCGCGCGGACCCACCTTGTTCACGTAGGCGATCTCCTCGGCATATTCCTTCGAGTCGACCGCGTTCGGCGGCGGGGCGCGGAACTGTTCCGGCGCGGTCATCACAAACGGCGTGACCTTGCCCCAGAAGGGCAGCAGGGCTGGCCGGAAATTCGGCGCGGTTTCGCGCCACTTGCCCTGGTCGGAGCTGGCGTACTTGCCGGGGATGGGCTTGTCGAATCCGCTGGTGGCGCGCTTGGCCAGGACGGCCTCGGCGACGTGCTTGCCCCAGGCAAGGCCGTCGGTCTTCGCCTGGCCATCGGGAATCGACGCGATCGCATTGTCATAGGCGACCTTCAGGTTGTGCGGGTTGGCGGTCGGGCTCCAAAGGGCCGCCATGACCGTGTAGGCCGCGCCGGCGACCGCGGCATCGAGGTCGGCGCCCGCCGGGGCGGGATCGTTGACCAGCCAGCCGTGGTGCGTGCGGGTGACACCGTTCACCGCGTCGAAGATCGCCACGTGGAAGGTCGCGAGAAACAGCGACGACATGGGCGGGGGATTGCGGGCCAGCCGCGTGGCATTCAGGGCCTGGCCATTCCAATAAAGAACCGAGTTGTCGGCGGCGCGGACGAGCGCGCAGGACAGCGCCAAGGCGACAAAGGCGGATACGATCAAGCGGGGAAGTTTCATGGGCGTGGGATAAAACTCGGGCAGGCCTCAGGGGTAGGGCCTCAGGGGTGGGTGGGGTGCGGCCGGAAAAAGGCAGTTTTAGCCCGGCAGGAAAAGGCTTCTGGGGCGAATTGCCCCCAAGCTGGGGCGAATTGACTGGAGTCCCCCTTATGGCGGCGGGGCGCCGACCACTTCATGCAAGGTAACCCAGAAAACCAGGGGCGTACCCCGGTCCACCCCATCCGGCCATTCACCCTCACCAAAGGAGAGCGCCGGCGGCAGCACAAAGACGGCGCTGGCATCGACCGTCATCATTTGCAGGCCCTCCATGAATCCAGGCAGGAGATCGACCATCTTCAGCGGCGCCCTTTCGGACGAAAGTTGCGGCAGCTTGGTCGTGCTGTCGGCCGCCGTCGCGATACAGGTCACCACAATCGTGTCACCGGGGCGCGGCCTGATTCCGCCACGGCCCGGGTTGATCCGATAGCCGAGACCGCTGGAGGTTTGCTGCAACCGGAGCCGTTTGCGCATTTCCTTCATATAGGCCTCCAGCCGGCCGGGCTGGGCATAGACCAACGCGGCCGCCTGCTTCTCCCGCGCGACGATCTCCCTCACCCTCCGGCCCATCTCGGCACTGACCATGCGCGCCCGGTCGTCGAACGAATAAGCCTTGCCCCGGAACGCGGCGCGCACGCCCTCGATGAACGCCGCGATCTGCGCCTCGTCCCATCCCAATTCCGGCAGGTGGCTGCTCTCGGCAAAGGATGATCCGATGGCGGCAAACGACTCGGGCGGATAGGTCACGGCCGCCGGCGGGGCCGCGGAGGCATCCGCCGGCCCGGGTTCAGCGGCCTGAGCGGGGCGAGCGAACGACCCGATCGCGAAAACGATCACACCAAGGACGCGGAATGTTTTCATGTTTCCAAAGGGACCGGGTGCCCGGTCAGGCCGGCCACGCGAAGCTCTTGAGCGGGACCGGCACTGGCGCACCCAGGTCTTCCCGCACATGATAGAGCTGGTTGATCTTCAATCCCGTCAGGATCTGCGTGCGGCCGCTCGCCGGCCAGAAAACCTCGACGCGGGTGATGACCTGCGCCGGGCCGAGGCCGATTTCCTGGCGCAGCGTGGAGGAGCCGAAACTCCCGCCGGTGCCCACGATGCGGTGGATCGCACGCTCCCCGGTGCCGGTTGGCACGACCACCTTGACCCGCGCGCCGACGGCCGAGCGGTTGGTTCTGACGCCCTCCAGCTTCAGCTTGAGCCAGTTGTTGCCGTGGCCGGGATTGGCGAAGAGCTGGCTGTGGGCGGTGTCCGTCTCGACCGCGCCACCGACCACCGAGTAGATATCCTGCGTACCGCTGTTGTTGATGTCGCCAAAGGCAATGGCGTGGCCCTTCTGCAACTGGCCGAAACCGCCGGAGGCCGTCACCTCCTGAAAGCGCCGGCCGCCGTCGTTGCGGAACATGCGGTTGGGGATCAGGACGTCGAGGCCCGGGCTGCCCGTGCCGGCGTAGAAATCGAGCCAGCCGTCGTTGTCGAGGTCGCCAAAGTTCGCCCCCATCGTCTGCAGCAGCTTGTCCAGACCGCATTCCTGCGTGACGTCGGTGAACGTGCCGTCGCCATTGTTGCGGTAAAGCTTCGGGCGCTGGCCGCCGGACGGACGGCCGAGGAAATCCGCGGCGATGTCGCCAACGTCTTGGATCCCGTAACCGTGCAGGAGGATGTCCGGCCAGCCGTCGTTGTCGTAGTCCCAGAACCAGCACGCAAAGCTGCTCGGCGGATCGGTCACGCCGGCCGCCTCGGCCACGTCGGTGAAGCGCCAGAGGGCGCGCGCGGACGGGTCGGGCCCCACGGGCCCGTCGTTGCGAAGCAGGAGCTTCGGCCCCTCCAGCCGCGACAGCAGGAGATCCGGCCGGCCGTCGTTGTTGAAATCTGCGCTCGCCACCCCCTTGAAGAAACCCACGAAATCCACGCCGTGCTCGGCCGCGCACTCGGTGAAGGTTCCGTTGCCGTTGTTCCGGAAGAGCTCGCAGGGGTTTTCCTCCCGGCCCTGGGATTCGTTCGCGATGAAGAGGTCGAGCCAGCCGTCGTTGTTGTAGTCGAACCAGACAGCCGAGTTGGTCGGGCGGAAGCGGAGGAGACCGGCTTCCTCCGTCACATCGGTGAAGGTGAAATCGCCGTTGTTGCGCAGCAACGAGCACGGGTAATGGCCCTCGGTCCCGAGCCACGCGCCGCGCAGCACCAGCACATCCATCAGGCCGTCGTTGTTGTAGTCGCAATGGATCAGGTTGAGCCCGCCGGTGAGGCCAAGGAGGCCGGCCTCCTCGGTGCGCTCCGTGAAGGTGCCGTCGCCGTTGTTGCGGAAGAGCCGCAGCTGGCTGTTCAGGCCCCACGCCGAAACCATCACGTCGAGGAACCCGTCGTTGTCGAAGTCCTCCAGCACGACGCCGCCGGCGAGGCCCTCGACGTCGAGCCCGACCCGGCCGGACACATCGGGGAAGTGCTTGATGTCGTATTCGGCCGCAAAGAGCTGCGGGTCGATCAGCCAGTGCGGCGGCACCGCGCCGGGGTATTCGCCCAGGGTCATGTACGCAATGTTCAGCAGCCAGCGCGCGCGCAGCTCGCCCGGGTATTTTTGCAGGAGTTCGGTCAGGACCTTGACGGCGCCGCGGGCGCCGCGCGGCCGTTGGTGCACGCCGCCGCCCCGGATCGGGAACAGACAGGAGTCCGCGTTGTGTCCGTCGAGGCAGTTTTCCATCTCGCCGATCCGCAGCCAGCAGATGGCCTGGAATTCCAGCCAGTCCGGCTCGCGCCGGTTTTCCGGCGGCACGTGGCCCGCGTCCATCATCCGCTGGATGGCCTCGTTTTCCCGGAGCGCGCCCTCGGGATCGCCGGCGGACAGGAGCTGCCAGGCCAGCCGCATCCGCAGGGTGAAGCGCTGCATGGGATCGGTGATTTTCGCCTCTTGGGCGCGCAGGAGCGCCGCCTGTTCCGCGCTGCGGAAGGGATTGCGCAGCGGGTCGGCGTCGCGCGTGATTTTTTGCAGGAGCGCGACCATGCGGCGCGTGCTCGCCGGCTGGCGGAGCGCGGCCGCCGCGGATCGGGCCGCCTGCTCCGGGGTGGGCACCGCGCCCGGGGCGCAGAATTCCGGCGTCCTGGCCGGCGCCCCTACCAAGTGCGCCGGCCAGGCCAGGCCCAGGCCGAGCGCCCCGCCCATCGAGCGGATGAACGCCCGCCGGTCGAAAGCATTGGCGGCCGCGGTGGACGGCGGCGGACCCGCGCGGGCGGCGGCGGGGCGCGAAAAAGCCGGGAGCCGGGCGTGGTCGGGAAGCGGCATTGCCCGGCATGGCTAGCCGGAGTGGCGGCGGAGGGAATTACTCCGGGACTAAACGCCGCAAATTCGTGGTGGCGCGCGGCCGGCCGGGGGCGAACCCGGCCCGGAGGATGCGCGGAAATTTTCCCGTCAGCCCGGGGAAAGTTTCTCCAGCCAGCCGTGCCGTTGCCGGCTCAGGGGCAGCCGGGTCCCGTTCTCCAGCACAACCACGTAGTCGCCATCGCCTGCCAGCTGGAGTTCCTTCACCCGGTCGATCCGCACCACGGCCGACCGGTTTACCCGGGCGAACTCCACCGAGCCGAGTCGCAGTTCCAGGCCGGAAAGGGTTTCCCGCAACACCAAGCTCCGGGCATCGGCCAGATGCAAAATCGAATGATTGTTCGCCGCCTCCACCCAGACGATCTCGGCCGGGCGGAGAAACACGAGGCAACCACCGGACTTGACCGTGAGCCGCTCCGGTCTTCGCTCCGGGACCCCGGCCAGCCGGCTTTCCACGCGCGCCCGCAGGTCCTCCTCGCGCTGCGCGCGGATGTAGTCGGTGGCACGGCTCAGCGCGAGGCGAAGCCGGGCCTGGTCGAAGGGTTTCAGCAGGTAATCGACGGCGTGCGCGCCGAAGGCGTCCAGGGCAAACCGGGGATGGGCGGTGACAAAAATAATGGCGGGGCGCCGGCCCGCGGGCAGGCCCGCCACCACCTGCAGGCCATCACCGCGGGCATCTGGACATCGAGCAGCACCACGTCCATTTGTCCCTGACGGATCACCGCAAGGGCGTCCGAACCCGTCGAACATTCGCCGGAAATCTCGAAGCCGGTTTCTTCCTGGAGGAAACTGCGAAGGCGGTTCCGCGCGAGAGGCTCATCATCTACAATCAGGAGGCGCAGTTTCGTCATGTGCTTGCGGCGATTTGCCAGGATGGAGGCAAATCCCCCTAAAAAAACCCGGCCCCGGAGAGTGCCATCACCCGCCGGGGCCAAACCCTAAAAGACTGGGGAAAAGATAAGGCGGTCCCGCGGCCGAGGTAAACTCTTCTGGGGCCAGTTGCCCCTCCTTTGGGACGAGTTGCCGGGACCCCGGCGACGCCCCGGGCGCGGTTCAGTCCGCCTTGCCGCTGGCGAATTCGTCCAGTTTGCCGCGCAAGTTACGGCTCAGCGGCAACTTGGTGCCGTCGCGCAACAGCACGATATAATCGCCGTGCAGGGCCGGCTGCAGTTCCTTGATCTGGTCGCGATGCACGATCGCCGAGCGGTTCACCCGCGCAAAACTGGCCGCGCCGAGCCGAGCCTCCAGCGCCGCCATCGTCTCGCGCAACATCAACCGGCCGGTCACCAGGTGCAGGACCGCGTAATTGTCCGCCGCCTCCACCCACACGATTTCATCCGACTTGAGGAAGACGAGCCGGCCGTCGGTCTTCACCGTCAGGCGCTCGTTCTTGCTGGCGGGCGGCGGGGCCTCGGCCAGCAGGCCCTCCAGCTTCTGGCCCAGGTCGCCGGCGCGCCGCACGCGCACGTGGGCCTGCGCCCGCTGGATCGCCGTCTGGAGCCGCTCCCGGTCAAAGGGCTTCAGCAGGTAATCGAGCGCCTGCACCTTGAACGCATCGAGCGCGAACTCCTCGTGCGCCGTGGCAAAGACGATGGCGGGCCGGTTTTCCAGCGGCAGCTCGGCCAGCACCTCGAGCCCGTCGCAGCCGGGCATCTGCATGTCGAGGAAGACCAGGTCGAGCGCCGTGTTCCGGATCAGGGCGATCGCCTCCGTGCCGCTGCCGCATTCCGCGACGATCTCCACCGCCGGCTCGGTGCGCAGCAGGCTGCGCAGCCGCTCCCGGGCCAGGGGTTCGTCATCAACGAGCAGTACGCGGAGCTTGGTCATGGGTCAGTCGGCCGGCAGGGTTACGCGCACGATTAGCCCGCCATCGGGATGGTTGGCCAGCTCGAAGCGATGCCGGTCGCCATAAAGTTCGCGCAGCCGCGCCCGGGTGTTGCCGAGGCCGATGCCCTCGCGGGTGAACCCGCCCGGCGGCTGGCCGGCGCCGTTGTCGCGCACGGTCAGCTCGACAAAACCCGGGAGGGCCCGGGCGGTCAGCACGAGGCGGCCGGGCCGCGCCTGCCGCTCGATCCCGTGACGGATGGCGTTTTCCACCAGCGGCTGCAGCAGGAGGCTGGGCACCTCGGCGTCGAGCACCGCCGGGTCGAGGTCGAACTCCACCGCGAGCCGGTCGCGAAACCGGATGCGCTCGATCTCCAGGTATTTCTCGATGAACGCGATCTCCTCGCGCAGCGGCGTGCGCGGCTGGCCCGGATGGCTCATTGTGATCCGCAGCAGCTCGCCGAGGCGCACCAGCATGCGGTCGGCCGCCTCCACGTCGCTGTGCATGAGCGAGGCGATGCCGTTGAGGGTGTTGAACAGGAAGTGCGGCTTCAGCTGGCGGAGCAGCGCCTGCAGCCGCGCCTCGGTCAGGTGCTTCTCCAGCTCGAGCGTGTGCACCGTGCGCTCATGGTACTTGCGGTAGTAGTCGATCGCATGGCTGACGGAAATGATCACGCCGTAGATCAGCAGGTTGAAGGGAAAGGTCTTCACCAGCAGCGGCCGGAAAATCTCGGGGAACGTCACCGGCTCGTCGATCAGCAGGCTGTGCACCTGGCCGACCGCCGCGCGTAGGCCCACGTAGACGAGGGAAAAAAACAGCGCGGCGAGCAGGTGGATGCCGGCCGTGCGCCACGGCGTGGCGCCCTCGGGCGGATACCGCCGCGCCAGCCACAGGATCGGCACGGAGAGCACCGCCCACACATACCAGTCCGCGAGCGAATAGCTGATGGCCTGGCCCCACGTCACCGACCGGCCGAGCAGCGTGCTCGAGAGGTAGAACTGGCTGGCGAACGCGAGCCCGACCAGCGTCCAGAACGCGGCAATGCCCGTGAGGCGGAGCAACGAGCGGGAAAGCGGGCGGGCAACGGACATCGCGCAAAATGATTTGCGATGTATGTAGGATGGACAAGCAATACGTGTCGACGCCCCTTTCGGGGTTTCACGATGAACCAGGTCGCGCCCAATCCCCTTCCCCGCCCCGCGTCCGCGGAGGCGCCGGGCCGCGCGGCCGTGCCGCCGCTGCTGCCGGTGGTCGTGACGCTGGTCGTGGCGGCCATCATCTTGAGCGTGGCCTTCGCGATCCTGTTTCCCGCCACCGCCGGGCCGGTGCAGCCCGTGCCGGCCGCGCGCTTCACCAACATCACCGAGGCGTCCGGCATCCATTTCGTCCACCAGCAGGGCCTGGCCGAATCACCCACCACCCTCGGCGGCGGGGTGGTCGTGCTGGACTACGACCGCGACGGCCACCCGGACCTCTTCTTCGTCAACGGCACCACGTGGCCGTGGGAGGAAATGGGGCCGTGGAGCCACGCCGCCGCCTGCGCGCTCTACCACAACGACGGCCACGGCCACTTCACCGATGTCTCGCGCGAGGCCGGCCTCGACCTCGTCACGCAGGGCATGTCGGCCGCCGTGGGCGACTACGACAACGACGGGTTTCCCGACATCTACGTGACCTGCGTCGGGGCCAACCATCTTTTCCACAACCGCGGCGACGGCACGTTCGAGGACGTGACGCTCGCGGCCGGGGTCGGCGGCGACGACCACACCTGGAGCACGGGCGCGACCTGGATCGACTACGACGGCGACGGCAAACTCGATCTCGTCGTCGCGCACTACGCGAGCTGGCCGCAGGAGGTGAGTCTCGCGATGGCCTTCACGATCGCCGACATCGGCCGGTCCTACGGCGCGCCCACGGGCTTTGTCGGGGTCCCGCCGTCCGTCTACCGCAACCTGGGCCACGGCAAGTTCGTGCTCGTGCCGGGCTCGGCCGGGCTGCGCAACCTCGACCCGTCGACCGGCCTGCCCACGGCCAAGGCGCTCGCCGTCGTGCCCGTCGACGCCAACGGCGACGGCAAGCTCGACCTGCTCTTCTCCTACCACACCGCCGACAACGCGCTTTTTCTCAACCAGGGCGACGGCACGTTCAAGCAATGGACCGGCGGCGCCGACAACCGCAACGAAGGCGCCGCGGCCGGGCTGGCGTCGGCCAGCCTCCTGCCGCTGGCGCAGGCCCCGGACACCGATGAGCGTCTCGCCGCCCTCCAGTCCGTGGGGGCGATCGGCGGGCACCACCACGACGAGCCGCAGCTCCACCTGCGCGGCAAGCTGGACGGCGCGCTGTTCGACTACGAGCTCGACGGTCACTTCGGGTTTTTCACCGGCGACGGCCGGGCCGAGCCGGACGTGAACAAATTCGAGCAGGGCCGGGATTTTGCGACGGTGCCGCAACTGCTGCTCAACCGCGGCAAGAGCTGGGTGCCGGCGCCCATCGCGGGCGACTGGGCCCGGCCGATGGTGGCCCGCGGCATCGCCGTGGCGGATTTTGACGGTGACGGCTACGACGATGTCATCATCGCCCAGAACAACGGCCCGGCCGTGCTGCTGCGCAACGATCTGCGCAGCGGGCTGCCCTGGTTGCGCGTGAAGCTGGTTGCCACCCGCAGCCAGCCCGAGGCGGGCGGCGCGCGGGTCGAGGTGCACACGCCACGCCGCATCTTGGTCCAGACCATGGCGCCCGCGATGGGCTTCATGGCGCAGTCGGAATCCGCGCTGACCTTCGGGCTGGGCGACGACACCCGCGTGCGCAAACTCGTGATCTACTGGCCGTCCGGCCAGCGCCAGGAACTCCGGCCCGAGGCGATCAACCAGACGCTTGTCATCCGCGAACCCTGAGCGGGATGGCGCCGGCCGGCCAGTTCGCCCCGCGGGAATGGCATTTCATCCCAACCGCATTGCCGGTTTCGGGTCCTCGCGCCTTATCGGACCCCGCGCCGCCCGGTGTCCCACGACCATCGGGTGGAGGCCGTGCGTCGAGAATTGTTCGTGGGCAACCCCACCCCATGAAAACTCCCGTCGCCCTCCTTGCCCTGGCCACACTCTGTCCCGCCCTCCCGCTGTGCGGTGAAACCGTCGCCCCCGTGACCACCACGTATCACGTGGAGCAAAACGTCACCCTCGCGGAAATCCCCGCCGGCACCAAGTCTGTCAAATGGTGGATCGCCGTGCCCGACGACAACCGCGACCAGGACCTCGTCGATTTTTCCGTCCCCTCCGCCCCCGGCTCCTGGCACGTGGTAACCGAGCCGGCGCATGGCAACCGCTTCATCCTCGTCGAGGTGAACGCCCCCGCGGCCAAATCGCTGGTGACCAAGGTCGAGTTCACCCTCCGCCGCCGCTCGGTCTTCACGGAGGTCGATCCCGCCAAGGCCGGCGCGATCACTGACTCGCACCGGATCCTCTTTGCGGACGAGTTGCGCCGGGATGCCCCGCACATGGAGGTGACCCCGGCCATCGCCCAGATGGCCGACGCCGCCTGCGGCACGGAAACGAACATCGCCGTGCAGGCGAAGCTCCTGCTCGGCAAGGTCGCGGACTATGCCGACCACTACTCGAAGGATCCGACCAAGCACAAGTACAGCGTGGGCGACGCCACGGAGTGCCTCGCCAACGCCGGCGGGACCTGCACCGACATGCACTCGCTGTTCATCGCGCTCGCGCGCGCGCGCGGCATTCCCGCCCGGCTGCAGATGGGCTATCGCCTCCGCGAAGCCAACGCCGGCAAGGAGGTCGATCCCGGCTATCGCTGCTGGGTGGAATATTTTGTGCCCAGCTACGGCTGGATTCCCTCGGACATTGTCGAGGCGGATGACCCCAAGGGGCTCGGCCGCAACCGCTGGTTCACCGGTCTCACCGAGCGCCGGCTCTGGTTGAATGAAGGCCGGGAATTCGACCTGGCCGGTCGCGCCGTCACCTCCCACCGCGTGAACACCATGATCATCGGTTACGCCGAGATCGATGGCGTCGAGGCCCGCGTCCTTCCGGAAGGCGACCTGCACGCCCAGCTTTCGCGCACCGTGCGCTACACCGAAATCAAGCCGGAGCCCGTGACCGTGGCCCAGGCCCGTTGAGGTTGGTGTAGCCGGCGGCACGGCTGTAGCCGGGGTCGCTGACCCCGGTCCGAGCCTGCGACGGAGCCTAGCGCGGAGATATTCTTGTAGCCGCGCTTGAGTCTAAGTCGAAAGCGTGGTCGCGGCCGACCACGTTGTCGCCAAGCTCCAACGCGGCCACCCCTTTTTTGAAACCGCCCTAGCCTGAACTGATCTTCTCCAGGGCGAGCGTGACCGCCGCCGTGCGATTCTCCACCCCGAGCTTCGCGAAGATGCTCTCGAGGTGTTTTTTCACCGTCGTAAGCTTGATGCCGAGGATGATGGCGATCTCGGGGTTGGTCTTGCCCTGCACCACCCAGGAAAGGAGTTCGGCCTCCCGCGGGGTCAGGCTCAGGGCCTTTCCCAAGGCCGCCGGACTGGCGTCGGCAACCGAGGCCGGCCGGCCGGCGCCGGATTGCCGGCGCCGGCGCAGGCGCGCGGAAACCGCCGCGAGCAGGTCGGCCGGCTCGACCGGTTTCACGAGATAATCGTCGGCACCGAGGTTCATCCCGGTGCGCTGGTCCTCGCGCTCGCTCCAGCCGGTGAGAAACACAAACGGCAGGTGCGCGGTCGTCACATCGGCGCGCAGGGCCTCGAGCACGCGATGGCCGTTCATTTCCGGCATCGTGATGTCGCAGAGCACCAGGGCGGGCTTTTCCCGCCGCGCGAGCTCGACGCCCTCGCGACCGTGGCGGGCCTCGATCGGCTGGTAGCCCTCGGCCGCCAGCAGCGCCGCCATTTGCCGGCGCATCTTCGCATCATCGTCGATCACGAGGATTTTTTCCACGCCCGAAAGCTGGCGGCCGCCCCGCGCGAAGTAAAGCGGACAGCGCGGCGGACCGGCCGTGAAATTCATTGGCAGGCCGCGCTCCGCCGGCGATTCTTCCGCCCGACGCCGGCCCTCCGCGTTTCTTCCGCTTGTTAAACGCCTCCCCCAACTCCCCTCCGATCATACCGGCCCGCATCGGCGACGCGGGCGGAACGGCCAGGGTCCATATTGACGGACACACCGGGCTGCGCGGCATCGCCGCCATGGTCGTGGTGCTCGGCCACATGCGGTTGAACGAGTGGTTCCCCGGCGACCTCACGGATTTGCTCGGCCGGTTCGTTTCCTGGGAGGGGGAGGCCGTGGACCTCTTCTTCATGCTCAGCGGGTTCATCCTCTACCATAATTACCCGCCCCGCGAACGCGTCAGCTGGGCCGACTACGCGCTCGCCCGCTTTGCGCGGATCTACCCGCTCTTCCTCCTGTGCCTTGTCCTGTGCGTGGCGTTGGATGCGTACACCTACCTGCTGTTCGGGGTCGCCAAGGACAACCTCGATCCCAGCAAAATCCTGATCAACGTCCTCCTGCTGAACGGACTCTTCGCCAACGCCCCGCGCGCCAGCATCAACCCGACTTCCTGGTCGGTGTCCATCGAGGCCATCCTGTATTGCACGGCGTTTCCACTCCTGAGCCTGCTGGTGAAAAACTGGCGCGCCGCGGCCAGGCTGGGCCCGGTCCTGCTGATCGGCGGCCTCACCGCGCTGCTGACGCTGCTCTACCTGCCGTCTGCCGCGGGCGGGGGCGGGGGCGGGGCCGGATCGTCCTACCACTACCTTCTCCGGGGCGTGCTCGCGTTCTCCATCGGGTTTTTTATCCGGCTGACCCTGGACGCCAATCCCGCGCCGCCGCGGCGGGCCGGAAGTGCCGTGCTGGGTGCGGTCAGTGTGCTCGGCGTGGCGGTCGTCCTGTTTTTCCGGCTGCCGCGCGCCCTGCTGATGCCGTGCTTTGCGGTGCTCGTCTATGCCACCGCCACCAATGACACGCCGCTGGCCGGTTTCCTGAAGCGGCCCGTCTTCCGTTTCCTGGGCACCCGGTCCTACTCGATCTACCTGATCCACTATCCCGTCCTCTTGCTGCTCTACCGGTGCGTCCTGTTCCCCTCGCGCTACCAGGCGGGTTTCACGACCGCCGCGAAGCTCGTCACTTTTCCCGGCCTGCTGATTGCCACGCTGTTCCTCGCCGAGTTTTCCTACACGCATTTCGAATCCCCGGTGCGGCGCTACCTGCGGGTCCGGTTCAAGCGGCCGGCGCCCGCCGGCCCGACCTGACCGATCGGCCCGTGCCCGGGCGGCCCATGGTGCGGCGCGGGGAATTGTGGCATGCTCCGCCCAGCCAACCCCGCCATGACTCCGCAGGAAATCACCCTCATCAAGAACTCCTTCGCCAAGGTCGCGCCCATCGCGGACCAGGCCGCCGCCATTTTCTACGCCCGCCTGTTCGAGCTCGATCCCGCGCTCCGCGACCTGTTTCAGGGCGACATGAAGGAACAGGGCCGCAAGCTCATGACGATGCTCGGGGTCGCCGTGAACAGCCTCGAGCGCATCGAGCAGCTGGTGCCCGCCGTCCGCCAGCTCGGCCTGAAGCACGCCGGCTACCGCGTCCGCGAGGAACACTACGAGACCGTCGGCGACGCCCTGTTGTGGACGCTGGCCAAGGGCCTGGGCGCCGAGTTCACCCTCGATACGCGCATCGCCTGGGGCAAAACCTACTGGCTGCTGGCCGAGACGATGAAGGCCGGCGCCCGCGATGGCGCCGCCAAGGCCGCCCGCGCCGTGGCCTGAACCGGCCGGCGGCCGCCGCTCGATTTTCCCTGATTTGATGTTCGGGAGTAACCGGGGTGCCGGGCGCGGCGGAAGTCCGCCGTTGCCTGCACCCCGTTTGTGCTTATCCGATGTGGCCCGCGATGCCCGATCCTGCCCGTTCCCTTTCCCCCGAACCGCTGCCGGCGCAGGTCGCGGAGCTGGCCCGCCAGCTGGCGGCCGCGCAGGAGGCCCTCCGGCAAAGCGAGGCCGGCCGCCGCGAATCGCAGGATTTTTTCACCAAGTCGTTCCAGACCACGCCGGCGCTGATGATCATCGCCCGCCTGTCCGACGGCCATGTGCTCGAGGCCAACGGCGGCTTCGAGCAGATCTCGGGCTACACGCGCGCCGAGGCGGTGGGCCACAGCACGCTGGAGCTGGGCCTCTGGAACGAGCCGGGGGCGCGCGATGCGTTCATCGCCCAATTGCGGCGCAACGGCCGCATCCGTGACTTCGAGGGCGTCTTCCGGGCCAAGGGCGGCGAGGCGCGGCACCTCCTGATCAACGCCGACCTCGTGGAGATGAACGGCACCACCTGCATGCTGACCGTCGGGGTCGACATCAGCGAACGGCTGCGGCGCGAACAGGTGCAGAACGCCACCTACCGGATTTCCCAGGCGGTCCTCGCCGGCGGCGACCTGCCGGTGCTGTTCGCAGAACTGCACCGCATCATCGCCGGCCTGATGACCGCACCGAACTTCTATGTCGCCCTCCTCAGCCCCGACGGCCGCCAGTTGAGTTTCCCCTACTTCGTGGATGAGACCGTGCCGGTGCCGCCGCCGGCCCGCAAACCCGGCTACGGCCTGACCGAATACGTGCTGCACACCGGCCGGCCGCTGCTCAGCACCGCCGACGAACTCACCGTGCTCCTGCGCGACCACAGCCGCTACCTGCCGCTGGGCCAGCCGGCCGCGCTCTGGCTGGGGGCGCCGCTCCTCATCGACGGCCGCCCCATCGGCGTGATCACCGTGCAGGATTACCATAATCCACAGGCCTATGGCGAGGAGGAGAAACGGCTGCTGCTGTTCGTCGCCGACCAGGTGGCCGCCGCCGTGCACCGGCGCCGCACCGAGGCGCTGCAGCGTGAGTCGCAGGATTATTTTGCGAAGTCCTTCCAGGCGAGCCCGGCGCTCACCGCCCTCGCGCAGCTGCATGACGGGCGGATCATCGAGGCCAACGCCGCCTTTCTCCGCGCCTCGGGCTACACGCGCGAGGAAGTCCTGGGCCGCACGTCGCTGGAGCTGGGCATCTGGCCAGAGCCGACGCACCGCGTCGCCTTCATGGAACAGCTGCACCGGACCGGCAGCGTCCGCGACCACGAGGCCGTGTTCTACACGAAGGAGCGCGAGGCCCGCTACGTCTCGCTCAACTCCGACATCCTCGAGCTGGAAGGCACGCGCTGCATGCTCATCACGGCCATCGACCTGACGGACCGGCGCCGCCGCGAGCAGGTGCAGGATGCCACCTACCAGATCTCGCGCGTGCTGCTCACGGGCGGCGACCTCCCGGCGCTGTTCGCCGAGGTGCACCGCTTGATCGCGGGCCTGATGCCCGCGCGGAATTTCTACGTGGCGCTCCTGAACGCGGAGGAGTCCGAGCTGAGCTTCCCGTATTTCATCGACGAGCACGTGCCGGAGGCGCCCGCGCGCAAGCCGGCCAACGGCTTCACCGAGCTGATCCTGCGCAGCCGCCGGCCCCAGCTGCTCGCGGCGGACGAGCTCGCCGCCCTGCTGGCCGGGCACGGACCCTACCAGCCCCTCGACCGGCCGGCCGCGGTGCGGCTGGGCGCCCCGCTCCTCATCGACGGCCAGGCCCGCGGCGTCATCGCGCTGCAGGACTACGACAACCCGCGCGCCTACGGCGAGGAAGCCCTGCGCCTCCTGACGTTCGTCGCCGACCAGGCCGCCGGCGCCGTGCAACGCCGGCAGGCCGAGGAGGCCCTCGCGCGCGCCGAGCAGCAGTACCGCGGGATTTTTGAAAACGCCCTGGAAGGCCTCTATCAGTCCTCGCCCGACGGCCGCTTCCAGCGCGTCAACCCGGCGCTGGCGGGCATGCTCGGTTACGACTCTCCGGCGGAGCTCCTGGCCGCCGTCAACCGGATCGACCGCCAGTTCTACGCCGACCCGGACCGCCGCGCGCAGTTCCTGGAGCTCGTCCGTGTTTCCGACGAGGTCACCGATTTCGAGTCCGAGGTCGTGCGGCGCGACGGGACCCGGCTGTGGATTTCCGAGTCGGTCAGCGTGCTGCGCAATGCCGGCGACGAGGCGGTGCTTTTCGAGGGCGTGGCCATCGACATCACCGCGCGCCGCGAAACCGCCCGCTCGCTCGAGGCGGCCCGCGAGGCGGCCGATGCCGCCAACCGCGCGAAATCCCAGTTCCTGGCAAGCATGAGCAACGAGCTCCGCACGCCGCTCAACGGCATTCTGGGTTACACCCAGATCCTGCGGCGCGACCCGGCCCTCACGGAGAAGCAGCGGGACGGCCTCGGCATCATCCACCAGTCCGCCGACCATCTCCTCGCCGTCATCAACGATGTGCTCGACCTCGCCAAGATCGAGGCCCGCAAGCTCGAGCTGCATCCGGCCGAATTCGACCTGCCCGAGTTTATCCGGGCGGTGGAGGCTTTCTTCCAGCCGCGCGCGCGCGAAAAAAACCTGCTGCTTGAGACGGCGTTCGCCGACGACCTGCCGCAGGTGGTCACCGGCGACGCGCAGCGGCTGCGACAGGTGGCGTTCAACCTCCTGAGCAACGCGGTGAAATTCACGCAGAGCGGCGGCGTCGTGTTCTCCGTGGAAAAATCCGGCGAGAAAATCCGTTTCTCCGTCAGCGACAGCGGCCCCGGCATCGCCCCCGAGGACCAGGCGCAGCTGTTCGAGCCCTTCGCGCAGCTCGGCGACCACCGCCGGCACGCCGAGGGCACGGGGCTCGGGCTCAACGTCAGCCGCGGCATCGTGGAGCAGATGGGCGGGCGGCTGCTGCTCGAGAGCCGGACCGGCTGGGGCAGCCGCTTCTGGTTTGAGGTGCCGTTGCCGGCCGCGGTGGGCGCCGCCCCGCTGACGGCCGCCGCCCCGCACCGCATCACCGGCTACACGGGTGCCCGCCGCCGGGTGCTGGTGGCCGACGACCAGGCGACCAACAGCAGCCTGCTGGTCGAATTGCTGGCCCCGCTCGGTTTCGAGGTGACCACGGCCGGCGACGGGGCCGAGGCCGTGGCCCGCGCCCGCGAGCGCCGGCCCGATCTGGTGCTGCTGGATCTCCGGATGCCGCGCATGGATGGCTTCGCCGCGGCCCGCGCCATCCGGGCCCTGTTCCCCCAGGACGGCCCGCCGCTCATCGGGATCTCCGCCAGCGCCTTTGATCCCGACCGGCAGGCGTGCCTTGATGCCGGGTGCGCGGAATTCCTGGCCAAGCCGTTCCGCGAGGAGCAGCTGCTGGCCATCCTCGAGCGCCAGCTCGGCCTGGAATGGAACTACGTCGAGGGAACCGGGCCGGAAACCACCGCGCCGTTCCCCGCCGTGCAGCACGCCCCGGAAGCCGCCGATGCGGACACGCTCTTCGAGCTCGCCAGCAAGGGCGATGTGCTGGGCGTGCGCACCTTCGCCGCGCAGCTGGCCGAGCGCGACCCGCGCCTCGCGCCTTTCGCCCAGGCCGTCACCGACCTGGCCGCCCGCTTCCGGATGAAGGCCATCCGCCAGTTCGTCGCCCGCTACCGCGCGCCGGACGCCCCGGCGCCAAGCCCGTGAGGCGAATCTTCGCGATGACCGTTCTCCGTTCACCTTCCCTCTCACTCTCACTTCCGCCCTGATGCCCGCCACGATCCTCATCGTCGACGATACTCCCGCCAATCTCAGCGTGCTGGTCGACACCCTGTCGGAAGCCGGCTACAAGCTGATGGTCGCCGAGGACGGCGAGGACGCCCTCGCCCAGACCGCGCGCACCCAGCCGGATCTCGTGCTGCTCGACGTGATGATGCCCGGGCTGGACGGATTTGAAACCTGCCGCCGGTTGAAGGCGCAGGCTGTGACCCGCGATGTGCCCGTGATTTTCATGACGGCCCTGACCGACACGACGGAAAAGGTGCGGGCGTTCAACGCCGGCGCGGTCGATTACATCACCAAGCCCATCCAGCATGAGGAGGCGCTCGCGCGCATCGGCACGCATCTCACGATCCGCCGGCTGCAACAGGAACTGAAGCAGCAGCTCGCGCTCAAGGAGCGGTTCATGCGGATCGCGGGGCACGACCTGCGGAATCCCCTTTGCCTGATTCTCATGTCCGGCGAACTCGCCCGCCGGAAGGGCGCCACGCCCGCGGTCGCGGAATACCTGGAGAGCATCCACGGCTCGGCGCAACAGATGCGCCGGATCATCGACACCTTCCTCAACCTCCGGAAACCGGGCGACGAAGCCCGCAGCCCGATGGACCGGGCCGACCTGAACCTGGTGGCCGCCGCCGTCGTGACGCAAAATGAACCGGCCGCCGAGCGGAAGCAGCTGGTCCTGGGCGTGGAACTCGGCGACGACCTCCCGCTGGCGAAGGCCGACGCGGGCAGCACCTACCAGGCGCTCAGCAACTACCTCAGCAACGCGATCAAGTTTCACGCGCCTGGCGGACGCATCGTCGTCCGGACGCGGCTGGCCGGCGCATTCCTCCGCGCCGAAGTCCAGGACCAGGGCCCCGGCATCGCGGCGGCGGAGCGCCCCGCGCTGTTCACGGAATATGCCCGGCTCTCCGCCCGCCCCACCGGCGGCGAGGACAGCACGGGGCTGGGACTTTCCATCGTGAAGCAACTCGTCGAGGCCGATGGCGGCAAGGTTGGCGCGGATTTCCCCGCGGAAGGCGGGGCGGTTTTCTGGTTCGAGCTGCCGGTCGCGCCGGGAGCGTAGGCGCCCTACTCGATCCGGCCCTCGTCGAAGTCCATCAGGTCGGTGACGCTGATGATCTGGTCGGTGCGGTCGGCGCAGCCCATGTTGGTCAGCGCCTCCTTCAGGAATTCCCGCCCGCTCACCGTCATGCCCTTCTGCACGTACTCGCGGTTCCACTTCGCGGCGCGCACGTCGGCGGGCAGGATCGCGAGCAGCTTGGCGTCGATCTCGGCGTCGGTCGCGGACTCCCGGACGATCTGCTCCACGGCCGCCGGCTCGATCCCGAGGTGCTGGCACAGGAAGCGGTCCATGCCGCGCTTGAAATTCTTGGCGTAGCTCGCCGGCAGCGCGCCGTGCGCCTTCACGTATTTGCACTTGGCCAGGAAGCGCGGGAGGTGCAGCAGGCCGGTGGCCCCATGGGGCTGGTACGCGGACGGCAGCGTGGTGAGGACTTCGCCGGACGAACCGGGAATCGGCTTGGAGGGCATGGCGGACAATAAACCGAACCCATGTTCAACCGGGAGGCAAGCCCGGGGCGCGCACACGGGCCTTGCCCGGGCGGGGTTTTCCGCTGAACCTTGGGCCTCTCCGATGCAAAAACTCTCCTTCGACAAAAGCCGCATCAAGTTCCTCTTCCTCGAGGGCATTCACGCGAACGCCACCGACGCCCTCGCCGCGGACGGTTACTCCGCCGTCCGCAGCCTGCCGAAGTCCCTCACGGGCGACGCGCTCAAGGCCGCGCTGAAGGACGTGCATTTCCTCGGCATCCGCTCGCGCACCGAGCTGACCGCGGAAATGCTGGAGGCCGCACCCAAGCTCGCCGCCATCGGCTGCTTCTGTATCGGGACCAACCAGGTCGACCTCGCGGTTGCCGCCCAGCGTGGCATTCCCGTTTTCAACGCACCTTACTCCAACACGCGCAGCGTCGCCGAGCTCGTGCTCGGCCAGGTCATCATGCTCCTGCGCGGCATTCCCGAGAAAAACGCCCTCGTGCACCGCGGCGGCTGGACGAAGAGCGCCGAAGGCAGCGTCGAGGTCCGCGGCAAGACGCTCGGCATCGTCGGCTACGGCCACATCGGCACGCAGATCGGCATCCTCGCCGAGCAGCTCGGCATGCGTGTGCTCTTCCACGACATCGCCGGCAAACTCCCGCTCGGCAACGCCCGCGCCATGCCCAGGCTCGCCGCGCTGCTGGCCGAGAGCGACGTCGTCACGCTCCACATTCCCGAAACCGCGCAGACGAAAAACCTCATCGGCCGCGCCCAGCTCGCCGCGATGAAGAAGGGCTCGCACCTGATCAACGCCGCGCGCGGCACGGTGGTCGACATCGACGCGCTGGCCGACGCCCTGCAGCGCAAGCACCTCGCCGGCGCCGCCATCGACGTGTTCCCGGTGGAGCCCAAGGGCAACGACGAGGAATTTTCCTCGCCGCTGCGAAAATTCGACAACGTCATTTTGACCCCGCACATCGGCGGCTCGACCGTCGAGGCGCAGGCCAACATCGGCACCGAGGTCGCCGACAAGCTCATCCGCTACTCCAACAACGGCTCGACCGTCACCGCCGTCAACTTCCCCGAGGTCACCCTCCCCGAGCACGCCGGCACCGGCAAGAGCCGCCTGCTGCACATCCACCGCAACGTGCCCGGCGTCCTCGCCAGCATCAACGAGCGCTTCAGCCGCCACGGCATCAACATCAGCGCGCAATACCTGCAGACCAATGAACACATCGGTTACTGCGTGATGGATGTCGACACGGCGGCCGGGAAGATCGCGATGGATGAGCTGCAGACGGTCGCCGGCACCATCCGGGCGCGGCTGCTGTATTGAGGGGGAGCCTCTCCACTTGGTGTAGCAGCGGTGGTTACACCGCTGGCCAGCCGTCTGACGACGGCTGCTACGTTTAAGCCCAAGCGCGTCGGGACGCCGCGCTCCAGCCACAAAAAAACCGGACCCGCGAAGGTCCGGCGAAAATAACCGAAGTCAGGACCGGCTCAGAAGAACCGCACCGGCTTGGCGGCCATGCGCTCGTGTTCCTCGGCCGAGCAGCCGGCGTTGGTCGCCACCTCGGGCTTCACCGCGCTGTCCTTGACCAGGTTGTTGGCGAGCAGGTAGTTTTCGACTTCCTCGCCGGAGATGTCCGCGAGCATCACGCCGTCGATCTCCACGCAGGGCGAGAGGGGCTGGCCGGACTTCCGGACCATTTCCTCGTAGTTGGCGCGCTGGTTGATGATGTCGATATCCTCGAACGGGAGGCTGTACTTGCGCATGATGGCGCGCACGCCGTTGGACCAGCCGCAGGAAGGTTTCAGGTAAGCTTTGATAGTCATGGGTGTGTGATCGGAATTCGGACCGACGGCACAACTTATGCGGCAACTTTTCTTCTTCAACTTAAACTTTCATCCCCCATAACCCTGCCAGCCGTGTCTGCTGTTTTTCCCATCCTCACTCCCGCCCAGGCCTCCGAGTTCGCCCGCCTGGGCCTGGCCAACGTCCGCCGCGAATACCCGCACTACGTGCAGCACATGCTGAACGGGCCCGAGGACGTCCGGGCGCCGCGGGCGCTGCACCCGGCCTTTTACGGTAGCTACGACTGGCATTCGTGCGTGCACCAGCACGGCATGCTCGTCCGGCTGGCGCGGCTTTTCCCGGATCTGCCGGAACGCGGGGAGATCGACCGGGTGCTGCGCGAACACCTGACGGCGGAGAACCTTGCGGCCGAGGCCGCCTATTTTCAGGCGCCGGGCCGGGCGTTTTTCGAGCGCCCTTACGGCTGGGCCTGGCTGCTCAAGCTCGCCGCCGAGCTGCGCACCTATGACACCGGCCTGGCCGGGAATATCGCCCCGCTCGTGACCGTGATGCGCGAGGGCCTGTTCGCCTACCTCACCGCGCTCATCTACCCGATCCGTCACGGCGTCCACAACAACACGGCGTTCGCCGTCAAGCTGGCGCTCGACTACGCGCGGGCGGCCGACGACCAGCCGTTGAAGCTTTTCTGCACGAGCCGCATGGCGTTCTGGTTCGGCCACGACACCGACTACGGCGCGCGCTGGGAGCCGTCGGGGGAGGATTTCCTTTCGCCCGCCCTGACCGAGGCGGAGGTGATGGCTGCCGTCCTGCCGACCGAGAACTTTACCCGCTGGCTCGACCGTTTCCTGCCCGGCCTGCCCGCGGGCGAACCGGCGCGGCTGTTTGATCCGGTCAAGGTCAGCAATCCCACCGACCCGAAGATCGCCCACCTGATCGGCCTGAACTTGAACCGCGCGTGGTGCTGGCGCCGGCTCGCCTCCGCGCTGCCCGACACCGACGTGCGCCACAGCCGCGCCCGCGAGGCCGCCGTGCGGCACCTCGAGGCCGCCCTGCCGATGCTCAACGTGGACGATTTCCACCGCACGCACTGGCTGGTGTCGTTCGCGGTGTACGCGCTGACAGAGTGATCCGCGGGGCGGCGCGCCCCGGCTGCGACCCAGCCCCCGCCCGTCCCGCGCGACTTGATTTTCGCCTAGCGACCGCCGCGGACCTGCCCACACTCGCGGGCCATGACCACGATCCTGCTGCTCTGCGTCTCGAACATTTTCATGACCTTCGCCTGGTACGGCCACTTGAAGTACCTTCACGACAAACCGCTCTGGGTGACGGTGCTCATTTCCTGGGGCATCGCCTTCTTTGAGTACCTCCTGATGGTCCCGGCCAACCGGCTCGGCTACGGGCATTACAGCGGCTACCAGCTCAAGATCATCCAGGAGGCGATCACGCTCGTGGTGTTTGTGATTTTTGCCTGGGTCGTGCTCGGGGAACGACTGAAGTGGAACTACGCCGTGAGCCTGCTGTTCCTCGCCGGGGCGGTCTTCTTCGCCTTCGGCGTCAATAAAACGCCGGGGCCTGCGGCCTGAATTCTTGCCGCGCCTAATTTTAGGCCCTTTTTGCGTACTCCGCGCTTGCGGGGCCGCAGCCCCAAAGAAAGCCTACTGACATACTGTTGTCAGTACCCTCCGCTAGGATGTCCCCCTTTAACCTCTAACACGATAAGTCATGTCCAAAGCCGATAAATCCAAGTCCACCGACTCCCGCATCGCCCCCGCCGAGAAATCCGCCAACGTGGCGCGCGAAAAAAACATCGACCTCGCCCTGTCCGCCATCACGAAGCAGTTCGGCGAAGGCTCCATCATGCGCCTGGGCAGCAATGCGAAGATGAAGGTCGACACCCTTTCCACCGGCTCGCTCGCCATCGACCTGATGCTCGGCGTCGGCGGCCTGCCCCGCGGCCGCATCATCGAGATCTACGGGCCGGAATCGTCCGGCAAGACCACCTTCTGCCTGAGCGTCATCGCCGAGGCGCAGCGCCAGGGCGGCCTCGCGGCCTTCATCGACGTCGAGCACGCACTCGACCCGAAGTACGCCCGGGTCGTCGGGGTCAGCCTCGACGACCTGCTCGTCTCGCAGCCGGACAGCGGCGAGGACGCGCTCAACATCATGGAGACGCTCATCCGCTCCAACAGCATCGACGTCATCATCCTCGACTCCGTCGCCGCCCTCATCACCAAGGCCGAGCTCGACGGCCAGATGGGCGACATGACGATGGGCAGCCAGGCCCGCCTGATGTCGCAGGCCATGCGGCGGCTCACGGCCGTCGTCAGCAAGACGAACTGCGTGTGTATTTTCACCAACCAGATCCGCGAAAAGATCGGCGTCATGTTCGGCAGCCCCGAGACCACGTCGGGCGGCCGCGCGCTGAAATTCTTCGCCTCCATCCGCCTGGACATCCGCCGCAAGGACCAGTTGAAAACACCGGACGGGAAAGTCATCGGCAACCGCACCAAGCTGAAGGCCGTGAAGAACAAGGTGGCGCCGCCGTTCACCGAGGTGGAGTTCGACATCATGTATGACGAGGGCATCTCCGCCACGGGCTCGCTGGTCGACCTCGGCATCGAGCACAAGGTCCTCGAGAAGAAGGGCGCGTGGATCGCCTTCAACGGCGAACTCGTCGGCCAGGGCCGCGAGGCCGCCAAGGAAGCGCTCCGGAGCAACGCCGATCTCGCCGCCAAGGTGAAGGCCGGCATCCTGGAGAAGGTGAAGGGGGTCCCCGTCGTCGCCGGCACGCCCGAATAAGCGATCCTCCCCCACCCGGCCAACCCGCGACCAAAAATCGCGGGTTTTTTATTCCGCCGGTTCAGCGCGCGGCCTTCGGGATGACGAGCCGCAGGGCCGTGTGCGTGGGGGAGAAACCGCAAACCTTGTTATCGACCAGGCCGGCGGCGCGGGCGGCGGCCATGACCTCCGTGTCCTTGATCCTGGCCGCGGCGCCCTTGAGGGACACGACCCAGATCGCGCCGTCGGGTTGCAGGTGGCGCTTGAGGGACGCGAGCCGGCCCAGCTCACCCGCGCTATCCGCCGCGAAAAAGATGACGTTGACCCCGGCCACCAGGCGACTGCCCGCCGGGCGGGCCAGCCGCTCCCGCAATTGCCGGCTGAATTCCGGATCGGTTACGCCCAGAACCACCACGTGCGATTCCGGTTTGACGCCGAGCTTGTCGATCAGGCTTTTGGGGTAACGAATTTTTAGCGCCCATTTTTCCGCGGTGGCCCGGTCACCAAGCCCGAGGGTCGCCACTCCGCCCGCATGGGTGAGCACCAGTTCCCCGCCCGGGGCCACCTTCGCCGACCGGAGCTGGCTGAAAGGCAGATCCAGCCTGGCCCCGCCGCGAAACGTGACGCGGTCGGAGTCGAGATGCGCCTTCCCCTCGAAAACCTCGCGTTGCATGCGCAACGTGCATTGGGTCTCAAGTCCCATACGCGGCGAGCGTGCAGCTTTGGGGCAAATTCTCCATGCCAAAGGTGGCGCCGGGCCTGATTCCGACTATGCTCCGCGCATGATCCGCCAGCTCCAGCGCGAACAATTCATCCGGGCCACGCCCGCGCAGGTGTGGGCCTTCTTTGCCACCCCGGCGAACCTCAATGAAATGACCCCGCCCAGCGTGCGTTTCCAGATTCTCGGCGAACCGCCGGGCGCAATGTACGCGGGCCAGCTGATTGCTTACCGGATTTCGCCCCTGCCGGGGATCTGGCTGCGCTGGCTGACGGAAATCCGGCACGTGGAAACCGAAGTCTCCTTTGTGGATGAGCAGCGCGCCGGTCCGTATAAATTCTGGTATCACGAACACCGTTTTGTGGCCCTGAACGGCGGCGTGATGATGACCGACCGCGTGACGTATGACGTCGGCTGGGGCCCGTTCGGCTGGGTGGCGGAAAAACTCTGGGTGGGCCGGCAACTGCGGCAGATCTTTGACTACCGCTTCCGGCGGGTGGAAGAGATCTTCCACGGAAAAAAGTAACGGCGGCCGCGCCCGGTTTCATTTTGCCTTCGCCCCGGCGTTCGCTTGCGTGGGGTCGATGTCGTTTCCCACGGACACCATTGCGGCGCTCGCGACGCCCGTCGGCACCTCGGCGCTTGCGGTTGTGCGCACGAGCGGACCGCACGCGGCGGGGCTGACGCAGGCTCTCTTCGGCGCAACGCCCCTGCCCCGCTTTGCGCGGCACGCGGATTATCGCGATAACGGCGGCCGGCTGGTGGACGATGTGCTGTTCACTTTCTTCGCCGCGCCCAATTCGTTCACCGGCGAGGATTCGCTCGAGATTTCCTGTCACGGCAATCCCTTCATTGCGCAGAAAATCCTGGAAGATCTGTTCAGCCGCGGCTGCCGGCCGGCGGAAGCCGGTGAGTTCAGCCAGCGGGCTTTTCTCAACGGGCGCATGGACCTGAGTCAGGCAGAAGCCATCATGGATTTGATCCATGCCCGCAGTGAGCGCGCGCTGGCTGCGGCCAACCAGCAGTTGCGCGGGTCACTCGGGCGCAAGATGAATGAACTTATCTCGCTTTTAATCAGTATCTTGGCAAACATCGAGGCCTACATTGATTTCCCCGATGAGGATCTGCCCGCGGAGAATCGCCAGGTCGTCATTAGCCAATTGGATGGGCTGATCGCGAGTACGCGCCAATTGCTGGCGACCAGTCATTATGGCGAACTGCTGCGCGAAGGCATCAAGACGGTGATTCTCGGCGAACCGAATGCCGGCAAGAGCAGTTTGCTCAACCGTCTCGTCGGGCACGAGCGCGCGTTGGTCAGTCCGGAGCCTGGCACAACCCGCGATTACCTTGAGGAGCGCGTCATCGTCGGACCGCACTGGCTGCGGCTCATCGACACCGCCGGGCTTAACGAAACGCCTTCCTCCCTCGAGAAACAGGGTATCGGCAAAACATTTGAGCAGGCCGCGGCCGCCGATCTTTTCCTCTGGGTCATCGATTCGACTCAGCCGGTACCGGCATTGCCGCCGGCAATTTTTTCGCGGATGACACCGGCTAACACGGTCGTCGTTTTCAACAAGGTGGACCTGCTTCCAGCCAGGCCTGGCGCCCTGCCCGCTTCATTTCCGGTTGCGCCCGTCTCTGCGCTCGACGGCACCGGGTTCGATCATTTGCAGGAAACGATCGCGAAGCTCGCGGAATCTTTCAGGATAGAAACCGGCGACGAGCTAATCGCGATCAACGCCCGGCACGCCCATGCTTTGGGTGTTGCGCAAACGTGCCTGGCCTCGGCCCGGGAGAATATCTTTGAGAACGTCTCCGGCGAATTGATATCCAGTGACTTACGTAGCGCCCTGGATGCATTTGGCCAGATTGCCGGCAAAATCGACAACGAGCGAATGCTAGATCAGCTCTTCGCTTCTTTTTGTATCGGAAAGTAATAAGACATCAAAATATTTAATTTGATGATGACTCATATTCTACGTGATTTATAAGCAAGAGCCGTTCGATGTGATTGTTTGCGGAGCTGGACACGCTGGAGTGGAGGCGTGTCTGGCTGCTTCGCGGATGGGGGCCTCTACCCTGCTCCTGACTGGGAACATCGATACGATTGCCCAGATGAGTTGCAACCCAGCGATCGGCGGCCAGGCCAAGGGGCAGATGGTGCGGGAGATTGATGCCCTGGGCGGCGAGATGGCAATCAATGCGGACGTCACGGGAATCCAGTTCCGGTTGCTGAACGAGTCCAAGGGGCCGGCAGTCCAGTCGCCGCGTGCCCAGTGCGATAAAAAAGCCTATCAATTCCGGCTTAAGCACACGCTCGAGCTGCAGCCCCAGTTGCAGGTCTTCCAGGCGATGGTCACCGGCCTGATTTTCAAGGACGGCAAAGTTGTAGGCTGTCGAACCAATCTGGATATCGATTTCCTGGGGCGAGCCGTGATCATCACCACAGGCACATTCTTGCGCGGCCTGATGCACGTAGGCGAGAACAAGACCGAAGGCGGTCGGTTGGGCGACTTCAGCGCCAATACACTCTCGGGAAGCCTGCTTGAGGCCGGAATCGAGCTACAGCGGCTGAAGACCGGGACGCCACCCAGAATCCTTGGCCGCAGTATTAACTTCTCGGGACTGGAGGAGCAGAAGGGCGACACGAACCCGACACTGTTTGCCTTCCATGACACCCGCGGGCCCGAAGACCTGTTCCACGTGGAACAGACGGGTGAAAGGCGCATCGGGTGGGCGCCAGGAAGCGAACAGGTCTCCTGTTGGATGACCTACACCACAGCAGGGTCGGAAAAAATCGTCCGCGCGAACCTGCACAAATCGGCGATGTATTCGGGCGAAATCGTCGGAGTAGGGCCGCGCTATTGCCCGAGCATCGAGGACAAGTTCGTTCGGTTCGCCGACAAGGAGCGACACCTGCTCTTCCTCGAGCCCGAGGGACGAAACACCAACGAATATTACATCAATGGTCTCTCCACCAGTTTGCCGTTCGATGTGCAGCTTGATCTCGTCCACAGCATCCCCGGATTGGAGCAGGCGGTCCTTTTGCGGCCGGCCTACGCGGTGGAATACGACTTCGCGCCGCCCACCCAATTGCAGCTGTCTCTCGAGTCGCGCAAAGTAGAGAACCTGTTTCTCGCCGGGCAAATCAACGGGACCTCCGGATACGAAGAAGCCGCGGCCCAAGGATTGGTGGCTGGCGTGAATGCCGTGCTCAAGGGGCGAGGGGAGCCGCCCATGATTATCAAGCGGCATGAGGCCTATATCGGGGTGTTGATTGACGACCTGGTAACCAAAGGAACGAATGAGCCTTACCGGATGTTCACGAGTCGCGCGGAGCACCGATTGCTCTTCAATCACGGTAGCGCTGAGTTGAGGTTACTGGAACACGTAAAATCTCATAATCTATTGTCAGAGAATCGCTTAAATAATATCGTGACCAAGAAATCTTGCGTCGAACGCTGGGAGAATTACTTGGAGAACACGAAGTCCTCCGGTAGTTCTTGGGCGGAGGCTATGCGCCGGGATAAGGCGCTCGCCACCCTGCCCGCCGAGTTGCTGACTGAACCGAAGGCCGTGCGCGACGAGGTGCTTTATCGCGTCATTTACCGTGGCTATCTCGTGCGGGAGCAACGCCAGGTCGAGAAGCTCAAGGAGGTGGAAAAAATCCGGATCCCCGCGGCCTTCGATTATCTAACGACACCCGGTCTGCGCCGGGAAAGTGCCCTCAAGCTCGATCAGTTTCGCCCCCACAATCTTGGCCAGGCCAGCCGAATCAGCGGGGTGAATCCCGCTGATATCAGCATTCTCATGGTGCGGATCGCCGCCGGCCATCGGACAGGCGCGGAATAAATCGTCCCGCGGATTCGCCTCGTCACGGTTTGGGTGATAAGGATGTGACAATCCCGTGACGCAGGTTAATTCACTGGAAAGGGGTTCTACGCTCCCAATAATCACCCGCCATGGAGAAGAAAAAGATCCTTGTCGTCGACGACGAGCCGGACGTCACCGATCTCGTGGCCTATCACCTGAAGGCTAAAGGGTTCCACGTGGAAACCCTGACCGACGCCACCGCCAGCATCGCCAAGGCGCGGAACTATCATCCGGACTTGATCATATTAGACATAATGATGCCCCACCTGAGTGGCATCCAGATTTGCCGGATTCTGCGCGGCGATCCCAAGCTGGCCAAGGTGCCGATCATTTTCCTCACCGCCAAGGCCGAGCCGCACGACCGGATCGAGGGCTTGGAATCGGGAGCCGACGACTACCTGAGCAAGCCTTTCAGTCCAAAGGAACTCGTCCTGCGCGTGGAATCCATCTTGCGCCGGATCTCGGCCCCCAAGGAGCCGTCAGCCGCCAAGCTGCATATCGGCGACATCCAGCTCGACAGTGAAACCCACCGGGTGACGGTGCGCGGGGAACTGCTCGAGTTGACGGCCACGGAATTCAAATTGCTCCGCCTTCTTATGGAACGGCAGGGGCGGGTGCAAACGCGCGAGCACCTGTTGCTGAATGTCTGGAATTACTCGACCGAGATCGAGACGCGCACGGTCGACACGCATGTCCGCCGGCTGCGCGAGAAACTCGCCGGTGAAGCGGGTTGGATTGAAACCATCCGCGGAGTAGGATACCGCATAGCGGACAAGAAGCTGTCCGCATGAGTGTTTTCCTCGCCGTCGTATTCCTTTTAACCCTGCTGTTTCTGCTCCGCGTGATGTGGCGGCAGAACCGCGCGCTCGGCGAGCTGCGCAATGCCGTCCGGAGCAGCCAGCCGTTCCTGCAGCGGGACCGCGCCGCCGATTACCTGCCGGGCTGGCCCGCGCTCACCGGCACGGTCAACCAGCTGATCACGGAAAACACCGAGCTCCGCCACCAGCGCACCGACCAGCTCACGCAACTCGAGGCCACGCTCGGGAATCTCCGCGAGGCGGTCCTGATCGTGGACGAATCCAATTACATCCACCTCGCCAACCGCGCGCTGCGGGAGATTTTTCCCGGCGCCCGCGACCTGGTAAACCTCCGGCTCGAGCTGATTGTCCGCAGCGTGCCGTTCCTCGATTACGTGCGCGCCACGCGCGCCGGCCAGCCGTTGCCGCGGCAGGAGTTCGAGATCATCGACCGGCAGAATACCCACTGGATCGAGGCCTCGGGCGCACCCATTCCTTCTCCCGACGGCAAATCGCAGTGGGCGCTCTTCGTCATCCATGACATGACCAACCAGCGCAAACTCGAGCGCGTGCGCCGCGATTTTGTCGCCAACGCGTCCCACGAGCTGCGCACCCCGCTAAGCATCATCAAGGGCTACATCGAGACGCTCGTGGACGGGCACCAGACGATGTCGCTCGAGGACCGGGATAAATTCCTCAAGACCATCCAGCGCCACAGCGAGCGGCTCAAGGCCATCATCGACGACCTGCTCATCCTGTCGCGGCTGGAATCCGCCACCCCGGGCCTGACCTTCGCGCCGGTCGACCTGCCGGCCCTGCTGCAAGGCATCGCCGACGATTATCGCCGGCGCCCGAACGGCGCGGATCATGTCATCGTGGCCACCGCCCCGGAGACGCTCGGGTTGGTCCAGGCCGACGCCGAAAAGCTCACCCAGGTTTTTGGCAACCTGCTCGACAACGCGCTCAAGTACACGCCGAAGGGCGCGCGCCTGGAACTGGGCGGCAGTGTGACCGGGGAGAACGAGGTGGAGCTTTTCGTGGGTGACAACGGCCCCGGCATCCCCGCCGCCGACCTGCTGCACATCTTCGAACGGTTTTATCGCGTCGACAAGGGCCGCTCCCGCGAAACCGGCGGCACCGGTCTCGGCCTGAGCATCGTGAAGCACATCGTGCAGATGCACGGCGGCCGCGTCTGGGCGGAAAGCGAGGAGGGCCGGGGCCTGGCCATCCGCATGCGGCTGCCCCGGGCGCAGCGGAACTGACGCTTCGGGGTTGCACCGCGCTGCGGGTCGCGGCAATTGGGCGCGTGGCCTTAACTCCCGAATTCGCCCAACACCTCGCGACCCGGCTCGCCGCCCTGCGCGCCGCGTTGGCGGCGATTCTGCCGCAGCCGCGCCCGATCGTCCTGGAGATCGGCTGCGGACACGGCCACTTCCTCGAGCGCTATGCCGCGGAGTTTCCCGCGAAGTTCTGCCTCGGGGTCGATTTCAGCGGCGACCGGATCGACCGGGCGCAGCGCAAGGCCCGGCGGGCCGGGCTGGCCAACTGCCACTTCGTCCGCGCCGAGGCCCGGGAATTCCTGGCCATGCTGCCGGCGGGCGTGACCTTTGAGGAGGTCTGGGTGCTTTTTCCCGACCCGTGGCCGAAGAAGCGGCATCACAAGAACCGGCTGATGCAGCCGGATTTCCTCGAAATCCTCGCCAGCCGGGCAGGCGAGGGGACCCGACTCTATTTCCGCACGGATCATGCGGAATATTTTCAAGCGGCGGAGGAGTCCCTGCCTTCCGTGGCCACGTGGCGGCGGGCCGAGCAACCGGACTGGCCCCTGGAGCTTGAAACCGTGTTCCAAGCCCGGGCCGACAGCTACCACTCGCTGGTCGCGGTCAGGACATCACATCCAGCCAGACCAAGAGGAACAGTTGAGCCAGCGCTGCCACCCCCAGCAGGGCCCACGTCAGCTGCATGAACACGTTGTGAGCCAGCTTGCGTTCCCCGTTGGCGCGGAGGGCCGGCTCGGTCCGGCTCAGCAGATCACGGGTCGCTTGGTCCATCTTTTACAAATCAGACCGGACGGGCGCGTTGGCAAGCCCGGGCTGCGCATAAGTTGTCATCAGGATTTTCCCCGGCACGTCTAATTAACCCAATATGAGGCGGTTTTTTCATTTAGAGGGTTGACGCTATGCAGAGCGGAAACCTACCTAATTGGCCTTTCATCCCGACGAAGCCCCTTCGGCAAAACATGCTCAACGTTAAGAAAGTCCTCGGTGTCTGCGCTGCCCTTTCCGCTGCGACGGTTTCCTTTGCGGCCGAAGGCGAGGGTGTGGCCCCCTCCGCCGCCAAGTTGGTCGATTTCGGCAACGGCTGGGCCATCACCAATAGCATGGCGACGGGTTGGGCGGTTTCGGCCTTCATCCTCTTCCTGGTGTTTTTCTTCGTCGGCAAACCCAAGGTGCTGCCTGGCAAAGGTCAGGCCGTGTTTGAGTCCGTGCTTGAGGCCCTGCGCGAGCTTTTCGAACCCATCGTCGGCAAAAAGGCGTTCCCCACCGCGTTCCCGCTGCTCGTCACCTTCTTTATCTTCATTCTGGTCCAGAACTGGATGGGGCTGCTTCCCGGCGTGGGCACGATCGGCTGGGGCCACGTCATTGACGGTCATTTCGAGATGACCCGTCCGCTGATCCGCCCCTTCACTTCCGATTTCAACGGCACCATCGCCCTCGCCCTCGTCTCTTTTGGGGCCTGGCTGATCCTTGTCCTCAGGTTCGCCGGCCCGAAACTGCTGTTCATCGATCTCTTCGGCAACAAGGCTGACAAGGCGGAAACGCCCGGTTGGTTGTATCCTGTGCTGACGCTCACCTTCTTTGTCGTCGGCCTGATCGAGGTGTTCTCGATCATCATCCGCCCCTTCACCCTTTCGGTCCGTCTTTTCGGCAATGTCTTTGGCGGTGAAAATCTCCTGCACGGCACCGGCTTCTTCTTCGTGTTCTACTTTATGGAGCTGCTCGTCGGCTTGATCCAGGCCGTGGTCTTCACGCTCCTCACCTCGGTTTATATCGGCCTCATCTGCAACCACGGCGATGAGCACGATCACGCCGAGGGTGGCCACGCCGCCGAGGCCCACCACTAAGACTTTACCGCCGGGAGCGTGCTTCGCGTGCGCACGGCGGCAACCGCAACCAAAACCATCCACTACACATGAACCACCTCATCCTCGCTGAAATCACCGGTAACATCGCCAGTGCGTTCGGTCTCCTCGGCGCCGCCATCGGCGTCGGTCTCATCGGCAACAAGGCCGCTGAAGCCGTCGGCCGCAATCCCGGCGCGTCCGGCAAGATCCTCGTCCAGGCCATCATCGGCATGGCCCTCGCCGAAGGTCTCGGTATTCTCGCGCTGTTCCTCGCCAAGTAATCAACCTCTTCACCGGCCGCGTTCGCCCTTTGCGGGTCGCCGGCCGGTCCCTTTCCCGCCATGTTGCCCATCCTCTTCGCCGTTACGGAAGCCGCCCATGAAGTCGGCATCGCCGAGAAGTTCGGTCTCGAATGGAAATACGTCGTCATCCAGACGATCAGCTTCCTGATCCTCTTCGGCGTCATTTATAAGTTCGGCATCAAGCCCACCATCTCCACGATGGAGGAGCGCAACAAGAAGATCGAATCCGGCCTCAAGAACGCCGAGGAAACCCAGGTCCGTCTCGCCGCTGCCGCCCAGGAGAGCGCCCAGCTCATCAAGACCGCGCAACTCGAGGCCTCGAAGGTTGTCGAGGAAGCCCGCAAGGCTGCCAAGGAATTCGCCGACAAGCAGAACGCCGAGGCCACCGCGCGCGCCGCCGACACCCTCGCCAAGGCCCAGCAGGCCATCGAGCTCGAGCACAAGAAAATGCTCAACGAGGCCCGCGGCGAAATCGCCCGCCTCGTCGTCAAGACCACCGAGCAGGTCCTCGCCAAGAAACTCTCCGAGGCCGATCGCGCCGCCTACAACGAGGCCGCGAGCAAGGAACTCACCTCCGCCTGACCCGACCCATGCGCGGCGACAAAAAGACCAAGCTCCTGGCCAAACAGCTTTTCAAGCTGAGCCTCGTCAACGGCCAGGTGTCACCCGAGCAGGTCGCCGGCGTTCTCGCGTACGTCGAGAAATCCGCCCCGCGTCACTCGCTCGCGCTCCTCAAGCTCTACCAGCAGGCCATCGTGACCGAGCTCGCCAAGTCGCACGCGCTCGTCGAGCACGCCGGCCCGGTCAGCGACGCGACGCTCCACCTGATCGCCGGCGCCATGACCAAGAAATACCAGCGCGTGGTTACCGCCTCGGCCAAGCCGAATGCAAAACTCCTCGCCGGCCTCCGCGTCCGCATCGGCTCCGATGTTTACGAGTCCACCGTCGCCGGCCAGCTGGCCACTCTTTCCAACGCAGTTTAATCCGTCCGCCCCACTAATTCCCTTCCCAAGATGAGCACCGTCGTCGAACAAATCGAACAGCAGATCGCCAAGCTTTCCAGCAAGGCGGTCAAGAAGAACACCGGCACCATCCGCGCCGTCGCCGACGGCGTCGCCAAACTCGACGGTCTTTCCGACGTCATGTATAACGAGATGGTGCAGTTCCCCGGCGGCGCCATCGGCATCGCCCTGAACCTCGAGGCCGATGAGGTCGGCTGCGTCGTCCTCGGCGACGTCTCCCAGCTCAAGGAAGGCGACGAGGTCCAGACGACCGGCAAGCTCCTCTCCGTCCCCGTCGGCAAGGCCCTGCTCGGCCGCGTGGTCGACGCCCTCGGCCGCCCCGTCGATGGCAAGGGCCCGATCGACGCCACGGAATCCTATCCGGTCGAGAAGATCGCCCCGGGCATCATGGTCCGCAAATCCGTCAACCAGCCGCTCTTCACCGGCATCATGGCCATCGACTCCATGATCCCGATCGGCCGCGGCCAGCGCGAACTCATCATCGGTGACCGCGGCACGGGCAAGACCACGATCTGCATCGACACGATCATCAACCAGGCCCGCATCAACAAGGTCGGCCTCGCCTCGGGCGACAAGGCCTTCCGCCCGGTCTACTCCATCTACGTCGCCGTCGGCCAGAAGCAGTCGAACGTCGTCCGCACCATCAACTCGCTCGAGGCCGCCGGTGCGCTGGAATACACCGTCATCGTCGCCGCGACCGCCGGCGACAATCCCGCCAACCAATACCTCGCGCCCTTCTCCGGCGCCTCCATCGGCGAGTGGTTCATGGAAAATGGCATGGATGCCCTGATCGTGTACGACGATCTCTCCAAGCACGCCGTCGCCTACCGCCAGATTTCGCTCATCCTGAAGCGCCCCTCCGGCCGCGAGGCCTATCCGGGCGACGTGTTCTATCTCCACAGCCGCCTCCTCGAGCGCGCCGCCCGCCTCGATGGCAAGGGCTCGCTCACCGCGCTGCCCGTGATCGAGACGCAGGCCGGCGACGTGTCCGCCTACATCCCGACGAACGTCATCTCCATCACCGACGGCCAGATCTTCCTCGAGACCGACCTCTTCAACCAGGGCATCCGTCCCGCCGTGTCCGTCGGTCTCTCCGTTTCCCGCGTCGGTTCCTCCGCGCAGATCAAGGTCACCAAGCAGGTCGGCGGCAAACTCAAGGGCGAGCTCGCCCAGTTCCGCGAACTCGCGGCCTTCGCGCAGTTCGGTTCCGACCTCGACCCGAAGACCAAGGCCCAGCTCGACCGCGGTTCCCGCATCGTCGAGCTTTTCAAGCAGCCGCAACTGAACCCGCTCTCGATCGAGATGCAGGCCGCCGTCCTCTGGGCCCTCCAGAAGAGCTACTTCGATTCCATCGAGGTCAAGAGCGTCGTCGCCGCCGCGAACTCCTTCAAGGAATACCTCACGAGCCGGAAGGACGCGCTCCTCACGAAGATCCGCACCGAGGCTAAGCTCACCGACGAGATCGAGGCCGGCCTCAAGGCTTCCGCCGACGAGTGGAAGGGCACCTTCGCCGCCAAGTAATCCCGCCCTTCCGACCCGCGCTCCCTAAAGCTCCATGGCTTCCACCCGCGACATCCGCCGACGCATCAAGTCGGTCAAGAACACCCGCCAGATCACCAAGGCGCTGGAGCTGGTGGCGGCGTCCAAGATGAAGAAGGCGCAGCAGGCCGCCCTCGCCGGCCGCCCCTACGCCCAGCTGATGGCCGACATGCTCGCGGCCCTCGCGCCCCGCGTGAGCGAGACGCAGCATCCGCTGCTCAGCCGGCGCGAGATCAAGGTCCGCGGGATTATTCTCGTCTCGACCGCCATGGGCCTGTGCGGTCCGCTCAACGCCAACCTTTTCAAGCTCGTCACCGAGATCAAGACGCCGGCCAAGTTCGTGTCCATCGGCCGCAAGGGCTCGCAGTTCCTCGCCCGCACGAAGCGCGAGGTTCTCGCCGATTTCAGCGTGAGTGACCGCGTGCCGTTCGCGGAGGTGAAGGCGCCGGTTGAGTTCCTGGTCAACCTTTTCCTCGAGGGCGCCGTCGACACTGTCGAGGTGATCTACCCGCGCTACAAGAACACCCTCGTGCAGGAGGCGATCGTGCGCCCCGTGCTGCCGCTGTCCAACGTCGCCGACTTCGTCGCCCATCTCCGCGCGGAAAGCGGGTCCAGCAAGTCCAGTGACGACCGCGACATGCTCTTCGAGCCCAGCGCCGACGCCGTGCTCGCCGCCCTGCTGCCGTTCTACGTCAACCGCTACATCTACCAGCTCGTGCTCTCGGCCAAGGCCTCCGAGCACAGCGCGCGCATGGTTGCGATGAAGACCGCGAAGGACAACGCCACGAGCCTCCTCGGCGACCTCACCCTCGAGTACAACAAGGCCCGCCAGGCCGCCATCACGCAGGAAATCCTCGAGATCTCCGCCGCGGCCTTCAGCAGCGCCTCCTAATTTTAAAATCCACCCCCCACCCGTTTAAGTCATGAGCAATACCGGCAAAATCGTCCAAGTCATCGGCGCCGTCGTCGACGTGCAGTTCGCCGAGAACTCCATCCCGCCCATCTACCAGGCGCTGACCATCAGCTTCACGGTCTCCGGGAAGAAGGAAGTCCTCACGCTCGAAGTGCAGCAGCATCTCGGCGAGGGCGTCGTCCGCGCCATCGCGATGTCCTCCTCCGAGGGCCTCGTGCGCGGCATGGAAGTCGCCGACACCGGCGGCCCGATCACCGTGCCCGTGGGCGACGGCGTGCTCGGCCGCATCTTCGACGTCACGGGCAACCCCGTCGACGGCAAGGGCCCGGTCACCTACACCAAGCGTTATCCGATCCACCGCGCGGCCCCCGCGCTGGTCGACCAGAACACCAAGGCCGAGATCCTCGAGACCGGCATCAAGGTCATCGACCTGATCTGCCCGTTCATCAAGGGCGGCAAGGCCGGGGCGTTCGGCGGTGCCGGCGTCGGCAAGACGGTCGTCATTCTCGAGCTCATCAACAACATCGCCAAGGCCCACGGCGGCTACTCGGTGTTTGCGGGCGTCGGCGAGCGTTCCCGTGAAGGTAACGACCTTTACCACGAGATGTCCGAGGCCGGCGTCATCGACCAGAAGGACCTCAGCAAGTCGAAGGTCGCACTCGTGTTCGGCCAGATGAACGAGCCGCCGGGGGCCCGTATGCGCGTCGCCCTCTCGGCGCTCGCGATGACCGAGTACTTCCGCGACGAGAAAAACCAGGACGTGCTCCTGTTCGTCGACAATATCTTCCGCTTCTCGCAGGCCGGTTCCGAGGTGTCCGCCCTCCTCGGCCGCTCGCCGTCCGCGGTCGGCTACCAGCCGACCCTCGCCAACGAGATGGGTCTCCTCCAGGAGCGCATCACGTCGACGAAGAAGGGTTCGATCACCTCCGTGCAGGCCGTCTATGTGCCCGCCGACGACTTGACCGACCCGGCGCCGGCCAACACGTTCGCACACTTGGACTCCACCATCGTGCTGGAACGCTCCATCGCCGAGCTCGGCATTTATCCCGCGGTCGATCCGCTCGCCTCCGTCTCGAAGGCCCTTCAGGCCGACATCGTCGGCGAGGAACACTATCGCGTCGCCCGCGAGGTGCAGCGCGTCCTCCAGCGCTACAAGGATCTTCAGGACATCATCGCCATCCTCGGTCTCGATGAACTGCCCCCCGAGGACAAGCTCACCGTTTACCGCGCCCGCAAGATCCAGCGTCTCCTCTCGCAGCCCTTCGCGGTCGCCGAGGTATTCACCGGTACGCCGGGCAAGTACGTCCCCGTCAAGGAGACGGTCCGCGGCTTCAAGATGATCCTCGACGGCGAGCTCGATCACATCGCCGAGGGCGACTTCTACATGAAGGGCGGCATCGACGAGGTCATCGCGGCCTCCACCAAAAAGTAAGGCATAAGGTTTAAGGCTATAAGAGCGTAAGCTCATTTCCGCTTAAAACTTAAACCTCTAAAACGTATCCCTTATCCGATGCCTCTCATCCTCGAAATCGTCACTCCTGAAGCCAAGGTCTACTCGGACACGATTGATAGCGTCGTGATTCCCACGGTTGAGGGCGAGATCGGCATTCTGCCCGGCCACATTCCGCTGCTCACCCAGGTGGAGAGCGGCGAACTCCGCGTAACCAAGGGCGCCCTGACCCAATGGCTCGTCGTCGGCAGCGGCTTTGCCCAGATCGACGGTGATACGGTCCGCGTGCTCGCCGAGAACGCGATCACGGAAGAAAAGATCGACGAGAACGCCGTCGAGGACGCGATGAAGCGCGCCGAGCAGGAATTGAAGGCGGCCAAGGATATGGATCCGCAGCAGTACGAACACCTGCAGAGTCTCGTGCGTTACTCCGGAGTGCAGCTGGCGGTCAAACGCCGGCGGCGCTAAGTCATTCGCCCCGCAACGGCTACGACAGTAGCTTGACCCGGGGCTTTTTTCGGCTTCCCTATTGATACTAAGTCTCACCTGCAATGTCGTCCCACCTGCAACTCCAGCCTCTCTGCCAACTTACCGTTGGGACCACGGCGCGGATTTGCGTGATCAAGGGTGACGAGGGGTTTGCCCAGCGTCTGCGCGAGATGGGGTTTGGCGAGGCGGCCCTGGTGACAAAATTGTCCGGCCGCACCACGAGCCTTTGTCAGGTCAACGGCACCCGGATCGCCCTCAACCACGACGCGGCGATGGCCATTCTGGTGGAGGCCCTGCCCGCCGGAGCCCGCTGAGCCCGGGGCTAAGCCTCCAGGCGCGACCGCTCACGCTCCACCGCCGTTCCCCGCGATGATTTTGCCGCCGCATATAACGCCCACGGGCAAGAAGCGCGTGGCGCCGGCGGATCGCACGCCGGTCTACGCCATGGTCGGCAACCCGAACTGCGGCAAGACCACGCTCTTCAATGCGCTCACGGGTTTGCGCCAGAAAGTGGGCAACTATCCCGGCGTGACGGTCGAAAAGAAAATCGGCGAGACATACTCCCAGCACGGCAAGCCGATCAAGATCATCGATCTGCCCGGCGCCTATTCGCTCGCGGCGCGCTCGCCGGATGAGGCGGTGCTGCGCGATGTGCTGTTCGGCCGCCGCGCCGACACCCCGCAACCCGACCGCATCATCTGCGTCGTCGATGCCTCGAACCTCGAGCGCAACCTTTACCTCGTCCACCAGATCCTCGATCTCGGCCGGCCGCTCATTGTCGTGTTGAACATGATGGACCTGGCTGCGGGCGCCGGTCTGCGCGTCGATGCGAAAAAACTCGAGGAGGCCCTGGGGGTGGTCGTCATTCCCTGCGAAGCCGTGCATGGCCGGGGCCTCGTCGAGTTGAAGCTGGCCATGAGCCGCGTCGACCTGCCGCTCGCCCGGCATCGGTGGGATGTGCCGGCGCCCATTGCACCCGCCGTGGCCGAGCTGCAGGCCTCACTCACGGATGCGGACGCCCGGTCGCCGCTGATCGCCCGCGCCGAGGCGCTGCTGCTGCTCACCGACCTCGACAGCGTGCGCGTCGCCGGCTCGAAGGCCCTGAGCGCACGCACCCTCGCGGTGCTGGCCGCGTGGCGGCAACGCTGGGCCGGTGACGGCACCGACTGGTCCGGCACGCTGATCCGCAGCCGCTACGACGCGATCAACCTGCTTTGTGGTGATGTGCTCAGGCGCACGCGGGACCAGGGTCCGTCGCGTTCGGACCGCATTGACGCCATCCTGGTGCACTCGGTCTGGGGCTGGCTTTTCTTCGGCCTCATCATGGCCGCGCTGTTCTTCTCCATCTTCTCGCTGGCGGAGTATCCGATGAACTGGATCGACGCCCACATGGCCGCGCTCAGCGGCTGGGTGGCGGATTCCATGGCCCCGGGAGATCTCCGGGACTTGCTCACGGCCGGCGTCATCCGCGGCGTGGGCGGGATCGTGGTCTTTTTGCCGCAGATCCTGATACTCTTCTTCTTTGTCGGGCTGCTTGAGAGCACGGGCTATATGGCGCGCGCCGCCTTCCTGATGGACCGACCGATGAGCAAGGTGGGCCTCCACGGCAAGTCCTTCATTCCGCTGCTTGGTTCCTACGCCTGCGCCATCCCGGGCATCATGGCCACCCGCACGATCGAGAACGCCAAGGATCGCCTGGTCACGATTCTGGTCGCGCCGCTCATGAGTTGCTCGGCGCGGCTGCCCGTCTACCTGCTGATGATCGCGACCCTGTTGCCCGCCGAAGCCGTGCCCGCCACGACCAAGGTCGGCATCATGCTTCTGATGTACGTGCTCGGCACGGCCGGCGCCTTCGGCTTTGCCTGGCTGTTCAAGCGCACGCTCTTCAAGAGCGCCCCGGCATTGATGATCATGGAACTACCACCGTACCAGCCCCCCCGCCTCCGGGAGATCCTGCGGCAGATGATCGAGCGCGGGTGGCTGTTCCTGAAAAACGCCGGCACCATCATTCTCGGGATCTCCATTCTCCTGTGGTTCTTCAGCACGTATCCGAAGAATCCTGACCCCACCGCGACCCCCGACGCGCAGATTGCCTACAGCCTCGCCGGTCGCACGGGCCACCTGCTCGAGCCGGTCATCAAGCCGCTCGGTTTCGACTGGCGCATTGGGATTGGCCTCGTGACCTCCTTTTACGCCCGCGAGGTCTTCGTCAGCTCAATGGGCGTCATTTTCGGCGTCCAAGGTAAGGACGAGGACCCGGGCGCCATCCGCCAAGCCCTGCGAGCCGCCCGGTGGCCGGGGGGCGCCATGCTGTTCACCCCGCTCGTTTGCTTCACGCTCATGGTGTATTATGTTTTCGCCATGCAATGCATGAGCACCGTCGCCGTCGTGAAGCGCGAGACCAACTCCTGGCGCTGGCCGCTCTTCCAAATCGCCTACATGACCGGCACCGCGTGGGTGGTCTGCTTCATCATCTACCAAACCGGCCGGGCCCTGGGCTACTGATTTTTGCCCACGGAACACACGGAAGACACAGAATCATGAATATAATTTTCTCTTTCCGTGTATTCTGTGTGTTCCGTGGGCCACAATTCCTTCTGTAATGTCTTCCTCCCTCCAAACCATCCTCGCCCTCGGCGTCGTCCTGATTGCCGCCACGCTGCTCATCCGCTCCTATCTAAAAAAGCGGAAGACCCCGGGCTGCGGCAGCGAAGGCTGCGGTGCGATCAGCCCGGAAGTGAAAAAGCTGCAGGCCAAACTCCGGCGCTGAGCCTATTCGCCGCCCCGGCCTTGTGCCGGGGGAAATTCCGGTCAGATTGACGGGATGAACGCCGCTATCTTTACCGGAATCAAGGAACCGCTCGTCATCCAGCAACGGCCCGATCCCGTCGCGGCGCCCGGCCAGGCCGTGGTGCACCTGAAGGCCGCGGCGCTGAATCACCGCGATCTCTGGATCCAACTGGGGCAATACGCGGGCATCAAGGCCCCGATGATCCTCGGCTCGGACGGTGCCGGCGTGGTTCGGTCGGTCGGCTCGCCGGACGATGCCGCGTGGATCGGCCGCGAGGTGATCATCAACCCGTCGCTCGACTGGGGCGACAACCCGCGGGCCCAAGGCCCGAAATTCCGGATCCTCGGCCTGCCGGACCACGGCACTTTCGCGGAGCAGATTGTCATCCCCGTCGCCAATCTCGCCCCGAAGCCGGCGCATCTTTCCTGGACCCAAGCGGCCGCGCTGCCCCTGACCGGGCTCACGGCCTGGCGGGCGCTGTTCACCCGGGCCCAGCTCACCGGCAACGAACGGGTGCTGATCACGGGCATTGGCGGGGGCGGGGCGCTCTTTGCGATGCAATTCGCGGTCGCCGCCGGCGCGGAAGTGTGGGTCACCTCGGGCACGCCGGAAAAGATCGTCCGCGCCCAGGCCCTGGGGGCCAAGGGCGGCGTCAACTATCGCGACGCCGACTGGGTCGCCCAGCTCCAGAAAAGTGCCGGCGGACTCTTCGATGTGATCATCGACAGCGCCGGCGGCGACCACTACGCCGGGCTCATCGAGCTGGTCCGGCCGGGCGGGCGGCTGGCCTTTTTCGGCGCCACCACCGGCAATCCCAAGGGCCTGGATCTGCGCAAATGTTTTTTCCGGCAGATCAGCCTGCTCGGCACTACGATGGGGTCCCCGGCCGATTTCCACGGCATGGTGCAGTTCATCGGGATGCACCGGCTTGTCCCTGTCGTGGACCGCGTTTTCCCGCTCGCGGCCGCCGAGGCCGCGTTGCGCCACCTGGAGTCGGCCGCGCAATTCGGGAAGATCGTGCTGGCGGGCTGACCGTTTGAAAAGTGCGTAGCCGCGTTGGAGCGAAGCGACAACGTGGTCGGCCGAGCGGCCGGAACCACGCTTGTTCCGGTTGCCTACGGCCCCGGTCTTGTCGCACCCGCGGTGCTCGGAACGCAAACTCAAGCGCGGCTACAGAAAGACTGAGGGCCGCCTACACCTTGGCCCGCAGCCAGGCCCAGCCGTGCTCAATCGCATCCTGGGCCACGTTGCCGAGCAGGACGAAGTAAAGGATCGTCAGCGTGAACGCCACATAGCCCAGCAGGACAAAAAGCCCGTCGCGCTCCAACAACCCGCAAGCCAGCAGGAAAATCGCCCAGGCCGGCAGCAGGTTTGAAAACGGAATCGGCAGGGGCAGGAGCAGGACCAACGCGGCCAGCAGGATGACGAGCGCGTGCAACTGATTGAGCCGGGCGGTCCCGGTCAGCGCCGCCCACCGCGGACGAAGCACGGACTCAAGGAAGCGCAGCAAGCGGGCGGTCAAGGTTGCCAGCTTGCCGAAGAACCCGGCCGGCAGCCTCGCCCGCTGGATCTTCATCGGCAGCCAGGGTCGCTGCCCGAGGGAAAGGCGCAGGGCGATCAGGACGATCGCGAGGCCCAGCGGGGTCGACAGCCCGACCAGCGGCACGGGTTGGATGAAGGGGAGGGAAAGCAGAATGATCAGCAGCAGGTAGGCCCGGGTGCCCAGGACGTAGATGATCTCGCGCAACGGCACCGCGCGGTCGCCGGCGCGGGCCTGCAGCTCCGCCAGCTCGACCGACAGCTTGCGGGGCAAACGGGTGGTGGGCGGCAAACCGGTCATCACGTTCCGCGCTTGTTCCCGTAGAGCTCGACGTGCAGGCGCGGTGCATACCGGTAACCGCGCGTCTTGCACAGTTCGCCCAGCCAGCCGGCGCGCGCCCGCAGCGCCTCCACCGTGGTGCCCTCGGGCATCAGCAGGATCTTGGCGCGGGGAACATCCCGCCCCAGTCCTGCCAGCATGGCTTCGATTTCGTTCACGTCGTCCGCTTGCGACACCACAAACTTGAGCTGGTACCCATAATTCTCCAGCCACGCCCGGACGACCGCCGGCTGCCAGCGCAGGGCCTCGTGCTTCTTCCGCCACGCATCATCCAGCCGGGCATCGGGGGCGGAGTTCTGCAATTTCGGGCTGAGCGAGGCGAGATCGCAGGCGATGCCGTCCGGCGCCAGGGTCGCGGCCGTCTCGATCGTGATATGGTACGCGAGTTTCTTCAGTTCCGCGGCGAGCTCGCGAATCTCCTTCGCGATCATCGGTTCGCCCCCGGTAAGAACCACATGCCGCGCCGGATATTTTGCCACCTCGGCCAGGATCGCCGCCACCCCCATGACCGTGCCCTCGGGGTTCCACGACGCGTACGGCGTGTCGCACCAGTTGCATCGCAGGTTGCAGCCGCTCGTGCGCACGAAGACCGACGGCACGCCGGTCAGCTCGCCCTCGCCCTGGAGCGAATAGAATATCTCTGAAATAAGCACGCGATGTTAACCACGAAGGCCACGAAGAGCACGAAGCCAAGGCCCCGCACAAACATCGCGTCCTTCGTGACCTTCGTGGTTAAATTGCATTGGGGTTTTCCGGCAGCGGCGGCGTGGTTTCGTATTTCGTCGGGTCAACCAGCCCCGCCAGCAGAAACGCCTCGCGCCGTTCCACGCAGGTGCCGCACTTGCCGCAGTGCACGGCGCCACCCTTGTAGCAGGACCAGGTCCGCGCATGATCGACGCCGAGTCGCGCGCCCGCGGCGGCAATGCCCGCCTTGTCCATGGCAATGAACGGGCGCAACAGCTGTACGCCGGCATAGGTGCCCAGCCGCATCGCCTCGCCCATGGCGCGCATGAAGTCCTCCCGGCAGTCCGGATAGATCGCGTGATCCCCGCCGTGCGCCGCAATCACGAGTCCCTCCGCGCCGGCGCTCTCCGCGAAGCCGCAGGCCGCCGCCAGCATGATGCCGTTGCGGAACGGCACGACGGTACGCTTCATGTTTGCGTCGGCGTAGTGTCCCTCGGGAATTTCCCCGCCGCTTTGCAGCAGGTCGGAGGCGAACAGCCGCCCGATGAAATCCAGGGGAATGGTCTGGTGCGGCACGCCGAGCATCCGCGCGTGCTCGACCGCGAGGGGAATCTCGCAGTGGTTGTGCTTGGCCCCGTAGTCGAAGCTGAGCACCGCGGCCACGGCGTGCTCCGCCCGCGCCCAATAGAGCGCGGTCACCGAGTCCATGCCGCCCGAGCAGAGTACCACGACCTTCATAGCGGAACATTGGCCACGAAAAACCCGAAAAGCACAAAAACAATCACTCCGGCCCGCCGCCACCCCCGACAACCGGTCTGGCCTTCTGCCTTATTGTGTTTTTCGTGTTTCCCGTGGCCCAGCCCCTGATCATCGCCCATCGCGGCGCCTCAGCCGAGGCGCCGGAAAACACCCTCGCTGCGTTCCAGCGCGCGCTGGCGCTGAAGGTGGACGGCATCGAACTCGATGTGCAGCTCACCCGCGACGGCGTGCCAGTGGTGTTCCATGATGCCAGCCTGCATCGCCTGACGGGTGAGACCGGCCGGCTTACCCGCCAGACCTGGCGCGAGCTCTGCGGCCGGCGGGTCGGCGGGACGGAACGGATTCCCCGGCTGGTCGACGTCCTGCGTCTGACCCGCGGCCGGGCGGTCGTGCAGATCGAACTCAAGGCCGGGGTGTCCGTTGGTCCGGTCGTCCGGGCGATCAAGGCGGCCCGCGCGATGGAGTGGGTGATTCTCGCCTCGTTTGTGCCAGGTCTGGTCCGCGACGCCCGCCGGCTCGCGCCGACCGTGCCGCGGATGCTGATTTCTGAGGGAAAACAAACTCCCGCCTCGCTCGCGCGCCAACTGGCCGCCCTCGGCGCGGCTGGACTGAGCGTCAATCATCGCGCCGTCACTGGGGCCAGGTGGGTGGCCTGCTTCAAGGCGCGCGGTTACTCGGTCTGGGCCTGGACCGTCAATGATGCCCGGCGCGCCCGGCGGCTGGCGGGGTGGGGGATTGACGGCCTGCTGGGCGATAATCCCGCCTTGCTGAAGCGCATGGTTTAGGTTTTTTCTGGGGTCCCTTTCTGTCCGTAGGCGGACAATCGCATGCTCCTCTTTTACGACCCTCTCTGCGCTGAATACGGCTCCTCAATGCGGCCGGAACAGCCGTCCCGCGTCATCCGCAGCGCCGCCCACCTGCAGTCAGCGCATCCCCCCTGGACCTGGCGGCGGCCGCAACCGGCGGAGGAAAACGTCCTGCTCCTGGCCCACACGCCGGCCCTGCTGAAGCGCATCCAGCTCGCGCCGGACATCGACGACGACACGCCTTATTTCCCCGGCATCTACGATCATGCCCGCCGCGCCGTCGGCGCCGCCCTCGAGGCCAGCGCGGCCGCGCAGGCCGGACAGGCCGCCTTCGCGCTGATGCGTCCGCCCGGCCATCATTGCACCCGCAGCCAGGCCATGGGGTTTTGCTACCTCAACCAGATCGCCATCGCCGCCCTGCAGGCGGCGGGTCGCGGCCGCCGCGTGGCGGTATGGGATTTCGACGCGCACCACGGCAACGGCACCGAGGACATCCTGCAAGGCCACCCCGGCGTCTTTTTCTCCTCCGTCCACCAATATCCGGGCTACCCGGGCACCGGCACGAGTTCGACCGCCAACTGCCGCAATTTCCCCGTCGCCCCGCACACGCCGCGCCCGGAGCACATGGCGGCCCTGGCGCAGTCGTGGGACGCCGTGCTCGCCTTCCGGCCCGACCTCGTGCTCGTGTCAGCCGGCTTCGACGCCTACGCCCGCGATCCCATCACGGCCATGACCCTCGAGGCGGCCGATTTCTCCGAGCTCGGCCGCTGGCTGCGCCAAGCCGGTCTGCCCGCCGCCGCGATCCTCGAGGGCGGCTACAGCCCGGACCTGCCGGTGCTGATTGACGGCTTCCTTTCCGCGTGGGAGAATCAACCCCCTTCATCCGCTTGAATTCCACCCTTTCCTACCAATTCATCGACCAGCCCGCGCAACTGGCCCCGCTGTATGCCGCGCTCGACCGCAGCACCGAGATCGCGCTCGATACCGAGGCGGACAATCTTTTCCGCTACCGCACGCGCGTGTGCCTGCTCCAGATCCACGTCGTCGGGGAGATTTACCTGGTCGACCTGCTGGCCGATCTGCCGCTGGACCCGCTGTGGTCGCGCCTCGCCGCCAAGCCCCTGATCATGCACGGCAGCGACTACGACCTGCGCCTGCTGTGGGAATTCTGCCGGTGGCAGCCGCAGAGCCTCTTCGACACGATGTTCGCCGCCCAGCTGCTCAACATCCCGCGCTTCGGCCTCGCCGCCCTGCTCGAGCAGAATTTTGGCGTGATTCTCGACAAGGACCACCAGAAGGCCAACTGGTCGCAGCGCCCGCTCGACCGCGACATGCTCGACTACGCCGCGATGGACGTCTTCCACCTCTTCGAGTTGCGCGACCGCCTGCGCGACCAGCTGGTCCAGCTCGGCCGGCTCGAGTGGATGGAGCAGAAATGCCGCTGGCAGATCGAGGTGGGCCGCGACGGTTTTTCCGCCCCCGATGAAAACGCCTGGCGCGTCAACGGCTCGGAAAAATTACGCGGCCGCGGCTTGTCCGTGCTGCATGCCATCTGGCATTGGCGCGAGAGCTGGGCCGAGAAGCTCAACACGCCGCCGTTCAAGGTCACCGGCAACGAGCTGCTCGGGCGCATTGCCCGCATCGCCGACGAGGGCCGGCCGATCGAGGAAGTGCTGCACATCCATCTCGGGCGGCGCCACGACCGGCTTTATCCCAGCCTGGCCGAGGCCGTCCGCCAGGGCTTTGCCACCGACCCGAACACGCTGCCGCGCCGGGAGCGCCGGCGCGATTTCACCCCAATGACCCCGGACGAGCTGGCGCGCCAGGACCGGATCAAGGCGGACCGCGATCGTCTTGCCCAGGCGCTGAATCTCGATCCCACGCTCATCGCCACGCGGTCCCAGCTCGTGCTGATCGCCCGGGAACCGGCCTGCATCGACACCGTGCTACTGCCCTTCCAGGCGCAACTGCTCAAGGCCGAGCCCGCCTGGAAGAGCTGAATCGACTGGTGCATCCAATGTTTGTCATTCTGAGCCGTGCGAAGAATCCAGTGGAACGCGCACATCCAGCTGGATCCTTCGCTTCGCTCAGGATGACAGCCAGGATTTAACGTGCCCGAGTCCGCCAACATCGCCCGCCACCTGCCGCTGATGGCGGCGCGCCAGCCGGCGCAGGCCGCGGTGAAGATTCCCCGCGGTCGCACCGCCACCGGGGCGATTGATTACCTCACCCTCTCCTTTGTCGAACTGGACCAGGAGGTCGATGCCTGGGTCGCGCACCTGCAATCCAAGGGTGTGCGGCGCGGCGACCGCGTCCTCGTCATGGTCCGGCAGGGCCTGCCGCTGATCGCCGCCGCCTTCGCCCTCTTCAAGCTTGGCGCCGTGCCGGTGATCATCGACCCGGGCATGGGCCGGAAGAGTTTCCTCGCCTGCGTCGCCCGCTCCCGGCCGCGCGTTCTCCTGGGTATTCCGCTGGCGCAGGTGATGAGCCACGTTTTCCGCGCAGCGTTCAAGACCGTCGAAATCCGCGTGTGGGCCAGTGGCTCCGCCACCGCCCGGCTGGGCGGCGGATCTCAAATCGCAAATTTGAAATTTGAAATGGCCGCGAGCGAAGCCCGCGACCTGGCCGCCGTGCTCTTCACCAGCGGCTCCACCGGCGCGCCCAAGGGCGTGTGCTACGAGCACGGCATGTTTGACGCGCAGGTGCGGCTGGTGCGCGACACCTACGGGATTGCCCCCGGTGAAGTCGACCTGCCCATGCTGCCGATCTTCGCGTTGTTCAACCCGGCGCTCGGCATGACCACGGTCGTGCCGCAGCTCGATCCCTCGCGGCCCGCCGCCGTCGATCCGGCGAAGATTGTCCGCGCAATCCTGCAGGAGAAAGTCACCTCCTCCTTCGGCTCGCCCACGCTCTGGCGGAAGATCTTCGACCACTGCCTCGCGCAAAACCTCACGCTCCCCAGCCTGCGCCGCGTGCTTTGTGCCGGTGCGGCCGTGCCCGCCTCGCTGTGGGCCGACGCCGCCCGCGTGCTGCCGAACGGAAAATTGCACAGCCCGTATGGCGCCACCGAGGTCCTGCCCGTCGCCACCGTCGTGGCGGACGAAGTGGAGCTCCGGCCCGAGCTGGGCGCGCTGATCGGCCGCCCGCTCCCGGCGAACCAGGTGAAAATTATCGCCCTCCACGAAGGCCCCATCGCGACTCTCGCCGAAGCCCGGGAGCTGCCGCCGGGCGAAACCGGCGAGATCATCGTCTGCGGCCCGACGGTCACTAAAGAATATGATGCCCTGCCGGAGGCCACCGCGGCAGCAAAAATCCAAAGCTCAAGTGCCAAAGGCCAAAATCCAGCCGCCACGGAAAATACGGGATCCATTTTGAAATTCGGCCTGTTGGAACCTGAGATTTCCGCGCCGTCCGGCGCGGTCTGGCACCGCCTGGGTGACGCCGGCACGCTCGATCAAGCCGGCCGGCTTTGGTTCAGCGGACGCATCGCCGAGCGGGTGGAAACCGCCGCCGGCATCATGCACACCGAGCCAAGCGAACAGGTTTTTCGCGCCCACCCCGCGGTGGCGCGCTGTGCCCTGATCGGCCTTGGACTCCGCGGCCGGCAGGAACCCGCGCTGGTCGTGCAACCGAAACCGGGATTTCCCGCGACCGGCACCGCCGGACTGATGCGTGACTTGCGCGACCTGGCGGCCAGCCGGCCCCACACGGCCGACATCAAGACGTTTTTCCTGCATCCGTCCTTCCCCGTGGATGTGCGGCACAACGCCAAGATCCACCGGCTCACGCTCACCCAGTGGGCCAGCACCGCCCCGGCCCACGAGCCGGATCAAACCCCGTGAATCCCACCGCGCCTGTCTTCATCACCGGGGCCAGTGGCTTCATCGGCGGCAAGCTCACCGAGCGCCTGCTCGCGGCGGGCCGGCGGGTCCGGGTGCTCGCGCGCCGGCCGTTGCCAGAGCTGGAAAAACTCGGCGCGGAGGTCGTGCCGGGCGATTTGCACGATGCGGCCGCGCTCCGTCGCGGGTGCGAGGGCGCGGCAACCGTTTTTCACGTCGCCGGCCGCGTCGGCGTCTGGGGTCCGGCGGCGGATTTCTTCCAAGTAAATGTCGAGGGCACGCGCAACGTGATCACCGCGTGCCGGGCGGCCGGCGTGCCGCGGCTCGTCTACACGAGTTCACCCAGCGTGGTGTACAACGGGGGCGATTTGCGCGGGGTGAATGAAACCGCGCCGCTTTGCACCCGCGCGCCGTGCGCCTACCCGACCAGCAAGGCCGCGGCGGAGCGGCTGGTGACGGCCGCGAACGGGTCGGTGTTGGCGACAGTCTCACTGCGGCCGCACCTCGTGTGGGGTCCCGGCGATAAAAATGTCATTCCCCGCGTCCTCGCGCTCGCGCGCTCCGGCCGGTTGAAGATCATCGGCGCCGGCACCAACCGCGTCGACTGCACGCACATCACCAATGTGGTCGACGCGCATGTGCTCGCAGAACAGGCATTGATCGCTGTAGCCGGGCTCGGTGAGCCCGGTTCCTCCCGACCGGGGTCAGCGACCCCGGCTACACCGCCCGGTGGCCGCGCTTACTTCATCACTAACGGGGAGCCGGTGGTACTGTGGGAGTGGATCAATGAGCTGCTGCGCGGGGTGGGGTTGCCGGAGGTCGAGCAGCATGTATCGCTCCGCACGGCGTATCTGGCCGGCGGGGTGCTGGAGGCCCTGTGGCGGGTGCTGCCGCTGAAGGGTGAGCCGCCGATGACCCGCTTCGTGGCCAAGGAGATGGCGACGGACCACTGGTTCGACCTGGCCGCGGCGCGGCGCGACCTCGGCTACGCGCCGCGCGTCAGCATGGCCGATGGCACGGCCGCGCTGATCGCTCATTACCAGGCGGGCGATCAACTATAATTCGGGAGACCGCGGGACAGCTTAGGCCAGTTGGAAATTTCTATTGCGCCGAAGGAGCCAAGTACTTGGCAAAGAAATCATCCATCGCTTTGTAGAAGTGAATTCGCGCGCTTTCGTTACCAAAGCCGTGACCCTGGTTCTTCTCGATGATCACCGAGTAAGTCTTGTTATATTTCTTTAGTTTCTCCTCAAGGCGGTACCAGTGGTTGATATCCACCCTGGGATCATTTTTGCCATAAGCGTTGAGAATGGGGGCACGAATCCGCTCAACAAAATTTATCGGCGATGTCTCTGCCAGGAATTCGGATTTCTCACCGACCCATTCGGCATGGGGATCAAAGTCTCGACTGGTCAGGCCCGCGTCGCCCCCGCGCTCCTTAAAGGTAATGGCCAAATCGGAAGGTCCCACGTAATTGACCGCGCAGCAGTAGAGTTCAGGCGTCATTGTAACGCCTGCCAGGGTGGCATAGCCGCCGTAGCTTGCGCCGTAGATCGCCACTCGTTTCGGATCCGCGATGCCTTGGGCGATAGCCCATTTTACTGCGTCCGTCAGATCATCCTGCATAGCACGACCCCATTGACGGCGGCCCTTATTGATGAAATCCCGGCCATAGCCGCCTGAGCCCCGGTAGTTAACTTGGAGCACGGCATAGCCGCGACTGGCCAGAAATTGAACCTCAGGATCAAAACCCCAACTGTCACGAATCCCAAACGGGCCGCCATGGGGATGGATGATGAGAGGCACCTGTTTCCCTTCTCCTCCAGCTGGCAGCGTCAGATAGCCGTGCAATTGAAGCCCATCCCGGGCCGCAAAAGCGATCGGACGCATAGGCTGCATTTTGTTCGGGTCGATGTCGGGTCGAATCCGCTTGAAGGGGGTGAGGGACGGATGCTTGAGATCGAGTATATAGTAGGAGCCGGGATCTCGGTCGCTGCTTACATGCACGAGATATACCTGCTCGTCGGCCGAAGAATCAGTAAGCCGGCAGGTCATGCCTTTGAATGACCTCTCCACTTTCTCCTGCAAAGCGGCCCGGGTGGGATCAAACCAATGGAAGTGCTCCTTGTCCGTCTCGTATGAAACTCCAAGGAGCTTGTCCCCATGGTAGCTGGTGATGACATCATCGATTTCACCCTCCGGTGGCACGAACAGCGCGGGCCCGCGCTGCTTCGTGTCTGTATTGTAGGCATAAAGCGCACCCCGATCTTCTTCCTCACGCGAGATCATCCAAAGCGTCTTGTTGTCGGCTGAGAAGGTCCAAGGTTCCCAGCTTTCAGCATAACCGTGGATGGGAAACCGGGCGATTTCCCGGAAAGTGCCGTTGTTGTCATTCCGGAGCTGCCATACAAATTCCTTGAATTGCACTCGTTCGGCCAAGCGGAGAACACCCGCATGGTCAGAGACCACGGAGCCCCAGCCCATCTCCTGCTCGACATGCATGCTGAGTAAATGGGACCGGCTTTTGTTGTATAAATTGATGCGCTGAACCTCTGGAGTTTCATTCATCAGGATCGGGTTGGCGCCCATCGAGCCTGCCATTGGGATGTCCCCAAAAAATATACCCCGCATCATGATGTTTTCGGGGTCTTCGCGGAGCTCGCTGACCAAGCCGCCCATATCGCCATGGATCGCCGTCATATCGGTTTCCCGAGCGGACTCCGCCAGTCGTTGGACCTTTTTTCCTGTCAGATCGGTCGCACCGATAAAGAGCGATTCGCTCCCGTTAACATCACCACCGAATACGAGGCGCTCATTTCCCTTCCAAAAAAAGAAGGTGATATTCTCATCCGGAGATTCGAGCACAATGCGCCCGTCGTTTGTCGCCCGATCAAACAAACCCAAGGCTTGGCGTCCGTCCTTCGGAAAAAGAAAAGCAATTTTGCTACCATCCGGCGACAAACGTGGCGCCCTTATCGCCGGGATACCGAAGAATTTTTCCACCGGGATAGTCTCTGCGGCTTGCGCTACAATGAGACCGGCCTGTAGGCCGAACAAAGCGAGGACCGTGCGAATGACTTGGCTGTGCATCTGGAGTCGTTTTAGAGGTGTCAGGTGTTTCGAGCAGCTTGGCGTGCGGGTGGAACCCGCACAAGTAGATTGCTTTACCTGCAGCTCTTACACTCTAACCCTCACGAGATTCAAGCCGCTTCACTTTACTACTTGGTCGACAATTCCAGAGGGGCTTGCAATTTCGACCCTCCGCAGTCTCCGGGCCAGCGAAATAATCCGTTACATGAATCTACGCTCCTTCCTCATTTCCGCCCTGGCCATGGCCGGCATCGTGCTGCTCTCGAACCTGCTGGTGCAGTACCCGATCAACGCGTGGCTCACGTGGGGGGCGTTCTCGTATCCCGTGGCCTATCTCGTGACAGATGTCTGCAACCGCACCCATGGACCGGCCCTCGCCCGTCGCGTCGCGTGGGTCGGCTTTGCCACCGGCCTGGCGCTCTCGGCCACCCTTTCCCCCGTGCGCATCGCGGTGGCCTCGGGCAGCGCGTTCATCGTGTCGCAACTGCTCGACGTCGCGGTCTTCAACCGCCTGCGCCGGCAGAGCTGGTGGAAGGCCCCGCTGCTCGGCTCCGCGGCCGCCTCGGTCGTCGACACCGCGATTTTCTTCGGCCTGGCCTTCGCCGGCACCGGGCCCGGCTGGCTCCACCTCGCGGCGGGCGATCTCGGCGTGAAGTTGCTCATGGCCCTCGCCCTCCTGCCGCCCTACCGGCTGCTGGTGGGCCGGCTGGCGCCGGTTGCGGCGGTCTGAAGTCCGCCGGGGTCAAACCGCAGGCTGGCGGGGACCGGGAGGCTCAGCCGCTTCGCTGCCGCACCGCCTCGAACAGCGTGATGATGGTCGCCATTGCCACGTTGAGTGAATCGGCCTGGCCGGCCATCGGGATGCGCACGAGCAGGTTGCTTTCCTTGAGCCAGAATTCGCTCAGGCCGTACTGCTCGCTGCCCATCACGATCGCGAGCGGACCGCGCAGGTCCACCTTGGTGTAGAGGTTCGGGGTGTCGGGCGTGGTCGCGACCACCCGGATGCCGCGCTCGACCAGCCAGGCGTGCACCGCCGTGCTGTCCGCCACGACGATCGGCACGGAAAAAAGCACGCCCGTGGACGAGCGGACCACGTTCGGATTGAAGACATCCGTCACCGCGTCGCAGACAATGACCCCATCCACGCCCGCCGCGTCCGCACTGCGCAAGATGGTGCCGAGGTTGCCGGGCTTCTCGATCGACTCGACGACGAGCAGGAAAGGGTGGGGGCTCAGCTTGAGGTCGGCCAGACCGTGTTTCCACTGGGGCGCCACCGCCAGCAGGCCGTCGGGCCGGTCGCGGTACGCACATTTCGCGAACGCCTCCCTGGACAGCTCGAAGAGTTGCGCGCCCGCCAGCCGGGCCTGCTCGATCAGGGCCGGCTCGTTCTCGCCAAGGAACCATTCGGGGCAAAAGTAGAGTTCGTGCAGCCGGATGCCCTTCTCCAGGGCCCGCCGGACCTCGCGGTAACCCTCAACGAGAAACAACCCCGCGTCATCGCGGTCCCGGCGGTCGCGAAGCTTCACGAGCTGCTTGATGCGGGGATTCTGGAGGCTGGTGATTCTTTCGGGAGGTAGGCCCACGGAACACACGGAATACACGGAAAGAAGCCGCAGCAATTTCCTTTTACTGGTCCATTCGGTGTGTTCTGTGTGTTCCGTGGGCAAAAAGAAATTCAACGACCAGCCGTTCCCGTATCACCATGAACTGGAAATGGAGGTGTCGACCCTGACGAACCTCGGCGTCGGCCTGGGCCGGGTGTTGATACCGGATGTTCAGCCATCAGCGGTCAGCGGTCAGCCCAATGCCGCGGTCGAGGCCGCGTCGCCCGGAATCGAAAATCGAGAATCCAAAATCGAAAATTCCGCGACCCGCTGGGTCGTCATGGTGCCCTTCACCCTGCCCGGTGAAAAAGTTAAGGTGCGCGTCTACCGCAACCACAAGAATTACTCCGAGGCCGACCTGCTCGAGGTCCTGACGCCCTCGCCGCACCGGATCGACCCGCGCTGTCCGCTGTTCGGTCGCTGCGGCGGCTGCCAGTACCAGCATCTCACCTACCCGGAACAGCTGAAATGGAAGCGCCAGCAGGTGGAGGAGCTCCTGAAATACATGGCGGGCGTCGAATTCCTCGTGGCCCCGGTCATCGCCTCGCCACGCGAGTTCGGCTACCGCTCGAAGATCACGCCGCACTTTCAGGCACCCCGCCTTGTAGCCGGGGTCGCTGACCCCGGACGCAAGGCACCGGGGTCAGCGACCCCGGCTACATCATTACCACCCCCCATCGGTTTTCTGAAGCAAGGCTCGCGGTTCGAACTGGTCGACGTGCCGCAGTGCCCGATCGCCACCGACGAAATCAACGCCAAGCTGCCCGCGGTCCGCGAGAAGACCCGCGCCCGCCTCGCCGCCGGCGAATACAAGCGCGACGCCACGCTGCTGCTCCGGCATTCGCTGGAAGGCGTGACCACCGATTACGACGCCGTGATCACCGAGGAAATCGCCTCTTCCGTCTCTCAAACCTCAACTAGCAACTCTCAACCCGCTGCCGCAAGGCCGCTCCGCCTCCACTTCCTTGCCCGGGACTTTTTCCAGAACAATCCTTTCATCCTGCCGGCGTTCACCGGCTATGTGCGCACGCAGGCGGCCGGCAGCGGGGCCCGCTTCCTGGTCGATGCCTACTGCGGCAGCGGGCTGTTCGCGCTCAGTTGTGCGCCCGCTTTCGAGCGGGTGGCCGGCATCGAGCTCAGCGCCACGTCGATCAAGTTCGCCACGGAGAATGCCGCGGCCAACGGCATCGCCAACACGACCTTCCAGGCCGGCGATGCCGCGCAGATCTTCGCCGGGCTGACGTTTCTACCGGCGGAAACGGCCGTTGTCATCGATCCGCCGCGCAAGGGCTGCGACGAGTCTTTTCTCACCCAGCTGTTCGCGTTCGGGCCGCGGGCCGTCGTGTACGTGTCGTGCGATCCCGCCACGCAGATGCGCGACCTGAAGGGCTTCCTCGCCGCCGGGTACCGACTGACCGCGGTGCAGCCGTTCGATCTTTTCCCGCAGACCCGCCACCTGGAGTGCGTGATCACGCTCGTGAAAGGCTGACCGTCCCTGATGTCCCGCCTGAATTTCACCCTCGAAAAGGAGGCCGCCGGCTCCAAGGCCCGCGCGGGCCGCTTCCAGACGCTGCACGGCGAGGTGCTGACGCCGGTCTTCATGCCGGTCGGCACGCAGGCGACGGTGAAGGCGCAGACCGTCGACACCCTGAAGGCCACCGGCTCGACCGTGCTGCTGGCCAACACCTATCACCTCCTGCTGCGGCCCGGCCCCGAGGTCTTCAGGAAATTTGGCGGCATCCACCGGTTCATGAACTGGGACGGCCCGGTGCTGACGGACTCGGGCGGCTTCCAGATTTTTTCCCTGCCGACCGAGCGCGCGATGAACGAGGAGGGCGCCCGGTTTCAAAGCTACGTGAACGGCGACTTTTATATGCTCTCACCCGAGTCGAGCATCGAGATGCAGAAGACCATCGGCAGCGACATCATGATGGTGCTCGACCAGTGCATCCCGTCCACCGCGCCGTACGCCCAGGCCGAGGCCGCGATGGAGCTCACGCACCGCTGGGCGAAGCGTTCGCTGCTGGCCCGCGGGGACTCGCCGGCGGCGCTGTTCGGCATCGTGCAGGGTGCCTGCCACCCCGACCTGCGGAAAAAGAGCGCCGCGTTCCTGCGGGAGCTGGCGTTCGACGGCCTGGCCATCGGCGGGCTCGCGGTGGGTGAGACGCATGCGGAGCGCTACCATTTCACGGATCTGGCCACGAATGAGCTGCCAAAAAACCTGCCGCGCTACCTGATGGGCGTCGGCACGCCGATCGACATCCTCGAGGCGGTGCACCGGGGCGTCGACATGTTCGACTGCATCATTCCCGGCCAGCTCGCGCAGCGCGGCGTGGCCTTCACCTACCGCGGCAAGGTCCAGCTCCGCCGCGTCGCGCACAAGCTGTCGGAGGCACCGCTCGAGTCGGGCTGCGCCTGCGCCACCTGCCAACACTACTCCCGCGCCTACCTGCACCATCTCGTGAAGGCGGATGAGATGCTCGGCTGGCATCTGTTGGGCATCCACAACCTGGCGTTCTATCACCGGCTGATGCGCGACATGCGCGCCAGCATTCTGCGGAACGAGTTCACCGGCTTTTATGAGGCGCACCGCCACGAGCTCGGCCGCAGCGACGAGGAGAATGTGATCCACCCGGTGAAGAAGCGCGGCCTCGCCCGCGTGAAACACCTGGGCGACTATGACATCGTGGTCAGCCCGGAGGGATTTTCCAGCATCCGCCAGATCAGCTCGGGCGAGGTGATGCACTCGGTGAACCGCCCCAGCGACGAAGCCAACCGGCTCTATGTGGAGCAGTCGGGTCTCGCCGGCCGCCTGCGCCAGGCGCCCGGGCGGGAAAACGAACTGGTCATCTGGGACGTGGGTCTCGGCGCGGCGTCGAATGCGATGGCCGCGGTGGCCTGCTTTGAAAAAACCCTGGCGGAATCCGGCGCCGCGGCATTGCGCCCGCTGCGGCTGGTCAGTTTCGAGCGCGACCTGGATCCGTTGAAACTCGCGGTGAAGTTCGCCAGCCACTTCCCGCACCTGCGGCACGGCGCCCCGCACGGGATCCTCGGTGAAAACCGGTGGACCGACGCCACCGGGTTGTTGCAGTGGGAACTGCACCACGGGGACTTCCTCGCGTTCCTCGAGTCCGCGCGGGTGCCCGACCTGATCTTCTACGATCCTTTCTCGGCGAAAACGGACACGGGATTGTGGAGCGCCGGGGTGTTTGCGCGCATCCATCTGCACTGTCGCGCGAAATCGGCCGAGCTTTACACCTATTCCTCGGCGACCGCCGTGCGGGTGGCGCTGCTGTCCTCCGGCTTCTTTGTCGCGGAAGGCGCCGGCACCGGCCCGAAGGCCGACACCACGCTGGCCTTCAACCGGGCCGACGGCGCCCGCCAGCATCCCGCCGCCCCGAAATTATTGGGGACGGAATGGCTGGGCCGGTGGAAACGCAGCATTTCCAAATACCCGCCCAACCTCGCCGAGGCGGAGAAGCCCGCCTTTGAAAAACGACTCGAGGGCCACCCGCAGTTTAGCGGCTTAAGCGCCTAGCGCATGGCCAAGTAACATGTAGCCGGGGTCGCTGACCCCGGTGTCTTGAGAAATCTGGCGCCCAGACCGGGGTCAGCGACCCCGGCTACACGGCATCAGCCCGTCCAGCGGTCGGGCTCCACCTGCAAACCCATGGTTCCGGCTCAGTTTTTACCTGAACCGGCCGATCATAGAGAGGCATGCGCCAGTCCATTCCCAGGCTGATGGCTTTCCTGTTGCTCTGCGTCCCCGGCTTTCTGTCCGGGGCGGAACGCTGGGCGCAGCTGAAGCTGGGCATGACGGCCGAGGAAACCGTGGCGGCGATCGGCGAGCCGCTCTTCCGGAGTGCCGGACGTGGTTTCGAGCTGTGGATCTATGATCATCGTGCCGAGGTGGTTTTCTTCGGTCCGTTGATCGGCTGGACCACCCCGAGTCCGGGTGGGGAGAAAGGCGAAACCAACGACATCTGGCTGAGCGATCACACGGGAGTCCCAACCCCGACGTTCCTGTCGCAACTGCCGCGTCCGATCATCAAGTCCAACCAGTCCCGCCGGAACGGCGAAGCCGTGGTCTACGTCTGGCTGCCCACCGGTGGCTTCAGGCGGTGACCGTCCGGGCCACCCGGAGACGGAACAACAGACGCCGGCACCCCGGCGCGCGCGTCTGATCGACCGGCCTTTCGAGCCATGCGCCAGGATCTCCACAAATACTACACCGCCCTCGGCCTCAGCCCGGGGGCGACCGCGCCCGAGATCAAGCGGGCCTACCGGCAGCTGATCCAGCGCTGGCACCCGGATCATTTCAAACCCGGGTCGATCATGCAGACGACGGCCGAGGACACGACGAAGGAGCTGAACGAAGCCTACGAACAACTCTACAAGAAACAGCTCCACAAGAAATTCCCCCCCAAGACGCAAGGGGAGGCAGAAGAAGCCGGACCTGCACCCAGTACGACGCAGCGCCCGCGCAAGGCGTACCGGTACGAACCGCCGCCCCCGCCGGAGCCCGCACGACGGGAAAATCCGGCGCCGGATTCTTCGCCACAGAAGGAAACGAAAAAAGCCGCCGCATCCCGGCCGCGACCGAATCCTGCAGCTTTCGCCAGAAAGAGTGGGTGGGCCGCGCTCCGGCGCGGACCCTGGTTGAAAGCGGTCGCCGTGCTTGGGGTCGTCGCCGCAGGGATCGCGCTCTGGCCGACGGCAACTCCTGTGGCTTTTTTATCTCACACGAACACGCCGGCCGCGATTTCGCCGTCCGCCATGACGGCGACGGACGCGCCCACTTTAGCGCCGCGTCCGCCCCAAGTCACGGCAAAAAGCGCCGAACGGTCCAACCCAAGCCGGCCGGCAACCCCCGGTGACAAATCCGTCGTGTCGCGTGTCGGAGCCCTGAACAACGCTCCGCTTCCCATTTCGTCCGCGCGGCCCGCCACCGCAACGTGGATCAATCATGATCCCGCCGAGTCCGTCGCCGGCCATGGTTTCGCCGCCGCCAGGAGCCCTGCTTTTGCGTCCGCGCCGCGCGGTACCATCCCATCTGTTCTGGCCGCACCCGGGATGGCAGTAACGGCGGCCACCGGGTGGGGCCGGCTGCTGGACGAAGCCGAGTCGCTGATCGACACCTTCGAGCGGGGGGACAACAAGCTCAAGGTTCTCGCGCTGCAGGGTTCGCCGGACGAGGCGCGCGAAAATATTTTCCGCTACGGTTCCTCGCTGGTGTATTTCAAGGACGGGGTGGTCACCGGCTGGTCCGACGGCCGGCCGCAACTCCACGTGCGGCCGCAGGCGGAAGTCAGCTTCGGTCTGCTCGACACTTTCCGTGTGGGCTCGAGCCGGCAGGAAGTGTTCCGCGCGCAAGGCCAGCCGACCGCCCTCGTGCGCGGCGGATATTATTACGGGGCCTCGGCGGTGTATTTTGAGCACGACCGCGTCACCCAGTGGATCCAGCGCGACCAGATGCTGCGCACGAGTCCGGCTGAATCGCCCGACTTCGAGGATTCATCCCGGCCCTCCGGTCGTTGAGCGAGGTTTGCGCGCCGGGTGGCGGCGAAAAGCGGTTGGTTTGCTAAGAAAAGTTAAATCGAGGTAACCGTCCCCCAATATCCTCGTCTCAGCCTGAACCTGACCACAAACCCCGGGTCCACCCCTTGGAGCGACTCTGCTCCGACCGCCCTGACCCGGCGTCCGCCACCATGATCCGTTGCCGCTTATTTCTTATCCTGGCCTCGTGCCTGACGCTCGCGGGGGCGGGTCGCGCCCAGCCGGTGCAGCCCAACGCGAACCTGAGTGCCGACCAGCTGGCGTCGCGTTTCCTGGCGCAGGCCACGTTCGGTCCCAGCCCGGAGGCCATCGCCGAGCTGCGCTCCACCGGCTACGACTACAATGCGTGGATCGACCGCCAGATCGGCCAGCCGCCCAGTTACTCGGCCCCCATCGTCGTGGCGGCCCAGACTTCCGGCGGGATTACCAAGATCCAGAACACGCAGAACCGGCGGGCCCGCAACCAGGTCATGATCGGCGGCGCCGACCAGCTGCGCCAGCGCGTGGCCTATGAGCTCAGCCAGATTTTCGTGATCTCGGACGCTAACTCCGCCGTCGCCAATGCCAACGAGGGCTCGTGCAGCTACTACGACATGCTGCTGCGCGACAGCTTCACCACGTACCGCCAGCTGCTGTTTGACGTCACGTATCATCCGATGATGGGGCGCTACCTCAACCAGTACCACAACCGGAAATCAGATTCGTCCAAAAACACGCACGCCGACGAAAATTACGCCCGCGAGTCCGAGCAGCTTTTCTCGATCGGGCTGTACCAGTTGAATCCCGACGGCACCTTCCAGACCGACAGCGGCGGCCGGCCCCTTGAGTCCTACACGAACACCCAGATCACGGAGTTCGCGAAGGTTTTTACGGGCTTCACCGACGAGGACCACAACCCCGGCGCCGTCGGCACCGGGACCAACCACACCGACTTTCCGAATGCGCCGCAAAATTACACGGAGCCCATGAAAATGTGGGACGGCCAGCATGACGCGACGGCCAAGTCTCTTTTCCACTATGCCGGCGCCCGCAAACCCGACCTGCCGCCCGGCCAGGGCGGGGTCCAGGATGTCAGTGACGCGATCGACAATCTCGCGGAACACCCGAACACCGGTCCGTTTATTTCCCGCCAGCTCATCCAGCGCCTGGTTTCCTCGAACCCCTCCGACGGTTACGTCGGTCGCGTCGCCGCGGTCTTTGCGAACAACGGCCGGGGTCAGCGCGGCGACATGGTGGCGGTCATCAAGGCGGTCCTGCTCGACCAGGAGGCCCGCGACGTCAGCTTCATCACGGACCCCGAGCACGGAAAATTGCGCGAGCCCTACGTGCGCGTGACGCATCTGCTGCACGCCTTCCACTACAAGGTCAGCGGCACCGTGCTGCCCTATGACCTGGGCGGCACCAACGAAAACATCCTGGGTCAGTTCCCCCTGGCCTCGCCGACGGTGTTCAATTTCTACGCCCCCGACTACCAGCCCCAAGGGCCGATCGGCGATGCGGGCCTGGTCGGGCCGGAGTTCCAGATCCAGAACGCGGTCTTCGGCATCGCGACGCCGAATGTCTACTACAACCTCGTCAACGGCACCGTCGGCAATTTCTCCCTCGACCTGACCGCGCAGGTCGCGCTGGCCGACAGCCCGGCCGGCCTGCTCGACAACGTGGACCTGCTTTTGACCGCCGGCACGCTCAGCGCCACGTCGCGCGCCACGATTCTGACCGCGGTCACGGCGGTGACCCAGGCCATGGTGCCGGCGAACAGCACGCTCGCCCTGACGCGGACGCGGCTGGCCATCTACCTCGTCGCCACCTCGCCCGACTACGCGATCCAGAAATAGGCCGCCATGAGCAAATCCTCCTCCTCCCCGCCAATCGGTCGTCGTGAATTCCTGGGCCAGGCCAGTTGCGCCGCGGTCGGTTCCACCGCGCTCTTCTCCACGCTGCTGACGCTGCGTCTGGCCAACGCCCTCTCGGCCCAGACGACGGGAACCGGCAGCGGCGACTACAAGGCCCTCGTCTGCCTCTTCCTCGCCGGCGGCAACGACTCGTACAACATGCTCGTGCCGACCACGGCGGGGGAGTACGCCGCGTACGCCAAGACCCGGGGCAACATCGCGCTGACCAGCGACAGCCTGCTGGGCATCACTCCCTCCAATCTGGGGGGCCGCACCCTCGGCCTGCACCCGTCGATGCCGGAGCTGCGCGACCTCTTCAACCAGGGGAAGCTGGGCTTCGTCTCGAACGTGGGTTCGCTGATCCGGCCGCTCTCGCTTTCTGATTACAAGTCGGGCCAGTCGCTGCCTGTCTCGCTCTACTCGCACATCGACCAGGTCAAACAGTGGCAGACCTGCATACCCGACCAGCGCACGGCCATCGGGTGGGGCGGGCGGGCGGCCGACATTCTCGCCTCGCTGAACGATCCCAGCCTGGTGTCGATGAACATCTCGCTCTCCGGCCAGAACATCTTTCTGACCGGCGAAAACGCCTTCACCTACAGCATCGGGTCGGGCGGCGCGACGGCCCTGACGGGCTATGACGCGGCGGCCGTCAGCAATCTGACCGCGCAACGCACCAAGGCGGTCGACGGCCTGCTCGGACAAAAGTACCGCAGCCTGTTCGAGCAGACGTACGCCAACACGACCCGCGATGCGATCGACTCGTACAAGCAATTCACCGACGCCGTTTCCGGCATCACCCTGAGCACGGTCATTCCCACCGGCAACTCGGTGGCGGCAAACCTCGGCATGATCGCCAAGACCATCGCCGCCCGGTCCAAGCTCGGCGTGCGTCGCCAGATCTTCTTCGTGCTGCTGGGCGGCTTCGACCTCCATGACGGACTGCTTGCCGGTCAGCCCGCGCTGCTCAAGACGGTCAGCCAGGGTGTCAACACGTTCTGGTCGGCGCTCAACGAGATTGGCATGCAGGATCAGGTCACGCTGTTCAGCGCCTCCGACTTTGCCCGCACGCTCACTTCCAACGGCGACGGCTCCGATCACGCCTGGGGTGGAAATCATTTCGTCCTGGGCGGGGCCGTGAAGGGCGGCCAGGTCTTCGGCGACAAGGCCACGGGCTACTACCCCGACCTGCAAAACCTCTCCGCCATCGACACGGGGCAGGGCCGGCTCATCCCCGGCGTGGCCGTCGACGAATACGCCCGCGATATGCTCACCTGGTTTGGCGTCAGTGCGAGCAACCTCGACTACATCCTGCCTTCCTTCAGCACGCGCTTCGCGGGCCGGAACGAACTGGGGATCTTCGGCGCGGACGCGGTAACCCCTACGCCAACCCCTACTCCAACTCCGACCCCGACGCCCACGCCGACGCCCACTCCAACGCCAACGCCGACGCCAAGTCCATCGAGCAGCGGCGGTGGTGGCGGGGCCATGAGTCCGCTCTTTTTCGGCGCACTGGGCGCCGCTGCGTTGGTCCGCTTGCGCCAGAAGCGGATGGAGGCAAATCAAACGACCAAAACCACCCCGCCCAAGGCCGGGTAGGGTGGCTGGCAGGATTTGAGTAAAGCTGTAGCCGGGGTCGCTGACCCCGGTGCCAATTTGTCTGGCTCCCAGACCGGGGTCAGCGACCCCGGCTACACTTCACTTATTCAGTGGGCAGCTTGGCTTGCACTCAGGTTCCGCTCCGGGACATGGTGCCGTCATCCCGCGTGACCCCTGCCCATCGTTTTCCTCCGCCCGAGAAATGCGCCCTGCTCGCCGAGCTCGCCGCGCGTTGCGGTGGATCGCTGGAAATTAAATCGGCCGCCTCGCAGGTCGACTATGCGCTCCCGTCACACGCGGCCGCGGAGCTGGTGGATTTTCTCCAGCCGTATGCGTCGCTCCGTTTCGGGCCGCGGTCCGTGGCCGTGTTGCCCGGCGGGCGCGTGGTGGGTCCCGGCATCGTGCTCGCGCCGGATGGCAGGACCCTCGCGCGCGATGTCTCGGTCGATTTCGGCAAGGGCCCGGACGAACACTGGCTGCTTGCCTCGAGTAACATCAAGCCCGCCCAATCCATCGCCGGCCCCACTGCGGTGATCGCGTCCGCGCTGGGCTCGGGTTACAGCCACTGGCTGCTTGATGAACTGCCCCGCTTGCTCACGCTGGGCGGCGTTGGCTTCGGGACGCTGATTGCGCATGCGGCGCCGCCCTTCAGCCGCGCGGCCCTGCAGCTCCATGGTTATGCCGGGGCCCTCGTCGAACCGGGACGCTACACGCACTTCCAATGCGAAACCCTGTTCGTCCCGAGCCTCGTCGGAGAGGTCGGGCATCCCACCCCGGAAACCACCCGGCTGCTCACGGAATTCGCGACGCCTCTTTTTCAAACGACGGCGCCATTTGGGGAACGTCTTTACCTCACCCGGGCAAACGCCCGGCGCCGCCGGATTGCCAACGAGGCCGCACTGTGGTCCACGCTCGAGGCGGCCGGGTTCGTGCAGCTCGCGTTGGAAACGCTGACCTGGCCGGAGCAAATCAATGCGTTCCGTCACGCGAAAGTGGTGGTCGCACCGCACGGCGCCGGCCTGGCCAACCTCGTCTTTTGCCCGCCTGGAACGAAGGTGGTCGAACTTTTCAACCGGTCCTATGTGCACTGGACCTACTGGCAGCTCGCCGCGTTGCAGGGCCTCGACTACCGGCCGATCGTCGCGCCGGGCGGCGAGCCGCTGTCGCACACGATGGCGAGCAACCGGCTGGATATCGTAGCAGACCTCGCGCAGGTGCGGGCGTCGCTGCGTTAATACGACCGCGGCCCCGCCCGCTCCGGGCTTGCCTGTCCGCCCTTCTGGCCTCCCCTTGGGGCGATCGTCATGCTGCGCCACCTCATCAATCCCGGCTTGGAACTGCGCCAGCTGGCGCCAGCGGATGCCCCGGCATTGTTCGCCGTGATCGACGCCCACCGGGCCACGCTGCGCGTCTGGCTGCCGTGGGTCGACGCCACGCGAAAGCTCGCGGACACCGAGGCCTACATCAGGACCACGCAGCGCGACCTGGCCGACTCGCGCGCCTTCACCTGTGGCATCTGGTCCGCCGGCCGGATCGTGGGCGTCATCGGCCACAACCGGATCGACTGGGCGCAGCGCATCGGGTTTCCCGCGTACTGGCTTTCGCCCGAGGCGGAAGGCAAGGGCATCATGACCGCCTGCTGCCGCGCGGTGATCGACCACGCCTTCGGGGAAATGCAGCTCAGCCGGCTGCTGATCGCGGTGGCCACCGACAACCTGCGCTCGCAGCGGATTCCGGAGAAACTCGGGTTCGTGAAATTAAACACGCTGAAGAAGGCCGAGTGGCTGCACGACCGGCACGTGGATCATTTCATCTACAGCCTGACGGCCCCGAAGAAAGGGTAGGGCCGCCGCTTGGTCCGCGTAGTTAATTCTGTTTTTTTCAGGAGCTAATTCTGTTTTTGGAACCCGGTGAGACCTCGAATTAACGTGGAGTCTCCGGCGGGCCTTGGCTAAGGTTGCAGCGCGGACAATTGTCACCCCCCTGCTTCACCCCGTCTCAAATGACCACCAAACTGCTCCAACCCCTGTGGGATCGCGTCGTTCGTCTCTTGGGCCGATTGATTTGGCCCGTTATGCTGCAAATTCAGCGGTCGCCGACCGATCAGGATCTGAAAATCGACATAGTCTACCGACAGCTCTTGGAGAAGTATGTCCGCGCTTACGACACCGCGTCTTGGACTTTCACCATTGGCTCATTCGGTCTTGCCGGCTACCTAATGGCAAATACGGACAAGTTGGTGCCCTATCTGGGCGACATCAACCTTGTCTTCACGGCGGTCGCATTAACAATTATCGGTGTAATCGGCTTGTTAGTTCGGGTGATAAACAACTGGATCACAAGATACTTGGAATTCAGTGCCCCTCGCGGGGCGACATACGGAGAAGACGAGAAACTTGCGGTTGCGGAATTCGAAATGGCCCGGAGCACGTGGCTGACCGTGGCGCTGGTCCTTCGCAAACGGCTGATTGAGGCCGAGGGGCGGGCCACAATATCCGAAGGGGATAAGGCCGCCCACGTTTACTGGCGGCCGGCCCTTTGGCTTGTCAAAGTCAGCCAGTCTTTAAGGGTGGTTAGCCACATCACGCTCGCGGCGGCAATCGGTTCGTTCACGAGCGGCTTTGTCGCCGCCGCGAGAGGACACGATCTGACGATAGCCGCATTTAAGGAGGAGGTTAATTCTCGTGCGGAGCACATGCTGAAGACCGAGGCCGGGCTGAGAATATCCTATCAAAAGGCCGCGGCTGTGTTGAAGGAGAAGGAGGATGCCGATAAAGCCGTCGTTGCTGCTTACAAATCAAGCGCGGCCCTCAGTGAGAAGCAAGTGGCCAGCGCGCAACAAATGTTGGACCTCGAAAGGCAGCGAAGAAAGGACTTAGCGGACCTGCTGCTAAAGATTTTGACTATGTTGAGAGCCAACGAGACGACACCAGAGGGCAAGGCTCAGATGGACGCTCTTATTCAGGGCGTTCGATCCATGGATGAACCCAACGCCATGCCTCCGGACGGGCCGCGTTGAGGGTTCGGCCCTTTGCCTACCGGACTGGACTGAATTATTTTCGTTTACATACCCGAGGTCACGCGGCGGGGGCGAAGGCCTCTTTTAGCACGGCCTAAAGGAGGAGGGCGGCGGGGGTGCGGGAATCCTCGATCTCTGTTTCCAGTGGCCGGTAGGTCTTCATCAGTGCCTCCACCCGCTCCGTGATAGCGACTTGCTCGACCAGAGGCGGGACGAGGATGGGCAAGTTCGCCACATTACGGTAACACGCGCTTACCTGAAATGCCGCCCAAACGAGACCGATGCCCTTAATTTAGTGTTCGTCGCCCGGCGGGTTCAGTTCCCGGTCTGAGGAATATGGAACGCGAGCAGCGTCACCACGTGCTCGCGGCCCGCATCGGTCTTGTTGCGCAGCACGAACCGGAAGCCAGTCTCCGACGAGTAGGGCCGGTGGTGCACGAAATTCGGATGCCGGCCTACGACCTCCTTGATCTGTCGCAGAACCGCGGTGAAGTCCGCATTCCGGGAAAAGAGCAGGATGCCCGCCTTGCTGTCGCGCCAGGTCAGGTAGCCCAGCAGCTGGTCGATCGTTGCAAGAAGCATCTTTTCACCACCCCAGAACTTGCACTCGGCAATAAAGATGACGTTTCCGTCTGCCCGGACGGCGATGTCCGTTTTCCCTTCGCGGTTGAACGTCTCGCCGGTCGCATCGCCCTGAAAACTCCCGTTCAACGCCACCAGAAACCAATCGCGAAGTGGCTCCTCCCCAATGTCCGTGAACGTGCTCGGGCTGCGCTCGATGGCCAGACTCATCCCCGCGAGAAATGTCAGAATTTCGTCGTAGGCATGATTTTCCAGTGCGCGATGCGGTGGTGCGACAGCAGCTCTTACCAACGGCAACGGCAGAATGATCTGCTTCCGCTTCACCGGGAACGTCACCGGCGGCGGCACTTGATGGCGTCGGATGTTGAACCCCATGTCCGCAAGCTGGGTGTCTGACCTGACGTAGCAGAACTGAGCCATTGCGAAAGAGAGTCTGGGCTCCAAGAAAGGAACCCAGATGCCAAAAGGAAAGAAGCATACCCCGGAGCAGATCGTAGCGATCCTGCGCCGGATTGACGGCGGAGAGTCGGCGC
>CAIUGM010000034.1 GCA_903898675.1 uncultured Verrucomicrobiota bacterium
TGCGTTTCCCCGGGGTCCGCGGTTCGCGGACCCCAGCCTTCTTCGTTGTCTCTTCCTCTGTCATGGTAACACTCCTCATTGGTTATGGAGTGTTACCCAATTTCAGCTACTTCCTATGTCCATGATCTGGTAGTTAGCACAGTGGTGAAAAGCCACGCACTGAGCTTGGTGTCGGGTCTCAGCCGGGCGCGTTGCTGGTAGAGGCGGACGAATGTCTCGGCGACCAGGTCGTGCGCGTCGGCCGCGTTCTGCACATAACGGTACGCAAAATGGTGCAAGGGCCGCTGCCAGCGCGCCATCAGGCGGTTGAGCGCAGCCGCCTCCCCCTGTTGGAGTGCAAGCAAACTGGCCTGGTCGGTGGCGGGGTCGGTGGACACGGCGCGCGGGGCGGGCGCATTAGTTCAGCAGCGACTCGGCGTGGGGCTCGGCGGCCGCCACCAGCTGAATATAGCGGCGCCGTTGCGGCTCGGTCATGATCCCGGCGGCGGCCTGGACCAGCTGCCGGGTGGAGTCGATGCACTCGCGGCTGATAAGCCGGCGCGTCTCAACGAAGCGGGCGAACTCCAGAAAATCGACTCGATCACTCGTGCGACGGATCTTTTCAAATTCGGCGAATTCCGCCTGCAGTTGCGCCACCTGGACCGCCATGGCCCGGAGCCGGGGACTTGAAGCCTGATGAAGTTCCTTGATCCGCGCGTATTGCAGGTCGGTGAGTTGCAGTTCGGTTTTCATCCAGGCGAGCTGTCCGTCCAGCGAATCGGTTGCGGCGGGCTCATTCAGCCGGAAATAGGCAAAGTGGGCCGCCAGACCGACCACCACTCCCAGCAACGGGATAAAGATCGCGTGTCTCATGGGCGGGAGGTCTCCTGCTGCACCGTAAGCAGGGGATCGATCAGCTGCAGATAACTGCGGGCGAGCTGTTCGTTCCGTTCGCGCTGCAGGTGGTTTACCCTGACTTCGGCAAGGAAAAGTCCGATTACCGCGCAGGTCGCCACGAACATCACGGCGAACGGTGGCCGCGCAAACCAAGCCTCGACGACCGTCCCCCATCGCAGGGGCTTCGCCGCGGCCCCCTCGGCGAGCGCGATCCGTTGCCAGACTTCCTGGGTGAGACGGCCCGGTGGCTCCGGGGTTTCAGACCAGCGGTTGAGCAGGTGGTCGAGCGGATCGGGGGGAGGGTTCATGCGGCAATACGGAGGGTCTGACAGCGTTGAGCATAACACCGTGCATCACTGAAGTCCTTCAAAATCTTTTCCGGGTTACCATCGCGCCGGTGCGGGGTCATGGCCTGCCCCACCCGCGGTCGCCGCCGGGCCCCAACGTGTACCCGGGTTCAGTCCCGAACCTCGATCATGGCCTTGAGGACGGCGGGGTTGCCGGCAATGTCGCGGGCGAAGACGCCGGGGGTATCGGCCAGGGCAAAGCGATGAGTGATCCACGGCTGGGTGTTGATGCGGCTCGCCTCGACCAACCGGATGATCTCGCGGAAGGTCCCGGGCAGGGCGTTGCGGCTGGCGCAGAGGGTGAGTTCGCGGCGGTGGAAATTCGGGTCGTTGAAACTCACCTCGCCCTGAAAGAGCCCGACGAATACGATGCGGCCGCCGTGAGCCGGCAGATCAAAGGCGCCGGCCATGGACTGCGGGTTGCCGGTGGCATCGATGACGATGGTGGGTAGATCACCGTCAAAAACGGCCCGCAATCTTGCCGCGGTGTCCGGGCCCGCAGTGAGTGTGTGTTTCACGCCAAGTTGCCCGCGGCAAAAAGCCAGGCGCGACTCGGCCACGTCCATCACGGCGAGGGGGGCGCCGCTCACTAGCACAAACTGAATGACACTCAGGCCGATCGGGCCGGCGCCGATCACCAGCACGGTGTCGGAAGCCGTGATCCCGGCCCGTTCGACCGCATGCGCCCCGATGCCCAGCGTCTCGATGAGTGCCAGCTGGTCGTAGTTGAGGATCGCGGACCGGTGCAGCTTGCGGGCGGACACCGCGAGCAGCGGACGCATGCCGCCGTCGATGTGGACGCCCATGACCTTGAGCTCCGTGCAACAGTTGGGCTTGCCCCGCCGGCAGGCGATGCAGTGGCCGCAATTCAAATAGGGTTCAACCGAGCAGCGGTCGCCGGCCTTGAGGCCATGGGGATCGTCGCCCGGCTCGATGACCTCGACGCCGAGCTCGTGACCCAGGATCCGCGGGTAGTTGAAGAAGGGCTGCTTACCGGCAAAGGCATGCAGATCGGTGCCGCAGACGCCGATGCGGTGCACCCGGACCAGGGCTTCGCCGGGTCCGCGAACAGGCGCCGGGCCGTCGGAGGCGGAAAATGAGCCGGGTTTATCGAGTATGATCTGCAGCATGGTCAGGCGATGAGCGGGTCACGGTTCTCCGGCCGGCCCCGGGTGAAGTTGTGGTTGCGGATCGGCTCGAGCAGTTCCAGCACCTTCGCCATGAGTTCCTGATCGACCGGTTCACTGACGTGGGCGATGTTTTTGCGGATGTTTTCCGGATTGGCGGTGCCGACGAGGGTCGTGGCGATACCGGGGTGGGCAACGCAGAACTGCACGGCCACCTTCACGATGTCGGCTCCCACTGAGCGGCAGTAGTCCATCGCCCGCCTGGCCCCGGCGACCATCGCCGGCGGGGCGGGATGCCAGGCCGGTACTCCGCGTTCGGTGAGGAGACCCATGCCGGTGGGTGAGGCGTTGATGACCCCGATGTCGCGCCGGTTGAAATAAGGCAGCAATGTTTCGAGGGCGGTGTCGTTGAGCTCGTAGCGGCAGAAGGACAGGACGGTTTCCACCACTCCCGGCCCGACCCGGTCGATGACGGCCGGGAACACCTTCAGCGGCAGTCCCGTGATGCCGATGTGGCCGATCCGGCCGGCGTCCCGCAATTTGACCAGGGCCGGCAAAGTTTCGTTCACGATCTGGTCGAGATCGGCGAACTCAATGTCATGGCACTGGAGCACGTCGATGTAATCGACGCCGAGCCGGGCGCAGCTTTCATCGAGGCTGGACTTGACCCGCGTGGCCGAGAAATCGAAGAGGCCGTCACCGTACTGCCCGACCTTGGTCGCGAGGAAGTACCGGTCGCGGCGGATCTCCTTGAGGGCCCGGCCGAGCACGGACTCGGCCTTGGTTGCGCCGTAGTAGGGCGAGACGTCGAGGAAGTTGATGCCCAGATCAAGCGCGGTGTGGACGGTCTTGATGCCCTCGCGATCGTCGGTCTCGCGAAAGACGCCGCCGAGTGGCGAGGCGCCATAGCTGAGGACGGAGACATTGAGGCCAGTGGAGCCGAGGGGGCGGTAGAGCACGGAGAAAAGGCGGAATGGGGAAACTAAAGCCGGTAAAATGCTGCAGCAGTTCCGCCCAGCACGGAAGCCCGTTCCGCGGGCGCGAGCGTCGTCGTGCAATCGGTCACGAAGGCGTGCCACCGGACATAGCCCGAGGCGGCCAGGCAGACGGGCCAGTCCGAACCAAACATCAGCCGGTGCGGGCCAAACGCCGCGAGGGTTTCCTCCCAGTAGGGCCGGAGCAGCGCGGCGGTCCACTCGCCCCCGGGAACCTCGGTGACCACGCCGGAGAACTTGCAGCAAACATTTTCCCGCCGGGCGAGCTCCTGGAGCTGGGCCCGCCAGGCCGCCGGCGGCACGCTTTGCACGACCGGCTTGGCGATATGGTCGAGGACAAAGGCTTGCTGCGGGTGGCGGCCGACCAAGCGGGTGGCTTCCTCGAGCTGGTGGGCGAAAATCAGCAGGTCGTAGGTCAGCCCGCGGGCGGTGACCTCGCGGATCCCGGCGTTAAAGGCTGGGTCGTCGAAAAAACCGGGCGGCTGGCCCTGCGCGACCTGCCGTACCCCCCGCAGCCGATTTTCCTCGGTCAACGCATCAAGCATCGGGCCGATCTGCGGGTCGGCGAGCGGCACCCAGCCGACGACTCCGCGAATGAACGAGTGGCTCTTCGCCAGGCTGAGCAACCACCGGGTCTCCTGCAGGGTTTGCCGCGCCTGCACGGCAATGGTGCCATCAATGCCGCTTGCGGTCAGCAACGGCGCGAGATCCGCCGGCAGGAAATCCCGCCGCAACGGGGTCAGCGGTCCCTCCAGCCAGTCGAATTCCGCCGGCGTGTAGCACCAGAAATGCTGGTGGGCATCGAGCCTCATGCCGACTCGATGATCAGGTTCGAATAGGGCAGGGCTCCCCCGGTCCGAATCAAGCCGATCGCTCCCGGCACGCGCAGCTTGAAATCCACATGCGGTTCGAAAACCAGCGAGATGCCTTCAAGGCGCCGCCGCAACTCGGCCTGGTCCGCGGCACTGTTGTGCGTGAGGAACTCCTGGGCCGCCCAGGCCTGGCCGATGGAGAAATTGGCCCGGATGGCATCAAGCACCTGGAGCACAGTCGGCACCCCGCTGACCAGCGCGAGGTCCACCGTCTCAATCTGGGGCCAGAACGGGAAACCCTGGTCGGCGATCACCAGCGTGTTTGTGTGCCGGATGCGGGCCAGCAATTGCAGCACCGCGGGGTTGATGATACCGGATTTGAGCATGGGCGCCAGGGTTGAGCGGGGAGCGCCTGGCGCTCCGGAGGAAATCAGCCGTGGAGGTAGGTATTAATAAGATTTTCGAGATATTCCTGCTTGCCGGAGCGCGGCTTGGGTTCGCCGAGCTTGGTGAGCACGAGCTTGTTCAGCTCCTTGAAACCGAGGCGCCCCTTCTCGATGTCCCGGCCGAA
>CAIUGM010000035.1 GCA_903898675.1 uncultured Verrucomicrobiota bacterium
CCACGATGCTGCGGCCAGCATCGGCTTCCCGCAGAATGCGGATCTTGTCCTCGGTCGTGTGTTTTTTACCTTTCATGGTCTGGGTCCTTTCTTTGACCCAGACTAACACCGAAGGCGGCTCAAAAATTCGAGGTCACGTCAGCCAGAAACCCTGCCGCCAAAGATCGAGCGGGGGAGCGGATGTGGGGAAAGCGGCGAAGAATGTAACCGGCGGCAAAGAAGATCACGGCCGCCATGACCGGCATCTCCGCGAGCTCCGCCCACCGTTCGCCGATGCGCGGAACCAGGAACGGCACGCGCAATGCGCCGAGGATGAAACCAGCACCAAGCACCATCGCAAAGTAGACGAAGCCGGCTTTAATGGTCTGTGACACTGCGACGAGTTGGGTGAAAGTTATCTACCGAGGCTTTCTGCTGCTTCATTCCTGGCGGAAATACACGCCGCCAAATGCTTCGCCGGTCGGTACCGGGTAAAAACTAACATGCAAGCTGCCTGCTTCACTAATCGCGCAAGATAATTCGAATGCGCCAGTCGCGTTACTGACGCGTGCGGTCTGTGATGGCGTCACACTGTCGACGTCGCTAGAACGTCCCTCGTGGGTGACAAACAGGCCGAGCCGAGCCTCGTTAGCGCTTGATAGCTGATAGTGCCCACGCACCACCACCTTGGTCCCGATGCCGAGCTTGGGCGACGTCGCGAGGACCTGATCGATAACGATGCCATCGCCCGCTTTGAACTGCTGCCTGCCGGTCACAAACGGGACACTCGTAAACTCTGCGCTCGCCGTAGCGATGCAAGCCGTCGTCAAACACACACCAAATAGTAGCCGTCGGAGTGTTTTCATGGAAATCTAGTTTCGTCTAACATTACAATGAACTGACGAGCCTTGGCGACAGCGATTCCGTCGGGCGGTTAGTCCAAACACTCATGGCTGGTGCAACGCGAAGTACGGCAGTGCCGCAGCCATCAAGACTCCGCCCATAAAAACTATCCCAAAATACCAAGTGATACCAAAGACTGCACCTTGGATCGCAAGACGATCAGCCTCATCCTTCACTTTCAGGCGCGTGACAAATACGCTGAATGCGGAGAGAGCAAAGAGTCCAATGAAAGCAAGCCTGACTGTCCCGGGATACTCGATCAGCACGAGCGTTGGCGCCGGGACTACAAACTTCCCCTCGTGCGCCTTCAGAAATTCGGTCAACGGTGGCAAAAAAAACGAACTGACTCCCAATGATGTCGCCGTAGCCACAAATTGGAGAATGAGCGGCACAAGGGACAGTCCTGTACGAGTTGCAGGTTTCATCTAGGTGACTAACGTTACGATGAACCACCTCGGCTTGGCGAGAGTGCTTCTGTCGCGCGGTTGCCGACCGGTCCGCGCTCCTCAGCGGTTGGCCGGCCGGCCGGTCAGGCGGGCGATGAACTTGATCGAATAAAAATAGACCCGCTGGCGCACGAGGTCCGGGTCGCCGGCGACACCGGAGACGCCGAGGCTGGAGATGTCGGTGAGCACCGTGCCGTCCTCCGGATGCGTGGCGATCCAGGTCAGCATCCGGACCAGCCGGCCGTGCGGGTACGTGGCGGTGAGCCGCTGCAGCACGATGGCCGGCAGGAACCGCTCGGCGGGCTGCTGCACCACATCGGGCACGGCGGCCACGCACAGGAGGTTGCGGATGCGCTGCACCTCGTCGCCGGTATTCGCCGGCGGCCAGTAGGGCAGCAACTGCGCCGCGCTGTTGAGCTGGGTGACCGTCTCCCGGTCCGGCTCCTCACCCGGGAGCGCCATCGGCGCCACCACGCCGCCGTCGGGCGGGACGCGGTAGTTCAGCGCCGCCACCTCCCGCATCGTGATGGCCTCCCACGGCGCAGCGGCGCCTTGAGTCGGCGCGGAAGTTACGGGACCGGCCGGCGCCGCATCCGCCGCGAGGGCGGAGCGCCCGCGCATTTCCGTGAGCAGCCCGACCGCGATCCAGACCGCGAACACCGGCGCGATCCACGTCTTGCCCGCCGTGGCGGCGAAGCGCTGCTGGGCGTCCCAGCGGAAGAGCTTCGCTCCCGCCAGCATTCCGGCGGCCCCCGTCAGCGCGAGCGCGAGCAGGCTGAACCGCATGCCGGCCAGGCCGGGTCCCGTGACCGCCGCCTGCAGCGCCTCGACCGCATAGCGGCCCGGGAAAAACGCCGAGCCGTGCTGCGCCCAGTCAGGCAGGCTCGCGAGCGGCACCGCCACGCCACCGATCACGAGCATCGGCAGGAAAATACACTGCCCGAGCGCCTGCACCGCGGGCACGTTGTCCGCGAGCGCGGCGATCACGAGCCCGAGACCGAGCAGGGCGAACGCGACCAGGGTGAAGGCCACCACCAGCGCCAACGGATGCGCGGGCGCCGTCATGCCCATGACGCGCGCCACGCCGAACTGCAGCAACCCGGCCGAAAGGATGACCACGTAGCGCGCCAGCATCGTGCTGGTGACAATCCGCCACGGGGCCACCGGCAGCAGCCGGTAGCGCCGCCACACCCCGCGCTCCCGCTCGCTGACCAGCGTGGTGGGCAACCCGAAGCACGCCCCGCCGAGCACGCTGACCGTGAGCAGCTCACCGAGATGCCGCAGCAACGGCACGTCCTCGTACCGGTAGAGCACGCGAAAGACCGCGAGGTAGACCAGCGGGAAAAGGTAGCCATAGACCAGGCCCATGCGGTTGCGGCCCTGCAGCCGCAGCGAGAGGACGAAATGCTGCACCAGTCCGTTCATGCGGGTTTGCTCCGGTCGTCAGCCCCGCCCTGCGTGAGCCCCAGGTACACGTCCTCCAGCGAGGCCTTGCGGACCTGCAGGTCGATCACCTCGGCCTGCTGCGCCTGCAGCAGCGCGGTCAGGGCGGCGAGCGTCGCCGGCGCCTGCGCGGTGCTGAAGCGGGCCGTGCCTTCCGCGCAGTGCAGGTCCTCCACGCCGGGCAGCTGCGCCAGCAGTTCGCGACCCAACGGTGGCGCGGACACCAGCGTGACCGTCTGGCGGGCACTGGAACGGGCGATCAGCTCGCGTGGCGGACCGACGACCACGATGCGGCCCCCGACCAAAATCGCGATGCGGTCGCACAAGACCTCGGCTTCCGCCAGATCGTGGGTCGAAAGGAGCACGGTGTGGCCGTCCTGTTTCATCCGGGCGATTTCCCCGTGCAGTTCGCGGCGCGCCGACGGATCGAGGCCGGACGTGGGCTCGTCGAGCACCACGAGGCCGGGCCGGTTGACGAACGCGAGCGCGAGCGACAGCCGCTGCTGCTGGCCGCCGGAGAGCGTGTCGAAATAGGCGTCCGCCTTGTCCACCAGCGCAAAGCGCTCCAGCAGCGCCGCCGGGGCCACCGGGTTCCCGTAGAACGAACCGAAGAGCCGCAGCGCCTCGCGCGGCGTGATCTTCGCCGGCAGCGAGGACGTTTGCAGCGCGACGCCGATCCGCGCCTTCGCCGCGAGCGGTTGACGGCGGACGTCGAGGCCGCACACCTCGAGTTCGCCGGTGTCGGCGTCGCGCAGGCCGGTCAGGCACTCGAGCGTGGTCGTCTTGCCCGCGCCGTTCGGCCCGAGCAGGCCGAAGATTTCACCCGCGCCCACTGCGAAGCTCACGTCGCGCACGGCCTCGGTCGCCCCATAACGCTTGGACAGATGACGGACGACGACAGTGGGCGGCATGGCGGGGGGCTCGGGGGGAAACGGCAATGCGCTTTGCGGGCGGCGGCAACAGATTTCTGCGCCCATGAGACGGGACAGGGGATCATATTTTCTCACCACAGAGGCACGGAGACACAGAGAACGGACCCGGACCGAGCAACACGGATTGCTCAATGTTCGTCGTCCAATGTTCACTGTTCATTTTCCGACCAAATGAACATCGAACAATGAACGTTGACCGCTGAACAATTCCGGCCGGTTCACCGGGCTTCCCGTAGGGGCGCAGACTTGCTGCGCCCTTCGTGTGTGGCATCACGTTCGAGGGCGCAGGCGAGACTGCGCCCCTACAATTCCGCGCCTAACTCGGACCCACGCCAAAAAGCGACGCCTCGATCTCGACCCGCAGCTCGGCGCGGCAGATGTCGGCTTGCAGGTAGGAAACCCGGTCGCCGTCGCTCAAAAGTTTCGCCGCCAGCGTCGCGGCGACCAGCGGCTGGTCCGCGGCCTGGCGCAGGTAGACCTTGAAGTGGCGCTGGCCCCGGCCGCCGCGTGCCAGGTCCGGGCCCAGGCCGCAGGCGCGGGAAATCTCGCGGAGATTTTCCAGCATGCAGTCCACCTGCAGGGCCAGGCTGTGCGGCGCGATGGACGCGTGCCCGCGGATCGCCGCCGTGCCGGAAATAAAGACCGTCCGGTGTGCCGGACCGGTCACGACGCTGGCGCGCGCAAAGCTGGGCGCGCGCGGCCCGTACTCGCCGGGATAATCGTAGGCGGGCACCTGGAGCGGATTCTCGACGTGGCGCGGCTGACCGCGGCCCGCGGCGAATACCACGGTGAGCGCGTCCGCCTTGCTATTCGGATGGTTGGTTTTGTTCAGCCGCCGCGGGGACGGCTCAGGTGCACCCAACGCGGGGACCCGGCCTGACCTTACGCCCGGTCCCGGCAGCCGACTATGGGGCCTAACCCTACGCCCCTGCCCGCATGGCCTGCGAAACACGCGGATTCACGCCCGGGATTTACCTCCCCAGCCCCGGGGAAGAACGCAGCGGAGGGGCTTCTGAATTTGTCTCGCGAAGGAGGCGAAGGATCCGAAGGCCCCTTCGCCTCCTTTCCACCCTTCGCGAGACAATCCTGTTTTTCCTCACCCTAGGACCGGACGCCCAGCAAGCGGCAGACCGAGCGCGCGATCATCAGTTCCTCGTCGGTGCGGATGACGCGGACGGTGACCCTCGCAGTTCGCGTGGATATGATACCGGCATTCTGCCGGTTCCCGCGGCGGTCCAGCCTGACGCCGAGAAATTCCAGTCCACCGCAGATTCTTTCCCGGATGACCGGTGCGTGTTCCCCAATCCCACCCGCAAAGACCAGCGTGTCGAGGCCGCCGAGGGCGGCGACATAGGCGCCGATCCATTTTTTCGCCTGGTAGCAAAAGAGGGCGAGCGCTTCCGCGGCCGGCCGGCTGCGCCGCTCCCGGGCAAGCAGGTCGCGGACGTCCGGGCTGATCCCCGACACGCCGAGCAGGCCGGATGCATGGTTCACCATTTTCTCAAACTGCACCGGCGTCATCCCTTCCCGCCGCGCGAGGTAACTGAAGACCCCGGGATCCAGGTCGCCCGAGCGGGTGCTCATCACCAGCCCGGCCGCCGGCGTGAAACCCATGCTGGTGTCGATGCTCCGTCCGCCGCGCACGGCGGCCAGGCTCGCACCGTTGCCGAGATGAGCGAAAATCACCCGGCCCCTCGCGGCCCGCGGATCCAGCCGGCCGAGTTCCTCCAGCAGATAGGCGTAGGACAAGCCATGGAAGCCATAGCGCTCGACGCCGTCGGCCGTGTAGCGCCGGGGGATCGCAAGCATTTTTGCGACCGCCGGCATGGACCGGTGAAACGCCGTGTCAAAGCACGCCACCTGCGGCAGCCGCGGAAATCGTTCGCGAATGGCCTCGATCAGACCGATCTCACGCGGCAGATGATCCGGGTCGTAGGGAATGAGCCGGCGCAACTCCCGGAGCAACCGCGGGGTGATCCGTTCGGGCGTCGCATGCTTCATCCCGTGCACCACCCGGTGACCGACGGCCCCGACCGCGGCGAATGCAGGCTGCTTCTCCAGCCAATCGAGCAGGCGTCCGACCGCCGCGCGGTGGTCCACCGCAGCCAAGGGCAGCACGAACGCGGGTGGGCCCGCCGGATCGATCACCGTCAGGCTGGTCCCGCGCAACCCGATCCGGTCCACCTTGCCCGCGAGCTGCAGGCGTAGTTTTCCTTCCGGCGCATAGATCGCGAAGCGGATGCTCGATGAACCGCCGTTGAGGGCGAGGACGCTCGCGAACGAATTCATGAATAAATTCCGGAGTTAAGCAGAGCGGCCCATTTCATTAGTTCGGTAATCGCCGCCATGGTCTCACCGTATGCCTCGATCGCGGATTGCACCATGGGGTGTTCAGCCGGGGGTGCCGGCGGGAAGAACCGTCGCGGCTTGGAGCCCCCTCAGCTGGGAAAACGCCGCCCCCACCTGCCCAGCGAAGGGGAGATAGCACAATACCCCATAGTCCCGGTGCCCGCCGGCGCGTATCGTGCGATCCGATCGCTTAATGCGTTGGGGGGAACGAACCGTACCCAGCACCAACGAGCAAAGCCGCAAATCCAATGAACACTCCCGCTACACTCTCCGGCTCGCACCTGCGGACCTACCACGCCATTTTCCAGCATCCCGCTGCGCACAACCTGCAATGGCATGACGTGCACGCGCTCCTCCGCCACCTGGCCGCGGTCGAGCAGGAACCCAACGGCAACCTGAAGGTGACCCTTCACGGCCAGGTGCTCGTGCTGACCCCGCCGCGCACGAAGGATGTCGCCGACGTGGAAGAGCTGATGACGCTGCGGCATTTCCTCCAACGTGCGGAATCGGCGGCCCCGGCGGCCGGCGACGTCTCCGCCCACTGGCTGCTCGTGATCGACCATCACGAGGCGCGGCTGTTCCGATCCGAGGTGCAGGGCGCGATCCCGCAGCGCCTCACGCCCCATGAACCCGACCGCTATTTCCGCCATGAGCAGAACTCGCAGAACCTGGCCCGCGGCAAGGAGCGCCCCGACCCGAACAGCTTCTTCGAGCCCGTCGCCGTCGCGCTGCAGGCCGCCGGGGATATCCTGATCTTCGGCACGGGCACCGGCTCGAGCAATGAGATGGTCCAGTTCCATGCCTGGCTCACCGCCCACCATCCGGCGCTGGCCGCGCGGATCATCGGCTCGCTCGTCATCGACGAACACCACCTGACCGAGGCCCAGCTGCTGGCGAAGGCGCGGGAATTCTATGCGCAACCCCGCCCCGTCCTGACATGAGGACGATGAAGGCAGTGTGCATTTACCGCTATGGCGGCCCCGAGGTGCTCGTCTACGAGGACGCCCCCAAGCCGCACCCTGACACCGGGGAAATCCTGGTGCGCGTCCACGCCGCCGGCATCAACCCGGTCGACTGGAAGATCCGCGAGGGCGAACTGAAGGAGATGCTTAAGCACACCTTCCCGCTCGTGCTCGGCTGGGATGTGTCCGGCGTCATCGAGTCGATCGGCACCGGTGTCACCCGGCTCAAGGTCGGCGACGAAGTTTATAGCCGGCCCGACATTGCCCGCGACGGTGCCTACGCCGAATACATCGTGATGAAGGAATCGGACGCCGCCGTGAAGCCCAAGTCCATCGATCATATCCATGCGGCCGCGCTCCCGCTGGCCGCGTTAACCGGCTGGCAGACACTTTTCGATGCGGCCAGCCTGACGGCCGGCCAGCGCGTGCTGATTCACGCCGCCGCCGGTGGCGTCGGGCACATCGCCATCCAACTGGCGAAATGGAAGGGGGCGCACGTCATCGGCACGGCCTCGGAACACAACCACGACTTCGTGCGAAAACTCGGGGCGGACCAGATCGTCGATTACGACACCGAGAAATTCGAGGAAGTGGTCCAGCCGGTGGATGTCGTCCTCGACACGCAGGGCGGTGACGTCCAGCTGCGCTCGTGGAAAGTCATCAAACCCGGCGGCATTTTGGTTTCGATCGCCCAACCGCCGTCTGCCGAGGTCGCCTCCGCGCACGGCGTCCGGTCGGCCTTTGTCTTCACGCAGCCCAATGCCGGGCAACTGGGCGAAGTTGCAAAACTGGTCGACGCGGATAAATTGAAGGCGGTGGTGGAGACCACCCTGCCCCTCTCCGACGCCACCCGCGGCCAGGAATTGAGCGAGCGCGGCCACACGCGCGGCAAGATTGTCCTGCGGGTCATCTGAGGGCGGGCCCGGTCGCCGCACCCTTCCTTCCATGGCTGTCAAATTCCAGGACTACTACGTCACCCTCGGGGTGGAGCGCACCGCCTCCGCCGATGACATCAAGCAGGCCTTCCGCAAGCTCGCGCGGTTGTATCATCCGGATGTGGCCAAGAACAAGGTCTCCGGCGAGGCGAAGTTCAAGGAGATCAACGAGGCCTACGAGGTGCTGGGCGATCCCGACAAACGGAAACGCTACGACGAACTCGGCGCCAACTGGCAGGACGGCGGCCCGGGCTCCGCGGCGGGCGGCGGAATGCGCGGCCGGTCGCGGTCGAACCAGGACGAGACCGACTTCGAGTTCGGCGGCACCGGCTTCAGCGATTTCTTCGAATCATTCTTCAGCGGCCGGCAGGGCGGGTTTGCGTCCGCCCGCGGCGCGCCGGCCGGCCACCCCGAGGCGGAGGAGTTCGTGCATCCCGGCCGGGACATCGAGGCCGACCTGCTCGTCACCCTTGAGGAGGCCCTGCAGGGCTCGCAGCGCAAGGTGACGCTGCGCCGGCCCGGCGTGGACGGCGCGGCCGAGCGGACCAACACCTATCAGGTGCGGATCCCGCCGGCGATGCGCGAGGGCCAGCGCATCCGCCTCGCCGGCCAGGGCGGGCCGGGCCACGGCGGCGCGCCGGCCGGCGACCTCTACCTGCGCGTGCGGTTTGCCCGGCACCCGGATCTCCGGGTGCAGGGCGACGACATTTACTGTGACCTCGACCTGGCGCCCTGGGAGGCGGTCCTCGGCGCCAAGGCGAAGATCCCCACCCTCGCCGGCGGCACCACGTTGCGCGTCCCGCCCGGCACCACGGCCGGCACGCAGCTGCGCGTGCGCGGCCAGGGCCTGCCCCGCGAGGACGGCACCCGCGGCGATCTCTATGCCGTGGTGCAACTGCAGGTGCCCGCCACGGTCACGGCCGAGGAGCGCACGCTCTGGGAAAAACTCGCCGCGCTCTCGCCCTTCAATCCCCGCAAACTGCCATGACAAATTTCATCTTCTATGAAAATCCCGAGCGGGCGATCATCTGCCTGACCGCCGACGCCCGGGTCCTCTACTCGCTGGAAACCGCCGCGCAGCTCACCGGCGTGCCGGTGGAAATGCTCCGCCATTACTGCCACCTGGGCCTGCTCGGCGCGGCGCGGACCGCTGCGGAGCCCGGGCCGGTCTTCGATGACAACGCGCTGTATGAAGTGCGCCGCATCGAGCACCACCGCCGGCACCACGGCGTCAGCCTGCGCGCGCTGCCGCTGGTCTGCGGCCTGTGGCGCGAGGTCGAGCAGCTGCAGACTGAGCTCCGTTTTCTCCGCGGACCCTGAGCAGGCCGAAACCTTCCGGACCGCCGGAACTGTCCCCGGGGGTAATACCCCATGGTTTCCTGCCACCCCCGGGCCTACACTACTCTTCCAGAAACAAGCGGATGCCATCCAGCCCGGAGCGTCCGACCGTCAACTTAACCGGAGATAATTTTATGCTGCTCAATACCAGGGAACTCCACGGCCACAAACTCGCCGGCCTCGATGGTGACATCGGCCACGTGCACGACTTCTACTTTGACGACAAGACCTGGGTGGTGCGCTACCTGGTCGCGGATACCGGAGCCTGGCTGCCGGGCCGGCTGGTTTTGCTCTCGCCCCACGCCTTCGGCAAATACGACCAGTACGAATCCACGCTGCACGTAAAACTCCGCAAGCAGCAGATCGAGGACAGCCCCTCGATCGAGTCGCACAAGCCGGTGTCCCGCCAATACGAGGTGGAATACTACAAGTACTACGGCTGGCCCGCCTACTGGGAGGGCGGCGCGATGTGGGGCCTCGGCGGCTACCCGGTGGTTTTACCCCCGTCCCGGGACGAACTGGACGCGGCCCAACACCACCACCGCGACGACAAGCATCTCCAGAGCACCCAGGCCATCGCCGGCTACGCCATCCAGACGGTCGACGGCTCGATCGGCGAAGTCCGCGGCCTGCTGGTGGACGCCAAAAGCTGGGCGGTGCGCGAACTCGTCGTCGAAACCGGCCACTGGTTTTCGGGCAAGGAAATCCTGATCTCCCCCGCCAAGATCGAGCGCATCAGCTACGAGGAATCCAAGGTTTTTGTCAGCCTGACCAAGGCGGACATCCAGGCGACGGGAGAACATGAGATCGCCAGGACCGGACATCGCGGCGCAGGCAGCATGAGCGACTGAGCCACCATCCCCTTCGACCACCATCATCCCATGAAAAAAAACCCCCTCAACAAGGGTGTCCTGACCAGCAACGCCACCGGCATCGGCCCGGTCTCCCGCGCCATGGTGCACACCCGCGCGGGCGAACTGGCCCTGATCGCGGGCCGGGATCCCGCGCACCCAACGCCAGCCGATATGGCAGCGGCCCGCCGTGAATTGACCGGCGAGACCGACATCGACCGGCAGGAAGCGCTGCTGGACGCGATCCCCGAAGCCAAGCGCTGGGATCCGGTGCCCGGCTCCCCCGGCCATCAGGCCCCGGAATCGGCGAGCGAGGACGAGGATGAAGAAGGCCGGAGTGAAACCGAGCAACTCGTCGAGGAAGGCGTCAACGAAGCCGAGCGCGACCGCATGCTGCAAGCCGCGAAAGCCAACGAGAAAATCGACCGGCGCAAGACGTAGCTGCCCCATTTTCCGCCATGTCCACCATCATCTCCCTTTCCCCGCTGTCGGCCAAGAAAGCCTCGCCCGAATACCCGATCCAGCGACTGCTCGCCGACCGCTGGAGCCCGTACGGCTTCGAGGAACGGCAGGTGCCGGAAGCCGACCTGAGTTCGATCTTTGAGGCCGCCCGCTGGGCCGCCTCTTCCTACAACGAGCAGCCGTGGTCCTATTTCATCGCCACGCGCAAGACGCCCGCGGAATTTGAGCGGCTCCTCTCGTGTCTGGTGCCGGCCAATCAGGTGTGGGCGAAAGCCGCGCCGGTGCTGGTCCTGGGCGTCGTGAGCCTGCAATTTGCCAAGACCCATAAGGAGAACCGGGCCGCCGTGCACGATCTCGGTCTGGCCTCGGCCAACCTCGTGGTCGAGGCGACCGCCCGCCGTCTCTCGGTGCACCAGATGATCGGCATTTTGCCGGACCGGGCGCGCGAGCTTTACCTGATTCCGGAACACTACGAGGCGTGGACCGCGATGGCGATCGGCTACAAGGCCGACACCGACACCCTCCCCGACGCCTTGCGGGAGCGCGACCTGGCGCCGCGTCAGCGCAAGCCCGCCAGCCAGTTCGTGTTCACGGGCTCCTGGGGCCAGCCGGCCTCGGCCGCGGGCGTGCTGCGCTGAAGGACCAAACCCGATTGGCGCGACGCACGGCCCAAACAAGACATGACTGCCCCTGCAATGAATTCGACCGTCGCCTCACTCCTCACCCCGGGCAAGGGATTGCTGGCCGCGGATGAAAGTCTCCCGACGATCGGGCAACGGTTCAAGGAATTCAGCATTCCCCCCAGCGAGGAAAACCGCCGGGCCTATCGCGAGCTGCTCTTCACGACCCCGGGCCTGAGCACTTTTATCAGCGGCGTGATCCTCTTCGATGAGACCATCCGCCAGCGAACCAAGGAACGCATCCCCTTCACCGAGATCCTCCGGAGCCACGGCATGCTGGCGGGCATCAAGGTCGACCGGGGCACCGTGGCCCTGGCCAATCATCCGGGCGAAAAAATAACCGAGGGGTTGGATGGCCTGCGCGAGCGGCTCAGTGAGTACCACCAGCTTGGCGCGCGCTTCACCAAGTGGCGTGCGGTCGGCACCATCGGCCGGGATCTCCCCACCCGCGGCGGCCTCGCGGCGAATGCCCGCCACCTCGCGCTCTTCGCGGCGCTGAGCCAGGAAGCGGGCCTGGTGCCGATCGTCGAA
>CAIUGM010000036.1 GCA_903898675.1 uncultured Verrucomicrobiota bacterium
GTTTAGGAAACGCGTGCTCTATCCATTTGAGCTACGGGGACTAACCTTGTTTCCAAACATGCCGCCGCCCGGGGTTTGGCAAACTAAAAATGCCCGTTGACAGAGGGGGGCGGAGTAGCAACCTTCCCGCTCCCTTTTCAATCATGAGCAGCACCGAACCGAAGCCCACCACGCAGACCCTCACGCCGCAGGAGATCCCGATGACCAGCCCGCAGCTGATGAGTCGCTATATCACCGACACCGGCAAGATTCTGCCGCGCAAATACACCCATCTGTCCGCCAAGGAGCAGCGCCGCGTCACCTCGAAGATCAAGAGCGCGCGCAACATGCTGACGATGCTCTGAGCGGTTGCTCAACGACCCTTTCAGCCGGAGCCAACGCTCCGGCTTTTTTATTGGCCTAGTTGACCACAAACCCGGATTTTCACCACGAAACACACGAAGGACACGAAATGCCGAACCAGACTAAACGACTGCTTTCGGTGATTTTCATAAGGACATGGTCGGCGAGAGTCCTTTTTTCGTGTGTTTGGTGTGTTTCGTGGTGACCTGCTGATTTCTGTTTCTGGAGTACCTCATGCCCGTCCGCGTTTACTCCCCGACTCCGCCCAACTTGCGCCGATTGGCCGTAGCCCTGCGCCATGGCGAACTGGTGGCGATCCCGACCGAGACGGTCTATGGCCTGGCCGCCAACGCACTCGACGCCCGGGCCTGCCGCGCGATCTTCCGCGCGAAGGGCCGGCCGGCGAATGATCCGCTGATCGTGCATGTGCTGGACCTGGCGCACGCCGAGAAACTGGCGGAGTTCAATGCCGAGGCGCGAAAACTCGCACGGCAGTTCTGGCCCGGCCCACTGACCTTGGTGCTGCCGAAGAAACCAAGTGTGCCGGGCATCGTGACTTCCGGCAGCCCGACCGTGGCGATCCGCGCCCCTGCCCATCCTCTCGCCCGCCGGTTGCTGCGGCTCGCCGGGATTCCGCTCGCCGCGCCCAGCGCGAACCTCTTCGGCTACATCAGCCCGACCACCGCGGACCATGTCGTCGCCGGCCTGGGCCGCCGCATCCTCCATGTCCTCGATGGCGGCACGTGCCAGATCGGGGTCGAGTCAACCATTGTGGACCTGACCGACCCGGCGAAGCCGCGCATCCTGCGACCGGGTGCGATTACGGCCGGCCAACTCCAAAAGGTTTTGGGCGTCCCCGTCGGCCGGCTCACTCGCCGCAAGGCAGCAGCCGACCCGCTGGCGCCGGGCATGATGGCTCGCCACTACAGCCCGCGCACGCCGCTGGTGCTGCGGGAGCCTGTCGCCAAGCCGGCGCGAAAAATCGCCGCGGTATTCCTGCGCAAGCCGGCCGGCCAGACCGCGCCGAATATATTCTGGTTGAGCCGGCGCGGCGCTCTGGCCGAGGTGGCGCGAAATCTCTACGGGGTGCTGCGCCAGGCCGATGCCAGCGGGTTCGCGCAGATCCAGGTCGAGCCGTTGCCGGCGGATGCCGGCGGCCTGGCCGCCGCGATCAACGACCGGCTGCACCGGGCCGCAGCCAAAGTGTAGCCGCGTTGGAGCGTTGCGAAAACGTGGTCCCTGGGGCCACCCTTTCGTCTTCGACTCAAGCGCGGCTACAAAAAATAAGATCCTCACCCCCGCAGCACTTCCGCCAGCGCCCCCAGCAGGCGCTCGTTCTGTGCGTGGGTGCCGACCGTCAGCCGCAGCCACTCGGGCAGGCCGTAGGGTTTGACGGGCCGGGTGATGATGCCGCGCTGTTGCAACCCGCCAAAGACGCGCGTGCCGTCGCCGACCTTCGCGAGCAGGAAATTTCCCGTGCCCGGGACAAACCCCACGCCAAGTTTGGTCAGGCCCGCTTCGAGCTGGGCCAGGCCCGCCCGGTTTTCGCGCAGGCACTTCGCGACAAACTCATGATCGTCCAGCGCCGCCACGGCCGCCGCCACGGCAATCGCGTTCACATTGAAGGGCTGCCGCGCGCGCTGCACGATGGCGATGAGTTCCGCCGCACCGTAACCGTAGCCCACGCGGAGCGAGGCCAGGCCGTAGACTTTTGAAAATGTACGCAGGCAGATCACCTTCCGCCCCTCGGCGATCAGCGGACGCAGGTCCGGGGCATTTTCGACATATTCGGCGTAGGCTTCGTCGAACACGAGGATCGCATGCGGCGGCAACGCGCGGACCAATTCCACGATCTCGGCCCCGGTGTTGCTCGCCCCCACGGGATTCGCCGGGCTTGCCAGGAACACCAGCCGGGTGCGCGGGGTCACGGCCGCCGCGAGGGCCTTCAGGTCCTGCCGCATGTCCGTCAGCGGCACCTCGACGGTCGTCGCGCCAAACATGATCGTCACCAGCTTGTAGACGACGAAGGACGACTGGAACATCACGCACTCCCGGCCCGGCGCGAGGAACGCATGGCCGAGCAGCTCAATGATTTCGTTCGAGCCATCGCCGATGATAAACTGGTCCATCCCCAGGCTCCATTTCTCCGCGAGCTTGTGCCGCAGCGCATAATAGCCGCCGTCCGGGTAGAGGTGCGCCTCGCGCAAGGCCCGCTCCGCCGCGGCCAGGGCTTTCGGGGACGGGCCGAAGGGATTCTCGTTCGACGCCAGCTTGATGATGCCGGCCGGATCGAGCCCGAGTTCCCGCGCCACCTGGTCGATCGGTTTGCCGGCTTCGTACACCGGCTGGGTCAGGATCCCGGGGTTGGCGAGTTCGGCGAAAGTCATGGACCCAGCCCACTGCGCCAGCCGCGGGGACTCAAATCAAAAGCAGACCATCGAACAGGGAATTTAACCGCGAAGGCCGCGAAGAGACGCGAAGGAGGGTTGCCCACGGAACACACGGAATACACCGAAGCACTGATTATTAATTCAAAAAACGGATCTGAAAACTGCCTGCGCTGTTTCTGTGTATTCCGTGTGTTCTGTGGGCAGTAAACCCTGCCTTCTGGATCCTACCGGCGTAGGCCGCGGCTTGAGACGTGGACCCACTTCATGCCCGCCGCCTCTGCCGCCTTGATGCCGGGCTCGGCGTCCTCGAATACGAGGCAGCTCGCCGCGGGCACGCCCATCCGTTGGGCGGCCAGCAAAAACATTTCCGGCGACGGTTTGCCATGCGTCACATCCTCCGGCGTGATCACCACCGGGAACAGATCCGCCAGCTTCATCAGCTCCAGCGTGTGCCGCACCACCACCCGCGGACCGCCCGAGGCCACGCTCAACGGGAAGCGCCCGTGCATCTTCCGGGCAAATTCGACCACCGGCTCGATGTAGGTCATCTCCGCCATCATGTCGGTGAAGAACTGCTCCTTCTCATGAAACACGTGGTCCACGTCGATCGTGAGCCCGTAATGCTGAGCGAAAACCGCCGCCACCCGCAGCGTGGGCATGCCGCCGAGCGAATAAAACAGGTCCTCGCTCAACTGCTGCTTCAATCCGGCCGCCTGCATCGCCCGGTTCCAGGCCCGGTAATGCAGCGGCATCGTGTCCACCAGCGTGCCGTCGAGATCGAAGATGTAGCCGGCAAAGTCACCGGCGGGAATGTCGAGTTTCATGGGAGAACGACCAAAGTGGATGGCCGCCCCCGGTTGGCAAATGAAACCTCCGGCGGATCATGCCTCGCCGGCGTGAACCCGGTGGAACCCGACCTCTGGACGGGTTGGCTTGGCGCGGGCTCGCCATTCACCCAAGCGCCTGCGGCTAAGCCCGGGCTGCGAGCCGGCGTTTCCAGGCCAGCGCCACGTGGACGAGGGCGATCAGCGCCGGGACTTCGACGAGCGGCCCGACGACCGCGGTGAACGCCGCGCCCGAGGCCAGGCCGAACACGCCGACCGCCACGGCGATCGCCAGTTCGAAATTGTTGCCCGAGGCAGTGAACGCGAGCGTGGCGGCCCGCGCATAGTCCGCCCCCGCCCGCACGCTCGACCAGAACGTCGCCGCAAACATGATGATGAAATAAACCAGCAGCGGCACCGCGATGCGAAGCACGTCCAGCGGGATCCGCAGCACCGTGTCGCCCTTGAGGCTGAACATGACGAAAATCGTGAAAAGCAGCGCCCCGAGGGTGAACGGGCTGATGAACGGAATGAATCTCCCGTCGTACCACGCCACCCCGGCCGGCCCGCGCCGGAGCAGCCGCCGGCCCAGCCACCCCGCGAGGAAGGGAAGGCCCAGGTAGATAAAGACACTCTGCGCCACGCTTAGGATCGTGATGCTCGAGAGGTCGAGCGAGCCCAGCTCCACACCGACCAGCGGCGGCAGCACCTTCAGGAACAGCCACGCCAGCGGCGCATAGAAGAAAACCTGGAAAAGCGCGTTGAACGCCACCAGGCCCGCGCAGTACTCGCGGCTCCCGCCGGCCAGGTCATTCCACACGATCACCATCGCGATGCAGCGCGCGAGGCCGATCAGCACCAGGCCGGCGAAGTATTCCGGCTGGTGGCGGAGAAAGATCACCGCGAGCGCGAACATCAGGACGGGCCCGACCAGCCAGTTTTGCAGCAGGGAAAGGACCAGCACCTTCCGGTCGCGGAACACGTCCCCCAGTTCCTCATAGCGCACCCGCGCCAGCGGCGGATACATCATGATGATCAGGCCGAGCGCGATCGGCACGGAGGTCGTCCCCACATTCCACGCGGTGAGTGCCCGCGGCAGTCCGGGCAAAAAGCGGCCGGCCAGCAGACCCGCCGCCATGGCCAGAAAGATCCAGAGCGTCAGGTAGCGGTCCAGGAAGGAAAGCCGCAAGAGCAGCGGACGCCCGCCCGTACTCACCGCGCCATCCCCTTCTCAGCCTCAAGCCTGAACTGGTCACCCACATTCCGGACCGCGGCGAGGTCGCGCAACTTGGCGTCGGGAAACGCGCAGAACAGGTCGACGCGCCGGGCGATCTGCGAAGCCACGTTCACGAAGCACTGGTATTTCTCCTCCTCGGTGCCGGTTGCCGCCGCCGGGTCGGGCGAACCCCAGTGGGCGACCATCGGCTGGCCGGGCCAGACCGGGCAGGCCTCCTTGGCGTTGTCGCACACCGTGATGACAAAATCGAACTGCACCGCCTTGAACTCATCCCACGACTTCGAGCGCGCGGCGCTGGCATCGAGGCCGTACTTCTCCCGCAGCGTGCGGACCGCCAGCGGATTGACGATCCCGGCCGGATGGGAGCCGGCACTGTGCACCTCGAAGCGGCCGCGGCCCTTGGCGCGGAGCAGGTATTCGCCGAGAACGCTGCGGGCGGAGTTGCCGGTGCAGAGGATGAGAACCTTGTAAGCTGGTTGGGTCGTCATGGAATTATTTCGCCGGGGTCGCGCAGCCACACGGGCCCGACTCGGCCAGCTTGGGCGCAAGCTTCTTTAACCGGGCCAGGTCGCGCTGAAAGACGGGATTTTCCCGTGCGCAGTCCTGCAGGCAGGCAAGGTTCGCCCTCAACTCACGGGAGGGCTTCGGCGTGAGCTCATAGATCATCCAGTTGCCCGAGCGCTCGACCACCACCAGGCCCCGCGCGCGCAGGTAGGCGAGGTGCTTCGAGATCTTGACCTGCGGTTCGCCGAGGACGGCCTGGAAGTGGCAGACGCACAGCGGCCCCTGCGCCAGCACGTTGAGCAGCCGCAGCCGGGTGCGGTCACAGAGGCAGGAATAGATTTTTACCAGGTCCATGCCTGAATCTATATTCCGTTATAGGTATATAAGACCAGCCAAAAAATCCCCCTTGGTGCAATCGTAACAAAACCTGGCCGCTCAGGCCCGGCGGCGGCGCGGCCGGAACAGCAGCAGGCCGCCGAGGCCGAGCAACGCATAGGTCGACGGCTCGGGCACGGGCGTAAACTGCAGGTTCAGGTCGCCGTTGGTGTCGATGAAAGTCGAGAACGTGCCGGTGGCGAAGTTGCCGTTGGTCACGGTCAGCGGGTTCAGGTAGCCCGGCTGCAGGTTGGGCTGCCCGGCAACGATGCCGTTGAAGTCGACGGCCAGCCACGTGTGGCCGGCCTGCCAGAAGGGATCCGGGGTGCCGTAGTCGGGACGCTGGCTGATGCCGAGCAAAGTGAGGTCGATATTGAACGTGGCGGTCGTATAAACCTCGGTGTTGCTATCGCTGACCGTCACGACGATTTCCGGAGTACCGGTGGTCGTCAGCGACGACAACTGCCAGTGCAGCGTGCTGCTGCTGCCCAGGTAGAGGTTGTTCACCGCGAGGTTGCCGAGGCCGTTGACGCCCGGCTTGACGACGCCGCCGCTGCCCACGAGCACATTGCCGCCCGTGACAGTCGCGTCGCCCGACAGAATGCCGCCAGTGTGGACGATGATGCCGCCGGAGAAGAAATTCAGGTTGGTGGAGCTCCGCAGCTGGACCTCGCCGCCGTTGATCGTGAGGCCGCCGGCCCGCAGGTCGATGCCGTTGGCGAAGACCGCCTGGCCGGCGCCGATCTTGGTGATGTTGTGGGTGGCGGCCCCGCCGCCGTCCGTGAAATAGGCCGCGAAGTTGACCGTACCGCCGGCGTCGGCGGTGAGATTGATGTTGCGCGAGATGTAGACCGCGTCGGAGAACGTCGACGAACCGGTGCCGGTCATGCCCAGCGTGGTCGTGCCGCTTCCGCTGTTGGTGTTGGCGACATCGACATCGAGCCCGAGAGTCACGCCATTCTCGAGCAGCAGGCTGAGGTTGTCGTTGGTGGCCGTGTTGCCCGTGCCCACCACGACCTCGCCGGTCGTGCCCAGTGCGTTGCTGTGGCCCACCAGCAAGGTCCCGGTGGTGAGCAGCGTGTCACCGGTGTAGGTGTTGTTACCCGTGAGCTCGAGTGTGCCGGGACCGGCTTTTTCAAAGTCACCGCTACCGGAATTTAAGGCCTGGTGGGAAATCAGGCCAGTCAGGGTCAGCGTGGTGGCCGGATTGAGGACCGTGATCGTGCCCGTGTTGCCGGCGAGTACGATGCTGCGATCGCTGCTCGTGCTGACGCCGGTGTAAACCAAGGTACCGTTGTCGTATCCTTCGCCATTGTAGTCGCCGAGAGTGAATCCACTCCCCTTGCCCGCCGCACTGCTCGCGCCGGAGTTGGCCAGCGTGGAGATCCAAAGGGTGCCGCCCGGGATGCTGATATTGCCGGTGAAGGTGTTGGCGCCAGTGAGCACGGTCGTGCCCGAATTCTCCACCGTCAGGCCGCGGCCCGCCACCGACTCCGAGATGATCCCGTCCAGTTCCAGGGTGTTGCCGCCGGCGTCCAGCCTGAGGTCCGATCCGAGGATGATGTTACCAGTCACGGTCGCGTTGCTGACCGCGGCATGGAGCACGCCGGTGGTATTGAAAGTGAAATCTTCCGCGACTGAAATGGAGGAACTCGCCGCCGCGTTGCCCAACCAGAGGGATGCGCTGTCGTTCACCACCGTGCCGTTGCCCGGCCCGGTGGCCCCGAGGGCTGCAGGGTCGCCCACGAACACCGTGGTTTGATAGGGGCCACCGATAGTTGTCACGCCGGTATAGGTGCTGGACCCGTGAAGCTCCAAGGAACTGTTGTCGTTGGCGACAATGTTGAGACCGGCCGAGCCAGTAAAACCAACCTCGAAGACCGGCGTGGGGCCGCTGGTGCCGAGTGTGATGGTTGGTGTGCCATAGGAACCATTCAGCGTGAGATTGCTGCCGACGAAATCAGTCGTGTTGTAGGCGCCATCCAGAACGATTCCCGTGACACTGATCCCCGAGCCGACGGTCACCGTGTAAGCGGTGCCATTGGCTCCAAAGTGGGCCACATTGCCGTTCGTCCAGAGGCCAGGAGCGGCCACGCCCGTGTTGTCGGACGTCCAGTTGCTCGTAGTTGTGTCCCAAGTGCCGGTACCCGAGAAACCCGTGCCACTGCCACCGGGCTGCCAATTGAGTATCGTCTGTGCCGGCAGCATTGCTGGCACGAAACAACCAAGCAGGAGCAATATTCTAGCGGGGCGCATGGGAAAGTCTGCCGCCCAGATGCAAGCGGATTGCTGCAGCGGGTCAAACGACAATCAATCACTGCCGGTAGCCGAACGGCTACCGTCAAGAGTGTAAAATTTACGGCTACCAGCTCAGCGCCGGCCGCCGCGCATCAACCGGCTCTTCGGCTTCTCGGGCGCGAGCTGCGGCATGCCGCCGCCGTCGAAAATACCTGAATACGTATAGTTAAAGCCGTCGACCTTCTTCCACTCGATGCTCTGGCCGATGAAGCGCTCGATGCTGCGGGCATCGCGCCACGTTTCCTCGGTCACGAGGGTGAACGCATCACCGGTCTTGTGTGCCCGGCCGGTGCGGCCGATGCGGTGGACGTAATCCTCGGGGTTCTCCGGGACGTCGAAATTGATCACGTGCGAGACATCGGCGATGTCGAGGCCGCGCGCCACCAGGTCGGTCGCGACCAGCACCTCGTACTTGCCGGACTTGAAACCCTTGAGCGCGTCGGTGCGCTCCTGCTGGCTGCGGTCGGCGTGCATGACCGCGCAGGTGTGGCCATCCTGCGTGAGGCGGCTGGCGACATAGTCGGCGCCGGACTTGGTGCGGGAGAAGATGATCACGCTGTGGTACTGCGTCTGCTCGAGCAAATGGGCGAGCAGGTCGAACTTCTGGCCCTGCACCACCGGGTAAAAGGCGTGCGTGATCGTCTCGGCGGTCGAACGCTGGCGACCGATCGAGATCGTCTCGGGGTTGCGCAGCGCCCAGGCGGCGAGCTGCTCGATCTCGGGGGGCAGCGTGGCGGTGAAGAACAGCGTCTGCCGCTCGCGCGGGACCTTCTGCACGATGCGCTTCACGTCGGGCAGGAAACCCATGTCGAGCATGCGGTCCACCTCGTCGAGGACGAGGATGTCGATGTTATCGAGGCGGATCTCGCCCTGCTCCATGTAGTCGAGCAGCCGGCCGGGGGTGGCGGCGAGGATGTCCACGCCGCGCGTGAGATCCTCGCGCTGCTTGCCGTAGCCGACCCCGCCATAGACGACGGTCACCCGCAGGTTGGTGAACTTGGAAAAGCTCTTGAAGGCTTCCTCCACCTGCACCGCCAGCTCGCGGGTGGGCTCCAGGATGAGGCAGCGCATCTTGCCGTGCTGCTGCAGGCGCTGCAGAATGGGCAGCGCGAAGGCCGCGGTCTTGCCCGTGCCGGTCTGCGCGGAGCCGATGACATCGCGCCCGCTCAGGATGATCGGGATGGCCTGGGCCTGGATCGGCGTGGGCGTCTCGTAACCCATCTCCTGCACGGCGAAGGCGATGCGGTCACCGAGTCCGAGCTGGGTGAAAACAGTGTCGAGCTTCGGCACCTCCGGCAGCGGCTTGGGCGCCTGGGCGGCGCGGGGGGCATGGACCGGGGCGGCGGGCCGGGCCGGGTGGGCCGGCGCATGGGTGGCGGACGGATGCCGCGCCGGGCCGGCGGGCTTGGGGGCGTGACTGGGGCCCCGCTTCTCATAGCGCTGTTCACCACCCTTGTGGACGGGTTTTACAGGTTTGTGGGCCGGTTTGGTCTCGGGATGTTTCGCGTCCTTGGTGAAGGACTGCCGGATTTTGGAAATTAACTTACGCAGCATGGAATAATGACCCTCTGGTATCGGGTTGGGTCCTCCGTATTGCAATCCCACATCTTAGTCCGGCCGGCGGGCTGTCCCGCCGGGATCACAGGCCGGACTTTATCTTGTCGAGGATTGCGAGGGAAAGCTGTTCATCGCCGAAGACCCCGACGCGAATCTTGATGCTAGTCAGCTTCTTGCCGGAATTGGTCAAAGTAACCTCGACCTTCTTGTCCAGTGCGGTCCGGGCGACCAGGACCGCCTTCAGGGCGTCCTTATTGTCGCTGACTTTCGTGAATTCCAGATCCTTGAGGGCCCGGCGGGCGGATTCGACGACCCGGAGGTAATCGGTGGGCGCGGTGGTTTCGAGGTCGCCCCGGACATAGGCCACCACGCCGGCGCCTGCCCCTGCCGCCACCGCAATACAGCCCGGCAGGATAGCCAGGGCGGCGGCGGCCAGGAGGGCGGCGGCCAGCCGGCGAAGAGTGGTGGTGGAAGCGGAAAATCTTGGGTGCATGAAGGGAAAGGGCTGGCGGTCCAACCCCAGACCTCAACGGAAGTCGTTTGCTCCCGCAATGCCGGAAAGCAATCGGCCGGAAATTTTCGCGCATGCTGGCCGGTGGCGCGACGATGCGCTCGCCTCCCCCCGCGCGAATCCCTACGGATCGGATCATGCCCTGCCTGATCCGCTCCGCCACCGCCGCCGATGTGCCGCTCATCCTCGGCTTCATCCGCGCCCTCGCAACCTACGAAAAACTGCTCCCCGAGGTCGTCGCGACGGAGGAGAGCCTGCGGCGCACGCTTTTCAGCGCTGCCCCCGCGGCCCAGGTCGTGATCGCCGAGGTGGACGGACGTCCCGCGGGTTTCGCGCTGTATTTTTTCAACTACTCCACCTTTCTCGCGCAGCCGGGCCTGTACCTGGAGGATCTTTTCGTGCAGCCGGAATTCCGCGGCCACGGCACGGGCAAGGCCCTGTTGCTGCACCTCGCGAAGATCGCCAACGCCCGCGGCTGCGGTCGCATGGAATGGTCGGTGCTCGACTGGAACGAGCCGGCCAAGGGATTTTATCGGAAGCTCGGGGCGCGGCTACTCGAGGACTGGCGCATCTGCCGGCTCACCGGTGCAGCGCTGACGCAATACGCGTGACACAGCCCGATCAGGCTGGTTCTCGCTTTATTTTCGCGCTTGGTGGGTGGCATGAAATTCTCCCTCTACTGGGTCGACGCCTTCACGGACCAGCCCTTTCACGGCAACCCGGCCGGGGTTGTGCCGCTGGCGGAGTGGCCGGCGGACGAGGTGATGCAGCGGATCGCCTTTGAGAACAACCTGGCCGAGACCGCCTTCTTCGTCCGGACCGGGCCGGACCGGCTTCACCTGCGCTGGTTCACGCCGGAACTGGAAATGGACCTGTGCGGCCACGCGACGATCGCGTCGGCGTTTGTGCTCTTCACCCAACTCGGTCAGGCGGGCGACCGCCTCGTGTTCGACTCCCGCAGCGGCCCGCTCACGGTCACGCGGCAGGGCCCGCGGCTGGAGCTGGATTTTCCGTCCCGCCCGCCCGCCGCGGTACCGGCGGCCGAGCTCCCGCCCACCCTGGTCAGCGGACTCGGCGGACGCGCCCCGGAGTGGATCGGCAAGGCCCGCGACTACCTCTGCGTTTACCCGACCGCGCCGGAGGTGCTGGCGCTCAAACCCGACTTCAACGCGCTCAACCAGATCGACGTGATCGGCATCATCGTGACGGCCCCGGGCGAGAACGGCGTCGACTTCGTCTCGCGTTTCTTCGCGCCCAATTGCGGCGTACCCGAGGATCCGGTCACCGGTTCCTCGCACTGCACGCTCGTGCCGTATTGGGCGGAGCGCCTGGGGAAATCCCGACTGCAGGCCCGCCAGGTCTCCCCGCGCGGCGGCGAACTGGAATGCGCGCTCCGCGGCGACCGGGTGGGCATCGCCGGTCGCGCAGTGCTGTATCTCCGCGGCGAGATTGAGTTCTAGGGCTTCGCCCGGACCGCGAGTTCCCAATCGATCAGGTGCCGCGGCGGGGCGGCGCGCCCAGCCGCGATCGGTTGAGCCGGGGCCACCGGAACCGCGGGCACCGGCGTGGCGTCCGGGCCCGCGGTCCGGCAGATGGCTGACGCGGGCCCAGCCGGAGGTTGCGGGATGCTCGCCCACGGCCAGAGCCAGCCGGGGCATTTGTTGATCGGGTCGGGTGTTTTCATGCTGCCCCGATTATCGCCCAACCCCGGCCTTACCAACAGAGGCACCCGGATGAAATTGTCATGGTCACAGTACCGGTACTTAGATACTGTACTGGTATCAATTAACCCCCGCTGCTGCTGCCCGCGTCGGGTGGTTTCCGTTACCCTGTGTCCTTCAATCCACCGCCACCATGATCCAGACCCTGCCCAAGCCTCCCGCGCCGCCGGCCCTCGCCGCGCTGTCGCAGCCGCTCTACGCCGAGCTCGCCGGTTCCCTGCAGGCCCTCATCGAGCAGGGCACGCTGCGGCCCGGCCACCGCGTCCCGTCGGTCCGCCGCATGTCGCTGCAGCGGGATGTGAGCATCGCCACCGTGCTCCAGGCCTACACCGTGCTGGAAAACCGCGGCTACCTCGAGGCCCGGCCGCAGTCGGGCTACTATGTGCGCGCCCGCCCGCCCTGCTTGAGTCCCGAGCCGCGCATGGCCCGGCCAATGGCCAAGCCCTCCTACGTGGGCGTCAAGGATCTCACCACCGAGATCATGGAACGTTCCTCCAGCACCGACTTCATGCCGTTCGGGGCCGCCTGCCCGCACCACAGCCTCTTCCCCAACAAGAAACTGGCGCGGCTCCTCGGCTCGGTCGCCCGGCGCGACCCCACGCTCATCAGCCGGCTGAGCATGAACTGGGGTTACGAGCCGCTGACGCGCGAGATTTCCCGCCGCTACCTGCAGGGCGGCGTGCCGCTCGCGCACGACGAACTCGTCGTCACCGTCGGCTGCTCGGAAGCGCTGAACCTCTGCCTGCGGGCCGTCACCAAGCCCGGTGACACCATCGCCATCGAGACCCCGGCGTACTTCGGCTTCCTCGAGATGATCGAGAGCCTGAATCTCCGCGCGCTCGAGATCCCGACCTCCTCGCGCGAGGGCATCTGCCTCGACGCCCTGCGCGACGCCATCAGGCAGAACGACGTCAAGGCCGTGCTGGTCATGCCCAATTTCCACAACCCGCTCGGCAGCCTGATGCCCGACGACAAAAAGCAGCGGCTCTACGACCTGCTTTGCGAATACGACCTGCCCGCCATCGAGGACGACATCTACGCCGACACCCATTTCGGCGAGGTGCGCCCGAAACCGCTCAAGGCGTGGGACCGCGACGGCCGCGTCATGCTGTGCTCGTCGTTCGGCAAGTCACTCGCGCCCAGCTTCCGGGTCGGCTGGACCGCGCCCGGCCGCTACCTCGAGCGCGTGCGCCGGCTCAAGTTCACCAACACGATGGGCACGCCGGTCATCCTCCAGAAGACCCTGGCGGAATTCCTGCGCGACGGCGGCTACGACCACCATCTGCGCTCGTTGCGGCGGGCCTACCACCAGCAGTTGCACCTCTTTGCCCAGACCATGCAGCGCCACTTCCCCGAAGGCACGCGCTACAGCCGGCCGCAGGGCGGCAATGTCATCTGGGTCGAGTTCCCCGCCGGCGTCGACACGCTCAAGCTCTACCGCGAAGCCCTCAAGCACCGGATCAACACCGCCCCCGGCGCGCTCTTCTCCGTGAAGGAACGCTACCACAACTGCCTCCGCATGAGCTGCGGCCTGCCGTGGTCGGATGAGGTCGAGGCCGCGCTGATCAAGCTGAGCGAGCTCGTCAAGAAGCAGCTCGGATGAAAAGTTTTCCCCGCCCGCTTTTCGCCCTTGGCCCACGAGGGCGTTCATCCTGATTAATCCCATGCGCCGCACCGTTGCCATTCTCCTGTTCGACGAGGTCGAGGTCCTCGATTTCGCCGGCCCGTTCGAGGTCTTCGCCGTCACGGACGCGTTGAACGATAAAAAAATGTTCGACGTGCAAACCGTGGCGGAAAACCCCGGTGTCATCCGCGCCTGCAATGGCCTGCAGGTGGTGCCGAACCACACTTTCGCCACCCTGCCGCCCCCCAACGTCTTCGTCGTCCCCGGTGGTTGGGGCACCCGCCCGCTGTTGCAGCGGCCCAGCCTGATCGAATGGATCCGGCAGAAATCGAGCAAGTCCGAGATCACCGCCTCCGTCTGCACCGGCTCGCTGCTCCTGGGCAAGGCCGGCTTGTTGGCCGGCCTGTCCGCCACGACCCACTTTCGCGCCTTCCCTTTGCTCCGCGAACTCGCCCCCACGGCCGAGGTGGTCGAGGACCGGCGCTTCCTCGATCACGGCCATCTGATCACCTCAGCCGGGATCTCAGCCGGAATCGACATGTCGCTGCACCTCGTGGCCCGGTTGCACGGGGCCGAAACCGCGCAGCGGACCGCCGACCAGATGGAATACCACTGGCGCAACGATAACGGCCTGGTGCGCTGATCCACCCGTCGATCCCTGCTCTCCGTCTTCCGATCATTTTGTGACCGCTTCCGAAAAAACTCCCACCAAGGCCGCGCTCATCGCCGGCTTTGTCACCATCTATCTCCTCTGGGGCTCCACCTACCTGGGCATCAGGGTCGCGGTGGAGACCCTGCCCCCGTTCCTGATGGCCGGCGCGCGGTTCCTCGTGGCCGGCAGCATCATCACCCTCTGGATCGCCCTGACGCGCGGTTTCAAGACGACCCGGCGGCAGTGGTTCGACAACGCCATCATCGGCGCGCTCCTCCTGCTCGGCGGCAACGGCATGGTCTCCTGGTCCGAGCAGAAGGTACCGTCCGGCATCGCCACGCTCATCGTCTCGCTCGGGCCGCTCTTCATCGTGCTGCTCGACTGGGCCGTGCTGTCGTTCGGGCGGGACAAGACCCAGGGCACCAAGCCGACTGTCGCGACCTTCCTCGGCGTCGGCCTCGGCATCGGCGGACTGGCCGTGCTGGTCGGCCCGCAGCTGGGCGAAGGCGTCGGGCACCTCGACCCATGGCGCGTCGGCGGCCTCGTGCTAGCCTGCTTCTCGTGGAGCGCCGGCTCGATCTACACCCGCTATGCCCGGACGCCGGCGGAGCCCTTCACCGGCTCCGCGATGCAGATGCTCGCCGGCAGCTTCTGGCTGTTTCTCGTGAGCTTCCTCGCGGGTGAACCGCAACAGTTCCACCTGGCCGCCGTTTCGGCCCGCTCCGTGTTCGCCTGGGCGTACCTGATCGTCGCGGGCTCGCTCATCGGGTTCACGACGTTCGTCTGGCTCATGAAGCACAGCACCCCGGCCCGGGTTTCCACCTACGCGTACGTCAATCCCATCGTCGCCGTCTTCCTCGGCTGGTTGCTGGCCCACGAGCCGGTCGGCCCGCGCATGTTCGTGGCCGCCGGCATCATCATCGCCGGCGTCGCCATCATCACGGCCACGAAAAACCGGAAGTCGCCACCGGTCGCACCGGCCCCGGCGGTGACGGACGCCGCGGTCCGTCCAACGGGCGGCGGCCGCTGACCGGAACACGGCGCCGGCATCAATCCGCCGCCGTGCCCAGCCGGAGCTTCAGCTGTTGCCGCGCGCGGTAGAGACGGTTTTCCACCGCCTTGGCCGTGCAGCCCAGGGTCTCGGCGATATCCGCCATCGACTGGTCCTCGTATTCAAACAGCACCAGGGCCGTGCGCAGCTCAAGCGGCAGGGCGGCCACCGCGGCCAGGACGGCGGCAACCTGCTCGTGCCGCACCGCCTCGTGTGAGGCCGGCGCCCCGGCGCGCGACTCGTCCGGTTGCTCCCCGCCGGCGTCCGTCCAGGCGTTGAGCGAAAGCTCCGGGCGCCGCCGCCACCACCGCAGCCGGTTTTTCGCCTGGTTGGCCGCGATGGCGAAACACCACGTCGAGAATTTCGCCCCGGTCCGGTACGCACCACGCTTGGTATAGATCCGGACGAACGTCTCCTGCGCCAGATCCTCGGCCTCGGTGGCGTTGCCGATGATGCGGAAAATAAACCGGCGCACCGGCACCTCCCAACGCTGCATCAATGGGGCCAGCGCGGCATCCTCGCCGCCCTGCAGGCGGCCCATCAGCTCCTCGTCGCTCGGGCCGGGGCCCGCGTCGGCTTCCATGACGTCAGTTGGGGTGGTTAAGGCGCAGGTCGGGCGCGGCGGTGTGGTCGAAATCGGCGATCTTCGGCAGCACGAGCGCCAGGTAGCGCCGGCCGTCCGCGGGCGACATCAGCGCCGCCACCTTCCGGACGTGCGCCGCGATGGCGGACTCACAGATGGTGCGCAACTCCTGGACCCGGCGGCCGGCGGCCGCCAGCGCGGCCGGATCGGACGTGCGGGCCGCCTCGAGCGCCTGCCGGGCCGTGGTCGCTTCCTGGATCATCCGGCAGTGCTCGGCGCAGGTGCCGGCGTAGGCGGCGTGCAGTTCGCGAATGGCGGCAAACTGCCGGTCATCCAGATGGAAGTCGTCGCGCAACCATTGCATCGCGTCACCCTTCTCCGCCGCGGCGTGCATCGCCGGGTCGGCGCTCAGGTGGTAGCAGACCCAGCCCATGGCCGCGGCCGCGAGCACGAGAACCGCAATGGTGCCGAGCAGGTGTTTCATGGCGCCGCGGGACGGAGGACGGCCTGCACCCGGGGATCAAGCTCCACAAGGTAGGTCACGACCAGCGCCTCGCGATCCGAGTGGACCTGGGCGCGGGCGGCGATGCGTCCGGTGTAGGCGGCGACGCCCAGCACCAAAATCGCGGCGAGCGACCACGCCGCCGAGTGCGCGCGCAGGTAAGCCGGCCAGGTGGCGCGGGTCTGGCGGCCGATGCGCTGCCAGACCTGCTGGCGGAAGTCTGGGACGGGCGGCGGCGCGACCCGCCAGCGGCGCAGGCCTTCGGCCAGGGAATCAGGTGGGTTCTTCATGGTGGTGACAGGTGATACACCGGTGGTGGTGAAATCCCTCACAATCACCGCCGAAAAGAAGTCCGAGGGATTCCCCGCCGGGCGGTGTATGACTGGATGACAAACGCACACCCTGTGCAACGTCCCCATCCAAAACTCATTACCATCATGAAAGCCACCAAACTCCTCCTCGCCGCCGCCCTGCTGACGGTCACCGCCACCTTCGCCTTCGCCGGCCCCGGCCCGCAATTCTGGGCGCAACAGGCCAAGAATCAGCCGGCCCAGCCCGCCGCCGTTTCATCCGGGACCGCCAAGGACTCGATGACCTGCGGCCAGTGCAGCTGCTGCGCCAGCATGAAGAAGGCCTGACGCAACCAAACCCACCCACGCGTACCCGGCCCCGGTTATTTCCAACGGGGCTGGGTTGTGTTTAAGCGCCAGACCTTCACCTTCACCGCAATTCCTTCCACTATGAAAATCCCGATCCTGTTGTTCGCCCTCGTATTTTCCATTTCCGCCCCGCTGGCCCTGGCTGCGGCGGACCAGCCTGGCACCGCCAAGCCGGCCGCGCCTGACGCCGCCTGGCTCGCCAAGGCCAAGGCGGAATACCCGTTGAAGACCTGCGTCGTTTCCGACGAGGCAATCGGCGGCTCGATGGGTGAAGGCATCGACTATGTCTTCAAGCAGGCGGGCCAGCCCGACCGCCTTGTGCGTTTCTGCTGCAAGGACTGCCTCAAGGATTTCACCAAGGATCCCGCGAAGTACCTGAAGCAAATCGACGAAGCCGCCGCCAAGGCGAAGAAGAACTGACCCCATGTCCGCCTGGCGCTACCCTGCCCTGGTCCTGGCCCTGGGCGTCGCCGCGGCCGCCGGCTTTTACGCGGCGCGTGCCGCGCGACCGGCCGCCACGGACCAACCTGGGCACGGCAGTGCCGCGGAGGTCTACCAGTGCCCGATGCACCCGTGGATCAAATCCGACCATCCCGGCAAGTGCACCATCTGCGGCATGGACCTGGTCATCGCGGGGCAGGCCGGCAGCGGCCAGGCCGCCGATCCCAATCTCGTCACGCTCACGCCGGCCAGCGCCGCCGTGGTGGGCGTGCACACGACCGAGGTGAAGCGCGCCGCGCTGGTGCGCACGCTGCGCGTCGCCGGCGTGATCGAGGACGACGATACCCGCCACCGCATCCTGGCCGCCCGCGTGCCCGGCCGGGTGGAAAAATTGTTCATCAATTACGTCGGCGCCGAGGTGCGCGAGGGCGAACCGCTCGCCACCATCTACAGCCCGGAGATGTTCACCGCCCAGCGCGTGTACGTCGAGCGGCTGAAAGCGGGCACCACCGCCTTTACGGTTTCGGAGCGCTCCGCCGCGCGGGAACGCCTGCTCGAGCTGGGCCTGACGACGGAGGAAGTCACCATCCTGGAGCACACGCTGGAACCGACCGCCATGCTTACGGTGCGTTCACCCATGTCGGGCACCGTTGTCTCCCGGGCCGCGTACGAGGGCCAGTACGTCCAGACCAACGACCGGCTTTTTGAAATCGGGGACTTTTCCTCGATGTGGTTCGTCTTTGACGCCCATGAAAGCGATCTCCCCTGGCTGCGCGTCGGCCAGACGGTCGAGGTCACCACGCCCTCCCGGCCGGGCCAGATCCTCTCCGCCCCGATCACGTTCATCGATCCCAACCTGAACGAAGCCACCCGCACGGTGCGCGTTCGCGTCATCCTGGCCAACCGTGATCGCGGCCTGCTGCACAAGCAGACCGGCATCGGTGCCGTGCGGCTGGAAGTGCCCGGCTTGCTCGTCGTTCCACGCACGGCTGTGCTGCAGACCAGCGGTTCGCCGGTGGTCTATGTGGAGCAGGGCAACCAGACGTACCAGCCGCGCAACGTGCCGCTGGGCCGGATCGGGGATGACGTCGCCGAGGTGATGGCCGGCCTGAAGGAAGGCGACCGGGTGGTCTCCGAGGGCGGCTTGATCCTCGACGGCCAAGCCCAGCTCGCCCACGCCGCGGCCAGCGGCGGGCACGACCAGGTGCCGGTGCCACCAGCGGTGATGCAGGATGCCGCGCCCGCGGCGCATGATGAGGCTTCATTAGGTGTTCTCTCGAACCTGGCCCTGGCCTCGGCCGACGGGGCGGCCGCCCTGGCCAATGACGATTTTCCCGCTTACCAAAAACTGCTGCCCGCCATGCGCTCGGCGCTCAGCGCCTACCTGCAAACCGGCGAACCGGCCCAAAGCGGACCGCTGGCGCGGTTTGCGGACAAGCTCCCCGACCGCGACGAACTCAAGGCTGCGCGGCGTGACTTCGAGCCCTTCAGCACCGCCCTGGCCGATCTGGTCCACGCGCACCGCCTGGCGCCAGGCGTGAAGCTCTGGATCTTCCAGTGCCCGATGTCGCCCGTCCTCGGCACCGGCCGCTGGCTGCAACGCACCGACGGCGTGAAGAATCCCTTCTTCGGTTCCGCCATGCCGTATTGCGGCGACGCGGTGAACTAGGCCGCCATGATCAACAGTATCATCCGCTGGTCGCTGCAGAATCGTTTTCTCGTGCTGAGCGGGTTCATCGCGCTTTGCGCGTGGGGCATCGTGGCAGTCCGCCGCGTGCCGATCGACGCCATCCCCGATCTCTCCGAAAACCAGGTGATCGTCTACGCCGACTGGCCCGGCCGCTCACCGCAGGAGGTCGAGGACCAGATCACCTACCGTCTGTCGGTCAGCCTGCAGGGTCTCGCGGGCGTCAAGGCCGTCCGGGCCACGTCGATGTTCGGCTTCTCCTTCCTCACGGTGATCTTTGAGGACAAGACCGACACCTACTTCGCCCGCACCCGCGTGCTCGAGCGGCTTAATTCCCTCGGCGATGCCCTTCCCGCCGGCGTCACGGCGCGCCTCGGCCCGGATGCCACCGGCCTCGGGTGGGTCTACCAATATTATCTCAAGGATGCTTCCGGCACACAGGACCTGGGCGCGCTGCGCACGCTGCAGGACAACTACGTCCGCTACCAGCTCGCCGCCGTCCCCGGCGTGGCCGAGGTCGCCAGCCTCGGCGGCTTTGTGCGCCAGTACCAGATCGAGGTCTCGTCGCTCAAACTGAAGCAGTACGACCTGATGCTCGGCGACGTGGTCGCCGCCGTCGGCGCGAGCAACCTCAACATCGGGGGCAAGACCATCGAGGAAAACGGCGCCGAGTTCATCGTCCGGGGGGTCGGCCTGGTCAACAGCACCGCCGACCTGGAGAAGATCGTGCTCGCGCCGCGCCAGGGCACGCCGCTCTACCTGCGCGATGTCGCGACCATCCAGATCGGCGGCGACTTCCGCCGCGGGGCGCTCGACGTCAACGGCCGCGAGGTGGTCGGCGGCATCGTGATCATGCGCTACGGCGAGAACGCGTGGCGGATCATCCAGGACGTGAAGGCCCGGCTCGCCGTCATCGCCCCCGGCCTCCCGGCCGGGGTGACGGTCGCGTCCTTCTACGACCGCAGCGAGCTCATCGCGCGCGCGATCGACACCCTGAAGCATGCCCTCACCGAGGAGATCATCCTGGTGACGCTGATGCACATCATCTTCCTGTTCCACTTCCGCAGCATCCTCGTGGTCACGCTGCCGCTGCCGGCCTCCATCCTCGTTTCGTTCATCCTGATGGACCGGTTCAGCATTCCGTCGAACATCATGTCGCTGACGGGCATCGCGATCTCCATCGGCGTGCTGGTCGACGCCGGCATCGTGATGACCGAAAATGTCATCCGCCACTGCGAGCTGGCCGAGGAGCGCCTGCGGCGCCGGCTGACCGGCCCGGAGGTGTTCGAGGAAACCCTGGCCGCCGCGACGCAGGTGGGCCGCCCGATGTTCTTCTCGATGGCGATCATCATCCTCGCGTTCGTCCCCGTGTTCCTGCTGACCGGCCAGGAGGGCAAGCTCTTCCACCCGCTCGCCTACACCAAGTCCTTTGCGCTGCTGGGCGCCGTGATCCTGGCCATCACCGCTGTGCCGGTGTTCTGCACCATCCTCGTGCGCGGACCGTTCAAGCCCGAGAGCGAAAACTGGCTGATGAAGTACCTGCTGAAGGCCTATGATCCGGCCCTCGACTGGGCGCTGACGCACCGCAAGACCGTGCTCAGCCTGGCCTGTACGCTGCTCGTGGCCTGCATCGTCATCGCCTTCGGCGTGCCGAAGTTGTTCCGCGCCCAAGTCGCAACCTTCAACCCGCAACTGGCCGCGCGGCTGCCGGCCGGCTTCGGTAGCGAGTTCATGCCGACGCTCGACGAGGGCAGCCTGCTGTTCATGCCCATCCTCCTGCCCGCCACCTCGCTCACCGAGGTGAAGCGCATCATGTCGTGGCAGGACCGCGTGTTGAGCGAGACCCCGGAAGTCGTGTCCGTCGCCGGGAAGCTGGGCCGGGCCGACACGGCCACCGACCCGGCGCCCGTGGAGATGATCGAGACCACGATCATGCTCAAGCCGCTGGACCAGTGGCGGCCCGGCCTGACGAAACAGAAACTGATCGCCGAACTGTCGGCCAAGGTGATGAACGTGCCCGGGTATGCGCCCGGTTTCCTCCAGCCGATTGAAAACCGCGTCCTGATGACCAGCACCGGCATCCGCGCGCAGGTCGGCGTGAAGATCTTCGGCGACAACCTCGACGCCCTGCAGCAGAAAGCCTTCGAGGTCGAGCGGGTGATCAACCAGGTGCAGGGCGCCACCGGCGTGGCGCCGTCGCGCGTGCAGGGCAAACCCTACCTCGAGATCACGCCCGACCGCGAACTGCTGGGTCGTTACGGGCTGAGCATGAAGCAGGTCCTCGATTACGTCGAAACCGGCTTCGGCGGCACCACCGCCGCCACCACGCTCAAGGGGCGCGAGCGCTGGCCGATCCAGGTGCGGCTGGAGCGCGCCGACCGCGAGGACATCGAGAAGCTGGGCGACCTCCTGATTCCCACTCCCGCCGGCCCGCATGTGCCGCTGCGCCAGCTCGCCAGCATCAAGCGCGTGATCGGGCCAAATGAAATCGCCTCGGAGAACGGCCGGCTCCGCGCCTTCGTCCAGGCCAACGTCAGCGGCGACCGCGACCTCGGCGGCTTTGTCGATGAGATCAAGGAACGCGTCACCCGGGAGGTGAAGCTCGATCCCGGCATGACCGTGGAATACTCCGGCCAGTACGAGAACCAGATCCGGGCGCGGCAGACGCTGCTTTATGTCTTCCCCACGGTGCTGGTCATTATCTTTGCGCTGCTGGTCATGACGTTCAAGTCGGCCGCCGAGGCGGCGCACGTGATTCTCGCCGTGCCCTTCGCGCTCACCGGCGGCGTGCTGCTGCAGGCGATCCTCGGCTTCAACTTCAGCGTGGCCGTCTGGGTCGGCTACATCGCCCTGTTCGGCACGGCGATCCAGACCGGCGTCGTGATGGTCGTCTACCTGGAGGAAGCCATCGCCAAGCTGCGCACCGAACTGGGCCGCGAACTCAACCACACCGAGCTCATCACCGCGATCAAGGCCGGCGCGCGACTGCGGTTGCGGCCCAAGGTGATGACCGTCGCCACCACCGTCGCCAGCCTCGTACCGATCTTCTGGAGCACCCGGACCGGCGTGGAGATCATGCAGCCGCTCGCGGCGCCGGTGGTCGGCGGGATGCTCTCCAGTCTCGTGCACATTCTCATCGTCACGCCGGTCATCTTCGCGTGGCTGCGGGAGCGCAAGTTGCACTCCACCGCTTAAAGGGTAGGCTCTGCCATGCACCCTGTCGTGGCCCAGCCGGAGCACCATCACGGCGGCCCCGCCGGCCATGGAGTCCCGGCGGCCGACCAGCCCGTCTACATGGGCCTGCCGGACGAACGCTACCTGCGGCCGAAATTCTACGTCGCCCTGGCCCTGACCCTGCCCGTGCTCGGGCTGGCCATGGGCGGGATGCTCTGGCCGCACGCGTTTCACCGGCTGCCGCCGGGCGTTTCGGGCTGGCTGCAATTTGCCCTGACCACCCCGGTGATTTTCTGGGCGGGCGCACCGTTCATCCGCCGCTGGGGGAAATCCATCCGCGAACGCGACAGCAACATGTTCACCCTGACGGTCACCGGCACCGGCGCGGCCTACTTCTACAGTGTCGGCGCCCTGCTGTTCGGGGCGCATTTCCCCGCGGAACTCCGCGACGCCCACGGGGTGCCGCTCTATTTCGAGGCGGCCGCGTTCATCACCACCATCGTCCTGCTCGGCCAGATCCTCGAGCAGCGGGCCCACTCGCGCACGGATGCGGCGATCCGCGCGCTGATGAAACTCACCCCGCCGGCCGCGCACCGGCTGTGCGCCGACGGCACCGAGGAGGACGTGCCGCTGGACTCAGTGAAGCCCGGCGACCGGCTGCGGGTCCGGCCCGGTGAAAATCTGCCGGTTGACGGCGTGCTGCTCGCGGGCGGGGCTGAGGTCGACGAGTCGATGCTTACCGGCGAACCGCTGCCGGTCATAAAGGCCGTCCGGGACAAGCTCAGCGCCGGAACCCTCAATACCACCGGATCATTTATCTATGAGGCCGAGCGCGTGGGCGCCGATACCTTGCTGGCGCAGATCATCCGCCTCGTCGCCGAGGCAGTGGAAAGCGAAGCCCCGATCCAACGCCTCGCCGACCGGGTTTCCAACTGGTTTGCCCCGGTGGTGCTGGGCCTGGCCGCGGCGACTTTTCTCGGCTGGACCCTGCTGTCTCCGGCCGGCGGCTGGCTTTACGGCCTGCTGAATGCCGTCGCCGTGCTTATCATCGCCTGTCCCTGCGCGCTGGGCCTGGCCACGCCCGTCTCACTCGTCACCGGGATCGGCCGCGGCGCGCAGGCCGGCGTGCTGGTGAAGGACGCGGCCGCGCTCGAGCGGCTCGCCAGCGCAACCACCTTGCTCATCGACAAGACGGGCACCCTGACCGCCGGCCGGCCCCAGGTGATCGCCCTTGAAACCGCCCCTGGCTTCACCGAGACGGAATTACTGATGTTCTCCGCCGCAGCGGAGAGCGCCAGCGAACATCCGCTGGCCCGCGCCATCGTGGCCGCCGCCCAGGCTGCCGGGCTCGCCTTGCCGGCCGTCACCGGCTTTACCGCCGAGCCGGGGGCCGGCGTCAAGGCGTTGGTCTCTGGTCGCGCGGTCGTCGTTGGCCGGGCGCCTGCGTCCGTCCACGCCCTGCATGCCACAGCGACCCTCATCGGAGTCACGGTCGATGGCCGCGCGGCCGGCACGATCGCCCTGGCCGACGCCATCAAGCCCTCAACGCCCGGCGCAATCCGTGAACTGCAAAAACTCGGCCTGCGCGTCGTGATGGTCACGGGCGACCGGGCAACGGCCGCCAAGCTGGTCGCGACCGAGCTGGGCCTGGATGGTTTCCACGCCGAAGTCACCCCGGCCCGTAAGCAGGAGATTGTCCGCGAACACCAGGCCCTGGGTGAACAGGTCGTCTTTGCCGGCGACGGACTGAACGATGCCCCCGCACTCGCCGCGGCCAATGTTGGCATCGCGATGGGCACCGGCACCGATGTCGCCATGCACAGCGCCGGACTCGTGCTGGTCAAGGGCGACCTGGCGGCCCTCGTTCGCGCCGTGCGCCTGAGCCGGGCCGTGATGCGCAATATCCGGCAGAACCTTTTCTGGGCCTTTGCCTATAACCTGGCCGGCCTGCCGCTGGCGGCCGGCCTGCTTTATCCGTTTACCGGCTGGCTGCTCAACCCGATGTTTGCCGGCGCCGCCATGAGCCTGAGCTCGATCAGTGTCGTGGCCAATGCCCTGCGGCTCAGGCACGCCCGCCTGTAAGCGCCGGGGATTACGCCGCTGGATTTTTGCGGAACTCTGGTTAGATTTCCGCAGTCCCATACCCACATGAAACACCGCATTCTTACCGTCCTCTCATTGGCCGCGCTGGCTTTTTTTGCCGGCTGCCAGACCGTTGACTCCCGCATCAAGGAAAAACCCGAGGTCTTCGCGAAGCTCGATCCCGCGACCCAGGACAAGGTCAAGCAGGGCATCATCGAGCTCGGCTACAACGAGGACACCGTGTACCTCGCCCTCGGCGCCCCCGACCACAAGCGCGAGTCGGTCACGGCCGGCGGCCGGACCGTGACCTGGATCTACAACACGTACTACGACCGTTATGACGGCAGCGTCTATGCCGGCTATCATCGCAGCGTTTATTTCGATCCCTACCTCCGCGCCTACCGGATGTATTATCGTCCCGTGTATGCGGACACCTACGTCACGGAAAAGGAAGAGCGCATCCGTGTCGTCTTCAAGGACGGCAAGGTCGCGGTGATCGAGCAGACGAAGGAGTGAGCGGGTTGAAGACAGGGCCGGCGAGCGGCGGCCCTACAACTTCAGCAGCTTTCTCAACTTCGGCCCGATCCGCCGCGCCAGCGCCGGGTTGGCGTAGCCGACCCACGCGACGGGTGACGTCGTGTCGAGCGGCGCGCGCAGGGGTTGCCCGTCCGGTGCGGTCACGCAGCAGCCCAGTTCCTGCGCGATCAGCGCGGTGCAGATGTCATAGGGGTGGCAGGCCAGCGCCGAGCGCACCCGCAGTTGCGCAAAGGCCAGCGGCCGCAAATCGGCGACGAACCGGTCGTGACCCATCAGGAGCTCGTAGAGCTGGCCGCCGCTGCTAAGGTACTGGTCGTCGAAGATCTCCAACCCGGCGCCGAGCTGGTGCCAGAGCGCCTCCTCCTTCGCCGCCAGCCAGGCCTTGCCGGGCGGGAAAAACTTGGCGAACGAGGCGAAGCCGTGCGCCACGCCCGTCGCGCGGGACGGCCGTGGAGCGAACTTCGTCCGCCGGTGCGTTTTCAAGTCGATGCGCTCCGCCGTGACACGCCGGCCGCGCACGACACTCAGCTGGTCCGCCAATCCCTGCTTGCTCACCGGCAGCTCGGTCATGACTGCAACCTGGATGTCGCGCAGATCGGTTTTTGCCCCGCGCTGGGGCGCGAGGGCCGCGAGGCTCCACGCACTGCGCTTGTCATACATCAGGCCGCGGGTGCCATCGATCGGGTCGATGATACACTTATAGCGGGTCTGCGCGACGGGCGTGCCGCGGGGAAACGTGACGGCCCCGTCCTCGCCGATGCCTTCCATCACCAGCTCGACGGACCAGGGTCTCGGCCAATTGTTGGCAAACCACGCCAGCACCGTGGCCTCGCTGACCTTGTCGATCGCGTAGATCGTGTCGGCCGACGTGATCGCGGAGACTCGCGACATCCGCCGGCTGCCCCGGACCTGCGCAGCGCGCACGGATTGGCCGATCGCGTCCTGCAGCCGGCAGAGCAAGCGCCGGACCTGTTCGAGTTCCGCCGGTTTCATTTTGGCTCAGTTTCCCGCGAGCCGGAGACGAAGCCGGCAAGCAAGGGGTGAGGTCACAGCACCTTCATCGCCGACATCACCAGCCGCTCGAAGGCGGCGGCGCCGCGCGATGCGTTCTCGAGCGTGTGCGCATGCGAGAGCTTCTCGTCCGAAAGTCCCGCGCCCATGTTGGTGATGCAGGAGACCCCGACCACCTTCAGGCCGCAGTGCCGGGCGATCAGGCAGTCGGGCACGCTGGACATGCCGACCGCGTCGGCGCCCCAGCCCTGGACCATGCGGATTTCCGCCGGGGTTTCAAACGAAGGTCCGCGGAATGCCACGTACACGCCCTCGTGCAGCGTGATCCCTTCCGATTGCGCGGTCGCCCTGACCTTGGCGCAAAGTGTCTTGTCCCACGCATCGCTCACCGGGAAAAATCGCGGACCGAACGTGTCGTCGTTCGGGCCCGTCAGCGGGTTGAGCCCGAGGAAATTGATATGGTCGGTGATCAGCATCAGTTCGCTGACCTTGATGTGCGGCCGCAGGCTGCCGGCGGCGTTGGACAGGAAGAGCGTCTCGACCCCCGCGGCGTGCACCGCGCGGATCATCGTCTTGAGCGGGTACGCGTCGTCGGTCTCGTAGAAATGTTTGCGGCCCTTGAGCACGATCACCGGGACGCCGTTCAGTTTGCCCGCCAGCAGGGCTCCGACATGGCCGGCCACCGTCAGCACCGGAAAGCCCGGCAGCTCCCGATACGCCACCGTGACGGGCTGCTCGATTTTGTCCGCCAGCCCGCCCAACCCCGAGCCGAGGATGATGGCGATCTTCGGCTTCAACCCCGCGAGGGCCGCGAGGATTTTGTCGCGCGATTGGTTGACGTTCTCGAGATGAGCCTGGGGCGTGATCATGGCTGGAAGTTATAGCGAAGGGCCGAGGGGGTAAAAGACCGCATTTCCATCCTTCGGTTTTTAAACCACCGGGACGCAGGGAAAGATACGACCGCGATCCGGTCCAAACTCAGGGTTTCGGTTCGAGCGGGGCCGGGGTCGGAGGGAGTTTCGCCACCGGGATGTGCGCGGCCTGGCGCAGCACCTCGTTCTTGGAAGTCTTGAGCTTGGCCGCGATCGTGTTGAGGCGGACAACCTCAGGCTGGGTGAGCGTGGTCTGGCGGGCGGTGCCGTCGCGATCGACCCACTTCACGGAGTGGATTTTCTGCCGCGAGGCTTTGACCAGGTCGCGCAGGAAGGTTTTATCGTCTTCGGGTAGTTCCATATTGGCTCCAGTTGGCTGGGCCCTTTGCCGGAGGTCAACGCTGTTGGCGTCGGGCCGAATCCCCGCGCCGCCCCGCCGGCCCCGCCGCCCCTGTCGGGCTTGCATCGTGATTTATGACACGGCAGGTTTTCCGCATGCAGAAGACCCCGCCCCGCACCCCGAAACCGACGAAACCGGAGGCGCCGGCCGCCCGGATCCTGTCTCCCCGCCGCAAGACCACCGAAGCCACGACGCTCCATGAGCTGGCCGTCGAACAGCTCGCGCATTTCCACATCGACCCACTGAGCCCGACCGGCCAGCCGCTGCTCGCCCTCGCCGAGAAACTTTATTCCGCGCACGGCGACGTGATGGATTTGTGGGAGGCCACCACCCGGGAACTGGGCCGGCTACCGCGGCAGGACCGGCTCGCGCTGTTCAACGCCAAGAAGTTCCTGTCGTTCCAACTGGCGAAGCTCCTCGACACCCTGCAGAACCCGTCGCGCAAGACGCACCAGTCGCTCCGCTACTCGAACACCACGATGCTGGCGAAAGGCCCGTACCCGATCTTCGACAACGTCACGGCCATCTTCTCGGCCACGCCGGTCATCACCCGGACCGCGACGTACCTCTACGCCTGCTCCGAGTGGATCGACGACGCGTTCCAGGGAAAGGAATTCCTGCACGAGATCTACTCGCGGCTGATGAACCCGACCTCGATCTCGCTCGCCAACCACATCGTGGACATTGAGGCCGGCCCGATGGCCGGGGAATACATGGCGTGGAACTTCAACTCCGGCATGGGCGCGATCGACGCCGCGCTCTCCCACGTGGTGGGCTACCAGGATGTCGTTCTCTCCTCGCGCAACATCTACGGCGGCGCCTACCAGCTGCTCCACGACTGGTTCGGCAAGCGCTCGAATCTCGACGTGGGCGTCGTGTTCTTCGACGGCTTCACTGCCGCTGATTTCACCCGGGCGCTGACCGGGGTGAAGAAACAGTATGCCGAACGGCTGGCCGCGGGCCGGCGCATCTACGTCTACCTGGAGAGCCCGTGCAATCCGCACGGGGTGTTCCTCGACGTGCCCGGCATCGCCAAGGCGGCGCATGCCGCGGGCCTGACCGTCCTGTGCGACAGCACGGTCGGGACCCCCTTTCTCGTGCGCCCGCTCCAGCAACCCGATCCCGCGGAGCGCCCGGATTACGTCATCCATAGTTACACCAAGGATCTCACCGGCCACGGCACCACCACGGCCGGCGTCGTGATCGGCCGCAACGAAGACATGTTTCTGCCCAAGGGCGACACGTCGCCCAGCGGCAAGACCTGGCACGACACGCTTTTCTGGAACGTCTACTACATCAAGGGGGCGTTCCTCGACTCGGACAAGGCCTTCGAGGTGCTCACGGGCATGAAGACGCTCGAGCTCCGCATGCTCAAGAAGTGCATCAACACCCTGGTGTTCGCCCGTTGGCTCGCCTCGCACCCGCTCGTCACCGTCAGCGGTCCCGCCAATCCGGCCGACCCCAACCACGCCACGGCCGCCCGGCTGTCCTACCTGGGACTGCCGGCGCCGCTTTTCACGATCAACTTCGAGCCCGCGAAGATTTCCCGCATCACGCTGGAGCGTTTCTTTGACTCCCTGACCCCGATGTTCGGCCACATGGTTTCACTCGGCCAAAGCAACACCCTTGTGCTCTGCCCGGCGCTGACCTCGCACAGCGAACTCGGCGCCGAGGCGCTCAAGGAGGCGGGCATCACCCCGACCACCATCCGTATTTCGGTGGGCGACGAATCGCCGCGGGAGCTCATCGGCGACTTCCTCGAGGCCGCCCGGGCGGCGATCGACCCGGCCATCCCCGGATTCAGCGGCCGGTTCATGCCCGCGGCCGGCATCGACGAGATGACCGACACCATCTACGCCGATGTACACCGGCGCCACGCCGCCGCCCAGCCCCGGTTTGCGGACTGCGTGAAGTAAACCGCCCGGTCCATGCATTCGCCCGACGCGTCCATCCTCCGTCACGCCACACCGGCCGACGCCGCGATCGCACTCTCCTGGACTCCGGCGGCGGAGTCCTTGCGCCGCTGGGCCGGCCCCGGCACCCGCTGGCCGGCCACCCCGGAATCGCTTTGGGCGGACATCAGCAGCCCGGATGCGACGACCTTTGCCCTCGAGCCCTCCGGCCTGGGCCTGGTCGGCTTCGGCCAGGTGCGGTTCCGCGCGCAGGCCTACGGCCATCTCGCCCGCATCATCGTTTCACCCAACCACCGCGGACTCGGGTTGGGCCGGTCCCTGTGTACCGCCCTGATGCGCGAAGCGGTGCGCCTGCATCCGATCAAGGCGTTTTCGCTCTACGTTTTTCCCGACAACCCCCACGCGATCGCGCTCTATCGTTCGCTCGGTTTCGTCGAGCGGGGCCGGCACGAAAAATTTGACTGCCTCCTCATGGAAGCGCCATTGCCGGCGGTCACCCCGTCCTGAATCGCCCGTTGGCTATTTCCGCGGGAACGGCGAGCTGGTCTCGCGTTTGAGCTCGCGGGTCATGAGCGCATGGAGCGCGTCGGCCGGCTTCTTGTGCTGGTAGAGAATCGCGTAGATTTCACCGAGGATCGGGGCGTTGATGCCGCGCTCGCGGCAGAGACCGTACAGGGCCTCGGTGGTCTGGTGCCCCTCGACGACGGTCTTGCGCCCGGTCAGCAGTGCCTCGACCGTGTGGCCGGTGCCGATCTTCTCGCCGAAGTCGCGGTTGCGGCTCCAGCCGCCATGACACGTGGCCACGAGATCGCCGAAGCCGCTGAGGCCGTAAAAGGTTTCCTTGGCCGCGCCCACCGACTCGCCGACCCGCACCATTTCCGCCAGCGCCCGGGTGATCAGCGAAGCCTTGGCGTTGTCGCCGAGCTTGAGGCCGTCGCAGACACCCGCCGCGATCGCGTAGATGTTTTTCACGCTGGCGCCAAACTCAGCCCCGGCCAGGTCGTCGCTCGTGTAGATGCGCAGCGTGGAACCGCTCATTGCGGCCTGGACGCGCGGCACAAATTCATCCACCCGGCCGGCCGCCATGACCATCGCGGCCGGCAGGCCCCGCGCCACCTCGGCGGCGTTGGTCGGACCGGTGAGCGTCCCGCAGTTCAAGCCCGGCAGAATCTGGGCCATCACCTCGCTGGGCCGCAGGTGCGTCCCGATCTCGAGGCCCTTCACCAGGCTCAGGAAAAGCTGCAGCCGCGCGGTGTCGTGCAGCACCGTGCGCATCTGCTCGCACCAGGTGCGCAGGGTTTGCGAGGGGCAGGCGATCAGCGCCACGTCGGCCTCGACCAGGGCTGCGCGCAGGTCGTTGGTCACGCTGAGCGCCTCGGGCAGCCGGATGCCGGGCAGGTAGTCGCAATTCTCCCGGGCCGTGCGGAGGGCGGCGGCATGCTCGGGGCGGCGGGTGACGAGGGTGGTCTGCTGCCCGCGGCGGGCCAGATGCACGGCCATGGCCGTCCCCCAGGCGCCCGCGCCGATGACTGCAAAATTAAGGGGGCGCTGCTCGGGCATGGGGTGAACCGTCAGGTTTTCAGGAAGCCGGGGATCTTTTCGCCAGCGACCATAGCATCGAAATTTTCGCGGGCATTGACCAGCTCGAACCGGCTGCCGGCGACGAGCACCTCGGCGGGCATCGCCCGGGTGTTGTAGCGGCTGGCCATGGTGTAGCCGTAGGCGCCGGCGCTCATGAAGGCGACCAGCTCGCCCTCGCCGAGCGTCTGCAAGGTGCGGTCCTTGGCGAAACAATCGCCGGATTCGCAGATCGGTCCGACAATGTCGGCCTTCAGCGCCGGCCGCGACGAGTCGCGCAGCAACGGCACCAGCTCATGGTAGGCCTCATACATGGCCGGGCGCACGAGATCGTTCATCGCGGCATCGATCACGAGGAAGTTTTTTCCCTGGCCGCGCTTCAGGTACTCGACCCGGGAGAGCAGCACGCCGGCGTTGCCGACGAGGAACCGGCCGGGCTCGAGGAGGATCTTGAGGCCGAGCGGCGCGAGCAGCGGCTTGAGCGCGGCGCCGTAGGCCTCCGGCGTGAGCGGACGCTCCCCTTCCGGCTTGGCGCTCCACCACGCCGGATCGCCGCTGGCGAGGGCGTCCTGATAGACGATGCCAATCCCGCCCCCGACGCTGAAGTAGGTGATGCCATACTGCTTCTTCAGTTGTTCGACAAACGGGATGACCTTGCGGACGGCCTCGATGAACGGCGCGGCCGAGGTCAGCTGCGAGCCGATGTGCATCTGCACGCCCTTGATCTCAAGGTGCGGATACTGGGCGGCGGCCTCGTAGGCGGCGGCCGCGAACTTGAGCGGGATGCCGAACTTGTTGTCGCTCTTGCCCGTGGTGATCTTGGCGTGCGTGTGGGCGTCGACGTCGGGATTGATGCGGATGGCGATGGGCGCCTTGCGGCCCAGCTGGCCGGCGACGTGGTTGATGCGGGCCAGCTCGGGTTCGCTTTCCACGTGGAAGCCGAACACGCCGGTCTCAAGCGCCAGCCTGATCTCGGCCTCGGTCTTGCCGACCCCGGCAAAGACACTGCGGGACACACTGCCGCCGGATGCCAGCACGCGGCGAAGCTCGCCCGCGCTGACGAGGTCAAAGGCCGCCCCGAGGTTCGAGAACAGGCGCAGGACGGCGAGATTGGAGTTGGCCTTCATCGCGAAGCACAACTGCACATCGAGACCGTCGAGGCTGGCGGTCAGCCGGCGATAATTGTCCTCGATGGTCTTCGCGCTGTACACATAGGTCGGGGTGCCATGGAGCTGCGCCACCGCGGCGAGATCGACGGCCTCGCAATGAAGTTTCTGGCCGGAATAGTGGAAATGATGCATCGTGGGTAAAGGGAGCGTGAAATGTGTCGAGATAGCGGGAATCCCCTTGAAAGGAAGCGCTATTTTTTTCTGATGAACTCCGCCATGTCCTACGCCCTGCGTCGTCTCCTGCACACCCTGCCGATCCTCCCCGGCACGAGAGGCAGCCGGCGTTGGCGCGATTTGCGGCTGAAACCCAGCGCTTTCTCGGCTTCCCCCGGCAATAACGGGTTCCAGATGCACACCATGGACCAGTATGAACGCAGTGCCCGCCGGTGGCGGGTGGCCAAGTGGGTGTTTATCTGGGTGAGCGCGTTCGTGGCGGCCTGGATCTCCCTGGAAAGCATGCGGGCGCTGACTTTCGCCTGAGGTCCCGCCCTGCGAGTGTGCCGGCCGGATATCAGTCCGATTGGTTGCCTGCCTTTCCGGACAGACTCCAGCCAAAGCAAGTTGCCACCCGGCCGCCGGTGCTTTAGCTGGTCGGTATGCATCCCAGCGCCGAACTCTACCCTTGGATCTCCGCCGGTGCCATTGCCTGGGGCCTGCTTGATTGCTTCTTCGGCTACCGGGTCTTCAAGGTCACCCTGGCCATCCTGGGCGGCATAATCGGCGCGTTTTTCGGCCATGCGGCCGGCCTGGCAATGGGCCTGGGCAGCGGCGGGGCGATCGGTGGACTGATCGTGGGCGGGCTGCTCGGCGCCGGCCTGGCGTTCCTGCTCTACATCGCCGCGGTGTTCGTGGCGGGCTTCGGCTTCGGTGTCACCCTCGGCGTCCTGTTGCTCACTCATTTCAACCACATGGTCGCCCTGCTGACCGGCTGTGTGCTGGGGGTTATTGGCGGCTTTCTCGCGGTGAAGCTCCAGAAGGTGCTCATCATGCTTTCCACCGCCCTGCTGGGTTCCTTCCGGGCCGTGCTCGCCGCCTCCTATTTCAGCAGCCAGCTCGACTGGGCCTTTTATGTCCAGCAGCCCCAGCAGATCCCCGCCCTGATCGACAACAATACCTGGATGTTTCCGGCCATTATCGCCCTAGCGGCGGTGGGTGTGATCGTGCAGTTCGAGCTCGGCGGCAGCTCCCTGCAGAAAAAGAAACCCAAACCGGCCGGCGACTAAACTTGCCGGGGCGGATGGCCGCCCCACACTGTCCACGATGAAAAGACTCCTTACCCCCGTCCTTCTGCTGGCCCTGTTCGCACTGCTGTCCGCGGGCTGTAACAATCCCGCGAAATTGATCGCCGTGGGCCTCAAGATCGAGATCAGCCGGATCGAGCGGACCAGCGACGGAGCCGTCCTGGTCTCCTGGCACGTGGAAAACTCCAACGTCGTGGCCTACCTGGTTTCCCACGCCAGCCACAAGGTGTACCTCAACGGGGTTTACCTCGGCGTGGCCAAGGAAGATGAGCCGATGGCGATCCCCGCGACCTCCAGCGCCGGCCGGACCACCAGGCTGACCGATGGCAGCGCCGACGCGGCCCGGACCGTGACCGAGGCCTTGGCCAGCGGTTCCGGCAGTTATCGCATCGATTCCAACTTCGTCTTCCGCATCTACGACGAAACCGTGCAGAAGTCAGAGCTCGTCAACTCCGGCACCGTGCCGGTGACCGCCAAATAAAAAGGCGGCCCCGGGATGATCCGGAGCCGCCGCAGAGATTGTCCGTGCCTCAGGCCGCCAGCGGCATGCGGTGCGCGTTGGCCGGCTGCAGCTTGAGCGGCAACCGGATGGGCCGGTCGAGCGTCAGGCAGCGCGGCTGGCGGCGGTATTGCGCGATGGTCCAGGCGGCGAGGCCGGCGGCGAACAGGATGGCGGTGAGACCCGCGGCGTCAAAAGAACGACCGCTGGCGAAGGAAGCAAAGCCCAGGAGGGCGGCGGCGAGAAGGGAGATAAGCGTGGTTTTCATGTTTGAATTGGTTGATGCCTAAAGAACACGCCACCTCCGGGAAAGTTGCAGAATCGCGCAAGCTCCTGCCCGGAAAGCAAAAAGGCGCGGCTGGTGCCGCGCCTGAAAACCACCTGATCCGCCCCGTTTAGCCCGCCCCGCCCGAGGCGTGGGAGACCGGCTTGAACTTCGAGCGGAAAAGCGCACCGATGTAGTCGCGGTTCATCCGGGCGATGAAGTCGTGGGAGATCAGCTTGGGGCACACGGCGCTGCACTCGTATTGATTGGTGCAGTTGCCAAAGCCCGCCTCGTCCATCGTCTGGACCATCGCGAGCACGCGCTTGTCGCGCTCGGGCTGCCCCTGCGGCATGAGGCCGAGATGCGAGACCTTCGCCGCGACGAAGAGCATCGCGCTGGCGTTCTTGCACGCCGCCACACAGGCACCGCAGCCGATGCAGGCGGCGGCATCCATCGCGAGATCGGCATCCTCCTTGGGGACCGGAATCGCATTGGCGTCCTGGGCCGCGCCGGTGCGGACGGAAATGAATCCGCCGGCCTGCTGGATCTTGTCGAACGCCTCGCGGTCGGTGATGAGATCCTTGACGAGCGGAAACGCCCGCGCGCGGAAGGGTTCGACCACGATGGTGTCGCCGTCCTTGAAACTGCGCAGGTAGACCTGGCAGGTGGCGACGCCCTTGCCCGGACCGTGCGGCTTGCCGTTGATGGTGCACGAGCAGGTGCCGCAGATACCCTCGCGGCAATCGTGCGCAAAGGCGATCGGCTCCTCGCCCTTGACCGTCAGCTCGTCGTTGACGACATCCAGCATCTCCAGGAACGACATGTTCGGGTTGAGATTGGTCGCCGGATAATCGACGAACCGGCCGGGCTGGTCCGGACCGGCCTGGCGCCAGACCCGGAGGGTGACGGAAAAATTCTTGGTGCTGTTGTTGGCGACCATGGTGAAAATACTGGGGGCTTATTTGTAGGACCGCACGCTCATCTTCGTGAACTCGTAGTTGAGGGCCTCGGTGTTGCGGAGCGGGGTTTTCCCCTCGCCCTGGTATTCCCAGGCGGCGACGTGGGCAAAGTTCTGGTCATCGCGTTTGCACTCGCCGTCCGGGTACTGGTATTCCTCGCGGAAGTGGCCGCCGCAGGATTCCTCGCGGGTCAGCGCGTCGCGGCACAGCAGTTCGCCAAGCTCGAGAAAATCCGCCACGCGGCCGGCCTGCTCGAGCGACTGGTTGAGGGTGTCAGCCGAGCCGGGGACCTTGACGTTCGCCCAGAATTCCTCGCGCAGGGCGGGGATTTTCTGGAGCGCCGCCTCGAGGCCGGCCCGGTTGCGCGCCATGCCGCAGTGATCCCACATGATCTTGCCGAGGCGCTTGTGAAAATGACTGACGGGTTCCTTGCCCTTGCTGGCGAGCAGGCGCTGGGTCATCGCGCGGACATTGTCCTCCGCCGCCTTGAAAGCGGTGCCCTCGGCCGCGGTGCGCGCGACCGGCTTCTGGCCGGCCAGGTAGTCGCCGATCGTGTAGGGGATGACAAAGTAGCCGTCCGCCAGGCCCTGCATGAGCGCGGAAGCACCCAGGCGGTTCGCGCCGTGATCGGAGAAGTTCGCCTCGCCCAGCACAAAAAGCCCCGGGACGTTGGACATGAGGTTATAGTCCACCCACAGCCCGCCCATCGTGTAGTGCACCGCGGGAAAGATCCGCATCGGGTTCTGGTACGCGTTCTCCGCCGTGATCTCGTGATAGATGTCGAAAAGATTGCCGTAGCGCTCGCGCACCGCGGGTTCGCCCAGGCGCTTGATGGCATCGGCAAAATCCAGGTATACGCCAAGGCCGGTCTCGCCCACGCCGCGGCCCTCGTCGCACATGCGCATCGCGGCCCGGGAGGCGACATCGCGCGGGGCCAGGTTGCCGAAGCTCGGATAGATGCGCTCGAGATAGTAGTCGCGGTCCGCCTCGGGAATGGAAGCCGGCGCCTTCTTCGCGTCCTCCTTCTTCTTCGGCACCCAGATGCGGCCGTCATTGCGCAGCGACTCGGACATCAGCGTCAGCTTCGACTGGTAGTCGCCGCTGACCGGAATGCAGGTCGGGTGAATCTGGGTGTAGCACGGGTTGGCGAGGCAGGCGCCGCGCTTGTAGGCGCGCCAGATGGCCGTGGCGTTGGAACCGCGGGCGTAGGTGGAAAGATTGAAGACGTTGCCGTAGCCGCCGGTGGCGAGCACCACCGCATCGGCGCTGTGGCGCGTGATGGCCCCGGTGATCAGGTCCCGCACGATGATACCCTTCGCGTGGCCATCCACGATGACCACGTCGAGCATCTCGGAGTTGGCGTGCAGTTCCACGCCGCCCTGGCCGATCATGCGCGAGAGGGCCGAGTACGCGCCGAGCAGCAGCTGCTGGCCCGTCTGGCCGCGGGCGTAAAAAGTGCGGGAAACCTGCGCGCCGCCGAAGGAGCGGTTGGCCAGAAGACCGCCGTATTCCCGCGCGAAGGGGACGCCCTGCGCGGCGCACTGGTCGATGATGTTGACCGAGACCTCGGCCAGCCGGTGCACGTTGGATTCGCGGGCGCGGTAATCGCCGCCCTTCAGCGTGTCGTAGAACAGCCGGTGGACGGAGTCGCCGTCATTCTGGTAGTTTTTGGCGGCGTTGATGCCGCCCTGCGCGGCGATCGAGTGCGCGCGGCGCGGGCTGTCGTGGAAAACGAAATTCTTCACGCGGTAGCCCAGCTCCGCCAGCGTGGCGGCGCAGGAGGAACCCGCGAGGCCGGCGCCCACGACGATGACCTCGTATTTGCGCTTGTTGGCCGGGTTGACGAGCTTGATCTCGGTCTTGTGCTTCTCCCATTTGCCCGCAAGCGGGCCGGAGGGGGTCTTGGATTCGAGGTTGGCCATGGCGGGAGAGCGGTTAGGGGCGGGCGGAGTTGGACGCCGTGGAGGCGGCGCCGAGTTGATGCGCCGCATAGGTGCCCGCGGCGGGTTTCACCAGCCCCGTGAGGATCGCCCCGGGAATGGCGAGGTTGCCGAGAAAGTAGATCACGCAGTACAGCACCGCGACACGACGGAGCAGGCCGGACCACATGGCCGAGCGCAACCCGGTGGTCTGGAAAAACGAATCGATGCCATGCAGCAGATGCACCGTGAGCAGGCCGACGGCGACGATGTAGAACAGCGAGACGACCGGGTGGCTGAAACCGAGGAACACCATGCTGTAGACGTCCGGCACCTCATCGCCCTTGGTGGCGAGCGGGATGCCGAATTCACGCGCCGACTCCAGCATCGTCCACTTCGGCAGGGCGCCCTTGAAGGATTCCGCCTGCGCCACGCCGACCGTGAAGTGCGCGAGATGATAGAGGAGGAAAGCCAGCACCACGAGACCGCTCAGGCGCATGTAACGCGAGGCGACGCTCGCCTGCACCCATTTGTCCACCCCGTAGCCCACCGGTCCGCGGGCGGCCCGGCTCTCCAGGGTCAGCGCAACCGCCGCCCAGATATGAATCGCGACACAAGCCAGCAGAAACAGGCGGACGGCCCAGAGCACGGGCCCGAGCGATTGGAGGAAATGCGCGTAGCCGTTGATCCGGTCGGGTTCGCCGAAAATCTGGAGATTGCCGACCAGATGCCCGGTGACGAAACCCACCAACACCAGCCCGGTGAGGGCCATGAGGAATTTACGGCCAATGGATGAGGTAAAAAGCGATCCGAAGAGGTGCATCTCAGGGGTGAGTGTTTTGGAACCCGGCGCAGGCGGGAGAAATCAACGGCTCCAACCCAAGCAGGTGAGCATGTATGTTGGCAAGGCACCCGGCAAGGCACCCGGCATTATTAGTCACCCTAACCCTGCCGTGAAGCCCGGGGAGGGGAATCCAAGGGCCTGTCGCACTCAGCGGGCCAGCGGCTTGAGCAGGGAGAATTTGCCGCTCGCGGCCGGCTGGATGAATTTCCGGCGGAAAAGATTCACCCGCATCCCCTCGCCCAGCGCGGCCGCCAGGGCCTGCTCCAGTCCTTCCGGCGCGATTTCGTCGGCCACATACTGAAAGTCCCAGCGCTGATCGGAGACCTGCACCAGGCTCCAATGCCAGCAGGCAAAATCGTCCGGCATAGCGGCGTCGATCTCGAACGCCGAGATCACCTGCCCCGCGGCGTTGAAAAACAAGTCCCGCTCGCGGCCGAGAATCCGGTAGCCGGTCGCCGTGCGGCGGACAATGTCACCGGTGAAATACCGCAGCAGCGGCATCGCCTCGCGGTCGCGCGTGGTCACGTTGATCTGGAAAACATCCGCCAACTCTGCCGACGCCGAACCGGTCGAAGCCGGCCGCCAGGGCCGCAGCTCGACGAACGCATTGCCGTCGATCACCCGCAGGTTGTCCTGGAAGGCGTCGCCGACAAAAATATAGCCCGCCTCGGTCGAGCCGTAGAGGTCGATCTGGACCGCGGGAAACGCCTCCGCGATCCGCTTGCTGTGCTGCCGGCTGGCCTTGCCGTAGGTCAGGATGACGGTGCGCAGGCTTGGTACGCGGATCTTGCGGCGCTGGGCCGCGCGCGCGAGCAGGGCCAGGTAGACCGGCTCGCCCTCGAGCACCTCGGGCTTCAGCGCCTGCAGCTCCAGCGCGATGCGGTCCCACTCCGCCTCGGGAAAGGCGAACGGATCGCTGGAAAGGTTCAGGTAGACCGTGCCGGCGAAATAACGGTGCGGAAACGGATGGTCCTCGTACGGGCAAAGATTGCTGGAGCAACCGATGGGGGCGAGCACCGCCTTGCGGTAGGGCCGGTCCACATATTGCGCGAGCTGGGGATGCGCCAGGTAGGCGCGCCGCAACTGGGCGTCCCACCAACCGTCCTCCATCACCACCGTCATCGGCTGCGCCGTGGAACCGGAGGTGTGCTCGTACTCGTACTTTTTCTCCTGCATGCCGCGCTCAATCTCCGCGTAGTCGGCGAAGAAAGCCGTGTGGCCGCGGTCCAGGATTTCCTGCTTGGTCAGGACGGGGATTTCCCGGTAGCACGACCACTGCAGCGTTTCCTGATGCAGGGGAAACCGCTGCCCGTAGAGCGGGCTGCGCTGATAGATCGCCCGGATTTCCTTCTCCAGCGCGCCGGGCAACAGCTGTTCGCCCGCGCCCCGGCCCAGGGCCTCGGGGGCATTGGCAAACACTGGGACATGCGTGGCGGTCTCCATCGGGTGCGGGGAGTAAAGTCCGGCCCTCCGCAAAGTCAAACGGCGCCCCGCTTCAGCTCCGCCCAGTGCGGGGTGAAGAGCAAAAGGGCATCCAGCACCATCGCGTGCGTGATGCCGCCGCGGTAGGCCAGGGCGTAAACCTCGTCCACCGGCAGGGTCGTGATCTCGAACTCCTCATCAGGATCCCAGTCGAGCTTTGCCTCCCGCCGCACGTTCTCCACCAGGACCAGGTGACAGCGGTTGCTCTGCATCGCCGGGTTGGGGTGCACGCTGCCCAGCAGCCGCGCGGGATCGCCGACGTAGCCGCTCTCCTCCCGCAATTCACGCACGCCGGCCGCCACACAGTCCTCGCCCGGTTCGATGATGCCGCCCGGAATCTCGAGGGAAAAATCATCGATGCCGTAGCGAAACTGCCGCACCAGGACGATCCGGTGATCCGGCGTCAGGGCGATCACGTTTACCCAGTCGGGTGGATTGATGACGAAAAAATCCTGCTCCTTCGTCCGGCCGGGATGACGGTAGATTTCCTTCGTGACGTTGAAAATCCGGGTCGTGGCGAAAGGCTCCGAGCGGAGCTTCTGCCAGCGTTGCGGTTGGGGCGGTGTCTCGGACATCCTAAAATAAAAATGCCTCCGCGACACAAAGTCTTGGAGGCATCGGAAAATTATCGGGAAGATTACTTCTTCGGGATCTTGATCTTCTGGCCGACCTTCAGCTTGGTCGGATCCAGGCCGGGATTCTCGGCCTCGATCGCGTCAACCCGCGTCGCGAACTTCTTCGCGATCTTCGAAACCGTGTCACCCGGGGCGACCACATAGTTGCCGTCGGCGTCAACCGTGCCGGTCACCACGCCGCCACCCTTGCCACCCTTGCCCGCCGGAGCCACGGCACGGGCCTTCTGGGCCTCCTCGAGCTTCGTGATGCGGCCGTTATAGGTGCCGAACTCGGTGCCGATCTGGTTGATGGCGTTCTGGAAGCCATCGCGGAGGGCCTTGATGTCGCTCTCGGACTTGGTGGACGCCGCGCGGACCTCATTCTCGAGGGTCGCGATTTTGGCGACTTCGTCGCCCTGCGCGGTCACGGTCTTTTGGAGCGTGGAAAGTTTAACGAGGGCCACGATCGCAAGGACCAGGGCAAGACCACCGGCGATGACGCCGACGAGCGGCAAAATGCTGCCGGAGTTATTGCTGTCGCGAGAAAGAGTATCCATTTTTTTAAGAGATTGAAGGATTTATGTAGGAGGCGCCTAAAGGCGTGGCAAGAAGCATTTATTGACAGTTTTCGGGCCGTTTCCGGCGCCGCCCGGATTCGACTCCCCTTTAGCCTCCCGGGAGTTACATCAATATCCGCCGCCGCTGGCGCTCCCCAGAGCCAAACAAATAACGGATTCTTGACGGCGACGTTGACAGAACCGGGACACCCCACTCCATTCGCACCCAGTCGCGGGGTGTAGCTTAGTCTGGTAGAGCGCCTGGTTTGGGACCAGGAGGTCGTAGGTTCGAATCCTATCGCCCCGACCATTTTCCTTCTTCGTCAGTGAACGTCTAGTTGCGACTACTGACGGGCAGCGGGCGGTTTGCAAGAATTTCTGTGCCGGGGCGTCGCGACAGCTCACGCCAACAAACGACACTGTGCGACCCTACCTTGGGTACATATTTGGGAACAGTGTTCCCACGGTCACGCGTGGGCCTTGGTCTGGGTCACGTCCACAGTATGCCAAGGGAGACGCTCGACTGCGGCGGTCACAGGTCCGCACAGCTGCCGGGCATCCATGTAAGTTTTCATCGTGAGCTTTAGTTCGCTGTGTCGCATGGACTCCATGACGACACGAGGCTCTGCACCGCTCAGGACGAGTGCAGTGCCGTGCGTCTTACGCAGGGCGTGAAGGTCAGCACGGCGGCCGAGGTCATCGACGAAGGGAATACCCGCCTTGGCGAGATCCTTGCGGAACGTCGGGCATTTGGGGACGAGGCCGACGAAAGCGAGGTCAAAGGGGGACACGTCCCGCGGTCGAAAAGTGATAAGCTCCGCGACAACGTCAGCACCGAGCGGCTGCAACACGGTCTTACGGTTTTTGGAAATCGACGCGGGAACGCGGACGCACGGCCCGCCCCCGGAGGCTTTGAAGGGTGCAACCTCAGAGCGCTCCGCTTCTGGGGCTCCCTTCGCCCCAGCCCCCAGAAGGAAATCGCCCCAGCGGAGATTGCGAAGCTCGTGACGACGCAAACCCGTTTCGAGGGCGAGCCGGTAAATCAAACTGCGAGGAGGCGGAGCAGCGGCGAGCAATCGCAAAACTTCCTCGGTGGTCAACGCGCGCCGGTACTCGCGGGAATTTTGCCGAGTGTCAGCAGCGTCAACATACTCGAAAGGGTTTTCGAGAGTGAGACGCTGCCTTTTCAGCCAACGAAACAGCCGGCTCCACACGTTGAGATAATTGTTGAGCGACTTGGGACTGAGGTCTGACTCGTTACGCCACTCGCAGAAGCTTGAGACCGTGACGTCTCGCAACTGCACCCACTGGCACGAGTGCGAGAGACAGCGCAGGAGGCATCCGTAGAGTTTAACGGTGTTGGGGGATTTCTGACGGGCATGCATGTCCCGCAAGAACGCCTCAAAGAAGCTCGATAGCGGCCTTTTCGCGGCTTCCCGGAGGGAAAGAGGAGGCAAGATACCCGCGGCTTCGCTTTCGAGGTCCTTGAGGCGGATTTGCAGCTTGGACGCGGCAATCCGGCGGTCGGTCGTTTCGAGTGAGAAGCGTTTTTCATTCGCCCAGGTATCGAGCTTCACCTTGCAGTGCCACACACGCCCACGCCTAAAAAGGGACTGCCTCACGAGTTTAGACTCCGGTCAAAGTGGAGTTTTGAAACGTAGGTTTCCACGTCAGTTTGCGGAACACAGGAGCGACCACGGATTTTCAGGGGTTGCGGGAAATCACCTGCGGCGATCAAACGCTCGAGGGTGCGGACGCAGACGGACAGGCGAACGGAGGCTTGTTTTTTGGTGAGCAGCAGCGGGAACACCGCGACGGGAGGGACGGAGGACATGGGAATTTCATGGTTGAGCGAAGTGGTCCCGACAGGAAAAGGCACTGCCCTGCCCCGACGAATGACCGTATTTCCCAGCTCTCCTGCTGCGTTTTGCGTTTTCCCCGGGGCTGAAAAGCACTCCCGGATGCGTCCCGACTTATGCGAACTTGAAGGGCAAAAGGAGGCTGAAGGGGAAAGTGCAGGCGCGTCAAGATTCGCATGCGACAGGACGCGCAACGCAGCGACAGCCGAATCGACTGCAAAACGTCGGTTTCCCCAATGTTCCCCTTTATACAAGTGAAGGGGAACGCCAGCGGCGGCAGGGGCTAGCCCGCTCCGGGGCTTAGCTCCCTGCCGCAAGAGTGTGTTTGATAAAGCTTGGGAGCATATTTGGGTACAGCGCATGATGACGTTTTGTTAAAACGCTCATCTGACGATTGTTCTGGCTTGGGGCTGTTAGTTCGAATCCTATCGCCCCGACCATTCTCAAGGGTTCAACCCTGAAAACGAAGCAGCCCGCCGAATTGGCGGGCTGCTTCGTTTTAGACGGAAATTATCATTCAGAGCCCGCCGGGCTTGAAGTTGAGCCCCGCCGTGGCAGGCGCGCTGCCCGCCGGCAGACCCGCGAGGAGCATCGTGGCCCGCTGGGACCAGATTCCGGCCAGGTCGATCTTGGTGATATCCTCGACCAATTTCTTGACCTCCTCGGTCCGGCCGGCCTCGAGGGCCAGCGTGGCCAGATGGTAGGTGGCTTCGGCCCGGACATCCTTAAAAGCGGTTTGATCGGCGCCCAGGGCCTTGAGCGCAGCCTCGCCCGCCGCCTGATCGCCACCGCTAATCAGGCTCATGGCCGCGCCGAGCCGGGCCCGGCCCAGCAGGGCTTCGTTCTTCAGGATTGCCGCCGCCTTGGTGTAGAGCGGGGCGGCCTGGCGGTAATCTCCCGCCGTATATTTCTGGTCGGCCAGCTGCAGGTAGGCGACGCCGGCCAGCGCATGACCGGAGTGGTCGTCCGCAAACGCCGCGAGCTTCTCGGGCTTGTCGGACACCTTGGCGTATTCCTCCTGGACCGCCTGTTCGCGCAGCGCGGTAAAATACCGGAAGCCCTCCCGGGCGACGATGGCCAGCAGCACGACCGCACAGCACAGCAAAATGAAGCCGCGGTTCTTTTCCCACAAGGCATGAACCTGGGTCTCAAACCCGGGTTCGATGACTGGAGCGGCAGCGGGGTTGGCACCACGGGGTGATTGATCGGCGGGGGGAAGTTGACTCATGGAACCGCGCAGGTTGAGCAGCGCCCCCCGCCGCCTCAACGCCAAAGTTCAACCATTCGGTGCGCCGCCCGATTCAGTCAAAAACGACGGTCTTGTTGCCGTAGACCAAGATACGGTTCTCCAGGTGCCAGCGCACGGCCTGGGCCAGGACTGATTTCTCCAGGTCCCGCCCCTTGCGCACCAAATCATCCACACTGTGCCGGTGGGTGACCCGCGCCACGTCCTGCTGGATAATGGGCCCGTCATCCAGCACCGCCGTGGCGTAATGCGCGGTCGCGCCAATAAGTTTCACCCCGCGTTCATGCGCCTGGTGGTAGGGCCGGCCGCCGGCAAAGGCCGGCAGGAACGAATGGTGGATGTTGATCACCGGTTGACCGAATTGCTTCAGGAAATCGTCTGACAGCACCTGCATGTAACGGGCGAGCACGACGAACTCCACCCCGGCGGCACGCAGCAACTCCAGATGCCGGGCCTCCGCCGCGGATTTCGTCTCGGCCGTGACCGGCACATGGTGAAAGGTCAGGCCATAATGCCGCGCGGCCTCCGCCAGGTCGGGGTGGTTTGAAATCACGCACGTGAAGTCCCCCGCAAACTCACCGGCCTGCCCGCGCAAAAGCAGGTCGTGAAAACAATGGTCGGCGTGGGACACGAAGATCGCGCCCTTGGGCCGGTGTGCGGAATAGGCGACGCGCGCACCCATGCCGAGCGAAGCCGCAAATTCCTTAAACTCCCGGATCTCGGTCGTAGCATCCGCCCCCGCGGGCACCCATTCGATGCGCTGAAAAAATTCGCCCGCCTCCATGTCGCGATGCTGGTCCGCATGGAGAATGTTACCCTGCCGGGCAAAGATCCACCCGGCGGTCCTGGCCACAATGCCCGGCTGGTCGGGGCCGTGCAGCAGGGCGACAAGTGTGGCGGGGCTCTTCACGGCGCGGCCTACATCGGCACCACGCTGCCGCGATAGTCCTGCAGCGGGCGCACCTCGACGAGCTTCTGCTTCATGGCGCGGATGCCGCCGAGCGCGGCCTTGGCGCCGGTCAGGGTCGTCATGATGCAGACCGAGTTGGCAACCGCGGCGGCGCGAATCGCGTTTTCATCGTGCCGCGGGATCATGCCCTTGGGCGTGTTGATCACCATTTTGATTTCGCCGTTCTTGATCATATCCACGCAATTCGGCCGGCCCTCGAGCAGCTTGTTCACGAACTGCACGGGCAGCCCGTTCTCCTGCAGCAACCGCGCGGTGCCGCCGGTGGCGACGATGGTGAAACCCATTTCGGCAAAGCCCTTCGCCAGCGCGACCGCGCCGGGTTTGTCCGAGTCCTTCACGCTGAGAAACACCTTGCCGCTGAGCGGCAGGCCCGGCTTGGCCGCCATCTGCGTCTTCGCAAAGGCGATGCCGAGATCGTCGTCGAGGCCCATGACCTCGCCAGTGGAGCGCATCTCGGGCCCGAGCACGATCGCGGCGCCGGGGAAGCGCGCGAACGGGAAGACCGCTTCCTTCACGCACCAGTGCTTCGGCTTCACCTCGCGGGTCAGGCCGAGCGCGGAAAGCTTTTTGCCGGCCATCACCTTCGCCGCGAGCTTCGCGAGCGGGACGCCGATCGCCTTGGCGACGAAGGGCACGGTGCGCGAGGCGCGCGGATTCACTTCCAGGACGTAGAGCTGGTTATCCTTGATCGCGAACTGGATGTTCATCAGGCCGACGACCTTCAGGGCCTTGGCGAGCGCATAGGTCGCCGTGCGGACCGTCTGCAGCATCTCGGCCGAGAGCGTGTGCGGCGGCATCACCATCGCCGCATCACCGGAATGCACGCCGGCGAACTCGATGTGCTCGAGCATGCCGCCGATGATGGACGTCTCGCCGTCGCTGATACAGTCCACGTCGAGCTCGATGGCATCCTCCAAAAACTTGTCGATGAGGACCGGCTTGTCGGGCATGACGTCGAACGCCTGCCGGATCACCGCGCGAAATTCCTCCTCGCTGTAGACAATGAACATGCCGCGGCCGCCGAGCACGAAGGACGGGCGCAGGAGCACCGGGAAGCCGATCTCCTTGGCGAACGTCAGCGCCTCGGTCTCGTTCATGGCCGTGCGGTTCGGCGGCTGCTTGAGCTGCAGCTGGTCGAGGATGGCGGCGAAAAGTTTGCGGTCCTCGGCGACCTCGATGCTTTCCGGGGTGGTGCCGATGACATTCACGCCGCGCGCCTTCAGCGGGGCCGCCAGGTTCAGCGGCGTCTGTCCGCCAAACTGCACGATGGCGCCGGTGCATTTCTCCTGCTCGTACACCTCGAGCACATCCTCGAGCGTGAGCGGTTCGAAATAAAGCCGGTCGCTGGTGTCGTAGTCGGTGGAGACCGTCTCGGGATTCGAGTTGATCATGACCGTCTCGTAGCCGATCTCGCGCAACGCGAACGACGCGTGCACGCAGCAATAATCGAACTCGATGCCCTGGCCGATGCGGTTCGGGCCGCCGCCGATGATCAGGATCTTCGGCTTGGTGGAAGGGATGACTTCATTCTCGTCACCGTAGCTCGAGTAATAGTAGGGCGTGAAGGCCTCGAACTCCGCCGCGCAGGTGTCCACCAGCCGGTAGGTGGTGTTGACCCCCGACTGCTTGCGGTGGCCGCGCATGACGTCGAAATCCACCTTGAGGATGTGCGCCAGCTGTGCGTCCGAGAAACCAAACTGCTTGGCCCGGCGGAGCAGCGGGACCTCGAGGGTCTTGAGCGTCCTGGTCCGCAGCTCCTCCTCCATCTCGTAGATTTCGTGGAGTTGCGTGAGGAACCAGGGATCGATCTTCGTCAGGTCGAAAACCTGGGCGACGGTGTAGCCGGCGCGGAAGGCGTGGCGGAGGAAATACACGCGCTCGGCGTTGGGCGTGCCAAGTTTCTGGCGGATCGTGGCGTCATCGACCACCTCGTCGCCGCCGAACTTGCCGCCGCCGCCGAAGCCGCGCGCGCCGGTCTCGAGGGAGCGCAGGCACTTCTGGAACGACTCCTTGAAGGTGCGGCCGATGGCCATCGCCTCGCCGACCGATTTCATGGCGGAGGTCAGCGTCGTGTTGGCGCCGAGGAATTTCTCGAAGGTGAAGCGCGGGATCTTCGTGACGACGTAGTCGATCGTGGGCTCGAAGCTGGCGGGCGTCAGGCGCGTGATGTCGTTGCGCAGCTCGTCGAGCGTGTAGCCGATGGCGAGCTTGGCCGCGATCTTCGCGATGGGGAAACCGGTGGCCTTGGACGCGAGGGCCGACGAGCGCGAGACGCGCGGGTTCATCTCGATGACCACCTGGCGGCCGGTCTGCGGGTCGATGGAGAACTGGATGTTGGAGCCGCCGGTGGCGACGCCGATCTCGCGGATGACGGCGAACGAGGCGTCGCGCATCACCTGAAATTCCTTGTCCGTGAGCGTCATCGCCGGCGCCACCGTGATGGAGTCACCGGTGTGCACGCCCATCGGGTCGAAATTCTCGATGGAGCAGATGACCACGCACTGGTCCTTGTGGTCGCGCATCACCTCCATCTCGTATTCCTTCCAGCCCAGCAGGCACTCCTCGACCAGCACCTCGTGCACGGGCGAGATCTCCAGGCCGGAACCGACGATCTGTTCAAACTCCTCGCGATTGTACGCGATGCCGCCACCCGAGCCGCCGAGCGTGAAGCTGGGGCGGATGATCAGCGGCATGGTGCCGATGTAGTCGGCGGCCTTGCGCGCCTCCTCCAGCGTATGGACCGTCATCGACTTGGCGACGTCGAGGCCGATCTTGATCATGCACTGCTTGAAGAGCTCGCGGTCCTCGCCCTTCTTGATGGCGTCCGGCTTCGCGCCGATCATCTCGACGTTGTATTTCTCGAGGATGCCCGCGTGGTGGAGCTCCATCGAAAGATTCAGGGCCGTCTGTCCGCCCAGGGTCGGCAGCAGGGCCGAGGGACGCTCCTTCGCGATGATCTTTTCCAGGATCTCGACCGTGAGCGGCTCGATGTACGTGGCATCGGCAAACTCCGGGTCGGTCATGATCGTCGCCGGGTTGGAATTAACCAAAATGATCCGGTAGCCTTCCTCGCGCAATGCCTTGCAGGCTTGGGTGCCGGAGTAGTCAAACTCGCAGGCTTGGCCGATAATAATGGGACCGGCGCCGATGATCAGGATGGACTCGAGGTCAGTGCGTTTTGGCATGTGCGTAAGCTCCCGCAGATTTGCGTCGGCCCCTAGGCGGCGCAAGCGGGAATTGGGCAATCCGCCAAGGTTTCACGGTTCCGCGGACCAGGCAGCCGGCCAGACCCTTGGCCCCACGTGGCCGGGCGGCGCGCGGCGCCGAAAAACACCAAAAAGGCTCAGGGCAACCGGCTGACGTCGATGTCGAGCGTGCGGGCGGCGCGGATGCGGTCGCCCTGGCAGGCATGGAGCACGCGGGCGATGTACTGCTTCTTCTGGCCGGCGAGGTAATCCTCGAGGTTGGGCCATTGCTTGAGATCATGGACCCGCAGCGGAAACTGGGCGGAGGTGACCACCCGGGTCTCGGTCGTGGTGATGACCTGGGAAACGGTCTGGGTAAACTCGGCGAGGTTGCCCGGCCAGAGGTAGGCACGCAGCGCCACCATGGCGTCCTCGGTAAACTCGACCTGACGGGCGTCGAACTGGGGATTGGAAGTCTTGCTCGCAATATCCTTCAGCAGGAGGGGGATATCCTCGAGGCGCTCGCGGAGGGCCGGCAGCTGCAAGGGCAGCGCCGCGATGCGGTAGAAGAGCTCCTCGTTGAACTCGCCCTGCTCGGCCAGTTTCTCGAGGTCCACCTCGGTCGCGCAAACCAGGCGGAAGCTGTGGGCGTTGTTGCGGAGGACGGAAACCAGCTCGACCTGGACCTCCTTCGGCAGGTGCTGGAGGTGCAGCAGGAAGAGCGTGCCACCCTTGGCCTCCTGGACCCAGCTGCCGCCCGAGCCGTTCTGGCCCAACAGGCCGCTCCGGATGTTCGCCAGCGAACTCAGCCGGCAGTCGATGCGCACCAGCGGGCTGCCAGTGGGCGTCCCGGCGGCATGCAGCAGTTCCGCGGCGATCTCGTGCCCGCTGCCCACCTCGCCCGAGATGAGGATCGGCGTGTGGGCGGCGGAAAGTTTCTTCAACTGGGCGATGAGCCGGGTGATCTTCGGGCTGGAACCCACGAGCCGGGCCTCGAAATCCCCGGCCTTCGCCGCCGGCGAGGCCCCCGAGGCGGCGCGCTCTGCGATGGTCTGCTTGAACTCCATACCGCGACGAAGCGCCTGCATGAGTTCGTCCACCTTGAAGGGCTTCTGCAGGTAGTCGAACGCGCCAAACTTTAACGCCTGGATCGCACTCTCCGTGCTGGCGTAGGCCGTCATGATGATGATGACCGCGCTCGGGTCGTACTGTTTCAGCTGCTTGAGCAGGGTGATGCCATCCATCGGCTTCATATCGATGTCGGCCAGCACCAGGTCGTAGGCATCCGCCTTGTAACGGACCAGGGCCTTCTCGCCATCGGTGGCAAAGGCGGTCTTGTAGCCGGTCGGCTGGATGACGGCCTCCAACATCTCGTGAATCGAGATTAGGTCGTCGACGATGAGGATGGAAGGCATGGAAAGTGTATCGGCCAGCCTGCCCGCAACGCTGCGGTCAGGCAAGGGGCGTTAGGCAAACCCGGGGTTACTGCAGGCCGCCGGCCACCGCACCGAGTTGGAAGATCGGCAGGAACATCGCCATGACGATGCCGCCGACCACCACGCCGAGGAAAACGATGAGCAACGGCTCGATCAGCGAGGTCAGCGCGCCGACCGTGGCGTCGCACTCGGTGTCGTAGAAATCGGCGATCTTGTTCATCATGCCGTCGACGTTGCCGGTGGTCTCACCGGCCTTGACCATGTGCTTCATCATCGGCGGGAAAAACGGGTTGACCGCCATGATGTCGGAGACCTGGCCGCCCTGGCTGACATGCTTGGCGATCTCGGCGCAGGCGTCCTCGACCTGCACCTTGCCGCTGGCCGAGGCCACGATCTCGAGGGTGCGCAGGATGGGCACGCCCGAGCGCATGAGCGTGGCGTACGTGCGGCAGAAGCGGGAAAGGGCGATCTTGTGCACGAGGCTGCCGAAGATCGGGGCCTTGACCAGGAAGTGGTCCTTTTGCCGGCGCCCGTTGGGCGTGGCGACGTATTTGCTGACGATGAAGTAGACGGCATAGGCGCCGCCGCCGATGGCCCACCACCAGGCCTTCATGAAATTACTCAGGTCGATAAGCATCTGGGTGGGCGCGGGCAGCTTGGCGCCGAAGTCGGCGAACATGGCGGCGAACACCGGGATGACGAAGATCAGCAGCACGTTGACCAGGGCGACGGCGAGGCCGATGACCGCGATCGGGTAGGTCATGGCGGACTTCACCTTCTTGGTCAGCTTGACCGTGGACTCGAAGTAGCCGGCCACCTTGCCGAGAATCTCGGCCAGGCCGCCGGAGGCCTCGCCCGCCTCCACCATGGACACGAAGAGGGAGTTGAAGGACTTGGGGAATTTCTTGACCGCGGCGGAGAAGGAGGTGCCGGTGGAGATGTCGTTGCGCACATCGCGGATGACGATGCGGAAGACTTGGTCCTCGGTCTGGTCCTGCAGGGCCTCGAGGCAGGAGACGAGCGGGAGGCCGGCCTGAAGGAGGGAAGCCAGCTGGCCGGTGAAGATGGACAACTCGCCGAGGTCGAGCTTGTAGGTTTTCGCTTTCTTCTCGAGGGCCTTCTGCTTGGCCAGGGCTTGAGCCGCCGCAAAGTTGGATTTCGGTTTTGCTGCCGCAGGGGTCGCCATAGTGAACGGTAACTAAGGGGAGACGCGGCTGGCCGGCAATCCCATTCAGCGGCGTCCCGCGCGGAAATTTGCGCCGAACAAAAGCTTGAACGACCGACCCCCGCGGACACTCTCCTGCCGAGTGCCAGCGCGGCTATAGTTTAATGGTAAAACTCCTGCCTTCCAAGCAGGTATTGTCGGTTCGATTCCGACTAGCCGCTCCAGTTTTCAGGAGTTTTTGACGGGGCGGCGCGCGAGGGGCCACCCACCCTTGCGATCGGCCCGATGAACGACTGGCCGGCTTGTTCGCCAAATGAGCGGCAATGAAAAACGCCCCCGGCCGCGAGCGACCGCTAACCAATCCCCACGATATTACGCCGGACCCGCGAGTCGCAACCCGGGGCGGGAGCCATTATTCCCCGCACCCGCAGCGACCATCCAGCAACCTTCCCACCTGAATTTAGGTGCCCCCAAGGATTGCGGGCAGGCCGTAATTAATCCTGCCTACATCCCGTGCACCTCCGCACCTTCAGCCTCCTGGTCCTTGTCCTCGGCCTGAGCGAAACCACGCTGCCCGGCGCCTGGTCGGATCGCACGGCGGGTCTGCCGCCGGTGGAGACTATTTCTGCAAAAAATCTAGGGTTGGAGGGAACCATAATGACCCTAGCGCAAGATAAACTCGGCCGCATATACGTTGGAGCAAACAGCCTATTGGTTTTTGATGGCCAAGCTTGGCTAGCGTTTTCAAAGCCCAATGCATATCCGATTAGCTCTATGGCCATGGGCGAAGACGGCAAGCTGTGGGTTGGCACAACTAATGATCTCGGCTACTTTCAAGAAGAAATTCTCGGGGTGTTTAAATTCCATTCACTGCATGAGTATTTACCAAAAGAGTTTCGCGATGTTGGAATCATCTGGGGCTGCGCTCCAATCGGAACGCTGACCTACTTCATTTGTAAGGATAAAATAATCACATGGAATGGGCAGAATACGCAGATAACGCCTTTTGAAACCAAACTTCGACTTTGCCCTATGAAGATGGGCAGCGAGTGGTGGTTTTTTCATTTCGAAACAGGGCTTTATCGACTAACCCCAAATGGTCCAAAGCTAGAAGTCCCATCTTCTCAATTAACAGGGCTTGGAGTTATGGGATTATTTCGTGACGAAAGCGGAATCGTAACCGTTAGCAATAGCGGCCTAGTTCGCCCTGGCAATCCGCCAAAGCTAATATCACAGCTGGAGTTAAACAAATACTTAACCAAACATGCGGTAAGCGCTTTTCAAGAATTGCCTGATGGAAATCTGCTAATAGGAACCGTATCGGGTGGCATTGTCTTAGCCAGTCGTGCCGGACATATAATTCGAGCTTGGGACTCTAACAGCGGTTTGCCTGGCCAAGGCATATGCAGTTTAGGTGTTGATCCGACAGGTGAAGTGCTTGGGACCACGCCCACAAGTTTCTTCCATCTAACGGCGCTAGGAGAATGCACTGTATTCACCCCCGACAATGGATTTACAGGTGCTACAATAAATTCTCTTCAAGTCTGGAATTCGACCGTCTGCGCAATAACCGACGAAGGCGTATTTCGCCAGATACAGGCAATTAATGGAACAACATCTTTTCAATTAATACCCGAGCTAGGTGGCGTTTATCGACATGCGCTGCCCCATCGCAATGGATTGTTACTTTCCCGTTTTGGTGGTGTTGATTGGTTTGATGGCAAAACATTGCGCCCGACGTATTCGGTTCAGATTGACTTGGCATGCTTGTCTATACCGATGCGAGCAGACCCTTCTGCTTTTTATGTTTCCGAAACATATGGCCTTTCGAAATTGTATGAAAACCTTGACGGCACATTCGAACGAACGCGTTTTCTCGACCTTCCAGACACGTGCACAAGCTTATACGAAGATTTAGCCGGTACCCTCTGGATTGGCACTGTCACGAAAGGCGCTTTCAAATACAATCCAGCCACTAAAACGCTTTCGGCTATCAACAATCCGGTAACTGATGAGATGCTACCAGGTCAAGTAAGCGTGTTAGGCAATAGCCAAAGGATTCTGGTTATATTCAAGGGCGGAATACTGCAGTTTAATCCTGAAAATCAAACCGAGTGCAGCTTAGCGAATATTCCGAGCTTTACACTTCAAGACTTCTGCACTGCCCCCAATGGCCAAGACGTACTCGTTGCTTACCAGCATCAGCTTGGCGCAAACCTCTTGTCAGGCGGGGTCGGGATCATCTCTTTTGATTATCTCAAAAAGGCAAAATGGGAGGAGTTAGATATACCTACATTAGATGTAATCGGACCTGTTCGAAGTCTAACTATCTCTGAAGAAGATCACCGACCAATTCTTTGGTTGGGTGGAACAGAGGGAATTTTGCGAGTAGACTATGAAAAAATCCGCCCATTAGGTCCGCCCACTGCACCAATTATAAAATCGGACGATTCTTTAGCGGTCGTGTCCAGGGAGAAAGCGGATCACCCTTTTCCGTTCAAAGACCACCATGTACATCTGATGGTTTTCACTGGCGACTATGTTCGCGGAAAGAACTGGCTTATTCAAACCCGGTTAGATGGTAGCGAATGGTCGAGTGCGGCTCCCCGCCGTTCGTTTGAGTACACCAACCTTTCCGAGGGCAAGTACCGGTTTGAGGCCCGCGCGGTTAATTCGGCTGGCATGGCGAGCGAGCCCGCGGCGCTTGAGTTCACCATCTTGCCTCCCTGGTATCGTTCGAGTGGAGCCTATACGGGTTATGCCGCCGGCCTGGCCTGCGGCGTCTTCGGTTTTATCCGCCTGCGCGAACGGCGCATCTATCGCCGCAACCTTGAACTGGAAACACTGGTCGCCAGCCGGACCGAGGAGCTGGTCAAGGCCAACGCCGCCAAGGACGAGTTTCTGGCCAGCGTCAGTCATGAGATCCGGAATCCCATGAACGGCGTCATCGGCATCGCCGAGTCGTTCAAGACCGAGGGCCTGGATCCGGAAAGCCGCCACAAATTCAATCTGCTGCTTCAATGCGCCAGCCACCTTTCCTCCCTGCTGGAAGACTTGCTCGACTTCTCGCGCGTGCAGGCGGGCGCGGTCGAACTGGAATCGAAATCATTCGACCTGGCCGGATTGATGGACTCCGTCACCGCCCTCACTTCCGCCGAGAGCGAAAAGCGGGGCATCCCGGTGGAGATTGCCATCTCCCCCAGCGTGCCGCCCCAACTCACCGGCGACCAGCGCCGCATCCGGCAGATCCTGCTCAACTTCGTCAATAATGCCCTGAATTTTTCCGGCCAGGGCCAGGTTAGTGTTACCGTCTGGTGCAAGAGTGCCGGCCCGCGGCGTACCGAAATATTTTTCGCCGTCTCCGACGAGGGCCCCGGCATCGCGCCGCAGGAACAGGAAAAACTGTTCACCCGGTTCGAGCGCGGCACCGCCGCCAAGCAAGGCCGCGTACCCGGCACGGGGCTGGGCCTGGCCCTGTGCCGGACCCTGGCCGAACAGATGGGCGGACGCATCTGGCTCGAGAGCGAACTGGGCGCCGGCTCCTGCTTCTATTTCAGCGCGCCGTTCGAAACCGCCGGGCCGGACACTCCGCCGCCATCCCCGTTGCCGCTCGGCGGCAACCTCCGGTCTGCCCTCGTGGTGGATGATGAGGAATACAACCGCATCGCACTGGCCGATCTGCTCGAACTGCTCGGCTTTGGCGTCCAGACCGCAGCCGATGGACCGCAAGCGCTCGCACTCGCGGAAAACAATGCCTTTGACGCCATATTTCTCGATTGCGCCATGCCGGGCTTGAGCGGCTTGGATGTCGCCCGTGCAGTCCGCGCCCTGCCGAATAGATCCGCGCAGGCGCTGGTCTTCGCCGTGACCGCGTTCAACACGCCCGACAAACGCGCGCAATGCATCGCCGCCGGCATGGATGGATTTCTCGGCAAGCCGATCACCATGGAGCGACTGCGTCAGGCCCTGGCCGCAACCAGCGCGCACGAAAAGCCGGCCGCCGGATCCTCTCCTGAGGAGATCGAAACCAAAGATCCGTATGCTAAACTGCGCGTCCTCGCGACGAGAAAGCAAATTTCCCTGAGCGAGGAAGTTTTTCTCTTTCTCTCCGAGTTGGAGGAGGAAGTGGCACAGCTCATAGCGGCACTCCAACATGAGGCCGCCCGCGAGTCCGACCACTACGCCCATCTGCTCTGCGGCCGCGCCGGCTTTATCAGCGAACGCGAGCTCGAGCTCATCCTGCGCAAGATCAGCCGGGCGGCTGCAAACTCCCAGTGGGCCGAGGCCCGGTCCCTCGGCCGAGAGGTGCAAAACCGGGCCGCCGACCTGCGGGTCAGGCTGGGTTCGGCTGCGCCAGCTGCTCCGCACGCGTGAGTCCGTTGACAATCGCGTAATGGATGAGCTTGGGCGTCGAGTGCACATTGAGCTTCTGCATGATGTCCCGCCGGCGCGACTGCACCGTCGCCGGGCTGGTGCCCAGGACCACCCCAATTTCATCATCGGTCTTCGCTTCGCCGATCATGGAAAGAATTCTGGTCTCGTAGTCCGACAACACGCGGATGAACGCCTTGGGGTCGCGCCGGATCCTCGCACTCGATTCGTTGACGATGGGCGTGTAGTAAACGCGACCGCCAAGCACGGCCGTGATCGCCTCCGACAGCACCTCGGGGCGCTGCTCGTTCTTGTCGACGAAGCCGTGCAGGCCGATGCGCTGGACTTGCAGCATGGTCCACGGGTCGCGATGCGAGGAAATCGCGAGGATCTTCATCTGCGGCAATTCATCGAGCACCGTCTTGGCCAGCTCCAAGCCGTCGCCATCGGGCAGTGAAATGTCCAACAGCAACAGATCCGGCCGCTGCAACCGGATCGCGCCCAAGCCTTCTTCACGGGTTCGGCACTGTTGCACAACCTGCAGGCCCAGATCCCGGCAGTGGAAAGTGAAAAACTCAGCCACCATGCGCTGGTCCTCCACGATGATCACCCGGCGGCCCCCGGGTGATCTTGCTTTATCACCGGCCCGGGTGATTTCGACTTTTGTTGTTTTTTTCATCGGGCAAAAATTTATCCACCAAAATACTGCCGGCCCTCCCAACATTGCGGTTCCACCGCCGGAAAATCATGTCACGGTGCGGGGTGTAGTCGCCGTTTATTCACGTGAACATCATCCTTTTTAACCCGGCCGAAGTCGAGCCTCCGTTGTCCCGGAAGGACCCGCGCGCCCGTCATATTCTGGACGTGCTGCGCCGGCAGCCGGGCGACACGTTCGATGCGGGGCTGATCAACGGTCCGCGCGGCAAGGGCACGCTGGTGGCGATCAATGAGGACTCACTCGGGTTGAGTTTTGCCTGGGGCGATTTGCCTCCCCTGCCCTCCCCCATCCACCTGCTCATCGGGCTGCCCCGGCCGCAGACGGCGCGGGGTATCCTGCGCGATGTGACGACCCTCGGCGTCACCGCCCTCCACTTTGTCCGCTCCGACAAGGGCGAGGCGGGCTACGCGGGCAGTAATCTCTGGAAATCCGGCGAATGGCGCGAATGTGTCATCACCGGCGCCGCCCAGGCCTTCTGCACCAGGCTGCCCGAGGTAACCCATGGCCGGTCCCTCCGGGAGGCAATCGCCACCCTGCCAGCTCACGCCACGCGGCTCGTGCTCGACAACTACGAGGCGACGTCCGCCCTCAGCCAATACCCCCTGCCCGGCAACCAGCCGGTCGCCCTCGCCCTCGGCTCCGAACGCGGCTGGTCAGCCGCCGAGCGCACCTTGCTCAAGGACGCGGGGTTTGTCCTCGTTCACCTCGGCCCGCGGGTGCTGCGGACCGAGACGGCCTGCGTCGCCGCCGTCACGTTGCTGAAGGCAAGGCTCGGTTCGCTCTGAAAATGCAGACCGTCGGCTGGCGCGGGCCCTTGCCGAGCCGCTTGACGCAGGTCCACCCCTCGGGCGCCAGCGTGAGCTCGCCCGGCAGTTCAAACACGATCAGCGGGTCGGTCTTGGCCAGCAGCAACTCCGACAACCGGACGAACAGCTTCGGCGCGACCTCGGGGATGATCGCGTACGGCGGGTCGATGAAAACCACGTCGGGCACCACGCCGCCCGGCACCGTCGTGGCATCGGCGTTGATCACCTGCAGGTCGCCCGCCCCGCGACCGAGGCTTTTGCAGACCGCAGTGATGTTCTGCCGGATGCAAGCGGCGGTCCGGGCATCCTTTTCCACGAAAACCCCGCCCGCCGCGCCGCGACTGAAGGCCTCGAGCCCATAGGCGCCGCTGCCGGCGAACAAATCGAGGAAGGTCGCCCCGGGCACCCATTGGGCCAGGCTGGAGAAGACCGCCTGCCGCATCGCGTCCGTCGCCGGGCGCACGGCGTCGCCCTTGGGTGCGACCAGGGGTATACCGCGGGCGATTCCCCCGGTTATACGCATCGTTTTTCCCCCGCTTTGGCCGCTGCCGGCCAAGAGTATATTTCCCCGCCGAGCTGTTCCGGCGGAACACTTTTTGCTAGTTGGGGTTGTAACATATCATTTGCGCGCCCGCCGAGGGCGATTTAGCTGTCTTTGGCCGCCGCAGGAATCAACCGACCTAACTGGCTCCCGCATCGTCCAAAGGCAATGTCTTACACCGTTCACCAAGCATGTTTTCCCGCCCTTCAATCTGGCTGATCCCGGCCTTATTGCTCGCCTCCACCCTGCGGGCCGAGGAGCAGAATAGCTGGCCGGTTTCCGTCCAGGAACAGCAGGCGGATGGCAAGGTGGTGACCGTTGAGTACGCCGGCCCCCTCTTTTTCGATCACCAGATCCCCGGCGAACCGCGGCGGAAGGGTTTTCGCCCGTTCTACCTGAACAGCCAGTCGCCGGGCGTTGAAACCAGCTACCTGCTTTACCCGTTCTTCACCTGGCGCACGGAAAAAGGCTTCCACTCCTTCAGTTTTTTCGAGCTGGTCAACGAAAGCAACCTGACCGAACCCGGCCAGCCACCGTACCGGGGCTTCGATGTCTGGCCCTTCTATTTCTCGCGCGATACCGGCGACCCCGAGACGAGCTACCGGGCCTTGTTCCCGATCGGCGGTACGCTCAAGCACCGGCTGGGCTATGACCGCGTCCACTTCGTGCTCTTTCCGCTTTATGCCGAGGTTGAGCAGAAGGGGATGTACACCACGCATGCCCCCTGGCCCTTTCTGCGCTTCATCAACCACGGCGACGAGCATGGCTTCGAGTTCTGGCCGCTCTTCGGCCACCGGGGCCGCGCCGGCGACTACGACAGCCGGTTCTACCTCTGGCCGCTGTACTACAAATCCACCACCAACCTCTCTGAGCCCCAGCCAAACGTAAAGTTCGGGGTGCTCCCGTTCTACACCCTCGAGTCCGCCCCGGGCTACATGAACGAGAACTATGTCTGGCCCTTCTTCGGCTACACCCATCGGACCGCCCCGGTGAAGTACGACGAGCAGCGCTACTTGTGGCCCTTCCTCGTCCAGGGCCGGGGTGACGTCAGCTACGTCAATCGCTGGGCCCCCGTCTACACCCACTCGGTGATCAAGGGCTACGACAAGACCTGGTTCGCGTGGCCGATTTTCCGGCATGCCGAGTGGAGCGGCGACGGCATCGCCCAGGAACAGAACCAGGTGCTGTTCTTCGTCTACTGGTCGCTCACGCAGCGCAGCACCACCAATCCCGCGGCCGCACCCGCGCACAAGACGCACCTCTGGCCGCTGTTCAGCTCGTGGAACAACGGCGCCGGCCGGCGCCAGTTGCAGGTGCTGAGCCCGTTCGAGGCGGTCTTCCCGGACAACGAGCCGATCCGCCAGCTCTACACGCCGCTGTTCGCGATCTACCGGTACGACCAGCGGGCGCCAGATGACACCCGCCAATCATTCCTCTTCAGCCTCCTGAGCTGGAAGAACACTCCCGCCGGGAAGGAATTCCACCTGGGCCCGCTTTTCAGCGTGCAGTCAACCGCGGACCGCTCGCGCATCGCCCTCGGCAACGGCCTCCTCGCCTGGCGGCGCGAGCCGGACACCCGCCGGTGGAAATTTTCCCTGTTCGATTTTCACCCGAAAGCAGCTAACAGTGAGTCCCGGGACCCGTCGCCATGAAATACCTATCCGCCGTTCTAGGACATATCGGAGGCACCGTGCTGCTCCTGGTCCGCTCGTTGAAATACGTCGGGACGCTGCCCCACCAGTTCCCGCGGTTCATTGAGCAGTGCTACCTCATCGGCTACACCACGCTGCCGATCGTCACCATCCTGAGTTTTTTCATCGGCAGCGTCCTTGCCCTGCAAAGCGGCTACAGCATGGAGAATTTCGGGGCCAAGCAGTTTATCGGCACCCTCGTCGGCCTGTCGATGGCGCGCGAGCTCGGGCCGATGATGGTGGCGATCCTGGTCGCCGGCCGAGTGGGGTCCGCCATCACCGCCGAGCTGGCCTCGATGCAGGTCTACCAGGAAATCGACGCCCTCGAGACCATGAACATCCCGCCGGAGCGCATGCTGGTCATGCCCCGCCTCGCCGCCATCCTGTGCATGATGCCCGTGCTGGCGATCATCGCCAACCTCTGCGGCTGGTACGGTGGCGCCCTCGTCTGCCAGTACACCCACTTCATCTCCGTCGACAGCCAGGCCTACTTCGCCGCGCTCAAGCGCTTCATGGAGCCAAAGGACATCATCGACGGCCTGATCAAGGCCGAGGTCTTCGGCTTCGTCATCGTGCTGGTCTGCTGCTACACCGGTCTAAGCACGCGCGGCGGCCCGCGCGAAATCGGCGCCTCCGTGACGAAGGCCGTCGTCTCCTCCCTCATCCTCATCCTGGTGCTCGATTACTTCGTGACCAAGATCCAGCTCTAACCCGACGCCCATGAGTTCCACGTACACCGCCTCCCCCTTTGTCGGCAAGACCTTCGGCGTCACCGTCTCGCACCTGACCAAGCAGTTCGGCCGCAGCACCGTGCTGAAGGACATCAACCTCGAGGTGAGGCCCGGCGAGATCTTCGCGATCATGGGACCCAGCGGTTCCGGCAAGAGCGTCCTCCTCAAGCATATCGCCGGCCTGGAAACCGCCACTAGCGGCGAGGTCCGCATCGGGGAATACGACGCGGCCGATCCCGCCACGCGCGACAAGGTCCACCTGGCCCTGGTCTTCCAGGCGGGGGCGCTCTTCAACTCGCTTTCCGTCTATGACAACCTGGCCCTCTATCCCCGCGAACACCGGCTGTACGACGAGGCCGGTATCCGCGAGCGGGTCATGCACGCCCTCTCCATCCTCTCACTGGAAAAGGCCGTGAAGAAATTTCCCTCCGAGCTTTCCGGCGGCATGAAGAAGCGCGTGGCGATCGCCCGCGCCCTTGTGATGGAGCCCCAGCTGCTCCTCTACGACGAGCCCACCTCGGAACTCGACCCGGTGATGTCCGCCACCATCAGCGAGATCATCGCCACCCTGCGCGAGCAGACCGCAGTGACCAGCATCGTGGTCACGCACGACCGCAGCCTGGCCATGAGCATCGCCGATCGGATGGCCTTCATCATGGAGGGCAAGATCCGCGCCACCGGCACCCCCGCCGACTTCAAGCAACCCAGCGATCCCGTCATCGCCAATTTTCTTCACCCGGTCGTCGACCTCAAGAATCCCCGCTTTAAGCAACTGGAACATAATTATGAATAACATCCAACAAACCATCCGCGTCGGCCTTTTCTTCGTGCTTGGCCTGGCGCTCGCGTGGATCACGTTCGAGTCATTGAACGGGGGCCACCTCTTCAAGCAAAGCGGCTACACCATCATCGCCGGTTTCAGCAACCTGAAGGGCCTGAAGGTCGGCGACGACGTGCTGATGGCCGGCGTCAAGATCGGCACCGTCGCCAAGGCCCAGCTCGGCCACCAGCGGGTCGAGGCCGTGCTGACCATCCAGCCCGGCGTCAAGATCCCCGAGGATGCGGTGGCCAGCGTCGAGGTCTCCAGCCTGCTCGGCGCCAATTACCTCGGCGTCAGCTTCGGCTCGCCCACCGCGGCGCCGCTGAAGGACGGCGACGAGATCAAGACGAAGAACACGATCGATATGAACGAGGTCATCGCCCAGCTGGGCAACCTCGGGTCCAAGCTCGAGGCCGTCATGGGCGACATCAGCAAGACCATGGGCGGGGGCGGCGAGGACGGAAATCTCTTCCAGAAAATCAACAAGCTCGTCACCGACAACGGCCCGAAACTCACCGAGACCGTCAGCAACCTCCAGGACATCACCGCCAAGATCAAGAACGGCGACGGCACCCTCGGCCGGCTGGTCAACGATGCCAAGCTGCATGACGAGCTCCTCGCGAGTGTAAGCGAAATCAAGGCCGCCGCCGCGGACGCCCGGACGTTCATGAGCGACACCAAGGGGATCGTGGCCGACGTGAAGAGCGGCAAGGGCGCACTGGGCGTGCTGCTCTATGACGACGCCACCGCCAACAACTTCAAGGTGACCGCCACCAACATCCGCGCCATCTCCGACAAGCTCAACAGCGGTCAGGGCACGCTTGGCAAGCTGATCTCGGACGACAGCCTCTACCTGAGCGCGCAGTCGACGATGAAGAAGGCCGACCGCGCCATCGACGGCCTGGGTGACTCCGGCCCGATCACGGCGGTTGGCGTCGTCGCCGGAAAACTCTTCTGATGCCCGGGTTGAACCTACAGCTGGTCGCCGGCGAGTTTGCCGTGTGCCGGCTGGCCCCGACCGAGCCGGTCCCCATCTGGGCCGGCTCGGCTGTTTTCAGCTCCGTCACGCAGACCACTGACGAGCTCTCGATCATCTGTCCCGCCGTAAACGTGCCTTCCGGCGTGCGCTGCGAAGCCGGCTGGAAATTGTTGAAGCTGAACGGCCCGTTTGAGTTCGGCGCCGTCGGCATCCTGGCCTCAGTCGCGGAGCCGCTCGCCCGCGCCGGCATCAGTCTGCTGGCGGTCGGCACCTTCGACACCGACTACGTGCTGATCAAAGGTGAACGGCTTGATGAAGTGATCCGCGTACTCGAAGCCGTGAACCACACGGTTCGGCTGGTCTGATCAAGGCGCTTTCTTTTTTCGGTAGCGTCCGTCAAAGACCGTCGTCCAGGTCGCGCCCCGATCAGCCGACTGTTCCCAGTGCTGCCGCACCGTGCCATCGGCATTTGGCGTCCAGGTGATCCGCTCGCTGATTTGCCGGCCGGCAACAATATGGTCGCCCACCAGCACCATCTCGCCCCGTACCAGCTGGCCCGCCAATTCCAAGACCCCGCCGCCGCTGCCGATCCAGAATTGCTGCCACTGGTGGCGCGATTGGTTGTAGGCATTGAGGCTCTTGCCGGTGCCACCGCCGGCTTGGGGGTGGCCGGTCCAATTTTCCAGCAGGCCCGCTCCGCCCGCAATCGCTTCAATCCGGTTGGTTCCCTCCGGCTTCCCGTCCGGCGCCGTCACCTCCCACTCACCCAGCCAGAAATCAAACTGTCGCGCCTCGGGAGGCAATACAGGCGGGAGAGCGGGCTGAGCCAAGGCCGGAACAGCCAGGGCCAGCAACGAGAGCAGCGGGAGTGTTTTCATCGAGAGGTGCAGTTTATTTGGCTGGCAGGGCGATGAGATTGCCGTCGAAGCCGGCGGCGATGACCAGGTCACCCGCGAGCGCCAATGATCCCGCGTAACCACCGAACTCGCCCTTGGCCGGCACCGCGGACAGCCGGCGCCATAGCACGGTGCCGGTGGCCCGGTCGAGCGCCACCAGGCTGCCAGCATGATTGATGGCCGTACCGGGCAGATTTTGAGCCACCGCACCCGTAAACACGCGATCCCCGGTGACCAGGGGCGAGCCCCAGTTCATGCCGTGCACAGCCGTCGACCAGCGCGTCTCGCCGGTGGCCGGATCCAAGGCGGTCACCCGGCTATAGTCGGAAGCCCCGACATAGACCACCCCGTCGCGCAGCACCGGGGTGGATTCAATCCACGAAAACCAATAGGAGAATTTCCAGGCAAGGGTGCCATCGGTCAGCTTGAAACCATAGAGCATGTAGTCACGGCTGCCCACGATCAGCCGGTCACCCACCACGAGTGGCGCGGTGACCACGCCTCCACCCGTCCTGACCCGCAGCAATTCCTTTCGGGTCCGACGGTCCAGCAAGACAACCGAACCGTCCATGGTGCCAAACATCAGGGTATCCTTGTCCCGCAGGCTGACGCCGGAAAAAATCGGTGCACCGGCGTCATAGCGCCAGAGTTTGGCGCCACTCGCGGCCGCGATGGCATAGAGCCCGCCATCACTGGAGCCCGCGTAGACCACGCCATCCTGGACGAGGGGAATCGCCGTGCGGTGGTTGAAGGTCGGGTTATCCGGCACGGGCTTGCCCGCCAGTTGCTCGTCATGCAGGGCAACGGTCCAGCGCGGGAAACCATCGGCGCGATTGAGGGCCACCAAATTCACTTTGCCGTCGATGAAGAAAATCGTGTCGTCCGTGACCACGGCCGCACCATCGATCCGGCTGGCGCCGGTCCATGTCCATGCCTCGGCGCCATCGGCGACGCGCAACGCGTGAAATTTGCCGTCGGCTGTCCCAAGATAGACGAAGCCTCCCGCAACCACAGGCGGAGCCCAGGTGGGCGAGCCCAGGAAACGGGTCCACACCGCCGCAGGCGGCAACGGATCAGGCGAGTCGGAAGGGGGCGCGGAAAACACCCCGCCCCGGTGCAGCCTCATCGGCAGCCGGCCAAGGGTGAAGGTGCCGGTCAGTTCATCTCCTTCCAGGTGGAGCCTGGTGTTGAACGCCGGGGTAATGGCGTAGCTGCCGCCACCGCCGACCTCCACCGGGATGCCGAAAGTGACGGCATAGGTGAACATCGCGGGGAAGTTGAGCTTGAAGATCATCGCGCCGTCCTGGGCGCGGAAAAATTCGAACCCGATCTCAGCCGCGGTGCCTTGCGGTGCGGTCACTGTCCCGGTCCAAATCCCCTCAATCGGGTCAGGTTTGGATGGCAGCGAAGCCGGGTCTGACGGGACCGCGGACAGCGGCCGGACGGCGACGAAGCCGGCGAGCACCACGGCGGCAATGAAGAACCAGGTTTTCAAAATAATGCAGGGGGCGGTCCGACCGCAGACAACGGGCAGCGCAAGGCGGGCCGGGGCACGGCTCAAGCCCAGAACGACGAAGCGCAGAATTTCCGGGCCCGGCGGGCAATCCGACCGGCCAAACAAAGGGGCCTTCGAGAGTCGAAGGCCCCGGGAGAAAGGGAACGGCGGACCGCTTAGAATTTCTTGCTCAGCTGAACATACACGAACCGGTTGGTCGAATCGAACATGAAGCCCGGATAGCCTGAGGCGTTGCTGCCGCCGCCGGAGGAACTGGGCGGGTTCTGGTCGAGGATATTGAAGGCCCCGACGGTCAGGGTGGTGCCATCCAGATACCGGCCGAGCTGCTGGTGCAGCTTGAAAGTCGCCTGCACGTCAAACGTGACAAAGGGTTTCACTTGGAACGGATTCCCGTTCGCGTCGAGGTCCTCAAAGCCGCTGGTGTAATTGCAAACCACCCGCGCACTCCAATCGTTTCTCGCCCAGTCGACGCTGCCCTTGCTCTTCCAACGGACGTAACCATCCAGGCCCTGTCCCGAACTGGCGTCGGTGTTGACGAGCTCGACGAGCGGAACCCCGGCCACGACCGACTGCTTGAAGGACCAGAGGTAGGTCCCGCCGATCGCAAAGTCAAAGCGACCCAGCGTGCCGGTCTGCAGCAGATAGCTCGCGCCGGCGTCGATGCCCCTGGCGATCGTCTTGCCCAGGTTGTGATACGGCGCTGTCACGGAGAGGATGTTGCCCGAGCCGTCCAACAGGACACTTTCGCCGCGCAGCAGGCCGCCCGGCGCCGGGGTCCCGTCCGGGTGATTGCCGAAGTAACGGTCCAACACATCCTGCGCGGCAGCGAAGACGGTGCCCACGCGCTCCACGTGCCAATAGTCGGCGTTGATGGTGAAGCCCTTCAACGCGGCGGTTTTGGGCGACCAGACGACGCCCGCCGTGTAGGTGGTGCTGGTCTCGGGCGCCAGTTGGGAGTTCGAGCCCGACTGGATCGGATTTTCCGGCAGGATGTTCGTCTTGTCGCGGGGATCTATCAGGGTCAGCAGGCTGTTGACCGTGCCGCCATAGAGCTCGAACAACGAGGGCTGGCGGATGCCGCGGCCGTAACTGGCGCGCAGGGTCAGCGTGTTGTCGAACGGCTGGTAGCGGAGGGCGACCGACGGCAGCAGCTTGGTCGTGTTGGCCGAGAGGAAGTTCTCTTCGCGCAAAGCCACGTCGGCGCCGAGGCTGTAGAGGCCGGCGATGTTCTGCTTCGGACTGAACACCGGCACATTGATCTCGCCGAAGAAGGCGATCACCTTGCGCGCCTTGTCGACATAGGATTCCTGGCCGGTGCCATCGTCGCCCAGCAGGCTGATCGCATCAGGGTTCACGTTCAGCGATTCGACGCGGTAATCCACGCCGAGGGCGGCCCCGACGTCACCAGCGGGCAAGGCGAACAGCTCACCATTGCTGGCCGTAAAAAACGGATTGCGCATCGCGCTGCTGTCCTGGTCCTTCACCCGGACCGACGCATAGGCGACCGTGAGCGCGTTGCTCGCGATGGGATTGTCCGGGGCATAGCCGAACGGATTATACGCGTGAGTGGTGCCGATGTACGAGGAACTGGCCGGATCAAAGATCGGGTCATTCTGGTTCAGGATCTGGTTGAAGCGGGAGGTCGAAACCAGCTTGAAGTCCTGGTGAACACCGATGGTGCTGTAACGCATGCCGGAATCGAAATTCCAAGTCCCCAGCACATTGTCCACCCGGACGCCCGCCGTGGCCATGAAGGCGTCGCTGTCCGTCCGCAGGACCCGGTTGCCAAATTCAAACAGGCGGAATTTCGTGCCGCCCGTGATATCGATGTTGAACGGGTTGTACGGATTGTAGGCCCCGGCCGCGGCCGCCCGGGCGCGACCGTCAGGCAGCGGCAGCGGATTGGGCGTGTTGGCGGGAATCACATATTCCACTGACCCGGGAGTTGTGAACGTGCCAGAGGCGAGCGGCGCCAGCTGCGACTCCGAGAAGTTGTGGTTATAGGACGCGTCCCAATAGAACTTGATGTTTTTAGTCCCGAAAAGGTTGCGCTCGCCGTTCACGAAGGCGCCGTAGTGGGAAAAGGCGGGATAGGCCCCGGAGGTCTGGTTGTAGTTCCAAACCGATTGGCGCCCGTTGCTGTAGATGTACTGGTTTGCCGGGGTATTGCCGGTGTTGGTGCTGCCGGGCACGATATTGCCGTCCGCCGGGACCGAGTTGCCGCCCGCGGCACCGGGGAAAACGCCGGGATCCGCAAAGAAGACATCCTTTGTCACACCCCGAGGCCGGGTGCCGGCCGGGAGACCAAGGGCCTGGTCGTAGGCGGCCGTCGTGATCTGCGCGTTGATGGGAATCGCGTTCGTGCTGACATAGGGGGGAATGACCGAGTACGAGCGGTCGCGATTATAGATCGCCGCACGGGAGTAGTAGCTCAGACCGGCGGTGAAGCTGCCGTGCTCATTGCTGGTGCCCTCGACGTAGTTCGCCACGACCTCGTGGGAATCCTTGCTCGTCGTGTTGCCGAAACGGACCGTGGCCTCGGAGCCTTCATAATTCTTGCGCATGATGATGTTCACGACGCCGGCGACGGCATCGGCGCCATAAATCGCCGAGGCGCCGCTGGTCAGGACCTCGATGCGTTCCACGGCGGCGAGCGGGATGCTGTTGAGATCGACGAAGGCGGACTGCCCGCCGGAGCCGATGGGATAGTTGGCGACGCGATGGCCGTTAATGAGCACCAGCGTGGCCTCGGGCCCAAGGCCGTGAATCGACGTGGAGGAAGCCGCCGGCGTGAAGCCCGTCGCGTTGTTGGAAATCGGGACAGCGCCACCGTTGGACGCCGTTATTTTTTGCAACAGGTCGGCCGCCGTGGTGTAACCGGTCTTGTCGATTTCCTTCCGGTCGAGGGTGATGACCGGCAGCGCCGTCGCCTCGCCCGCGGTCAGTGTGGAGGGAATATTGGATCCGGTGACCACATATTTGTCCAGGGACACGGACGTTTCAGGGGCGGCGGATGAGTCCGCCGACTGGGCAAGAGCGGCCGAGGCCGCGAACAAAGGCAGGGCTGCCAGCGCCAGAAGGCGCGAATAGCCCGACCGCCTGTCGATTAGGTGTGTCGAGTTCATGCGTTTGCTAACTTGTGTGTTGGTCACGAGGGGTGGCTCCGCCTCGTCTGACACAAGTAGGCAGGCGATCCGGTCTGCGGCACAATTGCCGTGCGATCAACCTACAGGAATGCGATGCCAGCCGCGCGTCCCGGCCCTTGAAAAACCAACGGGGCGCGATCAAGCGTCCGCCCGGCGCTGCCGGCTAAAGGTGCGCCTTGAGGTCGTGCACAAAGGTGCGGCTGACCTTCAGCTTCGTGCCGTTGGTCAGCTCGACGTTATATTCGCCGTAAAGCGCCGTGCTCGCCTTCCGCATGTGCCGCAGATTCACGATCGTCGAGCGGTGAATGCGCACAAACTGGCCGGGGGTGAGTTTCTCCATGATTTTCAGCAAGGACATCCGCACGAAGCGTGACTTGTCCGCCGTGTGCAGGCGCACATAGTCGCCATCCGACTCGATCCAGAAGATTTCCTCCGGCGACATCACATGGATTTCCCCGTCGCAGCGGATGAACAGCCGCCCATCACCCTCGGGCCGCGCCGCCGGCGCACCGTCCGGCCCGGCCTGGAGCCGTTGTAGCGCAGCCATGACCTCGTCCAGCCGGTGGGCGAAATGATGGCGGTCCTTGAGCCGGACCGCCGCCTTGGCCCTCGCCAGCGCGGCGGCAAAGCGATCCCGGTTAAAGGGTTTCAGGAGATAATCCACCGCCTGCACCTCGAAGGCCTGTAGCGCGAAATGATCGTAGGCGGTCACAAACACCACCTGGGGCAGTCGCTCCGCCGGCAGTTTAGTGAGCACCTCAAAACCCGTCATGCCCGGCATCTGCACGTCGAGGAAAAGCAGCTCGGGCTGGTGCTGCCGGATGGCTGCGATGGCCTGCGGGCCGTTGCTGCACTGGGCCACGAGCTCGATCTCGGCATCGTCGTGGAGCAGGGCGGTGACATTTTCGCGGGCCAGCACCTCGTCGTCGACGATCATGGTCCGGATGGGGGTAGGCGGTGGATTCATGGGGCTTGGGTTTTGAATGGCAGGATGATCTCGGCGCGCACGCCGCGCGGCGGCTGGTCGCGCAGCCGCAGGCGGGCCTCGTCACCGTAGAGCATGTGCAGGCGCGTGATCGTATTCTGCACGCCGATGCCATGGTACAGCGCGGCCTCGTCCCGGGGCAGGGCCGGGCCCTCGTTATAGACCGTAAGGATCAGCCGGGTGCCGTCGCGCTCCGCGCCGATGCGCAAGAGACGGGCCTCCGCATCCTGGGAGATGCCGTGCTTCATGGCGTTCTCCGCCAGCGGCTGCAGGATCAGGCTCGGGATGAGCGCCCCCTGGCACCGGGGCGCAATGTCGAACTCGACCCTCAGGCGGTCCTGGAAGCGGATGCGCTCGATCTCGAAATAGCGCCGCAGGAAATCGATCTCGTGCTCCAGAGTTTCCATGGCCTCCTGGCGGTGGGCGAGCGAGCGGCGCAGCAGCTCGCCGAGACCGGCCACCACATCCTCCGCCTCCCTCGTGCGCTGGTTGCGGATCAGGCTCGTGATGGAATTAAGGGTGTTGAACAGAAAATGCGGATGCAGCTGCATCTTCAATGCATCCAGGCTGGCCCGCACCAGGCGGGTCTCCAGCCGCGCGTTGGCGATCCGCAACTCGCCCGTCAATTGCTGGCCCGAGCGCCATTCGCGGTAGTAGCTCACGGCGTAGAGGGCGAAGGTGAGCAGCAGGTAGACCAGGGCAGGCGTGACACTCCATCCCCCCGACCAGCGAAGGTCCCGAATCACCACGGGCAGAAACGAAAGCGGCAGGTGGTTGGCCACGGCGACCCGCGCCGCCTCCACGACAATAAATGTCCCCGCCACCACCACCGCGGCGAGGGCGTGCAGGGCGAGCGTCCAGGGCCACCGCCGGTCGATCAGGATCAGGTTTTTTTGCAGCCACAGGATACCCGGGACCAACAACCACCACAGCGATTCGATGGGCCACTGGTTGAGCCTGGTGTAGCGGAAGGCGGCCTGCGGTCCACCGCCGAGCCACTGCGCCGCATCCCAGAGCAAAAACAGCGTCAAGACCACCGTGCCCGCCAGCCAAAGCTGGAACCAGAAGCGACCGCGGCGCCACAGGGGAGCAAGGGAGGGCAAGGGGTCGGCGATCATCATAGGTCCGGGGCTGGGCGGCGGTTTCCCGTCGCGGCCAGATCGAGCCAGATTCTTTTTAGCGACTGGCGGGCCAGGGGATCGGCGTACCAACCCTGCACCTCATTCGCGGTCATGGCCAGCCGACGCTCGAACATCATGGGCACCGTGGGCACGGCGGTCAGGGCCAGCCGTTCCGCCGCCGCGAGCCGTTCCAGCCGCTCGGGCCCGGTCTGCGTGTTGGCTTCCTTCAGAAGTGCAACCACCGCCGGATCCATCCACTTCATGTTGCTGGCTTCGGCCGGCATCAGGAATGCACTCAGCAGATCGCCGGCATCCGGCACCGTGGCCAGCAACTGCCCGTACAACACGTCGTAGTCCCCCGCCCCGATCCGTTTCTGGTACAGGGTCATCGGCTCGTAGGTGAGATGAATGCGAATGCCGAGTTCCTGGAACCAGCGTTCGCTCCACGCGGCGGGGTACGGATCCGCTTTAACCCAAAGCGGGAGCGCCATGGTCAGGACGGGAAACCCCGCCCCGCCGGGATAGCCTGCGGCCGCCAGCAGGCGCCGGGCCTCCCGGGCGTCTTCCCGCATCATGACCAGGCCCTCCCGCCCCGGCATCGTGGGCACCCAGGACCAGGCTGGCACCATTCTTCCACCCGTATCAAATTTTGCGATCGGACCGGCCCGGTCCTGGGCCAGCGCCAGCGCCTGGCGCACCCGGATATCGCGCAAGGGACCACGCGTGACATTGAAGTCCAGCGAACTCACCGCCAGGGCCAGTTCGCTCTCCAGTTTGAGGCCGCGATTGGAGAGCCTCCCCTCCTTTAACCCAAACGGGGTCGGCGACAGCAGATCAACGACGCCGGCCTCCACCAGCAGCGGGGCCATCGACAAACTGTCGGTCCGGACAAACTGGATACCGGTCAGGCGCACCCCGGCCCGGTCATGAAAATAGTCGCAGGCTTCCAGCCTGAGCCCGTCGGCGTTCGCCCGGACCAGATGAAAGGGACCGTTGGTCACCAGCGTCGCCGGCTGTGCAACGTAGGCCCGGCTCGCAAGGATTGCCTCACTGGTCCGGTGCCAGGGCGAGAGCAGCGGGTCCGCCAGTTCAGCCACCAAGGTCGACCGCGGACCATCGAGGTCGATCCGCAGGGTCAGGTCGTCCAAGGCATGCACCCCCACGGCCGAAGGATCCTTGATCCGGCCCTGTTGAAAGGCCGCCGCATTTTTCAGCGGGTAAAGCGCCTCGGCCGTTTCCTCGCCCGGTTGCAGCAGACGGATCCAGCTGCGCACAAAATCCTGGGCCGTCACGGGGTCGCCGTTGCTCCACCTTGCCCCCGGGACCAGCTTGAGCGTCAGGCTTACTTTATCCTCGGACCACGCCCAGCTTTGGGCGGCAGCCGGCCGCGGCACACCGGTCGCAGGATCACATTCCACCAGCGGCTCCCAAAGACTCAGCAGCAGCTGGTTGTCCTGCGCGAGCGGGAAAACCCGCTGGTGCGGATTCGGCACCATTTCCTGGGCGGAAGCGACCCGCAGCACATTGCGATCCTCGGGCCGGCGCGGGATCACCGGCAGCGCTTCCCGCGGCTCGAGAAATACCATGGCTCCCAGTCCCACGAGCACCAGCAAAGCCAGGCTGGTCCACCCATGGAAGCGGAGGTTCGTCGTCATTGTGTTCGGGCCTAGGCTATAGTCCGGCCCTACCAACGCAACGCGCGGCTGGCGGCTCAATCCACGTGCGGCCGGCCGGCCGGCCGGCGCGACGAAGCACCAAATTTACCGGCCGAGTCTCACGCCTCCCGCCCCTCCGGTCAGACCTTCGGGCCGCCCTGCGCGAGGTTGCGGGCGCGCAGGCGGAGGCCGTTGAGGCGGATGAAGCCGGTGGCGTCGCTCTGGTTGTACCAGCTCTTCACGCCCTCCATCGACGCGATCTTGTCGTCGTACAGCGAATACTTCGACTTGCGGCCGCAGGTGATGATGTTGCCCTTGTAGAGCTTGAGGCGGACGGTGCCGGTCACGAATTTCTGGCTCTCGTCGACCATGGCCTGCAGCATCTCGCGCTCGGGCGCGAACCAGAAGCCGTTGTAGACGAGCTCCGCATACTTCGGGATGAAACCGTCGCGCAGGTGCAGGACCTCGCGGTCGAGGGTGAGCGACTCCACCTGGCGGTGGGCCTGCATCAAAATGGTGCCGCCCGGGGTCTCGTAGACGCCGCGGCTCTTCATGCCGACGAAACGGTTCTCCACGAGGTCGACGCGGCCGATGCCATGCTTGCCGCCGAGTTTGTTCAGGGTCTTGAGCACGCCGCCGGGAGTGAGTTTCCTGCCGTTCACGGCGACGCAGTCGCCCTGCACAAAATCGAGTTCCACGTACTCCGGCTTGTTGGGCGCGTCCTCGGGCGAGACGGACAGCTTGAACATGCCCTTGTTGGCCTTCGTGGTCGGGTCGAACCACGGATCCTCAAGGATGCCGGCCTCGTAGGAAATATGGAGGAGGTTGCGGTCCATCGAGTAGGGCTTCTTGAGCGAGGCCTCGACGGGAATCTTGTGCTTCGCGCAGTAGGCGATCATCTCGGCACGGCCGGGGAACAGCTCGCGGTAGGCCTCGATCTTCCAGGGGGCGATGATCTGAAGATTCGGGGCGAGCGCCATGTAGGTCAGCTCGAAGCGGCACTGGTCGTTGCCCTTGCCGGTGGCGCCGTGCGCGACGGTGTCGGCGTTTTCCTTCATCGCGATGTCGATCTGCGCCTTGGCGATGAGCGGGCGCGCGATGGAGGTGCCGAGGTAATACTGACCCTCGTAGATCGCGTTGGCGCGGATCATCGGGTAGATGTAGTCGCGGGCAAACTCCTCGACCAGATCCAGCGTGTAATGTTTCGAGGCGCCGGTGCGCTTCGCCTTCTTCTCGAGGCCGCGCAGTTCCTCTTCCTGGCCGACGTCGGCCGCGAAGGTGACGATCTCGGCGTCGTAGGTTTCCTTGAGCCACTTGACGATGACGGAGGTGTCGAGGCCTCCAGAGTAGGCGAGTACGATCTTCATAGTAAAATCGGATTGTTGGTCATCGCCCCAGTCGCGCAAAGGAAAAATCGCGGGATTTACGGCATATCCAACCCGGCACCGACCGGACCGACTCAGGCCCGGTTGCGCGCGAGCATGGCCAGGATCGCCTTCTGGACGTGCAGGCGGTTCTCGGCCTCGTCGAATATCACGCAACGGGGATCATCGAGCACTTCCTGCGTCACTTCCTCGCCCGCGTGCGCCGGCAGGCAATGCATGAACAGGGCATCGAGCTTTGCGGCGGCAAACAGCTGCTTGGTGACCTGGAACGGCATCATGCGGCGCTGCCGCTCGGCGGCCTCGCCTTCCTGGCCCATGCTGGCCCAGACGTCCGTGTACACAATGTCGGCCCCCGCCACCGCCTCGTAGGGATCCGCCGTGTAGTGGAAGGTGCCGCCGGTCTTCGCCGCCAGCTCGCGAATCTCCTTGGTCGGTTCGTACCCCGCCGGGCCGCCAAGCGAGACGTTCATCCCGAACAGGTTGGCGCCGAGGATCCAGGAGTTGGCCATGTTGAAGCAGGTGTCGCCGAGGAAGGCCACCTTGCGTCCCTTGAGTGACGCCAAGAGGTCACCCTGCGGACCCGCCCAGCGCTCGGCGGCCGTGAACGCGTCCGTGTAGATCTGGCAGGGGTGCAGAAAGTCGGTCAGGGCATTGACCACCGGCAGGCCGCCGTGGGCGGCCAGCTCCTCGATGTCGGTCTGCGCAAAGGTTCGCACGATCAGGCCGTGCACAAACCGCGACAGCACCTTGGCGGTATCGGAAATGGTTTCGCCCCGGCCGATCTGGATGTCGTTGGTGTTAAGAAAGAGCGGATTGCCGCCGAGCTCATGGATGCCCACCTCGAAGGACACGCGGGTGCGGGTGCTCGACTTGGCGAAGATCATCGCCCACGTCTGCCCGGCCAGCGGCTTCTCGTGCTGGCCGCGCTCGCGCTTGTACCGCCGCGCCAGCGCAAAGACCTGGGCCACTTCATCGCGGTTGAAATCGGTTTCCTTCAGGAAGTGTTTCATGGCTTTGCGGATGGGGAGGCCTTCTGGGCGAGGACGGTGCGGATAATGGCGGTGGCGCGGTCGAGTTGCTCCGGGGTGGCGATCAGGGGCGGCAGCAGGCGGATGCTGTTGCCGCCGGCCGCGACCACCAGCAGGCCTTCCTCCCGGAGGGCCGCGACCAAGGGTGGCGGTTCACCGTGCAGCCTCAGGCCGATCATATAGCCGCGACCGGTCACGGCCTTCACCTGTCCGGGGAAATCCGTGACCAGCTTTTCCAGCTGAATCCGCCAGGCCGCGCCGTTGGCCTGCACCTTCTGGAGCAGCTGGTCCCGCTCCATGACATCGAGCACGGCCAGCGCGGCGGCACAGGCCAGGGGCGTGCCGCCAAAGGTCGAGCCATGCGAGCCGGGCTGGAAGAGCTCCGCGTGCTTCTCGGCCGCCCAGATCGCACCCATCGGATAGCCACCGCCCAGCCCCTTGGCCATGCCGATGGCGTCGGCCCGCACCCCGGAGTGCTGGAAAGCGTAGAACGTGCCGGTGCGGCCCAGGCCGCATTGCACCTCGTCGAGCATGAGCAGCAGGTTGTGCTGGTCGCACAACTTGCGCAGGCCCCACAGAAATTCATCCGTGCAGGCCACGACACCCCCCTCGCCCTGGATGGTCTCAAGGAAAATGGCGGCGGTCTGGTCGTCGACCAGGTCGGCGAAACTCTGGAGGTTGTTGAGTTCGCCAAAAACAAACCCCGGCACCAGCGGCCGGAAGCCCTTCTGGATTTTTTCCTGCGGGGTGGCGCTCATGCCGCCGAACGTTCGGCCATGAAAGGCGTTCTTCGCGCAGATGATCCTGATGCATTTCCCCTCCTCGCCGGACTTCCGGATGCCGTGCAACCGGGCCAGCTTGATCAGGCCCTCGTTGGCCTCGGCGCCGCTGTTGCAGAAAAAGACGCGGCCGGGACCGGCCTGCTGGACCAGCCGCCGGGCCAGTTCGCCCTGATTCGGGTGACGGAAAAGATTGCTGACATGGATCAGCTCGCCCGCCTGCCGGCGAATGGCCTCGACCCAGGCGGGATGACAATGGCCCAGCGCGGCCACGGCCACGCCCGAGGTGAAATCGAGATACTCGCGGCCGGTGTCGTCCCACACCGACACACCCAGCCCGCGCACCAGCGTCAGCGGCGGGCGCCCGTAGTTCTTCATGACGTAGGCGTCATAAAGCTCGGCGGTGTTGGTGCGGACGATGGCGGGTTGGGACATGATTTACGATTTTGGATTTACGATTTACGATTGTCGGGGCGATTCAAACTAATCCGCCCGACTCTGGTTAGGCGCTGAATCGTAATTCGTAAATCAAACTTCGCGATTCAATCAATCAGCCGTGCACGATTTCTGTCCCTACACCTTGATCGGTGAAAATCTCGAGCAGCAGGCTGTGCGGCATGCGCCCGTCCACGAAATGGACGCGCTGCACGCCTTCCTGCAGCGCGCGCACGGCGCTCTGCACCTTGGGCCGCATGCCCTTGTCGATGATGCCCTTCTTCTTCAAGCCCTCCACCTCGCCGACCTTGACGGTGGAAATGAGGGTCGTGGGATTCTTCGGATCCGCGAGCAGTCCCGGGACGTCGCTCATGTACACAAGCCGGCGGGCGCGCAGGGCGCTGGCCACGCGGCCGGCCACGGTGTCGGCATTCACGTTGTACGGTTTGCCATCGTAGCCCTCGGCCACGGGGGAGATCACCGGCATGAAACCGTCCGCGATCTCCTTCTTGATGAGCTTCACCTTCACCTCGGTCACATCGCCGACGTAGCCGAGATCACAGGGATTGCCGTCGTCGTCCACGCTGAGCTTGTTGCAGACGATCACGCTGTCGCCGGGCAGGCCCTTCGGCCGGGCTTTGACCGCGGCGAGCGTATCGCAGACGTTCTTGTTCACGACCTCGTCCAGGGTTTTTTTCACGATGGCGATCGTCGCCTCGTCGGTCACGCGCAGGCCGTTGACGAAATTCGGTTTCAAGCCGGCCCCGTCCATGGCGCGGGAGATCGCCTTGCCGCCGCCATGCACCACGACGACGTTGATCCCGACCGCGGCAAGGAAGGCGATGTCGGTGGCGACACTGGTGCGGACCGTCGGGTCCGGGTCGTCCATGAAACTCCCGCCGTATTTGACCACGAAGGTGGAGCCGTGGAAGTCCTGGATGTAAGGCAGGGCCTCAAGAAGCACGCGCGCTTTGGCAATGACCTCGGTAACGTCCATCAGTCGTTCAGCAGCGGAGGAAATTGGATTGCCCGGCGTTCATCAGTTTTTCGCGTGGAAGAATCTGTTAAGGCAATGCGCGCAGATTTCACTAACAAAATGCGGCTCACTCGCTCTTGTTGTAATTAACATAGCCCTCGGTCAGGTCGGTCGCCAGCAACCGGAAGGCCGCCTTGCCGAGGTGCAGGTTGAGGGTGATCGTGAACCGCCGCGCCTTGACGATCTCCTTCCACTTCGGCTTCAGCTCGGCGTGCGGCCGGCCGGCGGTCATCGCGGGCGTGTCGTTGTAGAGAATATCCAGCTTGGCCTCGACCAGCTTGGCCCCGGCATAGCCGGCCGCGTCGGCCAGGCGGCCCCAGTTCGGGTCCTCGCCGTACCAGGAGGATTTAACCAGCAGGGAGTTCCCGATCGCGCGCGCCACCTTCTCGGCATCCTCCGCGGACGCGGCCCCGGCCACCTTCACCTCGACCACCTTGGTGATTTTTTCGCCGTCGGACACGATCTTGTCCGCCAGGGCGTCGCAGACCTTCCACACCGCCTCGGCAAACAGGACCCGCAGCTCGCGCGGGCTCTTGTCGCCCACGCTCACGCCGGAGTGGCCGTTGGCCAGCATCAGCACGGTGTCGTTGGTGCTCATGTCGCCGTCCACCGTGATGCAGTTAAAAGTCCCGGTGACCGCCTCGGAGAGGGTTTTCTGCAGGAAGCTGCGGGGAACGGAGAAATCCGTCGCGAGAAACGCCAGCATCGTGGCCATGTTGGGCTGGATCATGCCGGCGCCCTTGGCGACGCCCGCGACGACATGTTTCTTGCCGTCGTAGGTGAAGCTCACGGTCACGGTCTTGGCGCGGGTGTCCGAGGTCAGGATCGCATCCGCAGCCTTCTTGCCGTGGACCGGCGTGCGGCCCTTTTCCGAAACCGCCCGTTCCAGGCCCTTCAGCAGGCGGTCCATCGGCATCGGCTGGCCGATGCGACCCGTGGAGCAGATGAAAAACGACGCGGGCTTGAGATTGAGCGAGGCGGAGGCGCGCTGGGCGGTCGCCTGGGCATCGCGCAGGCCGTCGGCGCCGGTACACGCGTTGGCGTTGCCCGAGTTGGCGATGATGCCATGGAACGGCCCGCCCTCGGCGAGGTGTTTCTGGCAGAGCAGCACCGGGGCGGCCTTCACGGCGTTCTTGGTGAACGTGCCGGCCGCGGTGCAGGGCCGGAGGGAAAAAAACAGCGACAGGTCGAGGCGCTTCAAATCGTTCTTTTCACGAATGTCGCAGGCCACGCCCGCCGCCTCAAAGCCCGGCACATCGGTGAGGCCGGCCGTATCAGGGGTAACAATCAATTGGGTCATGGGAGGGGAGCGGGGTTCGACACCGGGCGCGGCCGGCAATCAGGCGAGGCCGGCGGTTTCGGCGAAGCCGCACCAAAGGTTCATGATCTGCACCGCCTGGCCGCTCGCGCCCTTGACCAGGTTGTCGAGCGCCGAGGTCAGGACGAAATTTCCTGTCCGGGCGTCGTGCACGGCCGACAGATCGACGCGGTTGGTGCCGGTGACGTAGGCCGTGTCGGGCGTTTCCCCGCTGGGCAGAATCGCCACGAACGGCCGGCCGGCATAGGCGGCATGCCAGGCGGCGTACAGCGACTCGATCGTGGCGCCCCTCGCGGCCGGGACCGTGATGGTGGTCGCGATGCCGCGCCGCATCGGCGCGAGGTGGGGATTGAACTGCACGACGACGGCCGAACCCGCGGCCGCGGAAAGCTGCTCCTCGATCTCGGCCAGGTGGCGGTGCTTGGTGAGACCGTAGGCCTTGGCGCTCTCGGCCCGCTCGACGTAGAGGTACTGCTCATCGAGCTTCTTGCCCGCGCCGCTGACGCCGCTGAAGGAATTGACCACGATATGCTCGCGCGTGACGAGCCCGGCCTGAAGCAGGGGCACGAGCGGCACGAGCGTGCTGGTCGGGTAGCAGCCCGGCGCGGCGGCGAGCTTGATCTCGGTCAGCCATTTCGGGTCGGTCAGCTCGGGCAGGACGAAGCGCGCCTGCGGCAGCAGGGCCGGGGCGTGGTGGTGGCCGTAGTATTTCTCGTAGGTCGCGAGATCGGCGACGCGGAAATCCGCGCTAAGATCGATGACCTTGCGCCCGGTGGGCACGAGGGCCTGGGCGAAATCCGCCGCGGCGCCATGCGGCAACGCGAGAAACCACACGTCGATATCGGAGCGCGCGGCGAGGGCCGCGGGGTCGGACTCGCTGAACTTGAGCTGCGCGGCCGCCGGGCCGCGCAGGGACGGGATGATCGCGGCCAGCGGCTTGCCCGCGTGCTGCCGCGAGGTGACCACAGTCAGCTTGGCCTGCGGATGACCGAGGAGGAGCCTGACCAGAACTTCGCCGGAGTAACCCGACGCGCCGACTACACCGACATTCATTTAAGGAGGCTGCAGAGTTAATAATTCCCGCGGGGGAATCGAGAAGTTTCGTATCCCACAAAAACAGAAGCGGAGGCCGTGGGGCGCTCCGCTTCTTTGAAACTGACTCCGGTTCCGGGCGATTAACGCTTGGAGAACTGGAAGCGCTTGCGGGCGCCCGGCTGGCCGGGCTTCTTGCGCTCTTTCTCGCGCGGGTCACGGGTGAGGTGGCCGGCTTTCTTGAGCGTGACGCGGAGCTCGGGATTGAACTTGAGGAGGGCGCGGGCGATGCCGTGGGCGACGGCGCCCGACTGGCTGCTGATGCCGCCGCCGGCGACGTTCACGATGACGTCAAACTTGTCCTTGCTGTCGGCCGTGACCAACGGGGCGAGGGCGCGGCGCACGAAGTTGTCGTGCGTGAAATAGATTTCGAACTTGCGGTCATTGACCACGGTCTTGCCGGTGCCGGCAAGGATGCGGACGCGGGCGGTGGACGACTTGCGGCGGCCGGTGCCGAGATAGACGGAGGTTTCAGCGCTCATGGATTACTTTAAGGTAACGGGGTTCTGGGCCGCGTGATCGTGGGTCGCGCCCGGGAAAACCCGGAGCTTGGTCAGCATCGTGCGGGCCAGGCGGTTCTTCGGCAGCATGCCCTTGACGGCCTGCATGACGATAAATTCGGGCTTCTTCTGGCGGACCTCGGTCAGCTTGCGGTACTTCTCGCCGCCGACGTAGCCGGAGAACGACATGTATTCGGTGGCCTCTTCCTTCTTACCAGTGAGGACGACCTTGCTCGCGTTGATGACGACGACAAAGTCACCGGTGTCGACGTGGGGCGTGTAAGTGGGCTTGTGACGGCCGCGCAGGATATTGGCGGCTTTAACGGCGAGACGGCCCAGCACTTTGCCTTCGGCATCGATCAGATACCACTTGGCTGGTTGCTTCGTCTCATTCTTGGCCAGATAGGTTTTCATTTGCGGAAAGGGGCCAAAGGGAAGGATTTCACCACCCCCTGTCAACCCCGAACCTTTCACATTCTTGAAAAGCGTCCCCGGAGTGGCTTAACGCCTCAAAAATCGAGGTTTACGCCGAGAGTCAGCCAGAAATTTTGCCCGCCGGACAGGCCAAACGGCCCATTGGTCGCCGAGCGACCCTTGGTATTGGTGTAGTGGAGACCAGTCACAAGGGTGGCATGCGGCACAAGGTAGCCAAGACTGTACGGCAGATTGGCCTCCGCACCCCAGTAACCATAGCCATCCCGGCGGGGCCGGCCCGTCGAGTCCGGCCGCCAGTTTTCACCCGCGGTACAACCCGCGAAAAAGTTCAGGTCCAGAAATGTACCGAGACCGGTGAGCGGAACGCTGTAAGCGAGCCCGCCCAGGGTCGTGTCCGCACGCAAACGGAAGTCATGAAAATAGGCCAGGCTCGGCGTGAAGCCCTTGATCGGGACCAGCGACACCGTGAGGCCACTGTCGAACGAATGCCGCGTCTCGCCGGCCGGCCCGCCGTTGGTCCAGTACTGCGTGGCCTTGACCTCGATCACCAGACACTCGGCCACCGGCGAGGAATACGCCGCGCCCAGATTCAGGTCCCTCCCCCCACCGGGCTTGAACGGCTGGTTGGCCCACAAACTCCCGCGAAAACCGTCCCGGGCAAGCGCCAGTTCCGCCTGGGTTGAGGCCGCCGCCTTTTCCACTCCACGAAAGACATATTTCGAGGCCAGGCCAAGGCCAGCCTGCACGGTTGTCTCCTCCCCGGCTTTCAGTCCCGGGGCCACTGCCAGCAAGATCGCGAGAAAAAGGCCGGAGAATGTTTGAGTGGAACGCATTGAAACCGCTGGCCATGGATGTGTTTGTTTTCGACCCGGTTGTCCACACACTCATTCCAGCCATGAACACTGCTCCCCGCTGGATTGCACTCACCGCCGGCCTCCTGGGCTTCGCCGGGGTGGTACTGGGGGCGTTCGGGGCCCACCTCCTGAAGGAAACCCTGACCGCCAGTGGCAGTCTGGCGATCTGGCAGACCGCGGTGCTTTACCACCTCGTCCACTCCGTGGCCCTGCTGGCCGTGGCCGGTTGGTCCGGGGCTGGGCCCAAACTGGCCTGGATCGCCCGCTGCTGGACTGCCGGCATCGTCCTTTTCTCGGGATCACTTTACTGGCTGGCCCTGGGCGGGCCGAAGATCCTCGGTCCGGTCACGCCGCTCGGCGGTCTGGCTCTCCTGCTCGGCTGGATGTTCGTCGCCCTCGGCGCATTTGCCGCCCCCAAGGCATGAAGCTCCCGCCGCCCTTGCTCGCCGCCTTGTCCGCCCTCCGGTCCGCCGGGGGCCGGCCGCGCCTGGTGGGCGGATGCGTGCGGGACTGGCTGCTTGGCTTGGAACCCAAGGATTTCGATGTCGAGGTTTTCGGCCTTGATTATGAAGCGATGGGCCGGGCGCTTGCACCCTTTGGCCCGACCGACCTGGTTGGTCGCAGCTTCGGCGTCCTGAAGGTCCGCCTCGACGGATTCGAATATGATTTCAGCCTGCCGCGGCGTGAATCCAAGACGGGCGCAGGGCACCGCGGCTTCGCCGTCGCGCCGGATCCCGAGCTGACGGAGGCCGAGGCCGCCGCGCGGCGGGATTTCACGATCAACGCCATCGCCTACGATCCGCTGGAAAACCGCCTCATTGACCTGCATGGCGGCACAGAGGACCTGAAGCGGCGGATCCTGCGTCACACCGGCCCGGCCTTTGTGGAGGATCCGCTTCGCGTCCTGCGCGGTTTTCAACTCGCGGCCCGGTTCGAACTGACCCTGGCCCCGGAAACCGCCGCCTTGGGGCGATCTATTTCCGAAAGCTATCGTGAACTGGCCGTCGAACGGGTGTGGGGTGAATGGGACAAATGGGCGACCAAGGCGACCAAGCCCTCGTGTGGCATCGCCGTGCTCAAGCAGACGGGATGGCTGCGGCATTTTCCGGAGATCGCGGCCCTCGACGGTGTCCCGCAGGAACCCGAGTGGCACCCCGAGGGCGACGTGCTCGTCCACACGAATCATTGTCTCGACGCCCTTGTGGAGCTGGCTTCCTGGCGCGACGGCTCCCCGGACAGCCGGCGGCGGCTCTCCTTCAGCGTGCTGGCGCATGATTTCGGCAAGGCGGTCACCACCAAGCAGGCGGAGCGACGCGGCCGGGTCCGCTGGGTCAGCCCGGAACACGAGGCGGCCGGCGGACCGCTGGCGGAAACTTTTCTCCTGCGGATCGGCGCGCCGCTCGACCTGATCAATTATGTCCGCCCGCTCGTGATGAACCACCTGCTGCATCACGACCAGCAACCGGCATTTCGCGACACGACGGTCCGGCGGCTGGCGCGCAAGATTTCCCCCGCCACGCTCGATGAATTGCTGGCCGTGATGCAGGCGGACCACCTGGGCCGCCCGCCGTTGATCCCGGCGGAAACCGTCCGGCGCCTCGACCAGCTGCGTACCGCCGCCCAGCGGCTGGCGCTGGAGCATGCGGCGCCCAAGCCCGTCGTCCTCGGCCGGCACATCATTGCGCTCGGGTACCAGCCCGGCCCGCAATTCAAGCGGGTGCTCGATGCCGCCTTCGAGTCCCAGCTCGACGGCGCCTTCGCCGATGAAGCGGGCGGCATCGAATGGATGAGAAACTATTTGCGGGCCCATCCGCCTCTTTTATCCTCCCAGCAGGTCTATAAATCATGAGCACTTCCACGCAACTCGACCAACTCAAGCAATTCACCAAAGTCGTGGCCGACACGGGCGACTTCGCGAGCATGAAGGAATATGCTCCCCAGGACGCCACGACCAACCCGAGCCTGATCCTCAAGGCGGCCGGGCTACCCGCCTACGCCTACCTGATCGACAAGGCGATCAAGGACGCCGGCACCGGCGCGAGCACCGAGAAGGTCATCGACCAGCTGCTCGTGCTCTTCGGCCTGGAAATCCTGAAGATCGTCCCCGGCCGCGTGTCGACCGAGGTGGACGCCCGCCTGTCCTTTGATCGCGACGGCTCGATCGCGAAGGCGCACGAGATCATCGCCCTTTACGAGAAGGCCGGCATCCCGCGCACGCGCATCCTGATCAAGCTCGCCTCCACGTGGGAAGGCATCAAGGCCGCCGAACTGCTGCAGAAGGAAGGGATCAACTGCAACCTGACGCTGCTCTTCTCCTTCGCGCAGGCCGTGGCCTGCGCCGAGGCCAAGGTCCAGCTGATCTCGCCGTTTGTCGGTCGCATTCTCGACTGGTACAAGAAGAGCACGGGCAGGGATTACGCCCCGGCCGAGGATCCGGGCGTCGTCTCCGTCACCCAGATCTACACTTACTACAAGAAATTCGGCCACGCTACCGAGGTCATGGGCGCCTCCTTCCGCAACAAGGGGGAAATCACCGAGCTCGCGGGCTGCGACCTGCTCACCATCAGCCCGTCACTGCTCGCCGAGCTCAAGGCCAGCACGGAGCCGCTCGCCCGAAAACTCGATCCGGCGAAGGCCGCGGCGGCCGACCTGAAGAAGGTGTCGTTCGATGAGAAAGGCTTCCGGTTCGCCTTGAACGAGGACCCGATGGCCACGGAAAAAACCGCCGAGGGCATCCGGGTATTCTCCGCCGACATCGTCAAGCTTGAGCAGCTGATCAAGCAGAAGCGCGGCTGAGGCCCGGGGCGCGCGGCACCGAAGATGATTCGCGCCTTTCAGTGGGATCTGGCCCGGCAGGTCGAGCGCCTGGATTTTCTCAAGAAACTCCTCCCGCGTTACGCCCGGTGGGGCTACCAGGAACTCTACCTGCATCTCGAGGATGCCGTGCACTACCCCAGCCTGCCCGGGATCGGCCGCGATGACGCCTACAGCTACGAGGAGCTGGGCGAACTGGTCCTGGCCGCGGCCCAAAACGGCATCCGGGTCGTGCCGATCGTCAATCTCCTCGGTCACACGCAATACCTGATCAAGCATCCGGACTGGCGGGACCTGAACGAGCTGCGGGACGAGGAGGGCCGCGCCCGGGAACGCGGCCAGGTTTGCCCGTTGCATCCGCGCCTGGGGGAAGTGGCGGAAAAATTGCTGCGCGACATGGCCCCCTTTTGCACCGCGGGGAAAGTGCACGTCGGCCTGGACGAATCCTTCCATCTCGGCCAATGCCCCCGCTGTCGCGAGGAAGTGGCCCGGATCGGACTGGCCGGTCATTTCGCCGGTCATGCCAGCCGCCTCTCGGCCCTTTGTGGCCGGGTCAATCTCCAGCTGGGGCTTTGGGCGGACATGCTGTATTTCATTCCCGAGGCCATCCCGCTCCTGCCGCGGGGCATCACGGCCTACGACTGGTATTACTACCCGTTCGCGGAAAAGCCCCGGGTGGAGTTCTTCAACTTCGCCGAACGGGATCTCCAGCCGGCGCTGAAGAAACAAGGGATCGCCTACTACGGCTGTCCGATGAACGGGGCGTTCCGCTACGAGCCGCTGCCCGTGTTTGGCGACCGTCTCGCGAACATCCGGTCGTGGTGGCGGCGCTGCGCCGCGGTTAACGCCGAGGGATTTCTGGTGACCTCATGGGAAGCGAACCGCCTCGCGCTTGAAACCACGACCATCGTTGACGCCGCCGCCGCCGGTTTCTGGCTCGCACCCGGGCCCGACGATGCGACCACCCTGCTCGCGCAGGGCTTGAAACGTTTTTACGGATCCCAGATCCCGCGCTCTCTGGCCCGCGGGTTGCTCGCGGCCGATGAGCATGCCTTTGCCGGCTACGCCCGCTGGGAGATCAACGATCGCTGGGACACTTTTGCCGGCAACGAAAGCCTCAAGCCGTACGAAGCCGACGAACGGTTCTTCGCCCGGCTTCTGCTCCCGCCGCCGGCCTGGCCCAAGGCCCTGGCCGCCAGCCTCAACTTTCGTCTCTACCTGGCCCGCCGGGATGTCTTCGTCCGCGAGACGGCGCGCGCAGTCTTCAGGCTCCGGCGGCTGTATGCCGCCGGAAAACCAGCCGAACTTTTCAAGCTGCTCGCCCAACTGGACGCGCAGCGCACCCGCTTCGCCCACTCCATGCGTTCCGGCCGGCAAGCCGCGCAAGGCATGTGGCGCCGGACCAGAGACTCCCGCGGGGCCAACCCAAACCGCCTGATGCTGGAAGGCGACGCGACGCGCCTGGCCGGATGGCGGCAATGGCTCAAGCGGGTGCGCAAGGATCCCGTGCTGATCTGGCAGGCGTCACCCTTCTGCGGCGCCTGGCAGTTGCAGTTCATGGTGCATAATTTCGCCCCGGCGGTCCAGCGGGTGGCGGTCGAACAGCAACAGACCGACGGCACCTGGCGCGAACTGGCCGGCCGGTACACGATCGAGTTTCGCGCGAAGGCCGCGCGCAGCAGTACCAAGATCAAGCGCGAGTTCACGGTGCCCTTGACGCCGGCCTCCGGTAGCGCCCGCCTGCCCGATCCGTCACCGGTGTTTGCGGCCCTGCGCCTTGCCTTGCGGGGCGTCGGCCAGGTGGCCATCAGCCAGGTGGCCCTGACCAATGGCGCCGAGGTCAGCCTGCTTCAGCGCCCCCGCCAGAGAAAGATCCTGGGCACCCCGGCGCCCCGGCGGGGATTGCCCAGGCCGGATTCCGCTGGCGCACCCATGCTGCTGAAAAATCCCAAGCTCCTTCCTGCGGTTAAAAGCATCGACAGCCGCGGCGGCCCGGACGCATAAATAGCGGCGAAATATTTATGGAAACGTACAAATTTCGTCGGCCGCGGATTCAACGATCGGGAGCCGGCCGGAAAGCGCTTTGGATCCTGGCTCTGGGACTGGGCTGCACCGCCCTCGTCCAAGCCGATGACTCCCTGAAGAATATCTTCAGCCCCGAGGAATATCAGGCCGCGGGATTGGAAAAGCTCAGCCCGGAAGAACAAGCCGTGCTGCTCCGCGCCCTGCATCAGCGTGGGCTGGGTGCTCCGGGCAGCGCGCACAAGATCACCGCCGTCAAAGCCGAAACCCCGCCCCCGGAGAAAAAGGGAATCTGGGCGCGCGTCATGGATTTCGGGGCTGAGCAACTTCCGTTGAAGAGCGAAAAAGATCCCGGCGAGGTAACCGAAGTGGATGCCCAGATGACCGAGCCCTTCGACGGCTTGACGGGCAAGACGCTGTTCCGCCTGGACAATGGCCAGGTCTGGCAACAGCGGGCCGGCGAGGAATATTTCCTGGGCAAGGCGATTCCCAACCCCAAGGTCGTGATCATGCGAACCCGTCTCGGCTACCGCATCAAGATCCCCGAAGTCGGCGCAGGCTTCGATGTCGCGGTGAAGCGCATCAAGTAAAGTCCGGACGCGCTTGGATTACCCGCGACTGATCCGGCGCCGCTCGTGAGTGGCTCGGCCCCCCAAGGCTTAAGCCATTCCGCGCAGCCAAAAAAAGGCGCCCCCTTGCGGGAGCGCCTTGGTAAGTCAGGAGATCAGGCTCGGCTTAGAACTTCTTGCTGAGCGAGACGTAGATGTAGCGACCGACTGAGTCGTACAGGAAGCTCGGATAGCCCGTGGAGTTGTTACCCGAACCGTAGGCGACCGGCGGCGCCTTGTTGAAGGCGTTCTGCACCCCGAGCGTCAGCTTGGTGTCGCGCAGGTAGGAACCGAGCTCGCCGTGGATCGTGTAGATGAACTGGGCATCCCAGGTGACCGTCGAGGCGACCTTGAAGAGGTCACCATTCAGATCGTAGTCTTGGAAGCCATCGGTGAAGATGGCCGAGACACTGGCACCGAAGCTCTTGTAAGCCCAGTCCACCGTGCCACGACCCTTCCAGCGGAGGTAGCCGTCCTCGGCGTTGCCACCGGAGGCGTCCTGATTGACGAATTCAAACAGGGGCGTGCCCGGGAGGGAGGCCGACTTGAAGGACTGCAGGTAGCTGGCCGCGACCGCGTAGTTGAAGCGACCGAAGCTGTCCGTCTTCTGCAGGTAGGAGGTCGAGATATCGACACCCTTCGCGATCGTCTTACCCGCATTCAAGTAGGGCGAGATGATCTGCTCAACGTTGCCGCCGGCATCGAAGAGGATTTGCTCACCCGTGGCCAAGCCACCCGGCTTCGCAACGCCCTGGGCGTCGTGGCCGAAGTAGCGATCAAGGGTGTTCTGGAGGTCAACGGAGACCGTGCCGTCACGCTCCACCTTCCACCAGTCGACCGCGATCGTGAAGCCTTCCAAGTGGAAGATCTTCGGGGTCCAGACGACACCGAAGGTCATCGAGTTTGTGGACTCCGACTTCAGGAGCCGGTTGCCCTTCACGATCGTGGGGGTCTCCTGCAGCGTCGCACCCGTGCGCGGGTCCGTCACGCCAAGGAGGCTGGCGATGTTGCCGCCGTAGAGCTGATAGAGCGACGGCTGGCGGATGCCCTTGCCGTAAGAACCACGCACCACAAGGGTGTCGTCGAACGGCTTCCAGAGGATGCCGAATTTCGGCACCACATGGGTCTCGCTGTTGGTGAGGAAGTCCTCGTAGCGGGCCGCGGCATTGAAGCTCAGGTCATGCACACCGACGACGTTCATCTTGGTGCTGACAAGCGGCACCTGGACTTCGGCGTAAACGGCGCCGACCTTGCGGCGGGCGGTGGTGGTGGCGGCAGCCGAGCTGCCGATCGTGTCACCCAGCTGGTTGAGCGAGTCGGGCGACTGCGTAAGCTGCTCATCGCGGTAATCAACACCGGCGGCGAAGCCCGCGTCACCGGCCGGAACCGTGAAGAGCGTCGGATTACTGATACCGAAGTAGAGATTGCCGAGGGATGAAACATCGAAGTCCTTCACCCGTGAGGTTGCATAAGCAACCACGGCCTGGTTGGACGCGATCGGGTTGCCATAGTAGCCGAACGGATTGTAGGCCGTGGTCGTGCCGATGTAGCTGGCGCTCGTCGGATTGAAGATCGGGTCGGCCGAGTTCAGCACCTTGTTGAAGCGCGAGGTCGAGACCAGGGTGTCATCCGTGTGGAGGGCCACCTGGCTGTAGCGGAAGCCCATGTCGGCGCTCCAGTTCTCGAGGAAGTTATCGGCGCGGATACCGGTCGTCACCATGAAGGCGTCGTTGGTGTCGCGGAAGATACGGTCACCGAAGTCAGCCAGACGGAAGCGCGTGCCGTCCGTGATGTCCTGATTGAACGGATTATTTGAGTTGTAGGCACCGTTGGGAGCCGCGCGCTGCACATTGCCATTGGCATCCACCGTCGTGCCGACGCTGGCAGACCAACCGGCGGGCAACGGCGTACCAGCAGCGACCTGCTGAACGGCCGTACCCCTGACGATCGAGAGGATCGGGTTCGCCGTACGGGCGGGAATGATCAATGACGTCTGGCCGGGGGTGATGAAGCTGCCGGTGGCGGAAGGCGCCAGGCGGTTCTCCGTGTAGTTCCGCTGGAACGAACCATCATAGTAGAACTTGATGTTGTCCGTGCCGAAGATCTTGCGGTCACCATTGATGATCATGCCATAGCGGAGCGACTCCGGATACGAGCTCGACCACTGGTTGTAGTTGGTCACAGAGCTACGACCGTTGCTATAGATGTACTGGTTCGCCGGGGTCGTACCGTTGTTGGTGCTGCCCGTCACACGATTGCCGTTCGGGTCGGTGTGGTTGCCGCCAGCCGCGCTCGGGAAGGCACCGGGGGTACCGAAGAACACAAGCTTGGTGGCGCCCACGCCGGCGGGACGCGTGCCAGGCGCGAGGCCCAGGGCATCATCAACGGCGAGGAGCCCGATCTGTGCGTTGATCGGGGAGGAGTTCGAGCTCAGGAACGGAGGAACCGCCGAGTAGCTGCGGTCGCGGTTGGCGATGCCACCGCGGCTGTAGAAGTTGAACCCGACGAGGATGCTGCCCTTGTCGTTCGCCACGCCCGTCGTGATGCTGCCGGTGAAGCCGGAAGAGTCCTTCTGGGTCGTATTGCCGTAGTTCAGGTTGACCTCGGTCCCCTCGTAATTCTTGCGGAGGATGATGTTGATGACACCGGCGACGGCGTCAGCACCGTAGACGGCGGAGGCGCCGTCCTTCAGGACTTCGATGCGCTCCACGGCCTGCAGCGGGATCGTGTTCAGGTCGACGAAGGCGGTCGTGCCGCCCGAGCCCTGCGGATAAGTTGCCACGCGGTGGCCGTTGATCAGCACCAGGGTCGCTTCCGGCCCGAGGCCGTGCAGCGAGGTCGAGGAGGCCGACGGCGTGAAGCCCGTCGCGTTGTTCGACAGCGGCACCGAGCCACCGTTCGACACCGTGATCTTCTGCAGCAGGTCGGCCGCCGTCTGGTAGCCGGTCTGGTCGATCGCCTTGCGATCGAGGATCACGACCGGGAAGGTACCGGCCTCAACGGCCGTCTCGGTCGTCGGGATGTTGGATCCGGTGACCACAAACTTGTCCAGTTTCACGGACTGGTCGGTGGTGGAGGCATCTGCTGCCTGAGCAAAAGCGGCCTGGGCCGCGAACATCGAAAGCCCTGCGCCAATAATCAGCGCCAAAGGCTTCCGTAGGTTTCTTACGGAGCTATTGTTCATAGTTCTGGTGTGTTGTGTTGGTAGGAAACTACCCGTAACCGGCTAATTTCTTGCGGCGAATGGAGCATTTTCAACGCCGAGATTCAATAAATATTTGCGCAACAATTTTACATCCATTGGCATGATATATCGTAAGTCGATGGAGTGTAATATTATATGAGCTTTGTCCTGTAATGTCCCTGTAAAATAGCCCATTTGGGCTAAGCCGTAACCCGCCGAACGAGCCTCAAAATCACCCGCAATTTGCGTTCTCAAATTGATGAACTGGGCTAAACGTAAATGCAGGCGGTGCTGCTCTACCGCCTCATAACAGCGAGGGATATGACACTTTATATGACACTTAACCGAACCCATGACCCTGCCAAATGCAGTTGGGTTGAGTCAGCCAACGGGACGGCAAGTGACTTTCCCCTGCAAAACCTGCCCTATGGGATTTTTAGCACCCGCCAAAATTCTGCCCCTCGGGTTGGGGTCGCCATCGGTGATCAAATCCTTGATCTGGCCGCCATAGCGGCGACTGACCTGCTGCCGATCTCGACAAGATCCACCCTGCTGCAGCCAAACCTCAATGGCCTGATGGCAAATGGCCCTGCAGCATTAAGTGAACTACGCGGACGGTTGAGCGACCTGCTGGGAGCCGACTCCTGCCCAGCCTTGGTTCGAGCCCGACTGCAGCCCTGCCTGATGCCGATGGCTGAAGCCACGATGCTGCTTCCTGCCAATATCCGCGGATACACCGACTTCTATGCGTCGATCAGCCACGCCAAGAACGTCGGTTCAATGTTCCGCCCCGACCAACCACTGCTGCCGAACTATGAGTGGGTACCGGTCGGTTACCATGGCCGCAGCTCGTCAATTCAAGCCAACGGCAGCCCGATCCGACGACCCAAGGGCCAGTGCAAACCTCTGGGCGCCACGGCACCCGAGTTCGGTCCGTCCCGGGAACTCGACTATGAACTCGAGCTTGGAGCCTTCGTTAGCCTCGGTAACGCCCTCGGCGAGCCCATCCCCCTGGCCCAGGCGTCCGATCATCTTTTCGGCGTGATCCTGCTGAACGACTGGTCGGCCCGCGATATCCAGCAGTGGGAGTATCAGCCACTGGGACCGTTTCTCGCCAAAAACTTTGCCACCACGATTTCGCCATGGGTCGTTACCATGGAAGCACTGGCGCCGTTCCGGGGACCAGCGTTAGCCCGCCCTCCGGGCGCGCCCGCGCCCCTGCCCTACCTTGCCGATCCAAGTGACCAGGCAAGCGGAGGCCTGGATATCACGGTGGAAGCATGGCTTCAGACCGGAAAAATGCGCGAACGCGGGCAACTGCCCTGTCCCCTCTCCTCCGGCAGCTTCCAGACGATGTATTGGACACTGGCCCAATTGCTGACCCACCACGCCAGCAACGGCTGCAATCTGCAACCGGGCGACCTGCTGGGCAGCGGCACCATCTCGGGAGAAACGAAGGCTTCGCGCGGCTGCCTGCTGGAACTCACTTCGCGCGGCACCGCTCCGCTCATCCTGCCCGACGGCGAACAGCGCAGGTTCCTGGAGGACGGCGATGAGGTCATCCTCCGCGGTTATTGTGAGCGCCCTGGTGCCCGGCGGATTGGCCTGGGGGAATGTCGCGGACTCGTGATTCCGGCCCGGCCTTGATTCCGGACGGCTCAGCCCGCGGAGTGGGTACTTGATCGCTGGAGTCTCGCCTTGGAATGAATTCACCTCCAAATTCCGCCTACCCTCCTCTGACCCTTATGCTCAATCGCATCACGACCACCCTTGCCCTCTGCCTCGCCTTGGCCGCTTCCGTGCACGCGGCCCCCGATCGGGAAAAGCTGAAAGGCGAGGTCGCCGCCATGGAGGATGCCTTTTGCTCCATGGCGAAGGAGAAAGGCCTGCTCGCCGCATTTTCCCATTTTGCCGCGCCTGACGTCGCGTTCATCGACACCGATCCCCGCAAATACCGCGGGGCCGAGGCGGTGCTCAAGCGCATCGGTCCCGACACCCCGGGCGTGTCACTCACCTGGTCCGCCCTCTTCACCGACGTGTCTGACGACGGCACGCTGGGCTACAACTACGGCCGCTACGAATTCCGCGGTCCCGGCCCGGACGGCAAGGAGCACGTCGGCTCCGGATTCTTCCTGACCATCTGGAAACGCCAACCCGACGGCTCCTGGAAGTATGTCATGGATACGGGCGCTCCGGACCGGCCGCCGGCCAAGCCCGCCAACTGAACTCGCCGGCCGGGATCAGAGCCTCGCCTTGATTTTCTGCGCGAAGCCGAGCGCCATGTCGGCATCGCGGGCTGTGACCGTGAAGTGCCCCATCTTGCGGCCCGGCCTCGGTTCCGACTTGCCGTAAAGATGCAACCGCACGGCGGGCTCCGCCAGCAACCCATCCCACCTGGGCTCGCCGCTGGCCCACGCGTCCCCGAGGAGGTTGACCATCACCACCGGCGAAAGCAGCCGCGGATCGCCGAGGGGCAGTCCGCAGATGGCCCGCACCTGCTGCTCAAACTGCGAGGTCGCGCACGCATCGATGGTGTAGTGCCCGCTGTTGTGCGTCCGCGGGGCGAGTTCATTGACCAGCACCGCGCCTTCGCGGGTCACGAACATCTCGACCCCCATCACGCCGACGAGGCCGATCTTCTCGGCGATAAGCCGCGCCATTTTCTCCGCAGCCGTCGCGGTTTCGGGCGCCACGCGCGCCGGCGCGATCGAAAAATCCAGGATGTGGTTGGTGTGGATGTTCTCCACGAGCGGGAAAACCCGGATGGCCGCCTTCGCCGAACGCGCCATCACCACGGAGACCTCGCAGGCAAAATCGATCCATTGTTCGATCACGCACGCCTGGCCGGCAAAGGCCTTTTGCGCGACCGCGATATCCACCTCCTCGCGCACCTTGACCTGTCCCTTTCCGTCGTAGCCGAAATCCGCGGTTTTCACCACGCAGGGCAGGCCGACTTCGCGGATCCCGGCGGCCACGTCGCCCCCGGCCGCCACCTCGGCAAAACGGGCGTGCGGAAATCCATTTTGCTTCAGCCAGTTTTTTTCCCGCGAGCGGTTCTGACAGGTCTCGAGCACCTGCCAGGACGGGTGCAGCTGGGTCAGGCCCTCGATCGCGCGCAGCGGGGCGGCCGGCACGTTTTCAAATTCATACGTCACCACGTCGCACCCGCGGGCAAAGGCGCTCAGCGCCACCAGATCCTCGTAGGCCGCGTTGACCTCCAGGTGCGCCACGGCGCCCGCCGGGGAGTTGGCCTGCGGTTCAAAGATATGTACGCGGTACCCGAGTCGGGTCGCCGCCTGCGCCAGCATACGGCCGAGCTGGCCGCCGCCGAGAACGCCGATGGTTCCGCCCGGCAGGACTGTCTTGGCCGGCACGCTCACGGCAGCTTGGCTTTCAACACCTTCGCCGTCTGCGCCACCCGGAATTTCTTCCAAGCCTGGCGTGTTTTCCCGTCACCCTGCGCCAGCAGCGAGGCGGCAAAGAGCGCGGCGTTGATCGCCCCGGGTTTGCCGATCGCGAACGTCGCCACCGGCACACCGCCCGGCATCTGCGCGATGGAGAGAAGCGAATCAAGCCCGTGCAGTGCCTTGGACTCCACCGGCACGCCGAGCACCGGCAGCATGGTGAGCGAGGCGACCATGCCCGGGAGATGCGCGGCCCCACCCGCCCCGGCAATGACCAGCCGGAGCCCGCGGCGTTCGGCCGATTCCGCGTAGCTGACCATGAGCTTCGGGGTGCGGTGCGCACTGATGACGCGTTTTTCGAAGGGCACCTTGAGGGCGGTGAGCGTCGCGGCCGTGTGCTGCATCGTCTCCCAGTCAGAGGAGCTGCCCATGATGATCCCGACGAGTGGTGAAGAAGCCATAAGCGGTAAGCTTAAGGCTGTAAGGTTAAGGCGCGGTGTCCAGCAAACGAAAAGGCCGGGCCTGTTGCCCGGCCTTCGCTTACCGCTGGAAGCTTTTAAAGCAGGGACGTGCCCTTCGGCACCTTGACGATCGTGGTGCCGGCAATCTTGTCGTGCCACGATTGCCGCTGGTCATCGAAGGCCACCCAGATGAAGCCGAGCCCGGCCACCGCGAGGGAGAGAAACGCGCCCAGGGCGCGCACCAAGGCGACACTCCAGTCCATGGGACGGTCGTCGACCCGCACCACCTTCAGGCCGCAGATGATCCCGCCAATGGTCGTGCCCTTGGTGGCCCACATGATAACGCAATAGACAGAATACCAAAAGGGGAAGACCCCGCCAAAATGAGACCAAACACTGTGCAATGCGCCGAACATCATGCCGACAAGCACCATGTCCAGCAGACCGGCCAGAAGCCTGATCCAGAAACCGGCACGCGGCAGGGTAACCGCGGAAATAATCGGCGGCAGTGAGGGTATCACTGGCGTAACCGGACCATCGGCCACCACCGGCGGCGGCACGGAAGATCCAAGCGCAACGGAAGCCGCAGCTGCCGCCGCCCGGTTGCTCTTGGAGGTAAGGATGAGGGTGTAGAGGACGACCCCAAGACCCAGCACGCCGAGCAGCTTGTACACCACAAAACCCAGGACCGGCACGGTATAGAGCAGGAGCACAATCGCTCCGCCTAACAGCACCCCAAGCACCGGCTGGGTGGGCGAACTGTTGCGGAAAGGCCGGATGATGCAACGGCCGAGCCAGGCCAGCATCACTGCTTTGCCAAATAATCCAGCCAGGAACAAACCGAGGGTGAAAGCCGGGATCAGCACAAACCCGATGCCGATAAACAGCGTAAAGATGAGCAGCAGGTAAGCCACCGGCGTGAGCAGCAGGGCCAGCAGGGCCGATAAGATGGATTTGCCGGGCCGCTCCTCGAGCGTCTCCACACATTTCGTCACGGTGCCGGGCGCGATCAGGGCCAGCAGGACGTAAAGGCCAAGGTAGGCCAGGGCGATACACCAAGCCCAGGTCAGGTGCGGCCCGAAGGCCAGCGGGCGTCCATACAAGAGGCACTGTTCAAACCAGGCATGCAGTCCGTCGAAGTTGAGGTAATGGCCGCCGATTGCGACATTCTGCACATCGCCGTTCAAGACGGACTTGGGGTCGCGTTTCACTTCCCCACCCACACAGACGATCTGTCCATCGACCACGGCGTCGGGCCCGAGCTCGATATTGCCCATGACTGCAACCACCTCGCCCTGAACGTGGCCATTGATATAGACGTTCCCCAAGACGGCGACGGCGGCATCACCCACGCTGCCGCCGGTCACCCGGGTGCTGCCGAGCACCGAAACGACCGCACCGGTCACGTCACCCGCCGAGGTCGAGGAACCAAGGACGGAAACCACCGCGTCCGCCTTTTCACCGGCGGCCAGCGTGCTGTCCTGACCAAAACCCACCCGCTGATTGTCGCTGCCACCGTGGCGGTGCTGATGGTGATGGCTCGTTTTTTCGGGCTGCACGGCCGGAGCCGGCTCGTCCTGACCGGCTGGTTCGTCTTTTTCCTCGTCCTTTGCCTCGATCGCCGGCTGGTCCGCCGCGGGCTTGATTGCAGCCGGGTTCGCTTCAGGTGGCACGGCTTTCGCCGGTTCGGCCTCGGCCGCCGGGGTCGCTGCGACGGGGGTTTTATTTTCTGCCGGGGGAGCAGCGTCCTCAGCGCGCAGCGCCGGCTGGACAGCCAGGGTCAGGGTCAGCCAGAGGGAGCAGAGGATCGCGGTCGGTTTAAATTTCATGTCGGGAAAGGGTCAGTTATTGCGGTACAGCGTCCGATAAGCGGCGGCGCCGAGACCAAAGAAGGTGGCGTAGAGTGCAGCCATGAGCGCCAGGCCGCCGTAGAGCCAGAGCGACGGGATGCCGCTGATGACCTGGCTGCCGAACTCGGCAATCCAGGCCACCGTGTGATAGAGCTTGGTGAACAAACTGAATCGCTCGCCAGCCTGCGCCACTACTGCGCTCTTATCCAGGCCGTTGAAACCCAGATAAAATCCGGCGATGAGCGTTCCGGAGACGCCGGTGGCCACCGCGAGAAAGACCGCCCGGATGGCGGCGGGCCAGTAGCTCCACGACTTGTGGTACCACGGAATCATCGCCCGCTGTTCCAGGGCGGCCAAAACGCGCGACTCCAGCGTGCGGGGGGCGCGACGCAGGGGCAGCGCGCGCAGTTCGCGGCCGACGAGTTGCTCCAGGTGCTCGGGCGCCATCGCCGGCCGGGCCGGGCGCGCTTCCAAGGCCGCCTGCAGGCGGGCCTCGAACCCCGGCGGGGCCTTGCGCGGCGGCAGCGCGCGCAGCTCGCGGTGGATGAATTGCTCGAGTTCCTCTGGCGTCATTTTTTTCATGGCCATGGCTCAGCTTTCAAATTGTTCATGGGCGCTGCCGCTGCGCACCAGGATCTTGGCCAGCGCTTCGCGGCCACGGAGGATGTCGGTCTTGACCTTGCTGAGTGAAACGCCGGTCTTCCGGGCGATATCCTCATAAGGCAGTTCTTCGAAATGGTAGAGGACCAGCGGGACGCGCTGGTGGTCGGGCAGTTTCTCCAAGGCTCGCTCCACCCACTCGCGGCGCTCGGCCGAGTCGACGCCGGAAAAAAAGGTGTCGGGGGCGGCAAACTCGACTTCCTTCTCCACGCCCTCGTCGTTCTTGTGCACGATATCCGAAAAGAACGTCCAGCGCTTCTTGTACCGCTGGATGTGGTTGATCGAAAGATTCGTGGCGACAGTCTTGAGCCAGCCACCGGCGGTGGGACTGGTCCGCAGGTTGTCGAAGTGCTCATGGGCCTTGAGGAAGACGTCCTGGGCAATGTCCTCCGCCTGCGTCTCGTTGCCGATTAGTCGCACCGCGGTGGAATAGACCATGTCTTGGTAGTTGCGCATGAACGTGGTGAAGTCAGTCGGGGACGTCATCCCCTGGGGTGGAGCTTGCACTGGATGATCTTCATTCACGCTAATAACACGGCGCGGGCGGCCAAGTTGCAGAATCTTCCTGCCACGCAAACCACGAGCCGCCAAGTCCATAAGCCGGCCGCCCCGGCCCCGACCGGGAAACTTTCGCCGGTCGCGGCGCGCCCGGGTCGCCTAGAGGAAAATCCAGCCGCTCAGGATCAGGATCGGGAGCAGAATGGGCAGGCTGTACCGGACGATATAACCGACAAAGGTCGGGCAATGCACCCCCGCATCGTGGGCGATCGACTTGACCATGAAATTCGGGCCATTGCCGATGTAGGTCATCGCCCCGAAAAACACCGCACCCAGGCTTACCCCGATGACGAAGAATGGCTGCTGCACCAGCAGCAGGCGCACCGTGGCGAGCGCGTCGCCATGCACCGCGGCAAAGGCCGCCGGGTTTTGGGCCTCGGCGGTGGCCTGTGCCAGCTGGAGGAAGTTCACGTAGGTCGGGGCGTTATCGAGCACTGAGGAGAGCGCCCCACTCGCAAAATAGTAATGCAGCGGACGGGTGAAACCAAACTCCGGGCCATGCTGCTCCAGGTAGCCCAGCGCCGGCAGCATGGTCATGAAGATCCCGACGAACAGCCACGCCACCTCCTTGATCGGGCCGAAGCTGAAGGCGTTTTCCTCGTGGGCCACCTTGGGCGTCAGGAACCAGCTGGCGACGGCCGCGGCGACCATCACCGACTCCCGCAGGAAAAGCCGGTCCGGCAGGAACACCGCGCCAATGATGGCGAGGAGGAAAAGCACGTTGACCATGCCGTCGAAACGCCAGGTCTCCGCATGGCTGGCGATATCGGCCTGCAGGCGGCGCGGCATGTGTTTGAAGCTCCGCACATCGAAGGCATAGAAAACCGCGAGAATGGCGGCGACCGTCACGAGCCACTGCACGATGACATGCTCGATGAGCCAGAAAAACGGCACGCCCCGCAGGTAACCCAGGAACAGCGGCGGATCACCGATCGGCGTCAGGGCCCCGCCGACATTGGAAACGAGAAAGATGAAGAAAACCACGTGATAGGGGCTGATCCGGATCTTGTTCATGCGGATGAACGGCCGGATGAAGACCATCGAGGCACCGGTCGTGCCGATCACATTCGCGGCCACGGCCCCGATGAGCAGGAAGACCACGTTGGCCCCCGGGGTCGCCTCACCCTTCACCTTGATATGGATGCCACCCGCCACCACATAGAGTGAGCCGATGAGGCAGATGAAGGAAACATACTCGCCCAGCGTATGCAGGAGCAGGACACCGCCGTCCGGGATGGCCGCGAGGTAGTAGGCCGCCACCACCAGCGCCAGACCGACCGCCACGATCGGGTAGGACTTCTCCCACCAATGCTTCACGGCCGGGGCGGCCAGGGGCATGGTCGCGATCAGCAGCAGCAGCAGCCCAAAGGGCCCGAGCAGCCAGGGTGGAATGCCGGCCGCCGGGAGAACCGCCAGCCAAAGTGAAGATATCATGGACGGGTCAGTTGACCCGCCCCTGACCAGAGGGAGTAATCAATGTGTGCACAGTAGAAATGGACCTGAAGAGTAAGCCCCACCAATCAGCAAGATGCATGCCGGCAGGCCCGGTCCCGGTCTTAGGACACAAAAAGCCCCTGGGGGGCCGGAAGGCCGCCCCAGGGGCTGCGAGAATAAGCCGGAAAGACTTCAGGAGATGTAGCCTTCTTCCCCGTGCTCGTTGATGTCCAGGCCCTGCGACTCGACCTCGGCGGTCGGGCGCAGACCGATGACCGCCTTCACCAAGTAGGCGATCACCACGGTGCCCACCACCGACATCACGATGGTGATGCCCATGGCCTTGAGCTGCTCGACCCAGAGGCCGTGGTTCGCGACCAGCTTGTCGAGGCCGTTGGCCTTGGCGTAGCTGTTGGCATCGGTCAGGTTGGCGTTAACCGCGCCGGTCGCCAGAATGCCGGTCAGCAGGGCGCCGATCGTGCCACCGACGGCGTGCACGCCGAAGGTGTCAAGCGCGTCATCGTAGCCGAAGAACGACTTGAGCTTGGTGCAGGCGAGGAACGGGACCACCCCGGCGATCAAGCCGATGATGACGGCCCCCGTGGCGTCGACAAAGCCGGTGGCCGGGGTGATCACCACCAGGCCGGCGACCGCACCCGAGCAGAAGCCGAGGACCGAGGCGTGTTTCTTGGTGAAATACTCCAGCGCGCCCCAGGTGAACGATGCGACCGCCGTGGCCAGCGTGGTCGTCATGAAGGCGTTGGCGGCAATACCGTCGGCCGCGACCGCCGAACCGGCGTTGAAGCCGTACCAGCCGACCCAGAGCATGCCGGTGCCGACCATGCAAAGCACCATGCTGTGCGGCGGCATGGGCTCCTTGCCGAACCCCACGCGCTTGCCCAGGATGATGCAGAGGATGAGCGCGGACCAGCCGGAGCTCATGTGAACCACCGTGCCGCCGGCGAAGTCGATCGCCTTGATCTTGGCGTCACCGTTCCAGACGCCGTTCATGAAGCCGTCCACGCCCCAGATCATGTGGGCCAGTGGGAAATAGATCACAAACATCCAGATCGTGACGAAGGCCAGGATCGCCGTGAACTTCATGCGTTCCGCAATCGCGCCGACAATCAGCGCCGGGGTGATGATCGCGAACATCATCTGGTACATCGCGAAGACGTTCTGCGAGACCCAGGCGGCGTAGTCGGTGTTGGGGGCCGAATCAACGCCCTTGAGGAAGGCGAACTTCAGTCCGCCCAGGAACGGCGAGCCGCTCGAGAAAACGAGACTGTAGCCCACCGCCCACCACAGGATCGTGACCAGTCCGGCAATGCCCAGACACTGGGCCAGGACGGAAAGCACGTTCTTTTTCCGGACCAGGCCGCCGTAGAACAGCGCGAGACCGGGCAGGGTCATGAACAGCACCAAGGCGGCGCTGGTCATCATCCAGGCGTTGTGGCCGGGACCGGGACCGGCAACCTTGGAGGCGACGTCCGCCGTGCGGGCGCCGTTGTTTACATAGGCCTCAAGATCAGCGAGCCGCTGATCGACGGTGGGTTCTTTGGGTGCGGTGGCGGCCGGAGCCGGGGCTGGATCCTCGGCGCGAAGCAGGGGACCGAGGGCAAAAACCGCGAACAAACTGGCAAACAGGAATAGAGGGCGAAATCGAAGGAACATAGTGTGTGTGAGTTGACTGCACTGGGGGTGGCCTGTCCGAGAACAGGCGCTATGACTTGCACTGAAAAAAGGCGCCGAAGTAGACGAAGTTTCGAGCCTTGCAGCTGACGTTTGGATTCAGGTCACGGGGGACCGCGGATCAAAAATGCCACGGCCAGACAAAGAAGATCGCTGCCGGGCTCCAACCCGGCGGTGAAAAACCCCGCGGGCAGGACCGAAAGGTCTCCTGACTCAGGAAAATGCAATGGCATCAGCTGCGGTTAAGCACGTCTGATGCCATTTGACTAAACGCAAAAGCACTCTTCCGGCACACTGAAGTGCTGGAAGAGGCTTGTCGCTGAATTTGTATCCAACTCCTAGGAGTTGGTAAGGTTCTTATCTTTCGTGTGTTGTATTTTTTCTTTCCGTAAATCTGTGCATAGGGCCTAAAGCACCTGCATTGTTTCCGGGACCTCCTTATGACCCGAAAGGATCACAAGGATGATCGGCAGAAGGATGCAGGCGCCCGTTTTATGCCCGGTTCTCGGCCATACGGAGGCGAAGTTGTTGGTAGAGGATGACGCCATAGCCGATGACAACCCCGCTGGAGACCCACCACTGGGTTCCATCGACAAACAGCAACGGGCAGACGAACTGCACCAAGGCGAGCGCAACCAGGAGATAGGCGACCCGCGCACCCGAGCCAGGCATGAGCGACCAACCATTTTTCAGTTTGCCGGTCTGCTGAAGCCGTTGGTGGCGGCGAAGCGCTGCGCGTTGCAACGTACCAAAAGCCAGCCCAATGGCCCCGCCGGCCGAGAGGCCGACGAGGTCGCGGACGAGATCAAGGAAGTGTGTTTGCATGTCGATGGAGTATTTGGATTGGTGAGAGCGGCTTAGTGGGCGACCGGGGTTTCGGACTGCTTGTCCAACATCATGCCGTTATAGCCGGCGATGCCCATTTCGGGAATGTCCAAGCCTTCGATTTCGACCTCGAGCGAAACACGATTACCGACGAGTTTCTCGGCGACGAAGTAGAAGAGAATGGAAAGCAGGGAAACGGTGACGAAGCAGGTCGTGACGCCGATCAGCTCGGCCCAGAATTGGCCCATGCCACCGCCGTAGAACAATCCGGTGACCGTGCCGGCAACACCGTTCCAACCATCGCCATAAGTGCCGTCAGCGAACAGGCCGATCGAAAGACAGCCCCAGGCGCCATTGACGCCATGGACGGAGATAGCGCCGACCGCATCGTCAATCCGGATTCGATCGAAGAAGAAGACCGCCTCAACCACCAGGAGTCCCGCGACGATCCCGATGATGGCCGCACCGCCGGCGCTGACAAACGCGCAGGGCGCCGTGATGGCAACCAAGCCGGCCAGCATGCCATTGCACATCATGGACGGGTCGGGCTTCTTGGTCTTGAACCACCACATGTAAAGCGTGGTGGCAAGGGCCGCCGTGGACCCGGCGATCATGGTGTTGACCGCCACCGTGGCGATGCGCAGATCGGTACCGGCCAGCGTGGAGCCCGGGTTGAAACCGAACCAGCCGAACGCCAGGATGAAAGTGCCCAACATGACCATCGGGATGTTGTGCGGCAGAATCGGGTTAACGAGCTTGCCTTCCTTGTTGTACTTCCCGTGACGCGGCCCGATGAGCCAGCAGAAGATCAGCGCGATGACGCCGCCCTGCATATGCACAACCGAGGAACCGGCGAAATCAACGTGGCCATGGCCGAGGCCGGGGAAGTTGGCCCCGAGCTGGGAGAGCCAGCCGCCGCCCCACACCCAATTGCCAAAAAGCGGGTAGATCAGCGTGCCGATGAAGCAGCCATAGATCATGAAAGCCGAGAACTTCCAACGCTCGGCGGCACCGCCAGTCGGAATCGTCGCAGTCGTGTCCATGAACACCATCTGGAACAAGAAGAGGGCGAAGGCGGCGGTATCGTAACCGGCACCCTGCAGCAGGAAGCCCTTCCAGCCAATGATACCGAAAGGTTTCCCGAAAATGGTCCAGGTGATCTCGTGGTTCAGGCCGGCGTAGCCACCCATCGTGCCGATGGCACCAAGGCCGCCGAACATGAACGCAAACCCGCAAAGATAAAAGCCGAGCATGCCCATCGGGTAGATCATGAAGTTCATCGCCATGGTATGGCTCGCGTTCTTCGCGCGGCAGAGACCGGTCTCAACCAACGCGAAGCCGGCCTGCATGAACATCACGAGGAACCCGGTGACGAGCGTCCACATGAAGTTGATCGAAACGCGATTGTGGCCGACGTTGTCGGCCAGCTTCACCGCGAGCGGTTCCACCTTGGCCGCCGCTGCATAGTCATCCGCCGCCTTCTTGGCGTCGTCGAATGCCTTCATCTTGTCCTTGTCTTTCTTGTCCTCGTCACTGAGGTCAGCCGGGGCGCTGACCACAAAGCCGGGGACGTCCGCGATGGTACCGGTGGACAATCCGGCAGGATCTGGTTTGGGATCATCCGCCATCATCCGTGGCAGCCCGAGGCTGCACAAAAGCGCAAACCCGACCAGGGCTGCGCGTGACCATTTTAATCCTGTAGACCGGTTTCTCATATTCGTGGTGTTCTTTTTGGAGTTAAGCCCTGTCGTTTTGTGTGTGGGTGGAACCGTCACCCAGTGTCGCACCCCGCATACCAAGCAAAATAGACAGAAAGTAGATTAACCGATTTGGAATATAGATATTTTATATATTCTCCCTCTCAGCGGCGCGGTTCGCACCGGCCTTTCCGCGTCCTCGGACGCGGTCTTATGACAGTCTAACCGACCGGCCATCGCGGGCCGCCAAACCTAGTTGCCCGGCTCGCTGACGAAACGGTAGCCGATGCCGGACTCGGTCTGGAAATACTGCGGGTCATCCACCTCATCCTCCAGTTTCCGCCGCAGGCGCATCATGTAGGTCCGGAGATAATGCGTCTGCGCCTCGGCCTTCGGTCCCCAGAGTTCGCGCAACACCTGCCGGTGGGTCAGCGCCTTGTCGCGGTGCATGATGAACAGCTGGAGCAAGGCATATTCCATCGAGGTCAGCTTCACCGCCTGGCCCTGCTTCATGACCCGGCGCCGCTCCAGGTCGACCACGACGGTGCCAAAGCGGAAGGTGTTCGAGGCCACCGCCGGCTTGATGCGACGAAGCAAGGCGCGCAGCCGCGCAAGCAGTTCACCGTCCCCAAACGGCTTGGTCAGATAGTCGTCGGCCCCGGCATCCAGTGCGGCGATCTTGCTGCCTTCCTGGCCAAAGACGGACAGGATGAGCACCGGCACCGGGCTTTTCTCGCGCAGGCGGGCAAGCACCTTGACCCCCGGCAGGTCCGGCAGGCCCAGATCCAGAATGACCGCGTCGGGTGCGGCCCTTTCAAATTCGCTGAGCCCCGCGAGTCCCGTCTCGGCCTCGCGGACCACGTAGCCGGCATCTTCCAGGGTCAGCCGCAGCAGCCGGCGGATCTGGACTTCGTCGTCGATCACCAGGATTTCGATTCTGAGCGGATCAGCGGTCATCGTTGGGTACGTTGCCGTGCGCCAGATGGCGCAGGTAAACGGTGAAACTTGCGCCGCCCCCCGGGTTGTCCCCGGCCGTGACCTCGCCGCCCTGCGCCAGCATGAACCCGCGCACGATGGACAGCCCGAGCCCGAGCCCGCCCGCCCGCGCAGTCCGGCCGCGGTTGAACTTCTGGAAAAGATTCTCGCGCAGCTCCGCCGGGATTCCAGCTCCGCGATCACTGATCCGGATGAAGATCCGCCCCGCCCCGGCGGCATGGTCCACGCCCGCCGACACCTGGATCGGGCTGCCGGCCGGGGTGTGGAGCACGGCGTTGAGCAGCAGGTTGGCGATGACCTGCTCCATGAGCGGGGCATCCGCCATGCACAGCGGCAGGTCGTCCGGGATTTCGGTCTTCAGCACCCGGCCGGTCATCGCGTCGCCCACCGCCCGGCGCGCAGCGTTGATGAAATCCCGCACATCGCACCAATCGAGCTGGGGCCGGACGCCGCCGGACTCCAGGCGGGTTTGATTCAGGAGATTGGCCACAAGGTGATCGAGCCGGTTGGTCGCCGTCCGGATCTCGCCGGTCAGCGCGGTCCGCTTCCTCGCATCCTCCGTGTCGAGTTTGTCGCCCGCCGAACGCAGGACCGCGAGCGGGGTTTTCAGCTCATGCGAAACGCTGTCCAGCAGGGTGCGGTGCAGCCGGTCCGATTCGGCAAAGAATTTCTCGCGCTCGCCCGCCGCGCGCAGCTGTTCGCGCTCCAGCAGCAGCGCAAGCTGCACCGCGAAACCCTCCATCAGGTCGCGCTGCACCGGCGACAGGGCGGCGACCTCCGCCGGCAGGCGCAGGGCGAAGACCCCGAGCATCTGGCCGGCGCGCAGCATCGGGAGATGCAGGCCTTCGGCCGAGGCCAGCACGCCGGTGAAGCGGCCGGCTTCCCGGTGGTTGTGGGCCACCCATTCGGCCACGGCCCGCTCCTGTTCGCCGGGACGGAAAGATCCGGCGGCATGCAGGGTCAATCCGCCCTTCTCCCGGGCCAGGAGCACCGCCGACTGCGCGCCAAAGAGTTCGTCCGCCTGCCGCAGCGCCGCCTCGACCGCCTCATCCAGGGTGCGCGCACCGGCCAGGGCCATCGTCAGGTGAAACAGCGCCGTGGCCCGGCGCTCCCTCAGCCGCTCGTAACGCTCCTGCGCCCGGATGCGGGCGGTGAGCTGCCCCGCAATGATCGCCACGATAAAGTAGATGCCGAGCAGCATGCCGTCGTCGAAATGAAGCACGGAAAACGACATCCGGGGGGGCATGAATACATAGTTCCACACCAGGGCGCTGACGATCGCGGCAAACAGCACCGGCCAGCGGCCGACCCGCAGGCAGAGCAAAATCACGACCAGAAGGTAGACATGCCCCATCGCATGATAGCTGACCGGCAGGAACCAGCTCACCACGGTCACGGCCGCGATCACCCCGAGAACCTCGAGATACTCGCCGAATGAAGAAACGCTCTCCGACTTCCAATCGCTGAGGCGGCCGCGTTTGAAGATTGTCGCCACATCCCAGCGAAACGCAGATCCCCTGCTTACGGCAAGCAAGGGGCCGGCCAAACTGGAGGATGGGGCGGGGTCAGACATCGGGACTGACGGCTTATGTCGCAGTAATCATACCACCCTCGTCGTTTCATGCAGGTCTGGCCCGCAGTCAAACTGGGCCGCGGAAACCGATAGACTTGAATCGGTTGCACTGGCTGCCCGGCATGTCGGCCTTCCACGTCGACAAGGATCCGCACCAATGCCGCCGGCGATCATTCACTAACCCCCCGGATAAGCCGCGGTTTATTCCATCCCCGGGGATTCGGGAGCCGCTTGCCATGTTGTGTCATAAGATAAAACTCCGCGCAAAAAAACGGGCGCTCCAAACCATCCGGCGCCCTTCTTCCCATGCCCTCCTTCCTGATCCCCGACCCCAAAATTGAATCCGCCGTCCGCGCCAAGGGCGAAAAGCTCTTTGCGCTGATGGACCAGCAGCCCCCGCCTGCCCTCTTTTCCAAGAAGGGGGCGTATGCCCGCCTGATGGAGTGGTCGATGAAGGATCCGGTCTTCAAGACCCAGCTTTTCCGCTTCGTCGATGTCCTGCCCTCGCTAAACAGTTCGGGCGAGATTGTCCGCCACCTGCAGGAGTACCTCGGCGACAAGGCCGTGGAACTCAATCCCGCCCTCAAGGCGGGCCTCGCCGCATCCTCCTTCGCCCCCGGCCTGGTCGCCGCCCCGGTGAAAGCCCAGATCGTCGACATGGCCGGCCAGTTCGTTGCCGGCGAAAGCGGCGAGGACCTGATCAAGCAAATCCGGAAAAACACGAAACTGGGTCTCGCGACCACCATCGACCTGCTCGGTGAAACGGTGGTGAACGACGCCGAGGCCGATGTCTTTCTGCGGCGCAACCTCGAGATCCTCGACTCGGTCTCGAAGTTCTACGCCAGGGAGCCGGCGCCCGCCTTCAGCGATCTCGGGGCGCACGGCCCCCTGCCCCGGCTCAACCTTTCCGTCAAGATCTCCGCCCTCACGCCCGACGTCCATCCGGCCGATCCGGAGAATTCCATCGCCGCGCTCAAGGAACGCTTCCGGCCCATCCTGCGCCGCGCCGCCGCGGTGGGCGCCCTGATCAACTTCGACATGGAAAGCTACAAGCTGAAGGACCTGACGCTGCAGCTGTTCAAATCCATCTTTGAGGAGCCCGAGTTCGCCCAACAACCCGCCATCGGGATCGCGCTCCAGGCCTACCTGCGCGATTGCGAGGCCGACCTCCGCGACCTCGTCGCCTGGGCGCGGAAAAACCACCGCCCGCTCAGCGTCCGCCTCGTCAAGGGCGCCTACTGGGATTACGAGACGATCACCGCCCAGCAGCGCGACTGGCCCGTCCCGGTCTGGCAGAAAAAGCCCGAGTCCGACGCCAACTATGAGAAGCTCACCGTTTTCCTCCTCGAGAACATCGACATCGTCACGCCGAACTTCGCCTCGCACAATGTCCGCTCGGTCGCCCACGCCATCGCGCAGGCCGAGCGCCTTGGGATCGACCCGAAGGCCTACGAATTCCAGGCGCTCTACGGCATGGCGGACGAGCTGAAGCTTTCGCTCCTGCAAATGGGCCACCGCGTCCGCGAATACTGCGCCATCGGCGAACTCCTGCCCGGCATGGCCTACCTCGTCCGCCGCCTGCTGGAGAACACCTCGAACGAGGGCTTTCTCCGCATCAAGAACATGGGCGAGGCGACCAAGGACCAGCTCCTCGGCAATCCGGTCGACTCCATCGCGGCGGCACCCGAACCGCTCGCGCGCAAACCGCTCGCGCCCGCCGCGTTTGTCAACGCCCCCAACACCGACTTCACCCTCGCCGCCAACCGCCAGAAGCAGCGCGACGCCCTCAAGGCCGGCACGGCCCAGCTCGGCCGGAAATGGCCGCTCATCATCGGCGGGAAAAAGATTTCCGACCGTGAATACATTCCTTCGGTCAATCCGGCCAACCCGGCGCAGATCATCGGCTCGTGGGCGCGGGCCACGCTCCCGGACGCCGAGGCCGCGGTCGCCGCCGCCGCCGCCGCCTTCCCGGCGTGGCGGGCGAGGCCCGTCGAGGAGCGCGCGAAGATTCTCGAACGCGCCGCCGACCTCATGGAGGCGCGGCGCTTTGAATTGAACGCCCTCGAGGTCCTTGAGGCCGGCAAACCCTGGGTCGAGGCGGACGGTGATGTTTCCGAGGCCATCGACTTTTGCCGCTACTACGCCGTCGAGATGCGCCAGCTGGCCCGGCCGCGCGTCACGCAGGCCGTGCCCGGCGAACGCTGTGTGCAGACCTGGACGCCGCGCGGCGTCGGCGTCGTCATTGCGCCGTGGAATTTCCCGCTCGCCATCCTCGCCGGCCTGACGGTTGGCCCGCTGGTGGCCGGCAACACCGTCATCATGAAGCCCGCCGAGCAGACCTCGATCATCGGGGCGGTGCTGATGGAAATCCTGACGGAGGCCGGCGTGCCGGCGGGCGTGCTCAACTTCCTGCCGGGCTACGGCGAGGACGTCGGCGCGCACCTCGTCGGCCACCCGCAGGTCGACATCATCGCCTTCACCGGCTCGCGCGCCGTGGGCTGCAAAATCTGGGAGACCGCCGGCCGCACCCAGCCGGGTCAGCCGAACCTCAAGAAGGTCGTCTGCGAGATGGGCGGGAAGAATGCGCTCATCATCGACAACGACGCCGACCTCGATGAGGCGATTCCCGCCGCGCTCTACAGTGCATTCGGCTTCAGCGGCCAGAAATGCTCGGCGCTTTCCCGCCTGATCGTGCTCGACGACGTCTATGATCATTTTGTCGAGCGCTTCGTCGCCGCCTGCGGCGCCATTCCCGTCGGGGATCCCGCGCGGCCCGGCACGGTGGTCGGTCCCGTGATCGACGCCGATGCGCAGCAAAAGATCCTCGGCCTGATCGCGCAGGGGAAAAAGGAGGCGAAGCTGGCCTTCCAGGGCACCGCGCCCGCCGTTGGCTACTTCGTCCCGCCCACCGTGTTCGTGAACGTGAAGGCGGCCCACGCCATCGCCCGCGAGGAAATCTTCGGGCCGGTTCTCGCCATCCTGCGCGCGAAGGACCTCGACGAGGCCTTCGCGCTCGTGAACGGCACCGCGTACGCGCTGACCGGCGGACTTTTTTCCCGCAGCCCGAAGGCCCTCGAGCGCGCCCAGCAGGAACTGATGGTCGGCAACCTCTACCTCAACCGCGGCGTCACGGGCGCCATCGTGGAACGCCATCCGTTCGGCGGCTTCAAGATGTCCGGCGGCGGCACGAAGGCCGGCGGCAAGGGTTACCTGGAGAATTTTTTGTTTCCACGTTCCGTGGCGGAAAACGTCATGCGCCGCGGCTTCACGCCGCCGGAGGAAAGCTGATCAGTTCAAGACCGGATCCGCCACGCAGGTCACGGCCTTCCGGCTCTGGCGCCAGCGGCGCAGCCCGAAAAACAGCAACCCTCCACCCAGCAGCCAGGCGCCATAGGTCGCCGGTTCCGGGACCGGGCTGGCCGGGGTGATGCTGCCGCCGGAACCCGGATTCCACGTCGCGCCGGGCGTGCCGTTGATGACGATGTTGCCCAGCACCGGGGAACCGGGATCCACGTTGGCCGAGAAATAATCGGCCGCGTTGGACCAGTTGATGATGGAGAGCGTGGCGTTGTTCGCGAGCGTGAGGTTGCCGACGGTCAGGCTCGAGCCGCCGCCGGCAAAGTCGATGATCGTGTTACCCGTGATCGTGAGGTTCGACAGGGTCTGCGTGGTGTTGCCCAGCAGCAGGGTGGAGCCGGCGCCGAGCGTGAGGTTGGTCCACGCCGTGGTCTGGTTGTTCGCGCCGAAATCCAGCGTGCCACCCGCGACCGACACGTTGCCGGTCAGGGCGGTGCCCGAAGTCTTGTTGAGCAAAAGGGTGCCGCCCGTGATGCTGGTCGTGCTGATGTTGTTGTCGCCAGTGCCGGCGAGGGTCGTCGTCCCGCTGCCCGACAGCGTCAGGCTGTTCGCATTGATCTGCGTGTTGAACGCCTGCGTGCCCGCGCCGGTGACGGCGATGCCGCCCACGTTGATCTGGGCACCGCTGAAGGTGGACGTACCCGAACCGCTGACCGTGAGATTGCCACCGCCGAGGTTCAGCGTGCTCGCCGCATTGACGGTGCCCGAGCCCGCCACGGTCAGGCCGGAGGAATTGATCTGGCCGCCGTTGAAATTGACGTTGCCGGCCCCGCCCACCGCCACGAGTCCGGTGCCGGCGTTGACGTTGCCGCTGAAGGTCGTCGGCTGGCTGTTGCTGACGTTGACCGCGTGATTGTTCGTGTTCAGGTCACCGCCGAAGCTGACGGCGCCGGACCCGCCCACGGTCACGTTGTTGTTGACCGAAACGGCAGCGGCGAAACTCGTGCTGCCGCTGCTGAGGATATTCAGCCCGCCGCCGCTGCCGGCCCCGACGGCCTGGGCGAAAACGACGTTGCCGGGTCCGTTGAGGTTGATGTCGCCGTTGGTGTTGACCGTGCCGTTGAACGTGGTGGTTGCCGAATTACTGACGGTCAGCGAGGAGGCACCGCCGAGGGCCTGCTGCAAGGTCACGGCCCCGGACCCGCCCAGGTTGACGGCGCCGGTGTTGTTGATGGTTTGCTGAAACACGGCGGTGCCCGCCCCGGCCTTGATCAGGTCACCGGACCCCGTCACCTGGCTGTTGATCGTGGCTGCGCCGGCGCCGGTCAGGGTGAGCGCATTGCTCCCGAGGGAAATCTGGCCGCTCTGCGTCAAGGAACCGGCGGCGGTGTTGATGGTCGTGCTGCCGGTCAGGTTCAGCTGCGCGTTGAGAGTGTTGGCCCCGGAATCATTCACGATCGCGCCGGCCCCGCCCGGGCCCGTGCCCGCCACCGAGAAGCTGCCCTCGCTCACCGTGATATTATTCTGGAGATGCAACGCGGCCCCGGCCGCGATGGTGTTGCCATACGTGGAGGCGCCCAGCGCGTTGCTGTTGGTCAGGACCACGTCGCCGGCGTTCAACGCCAGAACCTGGCCGAAGGAATTATTGCCGGAGATCGTCAGCGTCCCGGTGCCATTCTTGGTCAGGGTGTTGCTGGAGGAACCGCCGCTGAGCGTGCCGGACAGTGCCGTATCCTTGCTGCCGGCGATCGTCAGGTTGTTGAACCCCAGATTGACCGCACCGGAAATCGCCACCGACCCGCTGGCGGCGGTCCACGTCTGGCTCGTGTTCAGCGCAATCGCCTCACTGATCGTCTCCAGGCTGGTGCTGTTGTTTGTCACTCCACCGGCATCAAGGGTGAGGGTAAAACCACCGGAGCTGCCGAGCGTGAAGGCCCCGGCGCCCGACGCGAAGGTCACGGACTTCGCCGTCCAATTCGCATTCATGTTCGGCGTGAGCCGGTTGCTGCCGTTAAAAATCAAATCGGTGGTGGTTGCGCTCGCCGGCACCCCGGCGCTCCAGATCGCGGCAGTCGTCCAGTTGCTGTTGCCACCCGATCCACCGGTCCAGGTGAAAGTCGTTTGCGCCCAAGCAACGGCCGCCCATCCGAAAAGGAGGAGCAGGCTGACCGCCAACCGGCGGCCGACACGGGCAAGGTGATTCAAGTGGTTCAATGGATCGAAATTCGACTCCCTATACACTATAGGTATTTACACCTACGTCAATTGAACCCGTCCAGCGGGACCCTTTTTACTCCCTGAGATAGCGGTCCAAAACTGCGTAAGTGCATTCCAATGAAAAAGGATTCAACGCCGGCAGCGTTGAGTTGAATTTTCCATCGGCCGCACTGCTCGGGAAGAATATCTCGTACTGGTTGAAAGCCGTGGCGCTGACTGAGGCGGTCGCGGCCAGGTGTTTTTCCGCCAGCCGCATGGCCGCCTGGTTGCCCTGAACGCCGGCCGCGCAAAATACCGTGAGATAGGTTTCGATGCGCAAGGCGTTTGGTTCTCCCGCCAAGCGGTCCATGGCGGCGACCACTTTGGCGAGCAGCCCGGCATCCGGATAGCGCACGAGGTGGAGGGCGAGCAGACTCAATTCCGCGGCGTGCAACGGCCGGTCAGGCGCCAGCATGGCGTCGAACTCACGGTTCAAACGGGTCGTGTCACCCAGGGTGGCGTACGCCGCGAGGCTGAATTGCGCGATGTCACGTCCGCCCAGTTGATCGGTCGACACCGCCAGCAGGCTGAGCGCGTCGCGGGGGAAACCATCCTTGAGCAACTGGGTGATCCGGTAAACGCGATCGTACGGGAAGTCGGCGATCAAGGGCGTCTGCACCAGCAGCGTTCGCCGCGCGTCCGCGGCCGGGGCCCGCGCCACGCGCCCGGCCAGCGCGAGGACCTCGCGCGTCGCCGGCGACACGGCCTCATCCACCGCCGTGTCGAGCAGGCCCGGTTGCCGCAGGTGTTGCGCCGAGAAGATCAGGGCGTTGGTCCAGGCCGCCGCCTGCGCCGGCTCGGCCGCCAGTTGCCGGCGCGCCAGCGCCGCCACGCCCGTCAGCCGCCCGCGGCCCAGCAGGCTGCGAAACCAAGCCCGGCTGATTTCCGACCGGTCTTCCGGATGCCGTAACAGCAATCTCGCGTAGATATCATCCGCCACCGTGGCGTTGCCCGCTTGGTAAAGTTCGGCCAGCCGCATGCCGGCCTGGTAGTTGCCGGGATCCAGCTGCATGGCTGTTTCCAGGGCCGCCAGCGACTCGCGCGTCCGCCCGGCGGCATAGTGCGTCTCCGCCTGCCCGATGAACAGCCTCGCCCGCACCCCGTCCAGCTCGGACCAGGCCCGGGGCCAGAATACCTGCCGGAGCGTCACATCGTAACCCACGCCGCGCAAAAATCCGAAGGCGCCGAATCCGACCACGAGCGCGAGGACCACGACCGTGCCGCCGAGGTAGCCCGCCGCCCGGCCCCAGAAGGGCCGCACCTCGCTGGCGCGCACGCGGCAAACCCACCGCCCCGCGTCGTTGCGGGCCAGCAGCGGACAGACGCGCCGGAAACGCGCCGGCCGGTTCCAAGGCAGCACCGCCTCGCAGTCTGTCGCCATCGCCGCGCCGGAATCGCTGGGGTTGTGGCAGGGACAGGGTCCGCTCCGGCCGCGGAGCACATAGGCGGTCTTGCGCGTGTTCCAGTAGAACAACGCCCAAGCCATCCGGGCGAGATCGCTCAACCATTCCTTCACCGGCTCAGTCAGCGGATCCGCCGGTGCGGCGCAAGTCGCAAGCAGTCCGCCCGGCCGGCGGCCCGCGTCAGGGCCCGGCCCGCCGCAGGATGGCCGCCGCCTTGGTGCGGTCGAAGGCCCCCTCCCACATCGCGACCACCACCATGGCCACGGCATTCCCGCAAAGGTTCGTCAGCGCGCGGGCCTCGGACATGAACCGGTCCACGCCGATCAGCAGCGCCAGCCCCGCGATCGGCACGTGGCTGACCGAACCGAGCGTGGCGGCCAGCGTGATGAACCCGCTGCCGGTGACCCCCGCGGCCCCCTTCGACGTCAGCAGCAGCACCCCGAGGATGGTCAGCTGCTGGGTCAGGGAGAGCGGCGTGTTGGTCGCCTGCGCCACAAAAATCGCCGCCATCGTCAGGTAGATGGACGTCCCGTCGAGGTTGAAGGAGTAGCCGGCCGGCAGGACGATGCCGACCACCGGCCGGGCGCAGCCCACCTCCTCCATCCGCTGCATCAGGCGCGGCAGCACGCTCTCGGAGGACGACGTCCCCAGCACGATCAGGAGTTCCTCGCGGATGTAGGCCAGCAGCCGGAATACGCTGAACCCGTGCAGCCGCGCGATCAGCCCGAGCACCACAAAGACAAACAGCGCGCACGTGAGGTAGACGCACAGCATCAATTTCCCGAGCGAGAGCAGCGAACCCAGGCCATACTTGCCGATCGTGAACGCCATCGCGCCAAAGGCCGCGACGGGCGCGAACCTGGTCACCAGGCTGACCATGCCAAAGAACGCCCGGGCGATCTCGTGCAGCAGGTTGACCACCGGCCGCGCCTGTTCACCCAACCGGGCCAGGGCGAAGCCGAAGAGCAGGGCGACCAGCAGCACCTGCAGGATTTCCCCCTGGGCAAACGCCCCGACGAAGGTGTCCGGAATCAAATGCAGCAGGAATTCAACGAACGAGCCGTGCTGCGCCGCCGCCGTGTAGGGCGCGACGGCTGCGGCATCGAGACTCGAGGCGACCGCATTGAGGCCGGCCCCGGGCTGGATCCAGTTGACGACGAGCAGGCCGATGATGAGCGCGAGCGTCGAGACCACCTCGAAGTAAACCAGGGCCTTCAGGCCGACGCGGCCGACCTTCTTCAGGTCGCCCATGCCCGCGATCCCCGTGACCACCGTGGTGAAGATGATCGGGGCGATGAGCAGCTTGATCAGCTTGATGAACGCATCGCCCAGCGGCTTCATCGCCGCCCCCCACTCCGGCTCGGTGCAGCCGAGCCACACCCCGAGCACAATCGCCACCAGCACCTGCCCGTAGAGGTGGCGGAAGAATCTCATGCGCGCGGCCCCGAACGCCTAGTGGCCCGCGCCGGCGGAGTGCTCCTGGATGTATTCCTGTTTCAGCCCGAGTTGCTCGGGCGCATGCAGGACGAGCATCTTCAGGCGGATGTCCCGGGGCACCTGGGCCGCGGTCAGTTTCGAGACCAGCACCATGAGACCGATCGCCACCGGCACGGCCCAGATCGCCGGCTGCTCGCAGAGGATGCGCAACAGCGGGTGCTGCGCCCAGAAAGCGTTGAGTGGCGCGAAGCCGGCAAAGACCTTGCCCATCGGTCCCTTGTCGAGCGCGAGGGTGCTGAAGTTGGTCAGCGCGGCCGCCGCCAGCGCACACAGGCCGCCGGTCAGCATGCCCGTGGCGGCACCCTTCATCGTCATGCCCCGCCACCACACGCTCATGAACAGCAGCGGGAAATAACTCGCGGCGGCGATGGCAAACGCCTGGCCGACCATGAAGTTGATCTCGAGCGGCTCGACAAAGCACCCGAGTCCGATCGCCACGCCGCCGATCAGCACCGCGGCAAACTTGAACGCGCGCATCCGCTCCGCCGCGGTGGACTGCGGCCGGAGCATCCGGCCGTAGACATCGTGCGCCAGCGCCCCGGTCATGGAGACCAGCAGGCCGCTGAACGTGCTCATGAAGGCCGCGAACGCGCCGGCGCAGGTGATGCCGCTGAGGATGGAACCGAGCACGCCGAACCGCTGGCCGAGCAACGTCGGCAATTTCAGGACGACGGCATCCGTGCCCTTGATCCCGGCCAGGCCGGTGTAGAGTTCGGGCATCAGGTTGCGGCCGATCACGCCGAAGACCGGCGGGAAAATATAGAAGATGCCGATCAGGATCATCACCCACATGGTCGTGCGCTTCGCCGCCACGCCGTCGGGGTTCGTGTAGAACCGCACCAGGATGTGCGGCAGGCCCGCGGTGCCGCAAACCAGCGCGATGATCAGCGAGTAGGTGTAAAGCAGCGAGTACGGCCGCTGGTATTCCGCGAGCAAGGCGGGCCGCTTGTCGGCCGGCAGGGCGGCGGCGGCGGCGTTGACCGCCTTGGTCGTGAGCGGGCCGAAGGGGGCGATCCACTTGTCGTCCTTCGGGGCTTTTTCCACGAGCGGCTTGCGGCCGATCTCGCCGGCGGTCTCGAGGGTGCGGGCGGCATCCCCGGTCGCGACGGCCCCGGCGACGGCGGGCTGGACCGAGTTGGCCTGAAGATGACTGCCGTAGAAGCCGTAGACCGAGACCAGCACGAAGATCGGGACGGTGATCGCGAAGAGCTTGATCCAATACTGGAAGGCCTGGACGAGCGTGATGCCCTTCATGCCGCCGAGCGCGACATTGAGGGTGATGACGGCGCCGACCAGCACAACGCCGACCCAGTATGGCAGGCCGGGGAAAATATACGCGAGCGTCACGCCGGCGCCTTTCATCTGCGGCATGGTGTAGAAAAACCCGATGAACAGCACGAAGCACACGGCGATCTTCCGGAACACCGGCGAGTCGAAGCGGCCCTCGGCAAAATCAGGAATCGTGTAGGCCCCGAACCGGCGCAGCGGCCCGGCGATGAACAGCAGCAGGAAGAGGTACCCGCACGCGTAGCAGACCGGGTACCACAGCGCGTCATAGCCCGAGGACATCACCATGCCCGCCACCCCCATGAAGGACGCGGCGGAAAGGTATTCGCCGGAGATCGCGGACGCGTTCCAGCCGACGGAAACCGAGCGGCCGGCGACATAGAAGTCGCTGGCGGTCTTCGACTGGCGCGCCGACCAGAAGCCCATGCCAATGGTCACGCCCACCGTGACGAGGGAAAAAACCAAAATCCAGGGATCGACGCCTTCAAGGAAGGCCAGCGGGAGCAGCGGGGTCAGGGTCATGGTGGGCGTCAGCGTTTGACCGAGTTGACCTCGTCCTGCTCCAGCGCGATGGAGCGCCGGATGAAGAGCCAGGAGATGATCCAGACAAAGGGGAAGAACAGCACGCCCACGATCAGCCACGTCAGCGTGAAGCCGGCGACCCGCGTCGCCATGAATTGCGGGGCCAGGTAGTTGGCCAGGGGCATGCCGAGGAGCACGAGCAGAAACGCGGCCGCACAGGCCGCGGACAATTTCAACTGGCGGCGCATCAGCGTGTGCAGAAACTTCTCGCTGTGCACCTCATCCGGGGGCGTGGAAGACGGGGGCATTGCGCTGCAAGATGGCGACACCGGTGCGGCAGGCAACATGGTTTTTGATCCGCCTGCCAGGCTGGCAATTCGTAGAGGCGCAGCAACACTGCGCCCCTACCAACAGACTGGCCCGATTGCCTCAATAATCCAGGAACTGCATCGGCGGCAGCTTCACCGAGAAGCGCTCGCTGTAGGGCTTCACGCGCTTGAAATCCGTCCGGGTCGACGTGTAGTTGCCGCCGACCCGGACAAACAGGATCGAGCCCTCGCCGTCCGCGTGCAGCCCGGTGATCTGCGGGGCATACTTGGGGTCAATGGTCGTGAAATCCAAGTCGGCCTCCCCGGATTTCAGTTTCACGATCAGCGCCATGCGCATGGCCTCGCGCAGCCGGACCGCGACGTTCTCGAAGGCCTGCTGCTCCTTGCCGACCCGCGCGGTCACGCGGAATTTGTCCGGGGGCAGCCGCTGGTTGTCGTTCTTTTGGAGCGGCACCTCGTAGGTGATCGTCGTGGCGGTTTCCTCGATGACGACGGCCTTCTCCAGGTCGAGCAGCTCGCCCAGCGCCCGGCGCTCCTTCAGCCGCTTGGCGTGTTCCTTGCGCTTTTTCTCGATCTGCCGGTCGGTGGGATCCTTGCCGTCGATCTTGATCGGCGTCCATTGGACGTCGTAGGGCTGCGACGGATCATAGCGCACCACAATCTCCTCCTCCACCCGGCCCTGCCGGTCGCGGCTGACGACCGTCTGGGTGTAGGCCCAGCGCTCGGCGTCGACCGATGATTTGCGAACCGCCTCGGCGAGAAGGGCCGGCGGCTCCCCGCGGGCCGCCGCGGCCGCGAATAGCGAACAAATGAGGACGAGATGAAAAAGGCGCATGGCTGTAGGAACCATGCGTCAGGCCTTTGTTTCAGCAAAAATAATCATTCTCCGGCGGCCGGTCTCCCCCGGCCCTAAACCTGAAAAATATGCGCCGCGGATTTGACGTCCCTGGTTTGTCGGGTTCGTTGCGCCGCATGATCACCCCCGGCAAAAAACTTAAGATCAGTTTCAAACTCCAGGTTGTCAGCGACGGCGCCCAAAAGGAAATGGCGTTCAAGGACCTGCTCACGCGCCGCACGGTGGTGTCGGTGTACATGAAGAACAACACCGGCTCCTGCGATAAGCAGAACGCCTCGCTCGCCGCCCATGCCGCCGAGTTCGCGCAGGCCGGCTACAATCTGGTCGGGCTCAGCCGCGACACCCCCGGCTCGCACCTGAAATACGCCGCCAAAAAGAAGCTCCCCTACCCGCTGGCGAGCGATCCCGGGGATCTCTTTGCCCGGGCCGCCGATTCCGTGGTGGAGAAATCGATGTATGGAAAAACCTACCTCGCTCCCGCCCGGGCCGCCTTCGTGCTCGATCCCGACGGCACGGTACTGGCCGTGGCCGAGAAGGTGGACACCGCCGACCACGCGGCCCAGCTCAAGGCGTTGATCGCCGGTCTAAAGTAAGGCGAAAACATGCGCCCGACGCCCGGTTGCGCCCCGAAAGACGCAACCAGGCAACCCGGCTTAAAGCGCGTCCTGCCCGGTCAATCCGGTTTGTAACGTATTCCGTTACAAACGGGCGGCGATGACAGGACGCAAGGGCCGGCCTACATCCGGCAGATCAGGAGTTCCCGCTCGAAGAGCATCTCCTTGGGCAGGTGCGAGTGCAGGTCGATGAAGAGCTCCTCGTGGCCGAGCACCTCCGCGCGCCAGGCGGCGCGGTCAAAGGCCTGCAGCTCCTCGAACTTCTCGCGCGGGAAATCCAGGCCCTCCCACTCGATGTCGTGGTAGCGCGGCATCCAGCCGATGGGCGTCTCCTTGGCCCGGCCGCCGGCGCGGACACGGTCGACGATCCACTTGAGGACGCGCATGTTCTCGGAAAAGCCCGGCCACATGAACTTCCCGTCCTTGTCCTTGCGAAACCAGTTCACGTGAAAGATGCGCGGCGTCTCGGACAGCGTGCGCTGCATGCTGATCCAGTGCCGGAAGTAGTCGCCCATGTTGTAGCCGCAGAACGGCAGCATGGCCATCGGGTCGCGGCGCACCTTGCCGATCGTGCCCGCGGCCGCGGCGGTCATCTCCGAGCCCATCGTCGCGCCCGTGTAGACGCCACTCGACCAGTTGAAGGCCTGGTAAACCAGCGGCATGGTGGTCGCGCGCCGGCCGCCGAACACGAACCCGCTGATCGGCACGCCCGCGGGATTCTCCCAGTCGGCGTCGATCGTCGGGCATTGCGCGGCGGGCGCGGTGAAGCGGGAGTTGGCGTGCGCCGCCTTCACGCCCTTCTCCTTCGCCAGCGCGGGCGTCCAGTCCTGGCCCTGCCAGTCGATCGCATGGGCCGGCGGCTCGTCGGTCATGCCCTCCCACCAGACGCCGCCGTCATCCGTGAGCGCGACGTTGGTGAAAATCGTGTTCCGCGCCAGCGCCGCCATGGCGTTCGGGTTGGTCTTGGTGCTGGTGCCGGGCGCGACGCCGAAGAACCCGGCCTCGGGATTGATCGCGCGCAGGCGGCCGTTGGCGTCGGGCTTGATCCACGCGATGTCGTCGCCGACCGTGGACACCTTCCAGCCCTTCTTGAGGAAGGCGGGCGGCGGGATCATCATGGCGAAATTCGTCTTGCCGCACGCGCTCGGGAACGCGGCCGCAACGTAGGTCTTCTTGCCCTGCGGGTTCTCCACCCCGAGGATCAGCATGTGCTCGGCCATCCAGCCCTCGTCGCGCGCCATCGCCGAGGCGATGCGGAGCGCGAAGCACTTCTTCCCCAGCAGCGCGTTGCCGCCGTAGCCGGAACCGTAGCTCCAGATCTCGCGGGTCTCCGGGAAATGGACGATGTACTTCTCCTTGTTGCACGGCCACGCGACATCCGCCTGGCCCTTCTTCAGCGGGGCGCCGACGGAGTGCATGCAGGGCACGACGCGCTTGTTGTTCTGGTCGATCAGCGCGAAGACCTTTTTGCCGATGCGCGCCATGATGCGCATGTTGGTGACCACATAGGGCGAGTCGGTCAGCTGCACGCCGATCTGCGCCATGGGCGAGTCGAGCGGGCCCATGCTGAAGGCGAGCACGTACATGGTGCGGCCCTTCATGCACCCGGCGAACAGCCCGCGCAGGGTCTTTTTCATCTCGTAGGGATTGACCCAGTTGTTGGTCGGGCCGGCGGCCGCCTTGGACTGGCTGCAGATGTAGGTGCGGTCCTCGACGCGCGCCACGTCGCTGGCGTCCGAGCGGGCCAGGTAGCAGTTCGGCCATTTCTTCTGGTTCAACTTGATGTAGGTGCCGCTGCGCACCATCTGTGCGCACAGGGCGTCGTATTCCGCCTTCGAGCCGTCGACCCAATGAATACTGTCCGGCTGGCAGAGCGCCGCCATCTTCTTTACCCAATGGATCAAATGCTGGTTCTTACTCAGGGGCTTTGAGGAAGCTTTCATGCTTCGATACTAGCGGTGGGACCGGCCGAGTAAACGGGGAAAGGCCGGGCGCCGCGGGGAATGAGTTAATTTCCATTCAGCATTAGTCGGAGCCTCTGACACAATCGTGATCGCACTGGCGGGCCCGCCGTCTACCATCCGCCCGAATGGTCAAGCTGTGCATCTTCGTCGGCACCACCCTCGGCGGCTTCGCGTTCGGGTACCTCGGCGATGCCGCCGGCCTCAGCTTCTTCTGGTCGTTCGTGCTGAGCGGGGTGGGCAGCGTCATCGGCGTCTACGCCGGCTGGAAGATCGGCCACCGCTTCAAATAAGGCCTACCCCTGCGTCGGCTCGATGTGCACGGTGACATCACTGATGCCGTGGGCGCCCGAAGCGATCAGGGCGTCCTTCACCGCGTGCGCGATGTCGTGGCCCTCGCGCACCGTCAGGTTGCCGTCCACGCGCACCTGGATGTCGACGAGATGGCTCAGCCCGCTCTTGCGCATGCGCACCTTGTCGAGCGCACACACGCCGGGCACGGCCAGCGCGAGCGCGCGCACCTCGTTCTCAAAGTTTTTCGGCGCGGCCGCGTCCATCACGTCGCCCAGCGCCTTGGTGAACATCCCAAAGCCGTTGAACCCGATGATGACGCAGGCGAACAACGCCGCCCAGTCGTCGGCGGTCTCCCAGCCCTTGCCGCCCCACAGCGCGATGCTGATGCCGACGAACGCCGCCGCCGAGGTCAGCGCATCGGACCAGTGGTGCATCGCCTCGATGCCGAGCGCCGTGCTGCCCACCTCCTCGCCCGCCATGCCCATGCGGCGCGAGAACCAGGTCTTCGCCACGATCACGCCGGCGAGCACGAGCAGCGTCCACCACGCCGGGCCCTGGTGCGGGGTGACAATCTCATGCACGGCGTGCGACGCGACCCAGCCGGCCATCGCGAAAACAAAGAGCGCGACCGTCAGCCCGGCGAGCGGCTCGGCCTTGCCGTGACCATAGGGGTGGTTGTCATCCGGCGGCCGCGCCGCCACGCGAAACCCCGCCCACACCAGCGTCGACGAGAGGATGTCGAGCATCGACTCCGCCGCGTCGGCGATCAGCGCATAGGTGTGCCCGAAAATCCCGCCGGCGAGCTTCACGACCGCCATCAGGGCGTTCAGGGCGATGCCGCGCAGCACCAGCCGCGCGCTGTCGTTGGCGCGCCGGGTGACGGCGGCCTGGGCGTCGCGCGGGTTCATCGCGGGACAGTGGCCGGCCCGGCGGCCACACTCAAGCTCCGCTTGGGCGCGAACCGGACGCCCCCAAGCCGGCATTGACCGCCGCGCCCGGCGGGACTAGTCTGCCTTTCTCAAGTATGTCCGACACCGCCGCACCGGTCGCCGCCGATCCCGTCAAACAGTTCTCGGTTTTCATCCCGAACCGCGTCGGCCAGCTCTATGACCTCACTGCGCTGCTCGCGAAGCACAACGTGCACGTGATGGCCATGACGACGCTCGACACGACGGACTGTGCGATCGACCGGCTGGTGGTGGACGATCCCGATCGCGCGCGCGAGCTGATGGCCGCGAACAATTTCTCCTTCACGGAATGCGACGTCCTGGTCGTGGAGATCGCCGAGGAGCCCCAGCTCAAGAAAATCCTGGGGGCCCTGCTCACGGTGGAGATCAACATCCATTACCTGTACGCCTTTCTCCTGCGGCCGGAGGGCAAGTCAGCCCTGGTGATGAGCGTCGAGGACAACGACCTCGCCGCGAGCGCGCTGAACACCCGCGGATTCCGCGTGCTCAACCAGCGCGACATCGCACGGTGAGGCGGTAGACGGTAAAGAACGGTGGACGGCCGGTAAACGGCTGGTCCTCTTTACTCACCGCTTACGTTACCGTGGCAGTTACAAGACGACAGTTCTGACCCTAGTTCACCGTCTACTGTCTACCGTTCTCCGGAATCACCCCTTCACTTCGGCCATCTTGTCGCCTTCGAGGAGATAGACGCCGGTGAGGTAGCCGTTCTCGTACATTTCGCCGACCTTCAGCTTGCCCTCGAAGGTGATCGGGATGTCCATCAGCGGCTTCACACCCTTGCCGAGCATCTTGACGACCACCCACTCGTTGAGCTTCGGCATCACGCCGTAGCAGCACATCATCGGGTCCTTCACCAAGAGAAATTCCTTCACGAGGCCACCGTCCATTTTCACCGGGAGCATGAAGCCCGTCACCGCCACCTTCTGCGCGTCGAGCGCCTTGATGCGGTCGGGAATCTGGTTCGCGCCGGACGGCGGGGTGGCCGTGGGGGCCGCCGCGGGATCGGCCTCCGGTGGCGTGAAGGTATAGGAGGCCAGCCGGTCAAAGCCCACGATCTCGTAGCCGTCCAGGCTCGGCTTCTCCGCCGCGCTGCACAGCACGCACGCCGCACCACCAAGGAAGAGGAAGGGAAGCCGGAACGAGATCTTCATGGCCGGAAGCTAGCCATGATGGCCGAACCGTCAAAGATTTATCCGGCTCCATCGCGCCCGGTCCCGGAGCGCCTTGGCCTCCCACGGCTTGCGCCGACGGGCGAGGAGCCGGCGCCGCTTGACTCCCGCGGACTCCTGGCCAGTTTCCCGCCTCGTGTCCCGCCTGCTTGATCAAGCCTGTCAGTGCCTGCGTCCCTCCCGGTCTGTCCGGGGATTGAGTGTGCTGGCCACCCTGCTGGTGCTGCTGCTCGGCGTGTTGAGCGTGAGCCCGATCCTGCATGAGTGCTGTCATGATCGCGTCGCCAACCATGACACGGACTGCGACCACCACTGCGTGGTCACTGATTTTGCCACGGGTGAAGCTTGGTTTACACCGCCGGTCCTGCTGAACGTCCCATCGCAGGTCGTGGTCGGGATCGAGCGGTCTGCGCCCGCCTGGCCGGCGTTGGGGCAGGATGGTTACCGGCTGCAACCGGCCTGCGGACCGCCGGTCTGACCAGAACTCACTTCCGGGCCGCCCGTGCGGCCCGCCCGGCCGGTGCTTCGGTTTTTCCGGATGCCCTGCGCCCTTCCGAGCTCCAGTGTCGCCATCGCGCCCATGCGCGCCCAGCCTGCCCGCCATGCCACTCCTTGCCATTGCCAATCTCCACAAGTCCTTCGTGACGCCCGACGGCGAGCGAAAGACCATTGTGCACGTGCCGGAATTCTCCCTCGCCGCCGGCCAGCAGCTGGCCCTGCGCGGCGAAAGCGGATCCGGCAAGACCACCTTCCTGCACCTGATCGCGGGCATCCTGACCGCCGACTCCGGCTCGATCCTGGTAGGCGGAAGCGACATGAACGCCCTGGCCGAATCGAAGCGGGACCGGCTGCGGGCGGAGAACATCGGCTACATCTTTCAGACCTTCAACCTGCTCCAGGGTTATTCCTGCCTGGAAAACGTGCTTCTCGGCATGGCCTTCGGGCCGGGCGCCGACCGGGCGCGAGCCCAGGCAATGCTGGAGCGCGTCGGCCTCGGCCACCGGCTGCACCACCGGCCGCGCCAGCTTTCCACCGGTCAGCAGCAGCGCGTGGCCGTGGCCCGCGCACTGGCGGCCCGGCCCAAGCTGGTCCTCGCCGACGAGCCCACCGGCAACCTCGACCACCGCAACGCCCGCGAGGCCCTCACGCTCATCCGCGAAACCTGCCGCGAGAACGGCGCGGCGCTGCTGCTCGTCAGCCATGACCCCGAGGTGCTGGGCGCCTTCGAGGAGGTGCGGGACTTCGCCGAGCTCAATCAGGCGCTGAAGGAGACCGTCGCATGACCCTCCTGCTCCTCGTTTCCCGCAGCCTGCGGCAGCACGCGCTGTCCACGCTGATCACCGCCCTCTCGATCGCCCTCGCCGGCGGCCTGCTCATGTCCGTCTGGGTCGTCAAGGAGCAGTCGCAAAGCACCTTCACCCAGGTCAACACGGGCTTCGACGCCGTGCTGGGCGCGCGCGGCTCCAAGCTCCAGCTCGTGCTCAACGCCATCTTCCACCTCGAGGCGTCGCCGGGCAACGTGGCCGCGGCCGACTACGAGTTCATTAAGCACCACCCGGCCGTGAAACTCGCGATCCCGATCGCCGTCGGGGACAACCTGCGCGGCTTCCGGATCGTCGGCACGGTGCCGGAGTTCTTCACCGCGGTGGAATACAAGACCGGGACAAAATTCTCGCTCAGCGCCGGCGCGCCCTTCGATCCCGCGGTGAAGGAAGCCGTGCTCGGCAGCTTCGCCGCGCAAAAACTCGGCCTCCACGTCGGCGATACGTTCCACCCGTTCCACGGCCTGGTCTACGATGAGAAGAACCAGCATGCGGAGTCGTACCAGGTCAGCGGGATCCTCGCGCCGTCGAACACGCCCGCCGACAAGGTCATCTGGATCCCCCTGCACGGCCTGCAGACGATGAGCGGCCACGACCCGCGCGTCGCCACGGACGTCAGCGCCGTCCTGATCCAGCTTCGTTCGCCCGCCGCCGGGTTCATGCTCGACCTGATGTACAACCGGCAGGGCAACCGGCTGACCTTCGCCTATCCGATCGGCGCCATCATGGCCGAATTGTTCAGCAAGATCGGCTGGTTTGACCAGGTGCTCACGTTGATCGCCTACCTCGTCGCGCTGGTCTCGGCCGCGGGCGTGCTGGTCGCCATCTACAATTCCATGGCGGCGCGCCGCCGCGACATCGCCATCCTGCGCGCGCTCGGCGCCGGCCGGTTCACGCTCTTCAGCGCGATCGTGCTGGAGGCGACCGTCATCGGGGCTCTCGGCATGGTGGCGGCCTTCGCCGTGTACGCGGCCATCGTCACCGGCGTCGCGGCGGTCATCCGCGCCCAGACCGGCGTGCTCCTCGAAACCTTCGCCTACAATCACATCATGCTCTGGGCGCCGCTCGGCATGATCGGGCTCTGCGCCCTCAGCGGCCTCCTGCCCGCCTGGAAGGCCTACCGTACGGACGTGGCCGACAACCTCGCCCCCGTTTCATGAGGTCGCGCGCCGCCACCTGCCTCGTGCTGGCACTCTGCGTCCCGCTGGCGCTGGTCCCGGGTTGCGCGAAGCCGCCGGAGCCGGCCGGCGCGGCGCCGATCAAGCACGAGCACAAGCCGCCGCACGGCGGCACCCCGGTCGTGCTCGGCGCCGAGATTTATCATGTCGAACTCGTGCTGGATCCCGCGACCGGCCGGCTGCAGGCGTATGTATTCGACGGCGAGTTGGAGAACTTCATCCGCTCCCCGCTGCCGGCCTTGCAGATCGATGCGACGGTCCGGGGCGCGACCCGGACCCTGCGGCTGGCGGCCGTGGCGAATCCCGCTACAGGCGAGACGGTGGGCGACACCGCCCTCTTTGAAACCCAGGCCGACTGGCTGAAGTCCACCCCGAGTTTCGATGGCATGCTGAAAAGCATCGTAATCCGCGGCACGACCTTTACGGACGTGAAATTCAATTTCCCGAAAGGGAACGACCGGGACTGATCCAGGATGAACCGTCAGTCGCTCCTCTTTTTTAGAAACCGCTGGACGGCCCTGATCGGCGCCGGGTGCGCGGCGCTTGTACTCGTGCTGGCAATTCTCGCCGCCGATCCCGAGGCCCATCGCTGGCTGCATGCCGACTCCGACCACGAGGATCACTCCTGTGCGGTTGTCCTGTTTGTGCACGGCCTCACCTCCGCCTTGGCGGAAGTGGCGCTGGCCCTGGTCGCGTGGCGCCTGATTTCAGTGCTGGGGCGGGCCGGTCAGGTGCTTTGGCTCGCCGCCCCGTCCCATTCCCTGCCGCCGGCGTGCGGCCCGCCGGCAGCCTGAGGCGGTTTTCCCCTGGGTCGTTTGACGACCAGCAACCGTGCCCGGTGATGCGCTCCCCGGGCCGCGGCGTCCAACCTGATGGCGCATTCACTGAACCCTTCCCGCAGTCTCCATGAATTTCCGTCTTTCCTCCCTCCTCCTGCTCCTGCTCGGCCTGGGCACCGCCCACGCCGACCCCGCTCCAGCGGACACCCCCGCGGATGCCGTCCCCAAATCCTCCGCCGCGCTCACGCTCGATGCCTTTGTCGTGAACGGCAAACTCGACGAGGCGCGCGAGCAGATCGTGCCCAGCCTCGGCGCCACCTCGTTCCTCATGACCGCGCAGCAGATCGACAACCTGCCGCAGGGGGCGGATGCGCCCTTCAACCAACTGCTCCTGCGCGCCCCGGGCGTGGCCGCCGATTCGGCGGCGAACGGCGACCTCCATGTCCGTGGCGAGCACGCCAACCTGCAATACCGGATTAACGATGTGCTCCTGCCCGAGGGCATCTCCGGGTTCGGCCTTGAGCTGGACCCGCGTTTTGTCGACACCCTGCAGTTCGTCACTGGCTCGCTGCCGGCGCAGTATGGCTTCCGCACCGCCGGCGTGGTGGACATCCACACCAACAGCGGCGCGGCCGGTCAGGGCAGCAGCGTCTCCCTCTACGGCGGCAGCTTCGGCACGCTCCGGCCGAGCTTCGCCTCCAGCGGTTCCGCCGGCCAGCTGAGCTATTTCATCAACGGCAGCTACGACCACAACGACCTCGGCATCGAGAACCCGACCGCCGGCGCCAGGGCGATCCATGACACCACCGACCAGGCGAAGGTGTTTTCCTATTTCTCCTACCTGCTCGACGACCAGAGCCGCATCACGGTCATGCTGAGCGCGTCCGACAGCAAATTCCAGGTGCCCAATACGCCGGGCGTGGCCGCGGGCACCTCGCCCGACGGCACGCCCTGGGTGCCGGGTTTCTTCGACTCGGTGCGCCTGGACGAGAACCAGCACGAGCAAAATTATTACGGCGTCATCAGCCTCCAGAAATCGCTCGGCGACCTGAACTACCAGGTGTCCGTGCTCGGCCGCGACAGCCGGGTGCACTTCACGCCCGACCCGTTCGGCGACCTGTACTTCAACGGCGTCGCGAGCGACGTGGCGCGCCGGCTGCAGTCGGCCGGCCTGCAGCTGGACGGCAGCGACGCGGTGAACGACCGGCACACGCTGCGCGCCGGGACGATGCTGCTGCGCGAGTCCGTCACCGCCAACGCCACCACCACGGTTTTCCCGGTGGACGCCAACGGTGACCCCACCGGGCCGGCCTTCCCCATCGCCGACCGCCAGAAGCTCCACGGCACCTTCGCCGGAATATACGTTCAGGACGAGTGGACGCTCACCCCGAAGCTCACGCTCAACTACGGGGCGCGCTTCGACGTCTTCAATTCCTCCTTCGACGACGAAAACCAGCTCAGCCCGCGCCTGAACCTGATCTACAAGGCCTCGGACTCCACGACGCTGCACGCCGGTTATGCGCGCTACTTCACCCCGCCGCCGGTGGAAAATGTTCCCGGCAGCACCGTGGCCAGCTTTGACGGCACCTCGAACGCCTCGGCGCTGGACCGGGATGATCCGGTCAAGGCGGAGCGCGCGGATTATTTCGACGCCGGCCTCAGCCGGAAACTTTCTCCCGGATTCCAGGTGGGCGTCGACGCCTACTACAAGCGCGCGAAGAACCAGCTCGACGACGGCTTGTTCGGCCAGACCCTGATCCTTTCCGCGTTCAACTACGCGAAGGGCGAGATCTACGGCGTGGAGCTCACCGCCTCGTACACGCGCGGTGGTTTCTCGACGTACCTCAACCTGGCCCGCGCCAAGGCGCAGGGCCGGGATTGGATTTCGTCGCAGTTCCTGTTCGATCCGGCCGACCTGGCCTACGTGCACACGCACGCGATCGCCCTTGATCATGACCAGGCGCTGACCGGCTCGTTCGGCGCCGCGTATCGCTGGAAGCGGAGCCGCGGCGACACCCAGGTTTTCATCGACACGCTTTACGGCAGCGGCCTCCGCACCGATGCGACCGCCCCCGATGGCTCCACCATTCCCAACGGCGGCACCGTGCCCTCGTCCTACACCGTGGGCGTGGGCGCGGAGCGAACCTTCAAGGTGGGCGCAAACCGCTACTGGAAAATCCGCGGCGACATCGTGAACCTCACCGACAACCCCTACGCGTTGCGCGACGGCACCGGCGTCGGCGTCAACGCCGCGCAGTACGGCATGCGGCGCGGATTCTTCGGCTCGGTGGGCTACAACTTCTAGGCTCTGTCCGCGGAATCGCGGCTGCGCACCAACGGATGCGCCAAGGCCTCCGCATCCGTTGGTGCGCAGTCCTTGGCGGGCGGATTTAACTGGCCTCACCTTTCGGCGTTTGACAGTTTTGGGGAAACACTACCCCCTACCCGCTATGCTTAAATCCTACCCCTGGACTAAAGCGGCTGCGCTGGCGTTCCTGCTGGCTGCATCCGTTTCACCCGCCCTCGCCGGCGAGGCCGACATCAAGATTCCCGAACTCAAGCACGTCCACTTTGACGGCCTCGGTGGCGTCAGCGGGGAAATGCTGATGTACCTGGGGATCGTGATCTGCGCCGTCGGCGCGATCTTCGGCCTCGTCCAGTACACGCAGACCAAGGCCCTGCAGGTGCACTCCTCCATGGCCGGCGTCTCCCACATGATCTGGGAAACCTGCAAGACCTACCTGTTCACACAGGGCAAGTTCCTCGCCATCCTCTGGGTGCTCATCGGCGCCTGCATGGTCTACTACTTCGGCGTGCTCTCGCACAACTCCGCGGTCAACGTCGTCGTCATCCTCCTCGCTTCGGTCCTCGGCATCCTCGGCTCGTACGGCGTCGCCTGGTTCGGCATCCGCATCAACACCGTCGCCAACTCCCGCACGGCCTTCTCCGCCCTCAAGGGCAACCCGCTCAACACGCTCTTCATCCCGCTGCGCTCCGGCATGAGCGTCGGCCTGCTGCTCGTCTGCGTGGAGCTGTTCTTCATGATCTGCATCCTCGTGTTCCTCCCGCGGGAACTCGTCGGCCCCTGCTTCATCGGCTTCGCGATCGGCGAGTCCCTCGGCGCCTCCGTCCTCCGCATCTGCGGCGGCATCTTCACCAAGATCGCCGACATCGGCTCCGACCTGATGAAGATCGTCTTCAAGCTGCCCGAGGACGACCCGAAGAACCCCGGCGTGATCGCCGACTGCACCGGCGACAACGCCGGCGACTCCGTCGGGCCGACGGCCGACGGCTTCGAGACCTACGGCGTGACGGGTGTCGCGCTCATCTCGTTCCTCGCCCTCGCCCTCGTCGACAGCCAGGAGCTCTGCGCCATGCTCATCGTCTGGCTGTTCGTGATGCGCGCGCTGATGATCGTCACGTCGCTCGCCTCCTATTTCATCAACGAGATCTTCTCGAAGGCGAAATACGGCACGCTGAAGGATTTCGACTACGAGGCCCCGCTCACGCACCTCGTCTGGATCACCTCTGCGGTCTCCATCGCCGTCACCTTCCTCGCCTCCTACTTCCTCCTCGCCCACCAGACCGGCATCAACCCGGCCCTGTGGTGGGTGCTCTCCGTCATCATCAGCTGCGGCACGGTCGCCGGCGCGCTCATCCCGGAGTTCACCAAGGTCTTCGTCAGCACGAATTCCCGCCACGTGAAGGAGGTCACCAACTGCTCCCGGCACGGCGGCGCCTCGCTCAACATCCTCTCCGGCCTCGTCGCGGGCAACATGTCGGCCTTCTGGATGGGCCTCGTGATCATGCTGCTGATGGCGGCGTCCTATTACTTCTCCCAGAATGAGGCCCTGATCCACCTGATGCCGGCCAAGTTCGCCTTCGCCGCGCCCATCTTTGCCTTCGGCCTCGTGGCCTTCGGCTTCCTCGGCATGGGCCCGGTCACCATCGCGGTCGACAGCTACGGCCCGGTGACCGACAACGCGCAGTCCGTCTACGAGCTCTCGCAGATCGAGGGCCGGCCCGGCATCGCCGCCGAGATCGAGCGGGACTTCGGCTTCAAGCCTGACTTTGAGAACGGCAAGTACCAGCTCGAGAAGGGCGACGGCGCCGGCAACACCTTCAAGGCCACCGCCAAGCCCGTGCTGATCGGCACCGCGGTCGTCGGCGCGACCACGATGGTGTTCGGCATTATCATGCTGCTGCAGAAGCTCTATGAGCTCCAGGTCGCCTCGGGCGTCGCCGGCCCGTTCAAGGAGGTCGTCAGCGCCCTCTCCATCGTGCAGCCCGAGATCATCCTCGGCCTCATCATGGGCGGCTCCGTCATCTACTGGTTCACCGGCGCCTCCATGCAGGCCGTCGTCACCGGCGCCTACAGCGCCGTGGTCTACATCAAGGAGCACATGAAGCTGGACGCCACCACCGCCTCGGAGGCGGACTCGAAGGAAGTCGTCCGCATCTGCACCGTCTACGCGCAGAAGGGCATGTGGAACATCTTCATTGTCGTGTTCTGCTTCGCCCTGGCGCTGCCGTTCTTCAACGCCTACTTCTTCATCGGCTACCTGATCGGCATCGCCTTCTTCGGCCTCTTCCAGGCCATCTTCATGGCCAACGCCGGCGGCGCCTGGGACAACGCCAAGAAGATCGTCGAGGTCGAGCTCCGCCAGAAGGGCACCGACCTGCACGCCGCCACCGTCGTCGGCGACACCGTGGGCGACCCGTTCAAGGACACCTCGTCCGTCGCGATGAACCCCGTCATCAAGTTCACCACCCTCTTCGGCCTGCTCGCCGTCGAGATCGCCGTGACGATGACCAACCAGGGCCTGAAGACCGGCATTGGCTGCTTCTTCTTCGCGGTCGCGCTGGTGTTCGTCTACCGCTCGTTCTACTGCATGCGCATCCCGGAAGACAACAGCGCCGGCATCTGACCGGGGCGGTTGCCCGCCCCGTCCCCCCTCGGCCGCGGCTCACCCCGCGGCCTTTTTTTGGTAGACTCGCTAAGCTTTCCCGCCTCCATCCGTGTTAAGAAAATGAAACTGCCACCCGTCCTCGCCTGGTTGGTCGCCGTCACCTGCGCCTGCCTGGGCGGCTGCAACTACGACTTCCCGCTCACGGCGAAACCCACCCGCCCGGTGGACGGACGGCTCATCGGGAACTGGGTCGCCGCAAACAAGGACGACCCGAAGGAGGAAATCATGTCCGTGCGCCGGCTGGATGACTCCACGTATGTCGTCGTCATGGACCACGACCTCTACCGCGCCTTCCACTCGGACTTCGCCGGTACCGCCTTTCTCAGTGTGCAGAGCCTCCAGCCCGGCACCGACGACCGCAAGTACGTCTACTTCGGGTGGCAGCTCTCCGCCGATGGCGAACACCTCAGCCTGAAGGGAGTCAGCAACAAGGTGGTGCCCGAGGAAACCAAGTCGCGGTCCGACGCCCAGCGCCTGATCAAGGCGAACCTCGCCAACCCGAAACTCTACGGGGATGAGATGCTGTTCACCCGCAAGACACCGCGGTAGGACAAGATGGGCAGAGCAGAGGCAAACAATCGCGGAAGAGCGAAATACCGGAATCGGATTCCTTCCGCTCTTCCGTGTTTCCGCGATTAATCCGTGATTGATCAGCCCCGGCCCCCCTTCGCGCCCCTTGGCGTCCTTCGCGGTTAAGCCCACCCATTCTGTCGTCTGTGTATTCCGGGTGTTCCGTGGGCCCCGCTGCGTGTCGAAAAACGGGAACCTGCTCCGTCCGGGGCGTACTCTATTGGGGTAATTCAACTCAACCCCTCCCTACCATGCTCCGCTGGGCTTTAATCTTCTTTGTCTTCGGCCTCATTGCCGCCCTGTTGGGTTTCACCGGCATCGCCGGCACCTCCTTCGCGATCGCCAAGATCCTATTCTATATCTTCCTCGCGATCTTCCTGCTCCTGTTGCTGCTCGGCCTGTTCGCCGCCGATAAACTCAGCAAGTAGGGCGAACCGCTCCTTCCGCCGCGTGGCGCCCTGCAGGGCAAACCCCCTGATTCGCCTTTTATGGATTCGGCGGTTTAGCGTTTCCGTTCCTTCGCGTTTCCGCGATTTGCCTTTCTGCTGCCTCCCTCGCGCGCTGGACATCGCGTTTCTCCCGGGCAACATGCCCGGATGCGATTGACCCTTCCACGCCCGGGCCGTTTCCCGCTTGGGTTGCTCCTCGCCGCGGCGACCGCCGCGTTTGTCCATGCCGCCACGCCCGCCTTCGACCAGTGGGTTGATACCTTCGCCGCCGACTGGATGCGCCAGAATCCCCAGGAGGCGACCAGCCGGCAGTACTTCACCGGTGACGAGCAGGACGCGCTCGACCGGAAACTCACCCCCATCACGCCGGAATACCGGGCCGCCCGCGTCGCCCTGGCCCGGCGTGGCATCGAGCAGCTCAGACACTTCGACCGGACCCAGCTCGACGCCAGCCAACGCGTCTCCGCCGCGGCCCTCGACTGGCTGCTGGACGACATCGTGCGCAGCGAGCCGTTCAATGATTACAACTTCGTCTTCCAGCAATTCAGCGGCCTGCAGGTCAACCTCGTCAACTTCCTCAGCCAGACCCATCCCATCCGCAACACCCGCGACATCGAGAACTACCTGGTCCGGCTCGACCAGGTCGCGGCGTTGATGGACGAGGGCATCGATCAGGCGAAGGACCGCGCCAGCCGCGGCTTCCTGCCCCCGAAATTCATCCTCACCTCGACGCTCGCCCAGTTTGACCGTTTCCTGGCGGGCGAGCCGGCGCAGAATGTGCTCGTCGCCTCCCTGGACGAACGCGCCGCTAAACTGAAGGACGTCTCCGCCGAAGCCCGGGCCAAGTTCACCGCCGAGGCGGAACGGATCGTCACGACCTCGGTTATTCCCGCCTTCCGCCGGGCTCAGGCCTTGCTGTCATCACAGCTGCCCCGCGCCACCGACGAGGCCGGCATCTCGCGCCTGCCGGGCGGCGACCGGGCCTACGCCAACGCGCTGCACCACCTGACCACCACCAACCTGACCGCCGTGCAGGTGCATGAGCTCGGCCTGAAGGAAGTCGCCCGCATCGAGGCCGAGATGGACGTCCTGTTCAAGCAGCTCGGCTACACCACCGGCTCGATCAAGGAACGGATGGAAAAACTCGATGCCGATTCCCAGCCGCCCGCCGAGCCGGATCCCCGCCCGGCGCTGCTGGCACGGTACGACGAGATCCTCCGCGATGCCGAAAAGCGCGCCGCGCTCATGTTTGATCTCCGGCCCGAGGCGCCGGTCGTCGTGAAACGCGAGCCGCCCTTCACGGAGAAGAGCGCCGCCGCCCACTACACCTCGCCGGCCAAGGACGGATCGCGGCCCGGCATCTTCTGGGCGCCGCTACCCGGCCCGAAATTTGAAATCAGCGAGATGCGCACCCTCGTCTACCATGAGGCGGTGCCCGGCCATCACTTCCAGATCGCGTTGCAGCTGGAGATGAAGGAACTGCCGCGGTTTCGCCGCGACGGCGTGTTCGGCTTCATTTCCGCCCACGGCGAGGGCTGGGCACTTTACGCCGAGAATCTCGCGGCCGAGTCCGGCTGGTACGACGGCGACCCCAAGGGCCACCTCGGCCAGTTGAACGACGAGCTTTTCCGGGCGCGCCGGCTCGTGGTCGACACCGGCCTGCACACGATGCACTGGACCCGCCAGCAGGCGATCGATTACGGCATCCGGCCGTCCGAGGTGGAACGCTATGTCGTCTGGCCCGGCCAGGCCTGTTCCTATAAGATCGGCATGCTGAAAATCCTCGAGCTGCGCGCCAGGGCCCGGACGGCGCTCGGCGACAAGTTCTCCCTGAAGGAATTCCACAACGTCGTCCTGCGCGCCGGCAACGTGCCGCTGGCCGTCCTCGAGCAGGTGATCGACGACTACATCGCGACTACGCGCTGAACCGGATCTGCCCGCTGGATAAATCCAATCCTGCGCCGGGGCCTTGCCGGCGGCGGGGCCAGCAGGGGCTGTAATCTTTTCCAGAGAATCTGGAGCGCGGAGCCGTGTTCGAGCAGCGTGCGATCGATTTCCGCCAGCCGCTTGAGGATGGTCGCGTTGGCCGCCAATGCTTCGCGCTGCAGGATGAAGGCCCGGACGATATAGACACTCATCTCGATGGCTTTGGGGCTGCGCAGAACGTTCGCCGCCATAACTGCACCATGCTCGGTGAAGACCCAGGGGCGGTTACTCAGCCTCCGGCGCTGCGGTTTTGATGTGGTCACAGATTGTGACCACATCGATGCGCCCGCTTGCTTCGTGGCAGCGGATGGTGACAAGCCCATGAATTCAGCTTTGTTCAGTTGGAATGCAAAATCGGGGCCGAAGCGGGCCGCGTTTCGTTTGATCGCCTGGTTGAACGCCTTGGTCGTTGTGCCGTACAGCCGGGCCAGGTCGGCATCAAGGATCACCCGCTGGCCGCGCAAGGTCAGGATCTGATCGGATACCCCCGGCTTCATCGTCACTCCCGCTGCACGCTCACCGTGCACGTGCGGCCGTCGGGATTGGGCGTGACGACCACGATCACGGCCCCCTCGCGCAGGCATTGCTGCACGAACGCCCCGGTTTCCGGCCGGGGGATGCTCTCGTGGATTTCCATCAGGATCATGGTCGCGTTTTGAAGCACCGCGAAAATCGCACAGCCTTCCCACCCCCGACAGGGAGCAAACCACCTTAATTCAGGCCGGCGTATCCCGACCGGGCCGGCCGGCCGGATTTTTGTTTGGTCTCCCCTGCGCCCGGCCCTAGACCTTGGGGATGAAACCACGCTTCATCGCCGCCATTCTCCTGGGCCTGCTGACCCAAGCCTGCATCGCCACCGGGCTGAGCCCGGAACAGCAGGCGTGGCTGGCCAAGGCCCACCGGCACGAGAAAGCGGGTTGGACCTATCTTCACATCGAAGGGGCTCCGCGTGAACGCGGCTTCCAGCACGGCTACCTCATGGCCCGGGAGATCGCCGAGGCCATGCGCGTGACCGCCGCGCAGTGGGAGCACGACAGCAGCTTTGACTGGGCCTGGCTGGTGAAACACACGAAGGGCTTCATCAACCCGGCGGTCGACCCCGAGAACCGGACCGAGATGCAGGGCATCGCCGAGGGGATGCAGGCGGCCGGAGTGGCCACCACTCTGGATGACATCATCGCCTTCAATGCCTCGATCGAGACCACCGGCTACTGGTGGCCCGAGGTGGCGAAAAAATTGGATGGCGGCGCCACGGTCGTCACCGCGCCCAAGGAGGCCTGTTCCTCCTTCATTGCCACGGGGAGCATGACCAGGGACGGCGGCGTGGTGCTCGCGCACAACATGATGTGGGACTACACGGAGGCCTACTTCAACGTGATCATCGACCTCGTGCCGGCCAAGGGCCACCGCATCCTCATGCAGACGGTGCCCGGCTGGATTCACAGCGGCACGGACTTTTTCGTGACCGACGCCGGGCTCGTGGGCTCGGAGACCACGATCGGCGGTTTTCACGGCTTTACTGAGAAGGGCATTCCGGAATTCATCCGCGTCCGCCGGGCCATGCAGGACGCCGGGACCATCGACGAGTGGTGCGCGATCATGAAGCAGGGCAACAACGGCGGCTACGCGAACGCGTGGCTCCTGGGCGACGTCAACACCAAGGAGATCGCCCGCCTCGAGCTCGGCCTGAAATACACCGGCTTCGAGCGCACCAAAAACGGTTACTTCGTCGGATCCAACATCGCGGAAAACCTGAAGATCCTCCGGCTGGAAACCGACACCAACGACGTGGACATCCGGCTGTCGTCCGTGGCGCGCCGGGTGCGCTGGAAACAACTCATGAAAGAAAATGCCGGGAAGATCGACCTCGCCAAGGCCATGGAACTGGAGGCCGACTGCCATGACCTGTGCTACCTCACCACCGACAAGCCGAACGGCCGGGCGCTCGACTCGCACGGTGAGGCTGATCCCCAGCTGGGCAATGCCGGCCACACCCCCTTTTATCCTTCCGGCACCATCGACGCCAAGGCCGTCGACACGGCGATGGCGAAGCGGATGAGCTTCGCCGCCCGCTGGGGCTCGGCCGACGGCGTGGAGTTTGACGCGAATAAATTCCTCTTGGATCACCCGCAGTTCGACTGGATGACCGGCGTGCTCAAGAGTCGTCCGGCCCAGCCGTGGGTTGACTTCACGGCGGGCGAGCAGAACTGAATTCCGCGGCTCAATTCCCCATCTTATTCCCCATGAAATTCCGTCCCTTCGGCCAACATCCCTTCCATTGCTCGGAAATCGGCTTCGGCGCCTGGGCCATCGGCGGCTCGTGGGGCGCGCAGGCGGACCACGACTCGCTCGCCGCCCTGCACCGCGCCCTCGACCTCGGGGTCAACTTCATCGACACCGCCGCGGGCTACGGCGACGGCCGGAGCGAACGCCTGATCGGGCAGGTGCTGCGCGACCGCGCCGCCGCGGGCAAGCAGGAGAAAATTTTCGTCGCCACCAAGACGCCCCCGGCCGACGGCATCTGGCCGCCCTCGCCCTACTGCCAGGCCGACGAGCGGTACTCGGAAAAGTATCTGCGCGCCAACCTCGCCACGCGGCTTGCCCAGCTCGGCACCAGCCGGCTCGACCTGCTGCAGCTCCACACCTGGACCCGCGCCTGGAACCGCAACCCGACGCCCTTCAAGGTGCTCCGCGAGCTGCAGCGCGAGGGCCAGATCGGCCTCATCGGCGTCTCCACCCCCGAGCACGACCAGAACAGCGTGATCGACCTGATGCGCGACGGCTGGGTCGACGCGGTGCAGGTGATCTACAATCTCTTTGAGCAGGAACCGGCCGCGGAGTTGCTCGACGTGGCGCAGGAATGCGGCGTTGGCATCATCGTGCGGGTCGCGTTCGACGAGGGGGTGCTGACGGGCAAGTTCACCAAGGAAACGAAGTTCGCGGCGGACGATTTTCGCGCCAAGTATTTCGAGGGCGACCGGCTCGGCCGCGCCGTGGCGCACACCGCCGGGGTGATCGCCGACCTGGCGGGCTCCGGCTACACTCCGGCCCAGGCCGCGTTGAAGTTCGTCCTGGCCCACCCGGCGGTGTCGACGGTCATTCCCGGCATCCGCAGCGTCGCCCAGGCCGACGCCAACTGCGGCGTGAGCGACCTGCCGGCGATGCCGGCGGCCCTGCTGCAGCAACTCCACCGCCACAACTGGCGCCGGGGTATCTGGTACAGCGGCAAGTAACCGGCCCCATCCCCGGATGAACCCCTTCGCCCTCCTTGCGCCCGTGTTCCTGGTCTTCGAGCTGTGGCAGCTCGTGGTCAGCGAACGCTACATGGGGATCAAGCAGATCCGGGTGAACGCCGATCCACGCGAGCTGCCGATGCCGCGCTGGATGGCGGTCCTCTGGGCGGGCGGGCTGATCGTCTATTTTCTCTGGATGTTCACCCTGCTGCTGCATCCCGTCGGCCGCGCCCAGGGCATCGTGCTGCTGGCGGTCACCGCCGTGGGCTACGCGCTCCGCAGCAGTGGCGGACTGATGTGGGTCCTCGTGACCCTCACGTTCGAAGGCTCCATCCGCATCGGCATGCTCTTCTCGCTTTTCGTGATGACTTGGCGGCAGATGATGAGCTGATCGTGTCTCGCGAGACTCCTCCCGGGCTCAAAACCTCGCCGTTTCCGGACCCGGACGGTTCGACTCGGCGAAAAACTCCTGCGCGGCCGCGAGCATCTGGCCGTACTGGCCGTAGTCGCCCGCCCAGGAATTCGGCATGCAGACCCGCCTGATGATGCCCCGGCCGACCTTGTCGGGTGCGTCGTGGTCCGGCGCCAGCTCAAGGGTGAATTTCGGATCGCGCAGATGAACCACATAATGCCGCTCCAGGCCGCGGCGCTCGCGATCTATCCGCACAAAGTGGGAAAAATTCATCGGCGGGCAGGACCATGGGCCCGGGCGCGGGTTTCTCAATGCCTTTCTTCGCCGGCCGCGCCGGCCGCCGTCCGGCTGCCTCTGGTTTAGCCTTGAGAAACCGGACCGTCCGAGCGAAAACCAGCGTGCGCGCGAATCGCCTATGAATCTCGAACCCGCCCCCCGCCTCCCCAAGTGGATATTCCTCGCGATCGATGCCGGCCTGCTGGTTGCCGCCTTCATCATCGTTTATTTCGCCAAGCACCCGTACGAACCGCTGCCGTTTATCAGCGTGGTGGTCCTGATCGGCCTGGCCGCGATCATCGGCCTCGTGCCCTTCCTTATCGAGTACGCCGCCGACTCCGCCGAGTATGTCCAGCAGGAGCGCCTGCGGGTCAACGAACAGGTCCAGCGCCTTCACGCCGCCGCGGAAAGCCTCACGCGGGCCGCCGCCCAGATCAAGGCGGTCGAGGAAGCCGTGCACAAGACCGCCCATGCCGCGGAAAACCTGCCGTACCGGATGCAGGAGAAACTCGCCGAGTTCAACGCCGCCCTGGCGGAGAAGGAGGAGGACGATCGCGAGGCCCTCGAGCAGGAGCTCACCGAATTGCGCGCGGCCAACAGCGACCAGCTCAAGGCCGTCGCGGATAAAATCCACAAGGCCGCCACGGACTGGGCCGCCCTCGAGACCGCCACCCGCAAGCAGCTCACCGCCGCGGAAGCCGCGGTCGCCCGCGTGCAGGCCGCCGCCGGGGACACCGCCCTGAAATTCGAAACCCGCCTCGCCGCCGCCCTGGCTACCCTCGACACCAAACTCGTCGCCCAGGAAGCCCCGGCCGCGACCACCCGCCCCCCGGCACCGAAGCCCGAACCTGAGCCGGCGCCGGTTGTGGAGGCAAAGCCCGTGCCCGTCTCGTTTGTCGAGTCGGTCGCCGTGCTTGAAACCACCCCCCCGGTCGAGCCGTCACCGGCCACGGAGGAGTCAAAGCCCAGGAAGCCCCGCGCCCCGCGCAAACCCCGGGAAATTTCCGCAGAACCCGCCGACGGCACCGAGGCCGGCGAATCCGCCCAGACTGAACCCTCACCCGAGTCCGCCCCCGGGCCGTCCGCCAGCGAAGAACCCGCCGCGCCGACCGAGGCCGCCGCCTCCTCGGATGGCGCCACCCGGTTGCTCGCGACCGCCTACATCGGCATCGGCAACAAACTTTTCATCCGCGGCGAGGGCCCCGGGCTCAGCTGGGACAAGGGCGTCGCGATGCAATTTGTCTCGATCGGGAAATGGGGCTGGGCCACGCACGACGCCGCCGGCGCGATCCGCTGCAAGCTGTACAAGAACGACGAGACCGCCGCTCTTTCCGGCGAGGTCACGCTCGAACCCGGCAAGCACGTCGAGGTCACCGCGCTGTTCTGAGACGTGGTTTGCGTTTGTCATCCTGAGCAACGCGAAGGATCCACGGCATCGAACGTGGCGTCATGTTCATGCGCATGGATTCTTCACTGCGTTCAGAATGACAGGCCAGAAAAACGCGTCCGGCCTGTCCATCATGGCCTTGGCGAAGGTGGAAGACCGCGTTCCACCGGCTCCGCTCAATAATGCGGCGGGCGCTCGTCGGGCGCTTCCTCGCCGCCGCCGGGACCGCTGCTGGTCACCTGGCCGCGGAGCAAGGCGATTTCCTTGCGCAGTTTGGCGACCTCCTCGCTCAGCCCGAGCATGACCTTGTCCTGCTCCGTGCTGTGGCGCTGCAGGTGCGCGTAGCGCTCCTCCAGCTTGGTCAGTCGCTCGGCCTCGTTCATCCGCGGAATGTCACACGAATGCCGTGGGAAACGCCAAGATAATCTTTAACTCCACCCCAGGGTTTGCGAGTTTCGGCGCCATGATGAAACGGCGCTGCCCTGTCCTGCTGGTGCTGCTCGGTGCGGTCGGTCTGCTGGTCACGTCCTGCACGACGCCGGCGTCGAGGACGGCGTCGACGGATGCGCTGATCCTCATTTCCATCGACGGATTCCGCTGGGACTACCTCGACAAGTACGCCGCGCCTGTGCTCAAGCAGCTGGCCGCGGACGGCGTGCGCGCCAGGCGGATGAACCCCAGCTTTCCGTCAAAGACCTTCCCGAACCACTACACCCTCGTCACCGGCCTGCGCCCGGAACACCACGGGATCGTCTCCAATAATTTCTTTGACCCGGCCTTCCGGGAATCCTTCGCCCTGAATAAAAAGGAAAGCAACACCGAGGCCCGCTGGTGGACCGGGGGCGAACCGGTCTGGATCACGGCGGAAAAGCAGGGTGTCCGTAGCGCGTGTTTCTTCTGGCCCGGCTCCGAGGTGGAAAATCACGGACTCCGTCCCTCGTGCTACAAACCATTCAACGGCAAGCTGCCTTCCCCCGACCGCGTCGACGGCCTGCTCGCGTGGCTTGATCTGCCCATGGCGGAACGGCCGCGTTTATTCACGCTGTATTTTGATATCGTGGATCATGCCGGCCACACCTTTGGGCCGGACGCACCCGAGACCGCCCGGGCGGTCAAGCAGGTCGATGAAGCCATCGGGCATCTGCTCGCCGGGCTGGCCGCGCGCGGCCTGGGCGGAAAGACCAACCTGGTCATCGTCGCCGATCACGGCATGTCGGCCTGCGGACCGGACAAGGTGGTCTTCCTCGAGGACCTGATGGACGTGAACTCCGTCCAGGTGGAATCCACGGGACCCAACGGCGGCGTGCGGCCCAAGACCGGTTCCGCCGCGGACCTGGTCGCCGCCATCCGCGCCAAAAAACCGGCCCATGTTCAGGTCTATCTGCGCGAGGAAGTACCGGCCCGCCTGCACTACCGGGACAACCCGCGCATTCCGCCCGTGGTCCTGATAGCCGACGAACACTGGAACATTGAAAGCAAGGCCGGCTGGCCGAAGCGCGCCCCGACCTACCTGCTCGGTTCCCACGGCTGGGATCCCGCGACCCCCGACATGGGCGCCCTGTTCCTGGCCAGCGGACCCGCGTTCCGTCACGGGGTCGTGCTCGACGCCTTCGACAACACCGAGGTGTACAATTTGCTGTGCGCGACCCTGGGGTTGACCCCCGCGCCGAACGACGGCGACGAAAGCCTCGCGCACGCCGTGCTCAGGCGCTAGGCGGGTGGTCGATGCCCAGCTTCGCAAGCTGGGGCCGCACGAATTTTTCCATGCAATCCGGACAGACGCCATGGCTGAAATTGGTGCCGGTGCGGGTGCCGATGTACTTCTCGATTTGCTGCCAGTAGTTTTTGTCGTCGCGAATATTTTTGCAGTAGCCGCAAATCGGCAGGAACGACTCGAGCTGCCGCACCTCGGTGGTGAAACCGAGGATGCGTTCCGCCACCCGCAGCCGCATCCACAGCTGGCCGGGATCAACCGGCTTGCCGAGGAAGTCGTCCACGCCGGCCTCGGTCGCCTCGCGCAGGTTTTTTTCGGTGGCGGCCTGCTGCGTCAGCAGCATGAAATAAACATAGTCGCCCGGGCGCGCCCGGATTTTCCGGCAAAGTTCCAGGCCGTCCAGTCCGGGCATCTGCCAGTCACTGACCACCACCCGGACCGGTTCCGTCTGCAGGATGTGCCACGCGCGCTCGCCGTCCTCGGCGAGCAGGGGTCCATGCCCGAGTTTGCGCAACGCGGCCTCCAGCACGCGACTGGCAATCATTTCGTCTTCGGCGATGAGTACTTTCATGGGGTGGGGGTGGTGGGCAGCCGCCGGAGCGCGCCGGCCAGACGCTGCCACTCCTCGTTGATGGCCGTCAACCGCGGGGGCATCTCCGCCCAAGCTTTCCGCCGGGCGGTGTCTTCCACCAGCCGGGCCGCTGTCCGCATCTGTTCCCCGCCAAGGTTGGCGCAGCTGCCGGCGAGCCGGTGTGCCAGCCGCGCGGTTTCCTTTTCATCCGCGCGCGCGGCGGCCTCCGCCAGACCGGTCAGCATCAGCGGGGTTTCCTGGAAAAATATCTCCACCACTTCCTCCAGCAGGGTCGGGTGCTTGCGGCCGGGCAGGCCCCGCAACTGTGCGATCTGGGCCGCCTGCAGCACCCCGGTGTCATCGAGGCCGGCCGGGGAGGGGATTTTCTCGCCCGTGGATTCCCCCGGGTTCAGTCCGCAACGCACCAGGGCACTGCGGAGTTCCTCGGTCCGCAGGGGCTTGGCCAGGTAGTCGTCCATGCCGGCATCCTGGCACTTCTGCCGGTCGCTCGGCATCGCGTAGGCGGTCAGCGCAATGACCGGGATCCGGGGATTCAACCCGGCCACTTCGCCCGCCCGGATCCGCCGGGTCGCCGTGTAGCCGTCGACTCCCGGCATCTGGCAGTCCATCAGCACGGCATCATAGTGTTTTCCCGCCAGCAGGCGCAGCGCCTCGGCGCCATCCCCGGCAAAGTCCGCCACGAGGTTCATCTTTTCCAGAAACCGGCGGACCACCAGCTGATTGGTGGGGTTGTCCTCGGCCACCAGCAGCCGGACCGTCCGCGGCCCGGCGCCGGCCGGGGGACTCGCGGGCGGCGCCGCTGCCACCGGGACGAATTTTGCCACGGCGCGGGGCAGCTTGAGCTGAAACCAGAAGACCGATCCCTGCCCTTCCACGCTGCTGAAGCCGATTTCACCGCCCATCAGCTCGACGATCTGGCGGGAGATGGCGAGCCCGAGCCCCGTGCCGCCGAAACGCCGCGTGGTGGAACCGTCCGCCTGGACAAACGACTGGAAGAGCTGGGACTGGGCGGCGAGCGGGATGCCGATGCCCGTATCCTTGATTTCGACCCGGATGAGCCGGCCGGCCTCGTCCTCGTCGACCCAATGGGCGGCGACGGCCACGGCGCCCTGCGGGGTGAACTTCACCGCATTGCCGATCAGGTTCACCAGCACCTGGCGGATCCGGCCGCCATCGCCGATCATCAGTCCGTCCAGCCGGGCATCGAACCCGGACGTGAGCGTGATGTTCTTTTCCTGCGCCCGCGGGGACAACAGCACGATCGCCTCGTCCAGCAGGGGGCGCAGCTCGAGCTGCTCCTGCTCGATGCGCATCTTGCCCGCCTCCATCTTGGAAAAATCCAGAATGTCGTTGATGATGGTCAGCAGGCTCTCCGCGCTGCGTTGGACCACCTCGCCCATTTCCCGCTGGTCCGGCGTCAGCCTCGTTTCCATCAGCAGGCTGGCCATGCCGATGATGCCGTTCATCGGCGTGCGGATCTCATGGCTCATGTTGGCGAGGAAGGCCGACTTCAGCCGCGAGCCCTCCAGGGCCTTGTCGCGGGCCTGCGCCAGGTTTTCCTCGAGGCGCTTCCGCGCCGTCATGTCGGCAAAGCTGACCACCACCGAGTGCACCTTGCCCGCCGGATCAAAGATGGGCTCGCTGTTGACCGAGAGCCACGTGAGCGAACCATCGGGTTTGTGGACGCCCATGAACACGTCGCGCTGGGGCTGACCCGTCCGCAGCGTCACCCAGGCCGGATGGTCTTCCCCGGGGAAGTGTGCGCCATCCTCGCGGATCGCGCGCCAGCGGGGATCGAGCGAGGTGCGGCCCTCCATCTGCTGGCGGTCCAGGCCCAGCAGGCGTTCGGCGGCGGTGTTGCACTGCATGATCCGGCCGTCGGCATCCTGCACCACGAGGCCTTCCGCAATGGAACTGAAAACATTCGACAGGCGCTCCTCGCTGGCCCGCAGCGCGCCGTCGGCGCGCTTGCGCTCGGTGATATCGGTCGTGAAGCCGTGCCACAGGATGCTGCCATCCGGCTCCCGCTCGGGCACGGAATTGCCGAAGAGCCAGCGGACCTTTCCGTCGGGGTGGCGGATCCGGTATTCAAGCTGCCACGGTCGCAGGGTCTCGGCCGAGATCCGCATCGACTCCATCGCCATCGTGAGATCGTCGGGGTGAACCAGGGCCAGGACCCGGCCGTCGTCCGCCCGCACCTCTTCCGGGGACACGTGGAAAATCTGCTGGATGCCCTCGCTGACGTAGGGATAACAGGCGCTCCCGTCGGGGCGCAGCCGGAACTGGTAGATGATACCCGGCACCTGCGAGCCCAGCTTGGCCAGCCGGACGACCATTTCCTGATGCGCCGCCTCCGCCGCCTTGCGCGCCGCGAGGCTGCGGGCCACGCCCAAAAATCCGGTGATCGCGCCGGCCGCATCGCGGAGGGCCGTGACGGTCAGCATGACCGGCACCCGGCCGCCATCCTTCCGCACATAGGTCCACTCGCGTTCGTCCACCTGCCCCAGCCGCGCCTGGGCGACGAAAACGTCGAATCCCGGTTCGACGGTTCGGTCGAGTTCCCGCGTCAACTCAAGGGCGCGCGCCCGGATCTCGGCCTCGGCATGAAATATCGCGGGCGTCTGCCGGTCGACCATTTCCTCCCGGGTGTAGCCGAGCATGTGTTCGGCACCGGCGTTGAAAATCCGGATCGTGCCGTCAACGGACGTGCCGATGATGCCATACGCCGTGCCGTCCAGCACCGCGCGCTGAAACTCGGTGGCCCGGAGCAGCTCGGCATTGGTCCGCTCCAATTCGGTGGCGCTGGCCTGCAGGGCCCGCTGGCTGCCGACCTTGTTCCACCGGAGCGCGACTTCGGTGCCGGCCAGCTCGGTCAGTTCCGCGAGCAGCTCGATCTCGGGCTGCGTCCAGATCCGGGGCTTATTGTCGATGGCACAGAAGGAGCCGAGCACCGAACCATCGGGTGCCCGGATCGGAAATCCAATGTAGGCGATCACCCCCAGATCCGGAATCGCCCGGTTATCCTTCAGCAGGGGGTGAACGCGCGCATCAGCCACGATCAGGGGTTGCCCCGAGGTGACGACGTACTGGCAAAAGGAATGACTCAGCCCGGTTTCCCGCGCCGCGCCGGCCCAGCCGCCGAGCCCGCAGGCCGACTTGAAGAATTGTCGCTGGTCATCGACCAATGAAACCAGCGCAACCGGCACTCCAAGAAATTGCGTCACCAGCCGGGTCAGCCGGTCGAAGCCGGCTTCCGCCGGGGAATCGAGCAACCCGAGGCTTTTCAGCGTCGCGAGCCGCGCCAGGTCACTGAGTGGAGTCGGAGCTGGAGCCATGAGAAAAAACGTAACAGCAATTTGTCCCCTGCGTCAGGACTAAAGCGAATAAAGCCGGAGCGGGATCGGGACGGTGCACCCGTTGGTATCGGGCCGAGCCCGGGTTTCTTTAACCAAAGCCGGAAGCTGGGGTGCTTTCATCCGTCCGCCGCTCAACCCCGGACCAGGAGGCGCCGCAATTCCGCGGGGGCGGAAACCGGCTGCTGGCAGGTGAAATTCTCGCAGAGATAGGCGGTGGCCCGCCCGTTGACCGGCTTCATATCCGCCAGATAGGGCCGCCGCACCGCCAGCCAGGCCTGGCCCGCGGCCCCATCTGCGCCCAGCCGCACCCGTCGCGGCCCAAGGGCTTCATGCAGGACCGCGTCCAGGGCGCGAAAATCCGACGACGCCGGGTCGCCGGCGAGTACCACGGTGCGCGGCTCCGCGAGCGCAAGCTCCAGGGCGCAGAGCAGCTGCGGCAGCCCGTGCGGCACCCGGCTCCACTGGGCACGAAGCGCGCCGATGGTTTTCAGGGCCTGGTCCCGCGCGCCCTTCACCCCGATCATCCAATCAAGCCGGAGCAGGTTCATCACCGCCACCGAGTTCGAGGCCGGCTCGGCGCCATCATAATCCTCCTTCAGCCGGACGATCACCATCGGATCATCCGCCCGCGAGTTAAAGTAACCGCCGCGCGCCGCATCCCAGAACAGCCCGTCCATTTTCGCCTGGAGCTGCACGGCCCACTGCAGCCAGTGGATGACGAAGCCGGCCTCGTAGAGATCGAGCAGCCCCTGGATCAGGCAGGCGTAATCCTCGGCGAAACCGGGAATGTTGCTCCGGCCGTCGCGCCAGCTGCGGTAAAGCGTGCCCGTCGCCGGGTCGTACAGTTCGCGCTCGATGAATTCCGCGGCCCGGGTGGCGGCGGTCAAATGCGCCGTTTCGCCCAGCACCTGCGCGCCCTTGGCCAGCGCCGAGATCATCAGGCCGTTCCACGCCGTGATCACCTTGTCGTCGCGCTGCGGCCGGGGGCGCCGGGCCCGGACGGCGCCCAGTTTATCCAAGGCGTCCAACAGCTTCGTGCTCGCGGCTTCGATCCCGAGTTGAAATTCGCGCGCGGTGACGACGAGCGATTGCCGCTGCATCAGGATGTTCTTCCCCGTGAACTCGCCCTGCGGATCGTGGGCCACGTTGCCGTCGGGCTTGACGCCATAATGCGCGCAGAAAAACGCCGCGTCGGCCCCGAGCACCGCGTCGATCTCCGCCTTGGTCCAGACGTAGAACGCGCCCTCGGCGTGAGCGTTGTTTTCAGTTTTCCGTACTTCGTCCTCCGCTCTCCGTCCTCCCGCCTCCGCCGCCGGCAGCGGCGAGTCCGCGTCCTCGGCGGAATAGAATCCGCCGTGCGGCCCGGTCAGGTCGCGTTGCACGTAGGAAAATATGTCGCGCGCCAGCCAGGCGAACACCTCGCGTCCGGTCGCCTGCCGGGCCTCCAGGTAATTCAGGGCGATCTGCGCCTGGTCATAGAGCATCTTCTCGAAGTGCGGCACGAACCACTGTTCATCGACCGAGTAGCGGTGAAAGCCTCCGCCCACGTGGTCGTGCAGGCCGCCCTCGGCCATTTTCTGCAGCGTGTGGGTCGCCATCCGGACGGCATCCGCCCCGAGCTCCGACGGCGGGCCCTGCAGCACCGCGACCTGAAAGAGAAAGTTGAGGGCCGACGCCCGTGGAAACTTGGGCGCCCCGCCAAACCCGCCCCATTGCGGGTCGCAGGCCTCGTGGAAATACTGGTAGCCCTTTTCAAACGCCTCGGCCGCCGCCTCGTGGAGCGGCACCTCGGCTTCCCCCGGGTTCACCTCGCGCGCCGCGCCCTCCGCGGCGTATCGTTGCAGCGCGGCGACGACCTCGTCGGCTCCGGCGAGGATTTTTTCGCGCTGTTCGTGCCAGTGCCGCGTAATGGCGTTCAGCACGGTCAGGAATCCCGGCCGGCCGTGGCGGTCGGCCGCGGGGAAATACGTGCCGCCATAGAAGGGTTTCCCCTCCGGGGTCAGCCAGACGCTCATCGGCCATCCGCCCTGGCCGGTGGTCTGCTGCACATAGGTCATGTAGACCCGGTCGAGGTCCGGCCGCTCCTCGCGGTCGAGCTTCACCGGCACGAAGTCGCGGTTGAGCACGGCGGCGATGGCCGTGTTCTCGAACGACTCATGCGCCATGACATGGCACCAGTGGCAGGTCGAGTAGCCGATGCTCAGGAAAACCGGCTTCTGCTCCTGCCGGGCCTGGGCGAAGGCCGCCTCGCCCCACGGCAACCAGTCCACCGGGTTTTCGGCGTGCTGGCGCAAATACGGCGATTTTTCGGCGGCGAGGCGGTTGGACATGATTTTGCCTCCCACCCAACCCCACGACCCGCGCCAGTGCAATCGGCGAGTGTCGGGCCGTTCCTCGGCGCCGGTTGTGACCAGCGGGCCTTGGCCGACCGCGCCAGCGGACTTGTGCTGCCCATCGGGGCGACGACCCCGCTGCCGTCTATTCCAATCACGCGCTGGCTCGACGGGCGCGCCATCTGGGCGTTCGCACGTCGACGGGGTGGTGGCAGTCGCTGGCGCGGTGGCACTTACACCGGACTCAGCAAAGCCATTGACGGCGGCAGTCCTAACCTGCTTGCTCGCGGGTTTTCCATGCTGACCATTGCAGATGTCGCCAAGTCCTACGGCACCCGGGAACTCTTTTCCGAGGTGTCGCTCTTCGTTGCGCGCACCGACCGCTTCGGTCTGGTCGGGGCCAACGGCGCGGGCAAATCCACGCTCTTCAACCTGATCCTGGGCGAGGAAACCCCCGACGAAGGCACCATCGAATGGGAACGCGGCGCGGACTTCGGCTACCTGCCGCAGGAGAGCGCCCCGGTGCGTGACGAAACCATTCTGGCCATCGCCACCAGCGGCAAGAAGCTCGTCCCGGAAACCGACGACGATTACGACATCGACTGGACGCTGGAGCCGCGCGCCAAGAAGATCCTCGCCGGCCTGGGCTTCCGCGAGACCGACCACGACAAGCCGGCCAAGTCCTTCTCGGGTGGCTGGGTCATGCGCGCGCACCTCGCCCGCCTGCTGGTGAGCGAGCCCGCCCTGCTCCTGCTCGACGAGCCGACGAACCATCTCGATCTCGAGGCGCTCCTCTGGTTCCAGGACTACCTGACCCGTTACCCGGGCGGCCTCGTGCTCATCTCCCACGATCGCGAGTTCCTGAACTCACTTTGCAACGGCATTCTTGAGCTCAGCGGCGGCACGCTCAACCGGTACACCGGCAACTACGACGATTACCTGAACGAGAAGGTCGCCCGCAAGGAGCAGCAGGCGGCGCAGTTCAAGAACCAGCAGCGCGAGATCGCCCATCTCCAGAAATTCGTCGACCGCTTCGGCGCCAAGGCCTCCATGGCCTCCCGCGCCAAGTCCAAGGAAAAGCAAATCGAGCGTCTCAAGGACGAGGCCGTCGAGGAGCCGATGGAGCAGCTGAAGCGCGTGAACTTCCGTTTCCCGCAGCCGCCGCGCTCCGGGCTCAAGGTCGTCAACCTGAAGAAGGTCCGCCAGGCCTACGGCGACCATGTCGTCTACACCGACCTGAACTTCGAGGCCGAGCGCGGCCAGAAGATCGTGCTCGTCGGCCCGAACGGCGCCGGGAAGTCCACCCTCCTCAAGATCCTTGCCAGCGTCATCCCCATCCAGGGCGGCGAGATGAACCTCGGCAGCAATGTCGTGCCCGGCTACTTCGCGCAGAATCGCGCGGACAACCTGAAGCTGGACCTGACCGTGCTGGAAAACGTCATGGAGCTGCGCACGGCCGAGAACCAGCTCACCGAGCAGCAGGGCCGCGCCGTCCTTGGCGGGTTCCTTTTCCGCAAGGACGATGTCTTCAAGAAGGTCTCGGTTCTCTCCGGTGGTGAAAAATCCCGGCTCGCCCTCGCCCGCCTCCTGATCAACCCGCCCAATTTGCTGTTGATGGACGAGCCGACGACCCACCTCGACATCCCGTCGATCGACGCGCTCGTCAACGCGCTCAAGGCCTACGAGGGCACCTTCATCTTCATCAGCCACGATGTGTATTTCATCCGGCAGCTGGCGAAGACCGTGCTGCACGTGCACAGCGGCCGGCTCACGCCGTACGCGGGTGACTACGATTATTACCTGGAGAAGTCCAAGGCCAGCAGCGCCCGCGCCGCGCTGACCGCGGGCTTCACGGATGCACGCCCGAAGCAGGCGGCGGAAGCCCCGGCACCCAAGACCGTCTCGGCCCCGAAGCCCAACCCGTCCGAGCTCAAGAAGCTCCGGACCGAAGTCGGCCATCTCGAGGAGAAGGTTTCGCAGCTCGAGACCAAGCAGAACGAACTCACCGCCGAGCTCGAGGCGCCGGAGACCTACAATTCCCCCGGCAAGGCCCAGCACCTGAACCGCGAGCTCAGCGTGCTCGTCGACCAGCTGCAGACCGCGACCACCGCCTGGGAAGTCGCCGCCGCCAAGCTGGCCGAGCTGGAGAAAGCGTAGGTCTTCCCCGTTTGTGCAGGGGCGCAGCTAGACTGGTTGGACCGGGAGCCGGTTCACGTGTGGCGGTTGAGCACCAGCATGCTGTTACTGCCGGCGAAGAACTCGTAGTCCACTTCCCGGACCTCGCTCCGCACGCCGTGCGTGGCCAGCTCACGCCGCAGCCGGGCCAGCCCGGCGTAGGGCCGTCCGTCCGCGCCACACAGGGGATGGATCCGCACCTCGCCGCCGCTCACCCGCGCGAGCTCGAGGCAAGCCGTCACATGCCAGGCGAAGTCGAACCGCTCGGCGTGGATGAACAGCAGGTGCGCGCAGAGGACGAGGTCGAAGGCTCCGTCGAGGAACGGGAGCAACGGCAGCGCGCCCCGGACATAGCGGCCGTGCCGGGTGTTGCCCTCGTAGTCGGCCAGAAACCACCGTGCGGCCGCCCGCCGGTCGGACTCGGCGGCGGCCAGGGACTCGAAGGACTTGAGGCGGAACAGCTGCGGCTTGGCCCGGATCTGGCCAAACATCCGCCCGTAGTCGTGCTTCACCTGCTCGGCGAGCACCGGCCCGGCGCGGTCGTACAGCGGATCAACCGCCACGGCATCGATGCCGCGCCGGCTGGCTTCCGCCGTGAAGGACGACGGCCCGGCGGCGACATCGAGGACGACGCGCCGCCGCAACTGCGCGGGGTCGAGGGCAAAGAACCGGGCATACTCATCAAGCGTGCGTCCGAAAAAGGACACCGCGGGCAATTCCATCTGGAGGGGGGGAGGTTCGAGCGTGGGCATGGCGTGGGAGGGAGGCGGAATGAATTTAGAAAAATAAAAAGCCCGACTCGGAAGGAGTCGGGCTCGGCGGAAGTTTGGTGTTTTACTGGTGCGGGTTTATCGCATTTGCGCTGCGCGCATCTCACCATTTCGCCGAGCCGGTCGCTTCGACCACACGCGGATACCGGCTGCCATAATGGCAGTCAGATCGGAATTGCGCAGCTGGGCGGAAAGAATCACGGCCGCTTTGATGGGGAATCAGGCGGTCTGATGCAAGGGGAAATTCCGGCGGCTGGCCCGGAAGGGAGACGGCCAACCTCGCGATGGGTGTCCCGACTCCCGCCCTGACCCGGCGGTCCGAGTTGAGAGGTACAAAAAAACCCGGCCCATCGCCGGGCCGGGTCGGAAGCTGGCTGGGCGCAAGCTCAGCCGTGGCGCGACAGCAGGTTGCGGGCGGCGAGAAACGGCGCCGTGGTGAACGAGACCTTCGCCTTCGGCTGGATCTCTTCCTGCACCTTGGCCTGCGCCTGGAGTTCAAGCTCGTGCTCCCGGGCCTTCACCCAGGATTCGCGCCGCTGCAGCTCGTCCTCGCGCTGCAGGAGTTTCTCCTCCCGATCCTTGAGCGCGAGCCGGTCATCGCAAAGCCCGCGCCGGGCGGCCTCGAGCAGGGAATGGGCGCGGTGGTATTTCTCCCACTCCGCGTCGAGGTTCTGCGCCGCCGGGGCCTGGGCCACGAAATACTGGGCAGCCGGCTGCGGCGGCTGGGAGTGGGCGTGGTCGACGAGCAGGCGGAGGCGCTGCTCGTATTCGCGCAGGCTCGATTCCTTCTGCTGCATGGTTTCAATGTCGCTGGAAATTTGTGCGCGCAGTTTTTCGAGGCGCGTCGTCTCTTGGTTCTCTGATGGTGTGGTCGGGTTCATGGCGGGAGTGACGGCAACCTAGCAGGTCTGTTTCACTCTGCCTAGGGGGGCGGCCGGCATTTACGCGGCCTTTACCAGCGCCGGCCCGGGTTTTACGGAAATATGGAAGCCGGGCTGCAAAAGGGCTCAGCAAGACTGCGTCCCCTACTCCTCAGCGATGCCTGGCGCGCCTTACCTCACGCCCGGAACATGACATCCTCGCGATTGAACATCTTCACCGCCAGGCCCAGCGCGACCGCCGCATAAAGGCACGACGAGCCGAAGATGAGCGCGATGTAATTCCAGTGCCAGACGCCGGAGAGCATCTCCTTGCAGACCAGCGAAAGATTCAGGATCGGCACCAGGGCGAGCCGCAGGTTGAGGTCGATGCCGGGCAGCATGCCGACGACCGCGGGCATGATGACAATGAAGATCATCGGCCCCACATAGCTCTGCGCCTCCTTGTAGCTCTTGGCAAAGAGGGCGACCGTGAAGATGACCGCGGAAAAAAGCACCGCCACCGGCAGCACCATGGCCACAACCCCGAGCAGTCCCATCGGGTCAATGATCGGGATCAGGCCGGCCCCGCCCTGGGCCTGGCCGGCCGCCTTGGCCGCCCCGGGACCACCGGCGAACACCATGCCGGCGACCACGGCACTGATGCCCATGGAGGCGAGCGAGAGCAGCATGGCGGACAGCGACCCGGTCAGCACCATGAGAAATTTCCCGAGCACCAAGTCGACCCGCGGCACGGGGCTGCAGAGCAGCGTCTCCATGGTGCCGCGTTCCTTTTCACCCGCGGTGAGATCCATCGCGGGATACATCGCGCCGGTGAAGCAGAGAATGATGATCAAATAGGGCACGATGCCGCCGAGCAGGTTGCCGCCGACCTTCTCCGGTGGCGCCACATTCTCGCGCTTAAACTCGAACGGCCGGACCAGGGTGGCCGGCAGCGAGCGTTCGGCGAGGCGGGCCGTGACGGTGCGGTCACGCAGCTCACGGAAGAAGCGCTCGAGTTCGTTCACGGCAAAACCGGATTTTAGCTCGCCCTCATAATTGTAGAGGATAACCGGCCCGGCCTCGCCCACCTTCAGGCCGGCCTCAAAGCCGGGCGGGAGCTGGATGGCGGCGCGGACCTTTTTGTCGGAAATCTGCTGCTTCCAATCGGGCGCAGTGGCCACCACTTTGAATTTCTTCGCCGCGCCTAGCTCCGCCACCACCGCCGGTGAGTCCTCGCCGCCGAGCACCATGACGCTGGGAATTTCCTCCCGCGCCTTGTTGACGACCCCTGCGGCGATCTTGCCGACACCGAAGAAAAGCGCGGGCATGACGAAGGTCGGGATGACGATGATCGAGATCAGCGTGCGCCGGTCGCGCAGCGAATCCTTCAGTTCCTTGAGATAGACCGTGACGATATTTTTCCAGTTCATGGCGGGGGTCCCGTTAATTTTTGGCGGCCGCGGCCAGGGCCGCCTCGCCGCCGACGGCCTTGACGAAGACTTCCTCCAGGTCCTGCTCGCCGTAGCGGGCGCGCAGTCCGGCCAGCGTGCCTTCGGCCACGAGGCGGCCGTCGTGAATGATGCCGACCACATCGCAGAGCTTCTCCACCTCGCTCATGATGTGGGTCGAGTAGATGACGGTCTTGCCGCGGTTGCGGCACTCGCGGACAAATTTCACGATGGCGCGCGCGGTCATGACGTCGAGCCCGAGGGTCGGCTCATCAAAGATCATCACCGCCGGGTCATGGATGAGGGTGCGGGCGATGGAGGTTTTCTGCTTCATGCCCGTGGAAAATTTCTCGCACCGGCGGTCGAGAAACTCGTGCATGTCGAGCTCGTCGGCCAGCAGCTTGATCCGGGCCCGGATCGCCTCGTCGCTCAGGCCGTTGAGCTGGCCGAAGTACCTGATCATCTCCCGCGCGGTCAGCCGCCCGTAGAGCGCCGTGCTCGCCGCGAGGAAGCCAACATTAGCCCGCACCTGGTCGGCCTCGGTCGCCACATCATGACCGGCCAGCTTGGCCGTGCCACTGGTGGGCTGGAGCAGCGTGGCCAGCATGCGGAGTGTCGTGGTCTTGCCCGCGCCATTGGCGCCGAGCAGCCCGTAGATCTGCCCGGGCTGGCAGGTGAAGGACACGTCTTCCACGGCCCGGATCAGGCCGCGCTTCTTGTCCTTGAAGGTCTTGGTGAGGTGGTGGGCTTCGATCATGGGGAGAGATTTTTAACCACGAAATGCACGAAATGACACGAAAACGGCAGGTCATTCGAAGAGGGCAAGAGAAGCCCCCTGTTTGTTTTTGTGTATTTCGTGTGTTTCGTGGTGACAAACTCAGAGACTCATTCTTTCGCGGAAATCCTGGGCCTGGCGGCGGGAGAGCTCGACCTTGAGTCCGCCCTTGAGCTTCACGAGCAGGCCGCCGCTGAACCACGGCTCGATGCCTTCGACCCACGCGAGGTTGATGACCTGCTTGCGGTTGGCGCGGAAGAAGTGCCGGGCCTCGAGCCGCTCCTCCATCGCGGTCAGCGAGCGGAAAAGCTGCGGCTTCTGGTCGTCAAAGTGCAGGCGGGTGTAGTTGCCCTCCGACTCGAGCAACCGGATGTTTTTCACGGGCACGAACCAGCAGCGGTCGCCCTCGCGCACGAAGACCTTGTCCTCGAGGGTGAGCCGGTGCGAGGGCGCGACCTCGGCCTCGCCCGCCGGCCCGGGTCCGCGCAGGCGGATCTTCTCGAGTGCCGCGACCAGGCGGTTGGGGTCGACCGGCTTCAGCAGGTAGTCGAGCGCATTGAACTCAAAGGCCTTCAGCGCAAACTCGTCGTAGGCCGTGGTGAAGATGACGAGCGGCAGCGGCGGCTCGAGCTTCTCCAGCAGCGTGAACCCGTCGTCCCCAGGCATCTGGATGTCCAGAAAGAGGAGGTCCGGCTTGAGCGCGGCCACCTTTTCCCGCGCATCGTCGGCGTCGACGGCCTCGCCCACGATCTCGATGTCCGGGTGCGCCTTGAGCAACCGCCGCAGTTCGTTGCGCGCCAGCCGTTCGTCATCCACCAAAAGGGCTTTCATGGCGCGGTGGATTTGAGCGGGATGGCCACGCCGGCGGTGACGCAGCCCGCGGGTTCGGCCAGCAGGCGCAGGGTCGCCTGGTCCCCGTACAGCAGCTTGAGGCGCTCGGAGGCATTGCGGAGGCCCACGCCGGTGGATGAGCCGGCCTTCGCCGAGGCCTCATTGCCGGCCGGGGCCAGGTCGCCGGGATTGGTCACACTGACGTGCAACACCCCGGCTTCGATGCGGGCGGAGATGGTGACTTCGCCGCCTTCGCGCCGGGTGGAAATACCGTACTTGACGGCGTTCTCCACGAGGGTTTGCAGCAGCATCGGCGGGATCGACTGCGCCCGCGCCTCCTCGCCGACCGCCCAGCGGACACTCAGCCGGCCCTCGTGACGGATCTGTTCCAGGGCGAGGTAATCCTCCACCGTGCGCAGCTCCTCCTCGAGCGAGACGGTCTCAAGATTGCCGGATTGCAGGGAATACCGGAGCATGTTGGCCAGGCGGGTGACCGCTTCCCGCGCCCGCGGGGCGTCCTCGTCGATCAGCGCGCGCAGGCTGTTGAGCGAGTTGAACAGGAAATGCGGGTTCACCTGCGACTTGAGGGCCCGGAGCTCGGCTTCCTTCACGCTCGCGGCCAGCCGGAGCTGCTCCACCTGCATCCGCTGCAGTCGCTCAAGGACGTGGTAGAAAAAATAAAGCGCCAGCCAGCCGACCATGAGGCCCGTCCCGTTGAGACAGCTGAACAGAAAGATGATGACGATGCTCACCTTGGAGGTCCACGGCAGGCCGATCACGCCGTAAGAGTACCCGTAACCGGCGGCGCTCCAGAAGAAGGAAAGCACCGCGGCCATCGCGATCACCCGGGGGATCAGGGCGCGCCAGCTCAGCTGCTTCCAGCCCCAGCGGTTCATGTACATCCGCGCATAGTGGGTCAGCACCAGACCCATCAAAATGATCATGACGTTGATCGATGTCTCAGTCAGCCAGTCCCGCGAGGCGGCGGTCTTGCTATCCGCAAAAATCCGGCTGACGGCCAGCTGGACCACCAGAAACACGCCCCACCCGCCCAGCTGGCAGACCACGTAGAGGCGTTCCTTCGCGCGCTGGAGCCGGGCGGCGGCATCAATGACTGGTTTTATCGCCACCCCGGAGCGAACCACGGCCGGGCGGCCGGCCGCAAGCCCGGCCGCGGGACGGCCCATGAGGGGGAAAGCTTTTGCCTCTTTGACTGCCATGCCGGGGATTAAAGCGGGGATTGCCGCCCGCGGCGGGCGCAATTGGACAGGCGGCCGGGCGTCAGGATGAGCGGATGCCACCCGAGGGTGCCATGGACGGCCGGGCCGATGCGCGACGCGAAATCTTGCGCTTGTCATGCCCCGGCCGGCGGGCCAGCTTTTCATCCTTCGCCAGACACCCCCGGTCCTTCCCATGAAACACTCCGTCCTTGTCATCGGCAGCTTCGTCCAGGACCTCGCCTTTGACGTGAAGGGCTTTCCCCGGCCCGGCGAAACCATCATCGGCGATTTCCGCACCAACCCGGGCGGCAAGGGTTACAACCAGGCGGTGGCCGCCACCCGCGCCGGCATTCCCACCCTCTTCCTCGGCGCGGTCGGGACCGACGCCTTCGGGACCAACGCGCGGAAGTGCGCGCGCGCCGCCGGGGTGCACGCTCACTTCGTCACCAAGCCCAAGCACGCCACCGGCGTGGCGGCGATCACGGTCAATGCCTCCGGCCAGAATCACATCATCATTTCACCCGGGGCCAACTTCGGCCTGCGGCCGCATGACATCCCGGCGAAGGTCTACGATTCCGCGCAGGTCGTCGTCTGCCAGGGCGAGTGCGACTACGGCACCGTCGCCCATGTCCTGCGCACCGCCCGGCGCCGCGGCGCCATCACCGTCCTCAACCCCGCGCCGATGCGCCCGGACTTCGACCCCGGGCTCCTCCGCTACACCGAGGTGCTGATCCCGAACGAATCGGAATTCATCACGCTGGTCAAATTGCAGCCCGCGTGCGCCGCCCTGCTCCGCACCGCGCCGTTCAACGCCCAGGGCGAGTTTACCGAGTCGACGCTGCAGTCGCTGAAGGCCGACGCCCTGCACCGCCTCTGCCGGGCCCTGGAAGTGCCGGTCGTCATCGTCACCCTCGGCGCCCGCGGCTGCTTCATCTCGCAGCCGGACGTCTACACCCGCATCAACGCCCACGAGGTCGAGGTGGTCGACACCACCGGGGCCGGTGACGCGTTCGTCGGTGGCTTCGCAGCCGGGCTGGTCAAGTTCAAGCACAACGTTTTCGAGGCCGCCCACTACGGGAATGCCGTGGCCGCGCTTTCCGTCATGCAGCCCGGGACCTCGACGGCGATGCCGATCGCCCGGGAGATCGCGCGCTTCCTGAAGAAGCGCGACCACGCGTAAGCCGGGTCAGTTATTCGGGATGAACCCCGCGCCCTTCGGATCGTACAGCTGCCGGGCGTAGAACGGCACGTACTGGGCGACACCCAGGACGCCGAGGACAAACAGATCCTCCCGGTACACGCCACCGAGGAAAATGCCGAGAATCCCGCAGGCTTCGGCCAGCGCCACCCCCAAAATGAAAACCACGAAGGCGCGCGCCGGGTTGGTATAACGCGGCAGCACCAGCCAGCGGATCACAATGCTCACAAACAACGGGATGAGGCCGATCAGGCCCGCGAGCGACTCCCGCGCCGGGACGTTCACCGGTCGCGGCTGGCTGCGGCCCAGGAAAAAGTAGAGGAGGCAGAGATTGACCAGGATGGCGGCCCAGATGATCCACCACACCAGCAACCGGGCCCGGATCCGCCGGGCGTCGTATCCGGGCATCATGGCTCAGGCCCCGATGGGATGCCAGGTGGTCTTGAACTCCAGGTGATCGCGAACCTCGTAGAGGCCCTGGGCTTTTTCCGCGAACCAGTCGAAAGGCTCCTCAGCCTTCAACAGCTTCACGCGCTTCACGCTGTCGGCCGCGCCCAGTTTCAGGGTCTGCCGTTCGGCGGCGCTGGCCACGCCGCCAAGGCCGCGGAGGTGGGTGTGCGTCGCGAAGGTCGGCACCAGCTCCTTGCGGTAGCCGGTCAGCAGGTTGACCACCCCGCCCGGCAGGTCGCTCGTGGCCAGCATCTCGCCGAGCACGATGGCCGGATACGGCTGCGTCGTGGAGGCGAGGGCCACCACGGTGTTGCCGCTCGTGATCGCCGGGGCGATCAGCGAGATCAAGGCGAGCAGTGGCGCCGCCTCCGGGGCCAGCAGGCCGATGATGCCCATGGGCTCGGTCACCGTGAAATTAAAATAGGGGGCGGCGACCGGATTCACGCTGCCCAGCACCTGCTCGTATTTGTCGGCCCAGCCGGCGTAGTAGATTAGCCGGTCAATGGTCGCGGTGATCTCCCGGGCGGCCGCGGCCTTGGTGGCGCCGCCGACCGCGAGGGCGTCGGCCATGTCGGCCTTGCGCGCCTCGAGCATCTCGCCCAGCCGGTAGATGATCTGGCCGCGGTTGTAGGCCGTGCGCTTCGCCCAGCCGGGGCCGGCCTTGGCGGCGGCCTCGACGGCGTTGCGCAGGTCCTTGCGCGTGCACTGCGGGATGTTGGCGAAAAAATTACCGGCCGCGTCTGGCAGCGCGAACGTGCGCGCGCTCTCGGAGCGGATGAACGCGCCGCCAACGTAAACCTTGGGCGTCTTGGTGATGGGCAGTCGGGTCATGTGGTGGCGGCGTTTTCAGCTTCGATTTCGGCCTCGGGCACGTCGCCCTGCATGTAGGACTTCTCCTTGTAGGCCTTGGCGACAAAGACCCACAGCGCCACGCAGCCGATGGATAGCGCGGCAAAGAAGTTGTAGTAGGCGGCGCCGTGCAGCTTCACCGAGCCATCGGGGTTGCCGATGAACCAGTGCACGATGGCAGTGAAGAGATTCCCGGCCGAGACGGCCAGCAGGTAGAGCGCCTGCACCATCGCCTTCATGTGCTTTGGCGCCTGGGTGTACGCAAACTCGAGCCCGGTAATCGACACCATCACCTCGCCGGCCGAAAGCAGCGCGTAGGCGGGAATCTGCCAGCCGATGCTGGGCTTCAGGCCGGCCGAAAGCTGGGTCTCGATCCACGCACTGACCAGGAACGACAGCCCGGTGACGATCAGCCCGAGTCCGATCTTTCGCAACGGTGTGAGCGGAAATACCCGGCTGATCGCCGGGTAGATCAAGTATTGGAAGAGCGGAATGAACGCCAGGATCATGATGGCATTGAGCGCCTGAATCTGGGACGAGAGCCACGTGATGCCCGCGAAATGCAGTTCCATCTTCTCGGCCTGCGTGACCCATTCGCCACCGCTCTGGTCCCAGAGCGACCAGAAGACGGCCACAAACGCGTAGATGATCGCGATCCGGCCGAGGGTGAGCAGGCCCTCGCGGCTGAAGGTGTCGCGCAGGAAGGTTTTCCCGGTCGGGGGAATGTGGGCAAACTTGAACCGGCCCAGCCAGAACACCAGGGCCGCCAGCAGCATCAGCCCGGCCGGCACGCCGAACGCCGGCGCGGGGCCGTAGTGTTCCAGCAGCCAGGGGATGAGCAGAATGGAGAAGAAGGAACCGAAGTTGACCGAGAAGTAAAACCAGCCGAACGCGCGCGAGAGCAGCGGCTGGTTGTCCGGCCCGAACTGGTCGCCCACGTGCGATGACACGCACGGCTTGATGCCACCGGAGCCGAGGGCAATGAGCGTGAGGCCGGCGGAGAGGCCGAAGCGGGTGTGGTCAAGTGCCAGCACCACGCTGCCGGCGCAGTACACCAGCGAGAGCCAGAAGATGGTGCGGTACTTGCCGAAGAAAGCATCGGACACGATCGCCCCCAGCATCGGGAAAAAATAATTGGCGGACAGAAAGAGGTGATACCAGCCGTTGGCCTCGTTCTCGTTCATCACATCCTTGGCCCCGCTGCGGTTGACCAGGTATTGCGTCATGAACACCACGAGAATGGCGCGCATCCCGTAGAAGTTGAACCGCTCCGCCGCCTCGTTGCCCACGATGTAGGGGATGCCCGGCGGCATCGTCGTCATCTTCTGCGGGGCGGTGAGGTATTTGGGTTGGGCCATGGTGATTGATTCAGGCGAGCTGGCAGTAATCGAGGAGACCCTGCCGGCCGCCCTCGCGGCCGAAGCCGGATTCCTTGTAGCCGCCGAAGGGCGACGTCGGGTCGAACTTGTTGTACGTGTTGGCCCAGACCACGCCGGCCTTGAGCTCGGTGGACATCTTCAGGATGCGCGAACCCTTGTCCGTCCACACGCCGGCGCTCAGGCCGTACGCGGTGTTGTTGGCCTTCTCGACCGCCTCGTCCACGGTGCGGAAGGTGAGCACGCTGAGCACGGGCCCGAAGATCTCCTCGCGAGCAATGCGGTGGCTCATCGACACGTTGGAGAAGACCGTCGGCCGGAAATAATATCCCTTCGCCGGCAGCACGCCGGGGGGCTGGTACAGCGTGGCGCCTTCCTTCACGCCGGCGGCCACGAGGCGTTTGATGGTCGCCAGTTGCTCCGCGGAATTGATCGCGCCGATGTCGGTGTTCTTGTCGAGGGGATCGCCCACGCGCAGCACCTTGATCCGGTTCTTGAGCTTGGCCAGCACCTCGGCCGCCACACTCTCCTGGACCAGCAGGCGCGAGCCCGCACAGCAGACGTGCCCCTGGTTGAAGAAGATGCCGTTGACGATGCCCTCGACCGCCTGGTCGATCGGGGCGTCCGCAAACACGATGTTGGCCGCCTTGCCGCCCAGCTCCATGGTCATCTTCTTGTCCGTGCCGGCCAGCGAGCGCATGATGATCTTGCCCACCTCGGTCGAGCCGGTGAAGGCGACCTTCGCGGCGATGGGATGACCCATGACCGCCGCTCCCGTGTCACCAAAGCCGGTCACGATGTTGACGACGCCCGGGGGCAGGCCCGCGTCCTGGAAGATCTCGGCGAGTTTCAGCGCCGTGATGCTGGTGGTTTCCGCCGGCTTGATGACGACGCAGTTGCCCAGGGCGAGCGCCGGCGCGAGTTTCCACGCGAGCATGAGCAGGGGGAAATTCCACGGGATGACCTGGCCGACCACGCCCAGCGGCGCGACCCGGCGGCCGGGCGCCACATAGTCGAGTTTGTCCGCCCAGCCGGCGTGATAAAAGAAATGGGCGGCGGCCATCGGCACATCGAAGTCGCGCGACTCCTTGATGGGCTTGCCGCCGTCGAGGGTCTCGGCCACGGCGAATTCCCGCGCCCGGTCCTGCAGCAGGCGCGCAATGCGGTAGATGTACTTGGCGCGCTCGCGCCCGGGCAGCTTGCCCCAGACCTTGGTGTAGGCGTTCTGCGCGGCGCGGTAGGCGGCATCGACATCGGCGGCGTTGGCCTGCGCGATCTTCGCCAGCCTGGTCTCGTTGGCCGGATTGATGGAATCGAAATACTGGCCGGACTTCGGGGCGACAAACCTGCCGTCGATGAACAGGTCGTAGCGCGCCTTCAGTTTCGGATCCGCCGTCTCGGGGGCGGGATCATATTCCCACAGATCGCCAAAGATCAGCTCCGGCGCCGGCCGGCCTTGGGCCCGGGAAGCCGGGCGAATGGATTTTTTCTCGGTCAGGGTGGGCATGAGGATGATCAGTACGACTCGGCGGCTTCGCTGAAATAATAGGGAGCCTGGTACGCGCCGGTCCGCTCCTTCTCAATCTGGCGGAGCAGGTCGTTCAGCAGCGACGAGGCGCCGAAGCGGTAGCGGGTGTTGGTCAGCCAGTCGTCGCCCAGGGTTTCCTTGACCGCGACCAGGAACTGCAGCGCCTGCTTGGCGGTGCGGATGCCGCCGGCGGGCTTCATCGCGATTGCGGTGCCGGTATTGAGGTAGAAATCGCGGATGGCCTCGATCATGACCTGGTTGTTGCCGAGCGTGGCATTGAGCGAGGTCTTGCCGGTGCTGGTCTTGATAAAGTCGTTCGGCCGCAGCACGCGCATGGCGAGAAAGGAGGCGGCGCGGATATTGTCGTAGGTCTCGAGTTCGCTCACCTCGAGGATGACCTTCAGCGTGGCGGGGCCGCAGGTTTCCCGCACCGCGACGATCTCGTCCTGCACCAGCTGGAACTCCCCGGCGAGGAACGCGCCGCGATTGATCACCATGTCGATTTCATCCGCCCCGTCGCCGACGGCGGCCCTGACCTCGGCCAGGCGCGTCCGGAGCGGGGCCTGCCCGGAGGGAAAGGCGGTGGCGACCGAGGCGATGCGGACCGGTGTCGCCGAACCCAAGGCCCGGCGGGCATGCCGGACCATCGACGGGTAAACGCAGACGGCGGCCACCGTCGGGATCGAGGGATCGTCGTGCGGGCTCAGGGCCTTCTGGCAGAGCGACGCCACCTTGCCCGGCGTGTCCTTCCCTTCCAGGGTGGTGAGATCGACCATCGACGTGGCCAGTTTCAGGCCGAACAGCTTGGCGTTTTTCTTGATGCTGCGCGTGGTGTATTTGGCCACCCGTTCCTCGATGCCCACCCCATCGACCGGGCCGATCTCATTAAACAAACGTCGGAATGCGCCAGTGGCTGTCGGTAACGTCACCCGGCCAATATCCGGCCAACCCAAACTGAAAACAATGTCAAAGTCGGCCGGCCGGCCCCGGATATTTGTTGGGGTGCGCCGCCGGCTCCGGCCGGGCTGGACGCCATGCTTGCCAGTCGCGCACCGCTCCCGGTAGCTTTCCCGCCATGAGCAAATCCGGCCCGTCGTCGTCCGAACCGCATGGCGAGCTGGTCATCCGCACGATCGCGATGCCGGCCGATACGAACCCGAGCGGGGATATTTTTGGCGGCTGGCTCATGTCCCAGATGGATCTGGGGGCCGCCATCTACGCCCGCAACCTCTCGCGCAGCCGCGTGACGACGGTGGCCGTGGACGGCATGTCCTTTCTCAACCCGGTCAGCGTCGGCGACATCGTCAACTGCTACGCCTCGCTGCTCAAGGTCGGGCACACCTCGATGAAGATTTCCGTGGATGTCTGGGTGCAGCGCGAGTCCGACGGCCAGCTGGTGCGCGTCACCGAGGGCGTGTTCACCTACGTCGCGATCGACCCGAACGGCCGGCCCCATCCCGTCCACCGGGAGGCCTGAAGCGCACCCATATCCCCCCGGCGACAGCCGCCCGGCTTTCCGGCCGGCACAGCCTGCCGCACGTTGACGGGTGGCGGGCCGCCCAACAATCTCGCCGACCTTGCCCAACTCCGTATCACACCCTGAAGCCCGCCGCGGCGCCCTGGCCGCCGCCGTCAGTTTTCTGATCTGGGGACTCGTCCCCATTTACTGGAAGCAGATGCAATCGATCAGCGCGCTCGAGCTGATCGCGCACCGGATCGTCTGGTCGCTGCTGCTGTTGCTTGCCGTCATGGCCGGGCAGAAAAAACTCGCGGAGCTGGCGCCGGCGTTTGCCAGCGGGCGTCTCCTCGGCCTGAATTTGCTCAGCAGCGTGGTCCTCGCGACCAACTGGACGGTTTATGTGTGGGCGGTGAACGCCGGCCACATCCTCGAGTCCAGCCTCGGTTATTTTCTCACCCCGCTGTGCAATGTGGCCCTCGGTTATATTTTCCTGCACGAACGGCTGCGGGGTTTGCAATGGACGGCCATCGCCTGCGCCGCCCTGGGCGTGCTCCTGCTGCTTTTCGGCGTGGGTCATTTCCCGTGGATCGCCGTGACCCTGGCCGGGACGTGGTCGTTCTACGCCCTGTTGAAAAAGAAATCCGCCCTGGGTCCGCTGGCCGGCCTCACCCTTGAAACCCTCCTGCTCTTCCCCGTCGCGGCCGCGATGCTGCTGTGGCAGACGCACACCGGCAAGGGCGCCCTGGGCCGGGTCGATGCCTGGCATCATGTGCTGGTCCTGAGCGTGGGCGTGGTGACGGCGATTCCCCTGCTGCTGTTCGCGTACGGCGCGCGCCGGATCCGTCTGGCCACGCTCGGCCTGCTGCAATACCTCGCGCCTACCGCCCAATTTCTCATCGGCCTCCTGGTCTATCATGAGGCCTTTGATTCCGGCCGCCTGCTGGCCTACGCCCTCATCTGGTGCGGACTGGTGCTCTACTCCGCCGACGCTTTCCGGACGCAACGCCGGGCGGCCTGACTGAGGTTGGAGGCGAGCCCGGGCCCCGCCCTATTTCCGCTCGAAATCGAGCAGTTCCATCTCGAAGACCAAGGTGGCGCGCCGCGGGATCAACGGCGGCTTGCCGGTGGCGCCGTAGCCCATTTCCGGCGGGACGATCAGCAGCCACTTCTCGCCGCGATGCATCCGTTGCAAGGCTTCCTCCCAACCGTCGATCAGGTCGCCGCGACCGAGCCGCGTCTTGAGCGGCTGGGCGGGATCCGTGGCCTGATCAAAAACCTTTCCGTTCAGCAGCATGCCCTTGTAGAGCACCTTGACGATCATCCCCGGGACCGGGCTGGCATCCGGCGTTTCCTTTTCCGCCTTTTTCAGGATCACATAGCGGAGGCCGGTGTAGGTGCGCTTGGCGTCCGGCCATTTCTTCTCGACGACTTCAAGATCCTCGAGGGGCAGCTTTTCCCGTTGGGCCCGCAATGGGGCGGCGCCGAGGGCGAGCAAGGCAAGGACCAGCAGGGTGCAGCGGGATAAGAAAGGTTTCATGGCGATTTTTCCGGTGGGGTGACGCGGAAAGTAAACACGGGCTCCTTGGCCGTCGAGGATTGTTCAGTGTCGGGCGCCGGGGATTTGTCCGTTTTCACGGTGGGGATTTCAGCCGGGCCGGCCGGACCCGGCGGCAGGCCGGCGCCAGCCGGCGCGGGGGCCGGCCCGGCGGACTTCACCTTTTGGAAGGGGGCAGGCTGCGCCGCGAAACCGCGCTCGATCAATTCGACCGCCTTGAGGTCGCGGGCCCGGCCCAGGTCCTTCTGGCCGTTCGGGCCGAACGAACCCATCACGACCACAATCACCCGCCGGCCGTTCCGCTCGGCGGTGGCGCTCAGGCAGTAGCCCGCGCCCTCCGTGTAGCCGGTCTTGAGGCCGTCGACCCCGGCCACCTTGCCGAGCAGGTTGTTGTGGTTCTTCATATGCTGCGGACCCTGGGTGCGCTGCGCGCCAAAGTCCCGCAGCCTGACCGAGGAATATTTCAACACGTCCGTGTGCAACAGCAGGTGGCGGCAGAGCAGGGCGTAATCCCGCGGGGTCGTGAGATCCCCGTCCGCAATGCGGCGACCCGGCGGCGGCAGTCCGTGGGGCGTGCGGAAGACGGTGTGCGTCATGCCCAGCTCCGCGGCCTTGGCGTTCATCAATTCGACAAAGGCCTCGACCGACCCGCCGGCGGTGCGCGCCAGGGCGTGCGCCGCGTCGTTGGCCGACTGGATCATCATGGCGTAGATCAGCTCCTCGACCGGGAAGGTTTCGCGCGGATCCAGGTAGACCTGGGTGCCGCCCATTTTCGCATCCTCATTGGTAATCCTCACCAGCGTCTCCAGCGTGACCGCCCCGCTCGCGAGCTTGTCGTGCAGCACCGCAAAAGTCATGAGCTTGGCCATGCTCGCGGGCGGATTGCGCACATCGGCGTTGTCCTCAAAGAGGACCTTGCCCGTGGCGGCATCGGTGACAATGGCCCCGGCGTAGGCATTATGGGCGGCGGCAGTTTTAGCGGCCGCCGGGGCGGCGAGGCAGAGCAGGAAAGTAACGGCGGCGGCGAGCCAGCGGAGCTTGGTCATGGATAGGGGCCAAGCCAGCGAGACGGAACCGGCGAGGCAAATATATTTGCACACAATCAAGGCCGGACGGCCGGATGCGCGGCCACCAGTCGCAGGGCCCCGCGCAGGAGCGTCCGGCCCGGCTCCATCCGATGCCAGGGAGACGCGCCGGAGGGATGCGGCAGGGGGATGCAATCGACGTCGTGGCCCCGATACTCGATCCGGAAGCTTTGGCCGATGACGGTATTGAGCGGGGCCGGTGGCATGAATTGCGCGATCGCGAGCTTGCCCACCGGCAGCACCAGCTGAGGACGGAGCAAGGCAAACTCCGCCGCCAGCCAGCGCGAGCAGTTCGCGATCTCGCCGTCATCGGGTACGCGGTCGCCGCCGCCGGCCTTCTTGCCCGGGAAGCAGCGGCAGACGGCGGCAAAGTACACGCGGTCCCGCGTCTCCTCTTCGCTCCAACCCAAGGCTTCGTTAAACCACTTGAAGAGCGTCTTGCCCGCCGTCCAGGCAAAGGGGCGGCCCAGCTTCGGCTCCTTGTCCCCGGGGGCCTGACCGACCAGCAGGATGCGGCTCGCCACCGGCCGGCCCACCACGACGGGGTGGTGCATGTGCGGGCAAAGCCTGCAGGCCTGCAGCCTGGTCAGGTGCTTTTGAACCGCCGCAACGGAGGGTGCCATGAAGCGGTGAGGGTGGAGGCGGACCGAGGATCACCGCAAAGAAAAAGGCGGAGCCGTTAAGGCTCCGCCTGGATTGAAAATCAGTTCGCTTACGCGAGCGTGAGATTAGTAGCGACCGCCGCCACCGCCGCCGCCGCCGCCGTAGCCGCCGCGACCACCGCGACCACCACCGCCGCCGCCGAAACCACGACGCTCGCCGCCGCCGAAGCCGCCGCGACCGCCGCCGCCGAAGCCGCCACCTGGGCGCTCTTCCTTCGGACGGGCCTCATTGACCGTGAGGGCGCGGCCACCGAGATCGGTGCCGTTCATCTTCTCGGTAGCAAGCTTGGCCTCATCGGCCGTGCCCATGGTGACGAACGCGAAACCGCGGGGGCGGCCGGTCATCTTGTCCATGGCGACATACAGGTCGGTAACAGAGCCGAACTGGCTGAAGGCCGAGCGCAGCTCGTCTTCGGTGGTGTTGAACGATAGATTTCCAACGTAGAGTTTGGAATTGCTCATGTGATAATTCGTAGATCCTTCGCTATCTGCCAGTCCGTTCCCACCGTGGGTTTCGAAATCATCACTTAAGCCTAACGCTCAGCCTACGACTCACCAGATTCTGTCATCTAAACGCTTTCACTAACGAGGCAGGTAAGAACGTTCAGGCACGGCGCCAACGCAAGGAGATTTTCACGGCCCCGGCGCCAGCCCACTCCACGGCAACTGGTTAACCCGCATAGCCGATCAGCGGCTAGATAGAGTACTTGGACCGAATCTCCGCCGGGATCCGGACGGCCCGCGAGGTCTCGATTGAGACCATGACGTAGTCGAACCAGCCGTCGCAGCAGCGTTTCCCCTCCGCGCGATCGATCTCAAACTGCACCCGCAACCCGATCATGGTGAATTTCTCGATCCAGGTGCGCACGATGAAGCGGTCGCCCATGCCCAGCGGTCGCTTGAAGTTCATCTGGGTCGCCGCCATAAACCAGCCGTAACCCAGTTTTTGGAATTCAGCCATGGGCATCTTGTAGCACCGCTCCATCTGCTCAAAACGCGCGGCCAGGACATAGTCCATATAACGACTGCTGTGCACGTGCTGGTACATGTCGATGTCATCCGGCCTGACCTGAAGTTCGGTCTCGAATTTCGAATAAATAAACTGCGGCTCAAAACCAGCATCGGCCGCAATTTCCGGCTTAGGATTATCCGAGGGCGGAGGAGAGACACTCATTGGCCGGAGTTTCCCGGAGCGACTGCCGCGGTCAAAAGAAAAGGTCCGGATTGATCGGAGCGCCAAGGTATTTCGCGCTGCCCCATTTTTCCCAAAAAGCCTGATACCGATATGTTTCTTTATCAGGAAACAGGTTTGACGGCTCTCAAATTCATACATACGTTTGTTTACGTTGAAAGTTGATGATAGCAAAACGCTGGTAAGAATATTTTCGTTATCTGAGGAACTCTTTGCCCAACAAGGATTTCATGGAGTTTCCATGCGTGAGTTGACCGGCAAGGCCGGAGTGAATTTGGGGGCAATCAACTATCACTTCGGCGACAAGGAATCACTCTATCTGGCGATGATTAAACGCTTGGTGCAACCGATCAACGTTGCCCGACTGGCCAAGCTAAAGGAGGCCGAACAAGCGGCTGGCGAAAAGCCCGTCGCCTTGGATCTCATCATGGAAATCTATGCCGGACCACTGTTCACTCTTTGCGCGGACAACGGAACCGGAGGACATCACGGCATACGCCTCCTCGGCCGAAGTCTGGCTGAACCCCTGCCCTTCGTCGACCCGCTGGTCGACGAGGAATTTCACGGGGTAACGGCCCGTTTCGCCCAGGCCATCCGGCGTCATGTGCCTCATCTCGCCCCGGATGAATTCCTGTGGCGGTTGAGTTTTGTGGTGGGTGCGATGCAGCATACCCTGGCAACCTTCCACCGCATGAAAGAGCTCACCCGCGGCATTTGCACCAGCAACGATCATCCGGGCGCACTCAGGCGCTTTATCCAGTTTTCGGTGTTAACTCTGACGGCTCCAACGCCTCCCTCGCCGTCGAAAATCGGCGTTGCCGTATCCTCCAGCTCTTGAGCGCAAACCGCTAGTGCCATTAGGATTACCTAATCCTTCGATGGCGCTCCAGTGTTATAGCCTCTTTTTTGCGTCAAATTCTTGCACTGCCCTGCGAATTGCCTCTCATTCTTGATTCAGTTGGAAGTGCTGACCACATTTTCAGCTTCCGAATTGTTTCCTGCAACTATCCAGCGGCTTGCCGCGTAATGGAAACAGCCCGGAACAACCTAGTTTTTAAGCCCTCTGACCAAGGGCCGATAGACGACAGACCAAGCAATGATTCCCGTAGTTCTAGTCCTTTCCTTACTCGCCCTGCTCGTGGCCACAGATCCCGAGCCGGTGAGTTCGCCCGTGAACCCATCCCCGGAACCGCCCTTGCGGCCCGACCGCAAGGATGTCCCGGCCGAGAAGAATGAGAAAGTCGCCGAGCCTGATCGGCTGGCTGCCTGACCGGTCAGTGGCTCCCTGCATCCGGCTTGGCGGGAAAGACGTAAGGACATGAAAGGTTTTGCCTGGGCAGAACCGCTTCAATCCTCGCCAACCGTCAGCCTGTCGCGCGCATCAACCTTAATTCATTGCCTGTGGCCTCAGCCAAAGCCCCCAACCGCCGCATCCTCAATTCACTTCTGCAGTGGATCGATTCCGATTATTCGGCCGAGTCGCCCGAAAGTATCCGCGCCCAGCCTGACGGGGTAAACCTCGTGCGCTGCATTCCCTTCGTCATCCTGCACCTTGGCTGCCTGGGGGTCATCTGGACGGGGGGCAGCTGGTTCGCCTTCTGGGTGGCCGCGGCCCTTTACTTCGTGCGGATGTTTGTGGTTACCGGCGTCTATCACCGCTATTTTTCCCACAAGACCTACAGCACGTCGCGCTTCGGCCAATTTCTCCTGGCCTTGCTGGGCGCCACCTGCGTGCAACGTGGCGCGCTGTGGTGGGCCTACCATCACCGTCATCATCACCAGCACTCGGATGAACCCGAGGACGCCCATTCCCCCCACGTCCATGGCTTCTGGTGGTCGCATATCGGCTGGATCACCAGCCGCCGGAATTTTCCGACCGACTACTCCAAGGTGCGGGACCTCGCGCGGTTTCCCGAGCTGGTTTTTCTCAACCGCTTCGACGTGCTCGTGCCCGTGCTTTTCGCCACCGGTCTTTTCCTCTCCGGCAGATACCTGGAGCAGGCCGCACCCGCCCTGCACACGAGCGGCGCGCAACTGCTCGTTTGGGGCTTTTTCATCAGCACCACCGCCCTCTTCCACGGGACCTCCTGCATCAATTCCCTCGCCCACCTGATGGGCGGCCGCCGTTTCGAGACGAGCGATGATTCCCGGAACAGCTTCATCCTTTCGCTCATCACCCTCGGCGAAGGCTGGCACAACAACCACCACCGCTACATGTCGACCACCAGGCAGGGCTTCTACTGGTGGGAGCTGGACATCACCTACTATATCCTGAAGGGACTCTCCTGGACGGGATTTATCTGGGGACTCAAGGGCGTGCCCGATTCCATCTATCACGAGGCCGAGCTGCGCAACCATCACGACACGGTCCACCGTTTCTCCATCTCCTCGGTGCAGGATGAAATCAACACCCTGAGGAAGGTTGTGCCCACCGCCGCCGCGATCGCGATCGCCACGGTCAATTCCCCCGAGGTCTCGGCCCAGTTGAAGAAGGCCGAGGGTCCCGCGATCCACCGCGACGTCAGTGAACTCGTCCCCGACGGCCGGGCGCCCGCATCCACCCCCAAGCCCGGGGCGTAAGAGTCTGGCACCCGCACCGGGTGCCCACCCTTAATCCATGGCCTCTCTCGCCATCATTGGCACCGGTATTGCCGGCATGGGCTGCGCCCATTTCCTGCACCGCCACTTCGACCTGACCGTTTTCGAGCAAAACGACTACACGGGCGGCCACACGAACACCGTGACCGTGCCGGAGACGGGCACCGGCCGGCCGGTGCCCATTGACACGGGGTTCATGGTTTTCAACTACGAGACCTACCCGCAGCTCACGCGCCTCTTCGGCGAGCTAAACGTCCCGGTCAAGAAAACGGAGATGTCCTTCAGCGTCCGGCATGAGGCCACCGGCCTCGAGTTTGCCGGCTCCTCGCTGAACCATCTTTTCGCCCAGCGCCGCAATATTTTCCGGCCGCGTTTCATCCGCATGCTGCTCGCCGTCGACCGGTTCAACCGCGAGGCGCCCGAGGCCCTGTCTGATCCGCGTTGGACCGGGATGAACCTCGGGGAATACGTGCGGACCCGCCAATACGGTGACGACTTTTTCGAGCTCTACCTGGTGCCGATGAGCTCGGCGGTCTGGTCCACGCCGCCGGAGAAAATGCTGACCTTCCCCGCCACGACCCTGCTGCGCTTCTTCCACAACCACGGCTTCCTGGGCCTGAACACGCAGCACCAATGGTGGACGGTCGACGGCGGTTCCCAGGAATACATCAAGCGGCTCAGCCCGCCCTGGCGGGACCGGATCCGGCACCACGCGAAGGTCGCGCGCGTCCGCCGGGGGAAAAACGGGGTGGAAATAACCACCACCGACGGTGCCCAGCAGCAGTTCGACCACGCCATCCTGGCCTGTCACGCCGACCAGGCCCGGGCGTTGCTGGCCGATCCGACGCCGGACGAAGCCCGGCTCCTGGGCGAGTTCCATTACCAGGCGAATGTCGCCACGCTGCACACCGACGCGGCCGTGATGCCGCGCACCAAGCTGGCGTGGTCCGCCTGGAACTATTCCCTGGGCCGCGATGCCGCCGGGCATTCCTCGCCCGCCACCCACTACTGGATGAATCGCCTGCAGGGTGTGTCCGACCGGCAGAACTATTTCGTTTCAATCAACGGCCGCGAGCACATCGCCCCGGACAGCGTACTCAAGACCATTGAGTACGAACACCCACTTTTCAGCCTCGGGGCCGTCCGGGCGCAGGCCGAAATCCCGGGCCTCAATGAATCCGCCCGGAATGGGACCAGAACCTACTATGCGGGAGCGTGGCAGCGTTACGGATTTCACGAGGATGGCCTGCTTTCCGCCGTCAACCTCAGCCAGATTCTGCTGGGACGCGACCCCTGGACCGCTTAGCTATTGCCCGCTCCGGCTGGACTTATTCGTTCCCGGACTGCATCCCCGCTCCCGCCCGGGGCGTAGTATCCACCAGTGAATTCCTGCCTCTACGAGTGCCACATCATGCACCACCGGTTCTCGCCCAAGGCGCACCGGTTTCTTTATCGTATTTTCCTTTTCGCCCTCGATCTGGACGAGCTCGATGCCCTGCACGGCAAGCTCCGCCTGTTCTCCCTGAACCGGGCCAACCTGTATTCTTTCCGGGAGTCCGACTTCCTGCCCACCGGGGAAGAAACCCACAACCCAACCGTCGCGGCGGCGCCAAACCCGGGTTCGCAGTCACTCAAGGCCCGCGTAGTGGCCCATCTGGCCGGGCATGGCATCGACCTGACCGGCGGGCGCGTCCTGCTGGTCACCCTGCCGCGCGTGGCGGGCTACCTGTTCAATCCGGTTTCATTTTATTTCTGCTACGACCGTCATGGCCAGCCGGTCGCCTCCATCGCCGAGGTCACAAACACCTTCAAGGAGATGAAGCCGTTCGTGCTCGGTCCGGCCACCCGGACCACCTCGGCCGACGGCGCGGTGTTCTCGCTGCGGCTGCCAAAGTATTTTTATGTCTCGCCCTTCACCGACATGGACGTGGCGTTTGATTTCACCCTGCGTACCCCCGGCGCGCAGCTGGCCGTGCAGATCGATGACTACACTGCGGGCGCGCGCACGCTCACGAGCACCCTGACCGGCCCGCGGCAGCCGCTGACCGATCGCCAGCTGGCATGGTTCACACTGAAATATCCCTTCATCACCCTGCGGGTCATCGCCCTGATCCACTGGCATGCCCTGAAGCTTTACCTGAAAAATGTCCCTTGGTTCGCCAAGGCCGCCCGGCCCGACGCCCAGCGCGACCTTTACCGTCCCCACATCTCCATCGCCAACCAGCCAGAAACATGAGCCAGACCTCCGCCACCACCTCGTCCTCCCCGGTTGTCGCCGGCAACTCCTCCCTTTTCCAGGGCGCCGTCCTGAACGCCTTCGCCGAAATGAAACTCGGCCGGCTGCGCCTGGAATTGCCCGATGGCACGGTGCGGGAGTTTGGCGCCGCCGGCCTCGCCACCCGCGAAGTGGCGCCACGGGTCAGCAACACTGCGTTCATCCGCGTGCGTCGCCCGGCGTTTTTCACCAAGAGCGCGCTCTACGGGGACATCGGCTTTGCGGAGTCGTTCATCGACGGCGACTGGGAGACACCCGACCTGACCTCCCTGCTGGGCTGGTTTGTCCTGAACCTGGACCAGGCACCCACGCTCTCCGGCTCGCAGAAGGCGAAGTCACTTGCCCTGAATATTCTCCGCTGGGGAAATCGTCTCGGCCATCTGCTCCGGCCCAACACCCGCGCCACGGCCCAGCGCAACATCAGCGAGCATTACGACCTCTCCAATGATTTCTTCGCGCTCTGGCTTGATCCGACCATGATGTATTCCGGCGCCCGCTGGACCGAAGGGGCGGCCACGCTCGAGCAGGCCCAGACCGCCAAGAACGACGCGCTCTGCCGGAAGCTGCACCTCAAACCCACGGACCATGTGCTGGAAATCGGTACCGGCTGGGGCGGCTGGAGCCTGCACGCCGCCCGGCACTATGGCTGTCGCGTGACGACCCTGACCATTTCGCAGCAGCAATACGACCTGGCCTGCCGGCAGATCGCCGCGGCCGGACTCACGGACCGGATCGAGGTGCGGCTGCAGGACTACCGGGATCTCACCGGGCAGTTCGACAAGATCGTCTCCATCGAGATGCTCGAGGCCGTCGGCCACCGCTATCTGCCCGACTACGCCGCGGTCTGCGACCGCGTGCTCAAGCCGGACGGTCTCGTCGCGCTGCAATTCATCACGTATCCCGATGCGCGCTACGATCAGCTGCGGCAGGGCGTCGACTTCATCCAGAAGCACATCTTCCCCGGCTCGCTGCTTTTGTCCGTCAACCGCCTCAACCAGCTCTTCGCCCGGCAGGGCAATTTCGTCCTGCACGGGCTGGAAGACATGGGCCGCGACTATGCCCGGACCCTCGTCAGCTGGCGGGCGATGTTTCACGCCAAGCTCGACGAGGTGCGCGCGCTCGGCTTCGACGAGCGCTTCATCCGAAAGTGGGACTATTACTTCTGTTACTGCGAGGCGGCCTTCGCCATGCGCAACATCTCCGTCGTGCAGACCGTCCACACGCGGCCCAACAATCTCTCGTTCTGAGCCGCGCCCATGATCTGGTTCCTGCGCATCCTTTTCTCCGTCGTGCTGGGCTCCATGCTGGGAGTCACAACCTGGGCGAGCCTGCAGGTCTCGGTTTTCGCCATCCCGCCCGCGGTGGGCGCACACCCGTGGTTCATCGCCACGCTGTTCGACACCTACTGGGCGTTCTTCACCTTCTTCGTCTGGCTGGCCTACAAGGAAACGGCGTGGCTGTCGCGCGTGCTCTGGTTTGTCGCGATCGTCCTGCTCGGCAACATCGCCATGTCGACGTACTGCCTCATCCAGCTCTGGCGCGTGCCGGCCGACACCAAGCTTGAGCAGGTGCTCCTGCGCAGTCCGCGGCCGGTGGCGTGGTGGGTGCCCGCGGGTTTGATTGCGGCCATCGTCGGCCTCGGCCTGGCTGCGTGAGTCCACCATGGACGATCCGCAACCCGTCACACCACGCGGCTCCTTCTGGCAACGGCGGGTGGTGGCGCCGATCGTCGCCCAGCTCACCCAGGGTGTGACGCCGCAGAAAATCGCCCTGACCCTCGCGTTGGGACTGGTCTGTGGAATTTTTCCCTTCGTGGGCTTCACCACGCTGCTGTGCTTCGGCGTCGCCTATGCCTTGCGCCTCAACCAGCCGATCATCCATGTGATCAATCAGCTCCTCTGGCCCGTGCAGCTGCCCTTGATCGCGGTTTACGTGAAGGCCGGCGCTCGGCTCTATGGCACCGACGTCCTGACTTTCAACGTGCAGGAGATAACCCGGCTCTTCTGGGCCTCGCAGTCCGAGTTCTGGGCGCGGTTCGGCATGATGGGGGTGTATGCCCTGACGGCCTGGCTCATCACCGTGCCGGTGATTGCCGGGCTGGCTCATTATGCCACGCTGCCCGCGTTGCGAAAACTGGCGTCCGCCCGCCCGGGCCAGGCGTAACTCTGCCACATGACCGCCCTGACCCTCATTCTCTCAGCCCTCGGCGGACTCTGCGGCGTCTTTGCGTTGTTCTACCTGTTGGCCAAGCGGCTCAACAACTACGGCATCGTCGACATCGTGTGGTCGTACGCCTTTGCCGTGCTCGCGCTGTTCTACGCCTGCTTCGGCCCGGGCTGGCCCGTGCGCAAGGCGCTGATCGCCACGATGGCGACACTCTGGAGCCTGCGGTTGGGCACGCATCTTTACCGGCGCGTCATGAGTCATCATCCGGTTGAGGACGGTCGCTATGTGCAGTTGCGCCAGGACTGGGCGGGAAATTTTGCGCCGAAGATGTTCGGGTTTTTCCAACTGCAGGCCGCCTCGGTGGTGCTGCTCGGCGTGGCCTTCTTCGTCGTCAGCCTCAATCCCGCCCCGCTGATCCACCCGCTGGAAATCGCCGGCGTGGTGCTCTGGCTGCTCGCCCTGACTGGCGAGTCGGTGGCCGACGCCCAGCTGGCCGCCTTCAAGCGCGAACCGGCGGGCAAGCGCCGGGTCTGCACCGTGGGCCTCTGGCATTTCAGCCGCCACCCCAACTATTTCTTCGAGTGGCTGGTCTGGGTCGCCTATTTTCTTTTTGCGCTAGGCTCGCCCCACGGCTGGTTCGCGGTCATCGGCCCGGCGAGCATCCTGTACCTTTTGCTGCGCGTGACCGGCATCCCGCTGACCGAGCAGCAGTCCATCCGCTCCAAGGGTGACGCCTACCGCCACTACCAGAAGACCACGAGCGCGTTCGTGCCGTGGCTGCCCCGGAAACTCCCATGATCGACACCTTGCTTGAGAAAAACCTCCTGCCCGACTGGCTGATCCGCCGCGGGATCCGCCGCCTGCTCCGGCAGCGCCTCAACGAGGAGGCCTCGCCGGCGAACGAAACGAAGCTGAGCAACTTCGCCGCCGAGTTGCGCGGGCGGCCCATCGCGGTGAACACCACCGAGTCCAAGGAACAGCACTATGAGGTCCCGACGCTGTTCTACCAGAAATGCCTCGGCCCGCGGCTGAAGTACTCGAGTTGTTTCTACGACCGCGGGGACGAGACGCTCGCCCTGGCGGAGGAGCGCATGCTGGCCCTCACGTGCGAGCGGGCGCGGGTGGCCGATGGCCAGCAGATCCTGGAGCTGGGCTGCGGCTGGGGCTCGCTCACCCTGTGGATCGCGGAGAAATACCCGCGCGCCCGCATCACCGCCGTTTCCCACTCCCGCACGCAGCGCGAGCACATCACGGGCGAGGCGGCGCGCCGCGGACTCGGCAACGTGACCGTGATCACTTGCGACATGAATGACTTTGATATCACGGCCGGCCAGTTCGACCGGGTGGTCTCGGTGGAGATGTTCGAGCACATGAAGAACTGGCCCCGGCTGATGGCGAACATCGCGCGCTGGCTGAAACCCGGCGGGATGTTCTTTGCCCACGTGTTTGTCCACGCGCAGCACGCCTACCATTTCGTCGTGCGCGACGGCACCGACTGGATGAGCAAATATTTCTTCACCGGCGGCATGATGCCGTCGCACGACCTGTTCCCGCGGTTCCAGGACGACCTCAAGCTGGTCGAGGAATGGAAGGTCAATGGCACCCACTATGCTCGCACCTCGGAGCACTGGTTGCAAAACATGGATGCCCACAAGACCGAGATCATGCCGTTGTTCGCGCAGACCTATGGTGCGGACCAGGCGGTGAAATGGTGGGCCTACTGGCGGGTGTTCTACCTTTCCTGCGCCGAACTGTGGGATTTCCGCGACGGCAACGAGTGGCACGTCAGCCACTACCTGTTTCGCAAGCCATGAGGGCGGCCCTGGCCAGCCTGGTCCTCGCGCTGGCTGTCGCGCCCGGTCTGCCGGCCGCGGAGGCCGACACCCTGATGCTGGCGGCCGAAAAGGCGGAGGCCGGCCAGGAATCTGCCCAAGCGCTGAAGCTCCTCCAGCAGGCCGACCAGCTCCGGCCGAACGATCCCCGCATCCTGCAGAAAATCGCGCGCCAGTACTCGGACCTCGTGGTCGACCAACCGGACGACGAGGCGAAAAGACGCTATGCGCAGACGGCGCTCGACTACGCGCAACGCGCGGTCGACCTCGACCCGCGCAATCCGGTCAACGTGCTCTCGCTGGCCGTGTGCCACGGCAAACTCGCCCTCTACAGCGATACCCGGACGAAGGTCCGCTACTCCCGCCTGATCCGCGAGGAGGCGGAGCGGGCGCTCGCGCTGGATCCCAACTATGCCTGGGCCCACCATGTGCTCGGGCGCTGGCACTGCGAGGTGGCCTCGCTCGGCGGGACCTCGAAATTTTTCGCCGGGCTCCTGTATGGCGGCCTGCCCGACGCCTCGCTGCAGGAAGGCATCCGCCAGCTGCGGCTGGCCACGGAGCTGGAGCCGTCGGAGTTGAATCACTTCCTCGAGCTGGGTTGCGCCTACGCCGCCGCCAGGCAACCGGAGCTGGCCAAGGCCCAGTGGGCCCACGGTCTGGCCATGCCGTCACGCGGCAAGCACGATGAACCGGCGAAGCAGCGGGCCCGGGAAGCGCTCGCCCGCCTGGATTGACCGGTGCCGGCGGGGCTCAGTTCAGGGCCTGCTGCACGAGTTTTTCGTATTCCTCATGGGGCATCGCGCCGACCTTGCGGTGGACGATCCGGCCCTCGCGGTTGATCAAAAAGGTGCTCGGGATGCCCTCAATGCCGCCAAACGCATCGGCCACGGTTTCATCGCCAATCACGATCGTGTAATTCATGCCCTTGTCCTGGGCAAATTTCTTCACGTTGGCCGGGCCCTTGAAGTCGCGGTAGGCGATGCCGACAATGACGAGTCCCTGCGGGCCGTATTTCTTCTGCAGCTCGATGTAGCCCGGGATCTCGGAGATGCAGGGCTGGCACCAGGTCGCCCAAAAATCGACGACCACCACCTTGCCCTTGAATTGATCCGAGCTGACCTCGTGCCCGTCCGGATCCTTGAGCTTCCAGGCCGGGGCCGGCTGGTTGCCGGTCGCCAGATCCTCCGCGCGCAGGGGCACACCCCGTAAAAGGACCGCCCCGATGGCCAGGATTGCGATCAAACCGAACAGATTGAAAAAACGAAAACGATTCATGGGTTGATATACCAATGGGAGACACCAAGCCCCGCGTTGTTCCCGGAAAGTGAAGGGGGCGGCGAAAACTCTTCGCTTAGGGGCTGATGATCTCGACGTTCAGCGTATCGATGAACTTCTTCATCGCCGGCGTCAGGACGCGTCCCTTCCGGTGCAGAATGGCCAGCGGCCGGGTGAACTCCTTCCCCTTGAAGGCGATGGTGACGAGGGTGCCCTGCCGGACCTCCTGCACCACCGTGGCCTGGGGCACAATCGCCACGCCATGGTCGATCTCGACGGCACGCTTCACGGTCTCGATATTGTCGAACTCCATGACCGGCGTGATCTCCAGTTTGTAATCGCGGAAAATCTGGTCGACCGCCTTGCGGGTCGGGATATCGGGATCGAAGCCGATGAACTTGTGCGCGGCCAGAGTCCGGATGTCGACCTCCGCCGCCTTGGCCAGCGGGTGCTGCGGATTCGCGATGAGGATGAGCCGGTCGTTCCGGAAGGGAATCATCTCGATCTGCCGGATGCGCTGGGGAAAGGCCACCAGGCCGAAATCCACCGAGTTGTGGAGGATGTCCTCGTACACGAGGTTGGACCGGCGGTACTCGATGCGGACATTCACCGAGGGATAGTCGTGGAGGAACTTCTTGATGTAGGGCGGCAGCTCGTGCAACCCGATGGAATAGATGGTCGAGATGCGGATCGTGCCGCTAATAACCTTCTTCATCTCCTGCAGCTCGCTCTGCAGCTTCTCATAGCCGTGCAAGATCTCCTTGGCGGCATCGTAGATGCGCTGGCCTTCCCGCGTCAGGTTGAACTGCTTCTGGCTGCGGTCGATCATCAGCGTCTTGAAGTTACGCTCCATGGAGCGCGCCTGCTGGCTCACCGCCGACTGCGTGATTCCGTTCAACTTCGCGGCCTTGGAGAAACTTTTGGTCTCCACTAAATCGGCGAAAATCTTGAAGTTTTCGATTTGCATGCAGTGATTAGTATTGGGCCCAGTATAAAGACTGCTTATCAGCAAGCCACCATAAAAGCTGGGTTAGCCATGCTTATCGATTACCAGACCTTCCACGAACGAACCGCGGCCGTGCTCCGGCGGATCGCCGGGCTTTGCGAAAAAGCGCGGCGAAGTCCGACTGAAGTCCGGCTTATGCCGGTGACCAAGAACCATCCGGCGGCGGCGGCGGAATATGCCGCGCGATTCGGGCTGGCCTCGGTCGGCGAAAACCGCGTGCAGGAGGCGGTGGATAAACGCGCGCAGGTCACCGCGGCCCTGCATTGGGAGCTGATCGGCCACCTCCAGTCCAACAAGGCCAGGCTGGCCGCCGCGCACTTCGACCGCATCCAAAGCGTGGACAGCGAGAAATTGCTCACGGCCCTGGACCGGGCCGCGGGCGAGCTCGGCAAGAAACTGGCCGTGCTGCTCCAGATCAACGCCGGCCACGATCCCGCAAAATTCGGCGTGGATCCGGCGGACGCCCCCCGGCTGCTCGAATTCGCACTGACCAGGCCGCACCTGCAGGTGGACGGCCTCATGACCGTGGCCCCGCTGTCGGATGACCCGGCCGTGGCCCAACGGACCTTTGCCAATCTCCGGCTCATCCGGGATGACCTCAGCACCCGGCTGGGCGTGCCGCTGCGGGAACTCTCCATGGGCATGAGCGGCGACCTTGACGCCGCCGTTGCCGAGGGCAGCACGCTGGTCCGGATCGGCACCGCGCTCTATGGGCCGCGGATTGTCCCCGGATAGTTCCGGAAAAATTCTTCGCTGGAAAAACTTTCCGCGTTGCGCTGCCGTTCGAACCCCCTTGGCTTGTGCACCGTGGAAGCGCGAAAATTTGCGGAATCGCAGCGAAATGCCCTCGAGGCCTTGCTCGACGATACTTCCCCCGCGGTGCGGACGGCCCTGCTGGCGCAATTCGCGCAGCACGGCCCGGAGAGCGTCAGCTTCCTGCAGGAGCTGGCGCGCCATCCCAACCGCCAGCTGGCGTGGCACGCGTCGTGGTACCTGCGCGAGCTTGACCTGGCCGATCCCGTCAGCGAATTCCGCAGCTTCATCCGCTCCCTCAACTACGAGCTGGAGACCGGCGCCATCCTGCTGAGCCGCACGGTCCATCCCGACCTGGATGTCGGGGCCTGCTGCTCGCAGCTGGACGCGATGGCCGCGCGCTGCCGGGAACTCATCGCCGCGCCCGCCACCGCCCGGGAAAAATGCCGTGTGCTCAATCGCGTGCTCTTTCACGAGTCCGGCCTCCGGGGCAATGCCGAGCACTACACCGACCCGGCCAACAGCTATCTCGACCAGGTCCTGCTGCGCAAGAAGGGCATTCCGATTTCGCTTTCCATCGTTTACCTGCTCGTCGCGGAGCGGGTGGGACTGCAAGTCGAGCCGGTGGGCATGCCCGGCCACTTCATGGTCGGCTGCTATGAGGAGACCGAGCCGTTTTTTGTCGATCCGTTTAATGGCGGCCTGTTCCTGACCGCCGACGAGGTGCTGGCCCTGATCCGGGAGAGCGACCACCAGGCCTCGATCGTGGATCTCGCGCCCACACCGGTGCGGGAGGTGTTGTGCCGCTGCTGCCGCAACCTCGTCAGCCATTACTCCGCAGCCAACGCCCCCGAGCAGGCCAGGCTTTTCGCCGAGTTCGTCGCCGAGTTTGAATCGCCCCACGAGCGCCACGCGTCGTCGTAAAATCGGGCTCGTTCTCCCGGGTCAACTGGGCTTTGCTGCCGCCGCTCCATGACCGTCGCGACTGAGCCCATCCACACCCTCGCTGATCTCGACCAATGGTCGTTTCCCGGCCCGGCCCTGGCGGTCGTCGGCCGGCCGGTGGCTCATTCGCTCAGCCCGGTGATGCACAATGCCGCGCTGGCGGCCCTCGCGACCACCCGGCCGGAATTCGCGGAATGGCGGTATTTCAAGTTCGATATCGCCCCCGCGGAACTGCCGGCCGCCCTCGCCCTTTTTCATCGGCAAAGATTCGTCGGCCTGAACCTGACCGTGCCCCACAAGGCGCTGGTGGTGGAACATCTCGAGTCGGCCGACGCTTTTGTGCGGGCGGCGGGGGCCGCCAACACGCTCAGCGCCAGTCAGACAGGCTGGCAGGGAGCCAACACCGACGGCGCCGGATTGTCCGCAGCCCTCCGCGAGGAATTGGACGTGACGCTGGAAGGCGCGCATGTCGTCCTGCTAGGGGCGGGCGGCGCGGCGCGCGGCGCCGCGGTGACCTGCCTGCGGGAAAGGTGTGCCTCGCTGTGGATCGGCAACCGGACGCCCGCCACGCTGCAGGCCCTGCTCGCCGACATTGAGGGTTTCGCGGGCGCGACCAGCCTGCACCACTTCGACCTTGGCCATCCGTCCGCGAATCTGCCGGCGGGATCGGTTGTCATCAACGCCACTTCCCTTGGTCTGGCGAATGCCGATGCCTCCCCCTTGGACTTAAACCAGATCGCCCGGCCGGCCAGCGTCTACGACATGATCTACCGGCCGCCCCAGACCGCGCTGTTGCGCCAGGCGCGCGAGCTCGGCATCCGTCATGCCCACGGGCTCTCCATGCTGGTGCACCAGGGGGCGCGGTCACTTGAACTGTGGACGGGCGCAACCGTGCCGGTTTCCATCATGCAGGCCGCCGCCCGCGCAGCGCTGGGCGCCAATTAAACATGGAAACCTTCAACGAAGTCTCGCAGCTCGCACCCTGGTTCTTCCCGCTGGTGGCGGCACTCTACGGCGCGATTGTGGGCAGTTTTCTTAACGTCTGCATCTACCGTATTCCCAAGGGGGAATCGGTGGTCCGGCCGCGTTCCCATTGCGGCTGCGGCCAGCCCATCGCGTGGCACGACAACATCCCCGTCCTCAGCTGGCTGGTCCTGCGCGGACGCGCCCGCTGCTGCGGGCGGGCCTTCAGTTTTCGTTACCCCGCCATCGAGCTGCTGACCGCGGGACTCTTCCTCGCCTGCTGGCTGCTGTTCCCGGCGCATGGCAAGGCCGTCGCCGGCATGCTCCTGTGCGCGATCGTGATCTGCGCGCTGTTCATCGACCTCGATCACATGATCATTCCCGATGTCTTCACGATCGGCGGCGCGGCGGCCGGGCTGCTGCTCTCGATCGTGCTGCCCTCCCTGCATGGCCAGACCAGTGATTATTTCGTGATCGCCAGCGTCCACTCCGGCCGGGAAGCCCTGCTCGGTCTCTTCGTCGGTTCCGGCCTGGTCCTTTGGATTGCACTGTTTGCCGAGGTGATCCTGAAGAAGGAGGCCATGGGTTTTGGCGACGTGAAGTACCTGGGTGCGCTCGGGACCTTTGTCGGCTGGAAGGGCGCGGTCTTCGGCATGTTTGGCGGCGCCATCCTTGGCTCCGCCTGGTTGCTCGCGGCCTACGGCTGGAAAAAAATCACCGGCCGGAAGTCCCCGCTCGACCTGCCGGCCGAAACGCCCGAGGGCCAGCCCGCGGAAGTGGGTTTTGGCGTGCACGTGCCCTTCGGGCCGATGCTCGGGGTGGCCGCGCTGCTTTATTTCTTTGGCGCAGCCCGCTGGGTCGACGTTTACTTCGCGGGGCTGACCGACCTATTCTGATTTGTCCCCGCTCTTTTCGGGCGGGCGAAATTCCGCCGGCACCTCGCCCCGGCGGCCCCCGACGACGAGCCGGAGCAGATAGCTCAACGCTTCCTCCCGGGTCTGCCCACGCTCCTGAACGAGTTGATCCGCCCGTTTGATCAACTGCCGCGCCATGGCCTCGGCCTGGTCGGGCGACGCCCCCAGCCGGCGGCAAAGTCCGGTCAATGAAGCCAGCTCATCCATGGCGGCGGATCCCCATGGTCGGCGGCGCATCGGGCGCGAGGCTGAATCCAGCCGCTTGATCCAGGCCGACCAACGACAGCATGGCCAGCGCAACAAAGCCGTCGCCCGCACCGGCCGCGGAACGGATCTCGCCCGCCTTTCTCTGGCCTTGAAACAACGGCGTGGACGGCGAAGGCGGCCCGCCTTCGCCACCGACCAGGTGCAGCCGACGACGCACCTGCCCCAGGTTTTTCAATCGCGCCATCACCTCCTGCCCAAGGTAGCAGCCCTTCGCGTAGGAGATCGCCGTTTCCTCCAAGCCACCCTCGTTGGGCAGGTCGGCCGGACCCAAGTCCCGCGGGATGGCCGGAATTCCGGCGAGAATACGCGCCAGCTCCACTTCCCCGGCGTCCACTTCGACGCCACCGCGGGCGACAAATTGCCGCCGAAATTCATCCAGCTTTTTTTCGGGACCGATGATCTCGAAATGATCCTGGCGAAGCCGGCTCCCAGGGAAAACCAGCATTTCATCACTGCGCAAATATTGCCCCGCCCCCGGCGCCGCCCCGAAGCACGCCGCAATCATTTCCTTGCTGTGCGCTCCACCAAGGAGCAGGCCGCGCGCCGTTTCAGTTTCATCACTCAGCACCACATCATCCGCGACGATATAAGCCTCCAGTCTCTGCCGAACCACGGCGGCGGCGGACGAGCTGCTCACCAGACAGAAATTGTTTCCACCCAGATTCAGCACATGGCTGTCCGCGACGACCTTCCCCTTTTGATTCAGCCACAAACCATACGCCGCCGCGCCTTCTCCTTGTCGCAACTCATTGGTGAATTGGCCCTGGAGAAACGAAAATGCGTCTTCCCCGCTAGCCTGGATGAGGGTCAGAGGCCTGTAAGCGTGAATGAAATTCTGGTCCTGAATCATATTTTATCTCTCTCTAATATCTGTTGTGTAGTGTTTTAGCACAGAATTTAAAATTCTAATGATCTTCTGGTTGACGGACCAATGGAACTGAGTAGTTATATGCCAGTCAATTAACACTTCTCCCGCATAGCGGGAGTTTTGGGGTAACTAAGAAAGCAATGGCCGGTCGCTTAGGGGTAGGCGACCGGCCTTTTCTTTGCCCAAATTCTTAGCACACAGCAAGGACTTGATCCTCGCCCTCGGACCGCACCAAGCTGGTCCCTTCATGCAGAAGACTTCGGATATCAATGTCGTCGAGACTCGTGCCCTGCCCTCGCCCGCCGCGTTGCTGGCCGAGTTGCCCAAAACCGAGGGTCAGGCCGAATTTGTCGCCCGCACCCGCCGCGAAATCCACCGGCTCATCTTCACCGACGACAAGCGCTTTCTCCTGATCATCGGCCCGTGCTCCATCCATGACCTGGAGGCCGGCCGCGACTACGCCCGCCGCCTGGCCGCGCTCGCCCGGGAAGTCGGTGACCGGGTGATGATCGTCATGCGCGTTTATTTCGAAAAGCCGCGCACCACGGTCGGCTGGAAGGGCCTGATCATGGATCCACACCTCGATGGCACCCATGACATCACCGCCGGCCTGCGGCTGGCCCGCGCCTTTCTGCGCGACGTACTCGACCTGGGCCTGCCCACCGCCACGGAATTGCTCGATCCGATCACGCCCCAGTATATCGCCGACCTGATCTGCTGGTCGGCCATCGGGGCGCGGACGGCCGAGTCGCAGACCCACCGCCAGATGGCGTCCGGTCTGTCCATGCCGCTGGGCTTCAAGAACGGCACGGACGGTTCGATTGCCACGGCGACCAACGCCATCAAGGCCGCCGCCCAGCCGCACACCTTTCTCGGCATCAATCTCGACGGCTCGGCGTCGGCCATTGTGACGCGCGGCAATCCTGACTGCCATATCGTGCTGCGCGGCGGCGCCACCGGCCCAAACTATTCGCCCGCCCATATTGCGCAGACCGAGCAGCTCCTGCAGAAAGCCGGCCTGATCAAGTCGATCCTGGTGGACTGCTCCCACGATAATTCGGCGAAGCAGCCCGAGCGCCAGCCCGAGGTCATGCGCGAGTTGCTCGCGCAGATTGCCGCCGGCAACACCTCGATCATCGGCGCCATGATCGAAAGCAACCTAGCGGCCGGCAGCCAGCCGTTCCCCCAGCCCCGGGACCAGCTGCGTTACGGCGTCTCCATCACCGATGCGTGCATCGACTGGCCCACCACGGAGAGACTTGTCCGCGAAATCCACGCGGCGCTCGCCCCGCGCTTTGCCTGATCGCACCGCCCCGTAGCAGTTGGGCTTTCCGGCCCCTGAACGATTGCTCATTTCTCCCCGCCACTGAATATTCGCGTCGATTCGCACCGCCGGACCCGTTAGCCTGTTCAGACTATGAATCCCCCCATTCGTGTCGCAGTGACCGGCGCCGCCGGCCAAATTGGCTATTCGCTCCTTTTCCGTATCGCTTCCGGCGCGATGTTCGGGCCCGACCAACCGGTCATCCTCCAGCTCATCGAGGCCCCCTTCGAGAAGGCCATGAAGGCGCTTGAGGGCGTCGCCATGGAGCTCGACGACTGCGCGTTCCCGCTGCTCAAGGGCATTGTCCAGACCGACAAGCCCGAGATCGGCTTCAAGGACGCCAACTGGTGCCTGCTCATCGGCGCCAAGCCCCGCGGACCCGGCATGGAACGCGCCGACCTGCTCAAGGACAACGGCAAGATCTTCATCGGTCAGGGTCAGGTCATTGACGCGGTCGCGGCCGCCGATGCCCGTGTCGCCGTGGTGGGCAATCCGGCCAACACCAACTGTATGATCGCCGCGAGCCAGGCCAAGCGCCTGCCGCCGGAACGCTTCACCGCCATGGTGCGGCTCGATCAGAACCGGGCCCAGACCCAGCTCGCCAAGAAGGCGGGCGTCGATCTCACCGCCGTGAAGGATATTTTCATCTACGGCAACCACAGCCCGACGATGTTCCCGGCCTTTGCCCATGCCACCATCGGGGGCAAGCCTGCCACTTCTGTGATCACCGACACGGCCTGGCTGCAGGGCCCGTTCTGCGAGACGGTCGGCAAGCGCGGCGCCGCCATCATCGCCGCGCGTGGGGCTTCGTCGGCCGCGTCGGCCGCCAACGCCCTGGTTGACCACGTGCGCAGCCTCGTCACGCCGGGTGCCGTTCATTCGATCGCGGTGAAATCCAATGGCGCCTACGGCTTCGACGCAAATGTCTGGGCCGGCATGCCCGTGCGCACCACAACCCCCGGCTCCTACGAGGTGATCACCGGCTACGCGATGGACGACTTCGCCAAGTCGAAGATCGCCACCACCAACAAGGAGCTCGTCGAGGAGCGCGCCTTTGTCGCGGACATGATCAAGTAAGCGCCCGGCCGTTCATCCCGGCACCATTCGCGCGGCGGTTCCGAAAGGACCGCCGCTCTTTTTTGCCCGCCGGCCCACCCGAGGTGCGACTCAGAGCAATCCGGCCAGCACCCGGTTCCTGGTCAGGGCAAAGGCCGAGCGCACGGCGGCGAACGCCTCGACCAGTTCGCGGGGCGCCCCCGGACGGGGAAAACGCATTTCGAGCGTGGCCCCGTCGCAGATCACCTCGGCTTCCACGCCTTCGACCGCCAGCACACAGTGGCGGCAGTCCGACGGGTAAGCGACGGTCAACCCGCCTTCCCCCGCCCTTGCCTCGACGGCGTCAATCACCGCCTCCACCCGCGTGCCCTTGGTCAGGCTGAAAACGATGCCCGCAAACCGGCCCGCAAACAATTCGTTGAATTCCGGCCGGCCCACGAGTTCCCCGTGTCGCAGACTGTGCAGCGTCCGGGTGACCACGTAACGCCCCGGATCCGCCGCCTCGAGACCGTAAGCCAGCTCGAGGGAAAAATCCTTCGTGGCCAGCGTCGCGGCCGGACTGGCCACCTCGAGCGTGAGGTCTGTCCGCTTGTAGCCGAGGGCGGCCTTGGCCTGCTGAAAAAACTTCTCGCCCTCGTCCGCCAGCTCCGCCGCGCACAGCTTGCCGAGGAAGGCCGAGGTGGCGGCATTGACCGCGTCCGGCACCGTGTGGTGCTGCTTCCGGAAACCGGGCAGCGTCTTGACCGCGCCGTGGCTGCGACCAACGAGACTGATGCGGGAAACAAACTGGTGCGGGTGCTCCGCCGATTTCGCCATCCCGCGGAGTGAGTCAGGCCCGGTGGCGTTAGGCAAGTGGCCGCCGCGGCAATTTATCCGCACCCGGCGGCCTCGCGCCGCCTCAGGCCGCGATGACCGGCGGCTGCGGGCGGCCATTCAATTTCTTGAAGAGCGAGATCGCGCCGATGATCGCCAGCACGGGGATCCAGATCGGGGCCAGGGCGGCGGCGAGGGCCAGCACAACCGCCAGCAAGGCGGCGATCAGGGAAAGTCCGAGGACCCCGAGCAACGCCGCCACCGCGAGGCCAATGACGGCCGCCACAAAGACGACGGGGCTCAACTTGATGGCCACGATCAGGAGCACCGCGACCAGGAAAATTTTGAGGAAAGTTTTCATACCTCAAGAACCCGCCGCGACGGGAAAAGTTGCAGAATCCGCTATCTCCTTGTTGAAGAGTGGCCCGTGAATCAAGCCGCCCCCGTTCCCGTCGTCTGCGCCCTCATCGAGCGCGATGGCCGCGTCCTCCTGGCGCAGCGCCCGGCGCACAAGCACCTGCCGCTCAAGTGGGAATTTCCCGGGGGCAAGGTCGAGCCCGCGGAGGATCCGGCCGCCGCCATCGTGCGGGAAATCCGGGAAGAGCTGGGCTGCGACATCGTGATCGCGCGACTGCTCCCGCCGTTTGCGCATGATTATGGGACGGTCGTCATCACGATGATTCCGTTTGTCTGCGCGCTGGCGCAGGGTTCCGCCGAGCCCGCCGCGCTTGAGCATGTCGCGATCGCCTGGGTCCGGCCGGAAGAGTTTGCGCAGTATGACCTGGCGGCGGCTGATCTGCCCGTGGTGGCCAGTTACCAACGTTGATGGCCGGGGATCGCTGTAGGGCTGGCGCTACACTGAGGAATCCCCACCTGTCTCAGACAATCCCGTTTTCAACCCACTGGTGGTCGCCATTGATCACCTGCTGGGCCAGATCGTAACCGTGCTGATCGGCGTTGCGGCTGATTCCGTCGAAGCCCTGCCGGATGCGCATCATGGCCTGCGCATGAAAGTCATCCACCAGCGTGCAGACCTTCTCCGCCGCCTGCCCGTCGTTGATCAGCTTCTGGGCGAACACACAGGCGGCCGCGATCGCGAAGAGATCCGTGCCGATGTCGGCGAGGCGGCCGAGCAGGACCTGGCGTTTCTCCAGCTTCGGACCGAACTTCACCATCTGGTGGAAAAGGGCGCGAGCCAGCTTCCGGCTCAGCGCAGCGACCTCGCCCATGTATCCCGCGAGCCGCGGATGCATGTCCGCCGGCGCGCGGCCGCCCAGGGGCAGCCACTGCCGGGGATACCACCAGAGATAAAACCCGGCGGCCCCCACGGCGCTCTTCAGCCGCTCGCCCCACGGGCGCTCGGAATTGAGCGCCACGCCCGCAATCTTGAGGTGCGGGTCCAGGGCCTCGCGCATGATGAAAAGCCGCATGATCTCGGACGAACCCTCGAAGATGGTGGAAACCCGGTTGTCGCGCATCAGGCGCTCGACCGGATACGGTTTCTCGCCGCGGGCCATGAGTGACTGCACATTCTCGTAGCCGCGGCCGCCCCGCAGCTGCATCAGGTCGTCCAGGCACATCCAGGCCTTCTCCGTGCCCCACATCTTGCACATGGAAGCCTCGAGACGGATGTCCGCGTGCTTGTCGCGGTCCACGATCCGGGAGGTCGTGATCAGCATGGCTTCCATCGCGAAGGCGTGGGCGGCGATGCGGCGGATTTTTTCCGCCACCGCCGCGTGCCGGCCGATCGGCACGCCCCACTGGATCCGCTCCTGGCCCCACTCGCGGGCGATCTGCAACGCCCGCTTAGTCACGCCGATCGACGAGGCCGGGATCGAGAGCCGGCCGGAGTTGAGCGTGGCCAGGGCGACCTTCAGGCCGCGGCCCACACCGCCCACCACCTGCGCGCGCGGCACCCGGACATTCGTGAAGCGGATGACGCCGTTGTAGAGCGCATGCAAACCCATGAACTGGCAGCGGTGCACCACCTCGATGCCCGGCGACTTCGCCTCGAGGACGAAGGTGGTGATCTGCGTCCGCGGCTTGCCGTCGACCAGCTTGGGGGGCGTCTTGCAGGCCACGATCAGGAGGCCGGCCTGGGTGCCGTTGGAGCACCAGAGCTTCTCGCCGTTGATGATGAAGTCATCGCCCTCCGGCCTGGCCTCGGTGGTGAGGCGCGCGGGATCCGACCCCACGCCGCGCTCGGTCAGGGCAAAGGCGGACAATTCCCCGGCGGCGACCCGCGGCAGATACTTTGCCTTCTGCTCCGCGGTGCCGAACAACAGCAGCGGCTGCGGCACCCCGATGGACTGGTGCACGGAAAGGTGCGCGAAGACGTTGGAGCAGTGACTCGCGATGAGCAGGCAGGCCTGGCAGTACGTCGTCTGGGAAAAACCGAGCCCGCCGTATTCCTGCGGAATCTTGATGCCATAGGCGCCCAGCGCGACCAGCCCCTGCCGTACCTCGTGGCTGATCTCGCCGGTGCGATCAATGAGGTCGGCATCAACCTTCTCGCGGAGGAAGGACGCCAGTTCACGCAGGAATTTCTCCGCCCGCGGCTGCTCGTCCGTCCCGAGGTCGGTGATCGGATAAAGTTTCTCCGGCGTCCAGCGGCCCATGAAAAGATTGGCCGCAAAGCTGATGTCGTCGTGGGACTCGCGCGCGGCCTCGGTCACCTGGAGGGCCGCCCGCTGGCCGGCGCTCATCTTTGACATGTCGATGACGGACTTGTCCTCATCGCGCGGAGGTTTGCTCGGGGGGGTAGGCGTAACGGTGGACATGGTTCTAGGCGGCCCGCCGGCCGCTGAGGGGGTTGCAGGACAAGATAAACTCCCCGCGGGCGACCCAGTCAACCGAGCGGATGCCCCGGGTCCCGCATTTAACCCTTTGGGAGTAAGCGCCCCCGGCCGGCTTGTCGTGCAGCTTGCGTTCCGCCGGCGATATGGCACGTTTCCTCCTCCCCTCGACGGGCCCGGAAGCCTGGGCCGGTCGAATGGGTACGTTCTTTGACGGTGTGCTCAGCAGCGGTCACATTGTCCTTTCACTTTTTCCCGATCCTTTCGGGGGTGTTCCGGATTCGACCCTTGGTTAGAGCGCGCAGCTGCCTGTCGAGAGCGAGGGACTCTCGTTAATCCCCCTTCAAAACAAACAAACGGCACATTCGAAGAAATGCCTCTGGCTGCCTAAAAATTGCAGCCACGTTCCTACCATGACACCTGCTAGTGGCTAGGAGCGTCGACAGCAGGAATAACGGTGACGGCCGTCGTGACGTCGCCGTGGTATCTTCAAACCACGACTGGCCGAAGGAGGAGCGCGCGTCATCGCGCCCCGGAGGCGAGATCCAATCAGACGCTACACAGGTAGATGCGGCGCGTGAAGGCCAGGGACACAGGGGTTCAACTCCCCTCACCTCCACCA
>CAIUGM010000037.1 GCA_903898675.1 uncultured Verrucomicrobiota bacterium
CGATGCTCTTGCCTCCGTCCACGTCCCGCAGGATACGGACTTTCTCCTCTGTACTGTAGCGTTTACCTTTCATGATCTGGGTCCTTTTTATTGGCCCAGACCGACATTTCAAGCGGCTCGAATTACCGGAATCACGTCACTCGTGAGCGAAGCGACCTGGGCTTGCGCACCGGACTGGGCCTTGGCGAGAGCTTCGAGTTGGGCGAGGGCGGCGGTTTTCGCGGCGAGGGCGGCGGAAAGATTGGTGGACGCGGCGGCGAGCTGCGCTTCCAGCGCGGTCTTCTGGTCGGTTACCTTGTTGAGGTTGTCCTCGACCTTGCGGCCGAAGGCCCGGGACGCTTCCAACTCGGCTGCGGCCGTCTGGAGTTCGCGCGTCTTCTGGTCCAGCGCGGTCGTGTCGGTGGCGGGCTTCGGCGTTTGGGCGAGGGCCGCCAGAGATTGCTTGGTGCGGGCGAGCTCGGCCTGGAGGCTGGCGACGGTCGCGGCGTTCGCGCTGCCGGCGGAGCTGGCCGTGGCGAGACGGGTATTCAGTTCCGATTGCTGTGCGCGCAGGTCGGCGGCTTCCTGCTTCGCGCGGGCCAGCTCGGTGCCGGCGGCGGCGAGCTGGGTTTCCAGCGCGGTCTTCTGGTCGGTGACCTGGTTGAGGTTGTCCTCGACCTTGCGGCCAAAAGTGCGGGAGGCCTCCAGTTCCTTTGCGGCAGCCTGCAGCTCGCGGGTCTTCTGGTCGAGCGCGGTGGTGTCGGGCGCGGGCTTCGGCGCCTGGGCGAGGGCCGCGAGGGATTCCTTGGTGCGGGCCAGTTCGGCCTTCAGCGCGTCATTTTCCTTCCAAGTTTGCGCGACCTCGCCGCTCAACTGCTTTTTGTCGGCGTTGAGCGCAGCGATCTGCTCGGTGAAGGCGGCGGTATCGACGGCCGGGGTCGCGCTGGCGGCTGGTGTGACCGCGGGCGTCGCGGCTGGAGTGGGGGCGACCGGTGTCTTGGCCGGCACGGTCCGGGTCACGGGCTTGGTGAAGGGCACGCCCTTGCGCTCCGCGAGTTTTTGCTCGGCCGTGTCGAGGGTGGCCTTGTCGAACGAGGCGATGAGATTGTCGAGGGCGCGACCCCGGGCGCCATTTTCCCGGGCGAGGGAAAGCCAGACGTAGGCCTCGATGCGATCCGTCGGAACGCCACGGCCCTCGGCCTAGGCCAGGCCGAGGTTGTATTGGGCGATGCCGTTGCCCTTCTCGGCCTTCGCGCGGAGCGAAGTCACCTCACTGGTGTCCTGGGCGGGGGCAAGGGCCGCGATCGCGGCGAACAGAACAGCGGCAAGCAGGCGTTGAATATTCATACGGCGGGCAAGGGTGTGGCGGGGATACGTTTGCCAACGGTCGAGCCCGGCTGCAAGCCTGCCGCGGCGGCCGCGGCGAAAATCGAACGCTGGGGGTTTATGCTCATGAAACCCCGGGCGGCACGAATGCCGCACGGACCGGCCGGTGGAGCGGTCACCGAACCAGGGAATGTGACTCAGGATTTGGCGCGCGCCACCGCGCGATGCCACGCCGCGAGGAGCCGGCGCGATCCGGCCATGGGCGCCTGCGCGCGGAAGGTGCGGTCGGCCTGCCAGAGTTGCGCAATCTCCGCCCGGTCCCGCCAGAAACCCACCGCCAGCCCGGCCAGGTACGCGGCGCCCAGCGCGGTCGTCTCGGTGGTGCGCGGGCGGACGACCGGTACCCGCAGCAGGTCGGCCTGGAATTGCATCAAGGCGTTGTTGCCGACCGCACCGCCGTCGACGCGCAGTTCCCGCAGCTTCCGGCCGGTGTCGGCGACCATGGCGCCGAGCAGGTCGGCGCTCTGGTACGCGATGCTCTCCAGCGCGGCGCGGGCGAGGTGCGCGGCGTTGCTGCCGCGGGTCAGCCCCGTGATCACGCCCCGCGCATCCGCATCCCAATGCGGCGCGCCCAGCCCGGCGAACGCCGGCACGAGGTACACGCCGCCGTTGTCCCGCACGCGGGCGGCGAGCTTCTCGACATCGACGGACTGGGCGATCAGCCCGAGTCCGTCGCGCAGCCACTGCACGACCGCGCCGCCGATGAACACGCTGCCCTCGAGCGCGTACTCGAGGCGGCCGTCGATTTTCCAAGCGATGGTGGTGAGCAGCTGGTTTTTCGAAACCACCGGCTTCGTGCCGGTGTGCATCAGCAGGAAGCAGCCGGTGCCGTAGGTGTTCTTCGCCATGCCGGGCGTCCAGCAGGCCTGGCCGAACAGCGCGGCCTGCTGGTCGCCGGCGATCCCGCTGATCGGCACGCCGTGCAGGCCGGGCAGGGTGGAGACCTCGCCGTAGATCTCGCTGCTGCCGCGCACCGCGGGCAGGACCTCGCGCGGGATCCGCAGCGTGCGCAGCAGTTCGTCATCCCAGTCGCCCGTGTGCAGGTTGAGCAACAGTGTGCGCGAGGCATTCGACACGTCGGTGGCGTGCACGCGCCCGCCGGTCAGCTGCCAGAGCAGCCAGGAATCGACGGTGCCGAAGGCGAGTTCGCCCTTTTCCGCGCGGCGCCGGGCACCGGGAAGGTGGTCGAGGAGCCAGCGGAGCTTGGTCCCGGAAAAATACGGATCGAGCAGGAGGCCGGTCTTGCGCCGGAAGAGTGGTTCGTGACCGCGGGCCTTGAGGGTCGCGCACAGGTCCGCGGTGCGGCGGTCCTGCCACACGATCGCGCGATGCAGCGGCCGGCCGGTGCGGCGTTCCCAGAGAAGGGTGGTCTCGCGCTGGTTGGTGAGACCGATCGCGGCGATACCCTTGCCCGTCAGCTGCGCCTGCTTCACCGCCAGGAGGGCGGTGCGGCGCGTGGTCAACCACAGGTCGCGCGGGTCATGCTCGACCCAGCCCGGCCGCGGGTAGTGCTGCGCGAATTCCTGCTGCGCGGTGGCGCGCGCGCGGCCGCGGCGGTCGAAGACGATGGCCCGGGACGAGGTCGTCCCTTGGTCGAGCGCGAGGACGTGGGGCATGAGCCACGGTTAGCGGGGGACGCGGGTGCCGCCAATCCGCAAATGGCGAAAGGAGTAGCCGCGCTTGAGTCAGCGAAAGCGTGGTTCTGGAGGCGCACCGACCGCGTTGTCGCTCCGCGCCAACGCGGCTACAAAGCCTCAAACTGCCCTAGTTCTTCCCTGTGGCCGGTGGGTCGTCCTGGGTGAAGATCACGCCGGACGACACGGGCGCCGTGCGCCAGTTGAAGGCGATGGTCAGCACGCGGAAGACAAACGTCAGGGCGACCGCCGCCACGGCGGCGCGGTTGGCGGACAGCTCGAGGTACGCGCTGCAGAAGACGAAGGTCACGGCGCCGGCGAGCGCGGTGAGCAGGTAGAACTGGCCGGGCTTGAAGACGAGCGGCTCGTCGCGCACGAGCAGGTCGCGCAGCACGCCGCCGCCGACGGCGTTGACCACGCCGACCAGCACCGCGGCCGGCACGGCGAGCCCGGCCTGCAGGGATTTTTGGACACCGAACGCCGCATAGGCCCCGAGCCCGAGCGCGTCGACCACGGCGATGAGCCGGTGGAACCGCCGCACGCGCTCGCCGAAGGCGATGCCGATCACCGCCGCGGCCAGGATGACCTCGATGTAATGCGGATTGGTGAGCAGCGGCGTCAGGCCGTCCTGGATGAACAGTCCGTCGCGGATCAACCCGCCACCGATGCCGGAGACGAGGGCGAGGGCGAAGACGCCCACGATGTCGTAGTTCCGCTTGATGGCGGCCAGCGCGCCGGTCAGGGCGAAGGCAAAGGTGGCCCCGAGGTCAAACAGGACGGGCAGATCGAAACTTCCCCTGAGCATGGTTACGTCGGTTAAGTGGTTGGCTGCGCGAAAAATCCGGCAAGCCGCGCCCGCTGGCAAGTGCAACCGCGGCCAGCGGCGCGGGGATTTTATCACGGAATTAGCAGAAACCCGCGGCGGGGAGTGAACATCGGCCGGGACCGGTGTCCAACACCCCACCCCCCACCGCCATGAAGCACCTCCGACCACTCCTTGCCGCCGTCCTGGCCGGCCTCGCGCTGGCCGGTTGCCACTCCGATCGCGGCGCCTTCCGGCCGCATGAGACCACGAAGTACTCCATCGAGAGCACGGAGAAATTCGCCCTGCTGGACGAGTCCGCGCAGCTTTCCGTCACCTGCACCGGCCTGCAGGAACGCGTGAGTCACGCCGGCCTGCTGGAAGTGATGGCCAACGTGAAGAACCGCGAGAACCGCCCGCTGGTGGTGGAGGTCCGGTGCGTGTTCAAGGATGTGAACGGTTTTTCGACCGGGGATGAAACCCCGTGGGGCGCGGTCAGCCTCGGGGCCGGCGCCACCGAAGCCGTCCATTACACGTCGGTGAACAACCTCGCGCGCAAGTACACCGTCATGGTCCGCGAAGCCCGCTGAGGCGGACGCCGTATGGGTAGGGGCGCAGTCTTGCTGCGCCCGGCTCGAGCGATATTACAGTCGAGGGCGCAGCAAGTCTGCGCCCCTACTGTCCTCACGAGTACGACGTGGCCCTCGTCCATAAATCGCCCGAAGCTGCCCCCGTAACTTTCCCGACACACCGAATTCACCGTCGCGCCACAAAACCCCCCATTGCCCACTTGCGCGCCGGGGTGCGCAAAAATTTTCTGGTGCGGTGAAACCAAACACCAAGCTCATTCTTCTTTTATCCGCCCTGCTCGCCGTCGCCGCCCGCGCCGATGATGCCGCTGCTCCCGCCGGCGAAGCGCTGCGCCTCGAGGACCTCGAGGTGACGGCCCCCCGGAATTCGGCCCTCACCCAGGCGCCGACCGACAGCAACCTGCAGGCCCGCCAGCCGCAGTCGATCCTGACCCTCCAGTACATCTCGAACAACGTCGCGCCCACCGCCGACTATGCGACGATCGTCAGCATCGCGCCCAGCGTGGCCAACATCGAGACCAACGGTCCCGGCCTGAGCGAGGCCAAGCACACGACGATCCGCGGCATCGATGACGGCGGCTACAACGTGACCTTCGATGGTATCCCGTTCGGCGACTACAACACCTTCACGCACCACACCACGAGCTACTTCCCGGCGAAGCTGATCGGCCAGGTCGTGGTTGACCGCGGCCCCGGCACCGCCAGCACGATCGGCAACGCGACCTTCGGCGGCACCATGGCCATCACGTCCAAGGACCCGCGCACGAACATGTCCTTCGTGCCGACCCTCAGCTACGGCAGCTACAACACCGAGCTCGGCCACTTTGAGATCAACTCTGGCCTGGTGCCCGCGCTGCAGGGGGCCTCGGCCATCGCCAGCTACCAGTACATGAAGACGGACGGCTACCGCACGAACGCCGACATGACGCGCGACACGTACTACGTGAAATACCTCCAGCCGATCGGCAAGAACACGACGATCACCCTCCTGAGCAGCGTGAACAAGATCAGCTTTGGCAATCCCAGCACCGTGACGCAGCAGCAGATCGACCTCTTCGGCCGCAACTTCGGCCTCAAGGACAACACCGCCGCCAACCACCTGGACCTCCTGAACCGGAAGTACAACTACCAGGACAAGAAGGCCGACTTCGAGTACATTGGGCTCGAGACCACCTTCGGCAACGGCTGGAAACTGGAGAACAAGGTCTACACCTATTCCTACAATAACGAGAGCCACGAGAAGCCGAAGGTCGGCTCCGGGGCCGCCGCCGGGCAGATGCTCGGCTCGATCAAACTGAACGAATACCGCACCTACGGCGACAGCGTCGTGCTCTCCAACGAGAGCAGCTTCGGCACCTTCAAGGCCGGCCTCTGGTACGACCAGACCAAGAACCACCGCTACACGTACGGCGTGAACTACGACACGACCGGCGCCGAGCAGATCGACCTGACGTCCGCCGCGCTCTACAAGGCCGCCGCCCCCGGCGGCAATCCCGCCACGCTGCCCGGCGCGCCCGGCTACGACTACAAGTACCTGCTCGTCGACAAGGACACCACCTTCCAGCCGTTCGCGGAATACCAGTGGAACGTCACGAGCGACTTCAACCTGAACGGCGGCGTCAAGTACCAGAAGTTCACCCGCGATTTCAACGCCACCGTCAACCAGACCTCGGGCCGCCAGGCGCTCATCGCCTCGCGCACCGACGACCAGGCCACGCCGTCGCTCACCGCCCACTACACCGTCACCAAGGACTGGTCGGCCTACGCGGAGATCGCGGAGGGCTTCCAGTCGCCGAGCGAGGCGAATTCATTCTACGTCGCGAATGCCAATCTCAGCAGCATTAACATCAAGCCGGAGCTGACGACCAACTACCAACTCGGCACGGTCTACAAGCACGACCGGTTCAACGCCGACGTCGACGTCTACTACGTCGATTTCCGGCACTATGCGTACAACGGGCCGGCCGACTCCTCGGGCGATCCGCTCTACTACGGCATCGCGAAGGGCGCCTACTACAGCGGCATCGAGCTCGAGGCCACCTACTACCTCGGCAACGGCCTGAGCGCGTACGTGAACGGCTCTGAAAACAAGGCCGTGTTCAAGGGCTCCAAGCTGAAGGTGCCGCAGGTCCCCAACGCGACGGGTGCGTTCGGCCTGGTCTACGACAGCCCGGTGGGCTTCTTCGGCTCCTTCACGGAAAAGTATGTGGGGACCTGGGTCGTGTACGACACCATCACGAACCCCGACATCGCGGGCGGCGGGGCGTCGCGCTCCAAGAACAGCGACAGCTTCTGGCTGGGCGACCTGTCCGTCGGCTACGGCGCGAAGTTCGGCCACGGTTTCATCCGCAACTTCAAGGCCCGCCTGCAGATCAGCAATGTTTTCAACCAGAAGGTGCAGGTGCTTGACTCCATCGATGCCAACCCGGCTAATTTCTACACGAAGGACGCCTTCAACGTGCTGCCCGAGCGCAGTTACTTCCTGACGGTGTCCGCCGAGTTCTAAGACTGAAATCCCTTTGGCAGGTTTGGCCAGCCCTCCGGTTGCAAGGCCGGAGGGCTTCACTTTCCCTATGAAAACCCGATTCTTCCTCCTCGCGGCGGTCTGGCTGGTCGTTTCCGCCTCGGCCGCCGCGCCGGCTCACCAAGTGGTGGTGCTGGTCTGGGACGGCATGCGCCCCGACTTCATCACGCCCGAGACCACGCCCAACCTCGCGCGCCTGGCGGCCGAGGGGGTGTTCTTCGCCCATCATCATCCGGTTTACCTGAGCGCCACGGAGGTCAACGGCACGGCCATCGCCACGGGCGCCTACCCGGCCCACAGCACGGTGATTTCCAACACGGACTACCGGCCGGCCATCGATCCGCAGAAATCGGTGGGCATCGAGGTGCCCGCGGTGATCCGCAAGGGCGATGAGGTCAGCGGCGGCCATTATCTCGGCCGGCCGACGGTGGCGGAGATTCTCCACGGCCATGGGCTGTCGACCGCCATCGCCGGCAGCAAGCAGGTCGCCCTGCTGCATGATCGCGCGCTGCGCACGGCCGGCCCGGGGGTTTCCCCGATCGTCTACATGGGCGAGGCACTGCCCAAGACACTGGAGCCGCAGCTGGTGCAGGCGGCCGGGGCGTTTCCCGCGGCGTCAGCGCGTGACGACAAGATGGACCGCGACGCCTGGACGACCCAGGTCCTGCTCGGCACGCTTTGGCAAGAGGGTGTGCCGCCTTATTCACTGCTCTGGCTCGCGGAGCCGGACAGTTCGCAGCATGCGTCGGGTCCGGGCTCGGCGCAGTCCCTGGAGGCGATCAAGAGCAGTGACGCCAAGCTCGGCCTTGTGCTCGCCGAGCTGGAACGGCGCGGGCTGCGCGAGACCACGGACGTCCTTGTCGTCTCCGACCACGGTTTCTCCACCATCGCCCGCAAGGTCGACGTGGCCGTCGAGCTTTCCGTCGCGGGCTTCGCCGCGAAGCGCGCGGCGCCGGGCGGACTGCAAAATGGCGAGGTGCTCGTCGTCAGCAACGGCGGCAGTGCGCTGATCTATGTGGGGGGCCACGACACGGCCGTCCTGACGAAACTGACGGGTCACCTGCAAACGCAGGACTGGGTTGGCGTGGTCTTCTCCCGTCTGCCCGCCGAGGGAACGTTTCCGCTCGCCGAGGCCCATATTGATTCCCCGCAGGCACCAGACCTCGTGGTTTCACTCCGCTGGATGCCGGGCAAGAGCGCGAATGGCACGCCCGGTCTGCACACCTCGGATCTGGCGCCAACCAGCCCCAAGATCGGCAACCATGCCAGCCTCAGTCCTTACGACATGCACAACACGCTGGTCGGAGCCGGGCCGGACCTCCGACATGGCGTCACCGACACCTTGCCGTCGGCGAATACCGATGTCGCCCCGACGATCCTCTGGCTGCTGGGCTTGAAGGACGAGGCGGCGAAGATGGACGGACGTGTGCTCAGCGAGGCGCTGACCGTCGACGCGCCCGCATTAAAATCATTCAACCTAAACCGTCTGACTGCCCGCCGCGAAATCGACGGCGGCACCTGGTCGCAGTACCTGCAGGTCGCCGAAGTGAACGGCGTGCGCTACCTCGACGAGGGCAACGGCGCGTATGAAGTGAAGGCGACAACGTCACCCGTGGTGAAGTAGGTCCGAGGTGGATCGCGTTGACCCCAACGCGCTCCACCTCAAGATTCAGCTCTTCGGCGGCACCGGCTCCGGTTTTTTCTTCGGCGGGTCGAACGTCACGCCCTTGCTGGCCTCGGCGAGGTCCTTCGCGGCGGCATCGAGCGCGGCCTGGTCCTCGGCGCTGTCCTTGACCACGGGTTTGCCGCTGGAGAAATCGATCGTCTGGCCGTCGTGCTTGGCCAGGTCCACCGGATTTTCCAGCGGGGCGGGCCGGGTGCGCTGCCAGCCAATCCAGGCAGCGGCGGCCAGGAAGAGCCCGAGGACCAGCCAGCGGACGCGGCGTTTCATGGCGGAAAACTGGACGATTAATCAGCCCAAGGCCAGCGCAACGATGCCCAAGGCCATGCCGGCGGCCGCTACCAACCGGCGGCGGGCGTCGGCCTCCTTGAGCAGGGTGGCGCCGAAGAAGGCCCCGATGACGATGCTGATTTCCCGGGCGGGAGCGATGTAGCTGACCGGCGTGAAGGTCATCGCCGTGAGGATGAGGACATAGCCCAGCGGACCCAGCACGGCGACGGTCGCCGCCTGCCACCGGTGCTCGCGCCACTCGCCCGCGGCCTCCGTCCGGCGTTGCCAGGCGAACGGGGTGAGCAAGGCGAACATGACCACGGAAGTGCCGCAGTCATAGAGGATCGGCGGCAGGTGCAGGTGGGACACCGCCCGCTGGTCCCATACGGTGTAGCCGGCAATGCACGCGCCGGTCGCCAGGCCGTAGAGCGCGGCGTTGCGCAGGTGGGCGCGACTCTGGTGCAGCAGCGACGCCCCGCCCGTCAGGTAGAAGACGCCGCCGACGATGATCAACCCGCCGGCCAGGGCCAGGGGCGTGGGCCGCTCACTGAAGAAAATGATGGCGGCGATCGTGGAAAGCAGCGGCCCGGTGCCGCGCGCCAGCGGATAAATGAAGGAGAAGTCGCCGGTGCGATAACCGCGCTGCAGCAGGAGGGAATAAGCGGTCTTGATCAGCCCGCTGCCCACCACCACCCAGATCGTGCCGGCAGGGAGCGCGGGGTGAAGCCAGAGCCAGTAGCCGGTCACGACCGGCGCATACAACGCCAGGCCGATGCAACAGCTCACCCAGACAAACGGCAGCCCGCCGCCGGCGCGCTTGGCGGCGTAGTTCCACGTCGCGTGGGTGAACGCGGCGATCAGGACGATGCCAAGGGCGAGGGGAGTCATGGGTGGAGGTTAGCGTTCATCACGGGATTTTCGTGCGTCTCCCTGCACACCCCGTCGCTTCGCGCCACCTCTCTCCAAGAGGGGACCCAATCCTTCGCGCCCAACAGTGCAGTGCAAATCACACCGGCAAAAAGATCCGGTGGCGGATTTAGCTTCAAACAAAAACCATTCTCTGTGACCTCTGTCACCCCGTGTTTAAGTCATCCGCCATCTTTCGCGAGTTGCGCCCGACGCTGGCGCTGGCCTTCCCGATCATTGTCGGGCAGGTCAGCCAGACGCTGATCGGTCTCACGGACAATGCCTTCATTGGTCGCGTGGGCACGGTGCCGCTGGCGGCGTCGGCTTTCACGCACGGCGTGTTCGGCGTGATTTATACCGTGGGCATCGGCTTGCTCCTGGGGGCGGGGGTTTTCGCGGCGCGCGACCACGGCGCGGGCGACGAGGCCGGCTGCGCCGCGTGGCTGCGGCACGGGCGCGCGCTGGCGCTGGGGGCCGGGTTGGGAGCCTTCGGTTTGCTGGCCGCGCTTTCGACCCAGCTGCACCGGTTTGGCCAGCCGCCGGAGGTCACGGCCATCATGCCCGCGTATTTCCTGCTGATCTCGGCCTCGATTGTGCCAACGCTTTTTTTCCAGGTGCAGCGGCAGTTTGCGGAATCGATCGGCCGGCCGTGGGTGCCGATGGGGATCATTTTGGCCGACGTGGGGCTGAATGCGTTCCTGAACTGGGTGCTCGTGTTCGGCCACCTCGGCTTGCCCGCGCTCGGACTGGTGGGATCGGGCTGGGCGACGCTGATCGCGCGCGCGATGGCGGTCGTGGTCATCGCGGTGTGGTTGCGTCGGTCGCCGGACCTCGCTCCCCTGCGCGAGGCACCATGGGCGGGCTGGGAACGCGCGCGTTTTGTCCGGTTGCTGCGGCTCGGGGTGCCGGCGGCGGTCATGCTCCTGTTCGAGACCGGCGCGTTTGCCGTGTCGGCCGTGATGATGGGCTGGCTCGGGACCGTGCCGCTCGCGGCGCACCAGGTCGCGCTCGGCTGTGCGGCCCTGACGTTCATGTTCCCCCTCGGCCTTTCGCTGGCCGTGAGCATGCGGATCAGCAAGGCGCTGGGCGAGGGCCGCCACGCGGCCCTGCGGCCGATCGGTTTCGGCGCGCTCTTTCTGGGCCTCGGCCTCATGCTGTGCTTCGGCCTGATTTTCGCGGTGGCTGGCCGCCAGATCACCGCGGCCTTCACGCCCGCGGCCGACGTGGCCTCGCTCGCGGCGCGGCTGCTGCTGGTGGCGGCGGTGTTTCAGCTCTTTGACGGCGGACAGGTCATCAGCGTCGGGGCGTTGCGCGGATTGCATGACGTCCGCGTACCGACGGCGCTCACCTTCGTCGCCTACTGGGTCATCGCGCTGCCGCTGGGTTACCTGCTGGCCTTCAAGACCTCGCTCGGCCCGCTCGGCATCTGGACCGGGCTCGCGGCCGGGCTCGGCTGCGCGGCCGGGCTGCTCGGCTGGCGGCTGCACCGTCAGACCCGGGCGCACTGAACCGCGGCCAGTCTACAAAATGCGTCAAATGAGGACCGACCTGCGCGCATGGCCGGACCGGCCGGCACTTTGCGTGCTCATTGGGGGTATCCAAGCAACGTCTCTTCCCTCCACCGAATCATCCCATGAAAAATCGTACCCGGCTCCTGGCGCGTCGCACCGTGATTCTTCGCCTGAGGTCGGTGCGTTGTCCGCTGGCGCGCAAGCCCGCGGGAATTACTTTAGAAGCCGGCGTGGGTTAGCGCCAAACTGGCTTAGTGTCGTGAGTTGGACCCCGCCAAATGGCGGGGTCTAATTTTTGTGGGATTGAATCTCCCGGGTGGGATTCATGACCCCGGCCGCTGGCACAGGCTATGCATGTCCCCCGAGGCAACGGACCGGGCGTGGTGAGGCCTGACTGGGGCCAATCACATGCTTGAAGAAACCATCCCGCTCTATGAGCTCCAACCGCCGGACCTGGGCGGCATCGCCGGTTTCCGGGCGTGGGATTTCAAATACCACGAGGGATTCGCCATCGGGCCCGACGGCAAGCGGGCGAATATCGCGTTCCGGCACCGCCATCCCCACTTCGAACTTTTTTTGATCCGCAAGGGCCGGGGCCGGCTGGCCTTGGAGCGCGAGGTCGTGGAGGTCGGCCCGCGTTCCCTGCTGATCATGGGGCCCGGGGACGTTCACTTCTGGACGGAGACCAACCGGCTGGAAGGTTTCACGCTGGCGGTTTCCGAACTGTTCACCTCCAGTTCCAACTTTTCCCTGCCGTTCAGCCAGCTCACGTCCTTTCTCCAGCCAAACGGGTCGCGGATCATCCGCCTGAATTCGCCGGAGGAAGCGCTGATCGGGAATGTATTCGAGATCATCAAGAATTCCGACGTGGGCTCGAACTTCGATCACCGCGAGGTCCTTAAGGCGCTGCTCCTGATTTTGTTCAGCAAGATCCACGGGTTCCATGTCGGGCGCGGCATCTCCCAGCAGGAGCTGGAGAACACGCCCCTGACCCGCGATTTCAAGCAGGCGCTCCTGACCGAGTGCCCGCGGCTGACCACGGTAAAGGAGTTCGCCGGCTACCTGAAGGTCTCGCGCTCGTACCTGCACCGGTCGGTCTTCCAGGATCTCGGGCGCACGCCGAGCGATCTCATCCGGGACCGGACCGTCTTTGAGGCCAAGCGCCTGCTGTTGCACACCGACAGTTCGCTCAAGGAGATCGCGCAGTACCTGGGTTTCCGTAACGCCTCCTATTTCTCCAGCTTCTTCCGGCGACACACCGCGCTGAGCCCGAAGGGATTTCGCGCCAAGCAGGTGGGCTGAGGCGACCGCGCGATGGGGCGGAGCGCAGTGGGGCCGATTATTGATTTTGGGTGAACTGGAGGGCCGCAACCTCGTCCACGGTGACCGTCCGGTCCAGGACGCCGATCAGCTGCAGGGCATCGATCTGCTCCTGCAGACGCGAACGGGAAAGACCGCCGATGGTTTCGCCCTTGGCCGGATCGCCCTCCACCAGGTGGTGCTTCTTAAAGACCGTGTAGGCGTAGGCGAGAAAGTCCGGCGTCATCTGGACGTTGCGCTTCATGATCTCGAGGTTCCCGGGGGTGGGGTCGCCGTTCATGTAGTCGACCCAGCCGCGGTGCGAGGCCGTGACGAAGGCCTGCGTGATCCTGGGGTGCTGGGCGACAAAGTCGGCATTGCCCACGAGCACGCGATAGGGATCGAAGCCGGAGTCGGACAGCAGGAGGGTCTTGGGGTGGCCGCCGTTTTTTTCCACGTAGTAGGGTTCGTTGGTGATGAAGCACTGCTGGATGAAGTTCGGGTCGGCCATGAACTGGGCCATGCCGAAATTCAGCGGGATGATCGGGAATTCGATGTGGAAGCGCCGCTTCAGGTAGTTGATCCAGTTGGCGCCCGGGACGGTCATGACCGGCTTGCCCTGCAGTTCGGCGAAGGTGTTGACCGGGTTTTCCTGGTGCAGCAGGAGCGCCATCGGGACGTGCTGCATCTGCGCGGCGACGATTACGACCGGGATGTCCCGGGCGACCTCGACGATGGCCTCGTCGCCCTGGCCGATGCCAAACTGCACGGTGCCCGTCGCGAGGCGCTGGCCGCCGGCGATGCCGGGACCGGACTCCAAAATGGTCACGTCCAGGCCGGCCTCGCGGTAATAACCTTTCACCAGCGCCTGATAATAGCCGCCGTGGTCCGCCTGGGCGTACCAATCCATCTGCAGGTAGATCTTCGGGGGATGTGCGCCGCCGGTAACGTCGGGCATCGGGTTTCGCGCGCAGCCGGCCAGGGCCAGCAGCAAAACCAACAAGCATGGCGCCCGGTTCATGGGTTCAGACGTCCGACTTGGCGATCGAGTCGTGCCACTTGTGCAGGAGGAACCAGTTCAGGGCGATCACGACGGAGACAAACAGAAAGCCGCACAGGCACGCGGTGAAGCCGGCGGCCCACAGGGCGGGAATCTTCAGCTGCGCATTATAAACCAGGACCATGAAGCCCAGGCCGCCGACCCCGCCGGAGGCGTTGCCGGCGAACAGGTCGCCCGTGATGCCGCCGATCATCGCGATGCTGCCGGCGATGCGGAGGCCGGTAAGAAAATACGGCAGCGCGTGGGGCAGGCGCAGGAGCCGGACCTCCTGGCCGCGGTCGGCGTTGATCATCCTGAAGAGGTCGACCATGTTCTTGTCGACCGAGATCAGGCCCTGGGTCGTGTTGGCCACGATGGGAAAGAAGCAGATCAGAAAGGTGATCACGGTGACCGCGGGCAGGCCGGGGCCGAGCCAGATGACGAGCACCGGGGCGAAGATGGCCATCGGGGTCATCTGGAGAATGAGGATATAGGGATACAGGCTGAGGCGCAGGTTGCCCGACAGCGCCATGACCATGGAGCCGAGGATGCCGGCGATGGCGGCGGTGACGAAGCCCAACGAGGCGCCGGACAGGGTGATCATCGCCGACTGGAACAGGACGTGGCGCTCGGCGATGGCGGCCTGGGCGATTTTGAGCGGCGAGGGCAAAATGAAATTGCGGATGCCAAACAGCTCCTTGACCAGGATCCACAGAAAAAGAATGAGCGCGCCCGTCAGGACCGGGAGGTACCACCGCAGGTTATGTTTCAGGAAGTTCATCAGGGGTGGTCCGGATTCACGGCCCGCAGCACCTTGGTCACCTCGGCCACGCAGCGCTGATACTCGGGCGATTCCCGCGTCTCGGCCGAGCGCGGGTAGGCGAAGGGCACGCGGATATCCTGGTAAACCCGGCCGGGATTGGCCGCGAGGACGATGATGCGTGACGAGAGGAAGACGGCCTCGGCGACGGAGTGGGTGACAAAGAAGGCGGTGAACTTCTGCTGTTCGCGGATGGCGAGCAGCTGCTCGTTGAGGCGGTCGCGCGTCATCTCATCCAGCGCGCCGAACGGTTCGTCGAGCAGCAGGATCTTCGGGGAAAGCGAAAGTGCGCGGGCAATGGACACGCGCATCTTCATGCCGCCCGACAGCTGGCGCGGATAATGGTCGGGCACGTGGTCGAGCCCGACCAGTTTCCGGGTCCGGGCGCAGATTTCCTCCCGCTTGTCCCACTTGGTGTGCAGGACCTCCAGCGGGAGCTCGATGTTGCGGGTGACCGTGCGCCACGGCAACAGGGTGGGCTCCTGGAAGATGAACGCCATCTCCTCGCGCGCGTTTTCCGGGGTCATGCCATCGACCACCAGGGAGCCGCTCGTGACCGGGCTGAGCGAGGCGATCAGCTTCAGGAGCGTGGATTTGCCGCAGCCGCTCGGCCCGATCAGGCTGACAAATTCGCCCTTCTCGAACTCCAGGTTGATGTCGTCCAAGATGACGGCGCCCTGGCCATAGCGCTTTTGGAGCGCAGTGATTTTGACCAAGGGCGGATTCACGGGGAGGGAAGACTGGCGCGGGGATTGATGGCCCCACATTCAGCAGACGCTGTGCCTGCCTCCAAGGTACCGCCCGGCTGTCTACCAAACCGGGAAATTGGCGACCGAATCACCCGATCCGGCTGGTCGCGAGCCTAGGGCTAACCGAGGGCCTCGGCCAGGGTGGCGAGGATGTCTTCCACCGGCTCGATCCCGACGGAAAGACGGAGGAGGTCCGGGGAGAGGCCGTGGGCGGCGAGTTCGGCGCGCCCGGCTTCACTGGTGACCAGGTCGTAGTGCGCCAGGTAGATATACGGGGACAACAGCGTGGTCTGCAGGCCGAAGCTCGGGCCCTTGGGCAGCCGCACCCGGTCGTAGAAGTTTTCCAGGGAGCCCTTCAGGGTGAAGGAAATCATACAGCCCACCGACCCGGCGGTGCGGGCGACCTTGAGATAATTGTCGCGCGTCGCCGGCCGCAGCGCCCACCAGACCTGCGCCACGGCGGGATGGGTTTCGAGGAACGCGGCCACCTGGAGGGTGTTGGCGTTGATGCGGGCGGTCACCTCCGCCGCGCGGCCGATCTGCGCGGCCAGCCGGGCCAGGTCCCGGGCGTGCACCGGCTCGAGGTAGCCGGCGGCCAGCGTCCGCAGCGCCGCGGCGTCCGGGCCGACGGCATTCACCACCACGGCGCCGGCGATGACGTCGCCCTCGTGCGCGGTGTACTTCGTCAGGCTCTGCACGACGAGATCCGCGTAGGGCAGCAGGTTGACGTTGAAGGGCGAACTGATCGCGGGGTCGAGGATGAGCCGGGCGCCATGCCGGCGGGCGAGGGCGGTGACCGCGGCGACGTCCGGCGTTTGCACCAGGGGATTCGTCGGGGCCTCGATCACCACGCCGGCGATCCGCGGGCCGTGTTCGGCGAAGAGGCGCTCAAGCCCGGCGAGGTCGGTGACATCGCCGTGCCGCAGGTAGTCGCGCGCCGGGTTCGCGGTGAATTTTTTCAACAGGGCGATGCTGTCGAGGTAGAGCCAGCCCACCTGCAGCCAGGCGGTGCGCCCGCGCGGGGTCTGCAGCGTGCTGATGGCGCGGAAGGCGGCCTGCATGGCGTTCATGCCGCTCGGGGCGAGCAGCAGGTCGGCGTCACCGGCCCCGGCATACACGCCGTGCAGCACGCGCTTGATTTCCGCCGCGGCATCGCCGGCGAACAGATTTTCCGGCTCCGCCGCGGGTCGCACGCCGAGCCGCACCAGGTGATCCTCCGCGGCGCGAGTGGAGAGAAAACCGCCGAGATGCTGGAGGAAAACCTTGCCGCGCGCGTTCTGTTCCGGGGTGTCGGTGTGGGCGACGCCATCGACGCCCTCGGCGGAAAACGGGACGGCGTGCGCCGGGCCGGTGCGGCCGAGGTGATCCGCCAGCGCGGCCGCCATCTTCGGCGAGGTGACGAGCCAGAGGGAGCGTCCGGCCAGATCGGCCCGGCGGCCGAGGAATTCGCAAAGCTGCTTCGCGTAGGCGTGGACGACGAAACGCGGGTAGCCGGAAGTGAGGTGGCGGGTCGTCTCGGGCCGGCCTTCCTCATAGCCCACGACATCGCGCAGGGTCGGCAGGCTGCAAACCACGGAGTGCTGGCTCCCGGGGATGCGCCGGCCCAGCGGAATGGATTTGAAGACGGACATGCGAGTCCGGGAAATTTGGCCGCCGGGGTCGGCGAAGCAACTGCGCTTTGTGTCATTCGGGGACAGGGCTTCGTGCCGCGCGCCGATACACCCCGTCGCTTACGCGCCACCCCTCTCCAAGAGGGGACCCAATCCTTTGTTCAGGTTGCCTTTAATCCCCTCTGGAGAGGGGTGGCGTTCTGTTGGCAGAACGACGGGGTGTGTTCAGCCCAGCCGCGCCTTCACTTCCGTCAGTGTCAGGCCGTCGATGCGGATGACCTTATGACGGGATTTATCGCCGCGCACGAGCGTGACGTCGCGGTGGTGCACGGCGAGCTGGCCGGCGAGAAATTCCAGCAGCACCTCGTTGGCGCGGCCCTCGACGGCGGGGGCATGGACCTTCACCTTGAGGGCGTCGCCGAGCCAGCCGGCGATTTCATTGCGCGGGGCATTGGGGATGGTCTTCAGGTTCAGGGTGCAGCTCGCCACCCGGGCAGGCTGCGGCCGGGCGGGCGCGCGCGGAAGGCAAAACATGTTGCGGTCGGCATTTGAAACAGCGAACTAGGGCCGCATGAAATTACTTTCCTGGAACGTCAACGGGGTGCGGGCCGCCCTCGGCAAGGGTCTGCTCGACTGGATGACCGCGTCGAAGGCCGACGTCATCTGCCTGCAGGAAGTGAAGGCCCAGCCGGGGGACGTGCAGGGCGTGGCCTGGCCGAAGGGCTACGAGCTCTTCTGGAACTCGGCCGAGAAAAAGGGCTACAGCGGCACGGCCCTCTTCACCCGCCGGAAACCGCTGGCGGTGGTCAACGGCATCGGTCTCCCCGGGCACGATGCCGAGGGCCGGGCCGTGACGGCGGAATTTGACGACTGCTATGTGATCGGTGTCTACACGCCCAACGCCCAGCCCGAGCTGGCGCGGATCGGCTTCCGGCTCGAGTGGGACAAGGCCCTGCTCGCCTACGCGCGCAAGCTCGAGAAGAAAAAGCCGGTCGTGTTCTGCGGCGACCTGAACGTCGCGCACGAGGAGATCGACCTGGCGCGGCCGAAGGAAAACGTGGGCAACCCGGGTTTTTCCAACGAGGAGCGCGCGAGCTTCCGCCAGTTCCTCGCCGCGGGCTATGTCGATACGTTCCGGCATTTCGAGCCGGGCCCCGGGCATTACAGCTGGTGGACCTACCGCGCCGGGGCGCGCGAGCGGAACATCGGCTGGCGCATCGATTACTTCATGGCCTCGGCGGGATTGAAGCCGCAGCTGAAGCGCGCGTGGATCGAGCCGCAGGTCATGGGCAGCGACCACTGCCCGGTCGGACTGGAACTGAAATGAGCCGGGCCCGCGGGCCGGGACCGGAAAAGCTGCCGCGCGCGGTGGTGCGGCGGCGCTCCGGCGTCCACGGCTTCGGGTTGTACGCGCGGGATTTCATCCCGCAGGATACCCGCATCATCGAGTATCTGGGCGAGCGGATCACCAAGGCCGAGGCGCAGCGGCGCGAGGACCGGCGGCTGGAGCGGCTTGCCGCGGGCGGCGACGGCTGCGTTTATATTTTCGAGGTCAACGAGCGGCATGACTTGGACGGCGATGTACCGTGGAATGCGGCGCGCCGGATCAATCATTCGTGCACGCCCAACTGCGAGACGCAGAAGGTCCGCGGCCGCATCTGGATTGTGGCGCGACGCGACATCGCGCCCGGCGAGGAATTGAATTACGACTACGGCTTCGATTTCGCGGAGTGGCGCGATCACCCCTGCCGCTGCGGCACCGCGGCTTGCGCCGGCTATATCGTCAACACCGGCCAGCGCTGGCGCGTGCGGCGGCTGCGGGCGGAGGAGCGCCCGACCGGGAAATTGCGCTGAATAGTTGTAGGGGCGCAGACTTGCTGCGCCCTTCGTGCTTTGGAAATTGGAATGACCGGCGGCGAGCCGCCGGAACTCCGGCTCAAACGCAGGCTTTTCTTCCGGGACGCATCGGCCACGCTGGCGGCGATGAAACCCGAACTGGAGTTGAAGACCCTTTTGCTGCGCCGGCCGCACCTGACGCTCGCCGTGGCCGAGAGCCTGACGTGCGGCCACGTGCAGGCGAGGATCGGCGCCGTGTCGGGCGCGTCGGGTTATTTTCTGGGCGGGGTCACCGCCTACACCTTGGACGAGAAGGTGAAGCTGCTGGGGGTGAACCGGGCCGCGGCGAAACGGGTCGACTGCGTGTCGCAGCGGGTGGCGGTCGAGATGGCGGCGGGGGCCGCGAAACTTTTCGGCGCGGACCTGGCGCTGGCCACGACAGGCTACGCCGAGCCGAACCGGCCGGCCGGCATCCGCGAGCCCATGGCCTGGTGGGCGCTTTGTCACCGGCAGCGGGGCGGCCGTGCGGCCGTGATTTCCGGGCTGGTCAGCGTGCCGGGCGCGGCGCGCGTGGCCGTGCAGGAGCGCGTAACCACCCTGGTGTTGCAGGAGCTGGCGGCCTACCTGCGCGAACTGCGGGCATAAAAAAACCCGCCGCGGTTCGCGACGGGCTGAAGGGCAGCGGCGCTTACTGCGTGAGCCGCGACACGTAATCCATCAGGAAGTGGGCTTCCACCGGCGGGGTGACCCAGTCGCTGAAGAGCAGCTCGGGCAGATGGTTGTTCGTGTTGTAGAAAACGCGGTTGGCCGTCTCGTCGGGCGACATGTAGCCGGTCTTGAGCGCGGCGCCCAGGTAGTAACCCTCGACGGTCGTGTAGACGTAGACGCTGGCGTCGCCGGGCAGCTTTTGCGTCACGCCCTCGCGCTCCGCGGTGCGGATGCCGGCGGCGGCCTTGGCCTCGGCGCCGAAATTGAAGCGGTTCTTGAAGAGCAGGCGGGTGGTGGTGTCGTCCATCAGCACGTACACGGCGTTGATCGCCTTGCCGCCGGCCTGGAGGCCGAAGCTGATTTCGCCGGCCTTGAGGAAGGCGGGCACGGACCACTTGCCGTTGGGCCGGCGGGCGAGGGCCACCGCGTACCCGTCCTTGACCGCGAGAATGAAGCCGGCCTGGAACTGGTTGACGATGACGATGCCCTTGGCGCGGCGCAGGATGTCGGCCGGGATGGCGGTCTTAAAGTTGCCCTGGATTTCCTGCAGGATGGCCTCGGCGCTGTCGAGGCGCACAATGACGTCGGCACGCGTGATCTCATTGGCGGCGGAGGCGAAGCCGACGAGGGCGGTAAGGCAGAAAAGGGTGGTGAGAAACTTCTTCATGGTTGATGGAGCGATAATGAGCCGGCGCCGCGGGAGCGCAAAGCTGTTTTCAAGAACGCAATAAGCAGATTCAGCGGGAGAATGAAAGCCCCTACTTCGGGTGGTCCGGGAGGCGCTGAAGGTGGTGACCGGCGGGCGGGGGGAAGGTTGCAGGATTATTCGAGGCCGCGCTCCGCGATCTCCTCCTCGTCCCAGCCCAGGTAGTGGCCCAGTTCGTGGAGGTAGGTGAGCCGGATCTCGTCCCGGTAGACCGCCTCGTCGCCCTCGGCCAGGTCCCAGATATTGGCGAGGAAAATCAGGATCTGCGGCGGCAGAGGCTGGGCGTCGGAGAGTTCCCCGAGGTGTTCGTGGCCCACGAACAGGCCGAGGATGTCGGGCTCCCAGCCCTCGGCGAGGATCGCGGCGTTGGGGTGCGGCTCGAAGCACACGGGCACGGACTCGGCGACCGTCCGGACCTCCCCGGGCAACCGGCGGAGGGCGGCCGCGACCACTTCCTGGGCGAGGGCGATCTGACGGGCGGGAGTCATGGGCCGGTCTTGGTTAACGGGGCATTTCCTGGGACAGGTCGAAGCGGTCGAGCTTCTCGCCCAGCCACCAGATGGCGGCCGTGAGTTCAAAAATGAGTCCGGCACTGATCAGCAGGAGCGTCAGCGCAATGGCGGCGGTCCGGCCGGCCAGCCAGTTGGTGATCAGGAAGGCTCCCGCCCCGACGGCCGACGCCGGCAGCAGGGCGGCCAGCAGCACGATCACATAACCGATCATCGAGATGATGCCCTGGCCCATGTTCTCCATGCCGCCGGCCTGCGCGCCCGCGGGCTTGGTCCAGCCCGGGAAATACAGCAACATGGCCAGGGGAATGCACAGCATCAGGCCGATCAAGGGCGGGATCAGCAGGGCGATCCCGGCGGCGGCGCCCAGGCCACCGGCCAGCACCGGCCCGAAGTTGAAGCCGCCCGGCGCGCGGCTGGTGGCCAGCACGACCGCCAGCAGAAACAGCCACTCGACAAAGGTCACCACCACCCCGGGAGTCAGCAGCTCGCCCGCGATGATCTGCCAGCCGGGCACGGGGTAGGCCTTGGTCATCTCCATCTGGTCGAGGATCACCGCGACGTTCCGCCGCATGAAAACCGGCGCCAGGAGCAGCAGGTAACCGCCCAGCATCAGGGCCGACACGCCGATGGCCGTGAGGTAGGAGGCGTGGTCGGGATCGCGCCGGAGCCAGCCGGTGAGCGCGATGATGATCGCGGCGGTCACGAGCCAGTTCCGCAGCCGGTAGAACGGGCCGAGCGCGATCAGTGATTTCCAGAGAAAAGCCGGCGGGACCCAGCCGGCGGCGGCCAGCGGGAAGGGGGCGGGGCGTTTGCGCTTCGGGGCCCGGCCGCCGTGCAGGCTGCCCTTCCGGTATGCCGCCACCAGCTTGGCCTGCCGGGCCGCGAGTTCAATGGAGGCCTCCTCGAAGCCGACCGCGGAACGCAACACCCAGAGGTAGTGCGCGACAAGGAGCAGCAGCGCCGGCCCGAGGGCGAGCAGGAAGGCGCGGCCGTCGGCCGCCAGGAACGGGCGCACCAGCCAGCCGAACGGGGCCAGCACCCAGCCCAGCGGCGGGAGTTGCAACAACCGGCTCCACCAGCCGGCGTAGTCGCTGAACTCCTCGCCGATCACGAGGTCCCGGGCGACCTCGCTCTGGCGCGCGACCAGCCACCACGCGCCGCCGAGGAGGAGCACCCCGGCCACCAGCAGCGCACAGCGCCGCCCCCAGGTCAGGCCGAGTTCAAACAGCCGCTCCCGCAGGAACGAGGCGCCGAGGAAATGCAGGTTGAGCGTGGAGAGGATCAGCCACCAGCCGAGGGCGTGCTGGAGCGTGCTGCCGCCGAGAAAGGCGCCGCGCCGGAAGAGGAAGGTGAGCAGGAGGGCGCTGAACAGGATCCGCAGCTGCGAGCGGAGCAGCTTGTAGTGGAGCAGGCCGTGGCGGGACAGCGGCGCGGGAAACAGGAAGGCGGTCTCGGCCTCCGTGAAGCTGATCGCCGCCCGGTCGCGGCCGAAAATCCAGCCGAGCAGCACGATGATGAACAGCCCGGCGGCGGCGAACGGGGCATAAAAATCCGCGCCGCCGGCCGGCAGGAAATTCAGGCCGGGGGCCGCCGGGCGCTGGTGGCGGAACGCGAAGCCGAAGACGAAGAAATAAAAATACGCCGCGCCGGCCGCGGCCCCGAGCAGGTACTTGGGCTGGCGCAGCCGCCGCAGCCGTGCGCGCAGGCTGTTCGCCCACGAGGTGACACTGAGATAGAGCAGCGCGTTCAGCACGGTGCAGGGCTCCCGGGCCCGTCAGGGCCGGGGCACGGCCGGGATCACCGGCGGTTCCTCCGTGGCGCTGAAGAAGACGTCTTCCAGGCTGGCGTCGGGATGCGCGGCATACCGGGCGCGGATGTCGGCGATCGTGCCGTCGGCCACCTTCTCGCCGGTCTTCAGGATGAGCACATGCGTGCAGACTTCCTCCAGCAGGCTGAGCAGGTGCGAGCTGAGGATCAGCGCGGCGCCTTCGCGCCCGAGGCGGCGGATCGTCTCCTTCATGCGGCGGATACCGCCCGGGTCGAGGCCGGTCAGCGGCTCGTCAAAGAAGATCACCCTGGGCGAGTGCAACAGGCCGCAGGCGATCACCAGTTTCTGTTTCATGCCGCGGGAGAGCTCGGCGGGGAGCAGGTCGCGCTTGTCGGCCATCTCCATCTCGGCGAGCAGCGGGCCGGCGCGGTCCCGCCAGTCGGCCACGCCGTAGATGCGGGCGACAAAGTTCAGGTGCTGCTCGACCGTGAGGTGATCGAAAAGTTTCGGCTCGTCGGCCAGGAACGCGAGCTGCTGCTTGGCCGCCACCGGGTCGGCGGCCAGGTCGATCCCGCCGATGCGCACGGTGCCGAGGCTCGGTGGAATGATCCCGGCCGCGCAGCGCAGGGTGGTGGTCTTGCCCGCGCCGTTGGGTCCGACCAGCCCCATGACTTCCCCCGGCCGCACCGTGAAGGAGAGGTCGCGCACCGCGGTAAATTCGCCGTAGCGCTTCGTCAGGCTGGTGACTTCGATCATGGCCGCGCACTCTGGGTGAAACCCCCGCCGGAGTAAAGCGGCGCTTGGGCGTGAGTTATGAGCGACCCGGCGAATGCCCCGTTCCTTCGAAAATAAATTGAAACCTCCGGCCCATGGATTGCGTCGTAGGGTTAACCACAATCCCATGAATAAAGCCCCTTTCAAAATCCTCCTCTCCCTCGCCGGCCTCGCGCTGGCCGCCACGCCGGCGCTCCGCGCCGACGAACCTGCCGCGCCCCCGGCCCCGCCCGCCGACCAGCCGGCCCATCACGGGCGCCGCGAGGAGATGCGCGAGCGTTTCCAGAAAATGGTTACCGACCTGAACCTCACGCCCGACCAGCAGGCCAAGGGCCAGGCGATCCTCAAGCAGACGGCGGAGTCGCTCAAGGCCATCCACGATGACACGACGCTCAGCGAGGACCAGAAGCGCGCGAAGGCGAAGGAACTGCGGCACGGCACCGAGCAGCAGATCCACGCCCTCCTCACGCCCGACCAGCAGGCCAAGCTGAAGGAGCTGCGCCAGCAGCACCGGCCGCAGGGGACACCGCCGCCGCCGCCCGCGACCTGATAAAATAATTTCTGCACAGGGGTGCAGTGTGTGTGCAAAATAAGTGCCGCGGCGTGGGGCCGCGGCACTTTTCTTTTTGGACAAGCCCACCGGCGCGGCGCACGCTGACCGGCCATGGACCAGCGGCAGATCATCGTGGCGGGCGGCGGGGCGGCGGGATTTTTCGCGGCCATCACGTGCGCCGAGGCGGATCCGGCCTGCGCCGTCACCATCTACGAGGCCACGGCCCATCCCCTGGCCAAGGTCAGGGTTTCCGGCGGCGGCCGCTGCAATGTCACGCATGCCTGCTTCGACCCCCGCGAGCTGGTGCGACGCTACCCCCGCGGGAGCCGCGAGCTGCTCGGGGCCTTCCACCGCTGGCAGCCGCGCGACACGGTGGCGTGGTTCGAGCAACGCGGGGTGCCGCTCAAGACGGAGGCCGACGGACGCATGTTCCCGGTGTCCGACGACTCCCAGACGATCGTCGACTGCCTGCAGGCGGCGGCGACCAAGGCCGGCGTGCGCGTCGCGCTGCGCACGGGATTGAAAACAGTGGAGCGGGTTGACCCCAACACGCCTGCGGCGGAAAAGACCCGCGTGTCGGGGTCAATGCGTTCCACCTTTGAGCTCACGCTCACGACCGGTGAAACCGTCCTGTGCGACCGCCTGTTGCTCGCGACCGGCGGCAACCAAACCAACGCGGGTTTTCAGATCGCCCGGCATTTCGGCCATACCATCGAGCCCCCGGTGCCGTCCCTCTTCACCTTTCATGTCGAGGATCCGCGGCTGAAGGAATTATCCGGGGTCTCGGTGGACGAGGCGGTGACGGCGGTGCGTGGCACGGCGCTCAAGGAGCGCGGCCCGTTGCTCGTGACGCACTGGGGGCTCAGCGGCCCGGCGATCCTGAAACTCTCGGCATGGGGCGCGCGGGAGCTGCACGATTGCGACTACCGGTTCACCCTGCTCGTCAACTGGGCCCCGCAGTTCAATGCCGAGACCCTCCGGGCCGAATTGGAACGGGCCAAGGTGGCCAATCCGAAAAAACAACTCGGGACGTGGTGCCCGGTCGGCCTGCCGCTGCGGCTGTGGGAAAAACTGCTCGTGGCGGCCGGGCTCACCGCCGCGACGCTTTGGACGACGGTGCCCGGGGCCGGATTGCGTGCGCTGGCGGCGCAGATTTGCGCCGGGGAATTCAGCGTGACCGGCAAGAGCATGTTCAAGGAGGAGTTCGTCACGTGCGGCGGCGTGCGGCGCAGCGAGATCGATTTCAAGACGATGGAAAGCCGGCTCGCGCCCGGGTTGCATTTCGCCGGCGAGGTGATCGACATCGACGGCGTGACCGGCGGCTTCAATTTCCAGGCGGCCTGGACCGGCGGCTGGCTCGCGGGCCGGGCGATGGCGGGGGTGCCGACGGCATAATTCTATCGAACGAAGTGGTCGCAGGTCGGGATTCCCTTCGTCTTATAATGGTAGTACGGGTGATTTTAAGGTCACAATTTGTGACCGCATGTTGTGATGCCGGTCGACGGCAATGGGATCCCGCGTTGGCGGCGGGCCTCAATTTACGGTTGTTATCCCGCCGCGGTTATCTGTCCTCCATGGCTTGCCATGATGTCCTACGGCCAGCTGTTCCTCACCGTGCTTCCGGTCTTCGCGATGATCGCGATCGGGGCGCTGCTGCGGCGCATGGAGTGGATCAAGGCGGAGGCGGAGGACAGCCTATTCAACGTGGTGATCAAGGTCACCTTCCCGTGTCTCATCTTTGAATCGGTGGCGAACAACCACGCGCTGCACGAGCCGGGCAACCTGCTGCTGCCCCCGCTGCTGGGTTTCGGGCTGACGCTGGTCTCGATGGCGGTGGCCTGGTACGCGGCCCGGGGACTCGGGCTGACGCTGGGCCACGGGCTGCGCACGTTTGCGCTGGCGGTGAGCCTGACCAATTACAGCTACCTGCCGCTGCCGCTCATGGACGCGATGTTCGGCCCGGAGAGCCGGGCCGTGCTGCTGCTGCACAACGCCGGCATCGAGGCGGCCCTCTGGACCGGCGGCATTCTGGTCGTGACGGGCCTCTCGCCGCTCGCGGGCTGGCGCAAGCTGGTCAATGCGCCGGTGCTCGCGCTGGTCGTGGCGCTCACGGCCAATCTCACCGGGGCGGCCGCCCATGTGCCCGCGGCCCTCACGACCATCGTGCACTGGTTTGCGATTTCCGCGGTGCCGCTCGGGCTGGTCATGACGGGCGTGAGCATCCAGCTGCACCTGGACGATCCGAAGCAGCTGGTGAATACGCGGGTCACACTCGCGGCGTGGTTCCTGCGCCTGGCGGTGCTGCCCTGGATTTACCTGCTCGCCGCGCGGTTCGTGCCCTGTCCCGTGGAGTTGAAGCGCGTGCTGGTGATCCAGGCGGCCATGCCGGCCGGGGTCATCTCCATCATCGTGGCCCGCGTGTACGGCGGCAAACCGCTGGTCGCCGTGCAGATCATGCTTGGGACGACGGCCCTGGCGCTCTTCACGATCCCGTTCTGGATCCGTTTCGGCCTCGCCTTCGCCGGCCTGGCCCCATGACCCGGGCATGACCTTTGGCGGATGGATTTCCCCGGCCGAACTGGTACGCTGCCCCCCACCATGAGCGATCAATCCGAAACATCCCCTCCCGACCCGTTGCGCCCCCGGCGGACGGCTGGCGTCGTGCTCTTGATTGTCGGCGGCCTCGCGCTGGCGGACCGCTCGTGGTCCACCGACCTCGGCCAGGCGGTGCCGCTCGTCCTCGGCCTGGCCTTTCTGGGCTGGGCCTTGTTCGCGAGAAAGTGCCGGCTGCTCATCCCCGGCGGGATCCTGACCGGCCTGGGCGCCGGTCTGCTGCTCCGCGACACCTACGGCGGCAACAGCACGTTTCTATTTTGCTTCGCCGCGGGCTGGGTGCTGATCACGGTCCTCTCCCTGCTGGTGTTCCGGCGCTGGGTCTGGTGGCCGCTGATCCCGGCGGGGGCGATGGCCTTCTCCGGCCTGACCCTGCTGGCGGGACCCGAGCTGCGCGGCTGGCTGCGTTCGGCCCGGTATTACTGGCCGGTGGCCCTGATCGGGATCGCCCTGTTCCTGCTCCTGACGAAACCGCGCGCGAAAGTGTAATCGGCCCCGCGTTGACGCCGATTCGGCCGGCGGTTTGCTCGGCGCATGACATGGCTCACCGACCCGCAAGTCTGGATCAGCCTCGTGACGCTGACCGCGCTCGAGATCGTCCTCGGCATCGACAACATCATCTTCATCTCGATTTTGAGCGGTAAGCTGCCGGTGGAGCAGCAGGCCCGGGCCCGGCAGACCGGGCTGATGCTGGCGCTGATCACGCGCATCGCGCTGTTGTGCGGCCTCGCGTGGATGGTGAAGCTGACCGCCCCTTTGTTTGAGGTTTTTGGTTTCGCCCTCTCGGGCCGCGACCTGATTTTGCTCGGCGGCGGCCTGTTCCTGATCGTGAAGAGCACGCGAGAGATCCATGAGAAACTCGAGGGCGCCGAGGAAGGAGCCAACCCGAAGGGCCGGGCGAAGTTCGGCGCGATCATCGTGCAGATCCTGCTCCTCGACATCGTGTTCTCACTCGACTCGGTCATCACCGCCATCGGCATGGCCAACAATCTCGCGGTCATGATTGCGGCGGTAGTCATCGCGCTGCTCGTCATGCTCCGGTACGCCGGCGCGGTCAGCGACTTCGTCCACCACCACCCGACGCTCAAGATGCTCGCGCTTTCCTTCCTGCTGCTGATCGGCGTCACGCTCGTGGCCGAGGGCACGCACCAGCACGTCAACAAGGGCTACATCTACTTCGCCATGGCGTTCTCCTTCGCCGTCGAGCTGCTGAATCTCCGGTTGCGCAAGAAAGCCCGGCCGGTGGCGCTGCACGAGTCGCAGCCGTAAGACTAAAGCGTTCGGGTCTGCGCCCCTACCTAACACGCGAAACCGCTGGCGCGTCCGTCCGGGCTGGCTATGTTCCGCCGGATGAAACGACTGGTCTGGCTCCTGGGATTGCTGACAGCGGTGATGTTGCACGCGGCGGACGCGCCGCCTCCTCCGCTGGAGAAGGAGGTCGCGGCGATCATCGCCGGCCCGCAGGTCACGGTCGTGCATTTCTGGGCGCCGTGGTGCCCCAACTGCCAGGCGGAGATGAGCCCGGACGGCTGGGGCCGGTTCATCGCCGCCAACCCGGAGGTCAGGTTCGTCTTCCTGAACATCTGGCACAAAAACCAGGATCCGCAGCCAAAGCTCACAGCGGCGGGCCTTGGGGCTCAGCCCAACCTGCTTTTGCTCAACCACCCCAACCCCTCGCGCCTGGCGGCGGACAAGCTCACGGCCTTCCTCGGCCTGCCGGTCACCTGGATTCCGACGACGTGGGTCTACCGCGACGGGAAGCTGCGCGTCGCGTTCAACTATGGCGAAATCCGTTTCCCGGTGCTCCAGCAGATGATCGACGACGCACGCGACAAGTGGGACCACTGAGTAACGGATCGGAAGTTTTGCCCACGGAATACACGGATGACACGGAAGGAGGTTTTCATGACGAAGCCAGTTATCAGCACTTCCGTGTATTCGGTGTGTTCCGTGGGCCACAGGTTTTGTTTGGGCTGCGCGATGCCTTTATCCGTGATCATCCGTGCAATCCGTCGTTAAATTTCTTTCATTCCCTTAATCCATGACGGCAAATCTCAACTGGGGTATTCTGACGACGGGCTGGATCGCCCGGAAATTTGCCACCGACCTGGCGCAGTCGCGCACCGGCCGGCTCGTGGCGGTGGGTGCGCGCCAGCTGGTCGACGCCGAGAAATTCGCCCGGGACTTCGGCGGCGCGCGGGCGCACGGCAGCTATGAGGCGCTGCTCGCCGACCCGGAAGTGCAGGCCGTCTACATCGGGACGCCGCACCCGTGGCACGCGGCCTGGGCGATCCGGGCTGCCGAAGCCGGCAAGCATGTGCTCTGCGAAAAACCCCTGACGCTCCGCCGCGCCGACACCGCGCGGGTGATCGCGGCGGCCGGGCGCCACGGCGTGCTGCTGATGGAGGCCTTCATGTACCGTTTGCACCCACAGACGCGGAAGCTGGTGGAGTTGGTGCGCGCCGGCGCCATCGGCGAGGTGCGGCTGATCCGCGCGTCCTTCAACGTCCTGATGGCGTTCGATCCCGCCCACCGCATGTTCAAGCGCGAGCTCGGGGGCGGCGCCATTCTCGACCTCGGGTGTTACCCGGTTTCCTTTTCCCGGCACATCGCCGGCGCCGCGCTGGGCCGGGCTTTCGCCGAGCCGGTGGGGTTTCAGGCCACGGGCCGCTTGCATCCGTCGGCCGGGACCGACGAGTTTGCGACGGCCCTGGCGGTTTATCCCGGCGGCATCCTGGCGGAACTGAGCTGCGGCTCCACCGTGCTCAACGACAATTCCGCGCAGATCCATGGCTCGCTGGGCTGGATCGACGTGCCCAATCCCTTCACCCCCGGTCTGCTGGGTCAGGCCGAGACCATCACCGTGCATCGGCGCGACGGGACGAAGCCCGCGGTGGTGGAAATTCCCAGCCCCGGCGTGGGCCTGTATGCCTACGAGGCCGACGCCGTGGCGGCGGCCCTGGCCCGCGGCGACCGCGAGGTGCCGGAGGCCCCGTGGGCGGACTCCCTCGGCATCGCCGGCATGCTGGACGAGTGGGTCGCGGCGGCGGGCGGGAACTACGACGGTCTGTAGGCAAGGCGGTGCCGGGGAAAGTTCGCGGCTGGTCGCAGCGCGCTTGCGGCGGCGGTTAACTCAGGCATGTTCGCTGCCCTATGAAACCACGCTTCCTTCTGGCCGGACTGGTCGCCGCCACCGGACTTCTTACTGGCCGGGCCGACCCCCTGCCGACGCCGGCGGCGTTGGCCGCCGAGACGGCCAGGGCCAACGCCTTCTTTGACCGCGTCTTCGATGAATCGGTCGCCCGCAGCCCGCAGACGATGGCCCAGCTGGGCATCAGCAAGGACACGGACAAGTGGGATGACATCTCCGAGGCGCGGGCGCTCGAGGACCTCGTGATCGACGTCCAGAATCTCGCGGAGCTGAAGCGCACCATCAACTTCGACGCGCTCGATGAGCAGGCGAGGGTGAGCTACCGGATGTTCGTCTACGCCGCCGAGCGCGCCATCGAGGGCTGGAAGTGGCGTTACTACAATTATCCGCTGAACCAGATGTCGGGCCTGCATTCGGAGGCGCCCGCCTTTCTCATCAACTACCATCCGGTCGCCAGCGTGGCGGACGCCCGCGCCTACATCGCACGGCTCCGGGGCATGGGCCCGCTGTTCGACCAGCTGATCGAGGGCGTCAAGATCCGCGAGACGAAGCACATCATCCCGCCGCGCTTCGTGCTGCCGCTGGTCATCGACTCGATCAAGGAGGTCATCAGCGGCCAGCCGTTCGACGGGTCGGCGAAGCAGAGTGCGCTCTGGGAGGATTTCGCGGGCAAGGTCGGCGCGCTGAAGGACATTGATGCCGCCACGAAGGACCGGCTGCTGGCCGACGGCCGCGCGGCGCTGACCGGGACGGTGAAGCCCGCCTACGAGAAACTCATCGGCGTGGTCGAGGCCGAACAGAAGCTCGCGAATGATGACGACGGCGTCTGGAAATTTGCCGAGGGACAGGAGTTCTACGCGTACGCCCTGCGCGGGGCGACGACGACCAACCTGACCGCCGACGAAATCCACCAGCTCGGCCTCAGCGAGGTGGCGCGGATCCACCGCGACATGGAGGCCATCATGACCAAGGTCGGCTTCAAGGGCGACCTGAAGGCCTTCTTCAAGTTCATCAAGGAGGACCCCCAATTCTACTACCCGACGACGCCCGAGGGCAAGGCGGCCTACCTGAAGCGGGCGGCGCAGATCATCGACGACATGCGCGTGCGGCTCGACGAGTTCTTCATCACCAAGCCGAAGGCGCCGCTCCTCGTGAAACAGGTGGAGCCGTTCCGGGAGCAGGGCGCCGCCGGCGCCTTCTACGAGCAGGGCTCGGCGGACGGCTCCCGGCCGGGCGTCTACTACGTCAACACCGTCGACATGCACGGCGTGCCGATCTTCGAGATGGAAACGCTGGCGCACCACGAGGCGATTCCCGGCCACCACATGCAGATCTCCATCGCCCAGGAATTGAAGGGCATGCCGAAGTTCCGGATGTACGGCGGCAACAACGCCTACGAAGAGGGCTGGGCGCTCTACTGTGAGTACTTCCCCAAGGAATTCGGCTTCTACTCCGACCCGTACATGGATTTCGGCCGGCTGAACGACGAACTCCTGCGCGCGGTCCGGCTGGTGGTCGACACCGGCATCCACTCCCGGCACTGGACGCGCGACCAGGTCGTGGTGTATTTCCGCGACAACACGCCGAATCCGGAGCGGGACATCTTCACCGAGACCAACCGCTACATCGTGTGGCCCGCGCAGGCCACGTCCTACAAGATCGGCATGCTGAAGATCCTCGAGCTTCGCGAACTGGCGAAAAAGCAGCTCGGGCCGGCCTTCGATATCCGCGAATACCACGACCTCGTCCTGAAGAACGGTTCCGTGCCGCTCGACATCCTCGAGGAAAACGTCCGTGCCTGGATCGCGAAGAAGAAGGGCTGAGGCTGCCTGGAATACTGGTAGGGGCGCAGTCTTGCTGCGCCCTCGACCGTGATGTCGCGTGCGATGGGTGCAGCCCCTCGACAAGCTCTAGGCCCTGAGCCTGTCGAACGGGCAAGCCTGCGCCCCTACCAGCTAACCCGTCACCCGCCGGAGATTGTCGCACACGATCGCCGCGGCGGCCGCGGCGTTGAGCGACTCGGCGCCGCCGTACCTGGGAATGGTTATCCGCCGGGTGAGCCGGGCGGCCACGGCGGGCGACAGCCCGCGGCCCTCGCTGCCAATCACGACCACGGCGGCGGCGAGCGGCTTGAGCGTGTGCACGTCGTCGCCGGTCAGGTCGCACCCGAGCACGGGCACGGGGCAGTCGGCGAGCGCCCCGGCCAGCGGCACCGTGTGCACCGGCACGCGCGCAAACGAGCCCATGCTGGCGTTGATCACCTTCTGCGAAAAAAGATCGGCGCTGTCCGGTGAAAGCAGCACGCGCGCAAAGCCGAACCAGTCGGCCAGCCGCAGCATGGTGCCGACATTGCCGGGATCCTGCAGGCCGTCGAGGGCCAGCGTGAGGCCGGAGCCGAGCGCACCCGCGGCAAGCGGCGGGCGCGTGATTTTCCCCACGGCCAGGACACTGGCCGGGGTGGGGAAATGACTGGCGCGGGCCATTTCCTCCGGGGTGATTTCAACCACCGGAGGGCGGGGTGCGCTCGCGCCGCGGGCCACCCACCCGGCCGTCGCATAGAGCTCGAGCAGCGGATAGCCGGCCGCGAGCAGCTCGCCGACGACCTTCTCGCCCTCGATGACGAACAACGCCGCGGCCTCGCGGTGCTTTTTGTCACGCAGGTCGCGCAGGCGGGAAAGCTCGGCTTTGGTCAACGGCATGCCGGCAGCAGAGCAGCGGGCCCGGGGCTTGGCAAAAACATAGCGGGGCCGGGTTTTTGTTACGCCGGCATGGCCGGCGCGTGACGATTGTGCGACAGACCCGCAGGTGATTTGACGCCGCGGTCCCGGAATCGTGTGCTGGGGCTTCGTTCTTTGTTCGGTTTAGTGTGTTGTCGCGGCCCGGTTCTCCCCACGGAGGCCGGGCCGCTGCTTTTGCGGGCTTTTCAAACGTTCGGCGCGGTCCTACGTTCCGGCCCATGAAACGTCGCATCCTGGGTGTCGTTGCGTTGTGGGGTGTCCTCTTGCTGACGGTTTCACCCGTCAGCGCCGCGGAAACCAAGGGGGGCGCAGGGAAGGGCAAGACCCCGGGCCTCGAACTCGCGACGGTGGCCTCGCAGGTCACCGGGATCGCCATCTCGCCGCTGCTGGGCGTCGGCGGCGTGGGGGCCTACCAGTGGTGGGGCGCGCATACCCCGGAGGAAAAGGCGAAGCTGCCGTGGTTCGCACAGGTCTCGTTCTGGTTGCCGGCGCTGCTGCTCGTCGGGCTGTGCGCCTTCAAGGACTCCTTTGCGGCCATGGTGCCCCCCGGGCTCAAGAAACCGTTCGATATCGCGGAGACCTTTGAAAACAAGGTGAGCGGGCTGGTCGCCGCCGGGGCGGTCATCCCGTCCCTGGTCGCGGTGGGTTCGAAGCTCATGATGAATTCCACCGGGCTCGACCACCCCGTGGCGGTCGCCGGCGGCCTGGGCATGATCCAGCTGGGGGCCATGGATTTTTCTTGGCTGCTGACGATCCTGATGGTGCCGCTCTCGGTGGCGGTCTTCGCCGTGGTGTGGGTGGTCGCCACGCCATCAACGTGCTCATTCTGCTCAGCCCGCGGGGTGGCCTGGACACGGCGCTGAAAGCCATGCGCACGGGCGTGCTCTCCTTGGTTGCCGCCACGGCCTACATTGACCCGGTGGTCGGCGCGACCCTTTCGCTCGTCATCATTTTGGTCGCCTACCTGCTCGCGGGCTGGGCGTTCCGCCTGATGGTGTTTGGCTCGGAGTTCACCTGGGATTTCTTCACGCTGCGGCACCGCCGCTTCCAGCTGCTGGCCGACGGCAACAAGCTCTTCACCGGCCGGGAAATCTCCGGCGTGCCCCTGCGCACCTACGGCCGGCTTTACCAGGAGGCGGACGGCAGGCTGCAGTTCAAGTTCCGGCCCTGGCTGGTGTTGCCGGAACGGACCATCGAGGTCCCCCGCGACGGCCTCGTGGTGGGCAAGGGGTTGTTCTACTCGGAGGTCCTGGGTTTCGACCACGACGCGGACAAGCTCGCGACACTGCTGTTGCTGCCCCCGCGTTACCGCGGGCACGAGGAGTTGCTGGCGCGTACCTATCACATCTCCGGCACCTGCGAGGTCGGGCTGAGGAAGGCGTGGAGCTGGATCAAGGAGGCGATGGGTTTTGGGGCCAAACCGCAACCGGCGGTCAACTGACGCCGTGGATTGGCGCGTCCTATTTCGCTGGGTGCTGGTCGCGTTCTTTCTCGCGGCGGGGGCGAACCATTTCCGGGCGCCGGACTTCTATCTTTTGATGATGCCGCCCTGGCTGCCCTGGCCCCTAGCGCTGGTCTATGTCAGCGGGGCGGCGGAAATGTTGGGTGCGCTTGGCGTCCTGCTGCCGGCCACCCGCCAGCTGGCCGGCTGGGGCCTGATCGCCCTGCTGGTCGCGATTTTCCCGGCCAACCTGCACATGGCCATGAGCGGGGTGCAGCCCGCCGGGCTGCACGCCCCGGGCTGGGTGCTTTGGGCCCGCCTGCCGCTGCAGGCCGCCTTTATTGCCTGGGTGTGGTGGACGGCGGCGGCCCCGGTGCGTGAGGATCCGCTGGACTGACGCGGGAAATCCCGCACCATGCCGTCGCCGTCCCGGGGAAGGTCAAACCGGGCCGAAATCTTTTTGTTTCCGCCTGGGATGAAAATTGCTAGGGATTTGAACACATGAGCGAAGAAAATGCGCCCAAGCTCCGCCTGAAGCCCAAACTGGCTTCGGATGCCGCCGCCTCTGCGCAACCGGCGCCCCCGCCTGAAGCGGCCGCCGGCGCTCCCGACGAAGCCAAGGGCGCCCGGCCCAAGCCCCGCTTAAGTTTCACGCCGGCCCAGGAAACCGCCGTGGCCCCGGCGGCCGAGCCGGCCCCGGCGGCGGAAGCTCCGCCGGCGGTCAAATTCAGTCTCAGACCCAAGGGCACGCCTTCGCCTGCCCCCGAACCCGTGGCCATGCCCGCACCCGTTCCGGCGGAGCCCCTGCCGGAGGAGATGCCGCCGCCCGAGGCGATTCCGGTCGATGGCGCCGTGCCGCCGCCGCCGCTGGTGCACGACGAGGAAGAGGGCGAACCCGCCGAAGTCACCGCCATCCGCGCGGCCTCCGCCGCGCCATTTCCGCCGCCGCCGGGCAAATTCCCGCCGCCGCCGGGGGGCGGCGTCAAGCGCCCGGCCCCCTGGGCCAAGCCGCGTTCATCGGGCGGCACCCGGAAAAAGAAAATGATTTTCATGGCCGGCGCGGGCGTAACCCTGCTGGTGCTGCTCGGCGGCGGATTTTTCGCCTACCTCAAGCTGACCGAGGAGCCGCCACCGCCGCCCCGGCCGAGACCCGTCGCCAAGCCCGCCCCGACCGCCGAGGAAATTGCGGCCGCCGCGGCCGCGGCGGACAAGGCCAAGGCGGATGCCGCCGCGGCCGCCGCCGCCCTGGCCAAACCGGTGGAGACCACGGTCCCGGTCGTGGAGCCGCCGCCGAAACCCAAGCCGCCGCCTCCCGCGAGCATGGCCTTCAAGGCCTGGGTTGAAAATCTCAAGATCAGCGGCGTGCGCGCCGGCTCGGCCACGCGCGTCTTCATCGGCGGCACCGCCTACGGCACCGGCGATGTGGTGAATTCCCAGCTGGGCATCACCTTCGACTCGTATGATCCCGTGAGCCGGGTCCTGACCTTCAAGGACAAGTCCGGCGCCACCGTCGAGCGGCGGGACTGAGCGCCCTCAGTGCGCCGCCAGCACGTCCTTGATCCCGCGCAGCAGCTCGGGATCGGTGGCGATGCCGAGCACGCCGTTGACGACGAACTGCACGCCGATACACATGATGAGGAAGCCCATGATCTTCGTCATGGCGTTGACCCCGACGGGGCCGATCAGCCCGACAATCTTGCCGGAGAGCCGCAGGGTCGCGTAGGTGAGCAGCGCCACGCAGACGATGCCGGCGATGATTGCGAAGTAGTCGGTCCAGTTGGTGGCGAGGGAAGTGAACCCCAGGGTGACGGCGATGGAGCCGGGACCGCTGAGCATCGGCATGGCCAGCGGGGAAAAGGAAATATCAATCTTCCGGCGCGCGGCCTCGCGTTCCTCGTCGTCGTGGTTGGCGGCGCTCCGCTGCGTCGCGAGCATGCTCATGCCGATCCCGGTCATCAGGATGCCGCCGGCGATGCGCAGGCCGGGGATGGAGATCCCGAAGAAATTCATGATGAACGTGCCCCCGATCAGGGAGCTCACCAAAATGGCCACCATGTAGAAGCAGCCCTTGCGCGCCTGTTCGCGCCGCCGCTCGTCGCTGTCGCCCTCGGTGATGGCGAGGAAGGTGGGCGCGGACGCCAGCGGGTTGATGATCGGCAGCAGGCCGATGAACGTGCCGAGGAAAATGGCCCAGAGGTGGGTGACGTTGGACATGACGATCAATCTGAGCGCGAACGATTCCGCAGGGCCATCCTATTTCTGTCATTCCGGCCGGAGCGGCCGTTCAGTCCAGTGGGTGGTTCGATGGCGGATGCGCGGCTGGATCCTATGCGTTGCGCCGGATGGCTAACTGCGGTGCGGCGCACTGCGCTCACCACACATCCACCGGGCCCTTCGGCACGGGGATGGCGTTGCGGCGGAACACGGCCGGGTCGTCCGGATCGAGCATGAACGAGGCGATCATCGGCTCGGGCCGGAATTTCGCGAGCAGTTCGCCCCGCTCGTCGAGGTAGGGCGCGCGCCACTGCTCGTAGCTCGCCAGCAGCGCCTCGAATTCCGCGCGGGTGCTGAACCGGGTGAGACCCTGCTTGAAGGCCTTGGCCGGGCCGAAGCGCTTCGCGTACCACGTGGCGGGCTTGCGGAACAGCCGGCAGCCCTGGTCCTCGCCGAACACCTCGATCATCAGGTCGAGGTGGCGGCGCATGACGTGCACGCGCTCGGGGTAGCCGGCCTCGGGCTGCAGTTCGCCGGTCCGGAGATAATCCTGCGTGTGGGTGAAAATCCAGGGATTGTAGAAGGCCCCGCGTCCGATGCTGACGCCGGCGCAGCCGGTCTCGTCCAGCATGTGCTTCGCCGCCGCGGGGGTGGTGACGTCGCCGTTGCCAATGACCGGAATTTTTTTCACCGCCTGCACGACGGCGCGGATGCCGGCGAGGTTGACAGTGCCGCTGAAGCCCTGGGCGCGGGTGCGGCCGTGCACGAAGACAGCCGCGACACCGGCATCCTCGAGCACGCGAGCGAGGTCGGGGGCGGTCAGGTTGTTTTCATCCCAGCCCAGCCGCATCTTGGCGGTGACGGGGATCTTCACCGCATCGACCATGCCGCGGACGAGCGCGGCGGTCTTGGCCAGCTCGGTCATCATGGCCGAGCCGCCGCCGATGCCGGTGACCTTCTTCACGGGACAGCCCATGTTGATGTCGACCGACGCGATGCCGAGCGACTCGACGATCAGGGCGGCATCGCGCATTTCCTCCGGCACAGCGCCGAAGAGTTGCACGGCCAGGAGTTTTTCGGCCGGCCGGGTGCTGATCATCTGCAGGGCCCGCGGGTTCCGCTCGATCAGGGAGCGCGCGTTGACGAGGTCGGTCGTGGTCCAGTCGAGGCCGCCGATTTCGCGCACGACGAGGCGAAAGGGCAGGTTGGTGTAGCCCGCCAGCGGCGATAAAAAGAGATTTGATCCGAACTCGTAGGGCCCGATGCGCATCGCCGCCACCATGCGCGCCGGGGCCGGCGCTGCAACAGAAAGTACCGGCCGGGGGGCGGGGCTCAGCGCGCGGCGAGGGCGCGCTGCATGCGGGTCAGCGCCTCGGTCAGCGTCGCGCGGGTGCAGCCGAAGTTCAGCCGCACGAACTGGCCGGGCGCGGCGCCGTACTGGACGCCATCGGAGAGGCCGACGCCGTGCTGCTCGAAGAACTCCGCGGGTTGCTCCAGCCGGAGGGCGGAGACATCGAGCCACGCGAGGTAGGTGGCGGCGCACGGCAGCAGGGTCACGCCGGGCAGGTGTTGCGCAGTGAAATGCGCGAGCAGGTCGAGATTGCCGCGGAGGTGCGCCAGCAGCGCCTGCCGCCACGGTTCGCTCTCGCGCAGGGCCGCCTCGCAGGCGGCGAGACCGAGCACATTCATCTCGGGCACGATGCCGGCCATGGCCCGCACGAAGGTGGCGCGTACCTTCGTGTCCGCGATGATCGCGAACGAGCAAGCCAGCCCGGGGATGTTATAGGTCTTGCTCGGCGCCATGAGCGTGATCGTCCGCGCGGCGGCCGCGGGCGAGAGGCCGGCGACCGGGATATGCGGCACGTCGTCCAGGATCAGGTCACAGTGGATGTCGTCGGAAACCAAAATCAGGTTGTGCTCCTCGCAGAAGGCCGCGAGCTGCTCCAGCTCGGCGCGGTCGAACACCCGGCCGACCGGGTTGTGCGGGTTGCAGAGGAAAAACACGCGGGTGCGCGGCGTGACGGCCCGGGCCAGCGCCGCCCAGTCGAATTCGTAGCGGGCGCCGTGGCGGGCGAGGGGGACCTTGATGACCTCGCGGCCCATGTTGCGCGGCGCGCTGGTGAACGGCGGGTAGACCGGCGTGCAGGTCAGCACGGCATCGCCTTTTTCCCCGAAGGCGCCGGCGGCGAGGTTCAGGCCGGTGACGAGGCCGGGCAGCCAGACCAGCCAGGCCGGGTCGATCTGCCATTGGTAATGCGTGGCGCAATAATCCACCACGGCCCGGGTCAGGGGCGGCAGGGGCATGCCGTAGCCGAAAACGCCCTGGTCCACGCGGCGGTGCAGCGCGGCGATGATCGCGGGGGAGGCGGCGAAATCCATGTCCGCGATCCACAGCGGCAGGATGTCCTTGCCGGCATATTTGCGCCATTTGCGGCTGTCACTGCTGGCGCGGTCGATCGCGGTATCGAAGTCGAAGGTCATTGGGTGGACTGGCAGTAGAAACCGCGTCGGCCCCGGAAGGCACGGATATTTTTGACGGGGCCGGGGAATCAGCCGACTGTACCGGGATGAATTCCGCCCCATTGCTGCGGAGGGCCCGGGTCGGCGAGGCCGCGCTGCTCACGGAAATCGCGTTCGCGGCCAAGCAGCACTGGGGCTATCCCGCCGAGTGGCTGGCGGCGTGGCGCTATGACCTCACCGTGACGGCGGACTATATCCGCACCCAGCGGGTGGTGGTGGCGGAAACGGACGGGCTCATCGCGGGCTTTGTCGGCCTGCTGCGGACGGCGGAGGGCGACCAGTTGGAGCACCTTTGGCTGCGGCCGTCCTGCATGGGCCGGGGTTTGGGCCGGCGGCTTTTCGAGGAGGCGGTCAACCAGGCCCGGGCGGCGGGCATCACCGCATTGCAAATCAGGGCCGACCCCAACGCCGAGGGCTTTTACCTGAAAATGGGCGCGGTGCGGATCGGTGAGGAAGTCTATGAGCTGCCCGGGAAAATCCGGCGCGAGGTCCCGCTGCTGACGTACCGGATCGAATGCAGTGAAAATTACGCTCGGTTCTGCCAGGAGAGGTAATCAAAAATTACGCTCCGTTCTGCAATTATGGCAGCGTAACTGAGGAAAACGGCGCTAGACATGGCAACGCGGCGGCGGACGGCTTATTCCTCCGCTTCGATCAGCTCGTAGGCGAGGATACGCGACTGCACGGCGGGGTCTTCGCGCACCAGCGCCTCGGCGGCCGCGCGATCGGCAGCGAAAAACATCATGGTCGAATCATGCCGGGTTAGATCCGCCGGTGCCTGCCTTACAAATTCAAGACGCTTCTCCGCCATCATCCGCTGGAGATAAGCCTCGTGGGCCTGCCAGCCCTCGGCCTGTGCGGGCGTGAGCTGCGCCTCGCCACCACCGTCAGCCGGCCAGAAGACCGCCAGGAAGCCCGGTCGCCCAGCCGGATCGGTCAGGGAATCCGTCTGCACTCCATGCTCGGGGGCGATCGGTGCAGCCGTGAACAGCAATCCCTGCAGGCAACTCTCCGCCGTGCCGGCGCTGTGCCGCACCCGGTCGATCCGGCGAAACTCCAGCCCGCCCTTCACGTAACCGTGCGCCGCCATCCGCTTGTGGAACGCTTGGATATGCCGCCGGTAATAGGCCCATTCGTTCTCCGCGGCCGAGATGAACACCCGCGCACTCGTCGTGCGCCCCGCCGCCGCGAACTCACGCTCATAGTTCCACAGCGGGTCGACCGAGGGACTGTCCGCCACGTAACCTTGAAAGAGCGTTGGTTTAGTGAAAAGCGCATACAACACAAACAACCCGCCCGCCGACGAACCGACGATGTAGCGGTGCTCCGGATCGGCGCGGTATTCCTTTTCGAGCAGCGGAATCATCTCATGCTCGATCAGGTCGAGGAACCGCTCCGCGTGTCCGCCGCCGTTTGGGCCCAACCACGCCATCGGCGCCAGGTCATCGCCCCGCATCGCGCCGTAATCGAGGTTTTCGCCCGCATAACCAAGCCCCACGACCAGCACTTCCGGCAGGTGTTTTCCATAGGTCAAGCTGCCGCACACATTCCTCACGTTGGGAAGGCCCCAATACCCATCGGTGACAAAGATGACGGGGTATTTCCTCTCCGGATGCTCCCGATAAGAGGCCGGCAGCCCGATGGTGAGCTGGTAGAGCCGGTCCGGGCGCGTCCGGGGCAGCACGCGAATCTCGGTGTCCGGCTCCGCGGCTCCGGCGCGCAAGGCGGGGAAACTCAAAAGTAGCAGGATCGATCCGGCGAAAACCAATTTTGGGTTCATAAGATTTCGAGGTGATTGCTTAGGTCGTGGGCCCGCGTTGGGCATGGGAAGCCTCCACACCCGGAGCGTCTCGCAAAGGCGTTTCGCGGCCGTCGCGTTCCTGGGGAGCATAGCTGAGGAAAACTGCGTGGATGGAGGAAATCCCGGGCATGGAGCCAAGCGTGGTTGACGGTGGCGGCGTAGCGGGGTTTTTCGAGGCAATTACCTTCCGTTCCAGGTTTTTATGCCGCGACGCGTCGCCATCGCTAGTGGTCAAGGCCGAAGGTCCCACAGTATCCTAGCGCCGGTCATGAGCGCGTATGTATCCGCCAATCCCGGTAAGCAGCCCACGGATCTCAACCAACTTCTGCCATATGCGACCACGCTGGAGCAGCGAGCAGCCCTGCAAAAACAGCAGGATCTCCTTGGCGGGAAGTAGGAGTCATAGAGTTAGTGCCGCTACACAAGATCGACAGCCGCTGCGTCCCAGCTTGGGTATCGAAAGACAAATCCAGCTTCGACCAAGCGTCCTGGCACGACACGCCGGCTCTTGAGGATCAATTCTGTTTCAGTGCGCATATGATATAGCACAGAGGCTCGTCGAGACGGGGTTTCGCTCGGGCGGGACCGGTCGGGCGTCCAGAACCGAGCGTAATTTTTGATCCACA
>CAIUGM010000038.1 GCA_903898675.1 uncultured Verrucomicrobiota bacterium
AGCAGGGTGCCAGTGGTTGAAAGAGCCACTGATTGCGCGAGGTCGAGGGTGACGTCGCCCTGGGTATTGGGTGCGCGGGTGTCATGAACCGTGACGATTTGGGCTCCGCTGCCAAAGTCCGGGCTGCTGATCAAGATGTAGTCACCGTTTTGCGGCTTCAATTCAGCGGGCGTGCTGACGACAATCGAGGTGTCAATCTGGTGGGCCACTCCATTGGTCTTGGCGACCGGGCCCGCCATCACGCGATAGGTCAAACGGGATGACCGGGCGGGGGTAGTCCCGCTGTCCAGCGAGTAAATCGGGGCCACCGAGGCCGGGCTCGTGACCGCCATGGAGACGTCGCGGTTGAAATATTCCTGAAAGAGCCGTGTATTGGCGACGGCTTCGTCGACCAGCATGTTCTTCCGCACGATCTTCGAAGTCATGACGACGATGGCGGCGACCGCACCCAGCACGAGGACCGAGATTGCGAGGGAGGCCAGGATCTCGACGAGCGTGAAGCCGGCCTGGTTGGCCGGCTTGCGGGCAGTGGCGGCGAAGGAAATTTTCATGGTACGGCGCGGGTTACAGCCAGGCTCTGACTTTGGGTAATGCCCTTGATCGTGTACTTGATGGTGAAGGTGGCCTGGATGATCCGGCCGGCTGCAGCGTTGGTGCCGGGACCGTGCGCCTGGATGGCGCCGGTGTTGGGATCAAGATTGTCGACCAACTCGGTCACCACCGCCTGGACCTGGGAACTGGCGGAACTGCCGAGGGTGACTGTGATGCCGGCGGTGGTGCCGGCCGTGACGGTGCCATTGTTATCCGTCCAGCTCAGGCCCGTACCGTTCGGGGTCGTCGGCGTGGCGTCGAAAAAATTACGCAGGGCGGACGTCGCCGGGTCGGTGGTTTGCAGGCGCTCAAATTTATCCGCGAAACTCAGGAGGACGGCGCGCGCGTTGTCGCGATGCCGGGCGAGCGTCTCCAGGTTGTAGGAATAGATGAGCATCCCGTAGACACCGAGAATGCCCATGGTGAAAACGGCGGTCGCAACCATAGCCTCCACTAACGTGACGCCGCGTTGCCCCTTCAGGTGGCGGCGGGACAGGAACCCGCGGAAATATCCACCGGGCCGTTTGGTGTGATCGGGGGTCTCGAACATCGAATTATCGGTGGTCATCGGAGGGTGGACCAAACCTGTAATTCACTGGGCGGGAAGGCGAACCTAAAAATATGTGAAACCGGGGAGCGCCGGACCGGCCGGCCAAGGGCATACCGTGCCGTCCGGACTCGAGGCCGGATGACGGTGTGGTTGTGCTGTCAGGCTTTCCCATTGGTGCGGAGCATACACGAATTAATGAAATCCGCCTAGAGGCCTCCGCGGGGAAAACAGACCCTGCCGGCTACGGCCATTCGGCCCTAGCCGGGGTTGTTTGGCCCGGTCGAGGAAAAGGGCACCGGCCGCGATTCCCGCACGAACAGTGCGGCGGCCTGGGACCGGCGCGAGACATGTAGCTTCTCAAACACGTTGCTGAGGTAATTTTTGACGGTCTTCTCCGCGAGCCCGAGGTCGGCGGCGACCTCCTTGTTGGTGTGGCCCTCGGCGATCAGGGCGAGCACCCGGCGCTCCTGCGGCGAAAGAATCGCGAGGGCATCCTGCGTCGCCGAGGAACCGTCCTTCACCAGCTGGATCACCCGGGCGGTGACCGCGGGATCGAGGATGGATTTGCCCGCACTCACATCCCGGATGGCCTTGATGAGTCCGCGCGCATCGATCTCCTTCAGCAGGTAGCCGTGCGTCCCGGCCCGGATGGCCTCGTCAATCAAGGTGGGATCGACCACCGAGGTTAAGATCAGGACGCGGGTCTCGGGGAGCCGCTTCAGGATCTGGCGGCAAACGTCGAAACCGGTGCCGTCCGGCAGGCGGATATCAAGCAGGACCACATCCGGCTGGGTTTTCTGGCAGGCCTGCACGGCGGCGGCGACCGTGCAGGCTTCACCGACAATACTCAGCCCGGGCTCGGCGCTGAGCAGGGTGCGCAAACCCGTCCGGACGAGCTCGCTGTCGTCGACCAGCAGGACACGCACCGAGGAATTGCCTGGTTTGCTCATGGGATGATCAGATTGGCAGGGTCAGCACGACACGTGTGCCATCACCGGGGCGGCTGTCGATCCGCAAACTCCCGGCGAGGTGCGTGGCGCGGCTCTGCATGTTGCCGAGGCCGCAACCGGCGCCCGTCACTCCGCCGGTGGTGAAACCAGCGCCATTGTCCTGCACCAGCAACCCGACCTCGCGGTCTGTCCGGTGCAGGCGGACGGTCAGGCGCGAAGCCTGGCCGTGCCGGAGGCTGTTGCTGATCGCCTCGCGCGTGATTTGCAGGATCTCGGTGGTCTGACCGGGGTGAGAATGACGGCGGCATCCTCGTCGAGGGTGACGCTCAGGTTCACCTCCCGTTCGCCGCGCAACTCCTGTACCTGTTGCTCCAGCGCCGTCGCGAGGCTGAGCCGGCTCAGTTTTTCCGGGGCGAGCCCGGTGATGTAATTGCGGACATCGCGGATGATGCGGTTGAGGTTGCCGACGCATTGCCCGAGACGCCGGTCCGCCTCGGCGGGATTCGCGGCCAGCACCGTACGCGCGGACTCGACGGTCAGGCCGACGGCATAGAGGGTCTGGCAGATGTCGTCGTGCAACTCCCGGCCGAGCCGGACCCGTTCCGCCACCGAGTGGTCGAGCAGGCTGCGGTTGACCTGCAGATTTTCCTCGGCGCGCAGGCGGGCGCCGTGCTCCCGGGCGAGGTCGACGGAGCGCTCATTCGAGATTTTGGCGAAGTGCTCGAGACCGGCGTTCTCCGCCCGGACCCGCGCCCAGGGCATGTTCGTGCCGCCATCGGCGACGGCGGCCCGCCGCGAACTCAGCAGCACCAGCAACAGCGGCACGGTCGCGACCAGCAGGGAAAGCAGGACGGTCACGACCAGCGTGCGCTGATGCAACGCCTGCATGCGCAGCAGGGCCGGGCTGGCGAACTGCACCTGGGCCCGCCAGCCGGAAGCGCCGGGCAACTCCTGGACAAAGGTCAGTCCGGGGGAGTCCTTCGCCATTGGCACAGACTGGGCGTCCGGCTTCAACAATTGCACGCTGCCGCCGAGCAGGAGGCCGAGTTCGCGTTGAAAGGCGGCGTCCCACTGCTCCGGCCGCAGGCGGCTGAGAACCACCGCCTGGGTCAGGCGCACGCGCTGCTCCTCGATGGCCAGCGTCTGCAGCTGCCGGGTTTCGCGGGTCAGCCACCACTGCAGCGTCACCGTCGCGCCGAGGAAGAGCAGCAGCAGCAGCATGGCCAGGACGATCGAGCGGGTGATGGGGTTCATGGCAGTACTGGTCTGCTGATACGGCAGCTGTCGGCGCCTGTCGCGTCAAAATCTTCGACATTTGGACGGGGAGCACTAGTTTTACCCTTTTTATGGGATCGTTCTACATCACCACCGCCATCGACTACGTCAACGGGTCGCCCCACCTGGGCCATGCCTACGAAAAGGTGCTGACGGACGTCATCGCCCGGTTCCGGCGGCAGCTGGGGGACCGGGTGCACTTCCTGACCGGCGTCGACGAGCACGGCCAGAAAGTCCAGGCCAGCGCCCGCCAGCGCGGCATCCCGCCCCAGCAGTTTGCCGACGAGGTGAGCGCCGAGTTTCGCGCCCTGCTGCCGAAGCTTTCCATCTCCAACGACGACTTCATCCGCACCACCGAGGAGCGGCACAAGAAGGTCGTGCGCCAGGTGCTCCAGCAGCTCTTCGACAAGGGCGAGATCTACAAGGCGGAGTACCAGGGGTTTTACTCGACCCGCCAGGAGCAGTTCCTGCAGGAGAAGGATCGCAACCCCGACGGCACCTGGCCGGAGATTTTCGGCGAGGTGACCGAAATCACGGAATCGAACTATTTCTTCAAGCTGCGCCAGTACCAGGAGTGGCTGGTCGGGTTCCTGGCGGCGCACGAGGACTTCATCTTTCCGCGCTACCGCCAAAAGCAGGTACTGGAATTCCTGAAGGAACCGTTGAACGACCTCTGCATCTCGCGGCCGCGGGAGCGGCTGGAGTGGGGCATCCCGCTGCCGTTCGACGAGGCCTACGTCACCTACGTGTGGTTTGATGCGCTGCTGAACTACTATTCCGCCGTCGCGGACCAGCCCGGCGTCTGGCCGGCCGCCTGGCACGTCATCGGCAAGGACATTTTGGTCCCGCCGCATGCCGTTTACTGGCCGATCATGCTGCACGCGGCCGGACTGCCGCTGCCCGGGGGCATCATCGCCCACGGCTGGTGGATGCAGAGTGGATCCAAGATGTCGAAGAGCACGGGCAACGCCCTCAACCCGCTGGACCTCGTCGCGGAGTTCGGTGCCGACGCCTTCCGCTATTTCCTGATCCGCGAGATGAACGTCGGCCAGGACAGCGACTTCACGCGCGAGCAGTTTCTCGTCCGCTACAACAGCGAACTTGCCAACAACCTTGGCAACCTGGTCAACCGGACGCTCAACATGACGACACGCTTCGCCGCCGGCGTGGTGCCCGCGGCCGGCCCGGCGGAGGACCTGGAGCGGGCACTGCAGGACTTGTGGACGAAGACCCGCGACGAATTCATTCCGCTCTGCGAGGGCTTCCAGTTTCACACCGCGCTCGAGCGCGCGATGTTCTTCCTGACGGAGACCAACGCCTACATCGAGAAGCGGGCTCCGTGGAAGCTCGGCAAATCCGCCGCGCCGTCGGACCAGGCGCTGCTGCGCACCGCCCTGGCCACCATGGCCGAGGCGCTCCGGCTCGCGGTCGCGCTCATCCAACACGTCACGCCCGGGACCACGGAAAAAATCAATGCGGTCCTCGGCTACACCCCGGGCCCGGTCTGGCGCGAGGAACTCGTCTGGGGCACGAAGCTCACAGGTGCCACGGTCGCGCCGGCGCTGGTGCTTTTCCCGCGACCGGCCCCGCCGGCGGGGGAGAAGAAAGGGTAGGGGCGCTTGCCCCAAGCGCTCAGGCCGTTGCAGGCAACGGCCTCGCCACCAAACATCGCGCGCATGACCATCCTCCCCGTCAACCCCACCGAGAACGTCACCCCGGAGTCGTTGCAGGCCTTCCTGCGGCAGTGCGCCGGCCTGGCCCGGGCCGCGGGGCGGCCCCAGCTCGTGAGCATCAGCCTGGCGGTGGATCATCTCGATCCCCTGGCGGTGCTGGAATCGATCTTCGAGCCGGACCAGCTGCATTTTTATGCGGAGCGGCCCGCGCAGGGTTTTGCGGTCGCCGGCGCCGAGGCGGTGTTGGAATTCACCACCGCGGGCGCGGACCGCTTTGCGGCGGCCCGGGATCGCATCGCGCAGGTGTTGACCGACACCATCGCAGTCGGGCCGCTGGCCGAGCCGTTCGCCGGCCCGCATTTCTTTTTGGCCAGCGGTTTCGCGCCCGAGTCTCCGGCGGACGCGGCGTTCCCGGCCCTGCGGCTGTTCGTCCCGCGCTGGCAGGTGGCGCGCAGTGGCGACAGCACGGTGGCCGTGGCGAACCTGCTGGTGGCACCGGACGCACCGGTGGACCTGCTGGCGGCCAAGGTCTGGAAGGCCCACGCGAAATTCCGGGCGTTCGACTACCGGCAGGCCCGGCGCAAGGATCGTCCGACCACCCCCACGCGCGTCGAGGAAATCGGCGGCGAAGGTTGCTACCTCCGCGCCGTGGCCACGGCGATGGAGGAGATCGGGCGCGGGGATTACCGGAAGGTCGTGCTGGCGCGGGCGCGGCGGCTGACCACGGCGGAGGCCTTTCATCCGCTCGGGGTCCTGAATCACCTGCGGCAGCATTTTCCCTCCTGCTACGCGTTCTCGATCGCGAACGGTCGCGGGCAGAGCTTCATCGGCGCCAGCCCGGAACGGCTCGTGCGGGTGGCGGGCGGGCGCATGCACACCGAGGCCCTGGCCGGCTCCGCGCCGCGCGGCGAGTCGGCGAGCGAGGACGCCGCCCTGGCCCGGACGCTCCTGCACAGTGAAAAGGACCGGCGCGAGCACCAGCTCGTGCTTGATTCCATCGCGCGCCGCGTGGCCGACCTCGGCCTGAAGCTGGAACACGCGGACCAGCCGCGCGTCCTTGGCCTCGCCAACGTGCAGCACCTGCACCTGCCGATCAGCGCGACGCTGCCGGCGGGGGTGCACATTCTCGACCTGGTGGCCCGGCTGCACCCCACGCCGGCCGTGGGCGGCACGCCCCGCGAGCCGGCCGTGGCCTCACTCGCACGCCTCGAGCCGTTCACCCGCGGCCTCTACGCCGGACCGCAGGGCTGGGTGGATCACCGCGGCGGCGGGGAATTTTTTGTCGGCATCCGCTCGGCGCTGATCGACGGGCACACCGCGCTGGTCTATGCCGGGGCGGGGGTGGTGGCCGGTTCGACGCCCGAGAAGGAATTTGCGGAAACGGAATTGAAGTTCAAAGCTCTGCTCGAAGCCCTGACCGATTAATGACCCGGATTCCCGCCACCGCCCTCGACTACCGCAACACGAACAGCCTGTGGGGCAGCGTGCTGGTGGAGACGCTGCACCGGCTCGGCTTGCGCCAGGCCGTGATTTCGCCGGGTTCACGGTCAACCCCGCTGACGATGGCCCTGGCGCGGCATGCCGGCATCGAGTCGATTCCCGTGCTCGACGAGCGCTCGGCGGCCTTCTTCGCCCTCGGCCTGGCCAAGCGCGGGCAGCGCCCCGTCGTGCTGCTGTGCACGAGCGGCACCGCCGGGGCCAATTATTTCCCGGCGATCATCGAGGCGCAGGAGAGCGGCGTGCCGCTCCTGGTCATCACGGCGGACCGCCCGCCGGAAATGCGCGATTGCGCCTCCGGGCAGACCATCGACCAGCAGAAGCTTTTCGGCAGCCACGTTAATTTCTACCACGAGTTCGCGGTGCCCGCCGCCAGCCTGCCGCTCCTCCGCTACCTGCGGCAGACCGTGCGGCACGCGTGGGAGATGGCACAGTGGCCGGCCGCCGGCCCCGTGCACCTCAACGCGCCGTTCCGCGACCCGCTCGTCCCGCTGGAAGACGGCACGGCGCAGGGCCTGCGGCAGCTGCTCGTGGAGGAGTCCTTCTTCGCCGCCGTGAAACCGGAGCCGCGCCTGCTCAGCCAGATCGAGCGGACGGATTTTTCCGCGGTCAAACGCGGCGTGATCGTGGCGGGGCCCGCGGAGGGCGGGGTTTCCCCCGTCGATGTCGGCCTGCTCGCCGGTCTCGCGCGGGACCTCGGGTGGCCGGTCTTGGCCGACGGGTTGTCCGGCTTGCGCGGGGAGTCCGCGCATTTTCCCAATCTCATCGCCCACTACGACGCGGTGCTGCGCAGCCCGAAGGCTGCCGCCCGGCTGAAGCCGGAGGTCGTGCTGTGTCTCGGCGGCTGGCCCACGAGCAAGGCGCTGCGCCACTGGCTCGAGGCCGCGGCGCCGGAGGTTTTCCTGGTGACGGGCCGCGCGCGCAATCTCGACGCCCTGCATCTGTCCACGCGCCACCTCCGCGGCGGGTTGCGGGCTTTCGCCGGCGGCGTGGTTTCGCAGGGCCGGCAGTCCGCCACGTACACCGCCAGCTGGCGCCGGCTGGAAGCGGCGGCCGCGCGCAGCCTGGAGCAGGGGCTCGCGGCGGCGCGCCATTTCGAAGGCGCCGTAATCGGGAATCTGGCGGCACATTTGCCCGAGTTTACGCCGGTCATCGTGGCGAACAGCATGCCGGTGCGCGACGTGGAGTATTTCTGGCCGGCCAACAATCGTCCGCATCCGATCTATTTCAACCGCGGCGCGAACGGCATCGACGGGACGTTGTCCAGCGCCCTCGGCGTCGCCCACGGGCACCGGCCCGCCGTGCTGCTCACGGGCGACCTGGCGCTGCTGCACGACACCAACGGGTTCCTGCTCGGCCCGAAATTCCAAGGCAGCCTGACGATCATCCTCATCAACAATTACGGCGGCGGGATCTTTGAGCATCTCCCGGTGGCAAAATTCAACCCGCCCTTCGAGGAATTCTTTGCCACGCCGCAACAGGTTGACTTCCGGAAACTGGCCGCGGCCTACGGGGCGGGCCATGTGCTGGTGCGAAATCCGGCGCACCTCGCCCAGCTCGCCGCGAAGCTGCCGAAGCAGGGCATCCGGGTGCTGGAAATCCGCACGGACCGGAAGCGCGACGCCGCGGTGCGGGCGAAACTTTTCTCGACCGCGGCCCGGGCCGTGACCAACGCCTGAGCCGGGTTCTGCGGGCGGGCCTCAGGGCACGAGCGGCAGGTGGATCAGGAACGTGGTCCCCTTGGCGGAGGAGCGGAAATCGATGGCCCCGCGGTGGGCCTCGACGATGGAGCGTGCGACGGCCAGGCCGAGGCCGGTGCCGCCGGTCTTGCCGTGGCTGACAAAGGGTTCGAACAGGGTGGAACGGATTTCGCGCGGAATGCCGGGACCGTTGTCGGAGATGGACAGGACGCACTGGCCGGCCACGCGGCGGGCGGACACGGTGATGCGGCCGCGCTTGCGCGCGACGAGCGCGTCGTGCGCATTGGTCACCAGGTTTTGCAGGACCCGGGAGAAACGGTCGGGATCAAGCATGAGCGTGAGCCGGCTGGGCCGGATGGCGAGCCGGACACCGGAGCGGGTCATGACGGCGGCATTGTCCTCCGCCAGCTGCCGGAACACTTCCTGCAAGGGGATGGGCCGGAGGCGCAGACGCGTCTCGCCGCGGGCGAACTCCAGCACTTCCTCGATCATGCCGCCCAGGCGGGTGACCTGCCGCAGGATGGTGGCGCAAAGCTCCTGAGTCTTCGGGTGCGGGTCGCGCTGGGCCAGCAGCTCGGTCACGAGCTGGATGGTGGTGAACGGGCCGCGGAAATCGTGGATCATCGTGTTGGCCATCTCGCCGATGAGCGTGATCTTCTCCTTGCGCACCACCTCCGTGACGTAGCGGGCGTTGGTGGCGCGGAGATTCTCGCTGAGGTGGCTGAAAAGCCGGAGCACGGTGTGCCACGGCGATTCCGAAAGCAGGCGGAGGAAGGCCTGCTGCGAGATGCGGCCGAGTTGCACCGGGCCATCGGCGATCGCGGCGGTGCTGCGCGTCGAGCCGTCGAGCACGCCCAGCTCGCCGAAATAATCGTCGGGGCCCTTGTAGGCGATCAGCTGCGGGGCGCCGCCGGGGGTTTTCTTGGTCAGCGCGACGCGGCCGGTCAGGACCAGGTAGATGCAGTCGGAGATGCTGTCCTCCGCAAAAATGACGGCCTTGTGGGGAAACCGGACGGGCCGCACCTGGCGGGCGAGCTTCGCGCCCTGCGCGGCGGGAAAGTGACTGATGAAGCGGTGAGCGCTGGCGTCCATGGCCCGGAGGCAAGCAGCTCCGGTGCGGCCGCGCAAGGCGCTACAATTGGAGCGGCAGGCCGATCTCGATGATCTGCGAGGGCGTGATCTGGTAATAGTCCTTCGCGGGGCGCGCGTTCCGGCTGAGGAAGCCGTAGAGGCTCTTCTGCCATTCCCACATGCGGGCGTTGCCGCCGGAGATGATCATCTCGCGGTTGAAGAAATACGTCGCGGCCTGGGGATTGATCGGCACGCCCGCCGCCTTGGCCTTCTGCAGGAGGTCGCCGACATTGGGCGACTGCATGTAGCCGTACCGGCCGGTGACCCGCCACATGCCCTCGCCGATTTCGCGGAGCGTGAGCTGTTCGCCGTCGGCCACGGTCGGGACATCGTCGGTGATGATGCTGAGCAGCACGACGATCCGGTGCAGGCAGCGGTTGGACTTCACGTGGTGCAGCAGCGCGATCGGCGTGCCCGTGGGCGAACCGACCATGAAGACGGCGGCGCCGTTGACGCGGCTGATGTGCTTGCTGCGGGCGATGCTGGTCAGCTCCGCCTCGGTGACATTGTTGCCGTACACCCGCCGGAAGATTTCCTCGCGGCCGGTTTTCCACGTGTGCATGACGGCCAGCACGATGGCGCCGATGGCCAGCGGGAACCAGCCGCCGTCGGCCAGCTTGTGGGCGTTCGAGGAGAAAAACGCGAAGTCGACGAGGAAAAACAGGCCGCAAATGGGGAGGGCGGCCCAGACCGACCAGCCGCGGTTGTGGCGGGCGACAAGGTAGTAGGCGATGGTGGTGATGCCCATGGTGCCCGTGACCGCGATGCCGTAGGCCGACGCCAGGTGCGCGCTGGAGCCGAAGGCGATGACCGTGAGGATGGCGCCGATGGCGAGCAGGGTGTTGACGAACGGCACGTAGATCTGCCCGGCGTGCTGCGCGTTGGTGTAGTTGATCTTCAGCCGCGGAAAATAACCGAGTTGAATGGCCTGGCGGGTGAGGGAGTACGCGCCGGAGATCAGCGCCTGGCTGGCGATCACGGCGGCGATGATCGAGAGCACCGTCAGGCCGAGCCGCATCAGGCCGGCCGGCGCCATGGCGAAGAACGGATTCTCCACCGAGAGCGGATGCAGCAGGATGTAGGAGCCCTGGCCAAAGTAGTTCAGGATCAGCGCGGGGAACGCCATGCCGTACCACGCAAACGCGATGAAGCGGCGGCCGAAGTGCCCCATGTCGGCGTAGAGGGCCTCGGCACCCGTGATGGCCAGCACGATCGAGCCGAGCAGCGTCGCCACCTGCGTGGGCGGATGATGCAGCAGGGCGAACGCATAGACCGGATTGAGCGCCTTCAGGACCGCGGGATATTGGTAGAGATGCCAGCTGCCCAGGGCGGCAAGCGTGGTGAACCAGATCAGCATCAATGGCCCGAAGACGCGGCCGATGCTCTTGGTGCCCTTGTGCTGAAACCAGAAGAGCAGCGCGAGAATCACGCACGCCATCGGGACGATGTAGGGTGTGAAGGCCGGGCTGATGGCGTTGAAGCCTTCCGCGGCGCCGAGCACGGAAATCGCCGGGGTGATGATGCCGTCGCCGTACAGCAGGGCGGCGCCGATCAGGATCATGATGACCGCGGGCCCGAGGCCCCGGCGGTTGCCGGTGTCGCGCGCCTTGCCGTCCTTCCCGGTGTGGATCAACGCGAGCAGGGCAAAGATTCCGCCTTCGCCGTGGTTGTCGGCGCGCATGACAAACCAGATGTACTTCACGCTGACCACCAGCATGAGGGACCAGAAAATCAGGGAGAGCACCCCGAGCACCCCGTCGGCCTGGCTGACCGCCGGCAGGTGGTCCATGCACTCGCGCATCGTGTACAGCGGGCTGGTGCCGATGTCGCCAAACACCACCCCGAGGGCCCCAAGGGTCAGGCCGGCACTGGCGAGCTTGCTGAACTTGGGCGGAGTATGGCTCATGAAAGGCTGGGATAGTGGTAGCCAGCTGCCTGCCACTCCAAGCAGTATTACCGGCATAGCCAAATACAGCTTGACCCGTCGGTGGCCGCACCGCCAGGCCGTCTTGCGGCAGGGCAAAAACATTTGCGGCGCGGGGCTTATCACCCACTGTCGGTTTCATGCGCCCCGCCTGGAAAACCGCCAAGAAATTTGAGGACATCCTCTACGTCAAAGCCGCCGGCATGGCGAAGATCACCATCAACCGGCCCGAGAAGCGCAACGCCTTCCGCCCGCAGACGGTGGACGAGATGCACGCCGCGCTCCTCGATGCCCGCGAGGACCAGTCCATTGGCGTGGTCTTCCTGACCGGCGCGGGTCCCGCAAAGGACGGCAAGTACGCCTTCTGCGCCGGCGGCGACCAATCCGTGCGTGGCCACGGCGGCTACATCGATGGCCAGGGCGTGCCCCGGCTGAACGTGCTCGAGGTCCAGAAACTCATCCGCTCGATGCCGAAGGTGGTGGTCGCCCTCGTGGCGGGCTACGCGATCGGCGGCGGCCACGTGCTCCACGTCATGTGCGATCTCACCATCGCGGCGGACAACGCCATCTTCGGCCAGGTGGGCCCGAAGATGGGCAGCTTTGACGGGGGCTTCGGCTCCAGCTACCTTGCCCGCATGGTCGGCCAGAAGAAGGCGCGGGAAATCTGGTTTCTCTGCCGCCAGTACAACGCCACGGAGGCCCTCGCCATGGGGCTCGTCAACAAGGTCGTGCCGGTCAAGGACCTCGAGGCCGAGGGCGTCGCGTGGGCGCAGGAGATCCTGCAGCGCAGCCCGCTCGCCATCCGTTGCCTGAAGTCGGCGTTCAACGCCGAACTCGACGGCCAGAGCGGCATTCAGGAGCTGGCGGGGAACGCCACGATGCTTTATTACATGACCGAGGAAGCGAAGGAGTTCATGACCGCCCAGAAGGAAAAACGGAAGCCGAAGGCGGAGAAGTTTCCCTGGCTGCCCTGAGTTTCGCTGCCTTGCATCCGGCTTTTGCGCAAACCGACCACCGGCCCTGGCCGCTGCCGGGGAAACCCTGGGCGTGGCAGCAGGTGTGGCTCGATCTCCTCTTCGTTCACTTTGAGGCGGACCCGGCGGAGCTGCGTGCGCGGCTGCCCCGCGGGCTCGAGCTGGACCTGTTCGAGGGCAAGGCGTGGATCGGGGTGGTTCCGTTCCGGATGCAGGGCGTGACCAAGCGGGGCTGGCCGGCGCCGGCGTTCACGTCTGATTTCCCCGAAATCAATGTCCGGACCTATGTCACCGACGGACGGAAAAGGGGCGTGTGGTTTCTGAGCCTCGACGCGGGCAGTCACCTGGCGGTGCAGATGGCGCGGTGGTTTTTCCACCTCCCGTATTTCCACGCCCGGATGACGGCAATCGATGCTGCCGGCGTTTATCGCTACGCTTCGCGCCGACCCGGGCATGAATTTGTAGCGGAGTACCGGCCGGGTCAGACCGCGGTCAGCCGGCCGGGCAGTTTTGCGCACTGGGCGACAGAACGGTACTGCCTTTACACCGTAACGCGCGCCGGGGTGCTCCTTCGCGCGGAAATCCAGCATCCGCCGTGGCCGTTACAGCAGGCGCAACTCGCCATCCAGGTCAATACACTGGCCGAGGTGCGGCTCGGCGCCATGCATCCCGAAATTTTGTTCGCCAAGCGAGTCGACGTGGTGGTCTGGCCGTTGGAGCAACTGAACTGAGGCATCGCCGATCCAGGCACTCCCACGGTCTATCGAGGCGGAACGCGCATCGAGGTTTCGATCCGATTGCGGTGGAGCGTGAACGTTCGACCCGGGCGCCTAGCCCAGGGTCACGCGGGCATCCAGCGGCAGGTCGACGTGAATCAGGCTGCGATTTGCGGCGCCGCGGTCGGGGCCCTTTAGGCAAAAACCATAGGACTCGCCCAAGGCGATGTGGTTGGCCGTGTTTTCATCCAGCAGTGCATGACGGAAGAGACGGCCGGAACGGCCGAGTGACGTCGGGTGCGGCACAAGGGCGACCTCGCCCAGCCGGACCGCTCCCTCGTCCGTCGCCAGCAGTTGCTCCAGCAGCGGGGCGTTACGCCGGGCCGCGGCCGCGGTCACCTGTCCCGCCTTAAACTCAAGCTCGATGCCGGCAATCTCGACGCCGCCGAAGTTGACCGGCCGCGCCACCCGCACCTTGCCGTGGGCGGAGTCCCGGCCGGGCAGGGTGAAGATTTCCTCGGTCGGTAGATTCGCAACAAACTCCACGCCGGTCCTGGTGGTCAGCTGCGCCGTGCACCAGACGTGACCGGCGGGCAACGTGACCGTGAGGTCGGTGCCGTCACCCTGAAAACGCACGGTCCGGTGGCGCTGGGCGTTCAACTGGTCCCGCGTCAGCCGCAATCCGGCCAGGTGAGTTCGCCAGGCGGCGAGGGCGTCGGCCGTCAGTGCGTTGGCGCCCGTGGGCGTCAGCCCAATCCGGCAGGCCGCAAATACCTCCGACCACAGCGCGTCCAGTCGCTGCGGCTCAGTCAGGTCGTCATAAACCGCCTGAGCCCACTCAGGTGAGGGAGCCGGGGCCACGGTCCAGTTGGTGGCACCGTTCATCAGCATCTGGGCCACCGGGCCGAAGTATTCCCAGCCGATGCGGCGCAGCTCCGCGACCTGCTCGGCCGCGACGCCGTCCAGCAGGGTGGGCTGGCTGCCCTGCAGGAAGAGCAGCGCGTCCCCGTTGCTCACGTACTGCCGCATCGTCACGGCATGCTTTTCCACGAGCCGGGCGAAGCCGCGCCAGTCCTGGCGCGCGGCAAAGTCCCGGAGCTGTTGGCTGTCGCCCCAGATGATTTCGACGGCGGCCGGGACGCAGCCTGCGCCGCTGGCGGCGGCCCGGACCTCGTCCACGATGACTTCCGCACTGCGGGCGACGCCCTGCAATTCGTACGGTTCCGCGATGAGCAGCCGCTGGCCGGGCTGGTGGTTCAGGCCGATGCGTACGATCACCTCGGCGAAGGCGCGGAGCCGGGGAGCGAAGTCAGGCAGCATCGGGCGAGTGGGTCAGAAATCGCGGAAGCACGGAAGAGCGGAAGTACGGAGATAGATATGGATTATCATTTGGTATAAGGAGGGGATTTCTCATTCATATCGATCAGCGCAATGAGAGGATGTCTGATGAAATCCCCGGCTCGCTTCACTCATTCAGCGTTTCCGTTCTTCCGCGCTTCCGCGATTTCCTCAGTGTTGCACCAAGCGGGCGATCAACCGGGCCGACTCAACGGGGGACTGGACTTCGGTGTCGATTTGCAGGTCGGTCCGCGGGATCAAGGGTGAATTGAACGTGCCGGCCGCACGGAGCTGGCGGTAGAACGGCAGATCGGTCAGCTTCTTGAAGCCCTGCCGCTGGCTCGTCGCCAGCCGGGCCTCGATCGCCGTTTCGCTGGCGCACAATTGAACGGAAACAACCCGGACATGCCGCTGCGGCAACTCCCCGAAGATCCAGTCGATGAATTCCTGCGGGACTGTGTTCTCCGGATTGAACGTGAAGATCACATTGGCCCCGCCACTCGCGGCCGCGGCGGAAAGGTGCGCCCGCCAGCGTTCGTCGCGGAGTCGCACAAAGCCCGGGGTGCCGAAGGCGTGGAGCTTGAGGACTTCGTCCACGACCAGATGATTGTGATAGAACTCGAACCCGGTGAGCCCCGCGAGTTCCCGGCCGACCGTGAATTTGCCGGTGGCGGGATCGCCGTGGAGGAAGACGAGGATCATGACGCCGCCCCCGCCTGCACCTCCAGCAGGATGGCGTCATGCAGGTTGTTGCTCAGGTAGGTGTAGGTCACCGTCCCATAGCCACCCTGGCCCCAGTCCGGTCCGTAGGAATTTTTGAAGATGAAAACCGCGTCCTCGATCCGCCCGGTCGCCGACTTGTACCCGACGAGGGTGACGGCATGCCCGATCCCATCCTGCGGTTTTTGCCGGTCGAGGTAGCCGCCCCGCATGGAGCGGTAATTTGGCCAGGCGAGGCCGACCGGCACGGGAATGCCCAGGTTGAGGGCCTGGATGATGTTGTTCAGCCGCGTGCCGGCGTCGCGGCCGGGGAGCAGCTCGATGAAAACGCGCTGGTGGCTGCGGGCCTCGGCGACCACGGCGGGCGGCGGTTCCGTGATGGCGGAAATCTTGCTCCCAAAGGTGTTGGGCATGCTGGCCTGGAGCGGAATGCCATAGGCGCGCAGCGCGGCCACCACCTCGGAGAGCGCAAAGCCCTCGTCGTTGTCCTCCCCGCCCTCCGTCGCCGCCGCGCCCGGGGCGGGCAGGCGCTGGACGGTCTTCCGCACGGCCCAGCTCAGGTATTCCTCGGAGAATTTTTCCGCGTGGCCCGCGAGCTCGGCGTTTTGGAATTCCAGCGCGCTGACGACGGCGAAGATCGCGCAGCTGGGCCGCCGGCCCTGGCTTTTGACGCCCAGTTCCAGTTCGAAGAACTTCGGCCGCAGATCGACCTCACCCTGCACGAGGGCGGGCTGCCCGAATTTTTGCAGCAAGGTCTCGTACTTGGACTTCGCCGGGTGCGGGACGACCTTGGCCGGCCGGGCCTGGGCCGGCAGCGCGACGTCCACGGCCGCATCGGCCGCGGGATCGTAATGAAAGCGGGCCTGCCATTCCGGGCCGAGGTCGCGCAGGCGGATCGAGGCCAGGCCGCCCGCGTGCAGGATCACCAGGGTGTGGGCGTTGACCGAGCGCACTTCCACGTGGTGGTAGGTGACCGGACCGACGGGAAGGGAGTCGACCTTGCTCCCGGGGCCGAACGTCGCGTCCGCACCCGCGACCTGGATGCCCGTGGCGAGCCAGCCGAGGCAGACTAAAATTATAAGACTGAAGCGGTGGCTCATGGCGGGGTGACTTGTTGCAACTTACGCAACCGGTGGAGTCAGGCAAGCCCGGGGCATTTGAACAAGACCACAGCCCTGGATCGGGCATTGCTTTGTCGCGGTCGTCGTCAGACGGCTGGCGCCAGCGACCTTGCGGCCACTGCTACATCCAAGCCGGGGCCGTTCGACGCAGCTCAGCTTACGGTCGGCAACAAGCTCCGGCGCATCGGAAACACCGATAATGAAAAACGCCACCCGGTTGGGTGGCGTTGCAGCTTGAACCGGGGAGCCGGCTTACTTGCCCAGGCTCTTGCGGAGATCGTCGAGCTGGCCGGCGGAACCGAGGAGGACGTTGCGGCTGGCGATGAACTTCGCGTATTCCTCGATGAAGATCTTGCCCGGCGGGCGGAAGTCGAACTCCTTGGGATTGTCGCGGAAGAACTCGCGGTGCACGCGGGTCCAGACCAGGCGGCCGTCCGTATCGATGTTGATCTTGGTGACGCCGAGCTTGGCGGCGGGCAGGTACTCGTTCACGTCGACGCCCATCGAGCCGGCGATCTGGCCGCCGGCGGCGTTGATGCGGGCCACCTCGTCCTGCGGGACGGAGGAGGAACCGTGCATGACCAGCGGGTAGCCGGGCAGACGGGCCTGGATCTTGGTGAGGACGTCAAAATGGAGGGACTGCTTGCCCTTGAACTTGAAGGCGCCGTGGGAGGTGCCGATGGCGCAGGCGAGGGAGTCGCAGCCGGTCTTCTTAACGAAGTCCTCGGCCTCGGCCGGGTCCGTGAGGCACGCATTGCCTTCCTCGACCTTGATGTCCTCCTCGACGCCGCCCAGCATGCCGAGCTCGGCCTCGACGGAGATGCCCTTGGCGTGGGCCTTGTCGACCACGCGCTTGGTGATCGCGACGTTCTCCTCGAACTTGTCGTGCGAGGCATCGATCATGACGGAACTGAAAAAGCCCGAGTTGATGCAATCGTAGCAGGTCTCCTCGTCACCATGGTCGAGGTGGACGGCAAAGATGGCCTCCGGGAAAATTTCGCCCGCGGCGCGGATGACGGCCTCCAGCATGCGCTTGTCGGTGTACTTGCGCGCACCCTTGGAAATCTGGATGATGAACGGCGCCTTGGACGAGATGGCTCCCTTGAAGAGACCCATGGCCTGCTCGGCGTTGTTGATGTTGTAGGCACCGACGGCGTACTTGCCATAGGCGTGTTTGAAGAGCTGGGCGGTTGTGACGATCATGGTAGGAAAGTTGCATCACTATCCGGCCAGATCGCGCGAGCGACAAGATTTATTCCGGCCAATCCGGCGATATGTGACACAGCCACTTATGCGAAGCCTTCCGCAATAAATGCGGCGACGCCCCGCGCCGGTCAGCGGGGCGGGAACTCGAACTCCGCCTTGTCCTGCTTTTGCGACAGGACGAGGTAGGCGCTGAACTTCGAGCCGCGCTTGGAGATGAAGCCCTCGATCAGGTTGCTGCGGCCGTCCTCGATCAGGCGGCGCACCTCGTCGGTCGGGATCTCCACGTCGCACAGCTTGCGCTGCAGCTTGAACACCGCGCGGTTGTCCTGGCCCGGTTTGCGGACGTAAAAGGCCTCGTCGGTCATCACGAGCTCGCCGCCGTGCACCTTGCTTTCGCCGATCACGGTGGCCTTCGACAAGTCGAGCGGGACCCGCGCCTTGCGGGCGATCGGCTTGCCGTCCTTGTCGAGCTTCGCCTTGCGCGGCGGGAACTCCCAGGACATCTTGCCATCCTCGCGCTTGAGGAACGCATCGAAGGGCCGGCCCTTCTTGGAAATGAAACCCTGGATCAGGTCGGTCTTCCCCTCCGCCACCAGCTTGATCGCCTGCTCGGGCGGGATCGGCTTCTGGCACATGATCCGGCCCACGCGGAAGGTCTGCTTCCAGCCCTCGCCGTCGCGCTCGCGCAGGATGTAACTGCCGCCGTTTTCACACAGCTCGGCCTTGGTCACCGGGTCGGTCCAGAAGGGCGTCAGCGTCGCGATGTCAGCCTTGTCGCCGAAGTCGAACTCGGTCTTCCACTTCTTGGTGACGACCTCTTTCTTGGTGGTCTTGTCCTTCTTCGTCTCCTCGACCTCGGTGAGCTTGAGGACGGCGGAGAAGCGGTTGCGGGTCTTGTTGGAAATGAAGCCGTCGAGCGGGCCGACCGCGCGTTTTTCGACCAGCTGCTTGATCTCGGGCTCCTCCATGCGGCGGCCGCCGATGATCTTGTAGACCATCAGCCCGCCGTCCGCCGACTTGTAGCCGCGCAGGGTCTCGCGCAGCGGTTTGCTGTCGGTGGGCGAGATGATGTCGGTGACGCGTGCGACCGAGTCGTCCTCCTCGAAGCCCTTCACGCGCTCGACCATGCCCTTGGTCTCCCTGATGATCTCGGCCATGAACTTCTCGCGGGAATACTTGCCGTGTTCCATCTGGCGGAGATTGAACTCCCAGCCGCCGGTCATGGCCGGGCTGGTGATCTCGGTGGCCTTCACTGCGGTGAGAAACTGGATGAGCTGCTCGGCCTTCGTGGTCGGCACCAGCTCGCGCTGGTTGCGGTCCATGTATTTCTGGTTGATCAGGCCGTCGATGGTGTCGGCGCGGGTGGCCGGGGTGCCGAGCCCGCGTTCCTTCATGGCCTCGGCGAGTTCCTCGTCGTCGACGAGCTTGCCGGCGCCTTCCATCGCGGAGAGCAGGGTGGCTTCCGTGTAGCGTGGTGGCGGCCGGGTGCTTTCGGCGTGCAACACGGCTTCCAGCGTCTTGGCCTTGCTCTTGTCCTCGGGCGACAGCGCGGGCAGGGCCTTCGAATCCGGTGAATCCTCGTCGACGGTGTTCTTGCCGTAGACCTGCAGCCAGCCGGGCGCGGTGAGGACCTTGCCCTCGGTCTTGAAGGTGTGGCTCGCCACCACGCTCAGCCGGGTGGTGATGTCGAACTCCGCCACGGGATGGAAGGTCGCGACGAAGCGCCGGGCGATCATGTCGAACAGCTTGGCCTCGGCCTCGTCGAGGTTCTTGGCCTCGTGCTGGGTCGGGATGATGGCAAAGTGATCCGAGACCTGGGCGTTGTTGAAAATGCGCTTGTTCGGCTGCACCCAGCCGGATTCCAGCACGCGCCGGGCGTGCTGCTGCAGGTCGCCGCCCAGGTTGCCGAGGGTTTCGCGCACCAGCGGGATATAATCCTCCGGCAGGGCCCGCGAGTCGGTGCGGGGGTAGGTGATCATCTTGTGGCGCTCGTAGAGGGACTGCGCGATCTGGAGCGTGCGCTTGGCCGGGAAACCGTAGCGGCCGTTCGCCTCGCGCTGGAGGGTGGTCAGGTCATAGAGCCGCGGGGCGATCTGGGTGCTGCCCTTCTTTTCCTCGGTGACCGTGGCGATGGGCTGGCCCTGGCAGGCGGCGACGACGGCCTCGGCGGTCTGCCTGACCCACAGGCGGTCGACGCGGTCATGCTCGTCATCATTCTTCCTGAAGTCCGGCCGCTGGTAGACGCCCTCGTAGTTGCCCTTGGCCACGCCGAAATTGGCCGTGATGCGCCAGTAGTCGCGGGGCTTGAAATTGCGGATCTCCAGCTCGCGGCTGTAGACGATGGCGAGGGTGGGGGTCTGGACGCGGCCGACGGAGGCGACATTGCCCGCGCGGGAGCCGAACATGCGCTTGGTCAGGGCCCGGGTGCCGTTGATGCCGATCAGCCAGTCGCTCTCGCTCCGGCAGCGGGCGGCGTCGGCCAGGCCCTGCATCTGTTCCGCCGTGCGCAGGTGCCGGAAGGCCTCCTTGATGCCGGCATCGGTCATCGAGGACATCCAGAGGCGCAGGAAGGGCTTTTTGCACTTCGTCAGCTGGTAGATATAAGTGAAGATCAGCTCGCCCTCGCGGCCCGCGTCGCAGGCGTTGATGACGCTGGTCACATCCTTCCGGGCCAGGAGCTTCTTCAGCTGGTCAAACCGCTGCTTGGACTCCGGGATGGGCATGAGCTCGAACTGCTCGGGGATGATCGGCAGCGTCTCCAGCCGCCAGAAGCCGTATTTCTTCTTGTCGATGTCCTCCGGCATCTGGAGTCCCACCAGGTGGCCGACGGCCGAGGAGATCACGTACTCGTCGTTTTCAAAATGGTCGCCCAGCTTGGGGATTTTGCCGAGGGCGCGCGCCAGGTCGGCGGCCACGGACGGCTTCTCGGCAATGATGAGACACTTCATGTGGGGGCGAGCGGTTACGCTTCGCCCGCGAGAATTTCAAGCAATACTTTTTCCGGCGAGAATTTCCCGCCGCAAAATTCCCTCCTGAATTCAGGCGGAAATCGCAGGCGATTCAGCAGCGTTTGTGACGGCGGCAGCGCGCGATCCCGCCCGGCAATTCACTTCGTCCCGAGTTCCGCCAGCACCGCATCCAGCGCCGTGAGCAAGGCCGCGATCGTCCCGTCGGTCTCGTCGCCCATGTTGGAGATGCGAAACGCGAGGCCCTTCAGCTTGCCGTAGCCGCCGTCGATCACGAAACCGTGTTTCGATTTGAGCGACTTGTTCAGGGCCACGAGGTCGACCTTGAGGGTGTTGGCGAAGCAGTTGAGCGTGACCGAACCGTAGCCCTCCTTGGGGAACAGCTTGAAGCCCTTGGCCACGGCCCAGGCGCGGACCGTCTGGTTCAGGCGGGCGTGGCGGGCGTAGCGGACCTCGGCGCCCTCGGCCTTGATGTCCTCGAGCTTGGACTTGAGGGCGTAAATCAGCGGGATGACCGGCGTGCTTGGGGTCATGCCCGACTCATGGTTCTTCTGGAATTCCAGGAAGTCGAAATAGTAGCCGCGCCCCGTGACGGTTGCAGCGCGCTCGAGCGCCCGTTTCGAGACGGAAAAAATCGACAGGCCCGGGGGCAGGGCGAGGGCCTTCTGCGAACCGGTGATCATGACGTCAATGCCGAGCTCGTCCTTCTTGATCGGCAGGGCGCTGAACGAGCTGATGGTGTCGACGATACTGATGACCTCGGGGAAATCGCGCAGGACCGCCATCAGGGCGGGCAGGTCGCTCATGCAGCCGCACGAGGTCTCGTTGTGGATGAGGGTGACGGCGTCGTACTGGCCGGTGGCGAGCTCGGCCCGCAGGGCGGCGGGATCGACCGGCTGGCCCCACTCAAACTTGAGCCCGCTGGCGGCGAGGCCGCAGCGCTGGGCGACGTCGAGCCACTTGTCCGAGAAGGCGCCGTTCATGCAGCAAAGGACCTTTTTCTTCACGACGTTGCGGAGGGAACCCTCCATCACGCCCCAGGCACTGCTCGTGCTCAGGTAGACCGGGTCCTTGGTGAAAAACAACGCCTGCAGGTCCGGCTGCATCGACTGGTACAGGGCCACGAAGTCGGTGCTGCGGTGGCCGATCATGGGCTGGGCCATCGCGCGCAGCGTCTTGTCCGAAACGGCGATCGGGCCGGGAATGAAAAGTTTGTAGCTCATGATGGGAGGTGAAGCGGGTGTTGCATGTCGCAAAACCTACAGGTAGCACAAACACACACCCACCCACTCCGTCGCGTCAAAGCCAATTTGCTCATGCCCAACCGCTGGTTCCGTCATAAGGCCGATGAATTCGAGCAATTCGCCATTGATGTCATCATGGGGCGGCGGGAAGGAACCTCGGCGGCGCTCTTTGGCGCGTTCCTGCAGGTGTGCTCCTACCTCTTCAGCGGCATTGTGCAGCTCCGCCTCTGGCTCTACCGCAACCGGATCCTCCGCGACCAGCCGCTCGGCTGCCTCGTCGTGGTCGTCGGCAACCTGACGGTCGGCGGCACGGGCAAGACGCCCGTGGTCGAGATGTTCGCCAAGGCGCTCCGCGACCGCGGCCGCAAGGTCGCGATCCTGTCGCGCGGCTACAAGAGCAAGGCCGCGCCGCTGTGGCAGAAGTGGTGGTTCTGGCTCAACCACACCGAGGAGGAGCCGCCGCGCGTGGTCAGCGACGGCGAAACCGTGCTGCTCGATTCCGAAGTGGCCGGCGACGAGCCGTTCATGCTGGCGCGCAACCTGCCCGGGGTCGTCGTGCTCGTGGACAAGAACCGCGTGAAGGCCGGCGCCTACGCCATCAAGCGCTTCGGCTGCGACACCCTCATCCTCGACGACGGTTTCCAATACCTGCCGCTCAAGGGCCGGCTCAACCTGCTGCTGGTGGACAAGACCAATCCGTTCGGCAACGGCTTCCTCCTCCCGCGCGGCATCCTGCGCGAGCCGATCAAGCACCTCCAGCGCGCCTCCTACGTCTTTCTCACCAAGTCGCGCGGCCACCGCGACGAGGAGCTGGAGGCGATGATCCGCAAGTTCAACCCCGCCGCGGAAATCATCGAGTGCGCCCACAAGCCGCAGTACCTGCAGCGCATCGACAACGGCGAACGGATCCAGCTGGCCACGCTGGCCGGCCGCCGGATCGGCGCCTTCAGCGGCATCGCCGCCCCGGAGAGTTTCGAGGCCTTCTTGCGCGAGACGGGTGCGCAGCTGATCCATACGCGCCGGTTTCTCGACCACTACCGCTTCACCCATGAGGATCTGGAGGGGGTGTTCGCCGAGGCCGTGGAGGCGGGCGTCGAGGTGATGATCACCACCGAGAAGGATGCGGTCCGCATCGAGGCCGGCGAAAAATTCCCGCTGCCATGCTACTACCTCCGGCTCGAAATCGAGATCTTGCGCGGGGCGTCCGATTTCCAGGAAGCCGTGGGCAAGATCTGTTTCCCCAACGGGCAGCCGGCGAACGATCTGCCGGCGGGGTGAGGTCATGGTGGACGGACGGTCTCCCGGCCGCCCGCGGCCCGTCGGGAGACGGGCCCTCCATTTTAGTAGGGGCGCAGACTTGCCCGTTCGACAGGCTCAGGGCCCAGAGCTTGTCGAGGGGCTGCGCCCCTACGAGACTGACAGGCGCTTTACGCCGTGAACCCGCGCCCCAGCCCCAGCGCGCCGAGCTGCCGCCGGTACGTCACCGAGGTCAGGTCGGCCCGCACGTGCACTTCCTCGCCGAGGTCGATGGGCAGGTCCTCGGGATTCTGGCGTTCCACGATGGCCTGGTCCTCGCCGTAGATCCGGTGCTGGAAGGCGATCAGTTCGTCGACGGACTTGTCGCGGTCGAAATTCCGGGCGACGATCGAAAATACCCGGGTGCGTCGCGCCGAGACCGGCGAAGCCGCGTTCAGCAGGGCCTGTTGGCCCGCACCGGGAAAATCGATGACGAGGCGGGCGAGGAAGGGCAGGTGGAGGTCGTAGACCCGCCGCCAGGTCTGGGTGGCGGCGTCCGGATCGGTGACGTTGCCGACGTTGCTGGTGAAATCCGCATGGACGCCGTAAGGCGTGGCTTGGACCTCATAACGGGGCACCGCCGGATCGCGCACGGCAAAGGTGTTCTCGTGCACAAAGGCAAAGTGGGCCACATCGCAAAAACTCTCGACCTGCCGGCCGGCCGACGCCGCCCAGTCGAGCGGGGGCACGTGCACGATCTGGTACCCGGCATCACCGACCTCGGGAAACGCGGGGACTTCACCCGCCGGCGAGTCCGCCAGGCAAACCCAGACCAGGCCGTAGAGTTCCTTCGCCTGAAAAACCTGCAGGTGCAGCTTGGCCGGAATGAGCCCGCCCGGGTGGGCGGGAATCTCGGTGCATTGCCCGGCCTGGTCGTAGCAATAGCCGTGGTAGGCGCACGCGATCCGGTCACCCTTGAGTTTGCCCATGCTCAGGGGCGCGCCGCGGTGGACGCAAATATCCGCCGCGGCCGTGACCCCGGCCGAGGTCCGGTAGAGAACCAGCTCCTGATCAAGCAACCTGGCCGCCACCGGCTTGTCCTGCACCGCCGCACTCAGGGCCACCGGATACCAATAGGCCGCGAGGATGCTCCAATCGCCGGGGGTGAAGGTACAGTTGCGAGGTGGCTTGAGTGATGGCACAGCCGGGGAAAAGCACGGGATGTGCCAGTGGCTGCAATCGTGAATCACACCCAACACACCCCGCACTGCGGGCATCATCCGTCGCGCTGGCTATGGACGCCGGGCCCCTTTCGATAGGGCAATTTAAGACAAGGGCAGCCGGCCGAGTGAGTCCCCCCCCTGGAGAGGGGTGGCGCGAAGCGACGGGGTGTGTGCTGGATTTCCGCAAGCTCCATCATTTGGATTCCTCATTGGCACCCGCCCAAACGCTTTGGGGTTGAACGCCACGAACCGAAACCCGAAGGTAACCGAACCATGAGTGACCCACGTTATGCCCGGCTGGCCGAGGTGCTGACCGGTTTTTCCACTGAACTGAAGAAGGGTGAACGCGTGCTGATCGACGCGTTTGACGTGCCGGATGCCTTCACCATCGCGCTCGTGCGCGCGGCCCAGGATCGCGGGGCCATGCCCTACGTGAACATCCAGCGGGCCCGCATCACCCGCGAACTGCTCAAGGGCGCGACGGCCGAGCAGTACGCCACCACCTCCGAAGTGGAACTCCAGCGCATGCAGAAGATGCAGGCCTATATCGCCGTGCGCGGATCGGATAACATCTTCGAGACTTCCGATGTGCCGGCCGAACGCGTCCAGACCGTGGCCAAGGTCCTTAAGCCCGTCCTCGATTACCGCGTCAACAAGACCAAGTGGGTCGTCTTGCGCTGGCCGTCCTCCGCGATGGCGCAGCAGGCGGGCATGAGCACGTCGGCGTTCGAGGATTTCTACTTCCGGGTCTGCACCTTCGACTACAGCCGCTACGGCCCGGGGATGAAGGCGCTGGCCGAGCTGATGGACCGGACCGACCGGGTGCACCTGAAGGGTCCGGGCACGGACCTGAAGTTCTCGATCAAGGGCATTGGTGCCGTGCCGTGCGGCGGCCTCCGCAACATTCCCGACGGCGAGGTGTTCTCCTGCCCGGTGAAGGACAGCGTGGAGGGTGTCATCCAGTACAACGCCCCGACGGTTTACCTCGGCACCTCGTTCGACAACATCCGGCTGGTTTTCAAGAAGGGCCGGATCGTGGAGGCGACGGGCAACAACACGAAGCGCCTGAACGAGATTCTCGATACCGACGCGGGCTCGCGCTACATCGGGGAATTCGCCATCGGCTTCAACCCGAACATCCTCGAGCCGATGCGGGACATCCTGTTCGACGAGAAGATCGCGGGCTCCTTCCACTTTACGCCGGGCCAGGCCTATGAGACCGGCGGCAACGGCAACAAGTCGGCCGTCCACTGGGACATGGTCAACATCCAGCGCCCGGAGTACGGCGGCGGCGAAATCTGGTTTGACGGCAAGCTCATCCGCAAGGACGGCCTGTTCACGGTGCCGGCGCTGAAGAAACTTAATCCGGCGGAACTACTGAAGGTGAAATGATTTTACCCACGGAACACCCGGAAGCAGAACTTCCGGGTCCAGTGTATTCCGTGTGTTCCGTGGGCCATGAATTCTGATTCCTCGCTCCCTGCCTTTATCCAGTCTCTGCCCAAGACGGAGACACACCTCCACATCGAGGGCGCGCTGCCGTACGAGCTGCTGCGGGCCTGGCAGCCGGGGCGCTACCCGGAGTTCCCGGACTTTCGGGAACGTGGCTATCGTTACGCGAGTTTCGAGGACTTCAACCGGATCCTGCTGGAGCATGCGCTGCCCTGGTTCACCTCGGCCGAGCGTTACCATGAGGCGGCGAAGGTGGTTTTCGCGCGGCATGTCGCGGAGAACGTCAAGTACGTCGAGACCAGCTTTCACCTGCCGGTCAGTGGATTCATCAATGTGCCGGGACCGGAGATAATCGCGGCGATCCGCTCGGCAGTGCCGCCGGGGCTGGAAGTCCGGGTGTTTGCCGGGATGCTGCGGAGCGACATCAGCGGCGCGCTGCGCCCCGTCATTGATCAGCTGCACACGTGGGATGAACTGTCCGGGGTGGACCTGCATGGCGTCGAGTCGCTGCCGACCGAGTCCGACACGGCCGCGATCTGGGCCGGGTTGCGGGCCGGTGGCAAGGTGACCAAGTGCCACGCGGGGGAATTCGCCGGACCGGCGAAGGTCCGGGAAGCCATCGAGCAACTCGGCGTGACCCGCATCCAACATGGCATCCGGGCGGGCGAGGATCCGGCGGTGATGAAGCTGGCCGCCGACCGCGGCGTGACCTTTGACGTGTGTCCGATCAGCAACGTCGGCCTGCAGGCGGTGCCGGACATGGCGCATCATCCGCTACGGCGGCTGACCGAGGCCGGGATCCGTTGCACCTTGAGCACGGATGACCCGCTGTGTTTTGCCAATACCGTCGCCGAGGAATACCTCGCCGTGGCGCACGGCCTGGGCTTTACCCGCCAGGAACTGGCGCGGTTTGCCCGGAACGGATTCGAGGTGGCGTTGCTGCCTGCTGCCCAGAAACAGGCCTGGCTGGACCAATTGGATGCCATTCTAAAGGGGTAGGAGCCTGCTTGCAGGCGATGGATTGTGCTGCACCATCAGCTCCCTTGGAAGTCACCGCCTACACCGTCCCCGACACGATCCGCCGCGAGCGCGCCGACAAGGTGCTGGCGCACGCCTTTCCCGCGCACAGCCGCTCGGCTTTCCAGCGGGCCCTGGAGGCCGGCCTCGTCAAGGCCGACGGCAGGATCATCGAGCAAAGCAGCGAGGTGAAGGCCGGGCAGGTCATGGAGTTTTCCTTTCCCGAAACGACGGTCATGGAGCTCAAGGCGGTCGACATCCCGCTCGACGTCATCTTCGAGGACAAGCACCTCATCGTGCTCAACAAGGCAGCGGGCATGGTCGTGCACCCCGGCGTGGGCACGGGCGAGGACACCATGGTGCATGCGCTGCTGGCCCACTGCGCGGGCGGGTTGAGCGGGATCGGCGGCGTGGAACGCCCGGGGATCGTGCACCGGCTCGACAAGGAAACGACGGGGTTGATCGTCGTCGCCAAGCATGACGCGGCGCACCGCGCGCTGGCGGACCAGTTTGCCTCGCGCACGATGCGCAAGGAATACGTCGCATTGGTTTCGGGTGTGCCGAAGACGGACAGCGGCAGCATCGACCGGAGCATAAGCCGTCATCCCGTACACCGACACCGCATGACCACCGGCGAAGGCGGACGTCCCTCCCGGACCGACTGGACGGTCGAAAAGAAATTTGGCGAAGCCGCCGCCTTGGTGCGTTGCCGGATTCACACCGGGCGCACGCACCAGATTCGCGTGCACCTGAAATCACTCGGCCATCCGGTGCTGGGCGATGCCACTTACGGCTGGAAGCCAAACCCGGCGATGCCAGTGCCGGCGCGCGTCATGTTGCACGCGGAACATCTCGTGTTCACCCATCCGGTCAGCGGCAAGGTCATGGATCTCGCGGCGCCGCTGCCGGCGGATTTCAAGAAGCTGGTGGCGGCATTGCGGAAGTTACCCAAGGGCAAGTAGCCGCGAGGGAGAGCCCTGTCAGCCGTTGGCTGGGCGAAGGTTGAGGCGACAACGTGGGCTCCCGGAATCCACGCTTTCGTTTGCGACTCAAGCGCGGCTACGCGAACCCGGTAGCCACCGGGGGCTAGGCCTCAATTCTTCGTGGCGGCCGGGGTAAATATCTCCGTGAGCCGGTCGAGCCGGTCGCTGTAGCGGTCAAGCGCGCGGGCGGTGAGGTCGGAGTATTTTTCCGCCTCGGGCCAGCGGCGGGCCTCGATGGCTTCGCGAACGCCGGGCAGGGTCTTGACGCCGTAGCCGGTGAGGAGGCCGGGCGCGTAGATCAGATGACGGAACCAGTCGCGGCCCGGCAGGCCGGTCGGATCCGTCAGTGACTGCTCCATGCCCTGCAGGAGGCTTTCGATCTCGGCGCGTTGCGGGCCGCTCAGTGGCAGTCCGGCAGTCAGGGCCTTCGCCCCGGCGGTGTCGCACGCCGCGGCGCTCTGTTTCAGACGCAGCACGGCGTTGTCGAGCGCGGCCAGGTTGAGGAAAGGGACGGCGCCGGTCGGAGCGGGCTGGACGTAGCGCTCGGTGGGATCAGAGGCGAGGATGTAGGCGTTGGCCTCGATCAGCTGGTTGGTGCGCGTCGTGCTTTCGCGCAGGTTGTCGGCGAGCGAATGGATCTCCTCGAGATAGCGGGCGACGGTGTCGCTGAAGTCGCCCTCGCGTACCGGCTGCAGGTCGGCCTCGGCCATGCGCAGCATCACGCGGCCGATCGTCTGCGCCAGCGCGACCCCATAGTGATAGCCCGGGTCACCGAAGCGGTCATAGTGGTCGAAGGAATCGTAGATGGAATGATAGACGCCTTCCTGCTGGTCCTCGCCGCCGTATTCGATGCTCAGGGTGCCGAGCCCAAGGTGCTGCAGGAACGGGGTGAAATCCGAGCCGGACCCGAGCGCCCCGATCGGAACCTCCGGTCCGGCGGCCACCTGCCTGGCCAGGGCCCGCTCGGCGGCCGAGGCGTTTTTATTGTTCCCCGCCACGAGGACGGAGGCGCGCAGCCGCGCCTGCACGGAGACATGCATTTCCGGGTCGAGCACACTGGCGGCGACCTGGTTGACAAGTCCCTGAAGGGCGTGGCTGCCGGAGGCCTGCAGAAATCCCCGCGTGTTGGTGTCCGAGTTGACGTACAAGACGGCTTTGCGCTGCAGTTCCTCGGCGTGGGTTTCCGCCCATTCGGTCGAGCCGAGCAGTCCGGGCTCCTCTCCGTCCCAGCTGCAATACACCAGGGTGCGCCGCGGCTGCCAGCCCTGCTTGAGCAATGTCCCGATGGACTTGGCCTCGGCCATCATGGCAATGTGGCCCGAGAGCGGATCCCACGCGCCGAACACCCAGCCATCCCGGTGATTGCCGCGGATCACCCACTCATCGGGCAACTCGCGACCCTTGATCATGGCAATGACATCGTAGACGGGTTTCAGGCTCCACTCCGACTTGATCGCGAGGTGGACCTTCGCCGGGCCGGGACCGATATGATAGGTGATGGGCAGGGCTCCGCGCCAATCGGCCGGAGCGACGGCCCCCCCGAGGGCGGCGAGCAGAGGTTGCGCATCAGCGTAGGAAATCGGCATGACCGGAATCTTTAGCACGGTCTTGGCCTCGGAAAGCGGGAGGCGCTTGGCATCCTTCGTTGCGCCGATACCCGGCGTCAGCGGATCGCCGGGATACACCGGCATGTCGGCCACGGAACCGCGCTGCACGCCATCCGCGGGCCGGTAGCCGCCCTTGGGGTAGGTGTCACCCGCGCCGTAGCCGTCATCGATCGGATCGGAATAGACCAGGCAGCCGATCGCCCCGTGCTCGTAGGCCAGCTTCGGTTTAAGGCCACGCCAGCCGCCGCCGTAGCGGACGATGACGATCCGGCCCTTCACGTTGACGCCGTGCTCCTCGAGCTCCTTGTAATCGTCCGGCATGCCACGATTGACGTACACCAGTTCGGCGGTCACGTCGCCATCCGCGCCGTAGGCATGGTAAGGTGGCAGGGCGAGCTGGGTCTTGTCCGAGGTGCGATCGCCCGCGATGGCGGGTTCGTGCAGTTTCGCAGTGAACCGGGTGGGTGCCACGAGCTCGAGTGACTGGGCGAGCGGGGTGGGAAAGAGGACGTCGAACGTCTCGATGTGGGCGTCCCAGCCCCAATCTTGGAACTTGGCGAGCGTGAACTCGGCGTTGAGCTTGTCATGCGGCGAGCCGACGTGGTTGGGCTCCGCGGCCATGGTCTCAAGCCACGCGCGCAGGTCGGCGGGATTGAGCTGCTGGTCGAACTTTTGTTCAAGAGCCTGCTGTGCCTTGACGTGCTCAGGCATAAACCCAAGGAGACCCGGGGACGGCTCGGCGCCGAGAAGGGAGCCAGTCGCGAGGACCAACCCAACAATTGAAAGGACGGATGGTTTCATGGGGGCGGGATTTCAGGGCAGTGCGGCCAGTGCCTCGGCGGCGAGGCCCCAGCGCAGGTTGTAGAGGGAGTGATGGAATTGATCGACGTGCGCGTAGTGGGCGAGGGTCACCATCGTCACCAGGGCCGCGGGGAAGACGTCAGCCCGCGCGGCCGGCATGCCGGGAACCGCCTTGCGCTGATCGAGCGTCAGTGGCGCGAGTTCGTCGAGCAGGAAGGCGAGTGCCTCCGTGGTGACCACCGCCGGGGTGTCCTCGAGCTTTACGCCGTGCAGGGCGCCCTTGAGGAGGCGTACGGTGGCCATGCTGCCGCCCGTGAAAACCGCGGCGGGGGCGACGAGGGGAAAGCGAAAGCCGCTGCGCTTGAGTTCGTCGCGTACGTGCAGGGCGAGCGCGGTGGATTCGGCTACTTGCAGCGCGGCGGCCGGATCCAGGATGAATTTCTCCGTCAGGCGCACGCAGCCCAGTTGCAGGCTCTGGGCCTGGGTGATTTTCCGGTCCTTGAAGAGCAGGCACTCCAGACTGCCGCCGCCCAGGTCGAAAACATAGAAGTCCTGCAGTGCGGCGAGGGCCGGGTCGCAGGTCAGGCCGCGGCCGATCAGGTTGGCTTCCTCGTCACCGGTCAGGATGCGGATCTCGTGCCCGGTCGCCGCCCGCACCTGCGCGCGAAAATCAGTTCCATTGGCGGCGTCGCGCACCGCACTCGTCGCCACGAGAATGATCCTGGCCGGGGCAAAGGCCGCGGCCTCGGCGAGGAGGTCGCGAATGGCCGCGAGCCCGCGGGTCATGCCTTCCGTGCCCAGCCGCGGCTCGCTTAAACTGATGCCGGTGCTGATGCGGGCGTCGATGGTTCGAGACTTCAGGGCCTTCAGGCTGCCGCCCGGCTCGCGGGCGGCGACCAGCACCTTGATGGAGTTGCTGCCGATATCGATGACAGCGACAGATGGATTTTTCGCCACGGACTTCACGGCTGCACAAATATATTTTCGGGCGACGTCATTCTGGGCGCAGCGAAGAATCCAGCATTACGCGGGAACTCTGGATCCTTCGCCTCGCTCAGGATGACAGTCATCGGGGATCCATCCGGGTTCATCGGTGTAATCCGTGGTTAAAGCAGGTAGTCGCCAGGCGCGATCAGCACGACGAACTCGCCCTTCAGGCTCGCCTTGGCCAGTTGCGCATTCACGGCGGCCGCGGGGCCGACAAAGAAGGTCTCGTGCAGTTTGGTGACCTCCTTGGCGATGCAGATGACGCGGTCGGGACCGAGGACGGCCACGATCTCGGCGGCGAACTTGTCGATGCGGTGGCAGCTTTCGTAGAGGGCGAGCGTGTAGTCGAACGCGCGGTATTTTTCCAGGAACGCGGTGCGCGCCGCCGTCTTGGGCGGGAGAAACCCGGCAAAGAGAAACCCATTGGTCGGCAGTCCGGCGGCGGAAAGCACCGTCACCAGCGCGCTGGGACCGGGCACCGGCACCACGGGCAGGCCGAGCCGGCGGCAGGCGCGGACAATCCGGAAACCGGGATCGCTCAGGCCCGGGGTGCCGGCGTCACTGACGACGGCGACCGACTTGCCCGTGGCAATCAGTCCGGCCAGCCGCTCGGCCGTCTCGGTCTCGTTGTGATCATGGTAGGCCACCAGTTCGCGGTGCACGCCGAAGCGGGTAAGCATGGCGCCGGTCGTGCGGGTGTCCTCGCAGGCGACCAGATCGACGGCGCCGAGAATGGCCCGGGCCCGGTCGGTGAGGTCGGCCAGATTGCCGATTGGGGTGGCGACGACGTAGAGGTGCCCGGGCTGCGGCGTCAGCGAAGGGTTGGCGGCGGGCGAAGTCATGACGTCGCCGGCAGCGAACGAGGAGGCAGCTTACCGGCCCAGATTGGAACCGCTGTTGCCACTCATGCCGGGAATCTGACCTTCCCAATCAGCCGGGCGGCTCCACGGAATGGAAGAGTCCTGCTGCGTGCTGCCGCAGCCGGCCAGCCCGAGGAGGGCGAGGGCGGACATGAGTAACGCGAAAATAATTTTGCGAAAGTTAGGCATGTTTGAAGTTACGAATACGATAAAAAGGCCGGTCTGCAACTATCCTTTCAAGCGACGGCGCGAATGAGGGCAGGGGCCGGCCGGGCCGCGTCCCGCCTAGGGAAGCCGGCCTGCGTAATAGACTTTCCCTCGCACCTTCGGCCCCCTATGCGAAGTGCTACAAATGAGTTACTCAAACGCGGGTTTCTGGGCCAGCTTGCTGGTGGCGATGACGGTGGCGGCTGCGGCTGAACCAACGCCGGCACCGGGACTGGGTTCGGCGACCTCCGATCATTTTCAACCCGGCCCGCCGGAAGCCGCGGCGCGTTACGCCAGTGCCGGCTGGTCCCTGGTCTGGCAGGAAGAGTTCACGGACGGCACCGCGCCATCGCCCGCCAAATGGAACTACGAGGAGGGGTTGCTGCGAAACAATGAACTCCAGTTCTACACCGTCAACCGGCCGGAAAATCTGCGGCTCAGCGCGGGCCAGCTGATCATCACGGGCCGGCACGAGCCCTGGAAAGGCGCCGCCTACACGTCGGCCAGCCTCACCACCAAGGGCAAGTTTGAGTTCACCTACGGCAAGATCGAGGTCCGGGCGAAGATTCCCACCGGCCGCGGCACCTGGCCGGCGATCTGGCTGCTGGGCGACGAGGCCAAGGGCGGCTGGCCGGAGTGCGGCGAGATCGATATGATGGAAAACGTGGGCTTCGATCCGGAGAAAATCCATTTTACGACCCACACCGGCGCCTTCAATCACGTAAAGAAAACCCAGCGCGGCCGGGCGATCGTGGTGGAAACACCTTGGGCTGACTTTCATCGCTATGGCCTGATCTGGACGCCGCAGCGCCTGGAATACTTCTTCGATGGCGAAAAGGTGTCGGAGTTCGTCAACGACGGGCAGGGCCATGCCCACTGGCCCTTCGATGCCCCGCAATTCCTGATCCTGAACCTGGCGCTCGGCGGCGCGTGGGGTGGCCAGCACGGCGTCGACGACAGCATCTTCCCGGTCGAATTCCGGGTCGACTACGTGCGGGTCTGGCAGGCGGCGAAGTAAGCCCGCCGCAAGGTGGAGCTCGACCTTCCGGACGAGCCTCTGGGTGAAACGATAAAACCTGGCCAGAGGCCAGGTTCCACGGGCTCAGGCGACCTCGATCAGCCCTTGGCCGCGTAGGTCGATTCGAACCAGGGCTTGCGGGCCGTCTTGACGACGCCGCTGCCGGGGTTCGCCGCCAGATGTTCCAGGACCTTGAAGATGGTCTCGGTCTTGTCCGGCTGGCCCAGCTTGGCGGCCAGGGATTCGGCGGTGAAGGCGGCGCCCGCCTCCGCCCGCAAGGCCGAGGCGATCTTGAGCTTGAGCGTGATGACGCCGCCCGCGGCCTTCTTGCCGGCTTCGACGCCGGGCTGGTGGTAGGCGTTGATGCCGACCAGCGACGCATAAAAACCGACCGCGCGTTCATAGAGCGCGATGAGCAGGCCGATCGTCTTCGGGGAAATTTCATTCACCGTGATTGTCACGGAATGGCGGTTCTTCTCGGTGAGTGCGTCGCGGGTGCCGAGCAGGAAGCCCTGCAGGAAATCGCCGCTGGTGACGCCTGGCTCGACTTCCAGCGAGGTGTCGGCCGCGCGGTCCTTGAGCACCTCGATGAACGTGAGGAAGAAATTGTTCACACCCTCGCGGAGCTGCTGGACGTAGGCGTGCTGGTCGGTGGAACCCTTGTTGCCGTAAACGGCAATGCCCTGGTTGACCACGTTGCCGGCCAGGTCGAGTTCCTTGCCGAGCGACTCCATGACAAGCTGCTGCAGGTAGCGGGAGAAGAGCAGGAGGCGGTCCTTGTAGGGCAGCACCACCATGTCCTTGGCGCCGCGACCATCGGTCGCCCAGTACCACATCAGGGCGAGCAGCGCGGCGGGATTGTCGCGCAGGGATTTCTTGCGCGTCACTTCATCCATGGCGGCGGCGCCGGCCAGCATCTGGTCGATCTTGATGCCCTGAAGGGCGGCGGGCAGGAGGCCAACGGCGCAGAGTTCGGAAGTGCGGCCGCCAACCCAGTCCCACATCGGGAAGCGCGCGAGCCAGCCTTCCTTTTGCGCGACGAGGTCGAGCTTCGAGCCGTCGCCGGTGACCGCGACGAAGTGCTTGGAAAAATCGAGCCCGGCGGCCTTGAAGGCGACCTGCGCCTCGAGCATGCCGTTGCGGGTCTCGGCGGTGCCGCCGGACTTGGAAATGACGACGACCAGGGTTTGCTTGAGTTTGCTCCCGAGCTGTTTCAGCACGTAGTCCATGCCGTCCGGGTCGGTGTTGTCGAAGAACCAGACGCCCAGCTTGTCGCGGCCGCCCTTGAGCCGCCCGAGGGCGTGGCTGACGAACTGGGGCCCGAGGGCCGAGCCGCCGATGCCGATCACGAGCAGCTCCTTGAATTTGCCCGCGGCCGGGGCGACCTCGCCCTTGTGCACCTTGGCGGCGAAGGCCTTGATGGCTTCAAGCGTGGACGTGATGGCGGTGCGCAGCTCGGCGGTCGGGGCCAGCTCCGGGGCGCGCAGCCAGTAGTGGCCGACCATGCGGTTCTCGTCGGGATTGGCGATGGCCCCGCCTTCGAGGGCAGCCATGTCGGCAAAGGCCTTTTGCAGCCGGGCCTCCATCGCGGACGGGAAGTCGTCCGGAAAGGGCATGCGGCTCACGTCGAGTGACAGGCCGAGCTTGGGGTTCGAGTAGTACAGCGATTTGAAGCGGTCCCAGGTCATAGTCGGGAAAATCTAATGGGATCGCCGGGGCGGCGCTAGCTCCAAAACCGGTTAAATTTTCGGGATTGCTTGAACGCCGCCCGGCCGCATTCACTGGTCTGAATAGCATGGCCTTTGATCTCAAGCGTGTCCTGAAAGTGATGTTGTTCGCCTCGAACGGCCCGCTTTCCCTGAAAGATATCCAGACGGCGGTCAGCCGTTTCCACGAGCAGGCCGCCGGGCTGCCGCTGGAAGAGGTGGGGAGCACGGAGCCAATCGCCAGCGCGGCCGAGCCGGGCGCAGCCCCGGTCGATCCGGTGGATGCGGTCGAGGCCGTGCCCGCGCCGGTGGAGGACGATGAATTTTACCACGACGTCCCGACGCTGGTCACCGCCGCGCAGATCCGGGAGGCGTTCGACGCCATCTCGCTCGAGCTGCAGGCGGTGGACAGCGAGATCGTCCTGGTCGAGGGCCACAGCGGCTGGCGCCTGGTCACTCATCCGCGGTTTGCCCGCTGGGTGCGGCTGCTGCGCAACGAGCCGCCGCCGGTTCGGTTGAGTCCTTCCTCGCTGGAAACGATGGCGGTCATTGCCTACCGCCAGCCGGTCACCCGGGCGGAGATCGAACAGATCCGCGGGGTTTCCGCCGAGGCGGGCCTGAACAAGTTGCTCGAACGCGACCTGGTCTACGTGGTGGGCCGCGCCGACCTGCCGGGTCGTCCCATCCAGTACGGGACCACGGATGCCTTCCTTGAGTTTGTCGGGATCAAGTCGCTCGACGAACTTCCCTCCTCCGATGTGCTGTCGCCGCGTCAGATCGACGCGTGGCTGCAGACCGCAAACATGCCCAAGGCGGCCGGCGACGCCGACATGGGACTCGACGAGACCGAGGAGAAACAGATGTCCCTCGAGCAACCGGCCGCCTCGGAAACCCCGGCCAGCTAGGTCCGGTCGCTGTGCGATGAGCCGGCCTGTTCGCATCGGTTTCATCGGCGCCGGCGGCAACACCCGGGCGCGCCACCTGCCGGGGTTCAAGGCGATTCCGGGCGTCGAGCTCGTCGCCGTGTGCAACCGGACGAAGGTGTCCGGCGAAAGCATTGCCCGGGAATTCGGCCTCCCGGTCGTGGCGGAGAACTGGCAGCAGCTCATGGCGGCGCCGGAGATCGATGCGATCTGCATCGGCACCTGGCCAAACCTGCACGCGCCACTCGTGGTAGCCGCGCTGCAAGCGGGCAAGCATGTCCTGACCGAGGCGCGCATGGCCCGGGACCTGACCGAGGCGCAAGCGATGCTGGCTGAATCGCGCCGGCACCCGCAACTTGTGGCGCAGATTGTGCCGGCGCCCATGTCGCTGCCGTTTGACGCCACGGTCATCAATCTGCTGCAGGACGGGACGCTCGGTGCCGTGCGGGAGGTTTTTCTCACGGGGACCACCGATGCGCTCGCCGACAGTACGCAGCCCTTGAGCTGGCGGCAGGATTCCGCCCTGAGCGGGAAGAACACGCTCTACCTGGGAATCTACTATGAGATGATGCTGCGTTGGCTGGGCCTCGGGGTTTCATCCGTCGTGGCCGCCGCCGCCATCCACACGCGGGAACGTCCCGCGGGCGGCACCGGGCTGCAGCCGACGACGGTGCCGGAAAGCGTGACCGTGCTTGGGACATTTGCTCCCGGCCTGCCGGGCACCGGCGGTAATCGCGTCGCACTGGACAATGGCGCCCGACTGGTGGCGCACTTTAGCGGGGTGGAGCTGGCTCAGCCGCGGTCGGAGATATGCGTGAATGGGACCAAGGCGGGCCTCCGGCTTGATCTGGCCAGGCAGGAGCTCTGGCTGGCAACGCGGGGTGAAGCGGAGCGGCGGGTGGAGATCGCGGCGCACCGGCGGGGCGCCTGGAACGTGGAAACCGATTTCATTGCCAGCATCCGCGACGGCCGGCCGGTCACGCTGACGGATTTTGCCACCGGGGTGGAATACATGCGCTTCACCGACGCGGTGTGGGAATCGTGGAATTCCGCAGGGGCGCGGGTCGCCTTGTAGCCGGGGTCGCTGACCCCGGTCTGTTTCCGCTTGGGGAAACGGCCGTCACGCCGTGCCTGCGGTTCTCTTAAAAAACCACCGGTAGGGCCGCCGGTGGCTACGACCGCCGCAAGGTGCGGAGATAAAAAATCAGGACGACCAGCGCCACCATGCCCAGGGCGAGAAAGAAGTAGATGAAGCAGCCCAGCCGGGTCTTGCTCTGCACCGATTGCGTCTCGGTCTGATACCGGGCCATGATTTCCTCGGCGGCTTTCGCGCTAGCGAGCTGGGCGGCGGGAGAGGTGGCGCGGGACGGCGGCGGGGGAACAGCCAATGGGGCCCGCGCTGGCGGCGGCGTGAAGGACACCGGGGCGCCTTCGGATGGCGGCAGTGCGGAGGGTTTGGTTTCGCCCAGCGCCGCGATTTCCCGATCAAGCCAGGCGAGGTGTTCCTGCAGCATGGCCCGGTGACGCTGGAGTTCCTTCAGGCGGTCGGACATGAGGACAGTGAGCGGGAAAACCGCGATGGGGGCAAGCGCGGGACGAGGAAGAAGCTAGCTGGAGGGCTGACCTCCCGGCCGGCCGCGGCCCGGCAGGCGACGGGCCCTCCATAAAACAAAAAAGGCGCACCTTGCAGTGCGCCTTGGAAATAATGGGAGGATCGTCCGCTCAGACCACGTTCACCTTGCGGTGAGCCTTGTCGAACTCGACGGTGCCGTCGCGCAGTGCGAACAGCGTCCAATCCCGGCCGACGCCCACGCCCTTGCCGGGATGGGTCTTCGAGCCGCGCTGGCGGACGATGATGCCGCCGGCGAGGACCTTCTGGCCGCCATAGAGCTTGATGCCGAGGCGCTTTGAAACGCTGTCGCGGCCGTTGCTGGATGATTTCTGACCTGTTTTATGTGCCATGGCAGTGGTTCCTGATTAGAGGGTGATGGATTCGATCTTGATGACCGAAAGCTCCTGGCGATGGCCGCGTTTGCGTTCCATGCCCTTGCGCTTCTTTTTCTTGAAGACGATGATCTTCTTGGCGCGTTTGTTTTCGAGGATCTTGGCCGTGACGGTTGCACCGGCGAGGAACGGGGTGCCGACCTGAAAATCTGCGCCTTCGCCCGCGGCGAGGACTTCGTTGATTTGGATCGTGGAACCGGTTTCCGTCTTGGGATAGCGGTCGACGATGAGGATATCGCCCTCGCTAACCGAGAACTGCTTCCCCTGCGTTTTGATAGTGGCTTTCATAAGTTCAAAGGGGCGAAATAAGGGGAGTAGGGCGGGGGTAATCAAGGATTTATTTACAGTTTGTGGGAAATCGTGCGCCCGGAGCGAAGTTTGCAACCGAAGTGACGGCTTGCGAGCCGCGTTTATGCGCTTCAATTGTGACTGATGCCTCGCCTGATCATGCCTCGCGATTTGCGCAGCCGCGACACGGTTTCCTTGGCAAGGTGGCTGTTGGGCAAGACTTTAGTGCGGGACGACGGTTCCGGTCGGACCGCGCATCTGATCACCGAGGTCGAGGCCTACAACGGCGAAAACGATCTGGCGAGCCACGCGCGCAATGGGCGGACACCCCGCACCGAGGTAATGTATCAAGCGGGCGGTGTCTGGTACGTCTATCTCTGTTACGGCATCCACGAGATGCTCAACCTCGTCACGGGACCCGCCGACTATCCGGCGGCGATCCTCATCCGGGGCGTGAAGCACATGATCGGTCCGGGCCGGCTAACCAAGCGCCTGAAAATCGGCCGCCAGCTGAATGGCTTGCCGGCACATCCGCGCTCCGGTCTGCACCTGGAAGACGGCGGGCTGGACGTGACGAGCCGGCAAATCATGTCGAGCCCACGGATCGGGGTCAGCTACGCCGGACCGGTTTGGGCCGGCAAACCGTGGCGGTTTCAGTTGGACGCAGCCGTGATCGCGGGCGTCGAGTTGTAGGCGCTGAGCACGAGGGTCGCGGAGCCGAAACCCAGCTTGAGCTGCATCTGGACGGGCAGGCTGCTGGCATCCTGGGAAATCCAAACCTTGATCTGGCCGCCTTTCTTGAAAAGTCCCTGCGGATCTTTTTCCATCCGCGGCACGAGCACGAGGGTCTGGTAGGTGCCCAGCGGCGTCCAGACTTCCTCGTAACCCTCGGCCTTGATCGTGAGCGGATAAAAGTCGCTGCCGAACTGGACGAGCACGTCGCGCTTCTCACCCGGTTTAAGATTCCAGCTGCGCGTCTGGACCAACGCGCTGATCAGATCCATCGGGTCCCCGTCGGGGAGGGTGACATCCTTGGAGCGCTCGGGCCGCACGCGGTCGGTGTACTTGGCCTGGCGCTTGGCGTAGTCGAAGGTGATTTCCGTGTCGGTTGCCCGCTTCGGGTCGGCCCCGCTTTCCTTCACGCTGAGCATGCGGCCGGAGGCCTTCTCGATCACGACCTCGGCCTTGTTGTCGAAGGCATAGAGCCCGCGCACGATCCCGCGGGAGCGGGTGTCGGTCGTCACGCTCATCACGTCGGTGCCGTTCAACTTCTGGTCATGGGCGGCAATGGTGACGTCACCGGCGTGCCCGAAAATGGCGAAGCCCACGTGGTACGTGAAAGTCTCCCCGTCGTGGAAAGCGGTGAACGGTGCGGCCCAGGCCAGCACGGGAAGACAGAGAAGCAGGAGTGATTTCACAGGTTGGTCGGACAGCACCAATGGCCAAAAGTGCAAGGCGCGTCGAGCGTTTGTCACCAGACTCGACGCGAATCGCCTGGCGGTGATCTCCTGCGGGCAACCTGGTCGAACTGCAGTCTGACTGCCCTGACCACGGATTGAGGCCGGCATTTTATTCATTGTGAATCCAATACTCCTAAGCTTGCTTCGGCTTGGACGTAGCAGCGGTCGTCAGACCGCTGGCGCCAGCCGTCTGACGACGGCTGCTACAAAGCGATCCACGACCCGGCCGGCGGTCTTGATCCAATGCCTCGGGGGGCTTGCCACGGGATTATTACTTCGCGTAAATTCGCGTCATTCGCGGGCAACACGGCTTCACCCCAGCGACAGATCCATCTGGTTTTGCTGGCCGATGGCCCAGGCTTCGATCCCGCGGGCGCGCAGGGTGCTCGCGAACTCCCGGGCGAAACCGTGCAGGGTGTAGACGATCTTCGGCTGCACCCGGTCCACGAATGCCAGCAGATCGGGGAAGTCCGCGTGGTCCGAGAGCGGGAACGCCGCGTCGCAGCCGTTGCGGTAGATCGCCCCGCGGTCCATCGCCCAGCCGGTGGCGACCGCGGTGCGCTTGGGGTGGATCCAGGTCAGCGGTTCGCTCTGGCCCGACATCGGCGGGCAGATGATCACGTGTCCGGCGTACGCGTGCTCGTTCAGCAGGGCGTACGGCGGCAGCTTCATCCCGAGTTCGGCGTAGCGCTGGGTCATCTTGAAGCCGTGCGCATGCAGCATCACCGGCAGGCCCGCGCGGCCGACGATCTGCAGCAACTCCTGGGTCTTGCCCAGGCTGTAGGCGTAGAGCACCGGCGCCACCTGATCCGCCAGGGCCTGGCGGCAGAAATCGACAATCCCGCCCTCGATTTCGGCGGCCGGGGGAAACGCGTAGCGCGGCAACCCGAAGGTCGTCTCCATGATCAGTACGTCGGCCCGCGGCGTAGCGCAGGGCTCGGCGGCCAGGCTCGGGCGCAGCTTGAAATCGCCGGTGTAGAGCAAAGAACCTTGTTCGGTGGTCGCGTGCAGCATGGCCGAGCCGAAAATATGGCCCGCGGGAAAGAGGCGCATTTCGCAGCCAAACCCGGCGGCCCAGGGTTGGTCGTAGTCGAGGATGGTCTCGTGCCGCTTGCCCGACATCCGCAGCCGCATCAGGCTCGCGGTGGCGCGGGTGGCGACGATCTCCTTGTGCGGCGCGATGTGGTCCGAGTGGGCGTGCGAGACGAAGGAGCGCGCCTGCGCCCGGCGGGCATCAAGCCACCAGCCGATCTGCGGCAGACAGACACCTTCCTTGAAGCGGACTTCCCAGGCCATGCCGAGATTCGTGCGGGGACTCGCCGCTGCTGCAATGGGTAAGTCGAAAATTACCGGGCTTCCGGGGCCGGGGTGTCGGACGCGGCAATCTGCATCACCCTGAAATCTCCGGTGCCATAATTCCAGCGCTTGGCGCCAGCGGGCGGGGCTTGGTCCAGCCGTTTATGCAGAATACCCGAGTCCAGTGACTCCGGCGCTGGTATCACCCCGTTGCGCGGCGCGCGGGCTTTGGGCGGAGCGTCGGCTGCGACTTGAAAAGGCTCGTTGGGTTCGATTGTCGAATAGCGCGACAGGTTGACCGCGGGAGTCGGGCATTGTTCGCGCAGGGTCTGCGGCAGGATCAAACCGGTGCGCGCCTGGTCGATGGTCTGGCCCCACGCGAGGGCGGGATCGCTGGCGGTGTCATTCGCCGCCAGTCGAACCCAGGCGAGCGGGCTGAGAAAAAGGAGCAGGGTAAGTTTGCGCATGGGAGAGGGGATGAGATTTCGACTGACGGCGCGGCAAAAAGTTCAAGTTCAGGCGGCGAAATATTTCCGCCGCACCAGTCGCCAGGCGGTGACCACAAAAGCGGTCAGCGGCACGGCCAGCAGCATGCCGAGGACACCGCCGAAGGCCTGGCCCCAGAAGAACACGGCGAAGATGATGGCGACCGGATGCAGGCCCGTCTGCTTGCCCATGATGCGCGGGGTCAGGAGCCAGCCCTCGATGGCCTGCACCGCGATAAAGACACCGATGCAGGCCGCCAGCAGGCCGAGGCCGCCCCCATCGCTCTGGAGCAGGGCGAGGGGGAGGACGACGCTGAGGCCCAGCACGGAACCAAGGTAGGGCACAATGTTGATCAGCCCGGTGATCAGGCCGAGGGCCAGGCCGAACTTGAGGCCCGCGATCGAGAACCCGATCGCGAGCAGCACGCCCATGATGCAGCCGATGAGCAGCTGGCCGCGGAAGAACGCGACAACGATCCCGATGAATTCCCGCAGCAGGAAAATGACATCATCGCGGTACTCGGGCTTCAGGAACGTCAGGTGCTCGGGCAGGCGTTTCGTGGGGTCATCATTGCCCGAGAGCAGGAAGAAAAACAGGTAGACGGGAATGATCGCCAGCGAGGCGATGAAGCCAAAGAACCCGAAAAGCCCGGCGCCGGCCTGCTTGAGCGACGGGACGAGGTGGGCGACAAAGTCCTGCATCTCGAGGGTCAGCTTGTCCATCGCGCCCTTCACCGAGGAATTGTCGAGGTACCGCCGCGAGATCTCCAGCCACTCGGGGAAGTGCCGGTCGCCCCACGCCAGAATGTTGTGCCACAGCGTCGGCACGTAGGTGACGAAATCCAGAATCTGGCTGATCAGCGCCGGGCCGAAACCGAAGAGCAGCCCGGCCACCGCCAGGATGAAGAGCCCGTAGAGCAGCACCACGGCTGCGTTGCGGCCGAGCTTCAGCCGGCGCTCGAACACGGTGACGACCGGGCGGAGGATCAGGGCCAGGATGCCCGCGGTGGCGATCGGCCAGATGACGCCCGAAAACTCGCCGAGAAAGCGTCCGACCATGATCAGGCTGAAGGTGGTCAGGGCGAAAATCCCGACAATCGCCGCGAAGCCCAGCCCGAAGCCGATGATCTTGCGTTGGGGCGGGGTGAGCAGCGGGATTTCCCTCGGAATCATGGCGCTAAGGAAGGGACGTCCGGTCCCGCAGGCAAGCCCGCAGCGCGGAACGAGACGACTGAGGGTTACCCACCTAATTCACACTAACGAATCACTAACCAGGCAGGCCGGAGTTTTGACCACGGATTTTACGGATTATCACGAATGACTGAACCAGAAAAACCGGTAGGGGCGCTGACTCTTGTCGGGCCATAGACTTGGCGACGGTTGATGCTGCTCTCTTGCCCACTCCGAGTTCTGATCCGTGTACATTCGTGTAATCCGTCGTTAAAAAACTCAGGTACGTTTCATTTATCCGTCGTGAATCGCATCATGCCTTGACATTCTAGGGGAGTCTGCCTCTCTCCTAGCCAATCTAGGTGTAACCATGGCCAACAACAAAGCTGATCTCCTGCAGGGCACCCTTGACCTGCTCATCCTGAAATCACTGCAGCTGGAGCCGATGCACGGCTTCGGCATTGCGGTCCGCATCGGGCAAATGTCGCAGGACATGCTGACGGTGGAGCAGGGTTCGCTTTATCCCGCGCTGTACCGGCTCGAGGAACAGGGCTGGATCAAGGCGGAGTGGGGCGTCTCCGACAACAACCGGAAGGCGAAGTTTTACGCGCTTACGGCCTCCGGCCGCAAGCAACTGACCGCCGAGGAGCAAAGCTGGGCCAAGCTCTCGACGGCAATCAATTTCGTCCTCAACGGCACCTGATGAGGGATCGCCATGAATTTTAAAACGCGAAGTGCCCAGAGGCCACGGAGAGAAGCAGCCGGGGTATTTGCACCCGATTGCTCCGCGGCCTTTGCGGACTCCGCGTTTAGGTGAAAATGAAGCTTCTCCGTAAATTGCAGTCGTTCCTGCATAAGGCCAAACGCGACGCCGAGATGGCCGAGGAGATGCGGCTGCATGTCGAGTTGCAGGCCGAATCGAATATCAAGGCCGGCATGGAGCCGGCTGAGGCGCGCTACGCGGCGCTGCGGCAGTTCGGGAACGTGGCGGTGATCCAGGAGCGGGCGCGGGAACAGCGCGGATTCGTCTGGTTGGATCAGTTCGCGCAGGATTTGAAGTACGGGGCCCGGCTCCTGTTGAAGCACCCCGGGTTCACCGCTGCGGCGGTCACGGTGCTGGCCCTGGGCATCGGCGCCAACGCGGCGGTTTTCAACCTCGTCCATTCGCTGTTGTTTGCGCCGCCCACCTATGCCCGCCCGGCCGAAGTGCTGCGGGTGCTCAGCCAGGACCGGATGAATCCGCGGCAGGTCCGCGATTTTTCCTACCCGGCCTACCGCGAGATCCGCGCGGATCATGCCCTTTTCTCCGATACGCTGGCCTCGGCCCTGCTGGTCGTGGGAGTGGGCGGGAAGGACGAAACCCGCGGCACTCCCGCCGCCGTGGTCAGTGCCAATTTTTTCTCCGTCCTCGGGGTCGCGCCGGCGCAGGGCCGGGCCTTTTTGCCGGAGGAGGAGGTGCCCGGCAGCACCAGCCCGGTGGTCATTGTCAGCCATAATTTCTGGAGGAAGCGCCATTTTGATCCGGGCCTGCTGGGTTCGCCTGTTTTGATCAACGGCCGGTCGTTCACCGTGATCGGCATCATGCCGGAAGGGTTTACGGGCACGACGGCGCTGTTCTACACCCAGCTCTGGCTCCCGCTCGGGGTTTACGACCAGGTGACAGGCCATGAGGGCCGGAGCGCGCTGGCCGATCGCGCCGGGACCGCCCTGATGCTGCTTGGCCGGCTCAAGCCCGGTCTCACGGCGGCGGCCACCTCATCCGGTCTCCGGGTACTCGAGGCCAGCCTGGAGCGGCAGTTTCCGGCTGAGCAAAAGGACCGGCAACTCGCCCTGGCTCCACTCTCCCGGTTTGCTTCCAACGAAAACGATGCAGCAGTGGCCTGGGTCGGTGTCCTGCTGCTGGGCATGGCGGCCATTGTGCTGCTGGTGGCGTGCCTCAACCTTGCCAACATGCTGCTCGCGCGCGGCACGGCGCGGCGGAAGGAGATCGCGCTGCGCCTCGCCCTTGGGGGAGGGCGCGGTCGCATCGTCCGCCAGTTGTTGACCGAGGGCTTGCTGCTCGCCCTGCTGGGCGGGACGGGAGGCCTGCTGCTCGCCCTCTGGTTGTCCGCGCTGCTCACGGCCTCGATGGGCCGGATGATTCCGCTCGACCTGGTCTGGACGGCGGAACCGCAACCGGCGTTGCTGGCGGCGACGTTTGGCTTCGCGGTGTTGGGCACCGTGGGGTTTGCCCTGGCTCCCGCGCTCCGGCTTTCCCGCGCCGACGCCCTCATGCACCTGAAGGATCAGGCCGGCGAGGATGTCGCGCCGCGCCGTTGGAAGTATCTGCCGCGCCAGCCGCTCGTGTCGGCGCAGATTGCCCTCTCCCTCGCGCTGCTCACCGCCGCGGCGCTTTTCATGCGCAGTGCGGTTCAAGCCGGGGCCAGCACGATGGACACCGGGCTGGAGGCTGGCGGCGTGTACCTCGTTGAGGTGGACGCCGGACTCGGGGGCTATAATCAAAGTCAGGCCCAAGCAATTTATCGCCGGCTGAACGAGCGCTTCGCTGCGCTGCCCGGGGTTGAAAGCGCAAGCCCGGCCATTGATGTTCCGCTGGGCGGGATGGATTTCGAGAGGAAGGTTTTCCGGATGGCTGGCCCTGATACCGGCAATTCGACGGCCAGTGCAAAATGGAACGGGGTCGGGGAGGATTACTTCAAGGCCGCAGGCCTGCCGCTTTTGCGGGGCCGATCGTTCACCGCGGCCGAGGTGGCGGACGCCGGCAGCCCCCCGGTGGTGATCATCAATGACCTGCTGGCAAAGCAACTCTGGCCCGCGGGCGATGCGATCGGCCAGCGGCTGCAACTGAGCGGAGCGGAGGCTGGCCCAACCCTTGCCAAGGGCGCAGGCGAGGCAATGGAAGTGGTCGGCATCGTGCCGGCGGTCCGGCACAATCTCTTCGAATCGCAGCCTTCGCCTTGTTTCTACCTGCCGTTCGTTCGCGGCTTTGCCAGCCACGTGTTCTTCCATGTCAGGTTTTCCTCCCGCACACCCGACAGCGAGGCGGCGAACATCGACCTGTTGCGGCGCGTGGTCCACGAGGTGGACCCAGCGCTGCCGGTGCTGGCCCTGAAAAGCTTCCGCCAGCACCTCGACGGCAACATCCAGATCTGGACCGTGCGCACAGGTGCCATGCTTTTTGCCGTGTTCGGCGGCCTCGCGCTCTGCCTGGCGGTGGTGGGCATCTACGGCGTGGTCGCCTACTCGGTGGCGCGGCGCACGCGCGAAATCGGCATCCGCATGGCGCTCGGGGCCCGGCCGGTGGCGGTGCAGCGGATGATCCTCGGCGAGGGCGCGGTCATGGTGGGCAGCGGCCTGATGGCCGGGCTCCTGCTCGCGCTCGTCATCGGCAAAGTCGTCAGCAGCTTGCTTTATCGGGTGGGCGCCCTGGATCCCGTCGCCTTCACGCTTGCGCCGCTGGTCCTCGCGCTGGCCGCATTTTTTGCCTGCTGGCTGCCGGCGCGGGCCGCGACCAAGGTGGATCCCATGGTGGCACTACGGACGGGCTGAACCGCATGGGCTTCCTGTTCAAATCACTCCGGCGGGGCAAACGTTTCGAAGCCGACATGGCCGAGGAAATGCGGCATCATGTCGAGCTGCAGACGGAATTGAACCTCAAGGCCGGCATGGAACCCGCCGAGGCGCGGTATGCCGCGCTGAGGCAGTTCGGCAATGTGGCGGTTATCCAGGAAAAGGTGAGGGCGCAAAGCCGCTGGGCCTGGGTGGAAAATCTCGGAAGGGACGCCCGCCATGCCGCACGAAGCCTCGGCAAGAGTCCGCTGCTGGCGGCGGTGATCGTCCTCTCGCTCGGCATCGGCATCGGGGCCAACGCGGTCATTTATTCCTGGATTAGCGGCATTGTCTTCCGGCCGCTGCCGGGGGTGGCGGATGCCACCCGCTTTGTGCTGGTTGAACCCAGGACGGAGGCGGGCTCCTATCCGGGCGCGTCCTGGGCCGAGTATCGCGACTTGCGCGAGAGCCTGGGCTCATTCCGCGAGTTATTTGCCTTCCGGATGCTGCCGCTGAATTTTGGCGAACCTGGTCACGAAGAACGCGTGTATGCCCAGTTGGTCTCGGGCAATTATTTCTCCGCCCTGGGCATGCGTCCGGCCCTGGGTCGTTTTCTACGTCCGGAGGAGGCGGCCCAACCGGGCGGGGCCGCGGTCGCGGTCATCTCCCATGACTTCTGGCAGAATCACTTTGCCGGCGATCCGGCCGTGCTGGGCCGGTCGCTGCGGGTGAATGACCGGCTGCTTACCATCATCGGCGTGGCGCCCGTTGGCTTCCAAGGCACCGTCGTGGGCCTGGGCTTTGATCTCTGGGTTCCGGCCACACTCGCCCCGGTGCTGCTGGAAGGTGACAATGAACTCGAGAATCGCGACACCCACGGATACTCCCTGATGGGTGCCCTCGCTCCCGGCACCACGCAAGCGGGCGCGCAAGCCGAGCTGACCGGGGCAATGCGGCAACTCGCCAAAAATTATCCCGCCAGCAATGCCTCGATCGAGGCCGAGGTGCTGCCATTCTGGCGCGCGCCGCGCGGCGCCCCGCGGTTTCTGCTCGGCGCCCTGGCGGTCATGCAGGGCTTCATGCTGCTGGTGCTGCTCGTGGTCTGCGCCAACGCCGCCAATCTTTTACTGGCTCGCGCCACGGTCCGGCGTCGCGAAATCGGTGTGCGCCTGGCCCTGGGCGCCCGGCCGCTCCAAATCCTGCGCCTGTTTCTGGTCGAGAGCCTGATCCTTGGCGGCCTCGCCTCGACCATCGGCGTGGTGGCGGCGCTCTGGGGCACGACCGCCTTGCGGGCGGTGCCGCTGCCCAGCGGGTTTCCCTTCAAATTCCAGACCGGGCTCGACCTCGGCGGCTTGCTTTTCGCCATTATGCTGGGCGTGGGCAGCGCGCTGCTGTTCGGCTTGGCGCCGGCCATCCAGTCGGCCCGGACCGATACCCAGCTCGCCCTGCGGGCATCCCGGCAGGTCTCCCGCCGCAGCCGGATGCAGGGAGCACTGGTCGGCCTCGAGGTGGCGCTGGCCCTGCTCGTGCTTGTGGGTGCGGCCATGTTCCTGCGGAATTTCCTGGAAACACGCCTGGCCGATCCGGGCTTCAGGGAAGAAGGGGTTTTGCTCGCGGGCTATGATCTTAGCGCCGGTGGTTACAACCCGGCGTCCGGCCTCGTCCTCATGGATGACCTGCTCCGGCGTCTCCGCGCGGAGCCGGGGGTGGAGAGTGCGGCGATCGCCTCCTGGGTACCGCTCGATTTTCACGGCCTGCCGGTCGGCGGCTTCACGATCGATGGACGGAAACGAAGCGATGGCGGACAGAACCGGGCGCTGACCTACGATGTGACGCCGGGCTATTTCCAAACGATGGGCATGCCGTTGATGGCCGGAAGGGATTTCGCCGCCCTGGGCGACACCACGCAGGGAGCGCAGGCGATCGTGAACGAGGAATTTGTCCGCCGCTACCTCGACGGTGCGTCGCCGCTGGGCCACACCATCGGGGGTCGCAGCAAGTTTGAGATTATCGGCGTGGTGCGGAACTCGCTGACCGAGACCTTCGGCGAGGCCCCCAAGCCGGTGATGTATTTTTCCTACCGGAATCGTTTCAGCCCAACCGGCCAGATTCATGTCCGGGCCCGGGGCACGGAATTGGAGCTGGTGCCCAATCTCCGCCGCGTCCTGCGCGAGATCAATCCCGCCCTCGTGCTTTATGATGTCCGCACCCTGCGGGAGCATGTGGAGAAAAACCTGTTTTTCCGGCGAATTCCGGCGCGGATCTTTGCGGTTCTGGGGCCTTTGATCCTGCTGTTGGCCGCGGTCGGCATCTACGCGGTGGTCGCCTACGCCGTGGCGCAACGCACCACGGAGATCGGCATCAGGCTGGCGCTGGGCGCATCCGGTCCCCGCGTGGTGGCGCAGATGGTCCGGGAGAGCATGCGGCTCGTCTTGGTCGGGATGGTGCCCGCGTGGCTCATCGCCGGGGTGGTGATGCTGCACCTCGGCGGGGGTGTCCTGAATCTCACCGTCCTCCTCGGCGTCCCGGCCCTCCTGCTCCTGATCGCCTGGCTCGCCGCCTGGCTGCCAGCCCGGCGCGCCGCGCGGGTTGACCCGGTGATCGCGCTCCGGGCGGAGTGAGTCGAAGAATAAATGAACATTTAGGCGCGGCGGGTTTCTTACCCAGCTGCATGAGGGTCACCCCGTACGACAGTCTCCGCCTTGGTGTGCTGGCGGTGGCTATCAGTCTTACGGATGGTCGGGCCGCCGAGCCACCAGCACCCGTTGTCGCGGACCCGAGGCCGCCGAGGCTGATTTCAACCGACGTCATCTCGGCGGTAGCCGGCCGACTGCCCGGGTTTAATCCGTTTTTTGAGCAACCGGCAAGGCCCGATGCGGCCGATATTTTTTATCTGCCGACGGTCACGGTGACCAAGACCAAATTGCCACCGATTTCCGCGTTCGAATTCCTCACGCCCAAGGCACGCCTGGAAGTTGCCTTGAAAACGCATCCCGGGCTGGGCCTGGTGCCATTGCCCAAGCTGAACAACCAGGTCGCGGCGGAGATGCAGAAGCAGGAACGCGAGGCGGAGAAACGATCGGCTGTGACCGAACAAATCCTCAGCATCTCGGTGATTGATGACGCCAAGACCAGGGAAGAGATCAACCTGATGCGCGCGGCGACGGCGCAGCCAAATAATGATTGGCGGGACAGATTTCCAGGGAGGTAGCCGACATCGTGGCCGGAACCACGCTTGTTCCGGTTGCCTTCGGCCCCGGTCTTGTCGCGCCGATGGCGCGCGGAACGCTGCGCTCAAGCGCGGCTACCCGGTGTCTCTTCCGGCGGCGACAGGCGGTTGGCCATCTTTTTCCAGAAGAGCCAGCGCGCCAGCGCGGGCATCAGGAGCATCGCGCCAAGCATGTTGAAGAGAAACATGAAGGCGAGGAGCACCCCCATGTCGGCTTGGAACTTGATGGCCGAGAAGGCCCATGTACCTACGCCGATCGAGAGCGCGAAGCCGGTGAACACCACCGACGTGCCCATCGTGGCGAAGGACTCGCACAGCGCGTCCTCGAGGGATTTGCCGTCGCGGAGCCGCTCGAGCAGCGCCGAGCAGAGGTAGATGCCGTAGTCCACGCCGATGCCGACGCCGAGCGCGACGACGGGCAGCGTGGAAGTCTTCAGGCCGATCTGCAGGTAGACCATCAGCGCATAGGCCAGGTCGGACACGATCACGAGCGGCAGCACCACGCACACCGTGGCCCGCCACGAGCGGAAGGAGATCAGGCAGAGCACGACGATCGCGATGTACAGCCACATCACCATGGGAAATTGCGCGGACTCAACCACCTCGTTGGTGGCGGCCATCACGCCGATGTTGCCGGTGGCGAGCTGGAACTTCACCCTGGGCGTCGATTCCCGGGCGCGGAATTCCTTCACGGCGGTGATGACGCGCCGGATCGTCCCGGCCTTGTGGTCCTTGAGGTAGATCATCACCGGGATGACGCTGCCGTCATTGTTCAACAGCCCCGTCGAGGTCTCGACCGGCGAGACCGACTGGGCGAGCGTCTGCGGATTGCGGGGCACGGTCCGCCACTTCAGGCTGCCCTCGTTCCAGCCGGCGGTGATCGTCTTGGCGAGATCGGTCAGGGCCATGGTGGACTGGACGCCCTCGATGTTGCGCATGTGCCAGCCGAACCGCTCCACGAGCGCCATGACGTCGTGGTCGATCACGCCGTTCGGCACCGTCTCGATCAACACCGTGATCACATCGACGCCGATATTGAAACGCGAGGTGATGACGGCGGTGTCCTGGTTGTAGCGCGAAGACTGGCGGAGCTCGGGCACGCCGGCATGCGTGTCACCGATCTGCACCTGCCTGGCCTTGATCAGGCCGAACGCCCAGCACGCGCCGGCGATGGCGATGATAACGAGCGAGGTGCGGCCCGTCGTGAAACCCACTAGCCGGCGCCAGACGGGTTGCAACGCGAAGCGGCGGATATTAACCCGTTTGCGGAAGTCCGGCTCCATCGTCGTGTAAGCCAGCAGCACGGGCAGCAGGAAGCGGTCGGTCAGGATGATGAGCGTGACGCCCAGGCTGGCGGTGATGGCCAGCTCGCGGATGATGGGCACCTTGACGAGGTAGATGGTCAGGAACCCCACGGTGTCGGTCAGGATGGCGACGGTCCCGGGGATGAAGAGGTTGCTGAATGACGCCCGGGCGGCGAGCACCTCGTCCCGCCCGATGTAGTATTCATAGCGGAAGGAGCGCAGCATCTGGGTGGCATGGCTCAGCGCGATCGCAAACACCAGGAAAGGCACGAGGATCGAGAGCGGATCGATCCCGAAGCCGAAGAGGTTGAGCAGGCCGAGTTGCCAGACCACGGCGCAAGCCGAAGTGATCAGCGGCAGGATCGTGAGGATCAGTGACTGCGAAAAGTAGAAGAGCAGGAAGGCCGACACGATGATCGCCAGGCCGAAGAACAGCAGCACGCCGCGCGCGCCGTCGGTCACATCGCCAATGACCTTGGCAAAGCCGATGATATGCACGCTGACCAGGTCGGACTGGTATTTCTGCCGGATCTTGCTCTCCAGAGCATCGGCGACCTCGGCATAGACGAGCTTCCGGCCGGTCTGCGGGTCGACCTCCAGCAGAGAAGCGACGATGATGGCGCCGGTGAAATCGTTCGCCACCAGCTGGCCGACGCGGCCGGACTTGATGATGTTCTGGCGGACGCGCTCAAGGCCCTCGGGCGTCGGCGAAAAGTCGGCCGGGATGACATTACCACCCTGGAGACCGTCCTCGACCACCTCCATGTAGCGGACATTCGGCGTATAAATCGAGGTCACCTGTGAGCGATCGACCCCCGGCAGATAAAATGTCTCGTCGGTGACGGCCTTCAGCGTGCGGAAGAACTCGGGCGTGAACATGTCCCCCTTGCGCGCCATGAGGGCGATGACGACGCGATTGGCGCCGCCGAACTGCTCCTGGTATTTCTTGAAGTTCTGGATGTACTCATGGTCGCCCGGCAGCTGCTTGTTGAAGCTGGCGTCAACGTGGGTCCGGGCCGCGAAGAACCCCAGCACCGCCGTGGTAAGTGCAAACAGCAGCACGGTCAGGTGACGGTGCCCGAAGATGAGTGCTTCGATGCGGGTTAGCATGGAGGGTAACGCAAAATCTCGCGGCTGTCATTCTGAGCAGAGCGAAGAATCCACGGCAGCGAGCGTGGCACCAAGTTCGAGCACGTGGATCCTTCGCGTTGCTCAGGATGACAAGGGTAGCTCATGGCAGCTTGATCCTCACCGCGCCGGCTTCGCCGACGGTGACCAGCCAGCCGTCCCCGGCCTCGACGACCTCGGCCACGCTGGTGCCGAAATCGGCCGGCTTCCAAGGGGTGAAGGTTCGCCCCGCATCGTGGCTGAGGAAAAAATTCCCGCCCTGGCCTGCGAGTACGATCGTGCCGTTACGCTGGCGGATGCCGGTCATGATCAGCACCCGCACCGGACTGTTCACCGGTTCCCAGGTGGCGCCGGCATCCTCCGAGCGCAGGATATGCCCGCGCAGGCCGTAGGTGAGGAGATGGCCCTTGGCCAGGGGCAGCGTGCCGAACAGCGAGCCGTCGTAAGGCACGATCAGTTTGCCCCAGGTTTTCCCCTCGTCATCGGAGTGCAGGAGTGTCCCGCTTTCGCCCGCCAGATAGAGCGTGCCGTCCGCTCCCGCGGAGATCCGGTTGTAATGGACTTCGTCCTCACTGGGCCGGGTGGTCAGCCAGTGCTGGCCGCCGTCCTCGGTTTTCAGGAATTTTCCGTAGGCGCCCGCGATGAAGCCGTGGCTGGCATCGCGAAAGAACACATCGAGATAGACCGACTCCAGCTCCTTGCCGTCATCTTGCCGGGACCACGTCAGGCCGCCGTCAAGGGTGGCCAGGATCACGCCATCATGGCCGACCGCCCAGCCATGCAACTTGTCGGGGAAGGCAACACCCGTGAGGAGGGCTCGCGCGGGTACGGACGCTTGCGTCCAGGTCAGGCCGTCGTCGCGCGAGATGACCACGTCGCCGTGATCACCCACCGCCACCAGCTTGTCCCCGGCCTGAACCACGCTGAGCAGCAGGCTGCGGGCGGCCAGCGGGGCGGGCTCGGATGATTCCTGGGCGGGGAGAGGGACAGCGAAGGCGAGGGTGAGGAGCAGCCAATGAACCGGATATTGACGAAAGCCAGCCACCACATGACCTGCCTGTCTGTGATTCTGAGCGCAGCGATGAATCCACGCGCTCGCAGCTGACATCATCATCGATGCCGTGGATTCTTCACTTCGTTCAGAATGACAAGTCAGTGTGTACACATTCTTGATCATGAATTCTGCGCCTTGCACTGAAGCACAGGCAAGAAAAAGGGCGGCCGGTGACGGCCGCCCTTCGCCTGATAGGATTGGGCTCAGCGGACGCCTTCCTGCCGCAGCGTGGAGGGCGTGTAGTCCTGGGGACTGCGCTTGATGCTGAAGTCGTACATCTTCGCCTCGTTGTCCAGGCCGATGGCCAGGTAGCGGCCGGCGATCAGGTCGGTGTGGACCTCGAGCGTGCTCCAGAAAGTCTGGGCGTCGTAGTAGTTGATGCAATGCGCCTCGGATACGCGCCAGAGCTGGCCGCGGCCGTCGTACTGGTCGACCGCGAGAATCTGCCAGCTGTCCTCGTCGATATAGAAGGTCCGGCGGGAGTATACGTGGCTTGTGCCCGGCTTGAGCGTGGCATCCACGACCCAGACGCGGTGCAGCTCGTAGCGGGTGAGGTCCTGGTTGATGTGCAGCGGCTTGAGGATGTCGCTGTATTTCAATTTATCGCTGTGCAGCTTGTAGGAATTGTAGGGCACATACATTTCCTTTTTGCCGACGAGCTTCCAGTCGTAGCGGTCGGGCGCGCCGTTGAACATGTCGAACTGGTCGGATGTGCGCATGCCGTCGGCGGCGGTGCCGGGATTGTCGTAGGCGACATTCGGGGCGCGGCGGACCCGGCGCTGGCCGGTGTTGTAGATCCAGGCGCGACGGGCCTCCTTCACCTGGTCGAGGGTCTCATGGACCACCAGAATGGAACCGGCGAGACGGGCCGGCGCGGTGACCGCCTGCTTGAAATACACCAGCACATTATCGAGATCCTTCTCCTGGATGCCCTCGCGGACGTAGTTGAAAAGAAACTCATCCTCGAAATCGACGAGGGTGTAGGTGCCGTTGCGCTGCGGCGCGGCCTGGCTGATGTAGCGGGCGGCGGCGATCCCCCGGTAACGCGTCAGGTGGTTCCAGATGACCTCAAGCCCGCTCTGCGGGATCGGGAAGGGAACACCGATGACCGTGCCCGTGATACCGTTGCCGCCGGGCGTCAGGGCCGCGGTGGCGGCATACTGTTTGGTCGCGTCGTAGATCCGCTGCGGATTCGAGGCACTGCGGTGCGTGGCATACACCGGCATCGTGTAGTCGGGGTAGGCCTTCATCAGGGCCACGTGACCGGCGCTGAGCTTGTCGGCGTACTTGTCGGCATTGGCCGCACTGATGGTGAAGAGCGGCTGGTCGTCCTTGAACGGATCGGGATGGTGCATGCCGACCGTGTAGCCGGCCGGGGGCGTGGTGATGCCGCCGGTCCAGGCCGGAATGGAACCATCCGCATTGCCGGCCTTTTCGCCGCCGAGCGGGGTGAGGTCGTTGCCCAGGCGGCTGAGGTCGGCGGCCGAGAGGGCCGCTTGCGCGGTCAGGCCGAGGGTGAGGAGAGCGGAGCCCGCGAGAAAAAATCGAATACCTGATTTCATGTTGGTTTCGGGGGTAGGGGTTAGAACGAGTACTTCAGGTTGCAGGAAACGTAATCGCGGTCGCCGAGCAGGTTGAAGCGACCGGCGCCGAAGAAGTTCACATAGCGGATGTCCAACGCCCAGGCGTTCTGGAAGGTGAACTCCGTGCCGATGGTGATCGTCTTGCGGCCGTGGACAAAGTTGCCCATCGGGAGCGGCGTGTTGCCGGTGACGTCGTGCGAGAACGCGAGCAGCGGCGAGACGTTGATGCCGGCGAAGACATTGTTGTAGTCGAGGCGGCCGACCAGCTGGTAGCCCCAGGAGAAGCGATCGGCGAAGGCCGAGGCCGGGTCGGCGCCGGAGGCGGCATTGCCGGTGTTGATCATCTCGTTGATGTCGCCCGCGACAAAGGTGCCGGGGCCGTCGTAGCGCAGGGTGCCCTTGCCGGGCAGGCTGCTGACGTTGACGAAGCCGGTTTCGCCGAGGAGCGTGGTCTGCTGCGAGCCGAGGATGCCGCGGCCGGTCTAGGTGGCCGTCATCTGCCCGGTCGTCACCTTGTTCCGGCGGTAGCCCGGGATGTAGGTGTTAAGCCGGCCGAGGTAATTGCCGAGCTGGTTGTTCGGCCCGTAGGCGGGATTGAGGGACGAGAGCGCGGCGAAGAGCAGTTCCACGTCGTCGACCTGCAGCGGCTGGTTGTCGCGGTAGCTCAGCTCGCCCTGCAGCGCGATGCCGTGGATGCTCGTGTTGAAACTGGCGCCCACGAGGCCGATGTCCTTGGGGAACTCGATCTGGTAGCTGCCGGTGGCGGCGGCGGTCAGGAAGCCCGTGGTCTTGGCGCCGGTGGCGATGCTGGCGGCGGCCGGGTAGAAAGGCTGCAGGCTGGCCGGGAGAGCCGAGGCCGGCACGCCGGTCAGCGCGGCGCCCAGCAGGGTGCTGAGGGCCGTGCCGGAACCCGCGCCGAACACCGGGATGAGCGCGGGCAGCAGATTCGCACTGCCGAGGGAGATGGCGGTGCTCTGCACCAGGGCCGGGCTGACGGCGCTGGTCGGGGTGATCGCCGAGATCACCGGCAGCCGGCTGTGGTAATTCATGTAGTACACGGCGAACTCGGTGTCGTTCAGGCCGTGGGCCAGATAGCGGAGGGTCACGCCATACTGGCCGGCGTTGCCCGGCTGGTGGTCGGTGCCGCGCTTGATGGCGCCCAGGCCGCTGCTGTCCGGGATCGCCCCGAACCCGAGGTAAACCTTGGTACCGCCCTTTGCCACGAAATCATTCGTGCTGAAATAAGTGCCGGGCGGGTCCACGCGCGTGCGCTCCCAGGAGAGGAGATAGAAGCCCTCGAGCGTGAGGTCTTGCGAAACATTGAGCGAGCCGGAGATCATGTTGATCGGCAGGAGCGCCTCCTTTAACTCGGAACCGGGCGTCCGCAGCTTGGCCACGTCGATCGGGTTGATGGAATTGATGCCGTTCGGAATGAACGTGCTTTCGCCCCAGCTCAGCACCTGGCGGCCGACGCGGAGGGTAGCCGGCATGTCGCCGACGTTGTGCTTCAGGTAGACATAGGCGTCGAGCAGCTCGGCGTTGGTGCTCACGATGCTGTCGGCCTGGTCGCTCAGTGCGGTGCGCGCCCGCGTGCCGTTGGAGTTGACGAAATCGTTGAAGTAGAACCCGCGGACAAACAGGCCGGCGGTGTCACGGTAGTTCACCTCCAGGTCATGGGACGCCTTCACGAGGAAGGACGCCATGCCGCGGCGGTAGTTCAGGTCGCCGTCGTCGGCATTGACGGAATGCTAGAGGCCGCCGCTGGCCAGGCCATAGAGCGCCGGGTCGGGATTGTTCAGGCGGTACAGGCCGCCGACGGAGATCGTCGTGTCGAAGCTGCCCTTGAAATCACCGGCCTCGAAGACAAACGCCCGGGAGGCGGTGGTCAGGGCAAGGGCGAGGACGGCAAGGACGGGACGACGCAGACACGGAGCGATAGCTTTGCTTAGGTTCATAGCGTGTGCAACGAATGAGGCCTCACGGTAGAGGCGCAGGGTGGGGATGGGGTGGGGAACAAGCCTGAAGCTTGGGGTTAGCTGCGGGGATGAAGCGAATTCCCGGGGGAGAGTTCAAGACCTAAACCACGCCGGCCGCCACGGGGCGGTATTTCGTGATAAGCCTTTTGACGCGCGCCCAAAAAGGACAACCTTGGGGAGGCTTGGACGCGGCCTCACACATCCATATCAAGGGCGCCCGCGAGCACAACCTGCGGGACCTGGAGCTGCGTATTCCCCGGGGCAAGCTCGTGGTGCTCACCGGCCCCAGCGGTTCCGGCAAGTCATCGCTCGCCTTCGATACCATCTACGCCGAGGGCTACCGCAAATACATGGAGAGCCTTTCCGCGCAGGCGCGCCAGGTGCTCGAACAGCTCAAGCGGCCGGATGTCGATTTTATCCACGGTCTTTCGCCGGTGCTCGCCATCGAGCAGCGCACGGGGGGCGGCTCGCCGCGCAGCACCGTGGCCACGGTCACCGAGGTGGCGGACTACGCCCGGCTGCTCTGGGCGCTGTGCGGCGAGCAGCGCTGCCCGAAGGACGGCGGCCGCGTGGAAAAACGCTCGCTCGACGACTGCGTGTCCCAGCTCCTGCGCGGCGCGCCCGGCGAGCGGGCGATCCTGCTGGCCCCGTGGATGACCGCCAAGCCCGCGGTGCTGCGCGATGAACTGCCGCGGCTCCGCCAGCGGGGTTTTCAACGCGTGCGGATTGCGGGCGAGATCAAGTCCCTGGATGAACCCAAGCTGTTGCCGAACGGCAGCAGCGAGCTGGTGGTGGAGCTGGTGGTCGACCGGGTGGTGCTCGCCCCCGAGCAGCGCAGCCGGCTGGCCGACTCGCTGGAGCTGGCCTTTCGCGAGGGACAGAACCGGGCGATCGCGCTCGTGCAAAAAAATCCCGAGGCGCCCTGGCGGGAAATCCCGCTCAGCCAGAGCCTCAGTTGCGTGATCTGCGGCGACGTCTTTGAGCCACTCACGCCGCGGAATTTTTCCTTCAACCACAGCGAAGGCGCCTGCGCCGAGTGCGGCGGACTCGGCCGCAAGCTGACCTTCAGCGAGGAACTGATCGTGCCGAAACCGGAGAAGGCGGTGCGGGAGGGGGCGATCAAGCCGTGGCGCATCGGCGGCCGGAACCTCATCATCCGCCACAACTCGATCCTGAAGCAGCTGGCCGAGCAGCTGCCGTTCGACGCCGGGACACCGTGGCAGGACCTGCCGGAGGAAACGCGCCACGAATTGATGCACGGGGCGGGGGAACGCTTGTTCAGTTTTCGCCTGCGCCGCACCCAGAAATCCGAGTTGAAGACGTTTCCCGGGATCCTGGCCCTCCTCGACGCCAGCCGCCGGGAATCCCGGAGTGACGGCTTTCGCGCCCGGCTCTCCACGTACATGGCGAGCGGGGATTGTCCGTCGTGCCATGGCCTGCGCCTGAACGCCCGCAGCGCGGCGGTGTTGGTCGGCGGCCGGAGCTTTGCGGATTTCACCGCCCTCGACATCCGCCGGGCCCTTGACTTCACGCGGACCCTGCCCGGCGTGCTGCCGGCCACGGATGCCGTCGGCGAAGTGCTGGGCGGCGTCACGCAGCGGCTGCATTTCCTCACGGAAACCGGCCTGGGCTACCTGACGCTGGACCGTGAATATTCGTCCCTGTCCGGCGGCGAGGCGCAGCGCGTGCGCCTGGCCACCCAGCTGGGCATGGGGCTGGTCGGCGTCATCTACGTCCTGGATGAGCCCAGCATCGGCCTGCATCCCCACGACAATCAGCGGCTGCTCACCACGCTCCGGGAACTGCGCGACCGGGGCAACACGGTGCTCGTGGTGGAGCACGACGCGGACACGATCCGGATCGCCGATGAACTGATCGAGCTGGGACCCGGCGCCGGCACCGAGGGGGGGCAGATTTTGTTTCAAGGCACGCCCGCGGAATGCGCGAAGCTGCCGGTGTCAGTTTCCCGGATGGGCGCCTACCTCGCCGGCACGATGGGCGTGGTCAAGGACGCGAAGACCAAGCGGCCGGATGACCGCTGGCTGACCATCAAGGGCGCGACCGAACATAATTTGCGGAATGTCGAGGCGAGCTTCCCAGTGGGCCTGCTGAGCTGCGTCACGGGCGTGTCCGGCTCCGGCAAGAGTTCCCTGGTTAATGACATCCTCGCCACGGCCGCCGCGCGAAAGCTCAACGGCGCCAAGGCCCTGCCCGGACGGCATCGCGGCCTCACCGGGCTGGAGCACTTTGAAAAGGCCGTGCTGGTCGACCAGGAACCCATCGGCCGGAGTCCGCGCTCCAACCCGGCCACCTACGTCGGCCTGCTCGACCTGCTGCGCGATCTGTTTGCGCAGCTGCCCCTGGCCAAGGTGCGCGGCTACAAGGCGAGCCGGTTCAGTTTCAATGTGCGCGGCGGCCGGTGCGAGCGCTGCCAGGGCGACGGGCAGATCAAGCTCGACATGCAATTCATGGCCGACGCCTACGCGCCTTGCCCGAGCTGTGACGGCCGGCGGTTCAACCGCGAGACCCTCGAGGTGCGTTTCCACGGCCAGAACATCGCCGACGTGCTGGGGCTCACCGTGCGCGAGGCAATGGAGCTTTTCCGGGCTATCCCCCGGATCATGGAGAAGCTGGCGACGCTCGAGGCCGTGGGGCTGGGTTACCTGCAGCTCGGCCAGTCCGCGACCACGCTCTCCGGTGGCGAAGCCCAGCGCATCAAGCTCTCCCTGGAGCTGAGCAAGCGCGAACAGGGTACCACCCTGTACATCCTCGACGAGCCTACGACCGGTTTGTACTGGACGGATATCCAACGGCTCATGGAGCTGTTGTTCAAGCTGCGCGACGCCGGCAACACCCTCGTGGTGATCGAGCATAACCTGGATGTGATCAAGTTGGCCGACTGGATCATCGACCTCGGACCGGGTGGCGGTCCCGATGGCGGCGAGATCGTGTATGCGGGGCCGGTGGCCGGACTGGCAAAGGAGCCGCGGTCGCTGACGGGCCGGGCGCTGGTGGGCTAGGGGCAAGATTTCCTGCAACTTTCGGCAAGCCTGCCGTGTGATGTTGGTATCCGGCCGCAGGGCCCAACCCGTAATCCAACTCCCTCCTGTCATGAAATCCCTCCGCTCCCTCCTGATTGTCTCCGGTCTGTCCCTCGCGACCTTGACCGCGGTCCATGCTGTCGAGTCCGAAGCCGGCTATATTGATATCGGCAAACTCGTCCCGTCCGCCGACGGCGAGTTCGTCGAGGTGAATCTTTCCCCGGGTCTCCTCAAGTTTGCCGCCAAGGTCGCGGCCAAGGAAGACCCCGAGGCCGCCGAGCTGATCGGCAACATCAAGCGCATCCGCGTCAATGTCGTCGGGCTCGACGCCACGAACCGCGAAGGCAACATCGCGAAAATCGCCGAGATCCGCCACGAACTCGAGGTCCAGGGCTGGATGCAGATGGTCACGGTCCGCGACAAGAAGGGCGGCGACAATGTCGACATTCACGTGAAGCACCGGGGCGATGAAGCCATCGAGGGCCTGGTCATCACCGTCATCGACGGCAAGGGTGAGGCGGTCTTCGTCAACATCGTCGGTGACATCCGCCCCGAACAGCTCTCCAAGCTGGCCGCCCGGCTGCACATCAACGGTCTCGACCACATCGCGGCCCTTGCCGCGAAGTAGTCGCCGCGCTTCCACCGTCCCGCCCCTGGCCCATGAATCCGAATCCGTCGCCCGCCCCGCAACGCCGCCTCTGGCTCTGGCTGCTCGCCCTGGCCCTGACGCCTTGCCTGCTGCTGGGAATTGCGGCGGCGAGTTTCCTGACCCTGGACCGCGATGCCGCCGCGCTGCGCCGGCGCGTGATGGCCACCAGCAACTCCGAATGGAATACCACCGTGCAACTGAGTCTCGGGCGATTCAGTCTCGCGGCCATTCGCACCGGCCTCGCCTACATCCCCAAGGTGGATGACCAGGCGAAGCAGGCGCTGCGGGCGATCCATGGCGCCAGTGTCGGGGTCTACACGCTCAAGGGCGCGGCGGGCACGGTGTCGCGCAGGCAGTTGTTCGCTGAAGCCGACGAGGCGATGAACCGCCGGGGTTACGCACGGATGGTTGGCGTGTGTGACCGGGGCGACACGGTGATGATCTACACGCCGACCGACCCAAGCGGAGCCACCACCGTGGACCTCTGCCTCGCCGTACTCAACGGCCGGGAACTAGTGATCGTGTCGACCAGCGTCGATGCGACGGTAATCGCCGAACTGGGCCGGCAGCATTCCGTCAAGGAACTGAAGGACAATTTGCACCTCGCCGGCCTTTGAACGGCGCCACCGCCGGACCCGCGGGCGGTGCGTCGGAAATTTCAGGACAAGGCGTTGATCTCCCGGCCGGGAGATGTCATCGGTGTCGGCCATGAGCCGCATCCTGCCCACCGTCGTCCATCTCGATGCGGACGCATTTTTCGTTTCGGTCGAGCAGGCCCTGGACCCGACCTTGCGCGGGAAGAAGGTGGCGGTCGGCGGACGCGAACGGGGCATCATCGCCTCCGCCAGTTACGAGGCCCGGGCCTGCGGGGTCTACACGCCGATGCCGAGCAAGCTCGCGCTCAAGGTGTGTCCCGACCTCATCCTCGTCAGTCACGGCCACGGCCAGTACGGGCCCTATTCGCGGCGGATGTTTGATCTCTGCGAGTCACTGACCCCGCTCGTCCAGCGCAACTCCATCGACGAAGGCTACCTCGATCTGGCGCCGTGTGGCTTCAAAACCCTGCCCGAGATCGAGACGCGGGTGCGGGCGCTGCAGCAACGCATCTGGGATGACCTGCAAATCACCGCCTCCTTTGGCGTCGCCGCCAACAAGCTGGTGTCCGCGATCGCCAGCAAGGCCCACAAGCCGCGCGGATTCACCGTCGTGCCGCCGGGCGCTGAAGCGGAATTCCTGGCTACGTTGAAGATCAACGTCATCCCGGGTGTGGGAAAAAAGAGCGAGATCCGGCTCGAGGCGGCGGGGATCAGGCTGGTGCGGGATCTCTTCGCGCGCACCGAGACCGAGCTGCAGGACTTGTTCGGTTCAACCTGGCCGGAAGTGCTCGCGATGGCCCGGGGCGAGGACGACCGCCCGGTGGCTGTGGATGAGGAGGACGCCAAATCGTACTCCACGCAGGAAACCTTCAGCCGCGACATCGCGGATTTCACCGAGATCGAGCGCATCGCCAAACGCATGATCGACGAGCTCATGCCCAAGATCAGGGAAGATGGCAAACGGGTGAAGACTATGACGGTCAAGGTCCGTTACCCCGGGATGGAGGACAGTTCCACCGGCCGGAGTCTCACCGAAGCCACCGACCTGGAGGCGCCGTTTTATCCGCTGGTCAAGCCACTGCTTCAAGCGGCGTGGACGAAACGGCGGCCCCTGCGGCTGGTCAGTGTCCGCTTCTCCAGCGTGGAAACCAAGGGCGGCCAGTTGGAGATGTTCGGCCAGAATGAGGACAAGCAACGCCGCCTGGCCGCGGTCCTGGACAAGCTGAACGAGCGCGGAAGGAAATCAGTCGTCCAGCACGGCCACCAACTGGGCCGGCAGCCCGAATAATAGGGCTTTCGTTTTTTCATCCGGGCGCAAGGGTGGGAGGGTGCCCACCAATCCTGCCGTCACCCAACGCATCGCCGCCGCCGAGCAGGCCGTCATGGCCGAGACGGCGCTGATGCACCGGGAGTTCGGCCGGGCCAAGCCCGTGATCAAGTACGACGGCACCAAGGTGACCCCGATCGACATTGCGATTTCGGAGCACATCCAGGCGGCGATCCTGGCCCGGTTTCCCGACGACCAGTTCTTCAGCGAGGAACTGACGCCAACGGACGTGCCGGTCCCGGTGACGGCCCGCTTCTGCTGGGTCCTGGACCCGATTGACGGCACTAACAACTACGCGGGCGGAATCATCTACTGTGCAATTTCACTCGCCCTGCTGGAGAACGGCGAACCGGTTTACGGCGTGATCTATGATATGGCGCGCCGGGTGCTCATTCATGGCGGGCCGGGGCGCGGCGTGTGGGACGGGGACCGGCGCGTGCAGCCCCGCACCGAGGCCCCCAACCACCAGAGCCTGATCGGTTTTCATTCACCGGTGGACAAGGGGCATGCGTCCGAGGGCAAGCGCCTGATCGAGAACTTCAAGATTCGCGGCCTCGGCAGCAGCACCCTCCATCTGGCCTATGCGGCCATCGGGCTGCTCGAGGGCGTGGTGGATCATAATAACAAGGTCTGGGACATCGCCGCGGCCTGCGCCCTGTTACGGGAATCAGGCGTTGAGATCCATTACCTTGAAAATCCGCCGTTTCCGCTGCGGGAGTTCAGCCTGCGGTCACCGCGCGTGCAGTACGTGGCCGGCAATGCCCTCATGGTCCGGCGGCTGCGGGAAATAATCGGCCGCTAGGCCGGGTGCCGCGCGATCCGTCTGCCGCCTCCGCCGGGAAGTAAGCTCGACTGGATCACTCTGCCCGCTATGGTCGGCCGCAGGATGGCGATGAACCCACAGGAGATGTCGGTCGTTTCGTCCGGGGAGGGCAGGTTGCACGTGCGCGTGACCGAGGAATTCAAAGTCAGCGAGGCTTCACGTTTGCTGGAGGAAGTCCGGCGATGCGCGGAGGCGGCCGGAGCGAAGGAGGTCCTGATCGACCTCCGCGACTACACCAGGAAATTCACCGTGATCCAGCGGCTCCAAATGGCCGTGGCGGTGGTGGCCAAGCTGCGGGGCTTCCGTATGGCCGCGGTTTTTTCCGAGAACAGCTTTGATCCGCAGCGCCTCGGCCAGACAATGGCCAACAACCGGGGCGGAAATGTCGCGACCTTCACCGATCTGGCCGAAGCCGAGGCCTGGCTGATGGCGGCCCGGCGCGCCAGCGAAGAGGCGAACTGGGCCAAGCCGGTCTAGACCTGGTAAGTCTGCAGCGGAACCGGATCGAGGACCTTGGCCGCGGGCAGTACCTGCGCGAGCTGCTCCGCAAACCACGCCCGGGCGGGCGGGTCACCGTGGGTAAGGACGATGGAGCGCGGGTTGCACTGCACGGCGTAGGCGAGCAGTTCCTCGCGGGCCGCATGCCCGCTGAACTCGAACCGCTCGATCGCCGCGCGGATGCGGGTCTTCACGTTGACCGCCGCAAAAAGAAATTCCTCGCCGTTGCGCGCCAGCTGCAGCTGCCCGCCGGGGGTGTCCGGGTCGCAGTAGCCCACGAAGCAGATGCTGTGCTTGGCGTTGCCGACGAGGCAGGAGGCGAGGGTGTAGGAGGCGGTGTTCTCGGCCACCATGCCGCTGCTCACCACATAGATGCCCTGCGTCGGCGGTTCCTTGCCGGGGACGAGGTCGCGCGGGGATTTCTTCACCTTCAGTTCCTTGAGGATCGTGCGGGTGAAGTGAAGATTCCCGGTCTTGCGCGAGATCTCGTCGAAGTAATCGCACAGGTCCATGCCCAGGCCGGACGCGAAAATCGGCGCCGGGGAAAGCCGGTTGAATTTCCGGGCGTCATGGAGGATCGCGAGGATCTCCTGCATGCGGCCCAGTGCGAAGACCGGGATCAACACCGAGCCGCCGCGCAGCAGCGTGGCGTTGATCGTCTCGATCAGCCGGATCATTTCGCTGGAACGGATGTTGCCCGGCGGCTTCTCCGTGGCGCCGTGGGTGGTCTCCGTGATCAGCGTGTCAAAATGCGCCTTGGGCAGCTTGGCGCCGTCCAGGATGCGCTGCGTGGTGAAGAGGACGTCACCGGTCACGAAGATGCGGCGGTGCTTGTGCACGATCTCGACGCCCGCGGCGCCCGCCACATGGCCGGCGGCGTGGAAGGTGAACTCGATCTCGTCGCGGGCCCCGGCAAAACGCCGCGGGCTGCCGAAGGGCAGGGGAAACATGCGCGGGGCCACCCGGTCGATTTCGTCGTGGGTGAAGAGCGGGTAGTCGGCGATGTTCTTCTCCTCCTTCTCCCGGAGCATGACATTGGCCGAGTTGTGCAGCATGCGCTCGATCAGCATGCGGCTGGGTTGCGTCATGATCACCGGCGTGTTCGGGTACGCGCGCATGAGCAGCGGCAGGGAGCCGATGTGGTCGAGGTGGCAGTGCGTGACCAAGATCAGGTCCAGTTTCACGCCCTGGAGGGGCCGGTGGCTGGGGGCGGCGATCCGGCCGATTTTCTTGGGGTTCAGTCCGCTGTCGATGACCAGGTGGAAGTCGCCAATTTGCAGGTAAAGTGAGTTTGCGCCGATGCCGCCGTCGCTGTTAAGATCAATAAGCTTCATTAAGTTGCCCCAGTCAGCCGGGGGGAATGCGCATGTCAAACGTCGGGATGCGCACAAAGATCCGCTGGCCGGACTGGTCGAGGCCGTGGAAGCTGCCGTGGGCGCGTGCGTCGCAGGCAGTTACGTGGTAACTGTTGTACGAAAAGTGTTCGCCCGGAGCCAGGCGCGGCGTCTCCCCGACGATCTTGTCGCCTTCCACGACCAATTGCGTGCCGTCCGTGTGCTCGACGACCCATTTCCGCCCCAGCAGCGTGACGGTGCGGTCGGAATCGTTGCGAATCGTCAGGTAATAGATGAAGGCGTGCGGCTGTTCGGGAGGCAGCTGATCGCCGCCGTGACGATAGACCAGTTTGTCGATTTCGACCTTCAGGCCGGGCAGTTCAAGGGGAGCGCTCATCAGGCGGCGCAGTAGAAACCACGAATCCCACTTAATACACGCTAAAGTGCGCCCTATCCGCCGGCTTTCGTCTTGCCGTGAAAAAGGCTGGAGAGCACAAAGACGGGGATTATGGAAAAGCTCGCGCTGCTCTCGGTCAGTGACAAACGCGGTCTGGTGGACTTTGCTACCGCGCTGGTGCGGCAGCACGGTTACCGGCTGCTTTCCACCGGCGGGACCGCCAAGCTACTGGCCGAGGCCGGGCTGCCCGTGACCGAGGTGAGCCAGCACACCGGCTTTCCGGAAATCATGGAAGGACGGGTGAAGACCCTGCACCCGAAAATCCATGGCGGCCTGCTGTGCCGGCGGGACAAACCCGACCACCTGGCCCAGGCCGAGAAGAACGGCATCGCGTTGATCGATCTCGTGGTGGTGAACCTCTATCCCTTCGAGCAGACGGTCGCCAAGCCGCACGTGGAATTCGAGGAAGCCATCGAAAACATCGACATTGGCGGTCCCTCGATGCTGCGCAGCGCGGCGAAGAATCACGAGAGCGTCACGGTGGTGTGCGACCCGGCGGACTACGCCGCGGTGCTGACGGCCTTCGGCGCGCCCGCGGACCTGCCGGAACTGCGCCGCAAACTGGCGCTCAAGGTGTTCCAGCGGACGGCCACGTACGATGCCGCGATTGCGCGTTACCTCGAAGGCCAGCTGATCGAACCCGATCTCGAGGCCCTCAGCGGCCTGCCGGCGACGTACACCCTCTCGTTGAAGAAGGCGCAGAACCTGCGTTACGGGGAGAATCCCCACCAGAAGGCGGCCCTGTACGGCACGTTTCACGAACACTTCGAGCAGCTGCAGGGCAAGGAACTCAGCTATAATAATATCCTGGATATCACCTCCGCAACCTACCTGATCGGCGAGTTCGAGCGGCCGACGGTTGCGATCCTCAAGCACACCAACCCGTGCGGCGTGGCCAGCGCGGACACGCTGCTCGAGGCCTGGGAGAAGGCCTACGCCACGGACCGGCAGGCGCCGTTTGGCGGCATCATCGTGGTCAACCAGACGATGGACGGGGCGCTGGCGAAGATCATCGCCGAGATTTTCACCGAGGTGATCATCGCCCCGCGCTTCAGCGACGAGGCCATGGCGATTTTCGGCAAAAAGAAAAACCTCCGCCTGATGATTGCCAAGGAGGGCCTGGGCGCCGACGCGTTGCAGGAAGTCCGCTCCGTGGTCGGTGGGGTCCTCGTGCAGGATCGCGACCGGACGCTGGGCAATGTTCGGGAGTTCAAGGTGGTGACGAAGCGTGAGCCGACCAAGGAGGAGTGGGCCGCGATGCTGTTCGGGTGGAAAGTGGGGAAGCACGTGAAATCCAATTCGATCGTCTACTGCCGCGGCGAACAGACACTCGGCGTCGGGGCCGGCCAGATGGCCCGTGTGGACAGTTCACGCATCGCCGTGTGGAAGGCCGGCGAGGCCAAGCTCGACCTGAAGGGCTCGGTCGTCGCCAGCGAGGCGCTCTTTCCGTTTGCCGACGGCCTGATCGCCGCGGCGGAGGCCGGGGCGACCTGCGCGATTCAACCCGGGGGCTCGGTGCGCGACGCAGAGGTCATCAGGGCCGCCGATGAACGCGGCCTGGCGATGGTTTTTACCGGCAGCCGGCACTTCAAGCACTGAGGCGGCAGCCGGTCCCGGCACTCAAGCCGGGTCGGTCGGCGGCGCGGGCGGAGTATGCTTGGTGGACGGCAGCGCCGGCGCGGCATTGCGACCGCGGAACCACGCCCAGAATTTCTTGAAGTAGCTGGCGAGGGCGATCGCCGCAATGATGATAAGCTTCTTGAAGGCGAGGATGCCCACCCACAGCAGTTTGAAAAATCCCGCCTTGGCGGCGATCCCGCCCGCGACCAGTGCCGCGAGACCGTAGGTCGCGACCTTGTCGGTGTCCGAGTTGAAGTCGGCATACCGGTGGCCTTCCTGGAAGTCCACCATCGCGAGCAGGGCGGGGGTGGCGGCCTCGACCTCGGCCAGCTGCGGCATCGTGGCGACGGCGTTGAGGACAAGCACGCCGCGACGCCCGAGCATGCGGATGTTGTAGTTCAGCGTGTCCACCTTCTCGCTCCCGAACTTGAGCTGCTTGGCCCAGTAGAGTTTGTGGGTGGCGGCGTCGTAGCGCGGCGGTTTCGCCCAGCCGACGATCTGGACCGGCGCGTAACCCTGCTTTTCCCGCTCGGCATTGGCGTCCTTCATGCCGGCCTGCATTTCCGCGAGCATCTTGGCGTAGTCGAGCGTGGCGGCGTCATCGTCCTTGATGTAGCCATCCTCGGCATAGGTGATCACCACCAGCCAGCTGTCACCGCCCAGTGGATCGAACCCGGCCGGGACCAGCGCGCCGAGCGTGCCGCTCTCGTGGGGATTGCCCCAGAGGTTGACCAGCACCGCCTCGGTGTCCTTGGCATCAAGGTAACGGAATTTTTCCGGGACGGATATTTTTGCCAGTCCGTCACCAATGACCGTGCTGCCCTGCCGGTAGGTGAGCCCCGCGGCGATCTTGCGCAGGGCCGCCTCGCGAGCGGCGGGATCGGGCGCCGGGTCGGCGGCCAGGGCAACGCTGATCAAGGCCAGGAGGCAAACCAGGAGACGGATTTTCATGGGATCAGAGGTAGTGACTCTGGGGGTGCAGCAGGTTGGCGACAAAACGCAGGAGGGGCGGAAAAACCGGACTGAAAAACCGGGCGGCCACGAGGACGCCCAGCAAGCGCAACCAGGGCGCCTGCAGGAAATCGGCGTAACGGGCCGCGGCGGCGGCGGGCAGCAGCAGGAGCGGGGCGTTGCTGCCGTCGAGCGGCGGCAGGGGCAGCAGGTTGAAGACGAACAACAGGAGGTTCAGCGAAAGCACGATGCTGAGTAAGGTGGCGGCGAGGTCAGGCCAGCCGGGGGCGGTTGCCACCACGAGCCGCGAGGCGTTGATGCTGTACGGGGCGCCAAACCAATGCCACTCCAGGCCGATGCGGATGAGCCAGGCGGAAGCGAGTACGAGGGCGAGGTTGGCCGCAGGCCCGGCGAGCGCCATGAGGGCCGCGTGACGGGGAAAGCGGCGGGCCCATTCACGATTGAAGGGCGCACTGGCCCAGCCGATCAGCCAGCCGCCGGCCAGCCATGACATCACCGGCATCAGGACCATCCCGAAGGGTTCACGGCGAATGTGCGGCCAGGGATTCAACGTGACCTGTCCACCACGCGCCGCGGTGTCATCGCCCAGCTTGAGGGCGGCCCAGGCGTGACTGGCCTCGTGCAGCACGGTGGAGAACAAAAAAACGGCGTACCATAACAGAGCGGACTCCCAGCCGGATTGCATCGCGGGAAGCTAGGGACTGCGGGCAGGGGCTGACAGCTTAAACTGGCCGCGGTGACGGCCCGGTGCGGGCACGGATGGCCGGACCTTACTTCGTACTAGCCGCCCGGGAAAACTTGAGCCATCTTCCGGCCATGTTTGATCCCATCGAAAAGCTTAAGGAATATGTCCGCCACCCCAGCGTATCCGCTGATCCCCAGTTCAAGCAGGGCATGGTGGGCGCACAGGAATTTGTCAGCGGTTTGCTGAAGGAGATCGGGCTGGCCGTCGAGGTCGTGCCGACCGGCCTGCACCCGGTGATCCTGGGCAAGCGGGAAGGCGATCCGAAGTGGCCGCACGTGATCATCTATGGTCACTACGATGTGCAGCCGCCGGACCCGATCGCCCTGTGGCAGACGCCACCCTTCGAACCCACGATCAAGGGCGAGCGCATGTACGGCCGGGGTACGGCCGACAACAAGGGGCCGCTCATGGTGCACTTCGCCGCGGTGGCCCGGCTGCTCGCCAAGCACCCCGACCTGCCGTTGCGCATCACCTTTGTCGTGGAAGGCGAGGAGGAGATCGGCAGCAAGAATTTCAAGACCTTCCTGCTCGCGAACAAGGAGAAGCTGCGCGGCGACTTCGTCTATCTGTCCGACACGGGCATTCCGTCGCCCGAGCAGATCGTGATCACGGTCGGTCTGCGCGGCATGCTCGCCTTTGAGGTGGAGTTCTCGGGCCCGAAGTCCGACCTGCATTCGGGCCTGCACGGCGGCGTGCTGATGAATCCGCTGCAGGCGCTGGCCGAGCTGTGCGCGTCGCTGCACACGCCCGACGGGCGCGTCAACATTCCCGGCTTCTACGACGCGGTGGTCGAACCGGAACTGTGGGAGCGGGCGGAACTGAAGAAGCTCGGCCTGCAGGAAAAGCCGTACGCGGAATTTCTCGGCATCAAGGAATTCCACACGCCGCCGGGTTACACGCCGTTTGAGGCAATCCGGTTTTTGCCCACGCTGGAATTCAACGGCATCAGCGGCGGCTACCAGGGGGAGGGGACCAAGACCGTCATTCCCGCCAAGGCCAGCGTGAAGATCACCTGCCGGCTCGTCCCCAACCAGACACCGGAGAACGTGAAGGATCTCGTCTTCAAGGCGATCCAGGCGCGCTGCCCGAAGGGCGTCACGCTCGTGATCAAGGAGCAGCATCACGCGACGCCCTATATCGCAATCCCACCGGACCGCTCCAACACCCCGAAGGATCAATCACCCATTCTGGCCCGCGGCTTTCGCGCCGTGGACGAGGCGATCACCGAGGTCTGGGGCCGGCCGCCGCTGTATCTGCGCGAAGGCGGGAGCGTCGGCCTCATTGCAGATCTCAAGCAGGTGCTGGGGATCGACGCGGTGATGATGGGCTTGTTCCTGCCCGAGGATAATCTCCACGCCCCGAACGAGAGCTTTCACCTGGGCGTGATGAAGAAAGGCATCGAGGCCTCGGAGAAGATGCTGACGAAACTGGCGAAGGGTTGAACCTCTCATCCCTCGCGCTGGTTGGAGGAGCGGCTTTACGCCGCGATCCGAACTAGCTGTCGCCCGGGAAAATCGCGGCGTGAAGCCGCTCGTGCAGTGATCCAAGCCTGAGCATGGTCCGAGATAGTAGGCCTGCAGAAAATAAAAAGCCGCGGAGCGATCCGCGGCTTTGCTGCTTTAAAGCGGGTAAAAATTATTGCTTCTTAACCAGAAGGACGAAGTCCACGCGGCGATCCTTCGCCCACTCGGACTCGCTGCCGCCCTGCTTGGCGTCGGTGGAACCCTTGGAGAGGGTCTCGAGGCGTTTCGGATCGGCGCCGAGGGATTCAAGGTAGCGCTTGACGGCATTCGAGCGGCGATCACCCAGGCCCAGGTTGTACTCGGCGGTGCCGCGCCAGTCGCAATGACCGATCAGCACGAGATTCTTGTCGGGATTTTCCTTCAGCCACTTGAGGGCCGCCTCAAGCTTCGGGCGCTCGGGACCGGCGACCGCGGAGCGGTCCAGGGCAAAATAAACCGGGTCAACCACGCTCTTGGTCTCGTCCCCGGGCGTGCCGGTGTTTTCGCGACCCGTCAGGGAAGTTTCCGGTGCCACCGCCACCTGCGTCGGATCAATCGTGTTGTTGGTGGCGGGACCCATCGGGCCGGTATCGCCGGTGCGGACGGGTTTCTTGGCGCAAGCCGAGAGGAAAAGTGCAGCGGCCGCCAGTGACAGGCCGAGGAGTTTGGAGACGTTCTTCATGGTGGTGCGGTAAAGGAGGAGAGAGGTCGTGGTTATTGGTCAAAGCCCGGGAGCGCGCAAGAACGAAAGTCTCGGCCCGCAGCGTGTTACCACGATTGGGCGCGATGGTCGATCAGGCCGATTTCCAGCGAGTAACGGGTGAGGCTCGCCACGTCATGCAGGTTGAGTTTTCGCATCAGGTTCGTCCGGTGATTATCCACCGTCTTGACGCTGATGCTCAACTTTTGGGCAATTTCCTTGGTGCTGTTGCTTTCCGCCACCAGTTTGAGGATTTCGCGCTCGCGATCGGTCAGGGTATCGGCCCCGCCCGTCGGACTGTTGTTGGCAACCACGTTGCGCAGCAGCGCGGCCACGCCCGGGCCAAAGTAGGTGCCGCCGTTGGCAATTGTCTCGAGGCCCTTCTTGAATTCGCCCAGGCCGGCCGTCTTCTCGACAAAACCGTGGGCGCCGGCCTCCAGCATCTCGCGGACGAGGGCCGGGCTTTCATAGCCGGAAAACACCAAAACGCGGGTATTCTTGAGCTGTTTACTGATGCGCCGGAGAATATCGACCCCGCTCAGGCCGGGCAGGCGGGCGTCGAGCACGAGGAGGTCGGGTTTCAGGTCCAGACAGAGCTGGCAGGCCTGCTGGCCGTCGCCGCACTCGCCGATGATCTTGTAGGCGGGATCGATGCGCAGGATCTCCGCGAGCATTTCGCGGATGGCAGTCTGGTCCTCGATAATGACGATCCGTTTGACTTGGGTGGTGGAGAGCACGTTGGTGAGGCTTAAGCCCTAAGGTATGGCCGTGAACACACTGTTGTTCCTCCGGTTGAAAACTCAACCCTGATTAGGTACAAAAAGCGTTAAGTCAGGCAATTGTCTCTAGCTGGTGGGTCGACCGGGAGTCGAACCCGGAACCAACAACTTAAAAGGATGCTGCTCTACCATTGAGCTATCGACCCCAGCTAAAACACAAGGTGGAGATATTTTTTCGCTTCGGCGGCAAGGCAAGATTATTTGCAATCCCGGGGCAAAGACCGGGGCAGGCTGGCATTGACCAGCGGGGTCGGGCTGGTGCAAGGTACGGCCCAACTAGCTACTTTCGTGGGAACAATTCTTAAATTTCCGGATCAGAACGACCCTGAGCACATGAACGCCAAAGCCCAGGAAGTAGCCATGGATCGCTTGCTGGTTGACCGCTTCAAAAGCGGCGATGCCACGGCTTTCGACCAACTTGTCACCCGTTATTGGGGCCGCATCTATGCGATGACCAACCAGCTCCTGCGCAACCAGCAGGATGCCGAGGAGGTAACCCAGGATGCCTTCATCCGGGCCCATCGCGGCCTGGTCAATTTCCGGGGCGATTCGGCCTTCTCGACCTGGCTTTACCAGATCGCGACCAATCTCGCCCGCAACCGGTACTGGTACTGGTGGCGGCGCAAGCGGGACAAATCGATCTCGTTCGATGCCCCGGTCAGTGGCGACAACGACACGACCCTGGCTGAACTCATTCCGGCCGAGCAGGAGACCCCCGAGGACGCGACCGTCACCCAGGAGTTCGTCAACCGCGTGGCCGAGTGCATGGAATTACTGAATGAGAAACACCGCGAGATTCTCATCCTGCGCAACGTGCAGAACCTCGCTTACGAAGAAATCGCCGAGATCCTCGGCATCAGTGTCGGCACTGTCAAAAGCCGGATCGCCCGGGCCCGGGAAAGCCTCCGCGAGAAACTAGGGGGAGAATTTCAACCATGAAAGACAGCCGCTTCATCGAATTGGTTAACCTTTACGTCGACCGGCAGATCAGCGCCGTCGAAACCACCGAGCTGGAGACCGAAATCCAGGCCAATCCCGGCCGCCGCGCCGTGTACCACCAGTACTGCCAGATGCAACGGGCCACGACCTTGGTTTACGGAAGTTTCCGCACCGACCCGGCCGGCGCCCCGGCCGCAACCACGCCGACCCGCGCCACCATCGCACGCTTTGAAGGTCGCGAGCGCCGCCGCCAGCCGCAGTGGGCTTATTACGCCGCCGGTCTCGCCGCGGCCTGCGTGGCGGCAGTATTCGTCGTGCGGGTCAATACGCACAGCCCGGTTGCGCCGCAACTGGCTGAACTCGCGCCCGCACCCACCCAGCCGGTTAAGCTCGTCGCGTCATCGCCGCTCCCGGCGCCCGCGCAGCCGCGCACAGGAGTCGTGAGCCTGCGTGGCAACCTGTCCGCCGACCAGGATTATGCCGCGATGGTGACCGCACTCCGCCAGGAGGAGCAACGTGCCTTTGCCAGCACCCAGAATCAATCCAACCGGGTGCCCTCACTGTTTGAAGACGGGGTCTTTGATGCCCAGCAGGGCAGCACGTTCAACAACTCGCGCACCTTTCGGAGCAAGCAGGCTGCGGGGGCGCAGACCGAGTTCACCGCCTTCCAGTTTCAGCGCTGAGGCTCAGCCCAGCGCTTTCTTGATCAGGGCCTCGGTCGACGCCGTCGGCCCGAGCGCCACCCAGGCCTGACGGACCGCCTTGTCAGCATCAGGTGCCTTGTAGCCCAGGGCAACCAGCGCCATCACGGCATCGCGAATCTTGTTTTCAACGGGCGCGGGACCACCGGGTGTTTGTTCGAGTCGCGGTGCCGACACCGTACCCAAGTCGGCCGGGTTTACCTTGTCGCGGAGCTCGATGACCAACCGCTCCGCGGTCTTCTTGCCGATGCCGGGGCATTTTGCGAGCAGCGCGACATCACCCGCGGCAATCGCTCCCTTCAAGGTGGGCAGGGAAAGCTTGCTGAGCACGCTCAGGGCCATCTTGGGCCCGATGCCGGTGACCTTCTCGACCAGCATCCGGAAAAAATCGCGTTCCTCGTCCGTGGTGAAGCCGTAGAGTGTCTGGGAATCCTCGCGATAAACGGAGAGCGTGTACAACTTGACCTGCTGCCCGGGCGCGGGGAGGCGCTCGGCGGTTGTGACCGGGATGTGCACCTCGTAGCCGAATCCCCCCGTCTCGATGACGGCAGTCAGCGGGGTGGCCGAGACGAGCAGGCCGGAGATACTGGTGATCATTTCAGGCCGAGCACGTCCTGCATGTCGTAAACGCCGGGCGGCTGGCCGACGACCCAGTGCGCCGCCCGCAGCGCACCACGGGCAAAGATCGCGCGGTCACCGGCCTTGTGCGTGAGTTCGATGCGTTCGCCGAGCGTGGCGAAAATGACGGTGTGATCGCCGACCACGTCGCCGCCCCGCAAGGCGTGAACGCCCACTTCGGTCGGCTGGCGCTCACCGGTGATGCCGGAGCGGCCATGCCGCAGTGCCGCACTCGTCAGCTCGCGTTCCTCCAGGATGATTTCAAGCAACCGGGCGGCCGTCCCGCTCGGCGCGTCCTTCTTGAAGCGGTGGTGCATCTCGACGACCTCGGTGTCGTAATCGGAGCCGAGCACCGCCGCCGCGCGGCGCGTCAGGGCGAATAGCAGGTTCACCCCGACGGAAAAGTTTCCCGCCCAGACGCAGGGCACCTTGGCCGCCAGTGCCAACAGGGCCTGTTTTTCCGCGGCGCTGTGCCCGGTGGTGCCGATCACGATGGGTTTTTGCGCCGCGACCGCCTGCGTGAGCAGCGCGTGCGTCGCCTGATGGGAGCTGAAGTCGATGATGACCGCGCACCCGGCGAGGTGGGCCGCGGGATTGTCGCCGGTGTCCGTGGCGGCGGCGATGACGGCATCGGTCTCGGCGGCGGCCGCCGCAATGGCCAGGCCCATGCGGCCGCGGGCACCATTGAGAAGGATTGAAAGTGGCATGGCGGTCACCCCTCGTAGACGGCGAGGGCGGCGTACAGGGTTTTCCGGCTGGCCGGGCTCAGGTTGCAGAGCGGGAGACGAACTTCCTCGGATCCGATGATGCCGGCGCGAGCCAGGGCGGCCTTCATCGGGGCCGGATTGGATTCGATGAAGAACGTCTTGAAGAGGGGATACAGCTGGCGGTGCAGCGCCCGCGCCTTGCGGCTGTCGTTGGCCAGCGCGTGCCGCACCATCTGCGTGATCGGCCCCGGCAGGTAATTGGAGACCACGCTCACCACGCCCTGGGCCCCGACCGCCATGAACGGCAGGGTGAGGCTGTCATCGCCGCTGAGCACGGTGATTGAATCACCCATCGCCTGGATGATCTGGTCGACGCGGTCGACGCTGCCACCGGCTTCCTTGAGGTGCGCCACGTGGGGAAATTTCGCCCGCAGGCGCTCGATGACGCCGAGACTGATCTCGATCCCGCAGCGGCCGGGGATCGAGTAAAGCATGATGGGCTTGTCCGTCACCTCCGCGATCCGCGCGAAATGCTGGAAAAGTCCCTCCTGCGTCGGACGGTTGTAATAGGGTGCGACCAAAAGCATGCCGTCGGCCCCGGCTTCGTCCGCCGCCTGGGTCATGACACAGGCCTCCTTGGTCGAGTTGGAGCCGGTGCCGGCGATGACCGGGACGCGGCCGCGGACTGCGTCGACCGTGCAGCGGATAATTTCCAGATGCTCCTCGTGATCCACCGTGGGGGATTCGCCGGTCGTGCCGACGGGCACCAGGCCGTCAATGCCGCCCTTGAGCTGGAATTCAACGAGCCCGCGCAGTTCATCGTAGGCGACGACACCCTTTTGAAAGGGCGTGACGAGCGCAGTGTAAGTGCCTGTGAAGGGGCGGCGGCGTTTCATTGGAAAGTTACCTTGAACGGTGTGAAATTACACTGTAGGCAAAGCACAGCTTTCAAGCCGGTTCACGCACAAAATACCACCTGCATGACACTTCACACCGAAATTGTTAATGATCTGCTGAAACTTGCCGTCGAGAGCGGGGCGAGCGACATCGTGATCAAGTCCGAGAAACCCGGCTACCTGCGCATGGGCGGCCGGCTCCGGCCGGTGGAAATGGATCCGATCACCTGCGAGCACGCGCAGGCTTGGGTCGACGAGCATGTGCCCCGCGTCTTCAAGGGTAAGTGGGACACGGACGCCCAGGTGGACTTTGCCTATGCCGCCGACGACATCGGGCGCTTCCGCGTGAACGCCTTCCACCAGCGCGGTCTCGTCAGCATCGTGATGCGCCACATCAAGAGCCGGCCGCCAACCTTCGAGGAACTCAAGATCGAGTCCGAGACGCTGATCAAGATGGCCCAGGCCAAGGACGGCATCCTGCTGGTCTGCGGCGCCACGGGCTCGGGCAAGAGCTCGACGATGGCCGCCATGCTCAACTGGATCAACCAGAACATGGACAAACACATCGTGTCCATCGAGGACCCGATCGAGTACACCTTCAGCGACGACAAGTCGCTCTTCCAGCAGCGCGAGATCGGCCTCGACGTGCCGAGCTTCGAACTGGCGATCAAGTCGGTGCTCCGGCAAAACCCCGACATCATCCTGATCGGCGAAATGCGCGACAAGGAGACATTCGAGACCGCCATCTCCGCGGCGGAAACGGGCCACTTGGTTTTCTCCACGATGCACGCGGCCACCGTGGCGCAATCGCTGACCCGCCTGTTCGAGTTTTTCCCGCCCGAGCAGATCGCCCAGGCACGCCGCCAGATCGCCGGTTCCCTGCGCGGCTTCATCTGCCAGAAGCTGATTCCCGCCATGGAAGGCGGCGGCCGGTTTGCCGCGCACGAGATCCTCATCGCCGACGCCACCGTGCGCAACCTGATCCTCGACGGTCACAACGACAAGATCCAGCAACTCCTGGAGTCCAGCAGTGACTCAGGCTCGAAGTCCTTCAACAAGGACCTCTACCGTCTCATCAAGGATGGCAAGATCAGCAAAGCGGACGGCCTCCGCTTCTCACCCAATCCTCCGGCGCTGGAGATGAACCTGAAGGGTATCTTCTTTAAGACCTGATGATCCGGCGCGCCAGCATCCTACTCGTGGTACTGGCGGCGCTTTGCCTGCGAGCGGAAGAGCCGGGGGCACCGCTGGAAAACACGCGGCAGGAACTCAAGGCCCTTCAGAAGGGCCAGGCCCAGGGCGGCGATGCGTCCGCGCTCGTCAAGCTGCGCGACGTCATGCCCTCGGCCCCGACGCCCGGGGCCGAGGTGCTGCCCTTTGAAATGCCCAAGGCGCAAAAAACGGATTCCGACCTGAAGAAGAAAAAGGACAGCCAGAAAAACTGGCTGCTGGACGGCATGGACAAGCTGGACAAGCCGGCGAAAGGCAAAACCACCGACCGGAAAAATGAAGCCGGCGCGGTGGGCGAGGAGGACAAGGACAAGCCGACGGCCGGTGAGTCTGATTCGCTGCTGGCAGTTTACAGCGAGCAAAAGAAGGAAGCCGAGGCCAAGGCCGACGCCCGCCAGACCAAGCCGGTCCGCAGCGACCCGATGACGCCATTCCTGCAAGGGTGGCTGGCGGATTCCCCCGTGCGGGGTAAGTTCTTCGACGATTACATCAAGAAGCCCGACAACGCGGCCCCGGGCGTGAACCCGACCGGCCCGAGCGCCTCAGTGGAAAGCACAGCCGGTCCGATGTTGTCCGGCTTGGATTTGGGCGGCGGCAGCTCCCACAACGCGCCTGCCGGGCCGGCCCAAGCCCGCCCCAATCCTTATTTGCAGGGCTTGGATCTGTCGGCCTTGCAGGATTCCGGCGGCGCCAGTCGGAATCAGGCCGCCAATCCGCTGCTCCAAACGGGCGTAATCCCCCCGCCGGCTCCGCTAATCGATCCCTTGCCGGCAGTCAGGCCGGCCGATAAAAAGCCCCTCCTGCCGATGCTGACCGACGAGAAGAAATACTTCCCCCAGCTAAACAAATTTTAGGGCTTGGTTTTTGGGCCGCAGGGCGGTTTAACCGACCCTTTAATCTATGGCTCTGGCTCTCATTTTTTCAGGACAAGGCGCCCAGAAAGTGGGCATGGGCAAGTCTCTCTACGTAGGCTCGGCGGCGGCCCGGGCGCTTTATGATGAGGCCAACCGTGTTTTGAGCTGGGATTTGGCAAAAATCTGCTTCGAAGGCCCCGAAAACGACCTGACCCAGACCAAAATCTGCCAGCCGGCCCTGTTTGTCCACGGACTTGCGGTAGTCGCCGCCCTGCAGGAGGCGGGCAAATTGCCCCAAGTGGACTTCGCGCTGGGCTTGAGCCTGGGTGAGGTCACGGCCCTGACCGCAGCTGGCGTCTTTGATTTTGCCACCGGACTCAAGGTCGTCGCCGAGCGCGGCCGGCTGATGCAGTCTGCCTGCGAGAAGACCGTCGGTGGCATGGCGGCGGTGATCGGCGAAGAACGCTCGAAAGTCGCCGAGCTCTGCCGGGAATTCGACATCGAGGCCGCCAATTTCAATGCCCCGGGGCAGATCATTGTCTCCGGCGAAAAAACCAAGGTGGATGCCGCGGTGGCGGCCGCCAAGGACCGCGGCATCAAGAAGGTCGTGGCCCTCAATGTCGCCGGCGCCTACCACAGCCGGCTGATGGAACCGGCGCGGATGGCGTTTGCCGATTTCCTGGCCGGGGTGGCCTTCAACCGGCCCAGGTTCACCGTTTTCACCAACACCACGGGGCAGGTTGTCGCCGAGCCGGATCAGATCCGCACGGCGCTCGTGAAGCAGGTGGTTTCGTCCGTGCTCTGGGAAGACTGCATGCGGAATTGCGCGGCCGCCGGGGCCACGGAATTCTGGGAATGCGGCCCGGGCGGCGTGCTCGCAGGCCTCGCGCGCCGCACGGAGAAGACCTGGGTCGTCAAGAGCATCGCTGAATTCAACGACCTGCCCGCCTAAGTGAAAGACGCGCCCCTCACTCGCAATTTCTGCATCATTGCCCACGTCGATCACGGCAAGACGACGCTGTCCGACCGGTTGCTGGAGTTCACCAGCACCATCACCAAGCGGGTGATGACCGACCAGCATCTCGATTCGATGGACCTGGAAAAGGAACGGGGCATCACGATCAAGATGCACCCGGTGACGATGAACTACCCGGCGAAGGACGGGAAAATCTACAAGCTGAACCTCATGGACACGCCGGGCCACGTGGACTTCGCCTACGAGGTGTCGCGTTCCCTAGCCGCCTGCGAGGGCGCGCTGCTGCTGATTGATGCCGCGCAGGGCGTCGAGGCGCAGACAGTCGCGAACGCCCACCTGGCCTTTGCGCAGGGCCTGAAGGTCATCCCGGTCATCAACAAGATCGACCTGCCCAGTGCCAATCTCGAGCTCTGCATGCGGCAGCTCGAGGACATCCTCACCATCCCGGCTGAGGAGGCCATCCTCGCCAGCGGCAAGTCTGGCATCGGCATCCAGGACATCCTTGAGGCCGTCGTGACCCGGATCCCGCCGCCGCGCTGGACGGACTATCCGACCACCCGGATGCTCGTGTTCGACTCGAAGTACGACGCCTACCGCGGGGTCATTTCCCATGTGCGGGTTTTCTCGGGCACCTTCAAGGCCGGCGAAATGATGATGCTCATGAGTTCGGGCCAGAAGTCCGAGATCAAGGAAGTCGGCATGTTCCACCCGGGTATGATCAAGTGCCCGTCGCTCGGGCCCGGTGACGTGGGCTACATCGTGAGCAACATCAAGAGCGTCGACGAAATCAAGGTCGGCGACACGGTCACGCACGCCAACAAGCCCGCGGCGGAAATGTTGCCGGGCTATAAGGAAGTGCGGCCCATGGTCTATTGCGGCCTGTATCCCCTGGAGTCGGACGATTACGAAAAATTGAAGGTCGCGCTCGGCAAACTGCGCCTGAACGACTCCTCGCTGGTCTACCAGAACGAATCCTCCGTGGCCCTCGGCTTCGGTTTCCGCTGCGGCTTCCTCGGCCTGCTGCACATGGAGGTCGTGCAGGAGCGCATCCGCCGCGAGTACGATGTCGAGATCATCTCCACCTATCCCAGCGTCGTGTACAAGGTGCGGAAGCACGGCGATGTGGTCATCGATGTCGACAACCCGGTGAACCTGCCCGATCCCGGCTCGATCGTTGACATCAGCGAGCCGACGATCAAGGCGGCCATCCACACGCCCAACGAGTTCATGGGCGACATTCTCAGCCTCGTGATGGAAAAGCGCGGCAGCTGCGACCACACCGACACGCTCGACGGCGCACGGGTCATGCTCACCTGCACGCTGCCGCTGAACGAGATCCTGGTCGATTTCAACGACCGGTTGAAAAGCATCACCCGCGGCTACGGCTCGATGGATTACGAACTGGGCGAGTACCGCGTCTCGGACCTCGTGCGCATGGACATTCTCGTCAACCAGGACCCCGTGGACGCCTTTGCCAGCATCGTGCACCGGAGCAAGGCCGAGGGGCAGGGCAGGGCGCTCTGCGAGAAGCTGGCCGCCATCATTCCGGCCCAGATGTTCAAGATCGCCGTGCAAGCCGCCATCGGCGGCAAGATCATCGCCCGGGACAACGTCCGCGAGATGCGAAAAGACGTGACGGCCAAGTGCTATGGCGGTGATATTTCCCGCAAGCGCAAACTCCTGGACAAGCAGAAGGAAGGCAAAAAGAAGATGAAACAAATCGGCCGGGTATCGATCCCACCTGATGCGTTCATCCAGGTTTTAAAAACCAACAGCTAATTCCCCGGCCCGCATGTTCAGCTTCCTCTATTCCGAGACCAAAAAGACCCGGCAGGACGCACGGAACTGGTTGGAAGTCGCCGACCGGGTCGACAAGTTCCGGCGCGACCAGCTGACCGCGGCGCAGACCGCCAAGCTGCTGGCGGCCACCGGCGAGGTGCAGGCGCGCCTGAAGGACCGGGCGGAAGCCGGCCAGCTCAAGTCGGCGATTGAGAAGCTGGAAGCCGTTTTGCGCGAAGTGGGCGGACGCGTCTATCCGTTGTCCTCAATGATCGAGAACGTGGAATTTTTCCTCGTGGCCGCGATCGTGATCCTCGGGTTGCGGGCTTACTTCGTGCAGCCGTTCAAGATCCCGACCAATTCGATGTGGCCGAGCTACTATGGCATGACCGCGTCGGAGGCTTACCAACCCGGCAAGGAGCCCGGATTGCTGCGCAAGACGCTCCGCCTGGCGACCCTGGGTGCGACCAATTATTCGGTCACGGCACCCGCGGACGGCGAGGTCATGGTCGCCGTGTTCCGTTCCGCGCGGCCCGCCTATGCCGAGAAGGCCGGGCGCAGCCTGTTTATTTTTCCGGCCAGCATGCACGAGTACCTGTTTACGGTCGGCGGCGAAACCGCCCGGCTCCAGGTCCCGGCCGATTTTGACAGCGAGTTCAACAGCGTGGTGGAGAAAGCCTTCTTCAAGGACACGGGGATCCTGGGCGCGGTGCAAAATGAGTTTACCCAGCACCGGCCGATTGAGCGTTCGACGATCCTCGTTCGCGACGGCGCCAATCCGCTGGAAGCCCCGATCATCTGGGTGCCGACCGGAAAGCACGTCAAACGGGGCGAGAAACTCCTTTCGTTCGATATCCTGACCGGCGACCTGCTGTTCGTCGACCGGCTGACCTATAATTTCATCGCACCCCAGGTCGGCTCAGGCTTCGTATTCAAGACCGAGAACATCCGCAGCGACCAGATGAAGGACTCGAACGGGGTCCAGATCAGCCAGTATTACATCAAGCGCCTGGTTGGCGTGCCGGGTGACAAACTCGAGGTCCGCCAGGCCAAAGTGGTCGGAGACGGGGTGCAACCGCTGTCGAATAAGGACGGTCAACTCTACCGCAACGGCCGGCCGATCGATGGGGCCGCCGCGTTCGGCAAGAATTCCCGCAAAGAAGGCATTTACCCGGGGTATACCGCCGGCGGACTACTTGATTTCGGCGACGTGGTCGAGGTGCCGGGCAATTCGTATTTCGCGATGGGCGACAATTCACCGCTCAGCAAGGACAGCCGCTATTGGGGCTTCGTCCCGGACAAGGACGTCGTTGGCCGTCCGTTATTCATCTATTATCCGCTGACCAGCCGCTGGGGTCCGGCGAGGTAATTGAAGTCAGCTGGCCGGGGCAGCTCGCACGCAGAGCAAGGCACTGTTTGTTATGCCTGTATACGCACAATATATATTATGTCTAATATATATTAAACTGGTAATCAGTTTTTTAAACATCCTTGAAGGCCAACCCTGTCACAGTGTTCTCTTCGCCCGGCCTAGTTGGCGAGATTCCAGCCAAGTTTAGGCCTGAGACACTTCGTGGCCACCTTCAAGCTGGTCCACGAAGTGTTGGCTACCCTTTTTCAGCGTCGTGGCCGGACGAAGCGGCGACCGAGACCGAGCAGCAACAGACTGGAGTAAAACCACAGGCTCGGCGCCCCGCCGCCGGCCCCCACGTTCGGAATAACGGTAACCGTCCCCGTTGGGGTTGTGGTGCCCGTACCCGTGCCTGTGGTCACCGTGGTGGGGACCTTGAGGGTTGGTGTAATGACCACCGAAGACGGCTGGATGATCCGGATCAGTGAATTTCCGGTATCAACCACATAAAAGGCACTACCGACCCGCAAGGCCTGGGGTTGGTTGAACAAGGCGGAACCAGTGGCGCCGTCCCGATTGCCGGCGATGCCGGCGATACCGGCGATGGTCGCGGAAACTCCCGCGTTCGTCACACGCCGGATGCAGTTGTTGCCGGTATCGGCGACGTAGAGGTTGTTGAAGGTATCAATGCTCAGGCCCTGCGGTAGATTGAATAGCGCAAAGATACCTGTGCCGTCATAGGCCCCGCTGATGCCGGCCGACCCGGCCACGGTCGTCACCGTGTAGGCCGGGGTTGTGCTCAGCACGGTGGTGCCGTCGGCGGCAAGGTTGTTGACGGCCGCGGTGCTGATCTTGCGGATCGTGTTGTTGAACGTGTCGGCCACGAAAAGATTGCTGGAGGAGTCCACTGTCATGCCGGTCGGATTGTTGAACAAGGCGGCACTACCGACCCCGTCGGCGTCCCCCACTTTCTTGGCGGTGCCCGCGATCGTGGTGACCACATGGGTCGGCGTGATCATGCGAATGGTATTATTCGCCGTGTCGGTCACGTAGAGATTGCTGCTCGCATCGACGGCGATGCCGGTCGGGCTGGAGAATTGCGCGCCGCTGCCCGTGCCGTCCTGGGTGCCGTGATTGCCGGCTGAGCCCGCAATGGTCGTGACGACACCGAGGGAGGTGATTTCCCGGATCGTACCATTGCCGGTGTCGGCCACGAACACGTTGCCCGAGCTGTCGACGAGAATGCCGGTCGGCCCGTTGAAGCGCGCGTCGACGGCCAGATTGGCGTCATTGGAGCCTGACACGCCCTCTTTGCCGGCAACGCCGGTCACGGTGCCGTCAGTGGCAATCCGCTTGATGGTGTGGTTGGCCGTGTCGGCGATGTAGACATTGCCCGAAATGTCCTCGGAGACGCCACCTGGGTGGAGAAAGAATCCCGTTCCAGCCGAGCCGGTGCCGCCCGATCCGGTTGAACCGGTTCCCGTGCCCGTTGAGCCCGTGCCGCTGCCCGTACCGCCCGAGCCGGTGCCGCTGCCCGTACCACTGCCGCCGGATCCGCCGGAAGCGGCGATACTGGCGGGCGTGGTGCCCTTGCGGATGGTGAAATTGCGATTGTCCGCGATGTAGAGATTGCCCGCGGCGTCGAATGCGAGCCCGGTCGGATAGTTGAACTGGGAGGCCGTGCCCACGCCATCCAGATAACCGGGAGTACCCACCGTACCACCGATGGTCGTGACCACCCCGGCTGACGTGATCTGCCGGATCGTGCTGTTAACAGTATCAGCCACGAAGATTGTGCCCGTGCCATCGACTGCCACCCCGGCCAGTCCGTTAAAGCTGGCGGCTGCGCCCGTGCCATCGGCATGACCCACCGTGCCAGCGGTACCGGCCAGGGTCGTTACGACGCCAGCCGCCGTGATCTTGCGGACCGTGTGATTGCCGGTGTCGGCCACGTAAATGTTACCGGATGAATCCACGGCCAGCGACCGGGGATGGCTGAAGGTAGCGCTCGTGCCGCTGCCGTCCGCATGGCCCACGGTGCCGGCGGAACCAGCCAGGGTCGTCACGACGCCACCAGCCGTGATCTTGCGGATCGCGTGGTTGAAGTAGTCGGACACGTAAAGATTTCCGGCGGCATCGATGGCGACATCGCTGGGGAAATTGAAGGTCGCGGCGGTGCCTGTGCCGTCGGTGTGGCCGACCGTTCCGGCGGTGCCCGCCAGGGTGGTGACTACGCCGGCGTGGGTGATCTTGCGAATCGTCTGGTTGTTTGTGTCCGCGACGTAAACATTGCCTGCCGTATCGGCAGCGATCCCGGTCGGGTTGTTAAAGAATGCGGCCACCCCGGTACCGTCCGTTACGCCAGCCCCGTTGTAGTTACCGGCCAGTGTCGTCACCAAGCCAGCGGGGGTGATCTGCCGGACGTTGTTGTTGCGGGTGTCCGTCACGTAGATGTTGCCAGCGGCGTCCACCGCGGTGCTGGTGGGGCCGCGGAACAAGGCAAAGACCACGGGAGTGAGCGTATAGCCGGAGCCGTCGTCGTCACCCGGCACCGTGGCGTCACCGGCAACCGTAGTCACCACGCCGGCCGGGGTGATTTTCCGGATCAGCTCGTTGTTGTAGTCCGTGACGTAGAGATTGCCATTTCCGTCCAGCGCGACCCCGGTCGGCTTGGAAAATTTGGCCGCGCTCCCCGTGCCGTCGGCGACCCCGCCGGTCGTGCTGCCGGCAAAAGTCGTGACCGTGCCGTCGGTCGCAACCTTGCGGATCGAGTTGTTGAGTTCGTCCGCCACGTAAACATTGCCGGCGCTGTCCACCGCCACCCCGTTGGGGAAATTGAAGCGGGCGGCGCTGCCCACGGCATCGGTGGATCCGAAGGTGCCGGTCTTGCCGGCAATCGTCGTCACGACACCCGCCGGAGTGATCTTGCGGATGGCATTGTTGCCGGTGTCCGCCACATAAATATTACCCGCGCTGTCGACTGCCAGGCCGCGCGGGTTGCTGAACACGGCCGCCGTGCCCGTGCCATCGGCAAAGCCGGCGGCGGCGGCGGAATTGCCGGCGAAAGTGGTGACCACACCGGTTGGCGTGATCTTGCGGATGGCATTGTTGCCCGAATCGGCTACGTAGACATTATCCGAGGCGTCGACGCCAACTGAGGTCGGCGCAAAGAACTGGGCCGCTGTGCCCGTGCCGTTAGCCGTGCCGGTGGTGCCGGCCTGGCCGGCCAGGGTGGTGACCACGCCGGCCGGCGTGATCTTGCGGACGGTTTCGCCGGTATAGTCGGCGACATAAATATTGCCCGAGCTGTCGATCGCCGGACCCTGCGGCGAACTGAAGCTGGCGGCGGCACCCGTGCCATCGGAAAATCCAGACACCCCACGGGAACCGACCAGGGTCGTCACCACCCCCGCCGGGGTGACTACCCGCAGCAAGGAATTGCTGGCGTCAGCCACGATGAGGTTGCCGGAACCATTAACCACCAGGCCGCTGGGGCCGTTGAACAGGGGCAGTCCGATATCGATGCCCGTGCCGTCACTGACCCCGGTATCCCCGGCAAAGCCGGCCAGAGTGGAAAAGGTATAGGTCTGGCTTTGCGCGTTCAGGCCAAGGGGCGCGAGAACCGCGGCGGAAAGGAGTGCGACACCCGCGAGCAAAATCCCGGGACCAGTCCGGGCTGATTTCCGGCAAGACCGGATCGTTTTCTGGACGGTGTGAGCAGTCGATTCAGGGGGATTCATTGATAGAGAGTGGGAAATGGGACAGAGGAAGGAGTACTGCGTTCCACCGCAGTTGCATGACAGCCCGCTACTCTAGTAGGGTGCGCGCGGCGCTGTCTATAATAGAGTCTGGGAAAGTGCTTCCGGTTCCATGGCCGGGAGATAGGCCGTGGTCCGCCTCACGCCAGCAGATGCCGGGTGATCTCTGCCGCGCAATACTCCCGGGCGTCTTCCAGCACGTAGTGGCCGGCCTCCGCCAGGTAGTCGGCCTCGGCCTCCGGCAGCGTTTGCCGCCAGCGCTTGAAATAGTGCCGGTTGAAACAAAAATCCCGCCCGCCCCACAGGATGCGCACCGGCTTGGCGCGCAACAGGGCCAGCCCCTGCTCGACTTCCGCCAAGGCCCGGTCGCTCGGTCCGCCCTGCCCCGTTGGAATATCGACCACGAACCGATGGGTGGCGATCCGGTTGGCCCAGTTGTCGTAAGGGAAAAGGTACCCTTGCTTCACCGCCGCGGACAGCGGCTTAGTCACCGCCATCCAGGTGGCGGGCCAGGCAAACCCGTTGCAACCGCGCACGAGCCACTCCCCGAGCACCGGAACCCGGCACAGGCGGATGCGGGCGGGCACGACGGTATCGGCGAAGGCCGCCGTGTTTAGGATCACCACCCGTCCGAGTTGATCGGGCCTGAGCAAGGCCGCGCCCAGCCCGATCGGACCACCCCAGTCATGCACGATCAGATGAATCGTCTTCAGGTTCAGGTGATCAAGCAGGCGGCGAAGATTGAGGATGTGTTCCCTCAGGGTGTAGTTGAAATCCTGCGGCTTGTCGGACAACCCGCAGCCCAGGTGGTCCGGCACGATGCAGCGCACGCGGCCGCGCAGGGCCAGCACGAGGTGGCGGTAATAAAACGACCAGGTGGGATTGCCGTGTACCATGACGACAGCCGTGTCGCCCTGCCCTTCGTCCAGGTAGCTCATCCCGCCGCGGCCGGTCTCGAACCGCTTCGGTTCAAACGGATATTCCCGCCGCAGCGTCTCGGGCAATTGGGCGCTGGTCACCATTCGACGGCGAGCATCAGGCTGTTGATCCCACTGCCGATGCCCAGCAGCGCGACCTTGTCCCCGGCCTTCACGCGGCCCTGCTCCGCGGCCAGCGCGAGCGCTGTGGGCAGGGCGGCCGACCCGGTGTTGCCCAGTGTCTCAAACGTGGAGAAGTCCTTCGCCAGATCGAGCCCGACCGTCTCGTAAAGCTTGCGGCGGTGGGTGCTGCCGACCTGGTGGCAGATCAGGTGGTCGGGGGTTGACCTGGTCCAGCCGGTTTCCTTTTCAAACAGCGCCCAGGTGGCGCGCGCCACCTCCACGCCGGCGACGAGCAGTTGCTCGGAATCGGTCTGCATGGAGAGCCCGCTGCCAGCGGTGTCGCCCTGGCAAAGCAGGCTGTGCTCCGTCGCGGCCAGGTAAGCGCCCGCGAGCAACCGGTGCTTGGGTCCGGCGGGCAGCAAGTCCTCATGGCACACGATGGCGGCCACGGCCCCGGAGCCGATCGTGAGGTTGGCGAAGAACGGCTTGATCTCGTTGCGCGTGAGAGTCCTGGCAAGCAGTTGCTGCACGGTCTGCTCCACCAGCGGGCGACCGTTTTCACCCGACACCACCATGCCGCAGCGAATCTGGCCGGCGTCGATCATGGCCCCGATCGTCACCAGCCCGTTGAGGAACCCGAGGCAGGCGTTGGAGAGGTCGAAGATCTGTGTGTGCGGGCCCAGCCCGATCTTGTGGTGGGCGAACGCGGCCGTGGCCGGCTCCAGCATGTCGCGGGAAACGGCGGAGTGGATGAACGCTTCCACCTGCGGGGCCTTGAGCCCCGAGCGCGCGAGGACCGCCCGGCCGGCGGTGGCGCTGGCATCGGAAGGCAAGGTGCCCGCGGGCCACATCCGTCGCTCCTTGATGCCGGTCATCAGCTCAAGCCGGCCAACCGGGAGCTTCAGCCGCTCGTAAAGCGGACTCAGCCGCTCCTCAATCTGGGCGGAGCTCCAAATTTCATCCGGCAACACCGCCGTGAGGGACTCGATGCAAGCGTGCGAGAATTTCATTCGCAAAACCCCAAACTCCAAAGGCCAAACCCCAAAGTGGATATCGCTTTTTTCTGTTTCATTTTTGGCGTCTGGCTTTTGCTATTTGGACTTTTGTGCCGCCGGAACCGGCAGCTCCGGCCGCATCGCGAGCCGGATGACATCCTTGTCGAAAAAATTAGAACCCAGGCCGGCGTCCACCACCACCGTGGTGCCGTTGAGCCCGCTGCTACGCCCGCTGAGCAGGAACAGCGCGGCGTTGGCGACCTCCTGCGTCTCGAGGTTGCGCTTCCGGAAGGTCAGCTTCTCGGCGTACAGATAACTCTCGATGTAGCCCGGGATGCCCGCCGAGGCGCTGGTCTTGAGCGGCCCGGAGCCGACCACATTGAAACGGACCTCGGTGTCGGCGCTGAAGGATTTGGCGAGAAAACGGCTGCATGACTCCAGCGCGGCCTTGATCGGGCCCATGTAGCCGTAGTTGTCCGGCGTGACCTGCAGCGACGAGATGCCAATGGTCACAAACGAGGCCGTGCGCACGAGGTGCGGCTTGAGGGCGTTCGCCAGTTCCACGAGCGAGAAGGCCGAGATCGTATTCGCCTGCAGGAAATCCTTTCGCGGGGTTTCGTGGAAGGCCTTGAAACCCTCGCTGTAATTGGCAAACGCGATGGAGTGCACGACGCCGTGCAGCGGCGCCAGGCCGGCCGCCGCCACTTCCGCCGCCAGCCGGGCGCAGGCCCCCTCTGCCTCGACGTCACACAGGAAAACCGGCCGGTCGGCCAGCAGGGCTTCCAGGGACTTTTTGCGCGCCGCCGAACGGACGCTGTAGACCACGCGCGCGCCCTGCTCCTCCAGGGACTTGGCGATGAGCCAGGCCACGCTCTTCTTGTTGGCCACGCCCATCACCAGGAAAGTCTTCCCGGCCAGCTCGAGGAAATCGCTCATGCCGGAACCTCCGGCGTCTTCCAGGCCACGGCGAAATCCACGCTCAGCACGCGCTTGTCGCCATTCTTGATGTGGCCCGCCATCATGTAGAACCCGCCGGCGACCTCCTTGATCTTCACCTCGATGGTGGTCGTGTCGCCGGGATAAACGGGACTGCGGAAACGAACGTTCTCCACCTTGGCCAGCAGTGGAACGCCCTCGGGCTTCCCCTGCCCCGCGAACTTCCCGGCCAGCAGCAACGCGCCGGTCTGGAAAACCGACTCGCAGAGCAGCACGCCCGGCGTGATCGGTGCACCCGGGTAGTGCCCCTGGTAGAAATCCTCCTCCGCCCGCCAGGTGCGGCGGGCGACGAGTGATTCGCCGGTCTGCGTGACGATTTCGTCCACAAAGAGGAACGGCGGACGGTGCGGGATTAGATCGGTGACTTGGCTCACGGGAATACGTTTCAGGATTTGAGGCTGACAGACTCCGTGCCGCGTTTCAGCTGCGCCAGGAATTTGTCAACTTGGTTGGAGACGATGACACCATAGTTGATGGTGCCAAGCCAGCCCGACATGATGATGCCGACGGAGCCGGCGTGATAGAGGCCGGGCAGCTGGGCGGGCAGGTCCATCGAGATCTTCAGGCCCTCGAACTTGGTGCCGAAGGAGGTGCCGGCCCAGTGACGCGTGTAGTGCTCGATGGTGCGCGGCGTGGCGGCCTCCATCCAGTCAATCTTGGCGCGGACATCCGGAATGTACCGCTCGAGGGACGCGATCGACTCGTCGATCAGGCGTTGCTTCTCCACGGCATACTGCTCCGGCGTCAGGCTGTTCCAATCCTCGTACCGCGCATTGATCGAGACGACCACGGTGTACCGGTCGGTGCCCGGCCGGGTGTCCGGATAGTACATCGAGAACGTCCGGCTGGTCGTGTGCAGGTCGACCAGTTTCTCGCTGGAAAACTTCGGTTCATCGGAGGTGAACACCAGGTCGCCGATGTGCGGCAGGGTTTCGCCCTTGCGAATGCCGAGGTACACCTGGCAGGAGCTGCTGTTGACCCGCACGGCCTTGGTCTGGGCGACGAACTCCGCGGTGAAATTCTCCTCCCCGGCGAGGCGCAGGACGGTGCTCTTGATGTTGGCGTTCGACAAAACCGCGCTGCAGTTGATCGTGCGGCCGTTCGCGACGACGCCGGTGACCACCTTCCGGCCGTCGCGCTCGCCGGTCAGGATCTTCTCCACGACGACATGCTTGCGGATATCCACGCCGTTGTGCTTCAGCTCGGCGGCCATCTTCTTGATCAGCACATCCGTGCCGCCCTGGAAGGTGTAGACGCCCTTGCTCATGAAATTGGAGAAAACGATGCCAAAGGTAATGGCCGGATCGTCCATCGTTGAACCGTTGGCGTAGGCGATCGGCTCCATCAACAGGCGCTTCACGTCATCCCGACCTGGAAAGTAGCGCTCGAACATCTGGCCGGTGGTCTCCGGGTTATTGTCGTAGAAATTCATCGCCCGCAGGTCGCTGAAGAAACGCCCGACCGTTTCCGCCGGCACCCTGAAGGTCTCGACCAGCTGCCGGGTGAAGTCCTCGCGGTCGAACGTCGTGTCGATGGCGAACTGCGGGTTGATGAACCGCACGCCCTTGAGCTGGATGATCGAGTCGGCGATGTCCTGGCTCCAGTACTTACGGATGGATTTGATCATCCCGATCGGAAAACCGTGCAGCGAAATGTCGAAGATGTGGCCGCCCTTGCGCGTGAACCAGGTCGCCAGTCCGCCCAGCTGGTAGTGGTGCTCCAGCAACAGCACCTTGTGGCCGCACTTGGCCAGGACGTTGGCGCTGGTCAGTCCGCCCAAGCCGCTGCCAATCACCACGATGTCGTAGTGTTCCTCGATCCCTTTGAGCCAGTCGTAAGCCATGCGAGCTGTCCAACTAAGTTGCCCGTTTTCCAAAGCGCAACGCGGAAAAGATCAGCCCCGCACCGAACCCTGCAACACATGGTAATTGGCCATCGAGATCCCGCTGAGCATCGCGCCGACGATGCCCAGGAATCCCTGGTCGGTGCCGCACAGGTAAAGGTTTTTCAGGTGGGTGCGCCCGTCCCGAACCTTCCGCGGTGCGCCGTAAATGGCGCCGTTGAGATGCCCCGTGAATTTTCGGATGGTCCGCGGCGTGAACATATCCGTCGCCACTTGCGCCGCGGCCAGCACGGTTGCATCAACCGCGGGCAGAAAGCGGCGCGCCCCCTGCGTGATATCGGCGAACCACCGCTGTTTGTCCGCCTGGTAGACTTCCTCGGGCAGCCGGGCCCAAAGATCGTAGTTGGCGAGGCAGGTGACGCGAAAAATCCCCTCCGGGAGCCGCTCGTCGCCATAGTCGAAATTGTTCGGGAGGCAGATGACCCCGCTGCGGAGGTCGACCTGCCCCTGCGCCCGGGAATAGTCGAAACGGTCCGAGTCGTTGAAGAAGACAATCGTGTCGTCCCCCCAACCCCATGTCACCGGAGCCCGGTCGTAGATCGTGATCGTCTCGGCGTAGGACAACGCGCCCGTGTTGCGGTCGGCGGCCTCCGTCTGCGGCGGATCGCACAGTCGCATCGTCTCGGCGAAGCCGATCGAGGAGATTACGTGGGTCGCGGTTATCTCCTCGCCGGAATCGAGGGTGAGCCGGGCCGCCCTGCCCTCCCGCTCGCTGATCCGGGCCACGCCGCACTTCATGCGCCGCTCCCCGCCTGCCTGGCGATATTTCTCCAGCAGCACGCGGAGAATCACCCGAACCCCGTCCAGCGGCCGGGCGAAGCCCTCGAGAAACAGGGCCTTGAACATGATCACGAACTGGCCGAACTCCATGTCGCGCTCCTGGGCGCTGCCGTAGTACATCAGCGGGCAGAAAATCATGTCGGTCAGCAGTGGGTCCGTGAGGTGCCGCGCCACCACCGCCCGCGCGGATTCGGGCCGCGCGTCGAGCGAAACATCGTCGTGGATCCGCACCGCCTGCACCAGCGACCGCCAGCCGTCGGCCTGCGCCGGAAAATGTGCGACCACCTCGGCCTCCAGGACGGCGAAATCGTTGGTGAACCTCAGCCCGCAGTCACGGAAGGCGATCCGGGACTGCTTCTGCGGCCGCAGGGCGAACTCCTCGCGCTCGATGCGGAGCTGACGGAGCAGTTTCCCGAGCGGCGTGCCCTTGACGCCCGGCGCCACAAAATTGGTCATGGCGTGCAGGCCGACATCGTATTTGCGGCCCGCGAAGCTGTAGAAGCTGTTCAGCCCACCGGAGGCATTGTGCCGCTCGAAAATACAGACCTTTTGCCCGAAATGGGCGAGCCGGATGCCCGCGGCGAGTCCGGACATGCCTGCGCCGATGATGGCGACATCATAATGGGAGCCACTCATGCTTGGTTGCCGACGAACTCCCGGCCGCCGGACTGTGACCCGCTCAAGCCTTGGCTTGGAACTTCGGCGTCAGGTAATCGGCGCAGCTCTCGAGCGAAGCCAACTGGCCGTAATCAGCCTCCGGCACCTCGATGCCGTGGCGTTTCCGAAGCTCCATCACGATATCAAGAAAATCCATGGAATCGAGCTGCAGCTGGTCGCGCAGACGGATCTCGGACTTGATTGCGGTCAAGTCCTCGTCCGGCGCGATGTCGGAGATGATGTCGATAACAAGCTTCTTGCAGTCGTCTTTCGTCATGGAGGTGTGCAGGTGGATTAGGCTACGAAACGCTTGATTATCAATGTAGAATTAATTCCCAACATGCCAAAGGAATTATTCAGGATCGTGTCAACCTGCTGGCCCGACTTCGCCTCGTTCAACACCAAGCCGGGGATATCACACTGGGGATCAAGCTCATCTACATTTATTGTGGGGTGAACCATGCCGTCCTCAAAGCTGGGTAGGTTGCCGGCCAATTCGAGGGCCCCGGCCGCGCCCATGGTGTGTCCGATGAAGCTCTTGGTGTTGTTGATGTGCGGCGGGCTGCGCCGGCCCTTGAAAACCTCGGCAATGGCCACGCATTCCTGGATGTCACCCTGCGGCGTCGAGGTGGCGTGGGTGTTGACGAGGTCGATGTCCTCCACGGTCATGCCTGCGTGGGCGATGGCCTTGCGCACGCATTCCGCCTGCCGCTCGGGATTGGGCAGCACGTAGTCGGTGGCGTCGGAATTCACGTGGTAGCCGGCGATTTCGCCGTAAATTTTGGCGCCGCGGGCCTGGGCATCCTCCAGCCGCTCGATCGTGTAGATGCAGCCGCCCTCTGAAATCACGATGCCGTTGCGCGCCTTGTCGAACGGGCGGCTCGCCTTGGTGGCATCCGCGTGGGCCGCGAGGGCATTCTGGCTCTTAAAGCCGGCGAAGATCCCAAACGTCTGCGGGCTTTCGCTCACGCCCCCGGCCAGCGCCAGGTCCACCTCGCCGAGCCGCAGCATCTGGGCGGCGTGGATCAGGCCCATGTTGCCGGCGGCGCAGGCGGCCCCGATGGTGTAGGCGGGCCCGGTGATGCCAAGGTTGAGCGACACTTCACCGGCGGCATTGTTGGCCACCGTGCGGGGGTTGTGGTGGTGCGTCCAGAACTTGGTGTCGTATTTGAACAGCGAAATATTGTAGACTTCGTTCTCGGTCTCGACGTTGCCGTGCTCGGTGATGCCGAGATAAATGCCCACCCGGCTTTTGTCCCGGGCCTCCAGGTTGATCCCGCTGTCGGCGAGCGCCTCGCGGGCGCAGTATATGCTGATACCGCCGACCCGCGTGCCGATCCGCACGTCCTTTTTCTTCTGGTATTTCAACGGGTCAAAGGTGCACATCCCGGCCGGATGCCGGCCCATGTAGCGCACGTCGATCGTCGTGATGCCCGACACGCCGGACAGCAGGTTTTTCCGAAACTCGGCGAGCGAGTTTCCGTTGGGGGCGGTGAGTCCGATGCCCGTGATGACGATGCGGGTTTGCTTCATGCGCTTTTCCGAAAGGAGCAGATTTGCCTAGCCATCGGAAATCGAAAAGCAATACAAGTCTCGGTATGAAAGTCCTCGTTGCCGGCGGAGCCGGATACATCGGCAGTCATTGCGTGCGCCAGCTGCTGGCCGCGGGCCACACGCCGGTCGTGGTCGATAATTTCGCCTACGGTCACCGCGGCTCGCTGCCGGCCGGAGTCAAACTCCATGACGCCGGCCTCGCGGACGTCGCGGCCCTCGACCGGATTTTCGCCGCCGAGCGGTTTGACCTCGTCATGCACTTTGCCGCCTTCTGCTACGTCGGCGAGTCCGTGCACACGCCGCTGAAATACTACCTGAACAACGTCTCGGCCACGTACACCCTGCTCGACGCGATGGTCCGTCACGATGTGCGCAAATTCGTCTTTTCGTCCACCTGCGCCACGTTTGGCGTGCCGGCCTCGCTGCCGCTCGTCGAGGACATGCCGCAGGCGCCGATCAACCCCTACGGGCAGACCAAGCTCGACGTGGAAAACGCCCTGCGGGCCCTCGCGCACGCGAAGACGATCAGCTGCGCGGTGTTTCGTTACTTCAACGCCGCGGGGGCGGCCGAGGATGGCAGCATCGGCGAGGACCACGACCCGGAGACGCATCTGATCCCGCTGGCCATCGGCGCGGCGCAGGGCCTCCGGCCCGGGCTGCAGGTTTTCGGGACCGACTACCCAACCCCCGACGGCACGTGCCTCCGCGACTACGTCCACGTTGACGACCTGAGCCGCGCGCACATCGCCGCGTTCGACAAGCTTGGCACCCCCGGCACCGCGTTGTTCTACAATCTCGGCACCGGCACGCCGACCTCCGTGCTTGAGGTGATCAGGGCCGTGGAGAAAGTCTCCGGCCTGAAGGTGCCGGTCAAATTCGGACCGCGGCGCGAGGGCGATCCGCCCGCCCTGTTTGCGAATTCGGCCAAGGCCCAGGCTGAGCTGGGCTGGAAACCGAAATTCATGTCCATCGAACCGATCGTCGAGACGGCCTGGCGCTGGCACGCCAGAAAACCGGCCGGGTACGGCGACCGCGCCAAATAGGCCTCGTCGCGTCCGTGATGATTTCCCGTCGCGTTCGCCTGATTTCCAGCATCGCGGCGGGCGTGCTGGCGGGCGGATATCTGCTACTCTCGGCGGCATTCTATTTTCTGCAGGACGAAATCGTCTACCAGCCGACCCACCGGGCGACCTGGGAGGAACTCACACCCTGGTTGGTCGACGGCCATTTGTACGGCTACAGCCGCGGCCCTGCGTTGCCCAAGGCCGTGTGGCTGATCATGCAGGGCAACGCGGGACAGGCCGGCGCCCGCGGTTATTTCAAGCGCGTCCGGCCCGACGAGTCACTCTACATCTTGGAATACCCCGGCTACGGGCGGCGGACGGGCAGCCCGAACCGTGAGTCGATCAATGCCGCCACCGTCGCGGCCTACCGCGAGCTGTGCCGCCGGTTCCCCGCCATCCCGGTGGGTGTGGTAGGCGAATCCTTTGGCAGCGGACCGGCCGCAAGCCTCGCGCAGGAAACCCGGCCGCCGGACAGCATCGTCCTGATCGTGCCTGTGGCCCGGTTCGATGCGGTGCTGAACCGGCTGGTCCCCGTGGTACCGGTAAGGCTGTTGCTGCGCGACAATTGGGACAACGTCGCCTCGCTGCATGACTATCGCGGACCGCTGACGATCTACGCCGCGGAAAAGGACGCGGTCATACCGCGCGAGCAAACCCTGCTGCTGGCCGCCAGTGTACCTCAAGCCCGGCTAAACTGGCTGTCCGGCGGACACACCGATCCCGGGGAGAATGGCGTGACGCTCGCGCGCTGACCGGCCGGGCGAACCTTAACGTTTCTTTGCCGCCGGCTTCTTGGCCTTGGCGAACGGCGTTTTGGTCGTGCTCACCGGCGCCGGTGCCCGCACGGCCAGGGCCTCGGTCACCACCGCCAGCATGTCGGTGGGGTGAGCCGCCTTGAGTTGCTCATAGAGCCGGTCGAACAGCTCCTCCAGATCCGCCGGCGCGGCCGCCCCGGCCTCGTTGCTCTGGCGTACTTCATCGGGCAGGTCCTTCGGCAGGATCGCGTCGCCCTGGGCGATCACTGCGCTGCGGTAGATCATGTTCTCCAGTTCCCGCACGTTGCCCGGCCAGTTGTGCCGGCACAGGATCGCGAGGGCCTCGGGGGAAACCTTGCGCGCCTTGGTCTTCTTCGCCTTTGCCAGGCTCTGCAGGAAGAAATCCACGATCTGCGGCACATCCTCCACGCGCTCGCGCAACGGGGGCAAGCGCAGGCGCACCACGTTCAAGCGGTAGTACAGGTCCTCGCGGAATTCCTTGTCCTTCACCAGCGTCTCCAGGTTCTTGTTGGTCGCGGCCAGCACCCGGACATTCACCTTGATGGTTTCCGAACTGCCGACGCGCTGGATCTCGCCCTCCTGCAGCACGCGGAGGATCTTGGTCTGTGTGGTCGGCGTCATGTCGCCGATCTCGTCCAGGAAAATGGTGCCACCGTCGCAAACCTCGAACTTGCCCAGCCGCTGCGCCGTGGCGCCGGTAAAGGCGCCGCGCTCGTGGCCGAACAGTTCGCTCTCGATCAGGTTCTCGGGAATGGCCGAGCAATTGACCGCCACAAAGGGCCTGGCGTTGCGGTGACTGTGGCGGTGGATGCTGCGGGCGACCAGTTCCTTGCCGGTGCCGCTCTCGCCGGTGATCATGACGGTGACATCGCTGGTGGCGACCTGGCCGATGACCTTGAAAACCTGCTGCATCGGGCCGGACGAGCCGACGATGCCCTCCTTGTGCTCCTCGGAATTGATCACGGGCTGCACGCCGCCGGCCGAGCGGATGTCCGCCTGGGTGCGCAGGGCGTTCTCGACCAGGGCGAGCAGCTTGGGCGGATCGAAGGGCTTCACCACGTAGTCGAAGGCCCCGTATTTCATCGCCTCGATCGCGGTCTGGGCCGTGCCATAGGCCGTCATCAGGATCACCAGCTGCTTTGGATTGGCGGCGCGGATATGTTGCAGGGTCTCGAGCCCGCTGATGCCGGTCATGCGGTTGTCGAGCAGCACCACGTCGGGCGGCTGGCGCTTGACGGCCACCACGCCCTCCTCGCCGCTGGGCGCCTCCACCACCTTGTAACGCTGGGAGGAAAGCACCCGGTTCAACGAATAGCGCACCTCCGCATCATCATCGATGACAAGAATGGTGGGAACAGCAGCGGGCTCGGGCATGGTCGGCGGAATATGATTAGCGCTTTGCGTAAAGCTCGTTCTACTTAACCCCCATGCTTGGGTGGTCAATTAACTTGTTTCGGGTGTTCGGTATCCAGCTCGCGGTGCACGTCTTCTTCGTGGCGCTGCTGGCTTACTACGGCTATGTGGGCTGGACGGAGGGCGGCCTGCCCGGTCTGGTCTGGTGGGTCGGATTGATCCTGCTTTTCTTCGTCTGTTTCATACTCCACTAGCTCGGTCATTCGCTGACGGCGCGGCGTTACGGCATCAAGGTGCCGCGCATCCTCCTCCTGCCGATCGGCGGCATGGCGGAATTCGACCGCATCCCGCGTGAGCCGGTTCAGGAGCTGCTGATCACCATCGCCGGACCGGCCGTGAATTTCACGATCGCGGCCGGCCTCCTGCCTTTCGCGTGGAGCGGCTTGCTGAGCGCAGACGATTTGCCCGCCTACTCGCCGGGCGCCCTGGTCGACCAGCTCTGTGCCTGGAACTTTATCATGGGCTGCTTCAATCTTCTGCCGGTTTTCCCCATGGACGGTGGCCGCATTTTCCGGGCCCTGCTGGCGTTCAAGCTGCCTTATCTTCGCGCCACCTGGTGGGCGGTCACCGTCGGCAAGATTCTGGCGCTCGGCTTCGCGGTCACGGCCTTTTATCTGCAATGGCAGCTGACGGCCGTGCTGTTCCTGTTTATTTTCTGGGCGGGAGACAGTGAGTACAAGCAGTTGCTCCGCCGCGAACAGGAAGCCCTGTACTGGGCGGAAATGGCGCGCCGGATCGTACCCACCGCGCCACCACCGGACGGTGATCAGCCTCCCCTGCTCCCTTCTTATCACGGGCCAAACTGACCGGCAGTTACAATCCCGGGACTGCGTCGGAGGAATATAGGCTCGCGGTTTGGGCTCCGGGACCCAGATCATGGCTTCAGTATCTGTCTCAGCCAGCCCGGGACTTTACCTGGCCCCCCGCCTGATCGAGTCTTACCCCACCCCAACCATGCATGCACCGAACCCGCGGGGATTCACCTTGGTCGAGATCATGATCGTGGTCGTGATCATCGGCCTCCTCGCCGCCATGGCCATTCCCGCGTTTCAAAAAGTCCGGATCGCCTCCCAGGACAAGGTCGTGCTCAATAATGTCCGCCAGTTGTCCTCGGCCTCCGACCAGTACTACATCGCCAACGGGGTCTCGTTGGTCAGCAGCGCCCAGTTGATCGGGGCCAATAACTTCGTGAAGGCCCTCAATCCCGCAGCCAATGAATCGTACCCCGCGAATTACACCCAGGGCATCACGCTGACGATCTCGAGCATCGGCGGTATCCGGACCATTACTTACGCCCCCTGAAGGCCCGGCCGGCCGTTGGGCGGCAGGCGGAGCGCCCGGCGCTGACCGCGACCCAAGAAAAAAGCCGCAGCCGGACTGCTCCAGCGGCGACTTTAAAAGTGGTGGACCCTAACGGGTTCGAACCGTTGACCTCCTCAATGCCATTGAGGCGCTCTACCAACTGAGCTAAGAGCCCGTAACTGAACTATCAAGGGGCCTAAAAGTAAGTTTTGGCGGAGGAAGGCAAGGACTTTTTCGCTCCGTCACCATCCGCCGTTAACGGTGCCCGATCCGTCGTGATTCCTCCCGGCCCTTGGGTGGCGTTTCCCGGTCCAAATACCCTCCGCGGATGGCCCCAACACCCCGCCCGGCTCACTCCAAGTCCTTCTCTCGGAACGTGACTTTCCAGGTATCGGCTTTGCCGTTCGGGGTCGGGCCGATGGACTTCACCCGACGGAACGCCGCGATCACCGAGTCATCGAATGCCCGGTCCCCGGATGACTTGGAAATGCGCGGATTCAGGATCGAACCGCCGGCGGTGATGTCGAACGTGACCTCCGCGGCGAGCTGGTCGCTGGTGCCCGGGGGCGGCTCATGTGCTTCCTTCAGGGCATTGAGCAAAAATGAAATGTACGTGTTCAATTCGCTCTGCTCCTCCCGGGTCAGGGCCTTACCCCCGCCGCCGCCGCGCGTGTTGGCGGTCGAGCCGCCCCGCACCCCATTGGCGATGCCTTGGGCGTCGATGCGCGGCACATTGGCCGATTTGGCGGTGGAGGCCGAGGCCACCGCTGCCGGCTTGGGCGTCGGGTGCTTTTTCAGGTATTCCTTGTAGGAGGTCTTTTCGCTTTTCTTGAGCTGCTTAGTGATGGAGGTGTCCGGCTTTGGCTTGGCCTTCGGCGCCGGCTTGACGGGCTCAGCCTGCGGCGGCTCCGGCGCGGGCTGCACCGTTTCCTTCACCTCGGGCTCGGCGGCCTGGACGGTTTCCGCCACCGGTAGCTCGGGCGGGACCTCGACCTTGGCCACGTCGGGTTTCACCTGCGCCGTGGTGTTGCCGAGGGCGGGTGCGACCAGTTCGTCCGGTGCGGTCGGCGGTCCGGCGACCAGTTCGAAGATCACCGGCGGGGCCTTGTCCTGCTGGGCGACGTAGACCGTCGTGACGAAGATGATCGCGGCGACAAACGCGTGGCAGATCAGGGAAACCACAACCGAACTGGGTGAGTTCGCACGCATCGCGCCGCTACTTGGCCTCCGTGTCGAAAGTGATCCTGGACAAATTGTTTTTCTTCAGCGCATCCATCACGCTGATGAACTGCTGGGCCGTGGAGTTGGCATCCATGCGGATCCGGAAAACCGGCGGCTTCGCCTCGGTGGCGTACGTGGCGAGGGCCGCCACCATGCGGTTCAGCGCCACCGGCCGCGATCCGAGGAGACAGGAACCGTCCGCCTTGATGACGATCGTCTCGTAGTGCGCATCGGGGTCGGGCTTGGCCTGCTGGCTCTTCGACTCGACCGGCAGGTTAACCGGCACCGTCTGCTCCTGCTGGATCAGCGGCGTGGTGATCATGAAAATGATGAGCAGCGTGAAGCCCAGGTCCACCATGTTGGTGACATTGAGCTCCGCCACCGGGTGCAAGTGTCGGGGTCTGCGGAAAATTCTCGCCATGGTGGTTGCTTACTTGGCCTCCAGTTCGATGCGATCCGCCAGGTTGCTCGCGAAATTCTCGAGCTCGGTGATCATGGTCTTCACGTGCCCGAGGAGGATGTTGTAGCCGAAGACCGAGGGGATGGCGACGACGAGGCCGGCGATCGTGGTGAGCAGGGCCGCCGAGACGCCCGGGGCGAGCGTCTGGATGCCGGCGCTCTGCATCGTGGCGACCGCGCTGAAGGCCTCCATGATGCCCCACACCGTGCCGAAGAGCCCCATGAACGGCGCCCCCGAGACCAGCGAGGCCAGGATGATCATGCTCGATTCGTACCGCAGCGACTGGCGGGCGAGTGCGCGCTGGATGGCGTTCTCCGCGTGCTCCAGCCGCGAGCGCATCTGGTCGTCACCCTTCTCCTTGCCGATGGCGGCGGCGCGCCAGTAGCCCTCGAGCGCGTCGGCCAGCAGGTCGGCATAAGGAATGTCGCGCCGGTTGCGCAGGTTTTCCGGCAGGTCGAGGATGTGCTTTTCCTGGCCGAGCTTGCGCTCGAAGAGAAAATTCAGCTCCCGCATCTTCTTCAGCTCGGAGTATTTTCCGATCATCACGGCCCACGCGAAGATGCTGAAGACGGCGAGCAGGCCGATGACCGCCTGCCCCACCGGGTCGGTGGTAAGGAAGACGTGCCAGACGTTGACGGTGGCGGAGGGAAACGGGAGCGGGAAAAAGCTGGGCATGTGCGGGCAGTGTTGGGGCGTTTGCGCGGACCAATCAATGGAATACTAGGGCGGCGCGCGCAGTTTTTTCTCCGACCCGCGCGGCTGAATCTGGTTGCGCGCCGGCACCAACCTTTTTGTCTTGGGCCAGTTTCCTTTTCCATGCCCAACAAGTCCAAGCCCGCCGGCAAACTCATCTCCTTCGAAGGCTCCGAGGGCAGCGGCAAGTCCACCCAGATCGCCCGCCTGGCCGGTCACCTGCAGCAGGCCGGCCGCGAGGTCGTGGCCACCCGCGAGCCCGGCGGCACCGAGATCGGCGAACAGATCCGGAACATTATTGTCCATAATTCCAAGGGCGACGAGATGTGCCCCGAGACGGAACTGCTGCTTTTCACCGCCGCCCGCGCCCAGGTGGTCCGCGAGGTCATCGCCCCCGCCCTGCAGCGCGGCGCGATCGTCCTGAGCGACCGCTTTTTGGACTCGTCGACGGTCTATCAGGGCATCGCCCGCAACCTGGCGCCCGGTCCGGTCAGTGAGATCAACCGCTTCGCCGTCGGGCCGGTCATGCCGCATCTCACCATCGTGATCGATGTGCCCACCGAGGTCAGCCTCGCCCGGATCCGCCAGCGGGCCTCCGACCTCCCCGACCGCATGGAGCGGCAGAACATCTCCTTCTACACGAAGGTCCGCGAAGGCTATCTCCTGCTCGCCCAGCAATGGCCCGGGCGCGTCATCGTCGTCGACGGCACCCTGAGCCTCGACGCCCTGGACAAGAAAATCTGGACCGAGGTCCAGAAGCGCCTCGCCTGATTCCGCGCCCGATCTCCCGGCTTCCAACTCCGATCATGTCCACCGCCCCCCTGCCCTGGCCTGCCGCCCTTGAGGGCACGCCCACGGTCGCCGTGATCGAGCGGGCCCTCGAGCGCCGCCGGCTCGCCCACAGCCTGCTGCTCCACGGCGAGAACCTTGGCACCCTCGCGACGGTGGCCCACGCGATCGCCGACCGCCTGCTCAACGACCCGCGGCAGCCCAGCCAGTATTTCGCGCCCAAGCAGCACCCGGATTTCCATGCGCTGCGCCCGGCGGGCAAGATGCGCCAGATCGGGGCGGAGCCCACCCGCGACCTGATCGGCAAGATCCAGATCTCCGCCAATGTTTCCCCCCGCAAGGTCGCGGTCATCTACGAGGCCGACCGGATGAACACCGCCGCCTCGAATATCTTCCTCAAGACGCTCGAGGAACCGACCCCCAGCACGACCATTCTGCTGCTGACCACCCGGCCCTACGCCCTGCTCGCCACCATCCGCAGCCGCTGCCTGCATTTCCGGTTCACGGACGCGGGCAGCGAAGCCCTCGCCGACGCCGACGAGGCGGCGCGCACGCTCTGGCAGTCCACCCGCGCCGATTACGGGGCCTGGCTGGCGCAGCTGACCGCGGGCGTGAGCGAAAAACGGGCGGTCGCCGATCAGTTGATGGGCGTCTATGGCCTGGTAACCCGCTTCAACGCGGTGCTCGCCACGGCAACGGAGACGATCTGGAAGGCGCAGAAGGCCAAGCTGCCCGAGGACCTTGACGATGACGAGCAGGTCGCCATCGAGACCGGCATCGCCAACGGGATCCGCCAGAAACTCTTCATCGAGCTCGAGCACACCACCCGTGCCTTTGCCCAGGAACGTCTGCAGGCGGGTGACGAGTCCATGCGCCGGTCGCTGACCGCCGCCATCGAGAAACTCGAGCACAACGCCGGTCTCCTTCGCCTCAATCTCAACGAGGCGGCGGCCTTCGAGGATTTCCTGCTGGGCTCGCTGCGGATCTGGGCGAAGCGCTAGGCGGTCTGGTGGCTTGGTTAAGTATCCGACTTGGCCGGGGCGCAGTCGCGCCGCGCCCGGCGAGCGAGCAAGGCCGGCAGTAAATCAGCTTTACTCGCCGCGGCATTGGCTGTGCTTCTGCTGGTTGCGCGGATGCAACCTTCTCCTCCAGTCAAGCCGACCCTCCTGACCATCGCCTGGCCGATCTTCATCGAGCAGACGTTGCGCATCCTGATCGGGACCGTCGACACCTTCATGGTCAGCCATGTGTCGGACGGCGCCGTCGCGGCCCTCGGCGTGGCCAACCAGTTCGTGGTGCTGGCGCTGATCTGTTTCAATTTCATCGGCATCGGGGCGAGCGTGGTCATCACCCACCACGTCGGGGCGAACGACCGCGTGGGGGCCGAAAAGATCGTCACGACCGCGATCGCGGTAAACACCTGGATCGGCCTGCTGGCGAGTGCGGTCACCTTCCTGTTTGCCGCGCCGCTGCTGCGCCTGATGCAGCTGCCGCCGGACCTCATGGTCTACGCCCGGCCGTTTCTGGTCCTGATGGGCGGTACGCTTTTCCTCGAGGCGATGAACACCGCCATCGGCGCCTCGTTGCGGGCCCACGGGTACACCCGCGATGCGATGGTGGTCACGGTGGTGCAGAACGCGCTCAACATCGCCGGCAATTGCGTGCTGCTGTTCGGCCTGTTTGGCTGCCCGAAGCTGGGCGTGACCGGCGTCGCCATCTCCAGCGTCATCAGCCGCGCCGTCGCGAGCATCGCCCTCTGGATCCTGCTCGACCGCCGGCTCAAGCTGATGCTGCGGCTGCGCGATTTCTTCGACCTGCGCCTGGACCGCATCAAGCGGATTCTCCACATCGGGCTGCCGGCGGCGGGCGAACACATGAGCTACTGGGTCTCGCTCATGGTGATCACCAGCTTTGCGGCCCGGCTCGGCGAAGGCAGCCTTGCGACCATGACCTACACGCAGCAGGTGCAGCGGCTGGTCATCCTCTTCAGCATCGCGCTGGGTCTCGGCACGGAAATCCTCATCGGGCGGCTGGTCGGCGCGGGCGAATTTGAAGAGGCCTACCGCGAGGTCCTCAAGAGCGTGCGGACCGGCCTGCTGATCGCCACCGTGGGGATTTTGCTCGTGGCCGCGGCCGCGCCGCGGTTGCTCGGGCTGTTTTCCCACGATCCGGCGATCATCGCCGGCGGCACACTGCTCCTGTGGATGTCGATCGCCTATGAGCCGGGCCGCGTCTTCAATATTGTCATCATCAATGCCCTGCGCGCAACCGGCGATGCGCGTTTTCCGGTCCAGATCGCGGCCTGCTCGCAATGGTTCTTCAGCGTGCCACTGAGCTGGTTTCTCGGGGTGACAATGCACTGGGGCCTGCCCGGCATCTGGCTCGCCATGATGATCGAGGAATGGTTCCGCGGCCTCATCATGTACCGGCGCTGGAAGCGCCGCGACTGGCTGAAATACGCCCACCGCAGCCGCGAACAGGTGGCGGGAGACACGCTCCCGCTGGTGCCGAAGGCGTGAGGGCCGGCCCTACTTACCCCAGCACCAGCCGCACAAACGCGTCGCGCTGGTCCATGTGCGGGTTGTGGCCTGATTCGGCAATCGTCTCGATCCGGGCGGCGGGAAAATGTTGGTGAATCACGGCGTGGTCCGCCGCCGTGACGTAGGGTGATCGTCCCCCGGTGATGAACAGCGCCGGTCCGTCGAACCGGTCGGCGGGTTGCAGGCTGGTCCTTTCCATCACCGCCAGCGCCGCGGTGAGCACCGGCAGATTAATCGCCCAGCGCCAGCCGCCGGATTCGGTTCGCTCCAGGTTGGTCGCGAGGAATTTCCTCATGCCCAGGCTGGGCACCCGCGCTTCAAAGCGCATTTCCGCCTCCGCCCGCGTCGCCAGGTTGGACAGTTCCAACTCATGCATCGCGGCAAACTCCGCGCGATGGGCGGCCCAGTAATAATCCTTCGGGGCGATATCGACCACGACGAGGCGCTCGACCCGCTCCGGATGCCGGCAGGCGAGCAGCATGGCGGTCTTCCCGCCCATGCTATGGCCGACCAGCGTCGCCTTGGCCAGGCCCTGCGCATCCATCCAGCCAATGACATCGGCCATCATGACGGCGTAATCCATTTCCGGCGCGGGCGGCGACTTGCCATGATTCCGAGCATCCAGGGCCAGCACATGATAGTGCCCCGCCAGGTCGCGGCCGGTCGTCTGCCAGTTGCGGGACGAACCCAGCAGTCCGTGCAACAAAATCAACGGCGGGAGGCCGGCGCCGCCCAGATCGAGGTGAGGCAGAAGCATTTCCTCTTTTTGCGCCAAGTCGCGAGGACGCCAAGTCATGTTTTCTTTTTTCTTTGCGCCTTCGCGGCTTTGCGTGAGCCTCCCTCTTCCCATGGCCGAGAAGCTTACCCCGATGATGCAGCAGTATTTCGAGGTCAAACGGGGCCTCCCCGCGAACACCCTGCTGCTCTTCCGCCTCGGTGACTTCTATGAGATGTTTTTTGCCGACGCCGAGGTCGCGTCGCGCCTGCTGGGGATCACGCTGACCAAGCGCCAGGACACCCCGATGGCGGGCATCCCGCATCATGCCGCCGACAACTACGTGGCGAAGCTGCTGGCCGCCGGCAAGAAGGTCGCGATCTGCGACCAGGCCGAGCCCGCCCAGGCCGGCAAGCTCGTGAAGCGCCAGCTCACCCGGATCCTCTCGCCCGGCACCACGCTCTCGGCCGGCCAGCTGGACGCCGCGAAAAACCACTACCTCTGCGCCCTGACCCTGAACAAGGCGGGGCTCCAGGCCGCCTGGCTCGACCTCTCCACGGGGGAATTCCGCCTGGCGACCGATGCGCAGCCGGAGAACCTGCTGCCGGTCCTCCATGCGCTCGATCCGGCGGAACTCGTGCTCATCGAGGGCGAGCTCGCCCGCTGGCAGGCCGCGCCCCACGAGCAGCACGCGGTCCACGCCCTGCACCAGTTTTGCGCGCCCCGCCTGTGCTCGGAATTGCCCGGCTACCATTTCGAGATCACGGAGGGAGCCAAGACCGTGATGGACGCGCTCGGCGTGCTCAATCTCCAGGGCTTCGGCCTGTCGCTGCAGCACCCGGCCCTCGGGGCCGCCGGGGCCGTGGTGCACTATGCCACCGAGAATCTCTGCGCCCGGCCCGCGAACCTGCGCTCCCTGCAGGAATACCGCAGCACGCGCACGCTCCTGCTCGACCCGGCCACGCTGCGGAACCTCGAGATCTTCCAGTCCACCCGCGGCACGCGCGACGCCTCGCTGCTCGGGGCCATCGACCGGAGTGCGACGGCGGCCGGCTCGCGCCTGCTGGAACGCTGGATCGCCGCGCCCGGACTCGACCTGGCCGAGATTGTCCGCCGTCAGACCGTGGTCGGCGAATTGCTCGCCCAGCCGAGCGACCTGGCCGAGCTGCGGGAATTGCTCAACAAGGTGCGGGACATCCCGCGCATCCTCAGCCGGCTGCAGAACCGCCTGCGCAATCCGCGCGAGCTGGGCGGCGTCAAGGACACCCTCGCGCAAATCCCGGCAATCATCGCCCGCCTGGACCTGCTGGACGCGCATCTGGTCGGCCACCACGGCGGCGAAGTCTCGCGCCTGCGGCAGCGGCTCACCGACCTCCCCGTCCTGCGCGACCTGCTGGCCCGGGGGCTCGCCGACGAATTACCGAACGACCTGCAGGATGGGAATTACATCCGCGCCGGCTACGATGCCGAACTCGACCGGTTGCACGGCCTCACGAGCGGCAACAAGACCTGGCTCGCCGACCTCGAGCGCCAGGAACAGGAGCGCTCCGGCATCAAGAGCCTCAAGGTCCGCTACACCTCGGTCTTCGGCTACTACATCGAGGTCACGAAGGCCAATCTCGCCAGCGTGCCCGCCAACTACATCCGCCGCCAGACCACGGTGGGCGGCGAGCGGTACGTGACCGAGGAGCTGAAACTGAAGGAAAAGGAAATCTTCTCCGCCGAGGACAAGTCCCTCGCCCGCGAACTGGAGCTGTTCGGCGAACTGGTCGCCGCCGTGCTGGACGAGTCGGTCGCCCTGACCCGCACCGCCGAGGCACTGGCGGAACTCGACGTCCTCGCCGGCTGGGCGGTGCTCGCCCGCGAGTGGGATTATTGCCAACCGCGGATTGACGAGAGCGACGCGCTCACGATCACCGACGGGCGGCACCCGGTCGTGGAGCAGATGATGAAACAGGAGCGGCTGGGCCTCGCCGGCAGCCATACTTTTGTCCCGAACGACACCCTGCTCTCCGCCGATGACGCGCAGATCCTCCTCCTCACCGGGCCGAACATGGCCGGCAAATCCACTTACATCCGGCAGGTGGCGCTCATCACCCTCATGGCCCAGGTCGGCTGCTGGGTGCCCGCCAAGGCCTGCCGCGTCGGCCTGGTCGACCGCATCTTTTCGCGCGTCGGCGCCAGCGACGATCTCGCGCGCGGCAACTCGACCTTCATGGTCGAGATGAACGAGACCGCGAATATCCTCAACAACACCACCGACCGCTCGCTCATCATCCTCGATGAAATCGGCCGCGGCACCTCGACCTACGACGGGCTCAGCATCGCGTGGGCGGTGGTCGAGCACCTGCACCGTTCCGCCGAGCGCGGGCCGCGCACGCTTTTCGCCACGCACTACCAGGAGCTGACGCAACTCGACAAGCACCTGGCGCGCATGCGCAATTACTCGGTCGCCGTGAAGGAGTGGAACGACGAGATCGTCTTTGTCCGCCGGGTCGTCGAGGGCGCCGCCGACCGGAGCTACGGCATCCAGGTCGCCCGGCTCGCCGGCCTGCCGCTGAGTGTGATCGACCGGGCCAAGACCATCCTGGCGCAGCTCGAGTCGGATGATGTCACCGTCTCCCTCCCCTCGCCCCAGGCGCGGCCGAAGAAGAAAATCACCGTCCTGCCGGACGATGATTCGCAGCTGAGTTTGCTGTGATCTTGACGGGCCCGCGGCCTCGCGGGCCGGCTCGGCTCAATATCCCGCGGTAAACTCGGGCGGCAGCGGGGCGCTGGCCTTGAAGACGCAGGCCTTGCCGGCGAAATCGTAGGTGAAGCTGGTTTCCAGCGAATGCAGGAAAAGCCGCTTGCTCTTCGTCACCTTGGCGAACGAGCGGTTGAGCCCGAAGTCGCCGTAGGTCTGGTCGCCGATGATCGGCAGGTGCCGCTTGGCGCACTGCACGCGCAACTGGTGGCTGCGGCCGGTGCGCGGCTCGAGCCGGATCAGTGCGGTGGAAAATGACTTCTGCGTGTGCTTCACCAGCTGGAAGCGCGTCTCGGCCGGCACATTGCCGATCGTCGACGTGCGGATCTGGCCGCGGCCCTTCTTGACCGAGATGAGGTCGCGCCAGAATTCCTGGGGCTGTTGCGGTTTGCCGAAGACCAGGGCCTGGTAGATTTTCTGGACCTGCTTCTTCGCGTAATGCTCGCGGACCGCCTTCGCCACCTTCTCGTTCGAGGCGGTGAGAATGACCCCGGACGTCGCCGAATCCAGCCGGTTGAGCAACCAGAGCTGCCGCGCGCCGCCGTCGGCCGCCTTCCAGGTGAAGCACTGGACCTCCTTGTCGTAGTGGCAGGTCAACAGCGCGCGCGGTTCATCCTCGGAACCGTTCGGGTGCGACAGCACACCGGCGGGCTTGTCGAAGGCGGCCAGGCCATTCGCGTCGCGGTTGAGCAGGCGCACCCCGTGGCCCAGCGGCAACGTCTCCCAGAAATCACCGGGTAGATTGCTCACTGGTAATAAAAGGACAACGTGATCGTCTGCTCCTCGCCGAGGACGGAAATCATCTGCTCGGTCCACTTGCGGTAAGGCTGCGGATCAGTAATGGCGCTCTCGCAGGACAACACGCCTTGTTTCCCACTGTCGGAGTCCTCCACCTTGATGATCTCCGTCTCGCCCTTGGAGTTGATCTTGAAGGTGACGACGACATGCGACCCGCGCGGCGGGGAAACGTGACTGTCCTCCAGGATGCGGTACCACGACACCTGGATGATCTCGAGCATCTCGTGCATGTACTCGCCGTACTCGCTCCACCGGGCATCCATGCCGAGGACGCCGACGTTCTGCACGCCGGTGACGCGGTTGGTCAGGATGGTTGAGCGCGGGGCCGTCAGTCGAGGCCGCGCCTTGGGCTGCGCCTTGCTGGTCTGGTTCACGGCCACGAGGCCACCGGTGGGATCCTTCGCGTCGTGCGCCCCCTCGACCTCCTGGTCGGCGTGGGTGGTGGGAGACTTGGACTTGGAAATATTGGAGGCGATCCCGTCGTCGGACTTGCCCTCGTTCTTTTCCGTGCCGGCCAGGGGAGTCTGCTCGGCGCGGGCCTTCAGTTCTTCCTGGGTTTGCTTGCTGTCGTCCTTGACCACCTGCGGGGAAGCTGCGGCGCCCTGCTGCGGCTTCGCGAGGTTGCCGGTGACGATCGAGGCGTCATTCTTGATCTGGTCCTGCGCATTGGTGATGCTCGGACGGTTTTCGGGATCTTTTTCCTTGGCCGGGTCGGGCTGGGCGGACTGCTGGTTGCGGTTGCTAAAATTCGGGGTCTTGTCGGGTGTATTCTCCGGTGCATCCGGGTTGGTGTCGACGTAACGGAAGGGATTCTGCTTCGGCGGTTCCGGCATCGGATCCAGCTGGAAATCGAAGGTCTTCCCCTTGTTGGTCTTGACCGCGATCCCGCGGTGCGAGCCGTTGAATTTGTTCAGGCCGAACTGGGGGGAAAGCCAGATCAGCAGCAGGTGGAACAGGATCGTGCAGGCGATGCCAATGGCAATGGACCGGTGCACCGGATCTTCATCGCGCAGGGCCTTTGCCTTCTTCCTCGGCTCTTGGGTTTGGGTTACCACTGGTTTGAAATCAACGCGTCTGACCCGCTTGAGTCAAAAGTTGTTTCATTTCTTCCAGCGGTAAACCCACAATATTTGTCAGGGAGCCGGTAAAGCCCGCCAGAATGAGCCCGGCCTGCTCCTGAATGGCGTAGCCGCCGGCCTTGTCCAAGGTGTGCACCCGGCTGAGGTAAAGCTCGATCGTGGCCTCGTCGAACGCCTTCAAGGTCACCTCGCTGGCCACGCCCTGCTCGAGGCGCAGGCCGTCCCGAAGGCGGCGAACCGCGAGGCCCGTGAACACGGTGTGGGTCCGTCCGCTGAGCATCCGGAGCATTGCCCGGGCCTCGGCGCCGTCGCGCGGCTTGTTCAAGACGGTCTGATTGATGAAAACGGTCGTGTCCGCCCCGATCACGGTGGCGTCCGGGTGCCGGGCGGCCACCCAGTCGGCCTTGAGGGCGGCGTTGTGCCGGACCATTTCCCGCGGATCGGCGTCGGGTGCCTCATATTCGGTGACCTCGGCCGGGATGATATCGAAAGGCACCCCCAGCTGGGCGAGCAGCTCCTGGCGCCGCGGCGAGGCGGAGGCGAGAATCAGGCGGGAAATCACCGGAACGGTCATGGCGTCGCACAGTAGGCGCGAATAAGCGTTCACGGCTAGCGGAATCCAAGGCTTGGGGTTGCAGTCCAGCACTTTGCCCTCAAGTTCCCCGGGAGCATTATGCGCATCGGTCTAGCCCAGATAAACACCATCGTCGGGGACCTCGCCGGCAACAGCCAGCGAATCCTCGCGGCTTATCGCACCCTGGTCGCCCAGGGCGCCGAGCTGGTTCTGTTCCCCGAACTGGTCGTCTGCGGCTACCCGCCGTGGGATCTGCTGTTCAAGAAGCGTTTTATCGCCGACGTCGAGCAGGCGACCCGGACGATCGCCGCCCAGATCGGACCCGTGCCGGCGCTGATCGGTTACACCGAGGCGAACACGACCGGCCACGGCCGCGCGGCGTTCAATGCCGCCGCCTTTTGCCTGAACGGGAAGATCGTGGCCTCGGCCCGCAAATGCCTGCTGCCGACCTACGATGTCTTCGACGAAGACCGGTACTTTGAAGCCGCCACCCAGCCGACCATCGTGGAATATGGCGGGCTGCGCCTCGGCCTGACCATTTGCGAGGATATTTGGATTCATCCGCTGGTCCCCACGCGCCGGCTCTACGACCTCGACCCGGTCAAGTGGCTCCGCGACCAGCGGATCGACCTGCTGCTGAATCTTTCCGCGAGCCCCTGGCGGCTGGGCATCAACGCCGTGCGCCGGACCCTGGTCGCCGACGCCGCCCGCGCCTGCGGCTGTCCCGCCGCCTACTGCAATTCGGTTGGCGGCAACGACGAGCTCATCTTCGAGGGCCGCAGCGTCGTGTGCGATGCCCAGGGTAAGGTCCTCGGCGGTCTCGCCGCCTTCCGCGAGGATCTCCAGGTCATCGACCTGGCGGCCGCCGGCCCGGCGCTGATTCATCCGACCTATGAGCAGGAGGAACTCGCCGATGCCTATGATGCCCTCGTGCTCGGGGTCCGCGACTACGCGCAGAAAACCGGCTTCAAGAAGGCGTTGATCGCGTTGTCCGGCGGCATCGACTCGGCCCTGACGGCCGTCCTCGCGGCCGAGGCACTCGGCCCGAAGAACATCATCGGCGTCAGCCTGCCCTCGGTGATTTCGAGCCAGCACAGCAAGGACGATGCCCGGATCCTCGCCGAAAACCTCGGCATCGAATACCACACCCTGTCCATCGCCGACACCGTGGCCGCCGCCGAGCAAACGCTGGAGCCGTTGTTTGCCGGACGGCCGCGGGACATCGCCGAGGAAAACATCCAGGCCCGCGCGCGCGGGCTGATCATGATGGCCATCTCGAACAAGTTTGGCGCCCTGCTGCTCACCACCGGGAACAAGAGCGAACTCGCCGTCGGGTATTGCACGCTTTACGGCGACATGTGCGGCGGCCTCGCCGTCATCTCCGACGTCTTCAAGATGCAGGTCTACGCGCTCTCCCGCTGGATCAACCGCCACCGGGAGATCATCCCGGCATCGAGCATCGAGAAGCCGCCCAGTGCCGAGTTGCGCCCGAATCAGACGGACCAGGACAGCCTGCCGCCCTACGAGATCCTCGATGCCATCCTGAAGGGCTACGTCGAGCAGGGCCTGTCGCGCGCGGACCTGGTCGCCCAAGGCTACGACCAGACCGTCGTCAACGACATCGTCCGCAAGGTCGACCTCAACGAATACAAGCGCAAGCAGGCCGCCCCCGGTTTGAAGATCACCTCCCTCGCCTTCGGCGTCGGCCGCCGGATCCCGATCGTGCAGAAATACGTGAACTGAAACAGATGTTAGCCCCGATCACCCGCATCATCCTCTACGTGAGAAACGTCGATAAGACCGCTGAGTTCTACCAGCGGGTTTTTGAACTCAAAGTTATCGGCACGCCCGAAAAGGGCTGGATCGAGCTCGGCGGCGGGGGCTGCAATCTCGCCCTGCATCAGGCCGCCAAGACGGCCGGCTTTCGCCGGGCCGCAGCCAAGATCGTCTTCGGCGTGAAGGATGTAAGCAAGGCCCGGGCCCTTCTGGAAAGGCGCGGCTTGAAACTCGGGGTCATCCACCGCTCGCCTCACTCCACCTTTTGCAACGGCAAGGATCCGGAGGGAAACCATCTCTCCATCAGCAGCCGGGGTGTTTTGTCCTCCGGATTAGTGTCACCATTAGGGTGAATTAGTGGTTCAAAAAAATGCCTTCCTCCGCATCCCTCTTCACCCGCGCCCAGCAGCTCATTCCTGGGGGCGTGAACTCACCGGTCCGCGCGTTCCGCTCCGTCGGGGGTGCGCCGTTCTTCACCCGCTCTGCCCGCGGGGCGACGCTGACGACGGTCGACGGGCGCGAACTGATCGATTTCGTCTGCACGTGGGGCCCGGCCATTCACGGACACAACCACCCGCGGATCAGGGCCGCCATCGCCGCCGCCCTGGAGCACGGCACGTCCTTCGGCACGCCGAATCCGTACGAGGTCGAGATGGCCGAGCTGATCGTGAAGTTTTTCCCCTCGATCCGGAAGGTCCGCATGTGCAACAGCGGCACCGAGGCCACCATGTCGGCGATCCGCTTGGCGCGCGGCTTCACCCAGCGCGACAAGATCATCAAGTTTGCCGGCTGTTACCACGGGCACAGCGACTCCCTCCTGATCAAGGCCGGGTCGGGTGCGCTCACGCACGGTCATCCGGACAGTGCGGGCATTCCCGCCGCGTTCGCGCGGGAGACGGTCGTGCTGCCTTACAATGATCCGGCGGCCATCGCGGCCGCCTTCGCCGCGAACCCGGGCCAGATCGCCTGCATCATCCTCGAGCCCTACATCGGCAACATCGGCTTCATCAAGCCCGATGCCGGTTACCTGCAGTATGTCCGCGAAGCCTGCACCACGCACGGCGCGCTGCTGATTTTCGACGAGGTCATGACCGGTTTTCGCCAGGCCCGTGGCGGCGTGCAGGAGTTGGAAAAAATCACGCCCGACCTCACCTGTCTGGGCAAGATCATCGGCGGCGGCCTGCCCGTCGGGGCTTTCGGTGGCCGCGCGGATGTCATGGATTACCTCGCCCCGCTCGGCCCGGTTTACCAGGCCGGCACGCTCAGCGGCAACCCGCTCGCGCTGGCGGCGGGCATCGCCTCGCTGCAGATGCTGGAGGAACTCAACCCCTACGCGAAACTCGACGCCCTCGGCCGGCAGGTCGTGACCGCAGCCCTGGCCGCCGCCACGGCGAAGGGCCTCCCGCTCCAAGCTCCGCAAACGGGCTCGATGTTCAGCCTGTTCTTCACGCCCACCCCGGTGCGCGACATGCCCACGGCCCTCGCTTCCGACGCGAAGCTCTTCGGGAAATTCTTCCACGCCTGTCTCGCCGGAGGCGTCTACCTGCCGCCCAGCGCGTATGAAGCCTGGTTCCTCAGCACGGCCCACGAGGGCGCCGCCATCGACCGCGCTTGCGAAGTCATCGCGTCAGCCATTAAGTCCCTCTAAGAATGGCGCGTGTATCTCGTAATGCTGTAGAACCACGAAGTCCCTGCACCCGACCCAGTCTAATGAAACTCTTCCAAGGCTTCGTGCTCTTCGTGTCCTTCGTGGTGGTAATGTCCGCCCAGCCGGTGAACGCGCCACTGATCGCCGTGCACGAACTCCAGCCGGGCATGAAGGGCGAGGTCTGGACCGTGTTCAAGGGCCGCGACCCCGAGCCGTTCGGGGTGCAGGTCACCGGCATTCTGCGCAACGCCCTTGGGCCCGGAAAAAACATGATCCTGTGCGAGCTCACCGACCCGCGCGTGCAGGCCATGGGAGCCGTCGCCGGCATGAGCGGCAGTCCGCTTTACATTGAAGGCAAGCTGGCCGGCGTGCTTTCCTACCAGATCCAGCGCTTCGAGACGGTGCGTTACGCGGGCTTCACGCCGATCAGCGACATGCTGGAAGTGAGCACGCTCCCCGCGACGAACAACAACGGCTTCGTGCCCATTCCCATCCCGGTCAAGGGCGGCCGCGACACCCGCGCGACGGAGGTGGCCTCGACCCCGTTCCGCGCGATGACCCCGGCCTTCGCCGTGGGCGGACTCGCGCCCAACGTCGCCGCGGCCCTCGAGCCGCAGTTCAGCGCACTGGGGTTGAACGTCACCGCGCTCGGCGGCAACGACGGCGGTGGCGATACCGCCTTGACCGAGGCCAAGCCGGAAACCGGCAGTCAAACATCCCTCCGGCCGGGTGACGTTGTCGCCGTGGCCCTCGCCACGGGTGACATCAGCCTCGCGGGCACCGGCACGGTTTCCTACGTCGACGGCAGCCACATTCTCGCCTTCGGTCATCCCATGATGTCCCTGGGCGCCACCGAGCTGCCGATGGCCTCGGCCGAGATCGTCACGATTTTGCCGAGCCAGTACAATTCCATCAAGGTCAGCAACACGGGCGGCATCATCGGCTCCTTCAGCCAGGATCGTCTCTCCGGCATCTACGGCGAGCTCGGCCGCAAGCCGGTGATGGTGCCGGTCGAGGTCACCTTTCCCGGCCGCATCAACCGGCGGGCCCTGCACTTCTCGGTGGTCCGGAACGAGCAGGTGCTGCCGTCGATCGCCGCCGCCGGACTCGCGCAGGCCGTCATGGGCTCCAACGAATCAGGCCTCGCCCGCGGCTTCCAGGTGACGACCACCGTTGAGTTCCCCGGCCTCAGCCCCGTGGTGCTCAGACAGATTTATGCCGGCCCGCAGGGCTTCAACCAGGGCCTGTCGGAATTCGTGGGGAATCTTTCCCTGTGGCTGTTCAACCCCTATGAGCGCGTTTTCCCGGACCGGATCCGCTTCAGCGTGGAGAGCACACCCGAGATCCCCCAGGGCGTTGTCGAGCAGCTGCAGGTTTCCCGCGCGGAGGCCGCGCCGGGCGAGCACCTCGACGTCACGGTGGGCTGGCGCGGATTCCAGCGCGAGGCGCTGAGCGAACTGACCGGCCTCACCATTCCCCGCGAATGGGCCGGCAAGGACCTGGAGATCGTGCTGACCACCGGGCCGGGACTTGATGAACTGACCGGCCGCTCCCATATGGTGCAGGTGGCGCAGCTGCGCAGCTTCGAGGAATACATTTCCGCCCTCCGTGATTTCCGGCTGACCGATGGACTCTACCTGGCCGTGGTCGAGAAATCCCGGCTGTTCAGTGACCAGCGCAGCACGACGCAGGACATGCCCGGCTCGCTCTCCCGCATCGCCACCAGCGCCGACGAGGCGCGGTTCCAGAAGGAGGACGCCGTGACCCCCCTGTGGGAAAAGCACCTGCTGCCGGGCCGGCTCTTCAACATCCTCATCCGCAAGCCGCTCAAGGTCACGGACTGAACCCCTCATTCATGTTTGTCCTTCTGCGCGCAGCGAAGAATCCAGTGCCTGCGATCTGCGCATGGCTGCCGTGAATCAATCCCACCGATCCTTCGCCCCGCTCAGGATGACCGCTCCTTTTAATCATATGCCCTCCCGCCTTCTTTTCGTGTGTCTCGTGTGTTTCGTGGTGACCCTCAAAGCCGATCCGCTGACCAAGCAGATCGAGGTGGATTTCGGCCGCGATGTGGCGAGCCGCAATCTCAAGGGGCTCGCGACCCGCTCCGACGGCCGGGTGTTGCCCGGACCGGTCTTCACCGACCTCGACGGACCCAAGCTCGGCGATATTCTCTGGGTACTCAAACCGGCCGGACCGGAGCGCTTCCTCGTCGGCACCGGTCCCACCGGCCGGGTCCAGGAAGTGACCTTCAACCCCAAGGACAACTCCTATGCCGTCAAGGAAGCCGCCCACGTGACCGAGCCCCAGGCCATCGCGGTGCAGCCACTCGCGGACGGCACCATGCTGGTTGGTACCTCACCGACCGCGGCGATCTACCTCGTGAAGGACGGCAAGAACCTGACGCGCCTGCCGCTGCCGGCCGACTCCGTGTTTGATTTCCTGCCGCTGCCCGACGGCACGGTGCTCGCCGCCACCGGCAATCCCGGCAAAATCTACCGGATCGACCTGAAGAAATTCGCCCGCGCTGGAGTCATCGAGGGCAAGATCACGGACGATAAGATAATCGCCGACAAGGGCGTGACCGTGTTTGGCGAGATCCGCGACCGCAACGTGCGCAAACTCGCGCGGCTCACCGACGGGCGGGTGATCGCGGGTTCCTCGCCCAAGGGCAACGTGTACGCCTTCGCCGCCACCGGCGGGGCGCCCGTCATTCTCCAGGAGAACCGCGAATCCGAAGTCGTCGACCTGCTGCCCACGGAAGACGGCGGCTTCTATGCCGGCGTTGTCGCCACCCCGAGCGAGGCGAACCGGATCAGCCGCCTGGCCGAGCTCAAGGAAACCAAGGAAGGCAAGGAGGAGATCAAGGAGCCCAAACCCGGCTTCACCGGCCGCTCCAGTGTCGTGCGCTTTCCGGCGGACGGCTACCCCGAGGGGGTCTTCGCCAAGACGAACATCGCCCTCTACCGGGTGATCCGCCACCAGGACTGGCTCCTGCTGACCGCGGGCGAACAAGGCGACGCGTTCGGCTACGATTCCGTGGCCCGGCGCACGCTGACTTTCGCCGGCAGCGCCTCGGCGCAGTTGAACGACATCGCGCCGCTGGGCGCGGACCGCTATCTGCTGCTGCGGAACAACGCGCCCGGCCTGGCTGTGATGTCCTTTGTTCCCGCCCAGACCCGCGAACTCGAGACCAAGCGGCTTGATCTCGGACAGCCCGCGGAGCTCGGCGGATTCCGCTTCTCGCGCTTGCGCGGCATCGACGGCGCGGCGCTCAAGGTCGAGGTTCGCACCAATTTCGGCAGCGACGAGCTCGAGGGCTGGACGCCCTGGACCGAGCTGAAGCTGCGCGACGGCGCCTTCTACGCCGAGGGCCTGCGCGGCCGTTATGCCCGCGTGCGGTTGCAGATTCCGGCCACGGCGACGGACTTCCAGCTGGACCGCGCCACGCTGTACGACCTGCCCCAGAACCGCCGCCCCACGCTCGCGGACTTCCGGATTTTCGCGCCGAATCTGGGCCTGATCCCCGCCAGCGAGCCGGTGCCCGCCGCCGTCGCCACCCTCGGCCAGTTGCTGTTTCCCGCCCTGCGCGAAGGCAAGGAGGACGGCGAGAAACGCAAGGGCGCCTTCATGAACAGCCAGGTCGTACCCCAGACCGGCACGCAGCTCGTGTACTGGACGGTCAATGATCCGGACGGCGATACCCTTGCCTACACCTTCTCGATCCGGTCGGAAAACTCCGACACCTGGACTGATCTCGCCGTGAACACCACGGACAATTACGTCGAGTTCGAGACCGGCTCGCTACCCGAGGGACTCTACCTCACGCGGCTCGCGGTGGCGGAGCAGGCCCCCCGGCCGGCGAAACAACGCCTGAGCTACACCTTTGAAACCGACAACCTGCTGGTCGACCGGACCCCGCCCGTCATCACCGCCTCGTCCGTGCAGCGCAACGACGGCCTGCTCCTGATTTCAGTCGAGGGCCGCGACGCCCTTTCACTGCTCGAGGGCGCGGAGTACGTGTTGAACAACGGCGTGCATGAGACCGTGACGCATCCCGCGGACGGCATCCTCGACAGCAAGCAGGAGCGCTTCGTTCTCGAACTCCCCGAGGCCCGCGCCGCCGGCGCCACCTCCGTCCAGGTCCTGCTCTATGACTCGGCGGGCAACGCGAGCTCGACGCGACTAACGTTGAAGTAGCGCCGGCGTCCGCTCACGCCGGCTCCGGGGCGATGGGGATCATGACGTGGCACGTGGTGCCCGTGCCGAGCGTGCTTTCAATGCGCAGGCTCCCGCCCATGCGCCGCAGAATCTGCTGCACGATGAAGAGCCCGACCCCGAGTCCCTGCTGTTCATATTTTTTGCGGTCGAATTGCCGGAAGGCCCCGAGGACCTTGATCTGCTGCTCTGTCATGCCCCGGCCGGCATCCCGGACGGTCAGATGCAGCTTCTGCCCGGCGGGCCGCGCGATCAGTTGGACGAGCGCGCCGGGCCGGGAGAAACTGAAGGCGTTGTCGACCAGCTCCTCGACGAGCATGGCCAGTTCCTGCGCCCCGGCGTTCAGGGTCGCGCCGGCCAGGTCCATCTTCAGGTTGGCCCGCGGTTTTTGCCGCTTGGCGGCCGCGAGCGCCCCCTGCTCGATCAACTGTGTCACGCTGGCCGGGGAGATCGTGGGGAACGGCGTTGCGGAATCCGGGTTCAGCCGGTCGAGCGTGAAAAGGTAATTGCGCAGCGTGCGATGCAGCCGCTGGCCGGACTGCTGGATGTTCTGCAGCGCCTCGGTGATCTCCTGGGGCGTCATCGTGTCGATGTCCTGTTCCAGCAGCTCGGTGAAGCCCATGATCCCGGTCAGCGGCGTGAAAAATTCATGCGGCAGACACTTGTGCAGGTTGTCCCGCAGCTGCCCGATGAGCCGGTCCTCCCCGTGGGTACTGATCTCCTTGCGGCGGAGCCGGGCGTGGACGCACGCCACCAGCGTATCGAGGGTGAACGGCTTCAGGAGGAAATCATCCGCGCCGAGATCCATGCCGGCCCGCGGATGCGCAAAGAGCGTGTTGCCGGTCATGAAGACAAACGGGCAGTCGCCCAGGTCGGGATCCGCCCTGATTTCCTGCAGCAGGCGGTGCCCGTTCTTGCCCGGCATGTTGATGTCGCAGAGAATCAGGTCGGGCTGGCGCGTGTGCGCGGTGGTCCAGCCCTCGGCCGCGCTACTGGAAAAGACCGTCTGGTAACCGAAGGCCTGGAGGCCCGCGGTCAGGGCGGCGCCCAGCGGGGCATCATCGTCGATGATGTGGATGGTATGCGTTCGATCAATGGGCGGCATATTGCTGGAAATCGAGCCGGGCAACGCGGCCGGCGGACTGGTCGGGTCGGTGGTGGTCATGGGACGCGGAAATTATCGGAAGCTTCGGATGGCGCCGGCTCGCCGGCGGCCCGGTAGCGCGCGACTTCCGCGGGGTCGGGCCGCGGGAAATTCAGGCGGATGCAGGTGCCCCGCCCCGGCCGGCTGGTCAGCTTGATGGTGCCGCCCATGCCCTCGATGAGCCGGCGCACGGTGACCAGGCCGAGACCGGTGCCCTGGCCCAGTGGCTTGGTGGTGAAGAAAATCGTGAACAGCTTCTTCTTCACCTGCGCGCTCATGCCGGTGCCATTGTCCTCCACTTCAATGTAACTCGTGTGCCGGGGTCCGCGGCCGACGCGGACCACGATCCGGCCACCCTGGTCCGGCGTCGCGTCGCGGGCGTTGAGCACGAGGTTGACGAGCGTCTGGTCGATCTGGGCCGAGTCGGCAAAAATCAGCAACGGCCTGTCGCCGGTTTCCAGGAAGACCAGCTCGCGGGTCACGACCTGCTCCAGGAGCCGGAAAGTGCTGCGGGCCGTCTCGGCCAGGTCGATCACCCGCGCGTGGGCGGCGACGGGCCGCGAGAGATTGCGCAGCTGGTTGCAGAGCGTCGTGATCAACGTGGCGGCATGCAGCATCGGCTCGATGTACTTGATCTCCTCCGGGTCGTCCCGGTGGCGCTGCCGGAGCAGGCCGGCGTTGAAGAGCACGATGGTAAGCAGATTGCTGATCTCGTGCACGGCCGTGGCGGCGAGTTCACCCTGCATGACCAGCCGCTGGACGTGGTTGAGGTGCTCTTCCACCCCGCGCGTGCTCGCGGCGGCCGGGTCGCGGCGGGATTTTTTCCGCAGCCGGGACGGACGGTCGGCGGCGGGTCGGCGGCGGGTCTGCGGGGGACGGGAGGCCATGGGTCAGCGCGGGCGCAGGGCTTCCATGGCGCCGCCGAGGAGGCCGCGCCGCACGGCGTAGAGGGAAAGTTGCGCGGCGCGATGCAGCCCGGTTTTTTTCATGAGGCGGCTGCGGTGGTTGGCCACGGTGTACACACTGACCCCAAGCGTGCGGGCGATTTCCCGCGAGCTGAAGCCCTGCGCCAGGTACCGGAGCACGGTTTCCTCCCGGCCGGTCAGCCGGGAGCGCCCGGCGCGAACCAGCGCGCGCGGATCGATCACGAGGCTCTTGATCGCGGCGGAGACTTCCGGGCTGAAATACGTCCGGCCCGCCGCGACGGCGAGCAACGCGTTGCGAAATTCACCGAGGGTCGCCGTCTTGCTCACCAGGCTGCAGGCCCCGGCGGCCAGCACCTGCTGGATGATATCCGGCGTCAGGTTGCCCGAGAAGATGATCACCCGCGTGTCCGGGCAGAGTCGCCCGAGTTTTTCAAGGAGCGCGATACCGGATGAAGCGGTCAGGACCAGGTCCAGGATCACCAGATCCGGCAGCTCCCGCCCGCACAACGGCAAGGCTTCGGCCTCCGTTTGCACCCATCCGACCACCTGGAAACCTGCCAGCGAATCAACCACCGTGGTGATCAATTCGTTCAACATGGTGTGATCATCGATGATCACGACCTTCACCATGGGTGCCTTGGACGAGGGAATCTGCATACGGCTTTTCTTCTGGGCCCCAATTTTTAAATATCTATAAAATAATATGTTAGACATTAAAAATGCGGGAGAACGCCTAGCCCCGGGGTAGCTTGTTTGAGTCAGCTTCTTGCCGAAAACTACCGGGTTGGCCAAAAATCGAGCGACGCTCCGGCACCGCCTCGGAAGTAATTCCGGCCGGCTCAGCTCCCGCACCGGTATCCCCGCACCGCCCAGCGGATCACCGCCCGGCCGGCTGCAGCGGTTCGTCCGGCTCGGCGACGAGTCCGATGCGGGCCGCATAAAGTGAAAGCTGCACGGCGCGGTGCAGTCCGGTTTTCTTGCTCAGCCGGCTGCGAAAATTATTCACCGTGTAGCAGCTCAGGCCCAGTTTCGCCGCGATTTCCTTTGAGCTCAGGCCGGCGGCAATGTGCCGCAGCACCGTTTGTTCCCGGCGGCTGAGCACCGGATTTTTCTCCATTTGCCCCGGCGGCGTCCGCACGATGGTCCGCACCACCTCGCTCGTCGCGGCACAGAGATACGCGCGGCCGCTGCTGACCGCCAGAATCGCCGCCTTCAATTCATCGAGGGTCGCCGCCTTGCCGATGATCCCACCCACCCCGAGAACCAGGGCGCTGCGGATGATATCGGCGTTGAGGTTGCCCGAGAAAATCAGGACCTGCGCGTGCGGACATTTCGCTTTGATTTTCTTGAGCAAAATCAACCCCGTGGAACCCGGGAGAACCAAGTCCAGGATTACCAGATCAGGCGCCTGCGCCTCGCAAAACTGCATCGCCTGGGCCGAGTTTTTGGCGTGGCCGACCACTTTATAACCGGCGAGTGTGTCGATGACCTGCGTGAGAATCACCGCAATCATCGTATGATCATCAACGATTAATACATCACTCCGCGTTTTGATAGTCTCAGTTCCGGGTTGCATGGCAGTTGTTTTGGCGGACCCTTCCGATTTTCTACCTAGGCATGTGTGCGACGACACCCTAGGCTTAATAGGTACTATCGCCTATTATTTGCATTAAGTCCAGCTCTAGTTTCCGCTTATGTCACTGAGTCGGTCACTGCGAAGCGCTGTCCCTTGCTCCACCGCTGGCCCTAGGCCCGGGGGTGCGCCTTGGCGTAGATTTCCTTGAGCCGTGCCACGCTGGTGTGGGTGTAGATCTGCGTAGTCGTTAGATTCGCGTGGCCGAGCAGTTCCTGCACGGCGCGGAGATCGGCGCCTGAGTTCAGCAGGTGCGTGGCGTAGGAATGGCGGAGCTTGTGCGGTGACAGATCCATCGGGAGGTCGGCCAGTGCGAGATACTTTTTCACGAGCAGTTGGACCGCCCGCACCGTCATGCGATGCTGCTGCGGGGTCACGAGCACCGGGGCGGCCGGGCCGGTTTCACGCGCAAACTCGTCGCGGAATTTCTTCAGGACCGCGATCGCCACCGCGCCGAGCGGGCAGATCCGTTCCTTGCGTCCCTTGCCGAGCACGCGCGCGCTGCCCTCGCCCAGGTCCACCGCGCCGTAATTCAATGCCACCAGCTCGCTGACGCGCAGGCCGCCCCCGTACAGCAGCTCCAGCACGAGGCGGTCGCGCCACGCGCTGAACGCATCGCCCGCCTGGTTCTGCAGCAACTTTTGCGGGCCGCCAAGTAACAGCGTCATCTGGGTTTCCGTCAGGAATTTCGGCAGGGCTCTTTCCAGCTTGGGCAGCGGTACCCCGGCAAACGGGTTTTGTTCCATCCGGCCGCGCAGCATCCAGAAGCGAAAAAAAGAGCGCAGACCGGAGACGTGGTTGTGCAGCGTGCGCCGGCGGTAGCGGCGCTGGGCCTCGATGATGAAGTCGCGCGTGTCGCGCGGCGTGAGCCGGTCGAAACCGGTGCCGGCGAGCCTTCCCTGTTGCTGCCACTGGTAGAAATCCTCGAAGGCCTGCCGGTAGTTGCGGACGGTGTACGCCGAATACCGCCGCTCCTTCGCGAGATAATCCAGGAAAGGCTGCAGCCACTCCGCCATCACGGCGGGCGGAAGCGCAGACCCTTTTTCCTGGTTGGCCTCGTCCGGTTTCATGGCAGGGGCTGTTGCCCGCAACGGCCCGCCTTCAAGGGCGGTTCGGGGCCCCCGCCCCCGCCTTCTCCTCCACCTGCTGCATGACCCGGTCGGTTTCCTTGCGCAGCGCACCCTCGGGATCAAGGCCCTTCGCGCGGGCGGCGGCCGAAATCTCAAACAGGATCCGGCCCAGCGTCGGTTCGTCCAGGTGCCGGCCGAGCGCCTGGATCTGGGCGACATCCACCACCCCGTCGGCGGGCAGTTGTTTCTTCTCGATCTGCTTCCAGACATCCTCCGCGAACATCAGCGCCGGCAGGCGTGGCGGGAGCTCCTTGAAAAGCGTGGAAGGAGTCTTGCCGGCCGCGGCCTTCTCCTGGGCCTTCACCTTTTCCCACACCTCGATTACCTGCGCCGGCGTGTCGACCTTGTTGGCGCCAAAAACGTGCGGATGCCGCCGGATCAGCTTGTCGTTGATCTCGCGGGCCACGGCCTCGAAGTCGAAGTCGCCGCGTTCGGCGGCCAGCTGCGCGTGAAACACCACCTGGATGAGCACATCGCCCAGCTCCTCGCGCATGTGCGGCAGGTCCATCCGGTCGATGGTGTCGAGCAACTCGCTGCACTCGTCGATCAGGCAGCGGGTCAGGGTGGCGTGGGTCTGCGCGCGATCCCACGGGCAGCCGTCGGGGGCGCGGAGCCGGGCCACGGTGTGGCAGAGGTCTTCAATGGCGCTCATGGCCGGCAACTTGCCGGCGGATGCACCGGAAGGCACGGAAAAACGGCCACTTTCAGCTTTGTCTTCCGGGTGTTCCGTGTGTTCCGTGGACGTTCGCGATGGACAAGCTCTCCGAAATCATGGCCCACAAGCGGCGCGAGATCGCCCCGCTGCTGCGGCCGGTGTTCCCCGACGAGCTGGCGGAACTCAACCGCGCGCTGCCCCGGCCGCCCTCATTCCTCTCCGCCCTCCGCCGGCCGGACGGCCAGCTGGCCGTCATTGCCGAGATCAAGCGCCGCTCGCCCTCCGCCGGGGCCATCCGGGAGGACGCCTCCGCGGTCCAACAGGCCCTGCGCTACCAAGTGGCGGGCGCGAGTGCCCTCTCGATCCTGACTGATGAGAAGTATTTCGGCGGCACACTGGCCGACCTCGAAGCCGTCACGGCGCGCTTCGCGCTCCAGGGTCCGCCCTGCCTGCGCAAGGATTTCATGGTGCACCCCATCCAGGTCCTCCAGGCCCGCCAGGCGGGGGCGAGCGCCATCCTCATCATCGTGCGCGCCCTGCAGGATGAGGAGATCGAATGCCTGCAGCACGCGGCGACCGCCGCCGGGCTCGACGCCCTCTATGAAATTCACAGCGAGGAGGAGCTGAAACGCGCCGTGCAGCACAAGGCGAAGATCATCGGCGTGAACAACCGCGACCTCGCGATTTTTCAAAACGACCTCGGCCTCAGCGAGCGTCTGATCCCCCGGTTTCCGAAAAACGTGGTGGCCGTCAGTGAGAGCGGAATTTCAACCGCCGCCGACGCCGCGCGCGTACGGGCCGCCGGGGCGCACGCGATCCTCGTCGGCGAGGCGCTGATGCGCGCCGCCGATCCGGCCGCCCTGATCCGGGAATTCCGCCAGCCATGACCACGCTCCCCAAAAACCAACTGCTGCCGCGGCGGGAATTCCTGCACCGCTTTGCCCGCAGCCTGATCGCCGGCCTGATCCTGATCCTCTTTTCGCTGAGCATCGGCATGATCGGCTACCACACGCTCGCCGGCCTGTCGTGGATCGATTCGTTTCTGGATGCCGCGATGATCCTGTCCGGCATGGGCCCGGTCTCGCCGCTGACGACCACCGCCTCGAAGCTGTTCGCGGGCTGCTACGCCATCTACTGCGGCATCGCGCTGATCAGCACGGCCGGCATCATCTTGGCCCCGGCGTTGCACCGGTCGCTGCACAAGTTCCACCTGGAGTGGGACGGTGACAAGTAGGCCATGCCGCTCTCGCCCAGCGCCACCCGCGACCTGCTCGCCCGGCTGAACCACCAGCCCAAGCGTTTTCTCGGGCAGAATTTTCTCGTCGACGGCAACATCGTGCGCAAATCCCTCGAACTCGCGGGGGTCGCCGCCGGCGACAACGTAATCGAGATTGGACCCGGACTCGGCACCCTGACGTCCGCGCTCCTCGCCGCCGGCGCCGAGGTCTGGGCGGTGGAAAAGGACCGCCAGCTTCACGCCCACCTGACGGAGACCCTGGTCCCGGCCAACCCGCGCCTGCATTTGCTCGAGGGCGATGCGGTTGAATTCCCGCTGGCCGGTTTCGATCCCGCGGGGCGCGGTCCCTTCAAGATCGTCGCCAACCTGCCCTATGCGATCGCCACTCCCTGGCTCGACGCGGTGCTGGGCGGCCCGCTGCCCGCGGGCCTGGTCCTGATGCTGCAGCAGGAGGCGGCCCAGCGCTACGCCGCCCAGCCCGGCTCCAAGTCGTTCAGTGCCATCTCAATTTTCCTGCAGGCCGCCTACGAGCTCGCGCCCGGACACAAGGTCGGCTCCGGTTGCTTCTACCCCAAGCCTGATGTGGAATCCTACCTGCTGAACTTGGTGCGCCGGCCGGCCCCCTTTGTTTTCAGTCCCGGCGCCAAGATCCTTATCCGGGCCTGCTTTCAGCAGCGCCGGAAGCAGATTGGCTCGCTCCTGCGCGACAAGCTGCCGGCGGACCAGTCCGCTGCCTGGCTCGCCCGGCTCACCGCCGCCGGCCTGGGCCCGCAGGCCCGGCCCGAGCAGATTCCCGTGGCACTCTGGCAGGAATTTCCGGTCTGATTTTCCGCCGGCTTGAAAATTCATCCGGCCCGCTTAGGTTCCCCGCCAGTCATGACCCTCCGTTTGCTCCGCCCTCTCGCCGTGTTCACCACGCTGGCTGTCACCGCCAGCGCGCAGGTGGGCACGTTGCTGCTCGGGCACATGGAGGGCGAGGCCTACGTCTCCCCCACCGGCGAATTCAAGATTCCCGCCCCGGTCCTGCCGGAATTGGGCGGCCTGATCACCGACACGGAAAACGTCGTCACGTTCAGTGACAGTTTCAACACCCACCTCAGCATCGCGTGCTTTCCGCTGGATGCCTCGCAGAAGTGGGAACTCGATACGCGCGGCCGGCGCGACTACCTACTCTATTTCTTCACGACCTTTGTGCTGACCGATTTCCAGGGCCGGTTTCCCGGTTCCAACATCGAGAGCGCCCGCTTCCTGCCCGAGTTGCTCGAGGGCTCGCTGATCACGTTCTCCCTGCTGCCCGGCGGCTCCTCCTTCGAGACCAAGAACAGCGTCGTGGACGCCCCGCCGGCCAACCCCGTCACCGCCAAGCGCGGCACCATGCTTTTCGTCCGGAACCGCTACATCTATGTCATCAGCACCGAGCTGGCCGAGCGGGCCACCCAGCGCAGCACGTACCACAAGACCGTGGAAGAGGAGAACACGCTGTTGAGCGAGCAGCTCATCAACCTGGGCGGTCGGTTTGTGTTCACCGGGGGCAAGGCCGCCAAACCCTGAGCGACCGGCATGAGCGAAGCCTACGTGGAGTTGATCGGCGGTAAGACCGTTTACCGCCGCCCGCCGCCGGTGAATCATGAACTCCTCGTGGACCGGCTGCACCGGCTCGTCACCGAGACGCTGCCGCTCAATTCCACCCTCCGGCTGCTGCCGCCGCGCACCGAGCTCGACCTCGGCGGCTCCAGCCGGCTCCGGCCCGACCTGGCGGTGGTCCGCACGGTGACCGAGGGCACCGACCAACCCCCGGAGGCGCAGCTTTACCTGATCGCGGAGGTGCTGCTGCCCGGGGACCACCATGTGGACACGGTGGTCAAGAAGCAGCTCTGGGCCGACGCCCGGCTGCCCCGCCTGTGGATGGTGGATCCGCGCTACCTCAATGTTGAGGTTTACGGCTGCGGCGAATACGGTTTCACGCTGCTCGACATCCTGGCCAACCATCACGCGCTGCGCGATCCCCACCTGCCGGGTCTGGCTTGCCCCATGAGCGAACTGTTCGCCACTATCTGAACCAAATGAAGCCACCCCTGCTCGGTCTTACTATCGTCCTCATGTGCTCCGCCGCTGTTTCCACCCAGGCCTTTGACCTGGTCAACCCCAAGCCCCCGGTCGCGGCGAAGAAACCCAAGGATGTCACCGTCCACGAGGACCGGCGCATCGACGATTACTTCTGGCTCCGCGATAAGGGCAGCCCCGAGGTCGTCAGCTACCTTGAGCAAGAAAACGCCTACACCGAGGCCGTGCTCGCGCCGGCGAAGGAACTGCGCGCCACGCTCTACGGGGAGATGGTCGGCCGGATCAAGGAGGACGACTCCAGCGCCGCCGTGCCCTTTCTGGGCTACGACTACTACACGCGGACCGAGAAGAACAAACAGTACCCGATCTACTGCCGCAAGGCGGCCGCGGCCGGGGCCAAGGAGGAAATCCTCCTCGACCTGAATGCCATGATCGGCACGAACACCTACATCGCCGTCGGCCAGTACCGCGTCAGCGACGACGGCGCCCGTCTCGCCTATGCCATCGATTGGACCGGCTACCGCCAGTACGAGGTCTTCGTCATGGATCTCGCGACCAAGGCCCTCGTGCCGCAGCAGATCGGCAAGGTCTCCAGTCTCGAGTGGGGCGCCGGCCACGACGTTCTCTACTATGGCACCGAGAACGACAGCAAGCGCTCGGATAAATTCCACCGGTGGACCCTCAGCAGCGGGAAGCACGAGCTGCTCTACGAGGACAAGGACGAACTCTTCAACCTGGAGGCGGAAAAGTCCAAGGACGGAAAATTCGTTTTCTGCCTGACGGAAAGCAAACTGGGCACTGAGGTCTTGGCCCTCGAGGCCGGGAGCACTAGCCCCACGCTGCGCAGCCTGCTTGGTCGGACGGAGAACGTGAAATACTACGCCGAGCACCGTGACGGTCGCTTTTACTACCTTACCAACCGCGACGGGGCGAAAAACTACAAGGTCGTCTCCGCCCCCGAGTCCGCCCCGGATAAACTCACCGAGCTCATCCCACACCACCCCGCCATCAAGCTCGAGAGCTTCACCATGCTGGCCGGTCACCTGGTGATCGAGGAGCGGGAAAACGGCCTGCCGCACCTGAACGTGTACGATTTCGCCACCGGCCAGGCCAAACGACTCGCCATGCCCGAGGCCGCCTACGAGGTGAGCGCGGACCGCAACTGGGAGTTCAACACCGCCGTGTTCCGCTACAACTACCAGTCGCTGGTCCGTCCCTTGACCGTCTACGCCGACAATCTGGCGACGGGGGTGGTCACGCTCGTCAAACAGACCGAGGTGCTCGGCGGGTTTGACCCGAAGAATTACAAGTCCGAGCGGCTCTGGGCCACGGTCCGCGACGGCACGAAGGTGCCGCTGTCCATCGTCTATCGCGCCGACCTGGACCGCACCAAGCCGCAGCCGTTGTGGCTGTACGGCTACGGCTCGTACGGGCTCAGCATGCCGGTGACCTTCTCCTCCACCCGCGTCAGCCTGCTGAACCGCGGCCTGATCTACGTCATCGCCCACATCCGCGGCGGCGGCGAGCTCGGCGAGGAATGGCGCGAGGCCGGGCGCATGGAGAAGAAAATGAATACGTTCAACGACTTCGTGGACTGCGGCCAGTGGCTCGTCGACCAGCACTGGACCACGCCCGCGCAGCTCGTCACGTCCGGCGGCAGCGCCGGCGGCCTGCTGATGGGCGCCGTGATCAACCAGCGGCCCGACCTGTTCCACGCCGCCATCGTGCAGGTGCCGTTTGTCGACGTGCTCAACACGATGCTCGACGCCACCCTGCCGCTCACCACCGAGGAATACATCGAGTGGGGCAACCCGAACATCAAGGAACAGTACGGGTGGATGCGCGCCTACAGTCCCTACGACAACCTCAAGGCCACCGCCTACCCGAACCTGCTGGTCGCGGTCTCCTACAACGACAGCCAGGTCCCGTACTGGGAGGGCACCAAGTACCTCGCCAAGATCCGCGCGCTCAACACCGGGCACAACGCCCTGCTGCTGCACGCCACGATGGGCGCGGGCCACGGCGGCGCCGCCGGCCGCTACGACGCCCTCAACGACATCGCGCGCAACTACGCGTTCCTGCTGGATTCCCTGGGCCTGAATAAATGAAACGCCCGCTCCGCCCCGTCCTCGCTTCTATGCTCGCGCTCCTGCCGGCTGCTCTTGCCTGCGGCGCGCAAACTTCCGACGCTGTTCCCATGCAAAAATACGGTCTCGTTATCCACGGCGGCGCGGGCGTCATCCTGCGCAATGAAATGTCGCCCGAACTCGAGGCGCAGTACCGCGCCCGCCTCGCCGAGGCGCTCGCCGCCGGCTACACGGTCCTCGACCGCGGCGGCACCGCCCTCGAGGCCGTCACGGCCACGATCAACGTCATGGAGGATTCACCGCTGTTCAACGCCGGCAAGGGCGCCGTGCTCAACGCCGACGGCATCTGTGAACTCGATGCGTCGATCATGAACGGCCGGACCCTCGAGGCCGGCGCCGTCGCGGGCGTGCACCACATCAAGAACCCGATCAACCTCGCCCGCGACGTGATGCAGAAATCCGCCCACGTCATGCTCGCCGGCAAGGGCGCCGAGGTCTTCGCCCAGAGCCTCGGGTACGAGATGATGCCCGAGTCGTACTTCAAGACCGAGTTCCGCGCGAAGCAGCTGGAGAAGGCCAAGGAACTCGAGCAGACCCACGGCGCGAAGAGCGCCTCCCTCATGCAGGAGCGCGTGACCTTCACCACCGTCGACGACAACTACCTCATCCAGCAGTTCAAATGGGGCACCGTCGGCTGCGCCGCGCTCGACCAGCACGGCAACCTCGCCGCCGGCACGTCGACCGGCGGCATGACGAACAAGAAGTTCGGCCGCGTCGGCGACTCGCCGATCATCGGGGCCGGGACCTACGCCAACAACGCCACCTGCGCCGTCAGCGCCACCGGCTGGGGCGAGTTTTTCATCCGTGCGAGCGTGGCCCACGACATTTCCGCCCAGATGGAATACCAGGGCAAGAGCGTCCGCGACGCCGCGGCCGCCACCATCGCCAAGGTCGGCAAGCTCGGCGGCGACGGCGGGGTAATCGCCATCGACGCCCAGGGCCACATCGCCATGGAGTTCAATTCCCCCGGCATGTACCGCGCCTACCATCTCGCCGGCCAGCCGGCCGTCGTCGCCATCTACGGCGACGAGGCGAAACAGTGAGCGAGACGCTTTTAGGGTAGCAGCCGTTGTAAGACGGCTGGCCAGCGGTGCCGGTCAGCCATAGTTTTGCAAAAGCTGATTACCCCGCTGCTACCTCCGACCCCGAAAACCCCCGAAGATGAAATCCGCCGCGCTTGGACTAATTGTTGGCTTTCTCCTCCTGCTCAGCTCCGCCCTCGCCACCGAGCCCGCCTTCCTCGGCTGGGCCCCGAAGCCGCCGATGGGCTGGAACAGCTGGGACTGTTTCGCCACCACTGTCACCGAGGCGCAGACCAAACAACAGGCGGACTTCATGGCCGCGAAACTCGCCGCCTTTGGTTGGACGTACATCACCGTCGACATCCAGTGGTACGAACCTGCGGCCACCGGCTATGACTACCGCAAGGGCGCGCCGCTCGTCCTCGACCAATGGGGCCGGCTGCTGCCCGCCGTGAACCGTTTTCCGTCCGCCGCCCACGGCGCCGGGTTCAAGGCCATCGCGGACTACGTCCACGCCAAGGGCCTCAAGTTCGGCCTGCACCTCATGCGCGGCATCCCGCGCCAGGCCGTCGAGCAGAACACGCCGATCCTCGGCACGCCGTACCACGCCGCCGACATCGCCGACCGGCAGCGCGTGTGCCCTTGGAACACCGACATGTACGGCGTAGACATGACCAAGCCCGGCGCGCAGGCCTACTATGACTCCGTCTTCGCGCTGCTGGCGTCGTGGGGCACAGACTTCGTCAAGGTTGACGATCTTAGCCGGCCCTATGATGCCAATCTTGCCGAGGTTGAGGCGGTGCGCGTGGCCATCGACCACACCGGCCGGCCGATGGTGCTGAGCCTTTCGCCCGGCGAGACGCCCCTGGCCTTCGGCGCCCACGTCGCCGTCCACGCCAACCAGTGGCGGATCAGCGATGATTTCTGGGATGACTGGAAGAAACTGCTCGAGCAGTTCGCCCGCCTCCGCAACTGGGTGCCGTTCGCCGGCCCCGGCCACTACCCCGACGCCGATATGCTGCCGCTCGGCAAGGTCCGCTTCGGTCAGAACACCAACTTCACCCACGCCGAACAGATCACGCTCATGACCCTCTGGAGTGTCGCACGCTCCCCGCTCATCCACGGCGGCGATCTCACGCAGACCGACGACTTTACGCTCTCCTTGCTGACCAATCCGGAGATCATCGCCGTCGACCAGGACAGCACCGGGAACCACGAGCTGTTCCATCGCGACAATAGTGTCGCCTGGGTTGCGAGTGTCCCCGGTTCAACCGACCGTTATCTCGCCCTGTTCAACACCGGCGACAGTGCGGCCCCGTGCGACCCGATCGCATTGAAGGAACTCGGCTTCGATGGTCCCGTGCAGGTGCGCGATCTTTGGACCCACACCAACCTCGGCCAAGCCACGGGGGATTTCCCCAAGACCCTCCTCCCCGCCCACGGTGCGGGTCTGTATCGTCTGACACCGGCAAAACAATAGGTGGAGCCCGGCCTCCGGACGGGCTTGTCCGCGCCTGCGTTAAGAGTCTGTCAGGTCAGCCGGTAGGGCCGGCGCTTGCGCCGCGCCTAGCGCGCACCCGATGCATGCCGCAAGCGGCAGCCCTACACATACGAAGGGTGAGTAATCACGAATCTTCCGGTCTGCTCAAATCCCCACAATCAGACTCGTCTTTCCTCATCCGCCGGTTTGTCTGGGCCGCTTCGTGGACAAGCGCGCCCTCATCGCCCAGATCATCGCCCGGCTGCAGACGGAACTGGACCTGCTCACGGCCGCCGCGCTGGCCACGCACGCCGAGGCCACGGACGAGGAGAACAAGGCCGAGGACAAATACGACACCCGCGGGCTCGAGGCCTCCTACCTCGCGCACGGCCAATCCAAGGCCGCCGAGGAGGCCGCCCAGGCCGTGGCGCAATTTTCCGCCCTGCCGGTGCGCGACTTCACCGCGACCGAGCCGATCAGCCTCGGCGCGCTCGTCACGCTCGAGAGCCAGGGCCGGGCGGCCTACTACCTCATCGGCCCCCGCGCGGGCGGCACGGAAATCGAGCGGGAAAGTCAATCCGTGCTGGTCATCACGCCGCAGTCCCCGCTCGGCCGCCAGGTCATGGGCCGCCAGCAAGGCGACACCCTCCAGCTCGATCTCGGCGGCAAGCGCAGCGCCGGCCTGATTGCGAAGGTAAGTTAGCGGTTTACCTCAAACTGTAGCCGGGGTCGCTGACCCCGGTCCGGGCGCCCGGGCTCCGGGGTCGACGACCCCGGCTACATGAAACCAATCCAGCTGCAAAAAAAGGCGGGATCAGCGATCCCGCCCTGCAATGGCGCCAGCCGGCCTAAACTCAGTGTTTCGCCGCGTTGGTGTGCTTCGGCAGCGTGAAGTAGAGGATCAGGAAAACGACCGCCAGCGCGGCCGGCAGTACGGCCACCTTGCCGAGGGCCTCGAGGCCGGCGTTGGCCTGGATCAGCGTCCACTGGGCCGCGTCCTTCAGCGGCATCGAGGCGACCGTCTCACCCGCGGGCAGGCGGGCGGCAATGCCGTCGTCAAACACCTTGCCGACCAGCGGCACGATGAAACTCCCGCTCAGCATGCCCGCGCCGCCCATGATCGCGAGGCCGAGGGCGCCGGTCTTGGGGAAGCGCTCGCTGACGGTGCCGAGCATCGTGGGCCAGAAGAAGCAGACGCCGAAGGCAAAGACCGTGGCGGCCGCAAAGAGCATCGTGCCGGTGGTGTGGCTCATGGCGTACAGGCCGAGCGTGCTGAGGATGGCGCTGAGCAACAGCATGCCGGGAGGCGAAAGGCGGTGCACAAACACACCGGCAAACTGCCGGCCGAACCACTGCAGGCCGGTGATCCACACCAGCACCAGCACGCCCGAGACGCCGGCGTTGCTCAGGATGGTCGGGATCCAGTTCTCCGGGCCGAACTCCGTAGCGGCGGTCAACAGCATGCAGAACACCATGACGAGGAAGAGCGGACGCACGCACGCGGCAAACATGGCGCCGGTGGAAACACCCTGCTCGACCCGCTCCGTGCGGGGAAACGACTGGCCGAGGAACATCACGCCGTAGGCCCCGAGCGGCAGCAGCATCGTGGCGAACTGGACCTTCCAGCCGAAGCCGATCTTGGCGAAGATAAACGCCACGAGCCCGCCGATGACCAGGCCGCCCGGGAACCACGAGTGAAACCCGTTGAGCTTGGTCGTCTTGTCATTGGGAAAAAGGGAGGTGATGAGCGGGTTGCAGGCCGCCTCGACGGAACCGTTGGCAATGCCGAAGATCAGCGTGCCGATGAACAGGCTCCAGTAGTTCCAGGCGAAGATCGTCAGCAAGATGCCCACGAGGTGGCCCACAAACGCCACGCCGATAATGAAGCGCATGCCGAGGGCGTCGCACAGCGGTCCGCCGAACATCATCGCCAGGGTGAAGCCCCAGAAGGCGGCGCTGTTCACCCAGCCGACCTGCTCGTTGGTCAGGGCAAACTGGGCGGCCCAGGCGCTGACGGCGGCGCCGCGCAGGGCAAAACTCATGGCGGTGACAATCAGGGCAACGCAACTGGCGACAAACAGGCGTGATGGCTTCATGGGATAGCGAGGGGGTTAACGAAACTGACCGGGGTAGTCCGCGAGATTTAGGTTTTTTCCGCAGCTGGCGAGCCTAAATCTTTCCCCGGCAAATTCTGCGCAGGCTTTGTCGCGAGCTCTTCAGTTGGTAGCGGCGCAATCTTGTTGCGCCCCTACGCCAGCCAGAGCCCCCCTCCATCCTAGCTTGTCTCCCCGCCTCTGCCCCGTCGTTCTAACCCGATGTCCGAACCCGCCACCCCTGCACCGCTGGCCCCCTTGCCCGGGTCGCCTGACCCGGACGCGGTACTGGACCGCTTCCTGGCGGTAATGGCGGCGCGCGGCCTCACGCTCTACCCGGAGCAGGAGGAAGCCATTCTCGAGCTGTTCGCCGGCCGGAACGTCATCCTCAACACCCCCACCGGCTCGGGAAAATCCCTCGTGGCCGCCGCCTTCCACTTCAAGGCGCTCTGCGCCGGGCAGCGTTCCGTCTACACTTGCCCGATCAAGGCGCTGGTGAACGAGAAGTTTCTCAGCCTCTGCCGCGACTTCGGCCCGGAGAATGTCGGCATGATGACCGGCGACGCCTCCGTCAATCCCCACGCCAAGGTCCTCTGCTGCACCGCGGAAATCCTCGCCAACATCGCGCTCACCCGTGGCGACCGGGCCGACGTCAGCGCGGTGATCATGGACGAGTTCCATTACTACAGCGACACCGAGCGCGGCTATGCCTGGCAGGTGCCGCTGCTCACCCTGCCCCAGTCGCGGTTCCTGCTCATGTCCGCCACGCTGGGTTCGACGGATTTCTTCGAGCGCGAGCTGACCCGAGTCACCGGCGCCACGAGCCTCACAGTCCGGAGCGACCGTCGTCCTGTGCCGCTCGCCTTCGAATACTCGGAGACCCCGTTGTCCGAGCGGGTCAGCCAGTTGCTGGAGGCCAACCGGGCCCCGGTCTATCTCGTGCACTTCACGCAGCGCGCCGCCGCCGAGGCCGCCCAGGCCCTGATGAGCCTGCCCATCTGCACCAAGGAGGAAAAGGCGGTGCTGGCGCAGGCACTCGAGTCGGTGAAATTCAACAGTCCCTACGGCAAGGACATGAAGCGCTGGCTGCGTCACGGCATCGGCGTCCACCACGCCGGCCTCCTGCCGAAGTACCGCATTCTCGTTGAGCAGCTCGCCCAGAAAGGCCTGCTCAAGCTCATCTGCGGCACCGACACCCTCGGTGTCGGCATCAACGTGCCCATCCGCACCGTCGTCTTCACCCAGCTCTGGAAATACGACGGCAAGAAGGCCGCGATCCTCAGCGTGCGCGATTTCCGGCAGGTGTCCGGCCGCGCCGGTCGCGCGGGTTTCGACGACCAGGGTTACGTCATCGTCCAGGCCCCGGAGCACGTCATCGAGAACAAGCGCGCCGAGGAGAAGGCCGCCCACGATCCCGCCAAGAGGAAGAAACTCGTCAAGCAACGGGCCCCCGAGGGTTCGGTCGGCTGGGACACCAAGACCTTCGACCGGCTGCGCACCGCTGCCCCCGAGGAACTCAACTCCCACTTCGACGTCTCGCACGGCATGCTGCTGCTCGTCCTGAGCCGCGACGCCGACGGCTGCCGGGCCATGCGCCAGCTCATCACGGATTGCCACGAGACACCCTCCCGCAAAAAGGCGTTGCGCAAACGCGCGTGGCAGCTGTTCCGCGCGCTCATTGACCGGAAGATCGTGGAGTTTCTCCCCCGCATCGTAACTTCCCCTGCAGGGTCGTCGCTCGCCGACGACCGCGACCCAGGCGCGCCGGCGAGCGGCGGCCCTACAAGAAAATTGCGCGTGAATCTCGAATTGCAGGATGACTTCTCCCTGCACCAGGCACTTTCACTCTACCTGATCGACACCCTGCCGTTGTTGAACCGCGAGTCGCCCGACTACCCGTTTGATGTGCTGACACTCTGCGAGGCGATCGTGGAGGATCCCGACCAGATCCTGCGCCGGCAGGTGGACAAGCAAAAGGGTCTCAAGATCGAGGAATGGAAGGCCGCCGGGATTCCCTACGAGGAGCGCATGGCGAAGCTGGAGGAAGTCGAGCACCCAAAGCCGCTGCGCGAGTTTCTGTACGAGACCTTCAACACCTTTGCCGCCGCCCATCCCTGGATTGAGCAGGAGAACGTCCGGCCCAAGTCGATCGCGCGCGAGATGTTCGAGCGCTACCAGTCCTTCTCCGACTACGTGCGCGAGTACGGCCTGGAGCGCAGCGAGGGCCTGCTGCTGCGCCACCTGATGCAGGTGTGGAAGGTGCTCGCGCAAACCGTGCCGACCACGGCCAAGAGCGACGAGGTCGTCGAGATGGAGGACTATTTCCGCGAGCTGATCCGGGGCATCGACTCCAGTCTCCTCGACGAATGGGAGCGGTTGAAAAATCCGGATTTTGTTGGGGCCGACGCTGACGCCAAGCCCGCGCGGCCGGCCTCGTTCGACATCACGCGCGACGAGGTCGCGTTCAAGCGGCTCGTCCGCATCGCGGTGCTCGGTTTCCTGCAGGATATCGCGGCGGGCGACGCCGATGCCGCGCGCCTGCGCCTGGCCCCGGCGGTTCCGGTCGCCGGCGAGGAAGCCGCCGCCCTCGCCGAAACCCGCCGGATCGAGAAGGAATTCGCCACCTACTTCGAGGCCCGCCACCGCTTCCGTCTCGATCCAGAGGGCCGGGCGGTGAAGCACACGCATTGGGCGGAAGGAGCTTGGAGTTCGGAGGTGGCGGCGCCCGACGTCGGGAGCGATGCAGCGGGCAAGTCGTGGCGGGTGGCACAAATCCTGGCCGATCCCGACGGTCAGAACGACTGGGAGGCACGGTTCAATGTGAACCTCACCGCCTCACGGGCCGAAAACCGGGCGGTGGTGCAGTTCATGGAAGTGAAGCCGGTGGGTGGATGAGCATGAGCTGCTGATTTTCACCACAGAGTCACAGAGACACAAAGTATGGAGCCTGAACCGATCACAGCAGAAAAGGATACAATCGTGATGCCTGATGTGAACCCGAGAATTGGTGATTCTGTGTATTCCGTGTGTTCTGTAGGGAACATTTTCGGGGGGCTTCTCTCCGATTCAGAGCTCTGTGTCTCTGTGGTTCAAATAATCCGACCTGCCTTTATCCAATTACTTAAAATCCTTTGCGGTTTAATCTCACGTAATCAGATAATATGTGGCATGGCCGATTATCCTGCTAACCACCGACCTTCGGCCCGAGTCGCTCTGCTTGTCATCTGCCTGGCCGCGATGGTTTCTCCGGTCGCGGCCGGTGAGACTCCCGCCGCCCAAACCGACAGCCTGGAATTCACCCTCGCCGGGCGCAGCACGCTCACCGAAGCGGGCCGCACCATCGGGCGGCAATCGGATTTCTCCGTCAGTGCTTCGTGGCTCCAGCGTCAGGCCCTGCCGTTCAAGGACTGGTACTGGGGTGCCGGGCTGTGCGCCGATGTGTATGAATTTCGCGGGACCAATGCCTTGGGGTTGAACCGGCTGCAGGATTGTGCGGTGCAGTTCTCGCTCGAGTATTTCATCGCGGGTGAAGCGGCCGTCAGCGTGATCGCCCGCCCCGGGCTTTACTTCGAGAGTCATCCGACTGGCGCCGACTGGGATATTCCCGTGGAGGCGGTTACCGGCATTCCCCTGACCGATTCATTTAGCGGGGTCATCGGCCTCCTCGATGCGCGCTTCTACCGCCGGCTGGTTCCCGTCGCCGGCGTGGTCTGGACCATCAGTCCCCGGGTGCGGCTGGATGCCGTCTATCCCGAGCCGGCCCTGGTGATCACTTGCGCCCGGCAACTGGAACTCCGGCTCGGCGGCGAGCTCGACGGGGCGGGCTTCCGCACCGACGCTGCCCTGGCGCACCGTCCGGTTGACTACACGTCCTACCGCGTGGGCGGCACGCTGAGCGGAAACCCCTTCCCGCATCTCAAGCTGACCGGTGCCGCCGGCTATGAAGTGGAAAGAACCTTTGAGTTCCTGCATGAGACGCGCCGGGTGCACGGCGGTTCGGTCCCGTACGCGAAGCTGAACCTGGAATTCTCGTTCTGAGGATAGAGACAAAGGGTTGATCCAAAGTTTCGCCCCTTGGTGAAACTCATTAGCGGTTTAAAAAAGTCCGCCCTGTTCCGCTCCCTTCCGCCTGTTCTACGGCAATTCCATTTGTGATTTCCCGCTGCGAGCCGGACTCAACCGCGATCCGGACGAGGTTAAGAAAACGTTAAGGCCACTCTTCCTCCTTGCCGGGCAAACTTCCATCCCAAGGATTTTTCAATGTCCTGGGATCACACCGCACTCCACCCGTTACTTCCCTATCTCGCCGCCGGGCTGATCGTGGGCTGCATTCCCGCCCGGGCGGAGAACGCCCCGGTGGTTTCGTCCGTGGAGCAACTCAGCCTCCACGCGCAGACCACGGTCATCGAGCAATGGCACGGTGACTTCACTTCGCCGTACAGCGGGCTCAACAGCCTCACGGGCGGACGCGAGGACCAGCACACCTTTACTTTGACCGCGTTTCTCGACCGGCGGTTGTGGACCGGCGCCGAGCTCTGCTACGATCCGGAGGTGTCCCAAGGCAACGGCTTGAGCAGCACGGTCGGCGTGGCCGGCTTTCCCAACGGCGAGGCCACCCGCGCCGGGGCCAAGTCGCCCGAATACCACACCGCCCGGCTCTTCCTGCGACAAACAATTGGCCTCGGCGGGGAGACGGAGAAGGTGGACAGCGACCAGAACCAGGCCGCGGGCGGGCGCGACGTCAACCGGCTGACCTTCACCCTCGGCAAGCTCAGCGCGTCGGACCAGTTCGATAACAACTCCTACACCCACGATCCGCGCACGCAGTTTCTCAACTGGGCCCTGATGAGCAACGGCGCCTGGGATTATCCCGCCGACACCAAGGGCTACACCGGCGGCTTCACCGTGGAGTGGAACCGGCAGACCCGGGCCTTCCGCTGGGGCGCCTTCATGGAGCCCGTCGGCGCCAACGAGGGCCAGCTCGACCAGCATCTCAGCAAGGCGGTCGGGCAGGCCTTGGAATGGGAGGAGCGCTACGCCGTCGCCGGCCGCTCCGGCACGCTGCGCACCCTTGTCTATTGGAACAGCGCCCACATGGGCAGCTACGACGAGGCCACGCGCCTCGCCGTGCCGGACATCACGCAGACCCGCCGCTACCGGTCGAAAACCGGCCTCGGCCTGAACTGGGAGCAGGAACTTGCCGACGGCCTCGGGGCCTTTGCCCGCGCCGGTTACAACGACGGCCGCACCGAAACCTGGGCGTTCACCGAGATCGACCGCACGTTCTCCGCCGGGCTAAGCCTGAAGGGCGCCCGTTGGGGCCGGCCGGATGACACCCTGGCGGCCGCGGTTCTCATCAACGGTCTGTCACCCGAACACCGCCGCTACCTCGCCGCCGGCGGCTACGGGTTCATTGTCGGCGACGGCCGGCTGAATTACGGCGCGGAAAACATTTTTGAGACCTACTATGACTTAAAGCCCGTCGCCTGGCTGGCACTCGCGTTCGATTACCAGTGGGTCGGCCACCCCGGCTACAACCGTGACCGCGGCCCCGTCTCGATCTTCGCCCTGCGCGCCCACCTCGCGCTCTGAGCCAACCAAACAATTCGCGGTCAAACCGCCGGGGTCCGCTTCTGTCGCAGCACAAACAGCCACCCGGTAACCGCCAGCACCCCGAACACCCAGGCCACGCCGGCGAGCGGTGCCGCATCGACCGCCAGTCCGCCCACGACCGGACCCAACGCGGAGCCGAGCGTGTAACCGAGCACCATGAACGTGGTGGCAGCGGCGACCTGCCGCTCCGGCACCGCCTGCGCCGTCCCGGTCATCGCCAGCGTGTAAAGGCAGCCGCTGGCTCCGCCCCAGACCAGCCCGAGCAGCCACAGCAGCGCCGGCCAGACTTGCACCAACGGCAGCACCGCCAGGCTCAGCGCGAGAATCGCCAGCCCCCAGAGCGTTACCCCGCGCGTACCGCGCCGGTCCGCCGCGCGGCCCAAGGGCCGCTGGATCACAAACGAACCCAGCGCCATCACGCCGCAGAGCGCAACCGCCGCCGGCGCCGACCAACCCCGGGCCAGTGCCACCAGCGTGCCCGCCGTGTGCGTGCCGTTCTCAAACAATCCGCCGAGAAAGGCCACGAAGGTCAGGCCCGCCGCACTCCGCCACGCGGCGGCGAACCCGGCCCCCTCATCGGTGTCTTCCGCGACCGCCGGCAGCGACTGGCCGATCAGCGGCAGACTCGAAAGCGCCGCCAGCGCCGCCGCACCGGCAAACACCGCGTGCGGCCATTGCCCAAAAATCGCGGCCAGAAACGGCCCCGCCGCAAAGGCGATGCCCATTCCCGCCTGGAAGAGACCGAGCCATGCGCCTTTCTCCGCCGCGGGCGCCTCGGTGGCGATCAGGGTATCCGTCAGCGGCCACGTCAGCGCCCCGGCCAACCCCAGCAGCAACAGCGCGCCGGCCCAGAGCCATGGCGTGGTGGCCCACCCACAGCCCAGGAATCCCACGACCGCCAGCAACTTGCCCGCCTGGTAGGTCCGCATGGCGCCGAAGCGCACGGCGAGGGCGGGCTGGAAAGGGGCCAGCAAAAGCACGCCGCCAAAAATCAACCCCGAGAGCACCCCGATCGACGTCGCCGCCAGACCCTGCTGTTCCATCACGGTCACCGCCAGCGGCTGCACGCCCGCAAACCCGCCCACGCTCACGAGCGTGGAAAGGCAGAGCAGACGGAGGGAGAGTTTCATCGTGAGGTGTTCGAGAACCCGGAGCTTGTCGCCGACCGTGTGCCGCATCGAACCGCTTCGGCTTGTTTGGCTGGAGGAGCTGGGGAACGTATAGGATTACGCACACCGCTCACGCGTCATGGCCCCCGGGCGCCTTGTCCATCTTGTGGCACGTGCAGTTCCCCCAGCGGTACAGGTGCAGCCGGTGCAGCAGGCTCCGGCATTCCGACGGGCCTCCCTCCAGCACGATCTCCGGCAGCGTCAGGCCGAATACCGCGAGGCTGATCGAGGGTTCGAGCGCGACCACGCAGTGCCACGTCTGCTTCGGCACGAAGAGCGCGTCCCCGGGCTCCACCCGCGCATAGAGCCCGTTGGTTTTCGCGAACTCCGCACTTTCCCGGGGCTGCTCGGCGAGCCGCGAGATATTAATGTCACTCAGCGTCGCCCCCCAGTCGTACTTCTGCGACTGGCACATGTGCGGCCGGTTCTCCGGCGGGAAGAGCAGGAATTCCTTCACGCCGCGCACCTGGCAGAACCAGTTGTTCGGGAAATCATAGTGCAGCCCGGTCACGGTGTTGGCCGGCCCGATGAAGACGTACTCCCACGTCCACCGCCATTTCTTCCACAGCGAGCGGATTGCGAAGTCCCGCCGCAGTGCCGGGAACTCGTTCAGGATGTCCCACTGCGCGAGGTAAACCTTGTTCGCCTTGAAGGAATTGAGGTGCGCCCAGTTGAGGTGGAACTTCTCGCCCGGCTTGAGCTGCTTCCATTGCCGGTCGGGACACAGGCCCGTGTCCTGGCTCCAGTCCGCGCGGATCTGCGCCGCGGTCGCCTCCAGTTCGCGCAGATACGGCCCGACCGGCTGGACGACCGGCGGCAGTGTGACGCCCTGCTCGACCAGTCCGTTCTGGAACTTGAAGACGACCTCGCTGCCGTCCTTGCGCCTGAGGTCGGCGATCTGGCTGAAGGACCACTTGCCCCACGCGGGCCATTGCTTGACGGCGCCCTTGACCAGCAGCGGCCGCGCCCGCGGCTGGAAGCCGCCCTGCTCCGTGAGTTCCTGGATCGAGATCGTGTCGACGAGCTGGAAGCTCGGGCCGAGATAGGTGGGGGTTGGCATGGGATTTTCCTGATTGGGCGGTTGGAAAATAATAGGCCTCACTCGAAATCGACCGCCATCTGCTGGGCGATCGTGATGTCCTTCGAGGTCTGGACGCAGGCCCCGAGGTAGTCGGCAAACGGCGGTGGCGGGGCGATACCCTCGGCCAGGAGCCGCTGGTTGTCGAAGGTGGTGTTCAACCCGGCGAAGGCGCCGTAGAGCCGCGCCGCCGCCAGCATCGAGCGTTTGTTGCCCGGGCCGAAGATTTCCGTGAACTGGTTCTGCAGGGCCGTGACATCCTTGTACGAAACCCGCCGGTAGTCCGCCGGCCGCGTCTCCCCCGACGCGCGCGCGAAGGCATGGCCGATCTCGCGGAAACTCGAGCTGTAATCCCGGCCCGCCGAGATGTGGTAGGTGGTGTGGGCAAGTTCGTCGGCCTGGAGCAGGTGCAGCAGGGCCTCCGCGGCATAATCGACCGGGATGACGTCCACCACCGCATCCACGTCGCACGTGACCATGCGCAGGGCGTCGGCCATCCGGAAACCCCAGAAGATGCTCCCGGACGGTTTGCAGCCGAGGCGCGTGTGCCCGATGATGATCGAGGGCCGCACGATCACGAGCGGGATGTCCGCGAGTTCCTTGCGCAGGTTCATTTCCGCCTTCGCCTTGCTGCCGGTGTAGCCGACGAGGTGGCTCACGCCGACGGCGGGATAGGAATCCTCAAAGACCACCCGGGGCGGATTGGCCCCGCAGATCATCGCCGTGCTCACGTGGATGAAACGAACCAGCCGCGGAAAGGCCGCAACCTTCCGCGCAAACGCCGTCGTGTGCTCGACGTTGGTCGGCCAGGTGTTCGGGTTCTGTCCGAACGAGGTGATCGCGGCGCAGTTGAAGACGTGCGTCACCGTCGCCAGCCGCGGATCGGCCGCGTGCGTGGGCATGGTGTCCAGCCCGGCGCAGATGATCTGCTCGAGGGAGATTTTTTTCAGCAACTTCTCGCCCACCTCGAACCGGTTGAGCGACTTGATCAGCCGCTCGCGCGCCTCTCCTGGCGACGGGGCCCGCACGAGCAGGAGCACGTTTTTCCAACGTTCCTCGCGGAGCAGTTTCGAGGCGACGGTGCCGCCGAGGAATCCGGTGGCGCCGGTGAGCAAAATGCGGGAGTCATTCATAAAGTTATCGGTTCAGGGGTCCCAGTGCCGGAGCACCAGACAGACATTCGTGCCGCCAAAGCCGCTGCTGTTCTTGAGCACCAGCCGCGGCCGCTGCGCCAGCGTGCGGGTGGGCAGGTTGAGACCGGCACAAACCGGATCGGGATTTTCCAGGTTGGCCGTGCCCGGGATGAAACCCTCGGCCATGCCCACCGCGCAAAACGCCGTTTCCATGACCCCGGCCATCGACAGTCCGTGGCCCGTCAGGCCCTTCGTGCTGCTGATGGCCGGATGAGCTCCGGCACTGGTGAAGACCGTGTGCAGCGCCCGCGCCTCGGATTCGTCGCCCGCCGGCGTCGAGGTGGCATGCGCATTGATATAGTCGATCTCTCGCGGCGTCACCCCGGCCGAGGTGAGCGCCCGGCGCATGGCCGTGACGAGCCCGCGGCCCTCGGGTTCCGAGCAGGCGATGCTGTAGCCGTCACCGGCCTGGCCCCAGCCCGCCAGCTCCGCGTAGATCGTGGCGTGGCGCTCGTGGGCGGATTCCGCCGTCTCCAGCAGAATTGCCGCCGCGCCCCCTGTGCCGACGAATCCATCGCGATCCCGGTCAAACGGCCGCGAGGCCCGCGCCGGATCGGGATTGCGGGACAGCGCGCGCATGCCGTGGAAAGGATAAATCGAATCCAGCGTCAGGTCCTCCCCGCCCACCACGAGCATCCGCCGCTGCCGGCCGAGCCGGATCTCGTCGTAGGCGTAGCCCAGAGCCTGCGTCGTCGAGGCGCACGCCGATACAAACCCGGCGACCGCCCCGCGGATGCCGTAATGCGCCGCGAGGTTGAAATTCAGCGTGCCCGCGATGGTGCTGACGACCGACATCGGCGCAATGCGTTCGCCCCGCGACTCGTGGACCTGGTTCAGGAAATGGCGCAGCAGCCGCGGCGAACCGGCCGAGGCGCAGAACAACCCGGTCTCGTCGCTCGTCAGTTCAGCCGCGGTCAGGCGCGCTTCCCGGATCACCTGCTCGACCGCGCACACCGCGTGCAGGCCGTGCGGCGGCAGGCCGCGCAGGAGGTCCTTGGTGATTTCATAACCGGCCGGCCAGCGCCACCCCGCCCACTGGTTGGTCGCGGTCTCAAAGCCCTTGATCGTCCCGGCCACCGTGACCGGCAGCCCGGCGCCCTCCAGGAAGCCAAACCGCGCGATGCCCGAGCGCATCTCGCGCAAGCTGAGGCTCACGTCCGCCCGGTCGTTGCCGATGCTGGTGACGAAGCCGGTCCCGGAGATGACGACACGAGGTGGGGTCATGGCAGGCGATTGAGGACCGTGGGAGGGGCGCAGACGCCTGTCGGCCATAGGCTAGGCGACGGCTGACGTTGCGCTCTGCGCGGATGGCGCCATGGGCGAGGGCGCAGCCCCGCGACAAGCTCTGGGCCCTGAGCCTGTCGAACGGGCAAGACTGCGCCCCTACCCGGGCAAACGGCAATTCCATCCGTGCTCATCAGTGCCAGCCGTGGTTAAACCGGGGTAGCACGACTCAGGCGGCAGGCGTGCCGCCGCTAAAGATATGCTGACGGAAATGCTCCATCAATTCATCGAGGGTCGTGACCTTCGCGAGTTCGTCGTCGCCGAGCCGGATGGAGAACAGGCTCTCCGCCAGGAACAGGGTATCGACCATGGTGAGCGAATCGCAGCCCAGGTCCTCCACCAGGCGCGTGCTGCCGGGGAGCGCGATCAG
>CAIUGM010000039.1 GCA_903898675.1 uncultured Verrucomicrobiota bacterium
ACGCTCATTCCCGGCATCGGCGGCGCCTTCGACCTGACCGACAGCCTGATCCTCACCGCGCCAGTCGCGTATTTTATTTTCCTGTTTCTGGACTGAGGGCGGCGTGCGATTTTCCAGTATGTCGGCAAGGCAACACACCCCTCCCTTCGGGCACCCCTCCCTAGAGGGGATTCACAAGCCACTGGCAGTTAAATCCCCTCTAGAGAGGGGTGGCGTTCTGCTGGCCCGCAGAACGACGGGGTGTGTAAGGATTTTCGCGGCATGACGACACTCCCCAAACGCCGCGTCGTCCTCCTCGGCGCCACCGGGTCCATCGGCGAGAGCACCCTGCGGGTCATCGCCGCGCAGCACGACCGGCTGGAGCTTGTCGGCATCGCCGCCCACGGCAACCACCGGCGCCTCGCGGAAATCGCGCGCCAGTTCGGCTTGCGGCATGTCGCGCTCTACGATTCCGCCGCGTACACCGCGGCCAGCACCGGTGGCGACTTCCCCGCCGGCACCACTTTTTACGGCGGACCGGCGGGCTTGAGCGAACTGGCCGTCCTGCCCGCGGCCGACACCGTGCTCATCGCCGTCGTCGGCACCGCCGGGTTGCAACCGGCACTCGCCGCGATTGCGGCGAAGAAAACCATCGCCCTCGCCTCCAAGGAAATCCTCGTGCTCGCCGGCAAGTTCATCCTGGCCGCCGCCCGGGCGAGCGGCAGCCGCCTGCTGCCGGTCGACAGCGAGCACAACGCCGTCTTCCAATGCCTCGAGGGCCATCCGGACAAGGATGTGCGCCGGCTGGTCCTCACCGCCTCGGGTGGCGCCTTCCGCGACTGGCCGGTCGAGAAGCTCGCGTCGGTCACACCCGCCGACGCCCTCAAGCACCCGAACTGGGCCATGGGCCCGAAGATCACCGTGGACTCGGCCACCCTCGCCAACAAGGGTCTCGAGCTGATCGAGGCGCAGTGCCTCTTCGGCCTGCGCGCCGAACAATGCGAGGCCGTGCTGCACGCCCAGAGCACCGTGCACTGCCTGGTCGAGTTCACCGATGGCTCGCTGCTCGCGCAGCTCTGCCCGCCGTCGATGACGTTCCCCATCCAGCATGCTCTGCTTTACCCGGACCGGGCCGCGACCGGTACGGACGCCGCGCTCGCTCTGGACAAGCCCTTCGCCCTGGATTTCCGGCCCGTCGATGAGTCCCGCTATCCTTGCTACCGGCTGGCCCGGATGGCCATGGCCGCCGGCGGCGTCGCCCCGGCGATTTTCAACGCCGCCAACGAGGTCGCCGTGGCCGCCTTCCTGCAAAATCGGGTCCCGTTTCTTGCCATTCCGCGGATCATCGATCAGACTCTGGCCGCAGTTAAGAACTTTGAACCCGGCGCCTTGGATCAAGTCCTGGCCACGGACGCCGCCGCCCGGCTGGCGGCCAGCCGGCTCCTCCCCACCTGATGTCCCCGTCCCTCCTCAGCACCCTCTTCAGCAATCTCCTGTCCATCGTCACGATCGTCCTGTTTTTCGGCGGCTCGATCTTCGTGCACGAGCTCGGCCACTTCCTCGCCGCCCGCCGGCGGGGCGTGAAGGTCGACCGGTTTTCCATCGGCTTCGGGCCCAAGATTTTTTCGTGGACCCGCGACGGCGTCGAATACCGCCTCTCGTGGCTCCCGCTGGGCGGCTACGTGGCCCTGCCGCAACTGGCCGACCTCAGCGCCATCGAGGGCGAGACGCCGGAGGCCGACCGGCTGCCGCCCGTCACCTACACGACCAAGATGATCGTCTTCGTCGCCGGCGCCTGCTTCAATGTGCTCTTCGCCTTTTTGCTCGCCTGCGTCCTGTGGCAGATCGGCCGCCCGGCGCCGGAGAGCCTGACCACGACCCAGATCGGCTACGTGGCGCCGACCCTCAAGCTCGCGGACGGCACCGAGGTGCCCAGCCCCGCCGCCAAGGCCGGCCTGCAGATCGGCGACATCATCCGGCGCGTGGACGGCCGCGAGGTCAGGGAATGGGATGAGTTCAAGGGCGCCCTCGTGCTGGGCACCGAGGTCACCGCCGGCGGCGGCCGGACCGCCGTGCTCACCGTGGAACGCAGCGGCCAGCTCAAGGAGATCACCGTCGCCCCGGAAAAATCCGGCGACGAGGGCTTCCGCGCGATCGGCGTCAGCCCGGCCTTCACCGCGATCATCGACAATGTCCTGCCCGGCTCACCCGGGGAAAAACTGGGCTTCAAGGTGGGCGACCGTTTCACCGGCTATGACGGCATCAAGACCGTCAGCTTCGACCAGATTTCCCGCCAGTTGCGCCTGCCACTGGAGCATCCGCTTGTGCTCATGGTCGACCGGGCCGGTCAGGCCGTCGAACTCACGGTGCCGGCCACCGCCAAGGATCAGCCCCACCCGCTGACGGGGGTCCAGATCACCACGCCCTACCGCCTGCTGCATGAAACCCCGGGGCGCCAGCTCTACAACATTGTCGACAACACCTTCCGCACGATCTGGAGCCTGGTCAGCCCGCGCGGCGACCTGTCCGTGGCCAACCTCAGCGGCCCGATCGGCATCGGCCGCGGCTTCTGGGACGCCGCACAGTCGGACTACCCGATTCGTTTCGCCATCTGGTTCGCGATCCTCGTGAACCTTAACCTCGCCATCTTCAACCTGCTGCCGATTCCGGTCCTGGACGGCGGCCAGATGCTTTTCGCGACTGTCGGCAAACTGCGCGGCCGCGCCCTCCCGATCAACTTCATCGCCGCGACGCAGAGCGTATTCATCGTGCTCCTGCTCTCCATGATCCTTTACGTGAGCTTCTTCGACGTCCGCCGCTGGGCGCGCGACGTCCGCGCCGAGACCAAGGAAGCCACCGACCAGACCAAGAAGGCCGCGGAACCGGCGAAGCCCTGAAGCAGTTTTTGACCACGCATTTCACGGATGAACACGGATCAAATCTGTCTCTTCTGTCATTCTGAGCGTAGTAAAGAATCCAACAATACTACCGACAAAGTACATCATACTGGATTCTTCGCTACGCTCAGAATGACAGGTGTTGCCTTTCTATCCGTGTTAATCCGTGAAATCCGTGGTTAAACCTTCTGGGTTTAGTCAAACAATCACTCATGTCCTATTGCGACTCCCGCTTCCAGACGATCCGCCGCCGCACCGTTGAGGTGATGGTCGGGGGCGTCGGCGTGGGCGGCGGCAATCCGATCCGCGTCCAGTCGATGACGACGAGCGACACGCAGGACGTGGCCGCGACCGTGAAGCAGTCGATCGCCCTCGCCGAGGTGGGCTGCGAGATTGTCCGCATCACCGCCCCCAACGTGGCCGCGGCCAGATGCCTGAAGGACATCCGCCGGCAGTTCACCGCCGCCGGCTTCGGCTCGGTGCCGCTGGTCGCGGACATCCACTTCCTGCCGTCCGCCGCGATGGAGGCGGTCGAGCACGTCGAGAAGGTCCGCGTCAATCCGGGCAACTACGCCGACAAGAAGAAATTTGCCGTCAAGGAGTACACCGACGCCGACTACGACCAGGAACTGGCGCGGCTGCATGAGTCGTTCTCCCCGCTGGTGAAGCGCAGCAAGGAGCTCGGCCGCGCCATGCGGATCGGCACCAACCACGGCTCGCTCTCCGACCGCATCATGAACCGCTACGGCGACACGCCGCTCGGCATGGTCGAGAGCGCCCTCGAGTTCCTCCGCATCGCGCGGTCCCACGACTACCACGCCATCATGCTGTCGATGAAGTCGAGCAACCCGAAGGTCATGATCCAGGCCTACCGGCTGCTGGTCGAGCGGATGGCCCGCGAGGACATGCACTACCCGCTGCACCTCGGCGTGACCGAGGCCGGCGACGGCGAGGACGGCCGCATCAAGTCCGCCATCGGCATCGGCAGCCTGCTGCTCGACGGCCTCGGCGACACCATCCGGGTGTCGCTGACCGAGGATTCGGTGTATGAGATTCCCGTGGCGCGGGCGATCGCGGACAAGGCGATGTCTTTGTGGAAAACCCCAAATGCCAAAGTTCAAACGCCAAACTCGAGCGAAACTGATAGCATCGATCCCTACCATTTCTCCCGCCGGGAAACCTCCAGGCTCCAGCTCTCGGCCAAGTGTGCGGTCGGGCCGGAGCAGCCGCCGCGGGTCATTGTGCGGGTCGGGGCCGTCGCCAACCTGACCGAGGCCGCGAAGCAACTGACGGCCCCGCGACTCAAGGACACCCCGGCGGAAGGCCTGCTCATCACGCTCGGCTCCGAAGCCGATATCGCCGCTTTGCAAGGGACCGCCGCCGCCTTGGATCTCGGGGTGGAATTCCTCGCCTTGGAGCTGGCGCCAACCCTGACCCCCGCCGCCCTCGCCGGCCTGCTGGCTGCCAGCAAGGGCCGCCTGATGCTCGTCCGCCGGTTCGGCGCGGGCGAGACGTCCCTGTTCAAGGAATTCGTCGCCCTGGTCCGCGGGCACGGTCACTTCCTCGCCGCCCAGATCGAACCGGAGCAATTCGCCCCCTACGAGGACGTCCTTCGCCTGGTGGGCGACCCGGGGCTCCTCTTTGCCCTCCCAGGCTTGGGCGACCAGGCCATTTCCGCCCACGCCACCGGGGCCTACCGCCGGCTGGTGGAACACCTCAAGACCGCGAACTCCAAGGCCCCGATCTGGATCCGCAACACCGCGGCCGCCGCGGTCCACGGTGACAACAGCTTCCTCTCCAAGCTCCTCGAGGCCAGTTTCCTGACCGGCGGGCTGCTGTGCGACGGCGTCGGCGACCTGGTCAGCATCGAGACCGAGCCGGACGTCACCCGTGCGACCAAACTCACCTACAACGTCCTGCAAGGTGCCGGCGCGCGCATCTCCAAGACCGAGTTTGTGGCCTGCCCCAGCTGCGGACGGACCCTGTTCGACCTGCAGACGACCACGCAGCGCATCCGGGCGCAGACCGGTCACCTCAAGGGCGTGAAGATCGCCATCATGGGCTGCATCGTGAACGGCCCGGGCGAGATGGCCGACGCGGATTTTGGCTACGTCGGCGGGGCGCCCGGCAAGATCAACTTATACGTCGGCAAGAACTGCGTGCAGTACAACATCCCGCAGGCCGAGGCCGACGCGCGGCTGGTCGCCCTGATCCGCGAGCACGGCAAGTGGGCCGACCCTGAGCCGCATCAGCTGGCGAACGCGTAGGGCCGGCGCTTAAGCCTACGCCAAGCCAACGGCGGACAGGCGTCGCCGCGCCGTTCCGAATGTAGCAGCGGTTGTAAGATCGCTGGCCAGCCGTGTCACCACGGCTGCTACACGCGGCCAATCAGGCGCGGCGACAAGCGCCGGCCCTACAGTCCGATCCCTACCGCCCCCACCCCTAGCCGATCGGCCCCTCTCTCCCTGTAAAACAAATGGGATAAACCGAAAAATATTTCCCCTGCCAACCGCCGCCACTTTCCGTGTCTTCCGTGTATTCCGTGGGCAACCCTCCGACCGCTTCCGGCCCCATTCGCGCCGCTTCCGAGGGAAAATCGCACCCGGGTTCGGTCAATTATTTCGCAACAAAATAATGCGAAAAGTTATGCCCCCGCTTGGTGTGAACAACATGTCGGAAAGTTGCGCTTGAAACGCATTTTTTGATTCACGTTATTCGCAAAGTATCTTTTAACGATCCTCTCTCGATTGTTCTTTGCCAACTCCGCAGCGCAGCTCGTGCCCGTTTCCACCAGGGTTTTCACCAGACACATGGCCTTGCCTCCCTTCCGCCCCGCCGCACCAGCGGCCGGCAGGTAGAGGCCCGACCCACCCATTTTCCCTTTTGAGACCGGCCACGCAGACGACGCGGATGTTGCAGCAAATGCAGTTGCCGAGGCGCGCTCCAACCGACCCTATCCGCCAAGTCATGCCCCCTACCTCCCTCCAGACCAATCTCTGGGAAACCGTCAAATGCGACCTCAAGGGATTGTTCCCGGACGACGTATTCCAGATGTGGTTTGAACCCATGCAATGCATGGAATCCGCCGAGGACTCGATCACGCTGGGCGTGCCGAACGACTTTGCCGCGATCTGGATTCACGACAACTACCTCGACCTGATCTCCCAGCGCCTGCGCCTCGCCGCCGGCCGCCTGGTCCACGTCAGCCTGAAGAAGCTCGAGAACGCCCACAACACCGCCGCCGCCCGCGCCAGCGCCCCCGAGGCCAAGGGCCGGCTCGCCACCGCCAAGCGCCCCGCCCTCCGCTACGACGAGCGCATGGCCGCCGCCAGCTCGCTCAACCCGCGCAACACCTTCGAGAACTTCGTCGTCGGCCCGAACAACCAGCTCGCCCACGCCGCCTCCCTCGCCGTCGCCCAGGCGCCCGCGCAGGCCTACAACCCGCTTTTCATCCACGGCTCAACGGGGCTGGGCAAGACCCACCTGATGCACGCCATCGGGCACAGCATCCTCCAGCGCAACCCCGAGGCCAAGGTCGCCTATCTTTCGACGGAGAAGTTCACCAACGAGTACATCCACGCCATCCAGGAGAACGCCCTGACCAAGTTCCGCCAGCGCTACCGCAGCGTCGACGTGCTGCTGGTCGACGACGTCCAGTTCCTCGCCGGCAAGGAGCGCATCCAGGAGGAGTTCTTCCACACCTTCAACGACCTCTTCGAGTCGCAGAAGCAGATCATCATCTCCAGCGACCGCCCGGTGACCGAGATCGCCACCCTGGAGGCCCGCCTCGTGTCCCGCTTCCAGTGGGGCCTGTCCGCCGACATCCAGTCGCCCGACTTCGAGACCCGCGTCGCCATCCTCAAGACCAAGGCCGCCACCCACAAGATCGAGCTGCCGATGCCCGTGATCGAGTTCATGGCGAAGCACATCTCGAAGAACATCCGCCGGCTCGAGGGTGCGCTGATCAAGATTTCCAGCTACGCCGCCCTGACCGGCAAGCCGCTCGACCTCGCCACCGCCGAGCACCTCCTCAAGGACGTCCTGATGGAGGAGGCGCAGAACCGCCTCAACATCGAGGGCATCCAGAAGCGTGTCGCCGACCACTACCAGATCCGCCACTCGGACATGACGAGCAAGCGCCGGCCCAACGCCATCGCCTTTCCCCGCCAGATCGCCATGTTCCTCTGCCGCCAGCTCACCCGCCACTCCCTCCAGGAGATCGGCGAGGCCTTCGGCGGCCGCGACCACGGCACCGTCATCCACGCCGTCAAGACCGTGGAAAACATGATGGAACAGGACGACTCCGTCCGCGGCAGCGTGGATTTTCTGAAGACGCAGCTCACGAAGTGAGCTGGCGTAGCGGTATGTACTGAACTTGTAGGGCCGGTGCTTGCGCCGTGCCTGATACGGCTACGCAGCAGATCCTGAAAGAAATCCGGAGTTTTGACCACGGATTACACGGATTAACGCGAATAGGGGACAGCAGAGTAGACTCGGCCTGCTCCGAATCCCGCCTTCTGGTGCCACTTAATTTGTTTTGGTCCCTCGCCGGTCCGGTCCATTCGTGTCAATCTGTGTAATCCGTGGTTAAAAATACCTTGGGTTTGGTTGTAGAGCACCTCCCACCTTGGACTTGTCGTTTCCAGGTTCTTGCATCTTATTCGTGCTCCTTCGCGTCTCTTCGCGGTTAAATAATTCAGTCCCATGACTCTCACAGAAGAACAAAAGCAGGCCGTCAGCTCCTGGATCGCCGCCGGCGACAACCTCTCGATCGTCCAGAAGAAGCTCTCCGACCAGTTCAAGATCTCCATGACCTACATGGACGTCCGGTTTTTGGTGGACGACCTCGGCCTCGAGCTGAAGAACGCCGCCCCCAAGGCCGACGCCTCCGACGTATCGAAGACTCCCGCCGCGAAACCCGCGGCCGCACCGGCCGAGAAAAAAGGCTTCATCGACAAAATGAAGGAAAAAGTCGGCCTCGGCGGCGAACCCGACGCAGCCGGTGACCTCCCCGCCGACGATCTGGCCGAGGAACTGCCCGCGGCCGGCACCTTCAGCCTCGAAATCGACCGGATCATGCGTCCCGGCATGATGGTCAGCGGCAACGTGACTTTCAGCGACGGTGTCTCCGGCAAGTGGGCCCTCGACCAGCAGGGCCGCCTGATGCTCGAGACCCCGCAGAAGGGCTACCAGCCCTCGCCCGCCGACGTGCAGACCTTCCAGCGCGAGCTGCAGACCCAGCTGCAGCGCCAGGGGTTCTGATGTGAAGAAGCCTGTTTGCAGGCGCCGGATTGATCGATGTAGCCGGGGTCGCTGACCCCGGTCCGATACCGGGCTCAGCGAGCCCGGCTACAGGTGAAGCATTCGCAAGCAATACACAGGGCGGTTGAGGGCAACCGCCCATCCCTACACACCCCGCCCGTTGGGCACCCCTCTTCACAGGGTAATAATATACCTGTCTCAGTGCGGTGAATCACTTCTTTGGCGGCTCGGCATCTAAACGAGCACCCAGTTCCATCGCCCTTTCTGCGAAAAAGTCGCTCCATTCGGAGAAATGGAGTGCTAACGTTTCAGGATCGATAGAAAGCTCCGTTGCATCGACCGTTGCGAGTCCGGCTTGGAACATGTCGCTGAAAACCAACATGGAATCGTTTTTGATGGGGGACCTGTATGCGGGTAGAAACAAAATATGATGAATACGTCATCACTGCCGGAGGGCGGGCTTATATCGTAGAAATGGGGTTAGTGCCTAAAGCTTGATAGCAGGGTCACTGAGACAGGTATATTATTACCCTTCACAGAGGGGATTCTAGTTGGCTTGGGTCCCCTCTAGAGAGGGGTGGCACGCAGTGACGGGGTGTGTTGCCTTGGTCCGATCCGTCGCGGCGACAAGCCGCCGTCGCCAAGCCTATGACGGGCCAAGGTGCCGGCCCTACAAGTTCAACTTCCCAACATCTTCCTGAAGTCCTTCTCATTAATTATGGGTACGCCCAGCTCCTTCGCCTTATCGAGTTTTGATCCAGCCTCTTCGCCAGCCAATACATAGCTGGTCTTCTTGCTGACGCTGCCGCTGACCTTACCGCCCGCAGCCTCAATCTTCGCGGCGGCCTCATCCCGCGTCAGCGTGGGCAAAGTCCCCGTCAGCACAAACGTCTTCCCGGCGAACACACTGCTCGTCGGCGCGACCTTTACGGGCACCAACGGTGCAACGCCTACTGCCAGCAACGCGGTCACCATCTTCCGGTTTCGTGACTCGCTGAAAAAGCCGGTGATAGCCGCGGCCATGGTTTCGCCGATGCCGGAGATGACGGTCGCCTTGTTGGCGATGAAATCCTCCATTTTCGCGTCGGCGAGCTTCTCGATGTCGCGGAAGTGGGTCGCGAGGTCCTTCGCCGCCGCCACGCCGACGTGCGGGATGCCGAGGCCGTGGATCAGCCGCCAGAGCTCGCAGCGTTTGCTCGACTCGATTGCCGCCAGGAGGTTGTCGGTGGATTTCTCGACGCTCTTGCCCAGCGTCAGCAGGTCCTCGCGGCGCAGCTTGAAGATATCGGGCAGTTCCTTGACCCAGCCCTTGTCGACGAGTTCGTCGATCATCGCGGTGCCCAGGCCGTCGATATCGAGGCAGGCCTTGGATACGAAATGCCCCAGCCGGCGCCGCACCTGCGCCGGGCAGTTCACGTTCGGACAGCGCATGGCCACTTCCTCCTCAAGCTGGATCACGGCCGTGCCGCAGACCGGGCATTTCCCAGGAAATTCGTACGGTTTGCAGGCGGGTGTCCGGCGCTTGAGGTTCACCTCGACGACCGCGGGGATGACCTCGCCGGCCTTCTCGACGAGGACAAAGTCGCCGACGCGGATATCCTTGCGCGCAATCTCGTCCTTGTTGTGCAGCGTCGCGCGACTGACGGTCGAACCGGCCAGCAGCACCGGCTCCAGTTCCGCCACGGGCGTCAGCACGCCCGTGCGGCCCACCTGCACGGAGATGGCGTTGATCTTGGTCTCAGCCCGTTCGGCGGCAAATTTGTAGGCAATGGCCCAGCGCGGGGCCTTGGCGGTGCTGCCGGCGTCACGCTGCAGGCGGAAGTCATCAAGCTTCACCACGGCGCCGTCGGTGCCGTAGGCGAAGGAATGACGCAGGTTGTCCAACTCCTGCACCGCCTTCCAGACGGCGTCGATCCCCTTGGCCGGGAAGTAACGCTCCACCGTCGGCAAACCCCAGTGCTTCACCAGCTCATGGAAATGGGTCTGGGTGCCGGCAGGCGCTGAGCCGGCCGGTGGTGAGCCTGTCGAACCCATCGATTTGGCCAAAAAGTCAGGCTCACAGAACCCGACGCCATAAAGCACGATCTCCATCTTCCGCTGCGCGACCTCCTTCGGGTCGAGCTGCTTGATGGTGCCGGCGGCGAGGTTGCGCGGGTTGGCGTAGAGCGCTTCGCCTTCCTCCTCGCGCTCCTTGTTGATCCGCTGGAACTCGGCGAGGGTCATGAAAATCTCCCCGCGAATCTCGATCACCTCGGGCACGGGATATTTCTTCGACGACTTTAACTCCGCCGGCAGCGAGTAAATCGTCCGGGCGTTGACCGTGATATCGTCGCCCTCGACGCCGTTGCCGCGTGTCACGGCCCGGACCAGCTTGCCCAGCTCATACGTCACGCTGACCGCCAGCCCGTCGATCTTGGGTTCGACCACATAAGCCAGGTCCTCGCGCTCGAACAGCTTGACCAGCCGCTGATGAAATTCCCTTAGTTCCTCTTCCGAATAAGTGTTGTCCAGGCTCTGCATCGGCTGACGGTGACGATAAGTGACAAACCCCTCCAACCGGTCATCCCCCACCTTCTCCGTCGGCGAATCTTTTCCCACAAACTGCGGAAACTCCTTCTCCAAATCCGCCAGTTCCCGCTTCAGCTTGTCATACTCAAAGTCACTCACGACCGGCTTCGCCTTCCGGTAATAAAGTTCGTCGTGCCCAGCCACCTGCAAACGCAGGGCGGTGATCCGTTTCTTGGCCTCGGCGGAAGTCATTTCAGGCCGAAAGTTTGGATTAAACACCGCGATACGTCGCGGTTAAAATGGTCGGGCTGGTGAGATTCGAACTCACGACCTCTTGCACCCCATGCAAGCGCGCTACCAGACTACGCTACAGCCCGATGAATTGAAGAAGGGTCAAAAAGAGGCATGCGCCGGCCGGTAGCAAGCCCTTTCCTGCCCTGATTTTTGGTCGCGAAAAACATCCCGAACAGACGGTTTTGACCACGGATTACACGGATTAACACGGATAAATCCAAGGCCCGGTTTCTAACCACTCTGGCCCGTACTTTCTGATCCGTGTAAATCCGTGTAATCCGTGGTCAAACCTCTGCGTTCGGTCTGCCTCGGCCGTCGTGACTTTTCAGAGGGGAATTGCCGTCCATTTTCGGACGCGCAGGAGTCAAGAAAATCGCCGGGGAAAAAGGAATTCGCCAAGCCGTTGCTTGGTCGCGGGAAACATTTTCCGGTCATTTCCCGTTTTGACCGGGCGATTGGCGGGACGAAACGTTTTCGCGTGTCCCTCCGCACCCTCGCCGTCGACTTCAACTCCTTCTTCGCCTCGTGCGAGCAGGTGGAGCGGCCGGAATTGCGCGGGAAGCCCGTCGCCATCGTCCCCGTCCTCGCGGAAACCACCTGCGTCATCGCCGCGAGCTACCCGGCCAAGGCCTGCGGCGTGAAGGTGGGCACGGGCCTCGCCGAGGCCCGGACGCTCTGCCCCGGCCTCATCATCGTCCAGCAGCGCCCCAAGGTCTACATCGGCTACCACCACCGGCTGCTCGAGCTGATCGAGCGCTCCATCCACGTGACGACCATCAAGTCGATCGACGAGGTCGAGTGCGACCTGACCGCCACCTTCGCCCCGCGCGAAAAGGCCCTCGGCGTGGCCCGCGAGATCAAGGCCGTCATCGCGCGCGAGATCGGCCCGCAGATGGGTTGCTCCATCGGCATCGGCGGCAACTGGACCATCGCGAAGATGGCGACCGACCTCCAGAAGCCCAACGGCCTGGTTGTCATCGAGGACACCGAGCTCCCCGAGCGCCTGCTGGGCCTGAAGCTCCAGGACTTCCTCGGCATCGGCCCGGCCATGGAAACCCGCCTGCGGGCCAAGGGAATCGACACCGTGGAAAAACTCTACGCGGCCCCCAAGAGCGTCCTGCACGGCATCTGGGGCAGCATCGACGGCGACCGGTTCTATGCCCGCATCCGCGGCGAGGAAGTCCCGCATGAGGCCGAGACCAACCAGACCGTGGGCCACTCGCACGTCCTGCCACCCTACCTCCGCACCGTCCCCAAGTCCCACGCCGTCCTCCACCGGCTGCTGCAGAAGGCCGCCATGCGGCTGCGGAGCATCAACCACTACGCCGGCGCCCTGGTCCTGCGGCTCGACTACTACGACGACGAAAGCTGGTCCGATGAAATCCGGCTGGCCGAGACCCAGGACACCCTGACCCTGGCCCATGCGCTCAATCTCCTGTGGAGCGAGCGCCCGGTGAAGCTCAGAAACAAGGCCCCGTTCCGCGTCGGCCTAGTGCTCACGCGCCTGCTGCCCGCGACCTGCCACACGCCGGACCTCTTCAACCAGCGCCGCGACGCCGCGCGGGGCAAGCTGTTTGCGGCGATGGACACGCTCAACCACACCTTCGGCAACGGCAGCGTCTACTTTGGCGGCGCGTTCGGCGTGACCGAGGCCGCGCCCATGCGGATCAGCTACACCTGCATCCCGAAGCCCGAGCTGGAGGAGATCGACGAGGCCCGCGGCCGCCGCCTGCGGCCCGTCTTTCCGCCTGTCGTGCCACCGGCGTACCAGGATTGAGCCCCTGCCCGCAAAGCACCGCGGCTGCAGTGGCTCCTTTCCTCCCCTGATTTTGACCACGGATTACACGGATTAACACGGATAAATCCCCAGACAGTTTTAACCACTACCGAGCGAAGCGACATCAGACAAGGGCCACTAATGTAACACTAAGTCGGAAGTTAGTGAGGCCTTAGTGTAGCTTAGTGGTTAATTCACTCCGGTCCGGACTTTCTGATCCGTGAATATCCGAGTAATCCGTGGTTAAAACTCAGTGTTTGCCCGGGCTCAGCAAATCGCGGAACAGGTCAACGAAGGGCCCCCGCTGGTTTTGCTTCGTCATCACGTCGCCCGTGGTCGTGAAGACGAGGAACTTCCGGCCCTGGCGGTCGAAGTTATCCCACGGCGGCAGACCGGGGCCGTTGGGGTTGCCGGTCCGGGCAAAGTTCGTCCAGTAGGCCTGGATCGTCGCGGAGAGTTGGCGGTCGGCCGCCTGGTAGTCGCCCGCGAGGCTGCCGTTGGAGAAAAGATTGCCGAACACGTACGGCAAATCGCCGGAGTGCAGCGCCCGCGGCTGCGGTGGGATCGCCCGCTGGAATTCATAGGCCCAGGTGGGATGGCCGGCGGCACTGTGCCACTCCGTCTGGACGATGGCCGGGCACCGGAAGAAATCGCTGCCCAGTTGGTCGCCCGTGTTGCCATAGAGCGGATCGGGCGCCAGGCCGTCCTTGCCCGCCAAGCCGTACAGCTCGAGTGCCCGGGGCGCCAGTCCCCCGAAGGTTGCACCGATCATCTTCCTGAGCTCATCCGGCGAACCGGATGACGGCAGCTCGACCGCGTTGCTGCCGAGAATCAAGGGCACGGGCTGCGTGCCGCCAGCCGCCCACGTGGCCAGCGGCGCGGCCGGGAAAACCCAGCCATCCGTGCTCAACTGGCTGACTCCCGGCATGCCCTTGAGCAGTTCCGCCGCCGGCAGTGCGCGCAGGTAAGGCAGTGCCTCCGAGGCCGGCGCCTTCAGTTTGGCCGCCGCACTGACGCCAGCCTGCTCCGACTCAACGAGCGGACGGTACAAGACCGGCAGCAGCATCCCGCTTTCCGCGATGGCGCGGTGGAACAGGCCGTGCGACAGCGGCGACGCCATCAGGGCCAGCACGTCGATCGCGCCGGCCGACTGGCCGAAGAGCGTGACGTTGCCGGGATCCCCGCCGAATTTCGCGATGTTGTCGCGCACCCACTGCAGCGCGGCCAGTTGGTCGAGGAGACCGTAATTGCCCGAGACATGGTGCGGCGACTCCCGCGTCAGCTCCGGGTGAGCAAAATACCCAAAGACCCCGAGCCGGTACTCCACGACCACCAGCACGACGCCATGGCTGATCAGGGCCCGCCCGTCGTAGAGCGGATCAAAGCCACCCGAGCCCGCGACGTTGCCGCCGCCATGCAGCCAGACCATCACCGGGTGGCGCGCCGGCGCGACTCCCGTGGGCGTCCAGACATCCAGGTAAAGGCAATCCTCCCGTGAGGCCGCCGCCGCTCCGTCGTTCCAGCCGAACGAAGCCTGCGCCGCCGGCGGCCCGGACTTGTCCGCCTCACGCACGCCGGCCCAAGCCGCCACCGGCACCGGCTCATGCCACCGCAACGCCCCCACCGGCGGCTGCGCAAACGGCACGCCCTTGAACACCGCGCCGTGTCCGTCCGGCAACACGCGCCCGCGCAGCGAGCCCCCTATCACCTCCACGACCGGGTCGGAGTCGGCGGCCTTCGCGAGACCCGCACCAAGGACGAGGCCTAGCAAAACGAAAGCCTTAAGCCGAGCTCCGGTTAAGAAACGTGAAACGCCAACGAGGGGATATGTCATGGGGTAAAGTATGGCCGTGCCATCCGTAGCTCGCCGAGCGAAGGATGGCGCCCCCGGCGGGACTCGAACCCACAACCGCTTGCTTAGAAGGCAAGAGCTCTATCCAGTTGAGCTACGGGGACAAATTTCAGCCCGTTTACTGAGGGGGCCCGGGCAAGATTGCAGCATTTTAAATCCAAGCCTTGGGGTAACCGTCCCTGCCGTATTTCCTTTTTCGCGTCCCTTCGCGTTCTTCGCGGTTCGCCTGCCATCTCAGGGGACCACTAGAAACCGTTCGCAAAATGGCGAAGGCACCGGGACCGGCTCGCCCGTGCGGGTGAGGCGGCCGGTGTCGGCGTCGACGCGGAAAACGACTGCGTTGCTGCTGTCCTGGTTGGTGAGGACGATCCACTTCCCGCTGGGATCGAAGGCAAAGTTGCGCGGCGTCTTCCCGCCACTGGCCGTGTGCTCGACGGGTGTGAGCCGGCCCGTGTCCTGGTCGATGGCAAAGACCGCGAGGCTGTCGTGGCCGCGATTGGAACCATACAGGAATTTCCCGTTGGGATGCAGCTCAAGCTCGGCGCAGGCGCTGACCCCGTGGAAATCCGCGGGTAGCGTGCTGATGGCTTGCATCGGGGCCAGCGTGCCCTGCCGGGCATCCCAGGCGAACGCGACAATCGTGCTGGCCATTTCATTGATCAGGTAAACCCAGCGGCCGTTCGGGTGGAAGCGGACGTGGCGCGGGCCCGAGCCCGGCGCAATGGCGGCGAAGGCGGGAGTATTGGGCGTGAGCGCCCCGGTTTGTTCGTCGAAGCGGTACACGAAGAGTTGGTCGAGCCCGAGGTCGGGCACCAGGACGAAGCGATTCGTGGGATCGGGGACGATGGCATGGGCATAGGCGTGGGTCTGGCGCCGGGGGTCCACGCTGCGGCCGGTGTGCTGGTCGAAGGCCGTCCGGGCGCCGATGGCGCCGTCGGGCGTGAGGGCAAAGACGGTGATCGGCTCCGTCTTTTCGAGCCACCCTTAGAGTCGGTCTGGATGGTTGGTTGATGTTGCTATGACTGACGCTGGTTGTCCATCCCTGGCGTAGGGAAGGCCCGGCTTGGCGGGCCTGACCGGAGCCAGGGATGGAG
>CAIUGM010000040.1 GCA_903898675.1 uncultured Verrucomicrobiota bacterium
ACTCAAATCAACCACGGATTGATACGGATGATGTCGGAGGGGGATTTTCGTGATTCACAGGGAAATCAGCGAGGCGGTGATCGGATCGGCAATGGAGGTTTTCTTCTGAATTTCAAACACGCCGACCTTCGCTGGAAGCGCATCGTGCATTGAACCGGGGAGCACAAGTCATTTTTATCCGTGTCAATCCGTGAAATCCGTGGTTAAAGACTCCTTCTCCTCAACCCGCCCATGCTGATCCGGATCAAATGCGCGATCTCGAACGCGTACCTGCTGCTCGGGGACCGGCCCGTGCTGGTGGACACCGGCGCGCCGGGCGATCTCAAGCGGATCCTCGGGGCCCTGAAGGCCAACGGGGTTGAGCCGGGAAAGCTGTCGCTCATCCTCCTCACCCACGGCCACAGCGACCACGCGGGCTGCGCCGCGGAGCTGAAACGCCGCACCGGCGCGCAGGTGGCGCTGCATGTCGGCGACGCGGAGCTGGCGCGCAGCGGCCAGAACGGCGTGCTCGCCGCCCAGGACACGCTGGGCCGGATCGTGCGGCCCTTTGTGGACGAGCAGTTCGAGGCGTTCGAGCCCGACCTCGTTTTCCGCGACGGCTTTTCCCTCGAGCCCCACGGCGTCAAGGGCCGCGTGCTCGCCACGCCCGGCCACACTCCCGGGTCGTCGTCGGTCGTGCTGGGCGCGGGCGAAGCCATCATCGGCGACGTGCTGCGCGGCAGCTTGCTCTGGCCGAACAAGGCGAGTCCGCATTTCTTCTGCAACGACCCGGAACTGAACACGCGCAGCATCATCCGCCTGGCGCGCGAGGGCCTGCTGCGCTGCCATCCCGGCCAGTTCGGCAGCTTTCCCGGGTCGGAACTGCACCGCTTCCTGTCGACGGCGTCCGGCGAAGTGTTCGAGCTGTCGGGCGAGCCGGTGTGATGCAGGGGAACGCAGGGCCGGCTTCCGCCTACGGAATCACATCCACCCAGAACGGCGCGAAGACTTCGGTGCCGCCCAGGTTCACCTGGGCCCAGATCACGTAGCGGCCGGGCTGCGGGATGGTGACCTTGAACGTGAGTTCCGGCGCGAGCGCATCGGGCGGCTTCGCCAGGTCGGTCTCGTTGGGGTGCAGGTGGGCGAAACCGCTGCGGGTCTCGTCAAACGCCACGAGATGGGCGAATGCACCCATGACCGTCTGCAGCGGCACGGGCACCCGGACCGCACCCTGGCTGACGATCCGCAGGCGGAGGTCCGCCGGCTGGCGCGCGTGAAATTCCGGCGGCACGACCAGCTCGAAATTGAATCCGCCCACCTGCCACGTGGTGTTCGGGCTGCGCGTCACCTTCGCCACGGTGCCGGGCACGGTGAATTCCGCCACGCTGTACAGGCCGCGGGCCGTGGCCGCGGGCGTGAAATCCGCGAAGACCCGGTAAAGCCCGGGGCGCCCGGGCGTCAGGGTGAAGACCCACTCGCCCGGCCGGCGGCCCGGCTCGGGGTGAATGTGCTGATAATCGTCCAGGGTCGGATCGACCACGAGCAGGTGCAGCTTGCGCGTGTTGGAGACCAGCAGGTCTTCCGGCGCGATGGGCTTGCCGCTCGCCGTGGCCATCGTGAGGGTGAATTCCATGGGCCGGTTCAAGGCCGGCTCGCCCGCCGGCTTGAGCGCCAGCACCACCGGGGAGCGCACCTGCACGACGGGAATGAACTGCGGGTTGGCCGGGTCGCAGAATTCGAGGGCCCCCTTGCCCTCCACGCGAAAATCCATGTGGCTCAGGTTGGTGCCCGTCGGGAGCAGCCGGACGACCACGAACAGCGCCAGCGCCGCTACCGTGATGACGATGATCTGGCGCCGCTGTCTCGCGGCGGTCTCGCCCCCGGGCGAGGGGCGGGAAACGGGCTCGCCGTCCAACAGGTCGTCCAGGTGGCTCATCCCTTCTTCAGGTGCTGCACGAAATCATCCACCAGCCAGGTGCTGCCGTCCACGCGGTAGGTGATCCTGCCCTGCTCGTTGATCAGCACGGTCGCGAGCGTGTGCTTGATGGTGGCGCCCTCGAATTCGCGGATGACGCCGAGCTGCGCGAGCAGGTGCCGCACGGCCAGGTCGGGGCCGGTCAGGAAGCTGAAATTGGCCGTGTCGATGCCACGCACCTCGGCGTACTCCTTGAGCACGCCGGGCGTGTCGTATTCCGGGTCGAGCGAAACGGACACGAGTTCGAGGTTGCCGACGCCGGCGGCCTTCGCGGCCTTTTGCAGGTCCATCATGCGGAACGTCGCGGCCGGGCACATGGTGGCGATGGGGCAGCGGGTGAAGATGAAATTCAGCACGACCTGCTTGCCGCGAAAACGGCTCACGGGCACGGCGCGGCCTTCCTGGTCGAGCAGGGTGAAATCGGGCACGGTCTCGCCGATCTCCCGGTAGGCCTCCTTGCCGCGCATCGTGGTGTCCTGCGCCAGCGCCTTGGCGGCGGCGGCGACGGCGGTCGCGGTGGCGGCGTCATCGGGCCAGATTTTCTCCAATGACAGGTCGTTGCCGCGGATGACCAGCTCGGCGCGGATGCGCCGGCCGGGCCGGGCGTTCTCGAGGTCGCCCTTGGTGACCTTGAATTCCATGGTCATGCCCATCATGAAGCCCTTGATCTCGTCGTGGGTGACCGTGAGGGTGCCGCGGGCGGGGTTGGCGGAGATGACCTCGCCGGTGAGCGGGTAGCGTTTCTCGGCCGGCGCCTCGGCGGCGGCGACCGGGGCAGCCGTGACGCCCGCCTGCTTGGTGCAGCCGGCCGCCAGCCAGACCGACCCGGCCATTAGCAAACATGCGACCGCCCTTACCTGGGGCGAATAACTGGGCTTCATGCCTCCCACCCATTTGCCAAAGCCGGCAATTGTCAAAAGGTTTGCGCTGCCCGCGACCGAAGTGTCACTACCCTTTCCCACCCTCGATTTTCACCTGATGAACCGCACCTCCCACTACCAACCCGGCCTCGCGTGGTTCGCCGCGCTCGGCAGCGCCTGGGTCTTCGTGCTGGTGACGCTCGGGGCCTTCACGACCAGCATCGGCGCCGGCATGGCCTTCGCCGACTGGCCGCTGTCGAACGGCTCGATGAACCCCACCGGCTGGCTCAACGACATCTCGATGTTCGCCGAGCATTCGCACCGCCTCTCCGGCACGACGATGGGACTCATCACGATCACCCTCGCAATCTGGCTCTGGCGCAGGGAGGAGCGCACGTGGCTGCGCTCACTCGGCTGGTGGGCCCTGGGTGTGGTGATGGTGCAGGGCCTCATCGGCGGCCAGCGCGTGAAACTGGACGCCATGCACGTGCCCGGCTTTGAGATGACGCTGGGCCAGATGCTGCGCATCCCGCACGGCATCCTCGCCCAGGTTTTCGTCTGCCTGCTGTTCGCAATCGCCGCCGGGCTGTCCCGGCCCTGGATTGAAAATGCCGCCGTCGTTCCCGCGCGGCGGACCCGCCGGGTGGGTCTTTGGTGTGTCGGGCTGCTTTTCGTGCAGCTGACCGTGGCCGCCACGATGCGGCACAACTACGCCGGGCTCGCGATCCCGACCTTTCCGTTTTCCACACCCGACGGGGGCCTGCTGCCGGCTGCCTGGGATTTTCGGGTCGCCCTGCAATTCACCCACCGGGTGATCGCCGTCGCGCTCGCGCTCGCCATCGCCAACTACGGGCATGTGCTGTGGCGCGATGCCGCCGTGCCGCCGGCGCTGCGCTGGCTGGGTGTCGTCCTCATGGGCCTCCTCGCCCTCCAGATCACACTCGGCGCGCAGATCATCTGGACGGGACGCAATGCCTATGTGACGACGGGGCACGTGGTGATCGGGGCCCTGACGCTGGCCGCGACATTTCTGCTGACCTTTTTCCTTTATCGCGGCTCAGTGGGGGCCAAAACCGCATGACCCACACCGAGGAACAACTCCCCGCCGCCGCCGTTGTCCCCTCTGCCGGCCGCGCCGGCTGGCGGGATTATCTTGAGCTGACGAAGCCGCGCCTGAGTATGCTTTCGGTCACCACCGCGATGGTCGGCTACCTTGCGGCCGGACCCTTCTGGGAGTGGCGCCGCACCCTGCTCCTGATGCTCGGCACCGCCCTGTGCGCCGGCGGCGTGGCGGCATTGAACCAGTGGATGGAAAGCGACCTCGACGCGCTGATGAAACGCACGCGGGACCGGCCGATCCCACAGGGCCTGATTGCCCCCGGCTCGGCCTTTGTGGTCGGCTGGGTCTTGTGCCTCGGCGGGCTGGCCGTGCTTTTCAAGATGGTGAACGGCCTGTCCGCCTTCCTGGGACTGGCGACGATGGTCGCCTACCTCGCCATCTACACGCCGGCCAAGAAATGGTCGCGCTGGAACACCGAGATCGGCGCCATCAGCGGCGCCCTGCCGCCGATGCTCGGCTGGGCCGCGGCCGGCCGCTCCAACGATTCGCTCGGCTGGTCGCTGTTCGCGATCCTCTATTGCTGGCAGATGCCGCACTTCTTCGCGCTCTGCTGGACCTACCGGCAGGACTACGCCGCCGCCGGCATGAAGATGATCTCGGTCACGGACCCGAGCGGCCGGAAAGTCTCCCGCCGCGCGTTCATCTGGACGGTGCTGCTGGTGGCCGCCAGCGCCCTGCCCACGCTGCTCGGTTACTGCTCGTGGTATTATTTCACGGCCGCGCTGCTGCTCGGCCTGTGGTTCCTGAAGTCCGCCATCACCTTCCTCAACCCCGCCAAGCGCGACACCGAGGCCCGGAAGCTTTTCCTCATCTCGATCGCGTACCTGCCCCTGCTGCTGGGGCTGCTCGTGGCCGACCGGTTGTATTTCCAACTCTGAATGTGAATGTGGAAATCAGGAAAACTGGACGGTGCCTGGCCCTGATTTCCTGAGTTCCACATCCCTTTTATCAATTCCCAAATGACCGTCCACGACATCCCCACCCTCAACGCCGCCCTCAACGCCACCGCCACGGTGCTGATCACGCTCGGCTTCATCTTCATCAAGCAGGGCAAAAAGGAGGCGCATCGCGCCACCATGCTGACCGCCGGGATGGTCTCGGCGCTCTTTCTGGTCGGGTATGTGACCCACAAGATCCTGATCCGCGGCGTGCACACGCCGTTCGGCGGCGAGAATACCATCCTGCGGACCTTTTACTACTCGATGCTGATCTCGCACATCATCCTCGCCATCTCGATCGCCTACCTCGTGCCCCGCACCTTCCTCTTCGCGATGAAGGGCGATATCGTCACACACAAGAAATGGGCTAAGTTCACCTTCCCCATCTGGTATTACGTGTCGGTCACCGGCGTGCTGGTGTATTTTTTCCTCTACGTCTGGTGGCCGGCGACGCCGGCGGGGTAAGATGTTACCCTGTAGGCTCGGCGCTCGCCGCCGTACCGTTTCAAGCCGCGTGTAGCAGCTGTCGTCAGACGGCTGGCGCCAGCGCTCTCACGAGCGCTGCTACGTCCAAGACTGAGCAAGCTCCGGGGCATTAGACCAAAGGGAATAAAAAAGCCGGGCGGATCGCCCGGCTTTGCACCACTTTAAAGTGAGGTCGCTTACTTCACCACCAGCACCCCGGTCATACCGGAGAGGAAGTGGGCAGGGAAGCTGCAGAGGAAGTGATATTCGCCGGGCTCGGTCGGAGCCTTGAAGCTGATCTCGTCGCTCTGCTTCGGCCCGAGCAGCTTGGTGTGGGCGATAATCTGGTCGGCCATGGAGGCGGGAATGTACTCGGTGGCCGCGGCGGTGACGGCGGCGTCGGCAAACGCCTTGGGCTCGACCCCTTTCTTCAGGAGCACCCAGTTGTGGGCCATGGCGGCCTTCGGGATGCTGCCCATGTTGGTCAGGCTGACCTTCACGTCCTGGCCGGCCGTGACTTCAACGCGGGTCACGTTGTATTTCATGCTGTCGTTGGCGGTAAACTCGAGGCTGGCAACCGCCGGCGCGGCGGCGGAGGCCGTCGGGGCGGCCGCTTCGTCTTTCTTGCCACAACCCGTCAAAATGAGGCTGCCGGCGAGCACTGGAAGGAGGAGATATTTGTTCATCGTCCGCAGCATCGCACAGCTCGGCCCGGGGCGCAATCCAACAGCTGAAGGATCACTTTGGGCTAATATCCGCCCCAGTCGGCGTAATAACCCGAAGCCAGAGGCAAAAGGGTGGATTTTGGCGCGGTTTTATAGTTGAAATGCCTTATTTTTTGCAAACTCTGGCTCGATATAGTCGGAGCAGCGCACACCGTTGATTCCGCAACTGTTACACATGACCCGCACACGCCTCGTTCATCAAAAAGCCACCCGCTTCGCCACCGCTTTACTCGCCGGGCTGGGTCTGGCTCTCCTGACCGGCTGCAGCCTGGCCGATGTTTTCAGCCTTAACGGCAAACAATCGACCGTCAACGTGGCGGGCCCGGTCGCCCAGTCCCAGCAGGACCTCTTCATGGTCACCGTCTGGGTCACGACCTTCATTTTCGTCGTCGTCGGTGCCGTCCTGGCCTACGCGCAGATCAAGTTCCGCGCCAAATCCGAGGCGGACGAGCACGCCGTCCCTCCGGCGGAAGCCCACGGCAATCCCTTGGTCGAGATCGGGCTCATCGCGGCGTCGGTACTGCTCCTCGTGATCATCGCCGTCCCCACCATCCGCGGCATCTGGTACACCCATGATGTCCCCGAGGACGAAAAGGGGAACGCCATCGAGATCACCGCCACGGGCTACCAGTGGTGGTTCAAGTTCGAGTATCCGACCGAGACGATCAAGCTGCCGAACAACGCCGGCGAGATTCCCCTCGTCACGGGCAACGAACTCGTCATCCCGGCCGGCTTCCCCATCCGGGTGCAGCTCCGCACCACCGATGTCATTCACAGCTTCTGGGTGCCGAAACTGGCCGGCAAGGTGGACATGATCCCCAACCGCGGCAATTTCATCTGGTTCAAGGCCGACAAGCCCGGGTACTACTACGGCCAGTGTGCGGAGTACTGCGGTGATTCGCATGCCATCATGCGCTTCCGCGTCATCGCCCTGTCCCCCGTGGCGTATTCCAAGTGGCTGGAAAACCAGAAGCAGCCCGCCCGTTCGGTCACCGCCGAGTCCCTCGCCGCCGAGGCCGGCGTCGCGCACGCGGAGTTCGCCAGCCTGAAGACCGGCACCGGTTCCGCCCTTTCCGGCTCGGTCGAATTCGATGCCGACCCGCTCGGCGCCTGGCAGACGGCGCAGAATCACGAGGCCGGCGAGGATCCGGCGCTGATCGCCAAGGGCCGCCAGCTCTTCCAGGACAAGACCTGCATCTCCTGCCACGCCGTGCGCGGCCATGAGGGCATCGGCATCACCGGCCCCGACCTGACCCGCGTGGGCGCCCGCTCGACGATCGCCGCGGGCGTGCTGGAAAACACCCACCAGCACATGCACGATTGGATCAAGGATTCGAACCATTTCAAACCCGGCAACAAGATGTGGTTTGGCGGCTTCAACCTGCTCGAGGAAGGCGAATGGAAGCCGAATCCCAAGATGAAGCTGGATGACCAGGAGATCGACGCGCTCGTCGCCTACCTGCACAGCCTCAAGTAAGCAGCCCCTTTAATTTCAACCCACGCACTTTATGGCAGACGCACTGGCTAAGTCAGGTTTCATCGGCAATCAGGCGGCCCATCCGGCCAAGCCCATGACGATCTTCAAGCGCCCGACGGCCAAGACCGGCCTCGTGGGCTGGCTGACCACGGTCGACCACAAGAAGATCGGCATGCTCTATGGCGGTTTCGCCATCTGCTTCTTCCTCATCGGCGGCCTCGAGGCCCTGATGATCCGCACGCAGCTCATCGTGCCGAACAACCACTTCGTCAGTGCCCGGCTCTACAACGAGCTCTTCACGATGCATGGCACGACGATGATCTTCCTGGCCGTGATGCCCCTGAACGCCGCGTTCTTCAACCTGCTCATCCCGATCCAGATCGGGGCGCGGGACGTCGCGTTTCCCCGGCTGAACTCCTTTTCGCTCTGGGTCTGGGTCGTGGGGGCCATTCTCCTCAACGTCGGCTGGCTCTCGCACTTCGTGCCCAGCTGGAAATTCGGCGGCGCCCCCGCGATGGGCTGGTTCGGCTACGCGCCCCTCACCTCCAAGCAGTTCACGCCCGAGCTCGCCACCGACTTCTGGGTGCTCGGCCTCCAGGTCCTCGGCGTCTCCTCGATCGTCGCCTCGCTGAACTTCATCGTCACGATCATCAACCTGCGCGCCCCGGGCCTCACGATGATGCGCCTGCCGGTGTTCACCTGGATGTCGCTCGTCACGAGCTTCCTCCTGATCCTCGCCCTGCCCGCCATCGCCATCGCGCTGATCTTCGTGATGTTCGACCGCAACTTCGGCACCAACTTCTTCGAGGTTTCCGGCGGCGGCCAGCCCATCCTGTGGCAGCACTTGTTCTGGGTCTTCGGCCACCCGGAGGTCTACATCCTTATCCTGCCCCCGATGGGCTACGTCTCGGAAATCCTCCCCACCTTCTCGCGCAAGCCGCTCTTCGGCTACCCGATCGTGGTCTTCTCGGGTGTGGCCATCGGTTTCATCGGCTTCGGCGTGTGGAGCCACCACATGTTCACGACCGGCCTGGGCACGGTCGCCACGGCTGCGTTCTCCCTCGCCACCATGGCCATCGCGGTGCCGACCGGCGTCAAGATCTTCAACTGGATCGGCACCCTCTGGGGCGGCCGCATCGTCACCCGCGTGCCGATGATGTTCGCGCTGGGTTTCATCTGGATGTTCATGATGGGCGGCCTGTCCGGCATCATGCACTCGGCCGCGCCGGCTGACGCGCAGCAGCAGGACAGCTACTTCGTCATCGCCCACTTCCACTACGTGCTGATCGGCGGCGCCACCTTCGCCCTGCTCGCCGCCATCCACTTCTGGTTCCCGAAGTTCTTCGGCCGGATGGTGCCGGAGTTCTGGGGCAAGGTTTCCTTCTGGCTGATCTTCGTCGGTTTCAACTGCACGTTCTTCCCGATGCACTTCCTCGGCTTGAACGGCATGCCGCGCCGGACCTGGACCTACGATTCCAACATGGGCTGGAACGAGGGCAACCTGTTCGCCTCCTGCGGCGCGTACCTCCTCGGTATCGGCATCTTCACCTACTTCGCCGTCCTCGTTTACTCGTTCTTCAAGGGCAAGCTGTGCGGCAACGATCCCTGGGACGCCCGCACCCTCGAGTGGTCCATTCCCTCGCCGCCGCCGGAGTACAACTTCACCGCGATCCCGACCGTGCATGCCCGCGATGCCTGGTGGTATGAAAAGACGCACCAGGAGGAGATCGCCAAGGAGAAGGCCGAGCACATCAAGGCCGAGGAGGCCCACGGCGGCATCCACATGCCTGACCAGTCCTGGTTCCCCTTCATCGCCGCGTCCGGCCTGCTGATCGGCGCCTACAACTTCGCCCAGCTGCGCCTGCCCGTCACGATCCTGGGCAACCAGGTGCTCGCCACCCATGTGCCCCTGGCCATCACGGGCGTCTGCATTCTGCTCGGCGCCTGTTATTTCTGGGCGCTCGAGGGCCCGGCCGGCTACCACATCCATCTCGATGCCAACGGCAATCCGATCGAGTCCGAGGCCAGTCACCACTAAGATCTACCGACCCATCTCATGAGCAGTCACGCGGCCACTGGTTCCATCGACCACCATCACGACAGCACGACCTCGACCGGCATTCCGAACAAGAAGCTCCTCTGGTGGGCTTTCCTGGCCTCGGACTGCATGTTCTTCGGGACGCTGATCTCGACCCATCTCGTCTACCGCCTCAACCCGCCCCCGGGCAACGCGGTCCCGACGCAGGTCTTCAACATCGAGCTCACGTCGTTCTCGACGTTCATCCTCCTGATGTCCTCGCTGCTCATGGCCCTCGCCGTGAACGCCATCCAGAAGGGCAACGTCCGGAGCACGCGCACCATGCTGCTCGGCACGATGTTCTTCGGCTGCATCTTCCTCGGCGGCCAGGTCTTCGAGTTCACGCATTTCGTGCATGACAAGCACATGACGCTCTCGAACAGCATCTTTGGCTCGACGTTCTACACGCTGACCGGCACGCACGGCACGCACGTCGCGATCGGCGTCCTGTTGCTCGGCATGATGTACGTCCGGACCTTCAAGCCGGCGGCCGGCGGCGGACTGCTGGCCAACTTCCTGCACCTGCTCGCCATCTGCATCGCAGCCGCGGTCGCTTTCATCGTCCTGGTGCCCGGCCTGCTCGAGGTGATCGAGGGCGAGGCCCTCGGGACCTTCCTGAGCCACAGTGCCGTGCCGCTGCTCGTGGGCGCCGCCGCCTGTGCCGCCCTGATCTGGTTCGGCCGCAGCAGCACCGCGGCGGTCGAGTTCGGCGAAAAGAACGCCATCGATGTCGAGGCGATCGGCCTCTACTGGCACTTCGTCGACATCGTCTGGATCATCATCTTCACCGCTGTCTATCTCCTCGAGTACCTTTAAGCCCGAAGTGAAAGTGAAAATGAAAGTATCCTGATTCAAGCCACCGCATCTTCACTCTCCCTTTCACCCTCACTCTCACTTCTTCCTTCCCATGTCCGCACCCGCCGCCCTCGCCTCCGACCACGGTTCGACCGAACCGAGCAAGTTTCACTTCTACATCCAGATCGCGATGATCCTGGCTGTCATCACCGGCGTGGAGGTCGTGCTCGTCTATCTCCCGATCGTGAAGTGGTTCGTCGTCACCGCGCTCGTGCTGCTCTCGACGGTGAAGTTCATGTTCGTCATCTTCTTCTTCATGCACCTGCGCTGGGACAAGGTGTTTTGCACGATCCTCTTCTTCATCGGCCTGGTCCTGGCCGGCGGCACGATGTGGGCCCTGCTCCACCTCTTCGGGGCCGAGGCCAGCAAGCCCCTGAGCGCCGCGGCCCTCGAAGTGCCGATGGCCCGGGTCGCGACCGTTTGACGATTCGCCCAACCGGCATTCCCTTGACGGGCCGCGACCTTCCGAGGCGCGGCCTTTTTCACACCCGATGATCGACTGGACCCACTGGCACAATGAACCCTTCCTCACGGGCGGCCTGATCTTCCTCGGCTGGCTGTATGCCATCCTGACCGGACCGTGGCGCAGCCGGCTCGCCCCCGGCCAGCCCTACCCGCGCACCAAGGCGATCCGGTTCTACGGCGCCCTCGCTTGCTTCTACCTCGCGGTCGGCTCGCCCCTCGACCAATACGCGGAGCGCTACCTGCTCAGCGCACACATGCTGCAGCACCAGATCATCATGTATCCGGCCGCAATTCTTTTCCTGCTCGGTCTGCCCGACTGGATCGTTTCCCCGGTCACGGGCCGCAAATCGCTCCACACCCTCTTCCGGATCATGACCAACCCCCTGGTCTGCGGGGCGCTCTTCGTCAGCGTGATCACCGCCTGGCACCTGCCCTTCATGTATGACTGGGCGCTGCAGAACCGGCCGATCCACATCATCGAGCACTTCATGATGTTTGGTGTTTCGCTGCTCTACTGGTGGCCGTTGCTGAGTCCCTCGAAGGAGTTCCCGCCCATGAGCTATGCCGCGCAGATGCTTTACCTGCCCGGCCTGATCATCGGGATGACGCCGCTGTTCGCCTACATCACCTTCTCGACCGACATCCTGTACCCGACCTACGAGTTCGCCCCGCGCATCTCAGGGCTCGACGCCGCCGGTGACCAGTTGCTCGCCGGCTGCATGATGGAACTCATCGGCATGGCGGTCTCCATGACCGCCTTTGCGACCTGCTTCTACCGCTGGTACCAGGCCGGGGAAGCCGCCGGGCAAAAAAAATAGGGGCGGACTTGCCGTCCGCCCCTTGGCTTCAATTCCGACAGACTTAGACCGTCGCCGGCGCGAGCAGGTCGTCGATGGAATCAGATTCCACGTTCACGTCGGCGAACAGCCACGTCGACAGGTAGCGCTCGCTGCTGGAAGGGATGATCGCGACGATCTGCTTGCCCTTGTTTTCCGGGCGCTTGGACAGCTGGATGGCGGCCCACACGGCGGCACCGGACGAAATGCCGATTGGAATGCCGTCGAGCTGGTTGACCTGCTTCGACACGGGGCCGGAATCGACCTCCTTCACGCGGATGATCTCGTCGTAAATCTTGGTGTTGAGCACGCCCGGGACGAAGCCGGCACCGATGCCTTGCAACTTGTGCGGGCCGGGGGCGCCGCCCGAAAGAATCGGGGACGCGTCCGGCTCGAGGGCGATGATCTTGATGCCGGGCTTCTTGGCCTTCAACACCTCGCCGACACCCGTGATGGTGCCGCCGGTGCCGATGCCGGAGACCACGATGTCCACCTTGCCGTCGGTATCGCGCCAGATTTCCTCGGCGGTCGTGCGGCGGTGGATGGCGGGATTCGCCGGGTTGGCGAACTGCTGCAGGATGACACTGTTCGGGATCTTGGCCTGGAGCTCCTCAGCCTTGGCGATCGCGCCTTTCATGCCCTTCGGCCCTTCGGTGAGAATCAGGCGAGCGCCGAGAATCTTGAGCAGCTTGCGCCGCTCGGTGCTCATCGTCTCGGGCATGGTGAGGATCAGCTTAAGTCCCTTGGCGGCCGCGACGAAGGCGAGCGCGATGCCGGTGTTGCCGCTGGTCGGCTCAATCAGGACGGTGTCCTTGGTGATTTTGCCCGACTTGAGGGCATCATCGATCATCGAGAAACCGATGCGGTCCTTGACGCTCGAAAGCGGGTTGAAGAACTCGAGCTTGAGCAGGATCTCAGCTTGGGCGCCGTGGGCGGCGGCAGTGCGATTGAGGCGCACGAGGGGGGTGTTACCGATGGTTTCGGTGATGTCGTTGTATATCTTGGCCATGGTATTGAGCGGGTTGGGTACGTGGGAGAAATGCTTGTTAATTACATTACTATATTAGTCCGCAAGGCAACTCTCGGAATTGTCTTAAATCGCATAGTCCTCGGCAAAGCTGTGGGACTGGCGGAGGCGGAGTAAGACGAGGTCGTTGATTTTCAGGTTAAGCCGGTTGAGCTCGGCCCGGGAAATTTCCGCCTCGACGGTCTCGCGGGTGTCCACTTGCTCCAGCGTCAGGCGAGCCTGCGGCCCGGCGGCGTGAATATAGCGGAGAATGGCCGTAATGCCGGGCAGCCCGGTCTCGTGCGGGATGACCTCGATATCGTGGGGGCGGACATAAACCCGACCGTTGCTTTGCAAGGCAGCCGGGGTCGCCGGTGAACCGGCCGCGGCGAGTGCGGTGGCGCGGAGCACGTTCACGTTGCCGAGAAATTCATAAACAAACGGTGACGCCGGGTGGTCATACACGTCCTGCGGCCGGCCGATCTGCTCGATTTTGGCCTGGTTCATGATCACGACCTCGTCCGCGATCTCGAGCGCCTCCTCCTGGTCGTGCGTCACGAAGATGGTGGTGAGATTGATCTCGTCGTGAAACTGGCGCAGCCAGCGGCGCAGTTCCTTGCGCACCTTGGCGTCGAGGGCGCCGAACGGTTCGTCGAGCAGCAGCACCTTGGGCTCGACCGCCAGGGCGCGGGCGAGCGCGATGCGCTGGCGCTGGCCGCCGGAGAGCTGGTGCGGGTAACGGTCCGCGAGGGTCTCAAGCTGCACCAGCTTGAGCAGTGCGTGCACCCGGTCGGCGATCTCGGACTTCGCGGGCCGCGCACTGCGGGGCCGGACCCGCAGGCCGAAGGCGATGTTCTCGAACACCGACATGTGCCGGAAAAGCGCGTACTGCTGGAACATGAAACCGACCTTGCGCTTGCCGGCGGCCACATCGGTCACGTCCTCCCCGTGAAACTGGATCCGGCCGCTGCCCTCGTCGGCGTACTCCAGGCCGGCGATGATCCGGAGCAGCGTGGTCTTGCCCGAGCCGGAAGGACCGAGCAAGGCCGTGAGCTGGCCGCTCTTGACCTGTAGGCTCACGCCGTCGAGCGCGGTGTAGCCGCCGAAAGTTTTGCGGATGTTGTCGACCTGGACGCTCATGAAGATTCAGCCAACCCTTTTTGCGCCCGCCATTCAACCAGGCTCTTTAGCATAAGGGTGACCAGGGCCAGCAAGGCCAGCAGCGAGGAAACGGCGAAGGCGGCGACAAAATTGTACTCGTTGTACAGGATCTCGATGTGCAGCGGCATGGTGTTGGTCTCGCCCCGGATGTGGCCGGAGACCACGGAAACGGCGCCGAATTCGCCCATCGCGCGGGCGTTGCAAAGGATGACCCCGTAGAACAGGCCCCACTTGATGTTGGGCACCGTCACGCGCCAGAAGGTCTGCCAGCCGCTCGCGCCGAGCGTGAGGGCCGCGTATTCCTCGTCGTTGCCCTGCGCCTGCATGAGCGGGATCAGTTCGCGCGCGACAAACGGGAACGTGACGAAGGTGGTCGCCAGCACGATGCCCGGGACCGCGAAGATGATGCGGATATCCTGCTGGTTGAACCACTCGCCGAACCACGGGTGGTCGCCGGAGCCGAGATAAGGCCCGAGCCAGCCCTGGAGGCCGAAGACCAGCACGTAGATCAGGCCGGAGATGACGGGTGACACCGCAAACGGCAGGTCAATGAGCGTGATGAGCAGGCTTTTGCCGCGGAACGAGAACTTGGCGATGCACCAGGCCGCGGCCACGCCGAAAACCAGGTTGGCCGGCACGGCAATGGCCGCGGTCAGCAACGTCAGCCGGAGGGCGCTGAGCATGTCGGGATCGGTGAAGGCCTGAAAGAACGGCCCGATCCCCTTGCGCAGCGCCTCGGTGAAGACCGCCGCCAGCGGCAGGACCAGGAAGCAGGCAACGAACAGCAGCGCGACGGTCATGAACACCACGCGCACCCACACGGGATTGCGGATGACGCGCGGGCCGACGGGGCGCGGCGCCGGCCGCTTGGTGGCGATGGTCGATGAGGCGGTCAGGGCCATGTCAGATGCGGTAGTAGCGCCGGCTCCATTTCTGGAGAAGGTTGATCAGCAACAGCAGTACGAAGGAGGCCACGAGCATCACGACCGCGATGGCCGTCGCACCGCGATAATCATATTGCTCGAGCTTGGTGATGATGAGCAGCGGCGTGATTTCACTGTGCTGCGGCATGTTGCCGGCGATGAACACCACCGAGCCGTACTCCCCCAGCGCCCGGGCGAACGCGAGCGCGAAGCCGGTGATCAGGGCGGGCATCAGCTCGGGCAAAATCACCCGCGTCATGGTCTGCCAGCGATTGGCCCCGAGCGTCGCGGCCGCCTCCTCGAGCTCGGGCTCCAGATCGGCCAAGACCGGTTGCAGGGTGCGCACCACGAACGGCAGGCCCACAAAGGTGAGGGCGAGAAAGATGCCTGGCCGGTCAAAGGCCAGCTTGCCGCCCAGCCAGTTTTCCCAGTCCACCGCCGGAACCAACACGGACAATTGGTGAATCCCCCGCGCCCAAAGCGGCTCCAGCCACTGCCCGGCCCAGCCATTCTTCGAATAGATGGCGGTCAGCGCGATGCCCGCGACGGCCGTCGGCAGGGCGAACGGCAAATCCACGAGCGCGTCCACCACCCTCCGGCCCGGAAACGTGTAGCGCACCAGCACCCAGGCCAGGATCAGGCCGAAGAATCCGTTCACCATCGCGGCAATCAGTGACACGCCAAAACTGAGCCGGTACGAGGCCAGGACACGCGGAGACGTGACGGCCGCGACGAAGTCGGCCCAACTCATGCCGGCGGTCTTGATGAACGCCGCGGACAGCGGGATCAGGACGATCAGGCTCAGGTAGATCAGCGTGAAGCCCAGCGACAGCCCGAAACCGGGCAGGACAGAACGAGAAGCGCGGGGCGACGACATCAGAGATATTGGGCGTGGGCGATGAAACCGCGGTAATGCGCGAGGATGGCATCCAACGCGGTCACGGTCGCAGTCACCTGATCTTTAAGCGGACAACGGGCCGGTGTCTCGAAAATACGGTTAAAAGGCCGTGGCTTTTGCTCGGGCGGGGCCGAAAGCACACCCTGGAAGCAATCGCAGATGACGCCGTCCTTCGCCACAAACCCGTCGATCAGGCCGCGAGGATCCCGCGGCAACACGCGTTCGGCCGCCGCGAGGGCGGGCCGGAGCAGCATCTCATCGAGGGTCTGGCCATGCGAGTAGCCGTAGAGTCCCTCACACGTATCGTCGGCATGCAGCGTGATCATGCCGTCAAAGCGCCGGTCGCGCAGTTCCGCTTCGATCAGGCGCACCTCAGGCTGGGTCGAGCTGCACCAGAACTCGCGGTTCAGGTCCTTGCCCGCCCGATTTTCCCGGGTGCCGGATTCGAAGCCGGTCGGGTTGACCAGCGGATAGGCCCATAGTTCGTAACCCGCGGCGCGCGCCGGCTCCGCGGCCAGGGCCGCGAGGAACTGGACGAGCGCGATGCAACCCGCGGGTTCGTCCCCATGCACCCCGGCAAAGAGGCCGAGCCTGATGGGATCATGCCCGGCATACGGCCCGGCGAAATGGAACCGCACCAGATCGTAGCCGCGGCCGCCGCTGGAAAATTTCCCCGCCACGGCGCCTTCCAGCTCCCGGCAATGCTCCGTAAGCTCGAAGAGCGAACCGAACAGGGCGCGCGAATCGCGCGGCTCCGGGAGTTGGGAAAGGGACACCATGACGGGGGAAAGGCGTTACTTCTTAAGATAAATCTGGTCGAAGACTCCCCCGTCCGAAAAATGGATTTTCTGGGCCGCCGCCCAGCCGCCGGCCACTTCCTGCACGGTGAACAAAGTGAGCGCCGGGAAACGATCCGGGTATTTTGCCAGCACCGCGGGATTACGCGGCCGGAAAAAGTGCTTCGCGGCGAGCTCTTGCCCCTCGTCACTGTAGAGATACTCCAGGTAGGCGCGGGCCACCTTGTCCGTGCCGTGCTTGTGCGTGACCTTGTCGACCCACGTGACGGGATTCTCCGCCAGGATGCTCGCTGAGGGCACGACCGCCTCGAGTTTGTCCGCGCCGAGTTCCTTGACCGTCAGTGCCACCTCGTTCTCAAAGGTGAGCAGGACATCGCCGATCCCGCGCTGGGCGAAGGTCGTCGTGGCGCCGCGACCGCCGGTGTCGAGTACTGGTACATTCGCAAAAAGTGCGGCGACAAAGGCGCGCGCCTTCTCCTCGTTGCCGCCGGGTTGACGCAACGCGTAACCCCACGCGGCCAGATAGCTGTAACGCCCGTTGCCGGAAGTCTTCGGGTTCGGGATGATGACGGAAACGCCGGGCTTCACCAGGTCGCTCCAGTCGTGAATGCCCGCGGGGTTGCCCTTGCGGACCAGGAACAGAATCGTGGAAGTCGAGGGCGCGCTGTTGTCCGGCAGGCGCTTCGCCCAGTCGTCCGGGATCAGCTTGCCGGCGGACGCGAGCACGTCGATGTCCGGCGCCCCGTTCATCGTCACCACGTCGGCGGCCAGCCCGTCGAGCACGGAGCGGGCCTGCTTGGCCGAGCCGCCGTGGGACTGGTTGATCGTCACCGTTTCGCCCGTGAGGGCCTTCCAGTGCGCGGCGAAGGCCGGGTTGTAATCCTTGTAGAACTCGCGGGTGACGTCGTAGGAGACGTTCAGGAGCGCGGTGTCGGCCAGGGCCGTTACTGCCCCGACCGCCAGGGCGAGGCAGAGCAGGACGGAGCGGTCGGGAAGTCGGAAATCGTGCATCACAGGTGTTGGCCGTAGGCCTGAAAGGCGCGGTAGCGCAAGATGAAGCGGGTGAGGATGAGGCCGACGGCCTCGTGATAAAGTTCGTCGGGCCACGCCGCGGGCACCCGCAGCACGAGCTCGAACGGCTGGAACGGCAGGTCGTCGGCGACCGCCAGCGGGCCCTCGGCGACCGGGGTCGCGAGCTGGGAGCACTCAAAGCGGACCGGGTATGGCGCCGTCTCCTCGGAAGAGACCAGCTCGAGGTCGGGTGAGCCAGCCGTCCCACGCGGCTGCCGGACGTCGATGACGATGATTTCGTCCTCGGTCCGCGAGGACTCGACGCGGATGAACCCGTGATAACCGCGAAGCCGGGCGTCCTTTTCCAGCAACCGGATTTCCGGCGCCGCGGAACGGCCCCAGTGTTCCGCGCCAAGGTTGCGCGGCAGGGCGCCGAGGAAGAAACCGGCCGCATCAACCAGCGGAAAGAAGGTCAGGTTGAGGCCGTGCCCCTCCTCGACATTGCCGGCGAGACGCTCAGCCAGATGCAGCACCGCGCGGCTGGCGCGGATGTCGCGCTGGTCGTAACCCGCGAGAAACGCGAGCCGCCACGAATCATCGGACGCATGCGGTCCGAAGAAAACGAACCGCGGCAGATGGGCGTGGCGCCCCTCGTGAAAAAACGGCCCGAGCGGCGAACCGAAGATGTAGTTGTTTTGCTGCGCCAGCGTGTAGAGCGCGCTGAGGTGGGACTGAAAATCGTCCACCGGCGAAACCAGCGCCGCCGCGGTCCCGGTATGTAATGGGAAAATGGAGCTCATGGCAGGAATGATGCAAATTGCGGAAGGGAGAAACAAAACGGGCGGCGCACCGTCGCAGGTGCGCCGCCCGCCCGATTACTTCTGATAGATCTGGTCAAACACCCCGCCGTCGGCGAAGTGGGTCTTCTGGGCCTTGGCCCAGCCACCGAACTCGGCGTCGATGGTCACAAGCTGGAGCTGGGGAAACACGCTGGCATACTTCGCCGCCGCCGCCGGGTCACGCGGCCGGTAGAAATTGCGCCCGGCGATATCCTGGCCCTCGGCCGAGTAGAGGTACTCGAGGTAGGCCCTGGCCACGGTCTCGGTGCCCTTCTTCTTCACCACCTTGTCGACGATCGAAACCGGCGGCTCGGCCAGAATGCTGAGCGAGGGCACGACGATCTCGAACTTGTCGGTGCCGAATTCCTTCAGTGCCAGGAAGGCCTCGTTCTCCCAGGCCAGCAGCACATCGCCGATGCCCCGCTGCACAAACGTCGTGGTCGCGCCGCGCGCCCCGCTGTCGAGCACCGGCACGTTCTTGTAGAGCGCCGCGACGAAGGCCTTGGCGGCATCGTCACTCCCCTGCTTGTGCTTGGCGTAGGCCCAGGCCGCGAGGTAGTTCCACCGCGCGCCGCCCGACGTCTTGGGATTCGGCGTGATGATCGACACGCCCGGCTTAACCAGGTCATCCCAATCCTTCAGGCCCAGCGGGTTTCCCTTCCGGACCAGGAACACGATCGTGCTGGTGTAGGGGGTGGAATTTTGCGGCAGGCGTTTCTGCCAGTCCTGCGGGATGAGCTTGGCGACATCGTAGAGCGCGTCGACGTCGGCGGCGAGCGCGAGCGTGACCACGTCGGCCTGCAGGCCGTCAATCACGCCGCGGGCCTGCTTGCCCGAGCCGCCGTGCGACTGCTTGACGGTGACGTCATCGCCGGTCTTCGCCTTCCAGTAGGCGGCGAAGGCCTTGTTGTAGTCGACGTAAAGCTCGCGCGTCGGATCGTAGGAAACGTTGAGCAGCTCGATCGACTTCGCCGCCGCGCCGGAGACTGCCGCCAGGGCGAGCAGGGAGATTAAAACAGCTTTGGATTTCATGAGGGACTCGGTTGGATTGGGCTTAGAAGGAGACTTGGAAGCGGGTGATGAGCGACTGCTCGTCCTGGCGCAGGACCGCGTTGGTCGAAAGCGCGGGCGCACCGGGGGCGAAGCCGAAGTTCGTCTGGTAGTAGTCGAACTTGAAGGCGACCGCCTTGCTCAGGTACCAGTTCAGGCCGACGCCATACGAGGTGGCCTCGTCGGCGTTGGAGGCGGCGGACGCATAGAGCGGGAACGCCGCGTTATCGATCTTCAGGTTGGCGTAGCGGGCCACGACCTCGAAGGCGCCCCAGGTGCCGTTGGCGAAATCGAAGTTGGTCTTCGGCACGACACCGGCAAAGGAGGAATCCTCACCCGTCAGCACGTAGCCGGCCGCGAGCTGCCAGGCTTTGTTCTGCAACTCGGCCTTCCGGCCGGTCGCGCTCGGGCGCACGTTGACGGTGGAAACGACATACTCGCCGATGGCGCCGAAGGAGCCGTTGCGGTAGTCAAACTGGGGCGACAGGCGCCAGTTCTGGCCGTCAGCGATCGTGGTGGCGGCGTAAGAGAAGAACGTCTGCTGGCCGTCGGTCTTGTAGCCGGCGGTGCGGCCGGAAGCGCCCTTTTCGCGGCCGAGGCTGGCCGAGACGCCAAAGGACAGGCCCTGGAGGAACGAGCCCGCGTCATTCTTGAAGGGCGTGGCGAAGATCCGGCCTACCACGTCCTTCTCGTTGTCGAAGTCCGCATTGGTCGAGGTCGCGGCATCGGCGATACCGTTGAAGATTCCCGCCGTGTAGTTGACCGTGCCGTTGAACAGGTCGCCCGAGGCCTGGGCGCCGATATCGCGGTTCGGCACGAGGTTCGTCACGAGCGATCGCTCGTCAAAGAAGGTCCAGGAATCGGACTGGAGCAGCTCGAGCCCGACGGGCGACTTGAACTTGCCGAACTTGAACTGCAGCGCCTTGTTCACCGCGACACCCAGGTTGGCGTCGAGGATCGTGAACGCACTGGCCGCGGTGGCGCTGCCGCCGCCGAGCTCGGGCACCAGCTGGAACGAGAAGTTCTTGGCGAACGTGCCCTCGGTGATGAGGCGCGCACGGCGGAGCAGGAACGAGTTGTTCACGATGCCGTTGTCGCCGAAGAAAAGGCGGTTATCGAACTGCACGAGACCGCGGAGCTTGATCGAGTTGGCGCTGTCGGCCGAGGCGAGCGTGAAGCCCTTGTCGGTGATGCTGATCTTCGGCGCGGTCTTGGCGGCCGTGGCGGAATCATCATCCTTGATCTCTTGCTTACGTTCGAGCACGAGAAGTTTTTGTTCGAGCGAGCGGATCTGGTCGCGGAGCTGTTTCAGATCGTCATCCGCGGCGGGCAGCCGGGGGACGAAGGCGGATACGATCACCAGTGCGAAAAGCACGGGGGCAAGTTGACGGCGGGAGGAGAGCCTCATGGGAGTGTTCAGGTCTGGTCTTCATGGGAGCTTCCCGTCGCCGGGTCAGTCGCTGGAATAGTTTGGTTTGTTCGGGACGCCGCCGGGTGAGCGGTAGGCGCGGATAAAAATGTCAGTCAGCCGCCGGCTCGCGGCCGGCCGGCCCGAGCCGGGTCTTCTCGGTGCGCTCGATCTGCGTGACGCGGCCGTCGTGCACGACGAGCTGGACCACGCCATAGCGCAGGCCTTCGACTTTTTGCTGCACGAGGCGCACCCAGTCGGGTTGAACGTCGGATTTGTTCTGAATGATGGTTTCGCTCATATGGCGTAATCTCCGATAAGTTGGTGGACGACGCCCTCAGTCGGACTCAGGCGGCGGGCCGCGTTGGTGCCCTTGCTGGCAATTTTCTTGGTCCGGGTCGTATCCGGGGCGCTGAAAGGCAGGGGAATGCCGTCGCGCTGCATTTTGCGCGTAGTCACCTCCACGACATCGGCCAGCGTGTAGCGGTCGAGGATCGCCGCGATGGCGTTGCGTACATCGAGCATGAGCATGCGCAGGCCGCAATGGGCCTCGTCGGGGCAGTTGCAGGGCTCGTAGGCGGTCTGGCTGACGCAGCCAATCGGAGCCAGCGGGCCGTCGATCAGCCGCACGATCTCGCCGATGCGGATCTGGCTGTCAGCCTTCGCCAGCCGGTAGCCACCATGCTTGCCCCGCACGCTTTCAACAAAACCCGCCTCCCGCAGTTGCTGGACGACCTGCTCCAGGAATTTGACCGGCAGATCCTCCGCCTTGGCCAGCTCGGTCACCCGCACAAGCGAACGCCCGACCTTGGCGGCAATGCCTAGGTTGATCATCGAGCGGAGGGCGTATTCGCCACGTTTGGAAAGCTTCATTTTGTTAACTGTTGTTTACTACATTAGATTAGTAGGGATTAAGACAAGCACTTTTCCCCTTTTTGGCACCGTATGACACGGCCCTAGAGTGTCAGCCGCAGTCCATCGAACGCAAGTTGCACGCCTTCAGGCAATTTTGCCGACCACTCTTCGTGCCCAATCAAATGGGTTAGGTGGGTAAGAAAGGACCTTGGTGCACCGATTTGCACCGCAGCCATGCATGCCTCCTCGATATTCATATGGGTGGGATGTGGATCCGGACGCAGCCCGTCGAGCACGACTACTTCCGCGCCTTTGGCCAGGTCCACCGCCTCCGGTGGGATGGATTTGCAGTCGTTATAGTAGGCGAATTTCTTGCCAGACGACCGCTCCTCGAAAATCAATCCCAGCGTGTTGATACTCCCGTGCGGCAGCAGCGTGGAGCGAACGGTACCTTCGGGAAACTCCAGCACTGTCGGCATCGGTTGAAGCTTAAAGGCGGCGTAACCCTTCGCCACCGGCTTGTCGACCACCGCATAGGGAAAAACCGAGCGCACGCGCGCCCTGCCCTCTTCAGTCGAGTAGACCGTCAGGGCGGTTTCGCCCAGCAGGTCGCAGAACCGGCGCAGGTCATCCATGCCCGCCAGGTGATCGGCGTGGCCGTGGGTCAGAATGAAAAAATCCACCCAGCCGATCTTCTCCCGCAGGCACTGGAGCCGGAACTCGGGCGCGGCATCCACCTGGATATGGCGCCCGTCCATCACGACATGGATGGATGAGCGCGTGCGGCGGTTGCGGGAGTCGTTCGAGGTGCAGACGCCGCAATGACACGCGATCATCGGTACGCCCTGCGATGTACCCGTGCCCATGAAGATCACTTCCATATAGGGTCATCACGGAAGCCCGTGTGTCGCCCGTTGGCAAGAGCGGCGGCACACAGGGCGGATGCGCCGGAAAAACTTAGCCACGCCTGAGTCGCCGGGCGAGCCCGAGCAGGGCCAATCCGCCCAAGAACCATCCGCTGGGCGCACCTCCGCCTCCGCCCGATGAGGCCGGCGCCGGCGCTGGAGTCGGCGTTGGCGTTGGCGTTGGGGTTGGCGCCGGGGTGGTGCCAGCCGCAATCGAAATCACGGTCACTGAGTACGGCGCAAACGAGGTGCTGAAGCTCTGTCCGGAAATGCTGAGGCTGGAACTATCCAGGTCGGCCGAGCCGGTGCCTGCGGGCTTGGCCGCGTTGTCCTGCGGCATGCCGTAGGAATAAACCGCGCCGGTCGCGGCCGGCGTGAAGCCGGTGAGGGCAATGCTGGCGCTCTGGGTGGCGCTCGGATCCTTGTTGATCACCAGCAGACTCAGCGAGCCGTCGGCCCGCAGCGCGGCGAAGATCGAGAGCAGGACGTTGCCACTGGTCGCACGGACCACGGTGTCGCCACCGCGCGCAAATTTCGACAGCAACTTCAGCACATAATAGGTGGGGTAGCCCTCATAGGAGGTGGTCGATCCGCCGGCTAGATTGGACGCCGTGGAGAGGATCCCGTAATCCCCGTAGCTGCGCCAGCCATAGAGTGACGTGCTGTTGTTATTGGTGCCTTCCTGGCCGTTACGCAGGTCCCACCAGACGAGTGAATTGAACTCGGTCTGCAGGACGTTGCCGATGCTGTCTGCCAGATAGAGGCCATTCACCAGACTGGTGCTCTGCTTGCCGGGATTGGTGTAAACGGAGTTGTTCTAAGTAACGACCAGTTCGACGTTGGTTCCCGCCGCACCCAGGTAATCGCTGAGTTGTTGCCGAAGGTCGGCGGCATCCTTCGGCCAGCTGACCGCCTTCTGGAGCAACGCGATATCCGACTCCAGACCGGGCGCCTGATCGTAGCGGTGGTAGATCAAGAAATCCGGGGTCACACCGAGCGATTTCAAAGTGGTCAGCATCACCGGCGTCCAACCGTGGTGGGTTGCACCGGTGCGCGGGTTGGTGACATTGTGCACAGGCGACTTACCGTCGAGGTTGTCCTCGCCCGTCTCGGCCACGACGCCGATTTTGATCGTCGGATCAACCGCCCTCATTTTCGCGATGTAAGCCTTGGCTTCAGTGGCGTAGGTCACTGGATCCCACCGCGCGGGATGGACATCACTTTCCCATGAACCGTAGCACTCATTGCCGATTTCCCAGTATTTCAGGGCATAGGGGGCGGGGCGGCTGACGCGCAGGAAATTGCTGCCGTCGTTGGTCCCCAAGGGCGCGGCCGCGCGCAAACCCGACCAATTGCCCGCCGTTTTCCAGTCCACCCCGTCGGCATCAACGCCCAGGGTCACATCAGAGGTCGTGCCCGCCAGCGTCGAACTGGCGTTGGCGTAGGCGACCCATGCGGCTGCTTCCTCTGGCGTACCGGTGCCGTAGTTGACCGTCACAAAGGCCTGGCTGTTGAGGCTGGTGATCAGGCGGCTAAAGGAGTCGAAGCCCGAGGCCCAGGTCCAGGTGTTGGCCAGGTTCGTGTTGGTCTTCCAGTGGTACTCATCGGAAGCTGAGCCGCCAGGAATCCGGATCGCCCGCACCCCCGCCGCCTGGAGCATGGAAGCCGTCTGACTGGTCCCGGTCTGTCCGTCCCACATGACCGCGTTCACCCCGAAGACACGTTCGTCGACGACTCGCACCTTTTGGGTGGCGTCGACGCTCAGCGCCACGGATTGGGCGAGCCCAAGGGCCGGCGAGATGATCCCGGCCAGCAGGAGCAGTCGGGCGGAGCGGGTGAGGTGGGCAAACAGGCGAAACTTCGGGATAGTCAGCGGGGTCATTGGGGTATCGGACAAACCACCAGCAGTGTGGTTCATCGCAGGCCAAAGGCTACAGGTTCGTGCGGCATATCCGCGACGGAAAAATTCCCGCGACCGGATTTTAATCAATGGCTAACAAGGCGAGTAGCTCCGCTTCATCAATCACGCGGATGCCACGGGTGCGGGCATCGGTTAATTTTTCGCCAGCGCCCTCCCCTCGGACCACGTAATCCGTTTCACGGCTGACAACGGGGGCGACCTTGCCGCCAGCCGCCGTGATGTTTTTTACCGCCTCGGCACGGGTGAGATGAGGCAAGGTTCCTGTCAGCACAAAAATCCGGCCGGACAACGGCCGGACCGACTCTTGATCCGACGCCACCTTCGGGTTGATCCCCAGCCGCAGCAGGTCGGCCACCACGGCCTGGTTTTCCGGGCGGACAAAATAGGCTAGCACAGCGAGCGAGGCTTTTTCGCCCAACCCGGAGACCAAGGGCCGGTGATTCTCCAGCAAGTCCGCGGGCTGGACCTGCGCCAGCGCCGCGAGGCTGCCGAAGTGTCGCGCGAGATTGCGCGATGATACAACCCCCACCTGCGGAATCCCCAGGCCGTTGATGAATCGTCCGAGCTCGGCCCGCTTGCTGCGCTCGATCGCGGCCAGCAGCCGGTCCGCGGACGCTTCCATCCCGGAACCGATCTGCCGCAGATCGTCACGCCGCAGCCGGTAAAGATCGGCGGGAGTCTTCACCAGCTGGTGCGCCACCAGGCGGTCGACCAGCACCGGACCGAGCCCGGGCACGTCGACGCCGGCCGCCGATGCGAAATGCTCGAGCCGGCGCCGGACCTGCGCGGGACAGTTCAGATCAGGACAGCGCTCCGCGACTTCTCCGGCCAGCTGCACCAACGGACCCTGGCAGGCCGGGCAAACCGCGGGAAAAACATAGGGCACGGCCGCCGGCGTCCGCCGCGTCAAATCCACCCCGGCGATCGCCGGAATGATTTCACCCGACTTTTCCACGTACACCCAATCGCCGAGACGGATATCACGGCGGACGATCTCCTCGCGATTGAAGAGCGAGGCGCGCGCCACGGTCGTCCCGCCGAGGCGGACCGGCTCCAGTTCCGCGACCGGAGTGAGCACGCCGGTCCGGCCAACCTGGACGGTGATCGCCCTGAGCCGGGTAGCCACGCGCTCAGGCGCGAACTTGTACGCCATGGCCCAGAGCGGGGCCTGCGTTGTCGCCCCCAGCCGCCGTTGCGCCGCGACCGCGTTCAGCTTCACCACCGCTCCGTCCGTGGGAAATCCGTAGCGGCCCCGCTCCCGGCCGATTTCCCCTACCGCCAGCCACATTCGGTCCGCGCCCCGGACGACGCGCGGGGTCACAATGGTCGGTAGGCCCCATGAGCGCAGTTGATCCAGCAGGGCCGTCTGGGCCGCCGGCCGGGCGGTCGCTGGTTCACACCCGCCGCAACCGTAGAAGACAATCTCCAGCCGGCGCCGGGCCGCGTCCCGCGGGTCCACCGACTTGAGCGTACCCGCCGCGAGGTTGCGCGGATGCGCAAACGGCTCCTCGCCCTCGCTCGTTCGCTCCCGGTTGATCCGGGCGAACTCCGCATAGCCCAGGTAGATCTCCCCGCGCAGTTCGATCAGCGCCGGCGCGGATCCCGCCGCCGACACCTTCAGCGTGCGCGGCAGCGTTGCGATCGTGAGCGCGTTGGCGGTGACATCGTCCCCGTCGACGCCGTCGCCGCGTGTGACGGCCCGTACCAACTTTCCGTTTTCGTACGTCACACTGATGGCGATCCCGTCAAACTTCGGTTCCACGACGTACTCCAGGTCGTCGCGCCCCAGCTGTCGGCTCAACCGGGCATCAAAGGCGCGCAGTTCAGACTCCGAATAACTCTTGCTCAGGCTGAGCATCCGCTCGCGATGGCGGTAAACGGGAAACCGCCCGCTGCGGTCGTCGCCGATCGCCGCGGCGGCCGCGTCCTCGGGCGCCGGCGCGGGCCAAGCCTGCCCCAGGTCTGCCAGTTCCCGCTTCAACCGGTCGTATGCGAAATCGCTGATCACCGGCGCGGCCTTCCGGAAATAGAGTTCGTCGTGGTAGGCGATCTCCGCGCGCAATTCCGCCATGCGGGCCTGGGCCGCGGCCGGGGACAGCGGCGGGCTGACGGCGCCTGGCGGATCTTCGGCCGCGCTGGCGGTCCACGGGGCTGATGCGACCGACAGGACGTATAGGCAGCCGGCTAAAGCCAAGCCGACGGGCTGCGCCAGATGACGAATCAAATCTGAACCGTGGTGGGCCATGAGCATTTTCTCCCTCTGTGCCCTGGCCCGGGCGGTGGTGGTTGCGTGACGCCACTGACCTAGGCCGCGGAGGCCCCTTGGTCAAGCGCGCGGGGCATCCTGTGGTGATGTAGCCGGGGTCGGTGACCCCGGCCCGGCCTCCGCGAAGCCGGCTACAGCCTGCGCAAAAAAAAGGCGCGCTCCGGAGAGCGCGCCTTGAGATTTTTTTGCGAGACGTCTGGCTTGGACTTAGTAGTCCATGCCGCCCATGCCGCCGCCACCGTGGCCGCCACCGCCGCCGGCCGGGGCCGACGACTTCTCGGGGAGGTCGGTGATCATGCACTCGGTGGTGAGCAACAGGCCGGCGATCGAGGCCGCGTTCTGCAGCGCGGTGCGGGTGACCTTCGTCGGGTCAACCACGCCGGCCTTCACGAGATCCTCGTACTGGTCGGTCGCCACGTTGTAGCCGTAGTTGGCCTTGCCGGCCAACACTTCCTTGACGACCACGCCCGCGTCCACGCCGGCATTGGCGCAGAGCATGCGGATCGGGTGCTCAATCGCGCGACGCACGATCTGGGCGCCGAAGGCCTCGTCACCCTCGAGCTTGAGGGCGTCGATGGCCTTGACGGTGCGCAGGAGGGCGACACCGCCGCCGGCCACGATCCCCTCTTCCACGGCCGCACGGGTCGCATGGAGGGCGTCTTCGACGCGGGCCTTCTTCTCCTTCATCTCCACCTCGGTGGAGGCACCGACGTTGATGACGGCGATGCCGCCGGCGAGCTTGGCGAGGCGCTCCTGGAGCTTCTCGCGGTCATAGTCGGACGTGGTCTCGTCGATCTGGCGGCGGAGCAGCTTGACGCGGCCCTGGATGTCGGACGATTTGCCGGAGCCCTCGACGATGGTCGTGTTCTCCTTGTCGACAACGATGCGCTTGGCCTTGCCGAGGTCGGCGAGGGTGAGGTTCTCGAGCTTGAGGCCGAGGTCCTCGGTGATGCACTTGCCACCGGTGAGGACCGCGATGTCCTCCAGCATGGCCTTGCGGCGGTCGCCAAAGCCGGGGGCCTTGACGGCGCACACATTGAGCGTGCCGCGGATCTTGTTCACGACGAGCGCGGCGAGGGCCTCGCCCTCGACCTCCTCGGCGATGATCAGGAGCGGCTTGCCGCTCTTGGCGACGGTCTGCAGCAGCGGGAGCATGTCCTGCAGGTTGCTGATCTTCTTCTCGTGGATGAGCACGTAGGTGTCCTCGAGGACGACCTCCTGGCTCTCCGCGTTGGTGACGAAGTAAGGCGACAGGTAGCCCTTGTCGAACTGCATGCCCTCGACGACGTCGAGGGTGGTCTCGATGGATTTGGCCTCTTCGACGGTGATGGTGCCGTCCTTGCCGACCTTGTCCATGGCGTCGGCGATGATGTTGCCGATCGTCTCGTCCCAGTTGGCGGAAACGGTGGCGACCTGGCGGATTTCCTCGCGGTCGTTGACCTTCTTGGAAACGCGCGCGAGCTCGGCGACGGCGGCCGCGACGGCCTTGTCGATGCCGCGCTTGAGGTACACCGGGTTGGCGCCGGCGGTGACATTCTTGAGACCCTCGCGGTAGATGCCCTCGGCGAGCACGGTCGCGGTGGTGGTACCGTCGCCGGCGCTGTCGGAGGTCTTGGAAGCGACTTCCTTCACCATCTGCGCGCCCATGTTCTCATAGGGATCGGGAAGCTCGACTTCCTTGGCGACGGTGACGCCGTCCTTGGTGACGGTCGGCGAGCCGAATTTTTTGTCGATCACGACATTGCGGCCCTTCGGCCCCAGCGTGACTTTGACGGCGCGGGAGAGAATCTCGACACCGCGGAGGACTTTCTGACGAGCGGCCTCGTCGAACAGGAGTTGTTTAGCTGCCATAATAGTAGTTGGTAATTGGTTGGGAGTTGAGTGTGCGGAATCGTTCAGACGATGACGCCGAGGATGTCGTCTTCGCGGACCAGGGTGAACTTCTGGTCGTCGATCTTGACCTCGGTGCCGCCGTACTTGGAGATGAGGACCTTGTCGCCGACCTTCACCTCGAAGGGCGTGACCTTGCCGTTCTCATCCTTCTTGCCGGTGCCCAAGGCGATGACCTTGGCCTCCTGCGGCTTCTCTTTGGCGCTGTCCGGGATGATGATCCCGCCGCGGACTTGTTCTTTTTCCTCGATGTGCTGCACAAGCACGCGATCACCGATGGGTTTGATATTTACTTTAGCCATATTGGTTATGTGTCGGGGTTGAGTTGGATTACTGGATAAAAAACGCGCCCCCGTTCCCGAAGAAACGGAGGCGCGCAAAAGTTACTTCTTCTCTTCGTCAACGATCTCGACGTCGGCGTCGACGACCTTGCCCTCGGTCTTCTTGGCGGCCTTGGGCTGGTCGGCCGCGGCGTCACCCTGCGGGGCGGCACCCGGTGCCGCTCCGGCCGCGGCGGCGGCCTGGGCCTGCTGGTACAGCTCGGCGCCGATCTTCGAGAGGGTCTCGAGCGCGGCCTTCATGCGGGTCGTGTCGTTGCTCTCAAGTTCCTTCTTGGCGTCGGTGATGGCGGTCTCAAACTTGGCCTTCAGGTCGGCGGGAATCTTGTCCCCGCTGTCCTTGAGCGTCTTTTCGAGCTGATAGATCGTCGTATCGAGCTGGTTCTTGGCCTCGACGGCCTCCTTGCGCTTGGTGTCCTCGGCGGCATTCAGCTCAGCCTCCTTGGTCATCTTCTCAACCTCTTCCTTGGAGAGGCCGGACGAACCCTGGATGGTGATCTTCTGCTCCTTGCCGGTGCCGAGATCCTTGGCGGAAACGTGCAGGATGCCGTTGGCGTCGATGTCGAAGGTGACCTCGATCTGGGGCGCGCCGCGCGGGGCCGGCGCAATGCCGTCGAGCTTGAACGTGCCGAGGTTCTTGTTGTCCCGGGCCATCGGGCGCTCGCCCTGCAGCACGACGATTTCCACGCCGGGCTGGTTGTCGCTGTAGGTGGAGAAGGTCTGGGCCTTCTTCGAGGGAATGGTGGTGTTGCGCGGGATCATCGGCGTGGCGACGTCGCCCGCCGTCATGATGCCGAGCGTCAGCGGCGTGACGTCGAGCAGGAGGACGTCCTTGACGTCACCCTTGAGTACACCGCCCTGGATGGCCGCACCGATGGCGACGACCTCGTCGGGATTCACGCCTTGGTGGGGCGTCTTGCCGCCCAGGTTCTTGGCGATGTCGACGACCTTGGGCATGCGGGTCATGCCGCCGACCAGCACGAGCTCGTCGATCTTGTCGGACGTGAGGCCGGAGTCCTTGAGACAGTTCTTGAACGGCTGGATGCAGCGCTCGAAGAGGCTGTCGCAGATTTGCTCCATCTTCGCGCGGGTGAGCTGCACATTGAGGTGCTTCGGGCCGGAGGCGTCCGCCGTGATGAACGGCAGGTTGATGTCGTAAACCGTGGCGGAAGACAGGGCGATCTTGGCCTTCTCGGCCTCTTCCTTCAGGCGCTGGAGTGCCATCGGGTCCTTGCGCAGGTCGATGCCGTTTTCCTTCTTAAATGTCTCCACGAGCCAGCCGATGATGGCGTCATCCCAGTTGTCGCCGCCGAGGTGGGTGTCGCCGTTGGTGGCCTTGACCTCGAACACGCCGTCGCCGATCTCGAGGATCGAGACGTCAAAGGTGCCGCCGCCCAGGTCGAAGACCGCGATTTTCTCGTCCTTCTTCTTATCGAGGCCGTAGGCGAGCGAGGCCGCGGTGGGCTCGTTGATGATGCGGAGCACCTCGAGCCCGGCGATCTTGCCGGCGTCCTTGGTGGCCTGACGCTGCGCGTCGTTGAAATAGGCGGGGACCGTGATCACGGCCTGCGTGATTTTCTCACCGAGGTAGGTCTCGGCGTCGGCCTTCAGCTTGCCGAGGACGAACGCGGCGATCTGCTGGGGGGCAAACTGCTCGGTCTTGTCACCGACCTGCACCTCGATATAGGCATCGCCGTTCTTGCCGGCGGTCACCTTGTAGGGAAGGTTCTTGGCCTCTTCGCTGACCTCCGTGAATTTACGGCCGATCAGGCGCTTGGCCGAGAAGATGGTGTTCTTGGGGTTGGTCACGGCCTGACGCTTGGCGGCCTGGCCAATGACGCGCTCGCCGGTCTTGGTGAAGGCCACAACGGACGGGGTCGTTCGCGCACCCTCTGCGTTCGGGATCACGACCGGTTCGCCTGCCTCCATGACGGACATACAGGAATTGGTGGTGCCGAGATCGATGCCTAAAATTTCGCTCATGCCATCTCCTAGCAATGGCTGTGCCTCTGATTGATCAGTTTCTCGGGCATTTGATGGATAGCTACTTGCAAGATATTTCAAATGACCATTGGACGGCCACTGCCGATTAATTGAGCCAGCGTGGCGCACTAGCTCGCTACCCCTGTCGCAGTCTGTGCCACCCCCCCTGCTCTATTTCCTGGCGAAGCATACCGAGAGGAGCTGAATCTGCAACCGCGCCCCTGAATCATCGGCCCGTGGATCAGTCCCCGATGAAACCTCAGGTTGATAATCCGAAGGTCCCGCCTACCGTCATCGAATATGGAGACGTTGCACGTGCCGGAAACCATACCCGTGATGACCCTGCCCAACACGGTTTTCTTTCCGCAAGCCCTGCTCCCCCTCCATATTTTCGAGCCGCGGTACCGCGAGATGTTGCGCGATGTACTTGCCAGCGACCGGTTGTTTGCCGTCGCACACCTTGACACCGCCCAGCGTGAGAATTCCGAGCTGATCGAGCCTCTCCATCATGTGGCGTCGATCGGAATCGTCCGCGCCTGTCAGAAAGGCGACAACGATACCTCCAACCTGCTGCTCCAGGGCATTTGCCGGGTCGAGGTGAAGGAAATTATCCGCGAGGAGCCCTACCGCATCATCGCCGTCCAGCCGATCTCGACCACGGCGGGCACACACCATGCCGAACTTGAAATTCTGCGCTTGGAAGTGATGCGCCTCCTGAATGTCCGCCGCCGCCTTGGGACCCCGGCGCCGAAGGGCATGACGCAATTCCTCGAGAGCATCGAGGACATCGACACTTTTGCCGACATCGCCGCATTCAACCTCTGCGAGGACAGCGCCCTCAAGCAGGTGCTGCTCGAAACCCTCGAGACGCGTCGCCGGCTGCAATTGTTCGCCGCCGCACTGAGGAGCGAGATCGAGACCCAGCGGCTCCGCCGCAAGCTGCAGGGGCCCCTCTCGGACGAGCACGTCGCGGACAACTGAAAGTGAGGGCTGGGGCAGCCAATAACCCGCACTGCTTCGTTTAGTCCCTTGAGCAACATCGCGGATGAAATGCCGTCCTTCGCCAGGCCCACGGACGGCACCTTTCGACCTTCGAAAGGTGGAGCCGCTTGTCAGATTTGAACTGACGACCTACTCATTACGAATGAGTCGCTCTACCAACTGAGCTAAAGCGGCAAAACAGAGGGCGCATTCGGCGCATTTGGACCCGGCGAGGCAAGCATTTTTGTCGGCGATATGCGGTCTCGCCCGCCCGCCCGGCGGGTCAGCCGCGGCGGCGTTTCACCCGCCAGCGCCCGGCCGCCAGCAACCCCAAGCCTGTGCCCAATAGGGCCATGGTGCCCGGTTCAGGCACGGCCGTGATCGAAATCAGGTTGGGGCCGTAGTTGACCGTGAAAAAGTACGGCGTGCCAAGATAGGTGGCACTGAAGCCATCACCGGAGGAAGGCAGCCCGGCGAACGTCCCGGTGATCGCGTAAGAATTGTAATTATTCGTAAGGCCGATAAGGGAGTAAGTCGCACCCTGGCTCGGAGCACTCAGCAGGTTGAGGCTAAGGGAAAGCAAACCGGAGCCAAGGTTTACGGCCGCCGTCGGGGTTTGGAAGATCAACTCATTCGCGGTGACTCCACTCAGGTTGACCGACAGCACGGTCGATCCGGTGACATTGAAGGCGCTGCTGTAGAAAGTAAGGTTACCGGTGGTCTCACCAGGCGAGATGATGCCACCCGAGAATGTCGCATTGCCTCCAATGATGCCACTACCCCTGATCGTACCACCGAGCACATTGGTTAGGTTGTTTCCGTTGGGATAGAGGTATCCGGCCTGGACATCCAGCAGCCCGGCGTTGGTAAAGCTGGGAACATAAACATAACCGGTACCTGATGTGTGGGTAATCGTGCCTTGATTGATTATCGACGATCCCGAGTAGCCTGTAAGATAAATGTCGCCGGTCAGCGTAGTGGTGTTACCCAGCGTAAGTGCGTTGCTTGTGCCGACGTTGATGATGGCGTAATTCCCCGCGGTCGTGCCAGAAGTAATGGTCTTGCCGGTCAGGCTCCCGTTTTGGTTCCAATTAAGGGTCGAGTAATTGCCCAGCACGAGATTCGATCCGGTAAAGGCCGTGGTGCCTGTGAAAGTAACGGCAGCGCCGGCAGGCAGACTAAGGTCCCCGATATAACTGACGCTATTCACCGTGCCAGCATAGTTGGTGAACGTCAGCGCGCCGGCGGCAATGGTACCACCGTTGATCGTCCCGCCGTACAGCTCGTAGCTGCCGCCGGTCGGCGCATTCAGCGTGGCGGTGCCCGTGGTGTTGTCGAAGGTCCCGTTGAGGTAGAGATGCCCCCCACCAGTGCCGATCTGCGGCGTGCCCAGGTTCGCTATGGTGTTGTTGCTGCCCTGGAAATCGAGCACGCCCCCGTTCTGCGCCTTGAGTGTCCCTTGGTTGAGAATGTTCGTCAGGTTGATGGTGGTACCGGCCCCGTCCACGGTGATCGTGCCTCCGCTCGCGTTCGTGACCGTCTGGTAGTTATAGTAGCCAATATTCAGGGTGCTGCCGCCGTTGGCGGTGATCGTGCCCCCACTTGCATTCGTGAAGGTCGAACCAGTCGCACCATAAATGTACCCCGAGCCCGAAGTCTGGTTGATCGCCCCTTGGTTGGTGATCGCCGTTCCCGTGCCGCCACCGTAGAGATAAATGTCACCCGTCAGCGTCGTGGCACTGTCCAGCGTCAGCGAGTTGCCCGTGCCCACATTGATCGTCGCGTAATAACCGGGCGTCGTGCCGGAGGTAATCGCCTTCCCGGACAACGTGCCGTTCTGGTTCCAGTTCAGCGTCGAATAGTTGCCGAGGTTAAGATTGGACCCGGGAAAATTGGTGTTGTTGGTCAGCGTCAGGCTCGCGCTGGAGCCCAGATTCACGTCACCGGTCAGGGTGTCGTTCGACAGGGTCACACTCGTGCCCGCCGGTAACGTGACAGGCGCCAAGAGCGTTGCGCCCGCCACCGTGCCGGCATAGTTGGTGAACGTCAGCGCGCCGGCGGCAATCGTCCCACCGTTGATCGTCCCGCCGTAGAGTTCGTAGCTGCCGCCGGTCGGTGCATTCAGCGTGGCGGTGCCGGTGGTGTTGTCGAAGGTCCCGTTCAGGTAGAGATGCCCCCCACCCGTGCCGATTTGCGGCGTGCCCAGATTCGCCGTCGTGTTGCTGCTGCCCTGGAAATCGAGCACGCCGCCGTTCTTCGCCAACAGCGTTCCCTGGTTGAGAATGTTTGACAGGTAAATCGTGCTGCCGGCCCCGTCCGCGGTGATCGTGCCGCCGCTCGCGTTCGTGATCGTCTGTCCGGCGTAGTAATAGCCAATATTGAGGCTACTGCCGCCGCTCGCGGTGATCGTACCCCCGCTCGCATTGGTGAAGACCGAACCGGTCCCGCCATAGATGTACCCTGAGCCCGAGGTCTCGTTGATCGCACCCTGATTGATGATAGTTGTGTTCGTGCCCGCACCCGTAAGGTAAATATATCCCGTCAGGCTCGTGGCGCTGTCCAGCGTCAGCGAGTTGCCTGAGCCGATGTTGATCGTGGCGTAATAACCGGAGATTGTACCTTATGTCACCGTCGTGCCGGCCAGCGTTGCATTCTGGTTCCAGTTCAACGTCGAGTAATTGCCGAGCGTCAGGGTGGTCGTGGCCTGAAACGTATAACCGTTGGTGAAAGTCGCCGTTCCGCTGGAGTTAATGCTGTAGTTGCCGGAATTTGAGCTCGGAGTGTTGTAGGCTCCGCTCAACACCGTCTGGGCCTCCGCTGGGATAGCAGCCACCGCGATCAAAATCGCCGCAGTAATAGCAAGGATGGCCCGTCGATGCACAAAATGATTCTTCACAACGTGGTTTATTGAAAGATGGTGGCGTTACGCCTCATCATCAATAGTTATCCTCTGGGCCGAACGGCTAACTGATGGCTAGTTTTACTGGTCCCGCCGCTCCCCCCCAACCGATAGCATTCCTGAAAGTACCGTACTGATGTTTCGCTGCTCACAAGAAGGATTGCCACCCCTTCCCTTTCACCTCCAGTCCTGAAGACCGCCACCGCGGGACCCACGTGAAGACCGACCTTTTTGACTACGAACTTCCGGCGCACCTGATCGCCCACCAACCCGCCCCGCAACGCGATGAATCGCGGCTGCTGGTGGTGCACCGTGACACCCATACCGTTGAGCACCGGACCTTTCGCGATCTGCCGGAATATCTGCGCGCCGGCGACTGCCTGTTCCGCAACAATGCCGCGGTCATCCCCGCGCGATTACACGCCCACCGGCCCACCGGCGGCCAGGTCGAGTGCCTGCTTTTGCGCCCTTCGAGCGGGCTACAGCCGTTAGGGTTGTCCGCTGCCGCTAAGGGTGACGTATCCTCCGTAGCCTTGGCGAAGGAGGATTGGTGGTGCCTGGTGCGTCCGGGGAAAAAACTGCCCGTTGGTGCGACCTTCGGTCTGGCCGGAACGTTTGATGCCATCGTCCGGGAAAAAACCGCGGAAGGCCTCGTCCGCGTCAGCTTCACCTGCAAGGACGGGGACATCCTGGCCGTCGCCAACCACATTGGCGAGATGCCCCTGCCGCCTTACATCGCGGCGCGCGAAAATGATGAACAGCGGGCCGCGGACCGCCTGCGCTACCAGACGGTCTACGCGGATCGGGGCCACCAAGTCGCCGCCGCCGCCCCGACCGCAGGTCTGCACTTCACGCCAGAATTGCTCGCGCAGCTTTCCGCGCTGGGGGTGGCATCGGCCGATCTGACGCTCCATGTGGGCCTGGGCACGTTCCGCCCGATCGCTTCCGAGAATATCGAGGACCATGCCATTCACCGCGAGGTGTACGAGATTCCCGCCGCCACCCGCCAGGCACTGCAGGAGACCACCGGCCGCCGGATCGCGGTCGGCACGACCTCGGTGCGGACGATCGAGGACTACCTCGCCAAGCGGGTTGGGGGAAACCCGCTCCTTCCCGATGAAGCCTGCGTTGCTGAGGCCGGTCTGTTCATCCATCCCCCGCGCGATTTCCGCGGCGTCGATGCGCTCATCACCAACTTCCACCAGCCGCGCTCGACGCTGCTCTGCCTGGTGGCGGCCTTCCTGACACCGGGCTCGACCGACGGCATCGGCTGGCTGAAGGAAGTTTATGCCGACGCCATCGCACGCCAGTACCGTTTTTTCAGCTATGGCGACGCGATGATCATCCTTTGAAAGCACCTGCAAAACAGTCCGCAGTTGCGCGCGCCCGGTTTCTGCCTATCAATTTGCGCTCCATTCCCATCAATAAAATCATGAAACGACTTATCGCTCTAATCGCCACCCTCGGCCTGTTGGCAATCGCCCGCGCCGATGTTGAAACGTACGCCATTGACCCGGTTCATTCCGCCACCGGGTTCAGCGTCCGTCACGTCCTCTCCAAGTTCACGAGCAGTTTTACCAAGACCACCGGTACGATCACGGTTGACCGCGCCGACCTGGAAAAGAGCAGCGTCGAGGCCACCATCGAGGTCGCCTCCCTCAGCACCGCCAACGCGGACCGCGACAAGCACCTGCAATCGGCCGACTTTTTCGACGGCGCCAAGTTCCCCACGGCCACTTTCAAGAGCAAGGCCTGGAAGAAAACCGGCGAGAACGCCTTCGACGTCACCGGCGACCTGACGATCAAGGGTGTGACCAAGGAAGTGGTTCTTAAGGTCACCCTCCTGGGCTTCGGCCCTGGTATGCGTCCCGGCACTTTCCTCTCCGGCTGGGAGGCCACGACGGTCATCAACCGCATGGACTATGGCGTCAGCTATGGCCCGAAGGTCCTCGGTGAGGACGTGACGGTCAATATCTCCATCGAGGCCGGCTACAAGAAGGCCTGAGCTTCGCTCCAATCCTGTTTTCCCGAGGACGGCTGCAAGGCCGTCCTTTCTTTTTTCCGCGACCTGGTTCACGCTGCGGCCAGTGACTCCCGCCGAAATCCAATCTCTGATCGAGGAAGCCACCTTCGACTACACCATGGGCGACAACTCCGCCGCCTTGGCCAAGCTGGAGCAGGCCGCCGCCGCCGCGCCCACCGCCTTCGAGGCCTGGCATGCGCTCGCGGAGATCAATTTTAACCTCCGGCACTTTGACGCGGCACTGGCTGCGGCCCAAAAGGCCCATGGGATCCGCCCGGACGACCTGTTCATCAATACCACATTGTCGCGCATCTGGATGGAAAAGGACGACAAGCCCATGGCGGAGAAATTCGGCGCGCAAGCCAAGATTCTCAGTTGGAAGGACCAGCTCAAGAACCCCGAAGCCGCCAAGGGCGGGCTCTGAGGCATGGTTGAGGTCGGGCGAGTTGATCCAACAGAATTGCCGGAGATTCGAGAGCCCAACTCACGGGCTGTATCACCATCCTATTCTGCGAATCTCCGAGTATCACTATTTCGCGTTGCTCGGGTTTTTCGTGGCTAAACCCGACCGGCTTGATCCGAAAAAACATACGTTAGGTATTTTTTGTTACTGCCCATCTCACTCATCGATTGGTGGTTACCGCTGGCCCGTTGACAGCCGGCGGCACCCACCCCTAGCCTTTTCCGATGGATCGTCCCGCCTACCTGCTTGAGTTCGAAAAGCCCCTGCGCGAGCTCGAGAAGCAACTTGAAGCCCTTCACCAGCAGTCGCTGGAAAACAACATCGATATGTCCGCCGAGCTGGCGACGATCGAGGCCAAGATCGACACCACCAAGCGTGAGATCTACCTGAACCTGACCCCCTGGCAGCGGGTCCAGGTCGCCCGGCACCCGAAGCGGCCGTACGCGCTCGATTATATCAGCGCCCTGTGCGAGGATTTCCAAGAGCTCCACGGCGACCGGCAGTTCAACGACGACCGGGCCCTGATCGGTGGCACCGCATTTTTCGAGGGCCGCTCCGTGATGATCATCGCCCAGCAAAAGGGCCGCGACACCAGGGAAAACATCATCCGCAATTTCGGCATGCCCCAGCCAGAGGGGTACCGGAAGGCGCTGCGCCTGATGAAGCTGGCCGAGAAATTCGGCCTGCCGGTCATCACCTTCATCGACACCCCCGGCGCCTACCCCGGCGTCGAGTCCGAGGCCCGGCACGTCTCCGAGGCGATTGCGGTGAACCTGCGCGAGATGGCCATGCTGCGGGTGCCTTCGGTCGCCATCATCGTCGGTGAGGGCGGCTCCGGCGGCGCCCTCGGGATCGGGGTCACCGACCGCGTGCTGATCTTCGAGAACGCCTACTATTCCGTCATCTCGCCCGAGGGCTGCGCCGCCATTCTCTGGAAGGACCGCGCCAACGCGCCCAAGGCCGCCGAGGCCCTCAAGCTGAACGCCGCCAACCTGAAGGAATTCGAGGTGGTGGACGAGGTCATCCCCGAGCCGCTCGGCGGCGCCCACAACGACCCCGCCGCGGCTGCCAACGCGCTCAAGGCCGCGCTGAGCCGCCAGCTCGCCGAGCTCACCCCGAAGACCACGGAGCAGCTCCTCGATGACCGCTACGACCGCTACCGCGAGCTCGGCCGCTACCGGGAAGTCGCGCCGGCCAAGCAGGGCGCTCAAAATTGAGGCGGGTACATTCCCCGACCTAGTTCGGCAAAATCAAGCGAAGTCCGGGGCATCGCGCGAGCCCTTGGTGCTAGGCTGCAGGACCCTGCCGTGCGGCAAATTGTCCGATGGACGTGGGAATATGATTTCCACAGGCCCTGCCGCTTGTCCCCCATTTTTGCGTCCCATCGTGTCCCCCCCGGCCGCAGGATTGCTTCATCCAACGAGGAGGTCTGTTGGCCGCTGAGGGCGGTTGACACCAGCCCCCGTTTGCTTTGAGTCTTACCCGTGCTTACCCCTCCGCAGCGCTTCCCCGGCGCGGGCACCGCCACGTCTGCCGCTTTCGCCCTGAGCATCTTGCTGGTCGCGGGCTGCGGCCGCGAGCCCGTCGCCATTCCGACCCCGGCGGGACCGGCCGCACCCAAGCTATCATTCAACGAAAAAATCCAGCCGATCCTTTCGGAGAACTGCTACGCCTGCCACGGATCGGATGCCCACGCGCGCAAGGCGAACCTGCGCCTCGATCGCCCGGAAGACGCCTTCGCGCCGCGAAAAAAGGGCGTTCCGGCCATCGTGAAGGGCGACCCCGACCACAGCCCCATCATCCAACGGCTGCTTTCCAAGGATCCGGAAATCGTCATGCCGCCGCCCGAGTCGCACAAGCTGCTCAAGCCGGCGGAAATCGCATTGCTCCGGCAATGGGTCGCAGAGGGCGCCGTCTACGAACCGCATTGGGCCTTCGTCGCGCCCCGGCGTCCCGCCGAGCCCGTCATCGCCCACCCCGACTGGGCGCGCAACCCGATTGACCGCTTCATCCTCGCGCGCCTGGAAGCGGAAAACCTAGCGCCGGCGCCCGAGGCAGACCGCGCTGCGCTGCTGCGCCGCGTCACCTATGACCTGACCGGCCTGCCGCCCACCCCCGACGAGCAGGCCGCGTTCCTGGCGGACTCCGCGCCCGGCGCCTATGAGCAGGTGGTCGACCGCCTGCTCGCGAGTGTGCGCTACGGCGAACACCGCGCCCGCTACTGGCTCGACTACGCCCGCTATGCCGACACGCACGGCATGCACCTGGATAATTTTCGGAGCATCTGGCCGTACCGTGACTACGTCATCCACGCCTTCAACACGAACAAGCCCTTCGACCAGTTCACCCGCGAGCAACTCGCCGGCGACCTCCTGCCCGCCCGCAACCTTGACCAGCAGGTCGCCTCCGCCTTCCTGCGGGCCGGCATCAGCAGCGGCGAGGGCGGCGCGATCGTCGAGGAACTCCGCGTCAACAACCAGCGCGAGCGCGTCGAGGCCTTCGGCGCGGTTTATCTCGGCCTGACGACCGGCTGCGCCGCCTGCCACGATCACAAGTTTGATCCGATCTCGCAGAAGGACCATTACCAGCTGACCGCTTTCTTCAACAATCTCGCCGAGAAACCGTCCAACGACGACCTCGCCGACTGGCCCCCGTTCATCCACGTCCCGAAGCCCGAGAACCGCGCGCGCTATGACGCCGTCCTGGCCCAACACGCCGACGTCGAGCGCGCGTTGCAAGCCCGTCGCGCGCGCGCCCACGACCTCATTCTCGCGTGGCTCGCCCAGGGTGAGCCCGCCCGCCCGGTCGATCCGGCCGGTCTGCAGGCGCAGTTGCTTTTTAATGAGCAGCAAGGCGCCACGTTCAGCAACACGGCGCCGCAACCGGCCTTCGCCAGCGTTACCGCCACCGGGGGTTCCCCCACCTGGGGCGAAGACACCTGGTTCTGGCCGTCCCTGCGGATGGATACCAGCACCCGCATCGAGCTGCCGGGCGTGGGCGACGTCGACCGGACCGACGGTTTTTCCGCGGGCGCCTGGATCATGCCCCGCATGGAGACCAACGCCTCCAGCAGCCCGCCCTCGGGCGCGCTGTTCGGTCGCATGGACGCCAGCCCCGGCCAGCTCCGCGGCTGGGATCTGAGCTTCGAGGACGGACACCTCGCCTTCCGGCTCGCGCATGACAAGGACAGCAACCTGCTCCAGGTTATCACCGATTTGCCTGCCATGGCCCGCGGCCGCTGGAATCACGTGCTCGTGACCTACGACGGCTCCGGCAAGGCCGAGGGCGTCAAGCTCTACGTCGACGGCGAAATGCGTCCGGTCTGCGTGCTGCGCGATTCGCTGAACGATACCACCAAGACCGCCGCGCCATTTCTCCTCGGCACCAACTATCCCGACACGCACGCCCTCCGGCAGACCCGTTTTCAAGACCTGCGCTACTACAACCGCGTCCTGCCCCCGGCCGAAGCCACCCGCGTCGCCCGCGAAGACTACGTCGCCCACCTCGTCCAACGCGGTCCCACCGGTTGGAACGAGGACGAGGCCCAGGCTGTCGCCGATTTTTATTTCGCCCAGCGTGATCCCGAGACCGCCGCGCTGCAGGCCCAACTGCCGCCCCTCGACCGGCAACTCGCCGACCTTGCGGCCGATGGTCCGCCCGCGCTCGTCTCGCTCGAGACCCCGCGGCTGGCCTACGCCGATGTGCTCACCCGGGGCGCGTACACGGCGCGCAAGGAACGGGTCCGCCCTGCCGTGCCGCACTTCCTCCCGCAACTGCCACCGAGTGCGCCCCTGAACCGGCTCAGCCTCGCCGAGTGGGTCATCAGTCCGGCCAATCCCCTGACCGCCCGCGTCACCGTCAACCGGATGTGGAACGAGCTCTTCGGCACCGGCCTGGTCGAGACCACCGAGGACTTCGGCATCGTGGGCGCCCGCCCGTCGCACCCGCAACTGCTCGACTGGCTCGCCGTGGAGTTTCGCGAGAGCGGCTGGGACCTCAAACACCTGTACCGCCTGCTGGTCACCTCCGCCACCTACCGCCAGTCCGCGCACGTCACCCCCGTGCTGCTGGAGAAGGATCCGCGGAACCGACTGCTCGCCCGCGGCCCGCGCTTCCGGCTCGACGCCGAGATGATTCGCGACACCGCGCTGGCCGCGAGTGGCCTGCTTGTCGAAGAACAGGGCGGCCCCAGCGTGAAGCCTTACCAACCGCCCGGGGTCTGGGAAAACGGCGGCTACCCGACCTCGAATACCACGCGTTACGTCCCGGATAGCGGCCCGGCGCTCTATCGGCGCAGCCTCTACACCTTTTGGAAACGCATGGCGCCGATGGCCAACATGGATGTGTTCGACGCCCCGACGCGTGACGCGGCTTGCACCCGCCGCCAGCGGACCAATACGCCGCTGCAAGCGCTCGCGATCATGAATGACGTGCAATGGCTCGAGGCCGCGCGCCGGCTCGCGGAAAACCTCGTGAGCGCGCCCCCGGGTGACGATGAGTCCCGGCTCGACGACCTGGCCCACCTCGTCCTCGCCCGCTCGTGGCAGCCGGGGGAAAAATCCATTCTCCGGCAAAAACTGGCCGAGTTCCGCGCCACCTTTTCCGCCGATCCCGCGGCCGCGGATCAATTGATCAGGATCGGCGAGTCGCCGCTGCATGCCGCCCTCGCCCCGACCGAGGTCGCCGCCTGGATGCTGGTCGCCAGCACCGCGTTCAACCTCGACGCGACCCTCAACAAATAGCCGCCTTCCGCCCGCCTCACCCCGCCTATGACCTCCCCCGCTTCCGATCCGCACGGCTGTTCCGACCATCATGGTGAAGGCCCGACCGTCTACGACCTGCCGGGCATCCCCCTCGGACTCCGCGAGAGCTGGCGGCAGCTCGAGACCCGCCGCCACTTTCTCGGCCGGATGGGCCAAACCCTCGGCTGGGCCGGGCTCGCCACGCTGCTCGGCCCGCGCCTCCTCGCCGGCCCGGAGCGAGCGGGCAATCCGCTCCCGTCACCCGCCTCCCTGCGCCTGCCGCACTTCGCGCCCCGGGCCAAACGCTGCATCAACCTCTTCATGTCGGGCGCGCCACCCCAGATGGATTTGTGGGACTACAAGCCCGGACTGGTCGACCTCTTCGACCAGGATCTGCCCAACGAGGTCCGCGGCAACCAGGCGCTCACCGGCATGACCGCCGGCCAGTCGCGCTTCCCCATCGCGCCCTCGCATTGGAAATTCCGGCAGCATGGCCGCGCCGGGACGTGGGTCAGCGAATTGCTCCCCCACACCAGCCGGCTCGTCGACGACCTGGCCATCGTGAAATCGCTCTACACCGACGCGATCAACCACGAGCCCGCGATCCTGTTGATCAACACCGGCAACATGGTGCCCGGCAAGGCGTCCATGGGCGCCTGGCTCTCCTATGGTCTGGGCAGCATGAATGAAAATCTGCCGACCTTCGTCGTGCTCAACTCGAAGCTCACGCCCGGGGCCAACAACCAACCGCTGTCGCCGCGCCTGTGGGGCAGCGGTTACCTGCCCTCGACCTATGCCGGCGTTGCCTTCCGTTCCCAGGGCGATCCCGTCCTTTACCTCAACGATCCGCACGGCCTCACGCGTGACACGCGCCGCAAGCTCATCGACGGCGTCAACGCCATCAACGAGCTGACTTACCAGGAGGTCGGCGATCCCGAGACCCATGCGCGCATCGCACAGTACGAGATGGCGTTTCGCATGCAGGCGTCCGTCCCAGCCCTCGCCGACATGGGCGACGAACCCGCCTCAACTTGGGAACTCTACGGCCCCGACGCAAAGGAGCCGGGCACCTTCGCCTACAACTGCCTCATGGCCCGCCGCCTCGCCGAACGCGGGGTTCGCTACACCCAGATCTACAAGCGCGGCTGGGACGTCCATGGTGACGCCGTGCCCATGCTGCCGAAACTCTGCGCCGCCACCGACCGCGCCTGTTATGCCCTGGTCACCGACCTCAAGCAACGCGGCTTGCTCGACGACACGCTCGTGATGTGGGGCGGTGAATTCGGCCGCACGGTCTACAGCCAGGGCCAGCTGTCCCAGACCAACTACGGCCGCGACCATCACCCGCGTTGCTTCACGGGCTGGATGGCCGGGGGCGGCACCAAGGCCGGCACGGTGTATGGCGAGACCGACGACTATAGCTACAACATCACGCGTGACCCGGTGCACGTCCGCGACTATAACGCCACCATCCTCCACCTGCTCGGCCTCAACCACGAGGCGCTCACGTTCAAATTCCAAGGACTCGACCAAAAGCTCACCGGCGTCGTGCCCGCCCAAGTCGTGCCCGGCCTGATCGCCTGATTCCTGCCCACCCTACCCCGCGCCCATGCAATCCCGTCGCTCCTTCGTCACCCAACTCGCCGCCACCGCCGCCGCCAGCACGTTCGCGGCGCCGTTTATCCGCGCCAGTTCCACCTCCTCCGCACCCAACGCGAAACCAGGCCCGGTCATCGGCTCGGGCGCGCACACCTATGAGTGCGTGCACGACTGGCTGGTGCCCCCGGCCGGCCTGGTGTGGGGCGACACCCATGGCCTCTGCCAGGACCGCGAGGGTTTCATCTACGTGGCCCACACGGTCCACGCCTCGAGCAAACGCCCGGAGGCCGTCGTGGTGTTCGATCCCGCCGGCCGGTTCGTGCGCGCCTTCGGCGCCGAGTTTCGCGCCGGTGCCCACGGCCTCGACATCCGCACCGAGGCCGGCACCGAGCTGCTCTACCACTGTGACACGGCCCGCAGCCGCGTGGTGAAGACCTCGCTGACGGGCGATGTGCTCTGGACGCATGGCTATCCCGATGAGGATCCCGCCTACGCCGGCGCGCCGATCAACTTTGTGCCGACCAACGTGGCGTTCGCCCCGAACGGCGATTTCTTCGTCGGCGACGGCTACGGGTCGCACCACATGCTCAAGTTTTCCGCGCGGGGAGAATTTCTCCGCGAGATTTCCACGCCGGGCCAGAACGACGGGGAAATCAACAACCCGCACGGCCAGTGGGTTGATACCCGCGGCCCCGAGCCCGTGCTTATCATCGCCGACCGCGGCAACCGCCGCTTGCAAACCTTCTCGCTCGACGGCCAGCACCTCCGGACCATCAAGGATGAGTCCCGCCTGCGGATGCCGTGCAACTTCGACATCCGCGGCGACCTGATCGTTTGCCCCGACCTTGACAGCCAGGTCTGCCTGCTCGACCGCAACTACGCGGTGGTGGCGCAACTCGGCGACGGCCTCGCAGGCAACGGCCCGGTCGGCTCCCGGCGCAAGCAGACGCGCGCCGAGTTCACACCCGGCCAGTTCATCTGCCCGCACGACGCGATCTTCCTGCAGAACGGCGACATCCTCGTCGCTGAATGGCTCCCCATCGGCCGGCTTACCCTCCTCCGCAAAGTCTAGGGCGGACCTCGCGGGGAGACGGGAAGGCTGCCTCCTCGGGATCGCCGAACAAAACCATCTTCCCTTGCCCCCAAGTGTGATGCTGGGCGGCCGATCAAACTTCCCCGGCGATCTCATTCCCGAACCTCCCCCACGTTCCTGTGGCCCATTTCCCCCTCTCTTTCCCCCGTCGCGTCCTCCTCGCAATTCTTGCCATCGCGATCGTGCTCGCGGTCTCCTGGCTGCTTCCGATTGATGGCCTCGCGCATGGCGGCCTGCTCCGACTGCCCGGACGGTTGCATCCCCTCCTCGTTCATTTTCCGATCGCCCTGCTCCTGCTGGCGCCGCTGCTGGAGTGGGCCGGGCGCAAGCGGCCCGCCCTGGGCGAGGCCGCCGGCTTTTTGCTCGGGCTCGCCGTGGTTTGCACAACCCTGGCGGTCACCGCCGGTCTGGCCCTCGCGCACGCCGACGGACAGGACGGGGTGCTGCTCCTCGCGCATTTTCGCGGCGGGGTGCTGCTGGCGATCGGTACTGCCCTTGCGTGGCTTATGCGCGGACGCTCGCGTGCCGGCTACGCGCTCTTGCTGGCGGCGACGCTCGGTTGCCTGTTCTGGACCGCGCACAATGGCGGTTCGTTGACCCATGGCTCCGCCTATCTGACCGAGCCGCTCCCTCCCGCGGTGAAACGCGCGTTCCGGATTCCTGAAGCACCGCCGCCCGAAGTTTACGCCGTTGATACGGTGTTTGCGGTCGGCGTCCGACCCATCCTCGAAAAGCACTGCCTTTCGTGTCATGGTGCCGAGAAGCAAAAGGGTGACTACCGCATGGACACGTTTGCCGCGTTGCTGGCCGGCGGCAAATCCGGTCAGGTTGCGATCGTGCCCGGCGATCTGGCGCACAGCGAATTGATCCGCCGTCTCGCCTTGGCGTCCGACGACGAGAAACTGATGCCGCCACGGAAGAAACCACGCCCGACGGCAGGCGAACTCGCCATGCTGCGCTGGTGGGTGAAGCACGGCGCTTCCCGCGAAATGTCGGTCGCCGATGCGATGAAGACGAAGCTTCCCCCCGAAGTCGCCGCGCTGCTCGCCTCGCCTGCGGGCACCGCCGCCCCGGGCGGGGAAGGGCCCTATGTGCCCCGCGTCGGCGACTACGCCGCACGGCGCGACGAGATCGGGCGTCTCGAGCGCGCTCTCGGCATCAAACTTGTGCCCCTTTCGCAGCGCCCCGGCGACGGCTTGATATTGCGCGTGCGGGGCGCCGAGGACCGGTTTGGCGACGCGGAACTCGCGCAACTGGCGCCGGTCGCCCCGTTCATCGTCGAAGCGGAGCTTGCCGGCACGAGGCTCACCGATGCCGGTCTCGCTGGCTTGAAACCCTTCTCGCATCTTGAGCGCCTGCACCTCGAACGCACCGTCCTCTCCGGCCAGACACTGAACGAACTCCAGGCTCTGCCCGTCCTGCGTTACCTGAATCTTTGTTTCACCCCGGTGAATGACGCCAACGTGACCAAGCTGGCCGGCGTTTCGGCTCTGGAGCAACTCTACCTCTTCGGCAGCCGCGTCTCACCAGCCGGTCTCACCCGCCTCCGCACCCTTCTCCCCCGCTGCCGCCTCGGTCCCCTGGCATTACCCGCCGAAAGTACTCCTGACCGCGACAGTCCGCCGGCGTCTTCGCCCCGGCCGGAAATCTGAGCGAACACCCAAGCCAGTCCGGCATCGAACGAACCAGGCCGCCGGGTTTGCTGGGGCGCTATCCACTCGGTTAACCTCCATGAAGTCACGCTGGGGGTCGCCACCGGGTGCAATCGCTGCGGATCGGGAGGCAGCGCGTATTCCCGACTTGCCACCCTTACTTTCTTGGCGTGACATGAGGGATTCTGTCGCCCGGGTGGCGGAATTGGCAGACGCAGTAGACTCAAAATCTACCGATAGCGATATCTTGTGGGTTCGACCCCCACCCCGGGCACCAGCCTTCGCCAGGCCAACGGCTGGCAGGCCAGCGGACGGAGCACTTTTCAGTCTTTGTCATTGTTGGGAGCCAAAAACCCGCTGGGTCTGCGTTCAGGTTGTGGCTTTCTTTATCCGGCCCATCCGCCGGATGATCATGAGCAGCCCCAGAGAGACGATGCCGGTGACAATGACCGGATACCAGGACGGCAGCCCCGTCATGGTGCCGGTCCAGTTCACAAACTGCCAGCGGCCATCCCGGAGGACCCATACCTGGCTGTAGAGGACTTCCGCCACAAGCAGTGACTTGAAATAGAATTTCCCGCGGCCGGTGAGCACGGCGGTATGCCCGAAGATTCGCGTGCGCTGCTCCGAGCGCTCGCTCGTGCTGCCCTTGAATTTTGGCAGCAGCTTCAGGGCTCCGGCCCGGTCCATGGCGACCCCATCGGCATTGATCGTGAAATAGTCGTCGCCGGCGATTTGGCGGAAAGCCTGCCCGTCAGCCTGACCCATGATCTCGAACATCGATTTTTCCGCGGCCACAAGATTCCCCAGTTCCACCGCGGTCAGGGGACCCGGGGCGGAGGAGCCTGAACCCGGCTGCTCCGACTCGGAGTTAGCCGCGAGCGATACATACGGACCGGTCAACACGACCAGTGCGAACAGGACGGTTTTCATGTGGGAAAATATGCGGCAAGCGTCGCATCAGTCGAGACCGATTGCCGCTTTCCCGGAAGCCGGTCCGCGCAAGGCAACGGGAGACAGTTGACGTGGACATGCATCTGGAAAAACTCGGGGCAGACCTATGCCGGACTTTCGTACCTTTGCCCCCTTTGCGACGGTCAACGCCGTGGAGATCAGACTGTCGCCGGAGGAGAGTCACCACCTGGTCACCGTCAACCGCTGCGGACGAGGCGACCCGGTGATTGCCTTTGATGGACAAGGCGGTGAGTGGGTCACCGAGTGTGTGGACGCCAGCAGGTCAGCCACGGTGCTGCGCGTGAAGTCTGCTCGGCCGGCCGCGCCGCGGGTCTATGAAATCACCCTCGGTCAGGCCCTGCCCAAGGGGTCGACCATGGACGACATCATTCGCCAGGCCACCGAGGTGGGTGTGACACGCATCATTCCCCTCCTGAGCGAGCGCACGCAGGTGCACCTCGACGGCGAACGGCAGGATAAAAAACTGGAAAAGTGGCGCACCGCGGCGATCGAGGCCGCCAAGCAATGCGGCAATCCGTGGCTGCCGGAAATCGCGCCGATCCAATCGCTCGCCTCATTCATCCCGACGGCCGCGGGCTACGATCTCAAGCTGATCGCCAGCCTGCACGCGGGCGCGACCACGCTGAAGTCCGCCCTTGCGCATCACGGGGCGCGGCATGGCGCCGCGCCGAAAAAAGTCCTTTGGCTCGTCGGCCCGGAGGGGGATTTCTCCCCCGCAGAATTGACCGCCGCCCTCACCGCCGGCTTCCAGCCGATCACCCTCGGCCCGCTCGTCCTGCGCAGCGACACCGCGGCGATCTACGCGTTGAGCATCCTGAGTTACGAATTGCAGAGTCGATAGCTCACGCAAAGACGCCAAGGCGCAAAACCGGATGAACGAGAATCAGATTTCGAAGGAGGTGGTGGATTCAGCGTTTCACCTGCATTCAGAATTGGGGCCGGGGTTGCTGGAATCTGTTTACGAGGCGCTGCTGGCCCAGGAACTGTCGTTGCGCGGTCTGCGGGTTGTGCGCCAGAAACCAATCCCGATCGAATATCGCGGACTGAAATTTGACGAAGGCTTCCGCGCTGACCTGATCATCGATGATCTGGTGATCGTCGAACTGAAGTCGGTCGAGCAACTTCACGCCTCTCACAAGAAGCAGCTAAAGACCTACCTTAAGTTAACCGGACTACGACTCGGCCTGCTGATCAACTTCGGCTCGCCCCTGATCAAAGACGGAATCCATCGCGTCGTTCTCGGTCTCCCAGACTCCTGATCTTTGCGCCTTGGCGACTTTGCGTGACCCACTCCTATTTCCGGTTCGCCAGGTATTTTGTGACGTCATCGCCCGAGACGCGGCCGCCCGGGCCGGTGGCGCCGATGTCGGTAACCGTCGCGTGGTCCAATCCGGCTTCCTGCGCCATCTTAATGGCCCGCGGGGTCCACACAAGGCTGGAGGCTGAAGGTTTGAGGTCGGAGGTTCCGGCAGCTTGGCTTGGTGCCTCAGGCTTGACCCCTCCCGCCTCCAGGTGCCGTAGGCTCTCGTCCGAGGTCTCCATCCGGAAAAGCGCCTGACCGGAGGTCTTAACGTCTGCCGGTTTGCCCAGCACGGTCAAAATGGCGCCGTCCGCCGGCGACTCGAAGTCGAAGGCTGATTTGTCACTCTCCAACTCGGCCAGCTTCTGGCCTTTGGTGACACGAGTGCCGGGTTGGACCGAGATGTTGACGATGGTGAGTTCGCTAACCGTGGCGCCCATCGCGGGCACGGGGACTTCGATGATGAAGGTGGACATGGAGTTCTTTTGTTGGACGAAACCATGCGCACGCGGGCGACGTGGTCAATTAGGTAGGGGCGCAATTTTGTTGCGCCTTCGCAGGCGCTATCACGATCAAGAGCGCAGCATCTGCCTTCGCCTGGCTTACGGCGCGACAGGAGTCTGCGCCCCTACACACAAGCACCCCGATTAGGAACGAACCGCCGCCCACACCTTCAGGCAGCTTGCGATCAGCGCGGGCATCTCGGCGGTGGGGATCTGATTGGGCCCGTCGGAAATCGCATGGGCCGGGTCGGGGTGGGTCTCGATGAACAGACCGTCCGCGCCCGCCGCCAGCGCGGCCTTGGCGAGGGGTGGGACAAATTCGCGGCGCCCACCGCTCTTACCGCCCGCCGCGCCGGGCAGCTGCACGCTGTGCGTGGCGTCGAAGATCGCCGGCGCCCCCAGCGCCTTCATCTGGGCGAACGAACGCATGTCGACGACGAGGTTCTGGTAGCCAAAGGTGGTGCCGCGCTCCGTCTGCCAAAATTCCCTGGCGTGACCCTCGCGCAGTTTGTTGACGACGAACTCCATTTCCTGCGGGGAGAGAAACTGGCCCTTCTTGACGTTGACGACGCGGCCGGTGGCGGCGGCAGCCAGCAGCAGGTCCGTTTGCCGGCAGAGGAACGCGGGAATCTGTAGCACATCGCACACAGCCGCAACCGCGTCGGCCTGCTGGCGCTCGTGGATATCCGTCAGCACGGGAAACCCGTAATCCTGCTTGATCAGAGCGAGCAGCGCGAGGCCCTCCTCCATCCCGGTGCCGCGGTCACCGTCGAGCGAGGTCCGGTTGGCCTTGTCGAACGAGCCCTTGAAGACGATGTTCAGCTCCGGGTGCTCTTTCCCCAGCCGGGTCAGCATCTCCGCCGCGGCCCGGCAGACCTTTTCGTTCTCCAGCGAGCAGGGGCCGGCGATGAGGAGGAGTTTTTTGGGATCGAAAAGCATGAGGAATACAAACGTAGAACTCAGGAAATCAGGGAGCAGTCATTTCCAGTTTTCCTGATTTCCACATCGCTCATTTCTTCTGGTTCTTGATCGCCGCCGCAATGAAGGCCGCGAACAGCGGATGCGCCTTGTTGGGCTTGGACTGGAACTCGGGGTGGCACTGCACGCCGAGGAACCAGGGGTGGTTCTTCAGCTCGGTGATCTCGACCAGGCCGCGCTTGGGGTTCCAGCCGCTGATCACCATGCCGGCCTTCTCCAGGCGGGCGACGTAGTCGTTGTTCACCTCGAAACGGTGGCGGTGACGCTCCGAAATCGTCTCCTGCCCGTAGGCCTTGCGGGCGAGCGTGCCGGGCTTGAGTTTGCACTCGTAGGCGCCGAGGCGCATCGTGCCGCCCTTCAGGACGACATGGCGCTGCTCGTCCATCAGCGCGATGACCGGGTGCGGCGTGTCCACGTCGAACTCCACGGAATTGGCGTTCTTCAGGCGGAGCACGTTGCGGGTGTAATCGATGACCGCCACCTGCATGCCGAGGCAGAGGCCGAAATATGGGACCTTCTTTTCGCGCGCGTAGCGCGCGGCCGCGATCTTGCCCTCGATGCCGCGATCGCCAAAACCGCCGGGCACCAAGATACCGTCGAGCGCCTTCAGGCGGGACAGGCCGGCCTTCGACTCCAGGTTCTCGGCGTCGATGCGGATGATCTTCACGCGGCAATGGTTGGCGATGCCGGCGTGGCTGAGGGATTCGTAGACGGACTTGTAGGCGTCCTGCAGCTCGATGTACTTGCCCACCACGCCGATCTTCACCTCGTGCTTGGGCGACTTGATCCGGCGGACGACCTCGGCCCAGACGTTCTTCGGGTTGCGGCGGACCTTGAGTCCGAGCTGCTTGACCACGAGCTCGTCGAGCCCCTGCTGCTGCAGCATCAGCGGCAGCTCATAAATGGAATGCTCGACATCCATCTCCTCGATGACGGCCTTCGCCGGCACGTTGCAGAACATGCTCAGCTTTTCCTTCATCTCGGGCGTCATCGGGTGGTCGCAGCGGCAGCACAGGATGTGCGGCTGGATGCCGATCTCGCGGAGCTTGGCGACGCTCTGCTGCGTGGGCTTGGTCTTCAGCTCGCCGGCGGCCTTGAGGAAAGGGATCAGTGTGACGTGGATGAACACGCAGTTGTTCGGCCCGGCCTCGAGGGCGAACTGCCGCATGGCCTCGAGGAACGGCAGGCCCTCGATGTCGCCGGTCGTGCCGCCGATCTCGGTGATGAGCACGTCGACACCCTTGCCGCCGCCGTAGATGCGTTTCTTGATCTCGTTCGTGACGTGCGGGATCACCTGCACCGTCTTGCCGAGGTAGTCGCCGCGGCGTTCCTTGGCGATGACGGCCTCGTAAATCTGGCCGGACGAAAGGCTGTTGTGGCGCGAGAGCTTGCCGGAGGTGAAGCGTTCGTAGTGGCCGAGGTCGAGGTCGGTCTCCGCGCCGTCGTCGAGCACATAGACCTCGCCGTGCTGGAACGGGCTCATCGTGCCGGGATCGACGTTGAGGTACGGGTCGAATTTCTGGATGCGCACCTTGAGTCCGCGCATCTCGAGCAAGGCGCCGAGAGCTCCCGCCGTCAGACCCTTGCCCAGGGATGATACGACTCCGCCTGTGACGAAAATATACTTCATCGCCTAAGGGTAAAAACCGCCCCGGAACCATACACAAGAAAAAGGTGGACCGACCGTCATTTCCCCAGCGAAAACCGGTTAAAATAGTTTGCCGCTCCCCGGCCCTCGCGCATCGTGGCCAAGTGCAGTCAAAACCTTCCCTGCTGGCCTGGATTACCTGCGATGCCGTCCACATCGACCCGGCCTCGGGCAAGCACACGATCCTGGGCGTGTTCTCCAACATCAAGGCCCGCTCGTTCCCGGTGGTGCATCCCTACATGGTCTGGTTCCTGACGCTGACCGACGTCCAGCCCGGGACGCACAAGATCAAGATGTCCATGGGGCTGGATCCCATCAACCCCGCGCAGCTGCTCCACCGCGATTTCGAATCCCAAAGCCCGCTCCACCGCATCAACCTGATCAACGAGCTGCGCAACCTCCGGTTCGAGCAACCGGGCGACTATAACATCGTCATCGAGGTCGACGACGACCCGATCCTCGCCACCAACCTGACGGTGAGCTGAGGAATTAATCGCGGAAACGCGAAAGAGCGAAAACGCTGAAATCCTGCTTCCGCATCTCCGCCCTTTCGCGCCTCCGCGATTTCTCCCGCCTGTCATCCATCATTAAATCCTTCTTTCCCTTTTCGTGCGTTTCGTGTGTTTCGTGGCTAACTCATTTCTGTTTCTCCGACTCACACACAGCTCAACTTATTAATGTCCCAGCACTCGTTTGACCTCATCGGCGTCGGCAATCCCATCATGGATCTGCTGGCCCACGTTCCAGAATCGTTCCTCACGGACCACGTCGCCGGCGAAAAGGGCGGCATGGTGCTCGTCGATGACAACGACATCGTCAGCCTCGTGGGCAAGCTGGGTACCGACTACGCGGTGACCCCCGGCGGTTCCGCCGCCAACGCGACGGTGGGCGCCGCCCGCCTCGGTTTGCGCACCACCTTTCTCGGCAAGATCGGGGGCGACATCACCGCGGAGGACTACCGCACCAATTTCGTCGCCACCGGCGGCGACGGCTCCCGCTTCAAGCGCGCCACCCTGCCGAACGGCCGCTGTCTCTCCCTGGTCACGCCGGACGGCCAGCGCACCATGCGCACTCATCTCGGCGCGGCGATGACGCTCCATCCCGACGAGATCACGGTGGAGGATTTCATCGGCGTCCGCCACGCCCACATCGAGGGCTACCTGATGTTCAACCCGGCCCTGGCTGAAAAGGTTGCCGTCACCGCCCGCGCCGCCGGCTGCACCATCAGCATCGACCTGGCGTCCTTCGAGGTCGTCAATGTCGCCCGCGACTGGATCCTGGGCCAGCTGCAGCAGGGCGTGCACATCGTCTTTGCCAACGAAGACGAAGTGCGGACGCTTTTCCAGAAGGACGCCTCCTACGATGCCTACGCCCGCAAGCTGGCCGGCTACGGCGGCATCGCCGCGGTGAAGATCGGCAAGGACGGCGCCTGGGTCGCGCAGGGCAAGGAACTGCACCGGATCGAACCGGTCGCCGCCGCGCGCGTCGTGGACACGACCGGCGCCGGTGATGCGTGGGCCGCCGGCTTTTTGTACGGTTACCTGCGGGGCCTCCCGCTGCCCGTTGCCGGGGCGGTCGGTTCGCTCCTCGGTTCCGAAACCGTGCAGCATCTCGGCCCGTCCATTCCCGAGATGCACTGGCCGCGCCTGCACCAGCAGATCGCCGCGCTGGGCAAGGCGTGAGACCGGGGAATTTCCCTGCGCCCACCACTTCGGCGGCCGCCCGGTCCAGACCGTCCGACTACGCCTAAACCGCCCCTGATCAGCGACAAAAAATAATATCGGCCAATCAGCACCGAGTGTGCTATTTCGTGTCAAAACATCAGCCTATGAAATCCGCCGCATTCCTGCTGCCCCTGATTCTTGCCGCCAGCCTTATGGCGGCGGAGCCACCCAGCACGCCGGCGCCAGCCGAGCCCGCGCCCGCCGCCCCCGGTCCGGCCCCGGCCGTAACGGCCGCTCCCGCCCAGCCCCCGATCGAGCTGCTCGCCAAGCCCAGCGGCGATCCCGCCGACAAGCTCTCGCCGGGTGTGACGCAGATGCTGAGTTCCAACCTGCCGAAGTACGCGCCCCCCGGCCCGGCCAAGCCCGCGGCCGAGCCCAGTTCCGATGCCATTGAGCTGCCGAAGGTGATCGTGAAGCAGAAAAAACGCCCGCGACTCGGCGACGAGGTGATGATGACCAACAAGGCATTCAACGAAAGGCTGGCGAAGGAAAAGACCAGTTCCTTCGACCGCGATTTCCTGAACAAGTACGGGTTTCTCGGCGGCGCTTCCGCCGCGGAACGCGCCCGCGAGGAATACGACCGCGCCCAACGGGCCCAGCTGGTGCAGGACGTTTCGGTGATGGCCAAGGCCCTCGAGCAGGAAGACCCCGCCGCCGCCAAGGCGCTGCGTGATGCGGCCAACAAGCCCTGAGTCCTGCCCCAAACCGGGCCGGAGCACCGTCGGCAAGATGTAGCCGCGTTGGAGCAGCGCGACAACGTGGCCGAGCCACGCTTTCGTCTCCGACTCAAGCGCAGCTACCAAGATACTGAAACGCTTTGAGTATCACCTGCCCAACAGCGCCCGCACGATCTGCTCCCACTCGGCCGGCAGTCCGCCCTGCGCCATCGGTTTTCCGGCGAGCCGGTACCAGTACGCGGCATTGGCCGCGTCGCCCTCCTTGCGGTGCAGGTAGGCATGGACCCAGGCCCCGTCGCGATCCCCCGCTGCCTGCGCCAGCTCATGGGCTGCGGCCCAATCCCCCGCCCCGTCCTGCCACAGCGCCTGCAGGGCCGGACCGAGGCCGGCCGGCGGTGGGCCACCCGCGGCAACGGACTTCAGGAAAACCGCAAATGTCATTTGCCCGCCCATTGTTCTGTGCTTTGTTAGGGGCTTAAGTCACGACCGCGACGAAAATCTCCCATGTCACCGACCGAAGTCACCATCCTGCGCGAACTACTCGCCGCCGAAAACGGCTTCGTTTCGGGCACGCGCCTGGCCCGCTCGCTCGGGGTCTCGCGCGTGGCGGTCTGGATGCAGTTGCAGAAGCTGACCAAGCAGGGATTCGTGTTCGAGGTGGTCCGCAGCCGGGGCTACAAGCTGGCCCAGACGCCGCCGCTGCTTCACGCCGCCCTTGTCCAGGCCTACCTCAGCGGCCGGCCGCGGCCCCCGCACGTCATCTGTCTCGACAGCGTGGACAGCACCAACAGCGAGGCCGAGCGCCAGCTTGCCGCCGGCTGCCCGGTGCCCCTGATCATCCTGGCGCGGGCCCAGACCCAGGGCCGCGGCCGCCGGGGCCGGCCGTGGCACAGCCCGGCGTCGGGTAACCTTTACTCCACCTTTGTCTTCCGGCCCCAGCTCGAGCCGGCGCGGATGCATGACTTCACGCTCTGGATGGGGCTCAACATCTGCGAACTGGTCGCCAACTTCTGCAAGATCCAGCCCGGGTTGAAGTGGCCGAACGACCTGCACGTGAACGACCGCAAGGCGGGCGGCATGCTCACCGAGGCCCGGATCGACGCCGACCAGATTCGCGACCTGGTGTTCGGCCTCGGCCTGAACCTCAACGGCCGGCCCCAGGATCTGCCGCGCGAACTGCAGCGCACCGCCACGTCACTGGCGGAGGCCACCGGCGCGCCGGTGGATCTCAACCGTTTTGCCGCCGCCCTGATCGGGCGCGTGATTGCGGCGTACAACCAGTTTATCGAGGGAGGCTACCAGGAGAAGTTCGCGGAGCTGTGGGCGCGCTACGATGTGCTGCGCGGGCGGCCCGTCAGCGTCATCCAGGGCACGCGCACCGTGACGGGTCTGGCCACCGGGATCGACAACGAGGGCTCGCTGCTCGTGAAGCTCAGCAGCGGCCGCACCGAACGTTTTCGCGCCGGAGAGGTCACATTAGGCAAGGATGTCGCGCCCGCGGTTTGATGAGCAAGCTTGCCCGCCGCACGGATTACCCGTGTAAATAACCGCGCCCGCTTCCCCGCTTGCATGGCTGAAATTCCCGACATCACCATAGAGGTCTCCCACCTGAAGAAGAACTATGGACCGCTCACGGCGGTCAACGACCTCAGTTTCAGCGTAAAGCGCGGCGAGATTCTCGGGCTGCTCGGGCCTAACGGCGCCGGCAAGAGCACCACCATGCGCATCCTGACCGGCTACCTGCCGGCCACCTCCGGCTCGGTGCGCATCTGCGGCCTGCCCGTCGCCAGCCAGGCCGAGGCCACCAAGCGCCACATCGGCTACATGCCGGAAAACAATCCCCTGCCCGACGACATGCGCGTGTCGGAGTACCTCTGGTTCCGCGGCCGGCTGAAGGAAATGCCCCGCGCCCGGCTCCGCGCGCGGATCGACGAGGTGCTGGAACTTTGCGATCTCAAGCGGAACCGCCACCGCATCCTCGGCCGCCTCTCCAAGGGCAACCGGCAGCGTGTCGGCATCGCCGAGGCCATCCTCGCCGAGCCGGCGGTCATCATCATGGACGAGCCGACTATCGGGCTCGACCCCCACCAGATCATCATCGTGCGCGACCTCATCGCCAGCCTGCGCGGCCGGATGAGCGTCATCATCTCCAGCCACATCCTGCCCGAAATCGAGGCCACCTGCGACCGGGTGCTCATCATCAACAGCGGCCGGATCGTCGCGCAGGGCTCGCCCGCGGAGCTGCGCCACGAGATTTTCGGCCACACAAGCTACCGGGTCGATCTCGCCGGCGACACCGCCGCCCTGGCCCCGCTGCTGCCGGCCATCGAACCCACCCTCAAGGTCGAGTCGGTCGGCGACTGCGCCGGGGACGGTTTCTGCACGGCGACGCTGACAACCGAATTTGCCGGCGACCTCGGGGAGAAAATCCTGCAGGCCCTGCCCACCCACGGTTACCGGGTGCGCTCCCTTGCGCGCACGCAACCCTCCCTCGAGGACGTCTTTCTCGCCGCCACGCGGCGCAGCTGGGACGCCCGCCTGCCCGACCCGAAGGCGGACAGCCGCGCACCGCTGCCCAAGGCCTGAGCGGCCGGACCACGAGACTACGGACGAATGACCATGACGAAAATCCAAGATCCCGATTTCCGGCTTTGCTCGCCCGCCCCGCTCCGACCGGCCGACCCCGTCATCCGGGCGTCCCCCGTCCGGTGGTCCCGTTGTTCCGCAGTCTCGTAGTCTTTTTCCGCCATGCGCCATTATCCCACCATCCTCTCGCACGAGATCCGGGCCCTGCTTTACAGCCCGAGCACGTACATCGCGGCGGTGTTCTTCCTCGGCGTCATGGGCTTCATCTTCGCCGGCATCCTCGATCTCTACAGCAAGGCGCCGCAGGAGTCGCCGCCCGCCGCCGTGTTTTTCCAGCTCTACTGGTTCCCGGTCTTCTTCATGGTGCCGTTGCTGACGATGAAGTCCTTCGCCGAGGAGCGGCGCATGGGCACGCTCGAGACCCTGCTCACCGCGCCGGTCAGCACCACCGAGGTCGTGCTCGGCAAGTTCACGGCCGCCTACCTTTTCTACATGCTGCTCTGGGGCTCGACGCTGGGCTTCCACTACCTGCTGCAGCTCTATGCGCGCGATACCCGCTTCCTCGACCCCGGCCCGATCGTCGGCGGCTATCTCTTCATCGCGATCAGCGGCCTGCTCTTCATCGCCGTCGGGATCCTGGCCAGCGCCCTGACCCGCAACCAGGCGGTCGCGGGCATCCTGAGCTTCACCATGCTGCTCGGCCTGATCGGCGGACTCAGCTACCTCGGCGACCTCAACGCCATGCACGCCGAGGGGCTGCAACCCGTCAAGGCCGCCCTCGACACGCTGCGCATCGGCAACCACGTCGAGGATTTCACCCACGGTGTGATCGATACGCGCCAGGTGGTTTTCTACGTCACGGGCTCGGTCCTGGCCCTCATCTTCAGCATCCTCGGCGTCGAGGTGAAAATCCTGGGCAGCTGACGCATGAACCTCGCCGACAGCTTCCGTGCCGCCCGGTGGATCCGGCTGACCAACCTCCTCCTGCAGGCGGTGCTCTTCCTGACGCTCGCCGGCGGGCTGAACTACATCGCCTTCAACCACGCCTGGCGGTTCGACCTCACGCGCAACCACCGGTATTCCCTCTCGGCGGAAACCAACGCCTACCTCGACAAGCTCGACCGCGATGTCCGGATCACCGTCACCCTCACGCCGGACAACGACAACGAGGAGCTGGCGCAGGCCTACCGCGACATCAGCGGCCTGCTGCGCGAATACGTCTACTACGTCACCCGCAACAACCCGAAGGCCAAGATCGAGGTCCGCTACGTCAACGTCTACCAGAACCAGAAGGAGGCCGAGACCCTCGGCGTCGACCAGCCCAACCAGGTCGTGGTTTCCAGCGGGGACAACCACCGCCGCGTGCTGCCGGTCGGTGAGTTCTACCAGGTCAACCTGAAGCAGCGCCGCAAGGAAGCCTTCAAGGGCGAGTCCACGCTCACCGCGGCGATCCTCGATGTCTCCAGCCCCGTCCGGAAGAAGATCTATTTCGTCGCGGGCCACGGCGAGATGCGGCCGGATGACGTCGACCCGGCCCGCGGCCTCTCGCAGCTGCGCGACGAACTCCGTTCGCGCAACTTCGACATCGCGAGCATCGACCTGAGCCTGACCCGGAAAATCCCCGACGACACCGCGCTGCTGATCGTTGCCTCGCCCCAGGGCCGCTTCCAGCCCTACGAGGAGGAACTCCTCCGGAACTTCCTGCAGGCCCGCGCGGGCCGCCTGATCCTGATGCTGGATCCCGCCCGCCAGGACGGGCTCGGCAAGTACGGCCTCGAGGAACTGCTCTTCGACTGGGGCATATTAGTGTACGACAACCTCATCATTGACCTCGATCCGCGCAGCCTGACGGAGAGCCGGGATCTCCGCCTCTGGCACTTTGCGAAGGACCCCACCAGCCACATCACGGACAGTCTGATCAACAACGACCTGGCCGTGGTCGTCGGCCTGGCCCGGGTGGTAAGCGACGACCTCGGGCGTTCACCCGACGACGGCCTGAGCGTCCGCAAGCTCATCGCCACCAGCCCGATCGCATGGGGCGAGAACAGCTTCCGGCTGAAAAACTCCTTTGAGTTCACCCCCGGCCTCGACCTGCGGAACAAGGAGGGCCTCGGCGTCATGGTCATATCCGAACGGGTCAAGCCCGCCAACCTGCCGCTCAGCGTGCCCGGCGGACGCCTCGCCGCCCTCGGCACGGCCGACCTCGTGACGAACAACCGCATCTTTAACCCCGGCAACCTCAACCTCTTCATCGCCACAATCGACTGGACGGTCGACCGCGACACCCAGTTCAACATCCCCACCCGGCCCATCCAGCGTTTCGGCCTGACCCTCAGTCAGGAGGAACTTGTCCACCTCCGGCTGGGTCTTCTGCTGGTCGTGCCGGGTCTCGTTGCCCTCCTGGGCCTCATTGTCTACTGGACCAGGCGCAGCTGAGGCTTCGCCCGTTTTAAGCTGCAAGTTTTAAGCTCCAATCAATCTCCCAATCCTACCGAGCGCGTTCCCTCAAAGCTTACACCTTAAACCTTATCACTCTCCGCGCCATGCGCTCCAAAGTCACCGTCGTCCTGATTTTCCTCAACGTCGTCCTCTTCTACTACATTTTCCAATATGAGGAAAAGTGGAAGGCCGACCTCTTGACGATGGAGGCGCGCAAACGCGTCTACGGCCCCGAGGCCGCGGCGATCGAGTCGCTCACCCGCACGAGCCGCGACGGCTCGATCCTGAAACTGGAGAAGCGGGGGGAATCCTGGTGGCTGACCCAGCCGTACGACTGGCCGGCCAACCCCAACGCCGTCGCCCGCGTGGTGAACGAGCTGCAGTTCCTCGAGCATGAGACAAGTTTCGCCGTCGCCGACCTCGCGAAGAGCGGACAGACGCTGGCCGACTATGGGCTCGATCATCCGGCCCTGACCCTGAGCTTCAATTCCGGCGGCAAGAACTACGTGAGCCTGATTGGCGACGACACCAAGATCGGCAACCGGCTCTACCTGCTTTCGCCCGACGGCACCCGCATCCATGTCGTGTCCCGCAGCCTCGCGGAAAGTGTCGGCCTGCCGCTCGAGGCCCTGCGCGGGGAGTCGATCTTCACCGTCCCGGTGTTCGAGGTCCGCTCGCTCAACGTGCAAACGGCCGCCCTCAAGGTCCGGCTCCGGCGGGACGCCACCACGCACTGGGCCTTCGAGACCCCGATCCTCGCCCGCGCCAGCAAGAGCGCCGTCGAGGTGACGATCAACGCCCTCAATGCCCTCAGCGCGAAAAATTTCCTCGCCCCGGCCACGACCGACCTCGAGAAGACCGGGCTGAACTCCCCCGCCCTGCGCGTCACCCTCGAGGGCAACGCCCGCCGCGAAACCCTGCTCCTGGGCAACGCCGTTTCCGCCGTGACCACCCCGCCGGCCAACGGTGGCATCGCCGCCACGGAGTATTACGCGAAGATCGATGACAAGGCCGTGGTCTTCACGGTGCCCGTGCCGCAACCTTTGCTGGAAGTCCTCCGCAGCGCGCAGGAAGCACTGCGCGATCCGCACGTCCTCGACTTCGAGCCGCGGACGGTCACCGCCCTGACCCTCACGGCTCCGGGCCGGCCCGAACTGACCCTGCAACGCCTCGAGGCCGGGCCTGACGCGGCCGCATGGCAGGTGGTGGTCCGGGTCAACGGCCAGGCGCCCCAAACCAAACCGGCCGACACCGAGGTGGTGGAAGAGCTGCTGAAAAAAATCCAGGCGCTCTCGCGCGTGACCTTCCTCTCCGACGCCCCGTCGGCCAAGGACCTCGAGATCTACGGCTTCAACCAGCCCGAGCGGGAAATCACCCTGAGCCTGAACACCGGCGGCGGACCGCGCGGGACGGAAGCATCGCTGCTGACGCTCCAGATCGGGATTTCGCCGGACAAGAAGAACGCGGCCTATGCCCGCGCCGTGAACCCGCCTTACCTCTACCAGATCCTGCCGGATATCCTGGACCAGGCGCCGGTCGTGGCCCGGTATTACCGCCAGCGACTCCTGCGCGAGCTGCCGGAAGGCGCCAAGATCCAGGGCCTCGCGCTGACCGATCTCGTCGCGAACACCCCGCTCTACGCCAAACAGTTCACCGATCCCGCCGCCACGTGGGAAACGGTGCTGGCCGGCGAATCCGAGGCGCGCCGCAAGGCGATTGCCGGGCTGATCGCCCAGTTGCGCGTCCTCAAGGCGAAAACCTTCACCGCCGACACCTTCAACCCCGATCATGCGGATACCGCCCAGGGTCCGCGTCCGTGGCGCTACCGCCTCGACCTGAACCTGGGCATGCCCGCCGGCAACGGCGCGGCGCAGACCTCGACGTCCACCCTTTTCCTCACCGAGCGCCTCGGGGGCAACACCCTGCTGGCCGGCACGGCGGATTTCGGCGGCGTGGTGTTTGAGGTGTCGCAGGAAATGCTCGATGCCCTGTTCACCCTGACTTACCGCGAGAAAAACGACCCGGGCCCCTCGGCGGCCGTGCCAGCCGACGCCCCCAGCGAACCCGCCGCGACCCCGGCTCCCGCCGCCACCGCACCCCCGGCCAAGCCGTAACCGGGCCCAGGCTACATCGTGTCATCCACCCAACAGCCTTGGTACACCCCGGGACTGCACTTCTGCGGCTCCTGCCTCATCACGCTCACCTACTGCGCGGTTTGGCTGGTCCTGACCATTTCACTGGGGGCGCTGATCTATGTCGCCACGGCCCGGGAACTGCCCGTGCCGGACTTTGTGCTGCGCAAGGTGGAGGCCCGGCTCGCCGCGGACAACCTGCTCATCAAGTTTGGCCGCGCCCGCCTCGATCCGACCGGCAAGATCCTGCTGGAGGACGTCCAGCTCCGCCTGAAGCCCTTTGAGGAACCCCTGCTCACCAGCCGGCTGGTGTTTGTCCGGCGCAGCTTCTGGTCCATCCTCGCCGGCCGGCCCCTGCCGGACGAAATCCGTTTCGAGGGCGCCGCCTTGCAGCTGCCCGCGATGCTCTCGCCCAGCGGCACGGTGGAACCGGTGGTCCGCGACCTGGCGGTCGTGCTGAGGCACGACGAAAACCTCTGGCACGTGGACCAGCTGGCCGGGCGGATCGGCCGGCTCAGCCTGACGGCCCACGGCGAGTACACGAGTCCGCCGCGCGCCGCGGGCGCCGCGCCGCTCTCGGCCGGGGAAATCGCGGCGCAATTCCTCAAGATCGGCCGGCAGCTGGTCCTGCAGGTGCACCAGTTTGACGCCTTCGAGGATCCCGCCCTGGAGCTGCGGCTCGAAAGCCAGGCCGGCATCGGCAACCTGGCCACCCTGCTCTTCACCGCCCGGTCCGCCCAGAAACCCTGGGACCAGCCGCTCACGCTCGGCGAGCTGGCCGCGACGGGGATCGTCCGGCTCGACGGCGAGGGCGACCGGAACGTGCACCTGCAGGTCGCACTGCGCAACGGCAGCTATGAGGGCGGATACAGTGCGCAAAACATCCGGGCCCGGCTCACGGTCCGGGGCTCCCTCGACAAACTGCCCTTCCGGCCGGTCGAGGCGCTGGTGACCGCGGGCGCCCTCGGCGCCGACGAGGAGACGGCGCTGGCTCCCGTGATCCGGGCCGAACTGGCCGGCTGGCCGGAGATTCGCGCCACCGTGGCAACCCAGATCAACGGGGAATTTCTCGCGGCGCAGGTCACCGCCCAGCTCAAGGAGGCGAGCGCCCGGATCCGGGCCCAGGGCCGCGGTTCCCCGGAGTTCATCAACCGCGTGCTCGCCCGGCATACGCCGCGGGCGGCGCCGTATTTCATCTTCGGCGACCCGATCGAATTCACCGCCGAGGCCGTGCTCGGGCGCGGCTGGCAGTTCGAGCGGCTGGCCGCGCGCGTGACCGGCGGCCGGCTGGACTCGCACGGCGTCAAGATCAGCTCCCTGCGCGGCCGCATCGACATCGTCGGCACCAGTTTCCTCGCCCACGACGCGCGCGTGAACCTCGGCGAAAATTACGGCGAGGGTTCCTACTGGATGGATTTCGCCACACTCGACTACCGCATGCTGCTGAACGGCCGGCTCCGGCCGGTGGAGATCAACGGGTGGTTCCGCGGCGACTGGTGGCGCGACTTCTGGAACGATCACTTCACCTTCCCGACCGGCCTGCCCGAGGCCGACGTGGACGTGCTCGGCTGCTGGAAGGACCCGGTGCGCACGGAGTACTTCGGCTGGGCCACGGCGCCGGGCGTGCGGGTGCTGGGCGGCGACTTTGAGCAGGCGCACGCGCTGATCTACCTGCGGCCCAATTTCACCCACGGCCTCGACCTGGGGGCGGAGCGCGCGGGCGGCACTCAGCGCGTGAGCGGCACGTTCAAGCGCCTGACCGAGGCGGTCTCCCACGAGACCAACCGGCTGGAATTTGACCTCACCTCGAACGTGGAGCCCGCGATCTACAGCAAGATGTCCGCCGGCAAGGCGGACGGCCTGCTCGGCAGCTTTCAATTTTCCCAGCCGCCGCACGTGCACGCCGCGGGCTCCATCGACGGCAAATGGCCGGCCGCCGCGGGGAATTACACCTTCAACGGCCGGACGGAGGGCGGATTCCACTACTTCGGTTTCCCAATCGAAAGCGCGCAGGTTTCCGGCGGGGTGACCGGCGATGACGTGCGGCTCGATGACATCGATGTCGCGGTCGCAGGCGGCCGGGGCCGGGGCAAGGCGTCGATGACGGGGCCGGCCGAGGCCCGCCGCCTGGGTTTCGATGTCTATGTCAACGGCGCGGACCTCGCCCGCGGCATCCGCGCACTCGAGGAATATCAGGCGACCCGGACCGGCCAGAAGGCCACGTCGGTCGTCGAAAGCAAATTCATGAAGCGCGCCTCCGGCGGCCGGGTGGACGCCGCACTGTCCGCATCGGGCACCCCCGGCGACCTGGCGACCTTCACCGGCAACGGCAACGCGGCGCTGACCGGCGCCGAGCTGGGCGAGATCCACCTCTTCGGCCTGCTCTCCCAGGCGCTGAGCGGACTTTCCCTGAACTTCAGTTCCCTGAAGCTCGATGCGGCGCGGACCAGTTTCAAGCTGGACGCCGGCCGCCTGGTGTTCCCCGACCTGCGGATCACGGGGCCGAGTGCGGTGATCGATGCGCGCGGCGACTTTGTGTTTGCGACCAGCATGCTGGATTTCACCGCCAAGTTCCGGCCCTTCGAGGAGAACCGCAACCTGCTCACCGCGGCGCTCGGCATCGTGATCAAGCCCATCACGAGCATCCTCGAATTGAAACTGACCGGCCCGATCAGCAAGCCCGACTGGTCGGTATCCGTCGGCCAGTCCGCGCCCCGCCCTGAGATCACCCCGGCGACGGGCCAGCCCACCCCTCCGGTGGCTACGCCGGACCCGAAGTAATCAAGGCCGGCTCTTCCCGTTTTTTCGTAGGGGCGCAGACTTGCTGCGCCCTTCGAGAGCGGCGTCACGGTCGAGGGCGCAGCGAGTCTGCGCCCCTACCATCGGACGGATTGCCACTTGCCGAGCACCCATAGGTAAAATCCCCTAAATGTGCATTGCCATGGTTATGCCTCCGTCTAACAACTAGCGGGCAGCGGCATGCCCCAGTCAATGACTCGAAAACGACCTACTTTCGCGCAGTACGGCTACCTCCTGCCGTTTGCGGTTCTCAGCGTTTACGGGTTGATGGTGTTGGCCGGCTGGATCACGGGCAGCACGGCGTTGGTCCAACCGCGGCCGTTTGACGCCCCCTTGCCGGCCAACGCCGGCGTTTGCCTGATCCTGATCGGGCTCTTCCCCATTGCCTATTCCCTCGGCTGGAAGCGAACCAGCCTGGTCCTTGGCTTCCTCACCATCGCCCTGGCCGGCGCCACCTTCCTTCAGGGTCCGATCGATGTGGATCTGCGCCTCGACAACCTGCTGGTCCGCCATGAAGGGCTGATCGACGGACCGCATACGGGCCGGATGTCCGCGACCCTGGCGCTGATTTTCCTGCTCTCGGGCCTGCTGCTGGTCTGGTTCACCGCCCGCGCCGGCGAGACCAGCCGCCCGATCATGCTCGCGCTGGTTGGCTCGTTGTCGGCGGCCTACGGCCTCACCGGCCTGCTCGCCGACCGCATCGGGTTGAACGACCTGGAATTCTGGCGGACCTACGCGCTGATCGGCCCGCATGCCGCCGCCATGGTCATTTTGCTCGGGGCCGCCCTGATCCTGCTGGCCGCTCGCGACGAATCCGCCGGACGCAAGGCCGGCCCGCGCTGGTTGTGGCTGCCCGCCGTGGTCTGCAGCCTCACGGTGACGGGCATTTTCTGGGTCGCCCTGGGCCAGCGCGAACTCGGTTACATCAACGGCACCACCCAGCTCACGATCAACAACATCGCGGCGCTCTTCAGCGGCGAAAGCGAAACCCACATCGAGAGCCTCGCCCGGCTGGCCGCCCACTGGAAAAAATCCCCCGACCGCTCCAAGGGCGAATGGGAGAACGATGCCGCCGAATCGCTGCGCGATTTCCAGGGTTACCGCTCGATCGAATGGGTGGATGCCGACCTGCACACGCGCTGGTTCTGGCCGCAGCAGGACAACGGCGACGCACCCTTCTACGATCACGCCGGCCAGCCGCTGCGGCGTGCGGCCGCGGAAGCCGCGCGCGCGTCGATGCAATTCGCCATCGCCGCGCCGCTCGAATCCCCGCTCTAGTCCCCGACCTTCGCCGTCTACATCGCCGTGCCGGGCGCCGGGCGCGAAAGTTTCATCGTCGGCGAGTTCTACTACGACAAGTTTTTCGACATCATCGACCGCCGGCTGAACCTCTCGCGCCGCTACCAGCTGGTCGTCACCGTCCACAACGCCGCCACGACCGAGGGCCCGGCCCGGGAGTTGAAGGTCTTCGAGACCATGACGCCGGAGGAAAGCATCGATCCGCGCCTGCGCCAGTCCGCCAACTACAACCTGTTCAACCAGCGGATGACCATCGCGCTGGCGCCCCGGCCGGTGTTTGTGGACGCCAACCGCCAGTACCTGCCCGAGCTCGCGCTTTTTTCGGGCCTGGGCGTGAGCCTCCTTTTCGGCCTCGTGATCAACCTCGCCCAGTCCGCCCGGCGCCGCCAGTTCGACGCCGAGGAGACCACCGAGCAGCTGCGCGCGGAAAACGAGGAACGCCGCAACGTCGAGGCCCGCCTCAAGGCCACCGACGAGCGCCTCAACCTCGCCCTCGATTCCACCCAGGTGGGCGTGTACGAGTGGGACGTCGAGAGCGACCGGGTGTTTTTCACCCCCAGCATCTGGAAGATGATCGGCTACAACCCGGAGGAGATGCCCGACACCGGCCAGGGCTGGCTGGGACTGCTCCACGAGGACGACCGGCCCGCCGTCCAGAGCGCGATCGACGCCCACTTCCGCGGCGAAAGCCCCTTCATCGAGATCGAGTACTGCGTGCTGCACTACAGCGGCGAGTGGCTCTGGATCGCCCTCCGCGCCAAGTGCACCTCCTTCGGGGCCAACCGCCGGCCCCTGCGCGTGCTCGGCACCATCCAGAACATCAACGCCCGCAAGCGCGCCGACGAGGCCCTCCGCACCAGCCAGGCCGAGACGCGCAAGCTTTCCCTGGTCGCGAGCAAGACCGACAATGCCGTCATCATCACCGACCACGAGGGCCGGATCGAATGGGTCAACGAGAGCTATTCCCGCCTCACCGGCCGCCGCCTCACCGAGGTCGCCGGCCAGCCGCTCACCGAGCTGCTGTCCAACCCCGACGGCGACCCGGCCGCGGTCGACCGCATCGCCGCCGCCCTGCTTGAGCGCGAGCCGATCAGCACCGACGTGGTCCAGCAGGCCAGGTCCGAGCGGCGCTACTACGTGCACCTCGACGTCCAGCCCATCATCGGCGACGAGGGCGCGGTGGAGAATTTCATCGCGATCGAGACCGACATCACCGCCCGCGTCGAGACCGAGCAGCAGCTGCGCCGGGCCAAGGCCGAGGCCGATGCGACCTCGCGCGCCAAGTCGGATTTCCTCGCGACCATGTCGCACGAGATCCGTACACCGATGAACGGCGTCATCGGCATGACCAGCCTGCTGCTCGAGACCGAGCTGGACGCCGAGCAGCGGGACTTCGTCAGCACCATCCGCACCAGCGGCGACGCGCTGCTGTCCATCATCAACGAGATCCTCGATTTCTCCAAGATCGAGTCCGGCAAGATGGAGCTGGAAAACCAGCCCTTCGAACTCGCCCAGTGCGTCGAGGAGGCGGTCGATATTTTCGCGCTGCAGGCCGCCGCCAAGAACATCGAGCTGGCCTACTTCATCGACGGGGCCGTGCCCCGCTGCGTGCTCGGCGACATCACGCGCCTGCGCCAGGTGCTCGTCAACCTGACCAACAACGCCGTCAAGTTCACCGAGCGCGGCTTCATCACCATCGAGGTGGGCGTGGCCGGCGGCGTCGCGCCGGCGGCCGACGCGAAGGTCGGACTGGAGTTCAAGGTGACGGACACCGGCATCGGCATTCCCGCCGAGCGGATCGACCAGCTCTTCAAGCCCTTCACGCAGGTGGACTCCTCCACCACGCGCAAATACGGCGGTACCGGCCTCGGCCTCGCGATCTGCGACCGGCTTTGCCAGCTCATGGGCGGCCGCATCACGGTCACCAGCACGCCCGGCGTGGGCTCCTGTTTCGCCTTCCAGGTCCAGAGCACCGCGGTCGGCCTTGACGATGTCGGCCCGCCCCTCTTCGCCCCGATCCCCGGCCGCGGCACCGTCCTCGCCGTGGACGACCACCCGGTCAACCGGGCCATGCTCGAGGCCTGCCTGCGCACCTGGGAGCTCACGCCCCTCATTGCCGCCGACGCCGCGGGTGCGTTGTCGCACGCCGGCGCCGCGGTCCTGACCGCGGCGATCGTCGACCAGGATCTCGGCGGGACCTCGGGCCTGGGCCTGGTGGGCGAACTGCGCGCCAAGCATCCCCACCTGCCGGTCATTCTCTTTACGGCGGCGGGCGAGGGCCATCACCGGAGCGAAACCGCCGACCCGCTCGTCTTCCGCCTGCCCAAGCCCATCAAGCCCTACGCACTCCATGACGCCCTGCGCCACGCCATCATCGGCGCCGGGGCCGCGGGGGCCGACGCCAGCCACGCCCCGGGCGGGGTTGTCCGGCTCGCCGAATCCATCCCGGTCGAGATCCTCCTGGTGGAGGACAATCTCGTGAACCAGAAGGTGGCGCTGCGATTCCTCCAGCGCATGGGCTACCTCGCCGACGCCGTCGCCAACGGGCTCGAGGCCGTGGCGGCCGTGCGCGAGCGCGACTACAAGCTCGTGTTCATGGACGTGCAGATGCCCGAGATGGACGGCTTCGCGGCCACGCGGGAAATCCGCGCCAAGATCTCGCCGGAGCGCCAGCCGATCATCATCGCGCTCACGGCCAATGCCATGCAGGGCGACCGCGAACGCTGCCTCGCGGCCGGCATGAACGACTACATCACGAAGCCGGTGAAGATCGACGACATCGAGCAGATCATCCGCCGCTTCTTCGGGCCGAAGACTGACGGGGCGTAGTGCCGTTTCGCCCTGGAATTGTTGAGTGTGGCATCGGGCTGCCGTACGCTTGGCTCTGGTGGGACGGGACGCCTGCTGCCACCCCGGGAGACCGGAACGGAAATCTAAAATTACTTTAGGATTTTCTCCACTCCCTGGGCGCGCACACTCCACCCATGCAATTCCTCCGCCGCTTGCTGGTCGCACTGTTCGCCGGTGCCTGCCTTATCACCCTCAACGCCAAAATCACCGCCCTCGTCGGCGGCCGCCTGATCGACGGTTGGGGTGGCGCCCCCGTCAACAACAGCGTCGTCCTCATCGAGGGCGAGCGCATCAAGGCGGTCGGCACCACCGAGACGCTGCCCGTGCCCGCCGGGGCCGAGGTCGTCGACTGCCGCGGCATGTCGCTGCTCCCCGGCCTGTGGGACTGCCACGTCCACACCATGCTGCTCGGTCACTCGGACTACGACCACTGGGACAAGGCCTACCCCGCCCGGCTCGAGAAGGAGATCATGCCCGCCGCCGCGCACCAGTTGCTCAACGCCGGCGTCACCAGCGCCATCGACCTCGGCGCCCCGCTGGAGGCCAGCATCAATGTCCGCAACCGGATCGCCAGGGGCGAGATTCCCGGCCCCACCCTTTATGTTTCCGGCCCCTTCATCCAGCACGAGCCGTATCCGGGCACCGAGGCCTTCCGCTGGGGCGTGCATGGCGCCGCCGACGCCCGGGCCAAGGTGAAGCAACTCGCCGACGCCGGCGTCAATGTCGTCAAGCTGATCGACCAGGACCAGATGACGGAGGAGGAAATCGAGGCCGTGGTCACCGAGGCCCATGCGCACAAGCTCCCCGTGATCGCGCACGCCCACCGCCCCAACGAAATCCGGCTCGGCCTCAAGTACGGGGTCGACCGCTTCGAGCACACCGGCCTCGCGACGGCCCCGGAATACCCGGCCGACATCATGCAGCTGATCCAGGAGCGCACCGCCAAGATGTCACTCGGGCCGATGTACTGGTGCCCGACGATCGAGGGTTTCTTCAACTACGAGTACCAGGTCGGCAACCCGATGCACATTGAGGACACCGGCTGGCAGCTCGACGTCCCCGCCGACATCGTGGCGGACATCCAGGCCTCCCTCCACCACCCCGGCTGGCTCGCCTACTACCAGATCACGCCGCTCCGCGCCAAGACCAGCGCCGCCAAGTTCGCCCAGTTGCAGAAGACCGGCCTCGTCCTGCTCATCGGCACCGACTCCGGCATCCCGATGAAATTCCACAACCAGTCGACCTGGCGCGAACTCGACATCTGGGTCAACCGGCTCGGCGTCGACTCCATGACCGCCATCCGCGCCGCCACCTACTGGCCGGCCGTCTCCATGAAGGTCGCCAACGACTACGGCACGGTCTCCGATGGCAAGTATGCCGACATCATCGCCGTGAAGGGCGACGTCCTCCGCTACATCGACCTGCTCCAGCGCGTCGACATCGTCATCAAGCACGGCCAGCGGGTGAAGTGAAACGGGGGAATCAGGCCGGCCGATCGGTTCCACCTTCCCTGAGTCCCACCTTTCAAAGCAACCGCGTTAATTCCTCGATCTCCCCTCGCCTCGCCGGATCGCCGGCGAGGTTTTTCATTTCCAACGGATCGCGCTCGAGGTCGAAATAGAGCCACGGGCTGCCGTCGGCATTTAAGACCAGCTTGTGCTTCGCCGAGCGGAATCCGCGCCAGGCCCGGTCGCACTGCAACGGAATCGCCGTCGCCACGGGCATGGAGATGGCCGCGCTGTCGCGTTTGTTATGCCACTCCCGGCCCTCCGCCCAGGCGACCGCCATGTGCGGCAGGTCGACGAGGCTCACGGGACTCTGGCTGATCGCTCCCTGCTCCTTGCTCCCGGCCTCCTGCTTCTTGCGGATCAGCAGCGGCACGCGCACCGATTCCTCGTACGGCCATGCCTTGCGGAACACCCCGTGCGCCCCGTGCATGTCGCCGTGCACCGACGTGAAGACCACGATGGTGCCGGTCAGGTCGATTTCCAGCAACAGGCGGCCGATGGCGCGATCCGTGGCCTCGATGTGCGCGTAGTAGCCCGCCAGTTCCTCGCGGGCCTTCCGCTCGACGTCCCCGCCGCGGGGCACGTTGGCCGGTAGGATGACTTCCGCGGGCTTCACCTCGGCGACATGGGGCGCCGGCGCATGGTACGGTGGATGCGGCGACTCCAGGCTGACCATACAGAAGGAAGGCGGCCCGCCTGTTTCTCTCCTTGCTCCCTGTTCCCTGCTCCATGCTCCGGCTCTTTGGACGACCACGTCCGCCTGGTAACCCTTGAAATGCGTGGGCTTGGGCAGCCGCGTGCCGTGCAGCCACGGATCATTGAGGAGAAAGCCGCCCTCGAATCCCTCCCACAGCCCGAAACCGCCGCGGTTGGCGGGCGGGACGATCATCTTGGCGTGCGCCTCACCGACCAACGGCGCCGTGCGGTCCCGCGCCGCGAGGTGCCACTTGCCGAAGTAGGCGGTGGCGTAACCCCGGTCACCCAGCGCGTGAGCGACGGTGCGGGCATCCGCCGGCAGCGGATCCCAGTAATCGTTCACGCCGCTCTCCGGCGCCAGCTTGCCGGTCAGCAGGGCGGCCCGGGCCTGCGGGCCGAGCGGATGCGGCGTCACCGCCTGGGCGTAATTGACCGACTCGGCCGCCAGCCCGTCGAGCCAGGGCGTGCGGGCGTTCCGGTCCCCGGCATAACCCGTGGCCGACGCCCGCCATTGGGTCGTGACGATCCAGAGAATATTCGGCCGGCCGGTCATGCCCCTTCACAGTGGGCAGGACGGGACGGCAGGCAACCTTCCAGCGGATGAAATCAGTGGCGCAGCTCAGCGCCAGAAGCTGTCGTCACCCTGCTCCGGACCAGTCGGCGCCGGCGCCGGCGCGGCGGCATGAATCGTCTTGGCGCGAACCGTTCGCGGGGCGACAACCGGGCGGCGTTTGACCGGCTCGGCGACCGGGCGGGCCACGGGACGACCGGCTCCGGTGAAAACATTGAGCTGCTCGACCGCCTCGCGCAGCTGGGTGGACTGCGCCGAAAGCTCGGTCGCGGCGCTCGCCGATTCCTCGGCCCCGGCGGCATTGGACTGGGTGACCTTGTCCATTTCCGACATGGCCTTGGTGATCTGCTCGATCCCCTGCGACTGCTCGCCGGAGGACGTGGCGATCTCGGCGACCAGCGAATCCATCTTGCGCACCTGGTCCACAATCTGGTCCAGCATGCCGGCGACCTCGACGCTGGTGTTGGCGCCCTCGTTGCTCTTGTTGAGGGCGACCTCGATCTTGTTGGCGGTCTCGCGGGCGGCGGCCGCGGAACGCTGCGCGAGCGCACGGACCTCCTCGGCGACGACCGCAAAGCCGGCGCCGGCCTCGCCGGCGCGGGCGGCCTCCACGGCGGCATTCAGCGCGAGGATGTTGGTCTGGAAGGCGATCTCATCGATCGTCTTGATGATCTTGGAAATCTCGGCGCTGGAGGACTTGATGCCGTCCATCGCGGCCGTCATGCGCTGCATGCCCTGGGTGCCGTTCTCCACGGCGGTCCGCGTCTGGCCGGCGATCTGCTTCGCATTCTGGGCGGCCTCGGCGTTGCGCCGGGTCATGCCCGCCATCTCCTCGAGCGAGGCGCTGGTCTCCTCCAGCGAGGCGGCCTGCTGGCTGGCGCCGTCGGCCAGCTGCGTGCTCGTCGCGGTGAAGCTGCCGGCCTTGCTGAAAATCTCCACGGCCGCCTCGGAGAGGGTGCCGGAAATGTTGCCCAAATTGCGGCTGATGCGGAAGGACAGCCACTGGACAAACCCGACGGACAGCAGCGCGAGGCCGGCGATGACCGAGCCCAGCACGAGCGTGATCCGGAGGTTGCGGTCCAGGATACCCTGCGTGGCCTCGCCGTTCCGGTTGGATAGATCAAAGACAAAGCGGCTCAGCGCGGTGAGGGCGGTCTCGATCGCCGCGTAATTTTTCGCCACATCGCCGTCGAGGGTCTTCATCGCCTCCTCAAATTCGTTCGCCTTGAGGGATTTTTGCAGCCGGGCGATCGACTCGTCGTACGTCTTCAAGGCCGCGGCGATTTTCTCCTGCAGCGCGCGGGCATCGGCGGAATCAAGCCCGCGCGCCAGCTCAGCCGCGTGCACGTCGATGTCCTTCCGGTAGGCCGCGGCGGCGGCGAGCTTCCTCGCCTGCGTCTCCTCATCCCGCCCGGTGACGTATTCCAGGTTGGCCACGTTGTACTTGAGCGTGGACTCCTGGAGGCCGGCGAGGGACTCGAGCGCCGGCAGGAGCCGCTCGCTCAACTCGGCACTGCGGGCGGTGCCCGTCTTCGAGAGCTGGAAGGAGGTCGCCCCCAGCACCACGATGAGGATGGCGAGGAAGACGAACCCCAGCATGACGCCGAGGAAGGCGCCCTTGAGGTTGAGACTAGACTTGCGGGAAGACGGTCCGGACATGAGCAAAAGGATTTCCGGGCCGAGCGGCCCGGAGGTTAAGAGGATGGATTGGGCAGAACGGGACAAAAATGCGCGGCTTACGGCGCGGGAGTCAGCACCACCACGGAGGTGTCGGCGTTGGCACTGTCGATGAAACCGATGGCACCGGGTGTCTCGGCGACAAACTTCCGCAGATCCTCTTCCTTCTCGAAGGACTTGGGAGCCGTGCCGCCGCCGGTCATGGCCAGGCGGCGCCAGTGGTTGTTGAAGGCGCTGACGGACATATCGACTGCGCCCTTGAGGAACTCCTCGGCGACGGGACCGCCCTTGAGGACAGCGAGAGTGATGCGGCCGGCGCCGTCCCAGGCGACCTTCTTCCCAAGAAAGATGGACTTGAGCGAAGTGGCGTCGATTTTTTCACCTGCAACGTTCTTGTTGCCGATCAGCGACGGGCCCGCGAAAGCCTGCAATGCAGCCAGCAGAACGAACGCAGCACCGCCAATTATACGAAAAATACGGGTTTTCATGATGGTAGGACTGGCAGGCGTTAGAAGCTCAGGGTGGTCTTCACCGCAAAAAGAGTTGAACTCTCCTTCGGCGAAGGATTCGTCGTGCGCACCGTATCAAACACCTGGTAGGTGCCCTCGATCCGATGGGCCTCGATCTTGAAGAGCACGTGCTCGGTCAGATCGTACCGCAGGCTCGCCGCCAGATCGTGCTGATAACTGTGGTAGCCATTTGAAGTGTAACGATCCTTCAAGTCACCATAGTAGGCGCCGACTTCAAACTTGTCGTTCAGACGACGGGAGGCTGAGACGTACCAAGCTTCCGTGCCGTACTTGCCCTTACTCGCGGGGGCAATCGGGATTTGGAAGTCATAGTCGCCACCGGTAGTCTGGTACTCGGCCGCAAACACCCAGCTCTTCCATTGGTATTCGGCGGAGGCCGTATTGTAGGACAAACGGGGAAAATTAAAGTGCAGGTTGACGACCGGATACTGCGCAAAGGGACCATCCGACGCCAGATTCGTAAAGAACGAGTAGGAATAAACGAAACGCAGGCCGCTGACGGGGGTGTTCCACGTGAGCTGGCCACCGGTGACGGACTTGATGTTGATGCTCGCGACGCCCGGAGCCGCATACAGGCCGCCGCTGTCGTTGTAGAATTCCGAGACACCTTTCTGGGGGCTAACGGGGATTTTGCCGTAGAAGAATTTATAGTCGATCGAACTTTTCGCGACGTTCCAAGACCCATAAATCATGGCCCCATCGAACGAGGCCGAGAAATCGCGGAGAACCGGACTGTAAACGGCATTCGGCAGGAACACATAGGGACGGACCACATCAAGATCGAGTGCCTCGCCGTAGAGGCCCTTGGGGTATTTGACGCGGCCGAGCCGGACGCCAAACAGTGGGTTGAAGTTATAGTCCAGCTGGGCCCAGTCGAGAATCACCTTGTCTTCACCCAGCGCGCCAAGGCGCTGCGCGAAGGCCTGGGCGCCAATCCGCGCGTGGGAACCGAGTGTTGTGGAGACGTTGACCGCCATCTCGCGAAAATCAAAGGTGCCACCCTTGTCCTGGGCCGGATAATTGTTGTCGGAGTTGTAGAGCCAGCCTTGGCTGAAGAACCCGCCAATCTGGACATTACTGTCCCCGATCGGAACTGCGCCGCGGGCCAGACCGGCGAGCGCGGCTGATAGTAAAAAGGCGGAGACAGCGCGGCCCCGGCCGAGTGAAGAGCTGATTTTATTCATACTCGCCTACTATCGGCAAGCAGGTGTTCTCCCTTAGCAGATTCTCGCCATAGCAGGCTGCGCGCAGCCTTTGTTCATTTAAGCCTAAAGAAGCGGCGGGGCCGTCCGTAGGAAAAGGGTCGTGTCCCGTGGAAAAAACGCCGGGGGCGGTCCCGGGTTGCACCCTGCCGAGTCCTACTCGAAGCGCAGGGCCTCAATCGGATCGAGCGAAGCGGCCTTCCAGGCCGGATAGAACCCGAAGCCGACGCCGATGCCCGAACAGACGAGCAAGCCGATGGCCGCCCAGTTCCACGGGAAGACCACCGAGGCATTGAGCATCATGGCCAGGCCGTTGCCCCCGGCCACCCCGAGCAGGATCCCCAGCACGCCGCCGGCGAGCGAGATCGCGACGGCCTCGATCAGGAACTGGATCAGGATGTTGTTCTTCCGCGCCCCGATCGACTTGCGGATGCCGATCTCCTTGGTGCGCTCGGTCACGCTCACGAGCATGATGTTCATGATGCCCACGCCGGCCGCCAGGAGGGAGATCCCGCTGATGACAAAGGAACCGGCCGCGATGATGTCGGCCACCTTGCCGAAGGCGGAAATGAGCGAGTCGTTCGAGTAGATCTCAAAGTCATTGTCCTCGTCCGGCTTGAGCCCGCGCGCGATGCGCATGGCCGTGAGCGCCTTGTCGAGGGTGTCGTTGTAAACCATCTGGTCCGCCGCCTGCGTGGCGATGTTCACGGTCCGCTTCTCGCCGCCAAAATCCCCGTAGAAACGGGTGATCGGGATGACGCCGATATCGTCGCCGCTGCCGCCAAAGGAATTGCCCTTGTCCGCAAAGACGCCGACCACCATGTAGGTGCGGTCCTTCATCCGGATGACCTTGCCGAGGGCGACTTCCGCCGGGAAGAGCTTCTTCCGGATACTCTGGCCGATCAGGATGACCGGCCGCGCCAGTTCCACATCCTCGGGCGTGAAATTCCGGCCCTCGTCGATGGTGTACTGGTTGGAGGTAAGGAAATACTCGTTCGTCCCCATGAACGTCAGGCCCGGCGTCGTCTTGCGGCCGTTGTAGACCGCCTGCGCCCCGCCCGTCTGGTCGATCACCTTGAGACAGACGATGTCCGCCTTGCCCTCCATGAGTCGCTTGTAGCGCAGCGCCTGCTGCAGCGTGATGTCGCGGCGCATGTCGAACTTGCGCCGGCCGCTGCCCTCGCCCGGGCCGCCGCCGATGGGGTATTTGGCGAACTGGAAAATATTGGAGCCGAAGATGCTGATGCCGGTCTCGATCGAGCTGCGCAGCGCGGTGACCGTGGTCATGACGCCGATGACCGAGAACACGCCGATCGTGATGCCGCACATGGTCAGGGCGGAGCGCAGCTTGTTCGCGCCCAGCGAGACCAGCGCCATCCGGAAGATTTCAGTCAGCATCATGGCGGGATCTTATTCGTAGCGGAGGGCCACCACCGGATCGAGGCGGGAGGCGCCCCAGGCCGGCGCGAAGCCGGAGACGATGCCGGTGACAATGGAAACCATCATGCTGACCACCACGAGGTCCGGGGAAAATTCGACGGGAAAATTCGGCGCCCCGGAGCGCACCACGGCAAACAGGCTGTACGCCACGATCATGCCGACGACCCCGCCGATCAGGCAGATGCTGACCGCCTCGATGAGGAACTGCAGCAGGATGCTCAGCCGCCGCGCGCCGAGCGCCTTGCGGGTGCCGATTTCCTTCGTCCGCTCCTTCACGCTCACGAAGGTGATGTTCATGATGCCGATGGCGCCGACGAAGAGTGAAAGCCCGGTGATGAAGAGGCCGGCGAACGCGATGCCCTTCTTGATGGGATCAAGCTGGGCCCGGATCGCCTCCTGCTCGTTGATCGAGAAATTATCGCGCTCGCCCGGCAGTTGCCCGCGGGCCCGGCGCATGGCCCCGGCCAGCTCTTCCTTGGCCTCGGTCATCCTCGTCTTGTCGCGCACCTTGACCCGCAGCTCGGCATTCTGCTTCGTGCTGAAATATTTCGAGAAGGCCGCCAGCGGCAGCACCGCCTGGTTGTCGAAGCTGAACAAGCCGAGGAACTCGCCCTGCTTGGCGAACACCCCGACCACGCGGAACGGATGGCCGTCGATATAGACCGTCTGATCGATGATCGAGCGCGTGGGGGAAAGGGCGTCGGCCACGTCGCAGCCCAGCACGCACACGGCGGTGCCGGCCGTGGACTCGGAGTCGTTGAACAGCCGGCCCTCCCGGTAGTCGGCGGCGGACAGCTTCGCGTAATCCGCGCTGGTGCCGATGGTGTAGACATTGCTCACCCGGGCGTCGCCCACCTTGATGGTGCTGCCGCGGCCGGACACCGGCACGGCGACCTCGAGGAGGGAATTGGGCGTGTTGCCGATGATCCGGTTGATCTCGTCGGCATTGCGTGTCTTGATCACCGGCCGGTTGGCGTAGTTCCACCAATCCTCGACCGGGCCCCACGGCCATTTCTGGATGTAGAGGACGTCGTCGCCCAGCAAGGCCAGGCTGTTTTGGAAACCGGTGTCGATGCCGCGGATGGCCGTGCCCATCAGTGTGACGGCCACGATGCCTATAATGACCCCGAGCGCCGTGAGCAGCGAACGCATCTTGTTCGCGCGGATCTGCGTCCACGCGATGCGGAAGCTTTCCGTGAACTCATAGAGCAGGCGTTTCATTAGGATTTTCGAGTTTGGATTCTCGATTCTCGATTATTGGCCAGGAGCGTTTTGCGGGAAGCGACCATGATCGCAGTCAGTTCATCCGCCTCCTTCAGCAGCGGGGAAACCTTATCCGCCGGCATCAAGCCGTGATCGACGGTAAGCTCCATCCAGAAACATGATTCGTCCGCCTCTTCCTCGACGACCGAATTCTTTGAAATCATCTCCGCTGTGGAACGCGAGCGACAGGCCGCCCGGTAATTGGCCCCGACCGAAGTACCCGATCTTCCCAGCTGATTGGCGAGGACGCGCCCGGAGCGCGTTTCGGGTAAAGCATCGATCAACTTCAGCACACGCAGTGCAAAAGTCTTCGTCCTTTGCTTGAGGTCTTTCTCCGTCATGGTGAAATCGAAAATCGAGAATCCAAAATCGAAAATGTCTCAGGCTTGGCGGGCGTCGCTCTCGATCAGGCCGTCGCGCAGGCGGACCACGCGGCGGGCGTGGCGGGCGATGTCCTCCTCGTGGGTGACGACGATGATGGTGTTGCCCTGCTCGTAGAGATCCTCGAGGAGCTGCATGATTTCCTCGCCGGTGCGGCTGTCGAGATTGCCGGTGGGCTCGTCGGCGAGGATGATGGAAGGCCGGTTGACCAGGGCGCGGGCGATGGCGACGCGCTGCCGCTGTCCGCCGGAAAGCTCGTTGGGCTTGTGCATCATCCGCTCGCCCAGGCCGACGTCGCGCAGGGCCTGCTCGGCGCGCTCGCGGCGGATGCCGGGGGACAGGCCCGCGTAGATCAGGGGCAGCTCGACATTGGCCAGCGAGGTCGAGCGCGGCAGCAGGTTGAAGGTCTGGAAAACGAAGCCGATCTCGCGGTTGCGGATGTCGGCCAGCTCGTCGTCCGTCATGGTCGAGACATTCTTGCCGCTGAAGTGGTACTTGCCGCTCGTGGGCGTATCGAGGCAGCCGAGCATGTTCATCAGGGTCGACTTGCCGCTGCCGGACGGACCCATGATCGCGAGGTATTCATTGCGGCTGACATTCAGGCTGACCCCGCGCAGGGCATGCACGATCTCCTCGCCCATCTTGTAGAGCTTGGTGACGTTCTCGATCTCGATGACGACCGCCCCGGGCGGGCGATAGTTGCGCGAGATGGCGGCCCGTTCGGCTTGGCCTGGGCTGGCGGAAGGTGCGGTCATGGCGGGAATTGCCTCGGGGGTTACTTCTTCTCTTCCGGCTTCCCGTGCTCGATCTGGACCTTGGCGCCGTCCTTGAGGATCCGGCTGATGGCGGCGTAGCTGCCCGAGACCACCTCGTCGCCGGCCTTGATGCCGCTCTTGACCTCGATGTGGGTGTTGTCGGCGATGCCGGTTTCCACCGGGACCATGGCGACCGTGTCGCCATGCTTGACGAAGACGACGCGGCGCAGCTGGTCGCGGTTGCGGCGGGCCTCCTGCTTCTCCGCGGCGACCTCGAGATCGTTGCCCGAGCGCTCCTTGGCCTCCTTGGCCTTCTGCTGCTGAAGTTGCTCGGAGGTCTTGCCGCCGTCGGCCCGGACCGTGACGCTTTGCACGGGAATCGCGACCACGTTGGTGACCGTCTCCGTCTCGACGTCGACCGTGGCGCTCATGCCGGGACGCAGGGCGCCGTCCGGGTCGGTGATGCGGATCTTGACGAGGAAATTGGTGACTTCGTCCGACGCGGAGGCGGCCAGCGAGGCCGAGCCGCTGCCGGTGGCCCCGGTGCTGAGCGCGGAGCTGCTGATCTCACGCACCTTGCCCTCAAACTTGCGGCCGGGGAATGCGTCCACGGTGACGACCGTGTGATCGCCCACCTTGACGTTGACGATATCGTTCTCGTTGACCTTCACCCGCACTTCCATCGCGGTCAGGTCGGCAATGCGCATGATCTCGGTGCCGGCAAACTGGTTGGTGCCAACGACACGCTCGCCCACCTCGCTCTCCAGGGCACTGATCGTACCATCCATCGGGGCATAGATGGTCGTCTTGCTCAGGAGGTCGCGGGACTGGCTCAGGTAACCCTCGGTACTGCGGATCTGGGCGATGGAGTTGTCGTAGTTGGCCTGCGCCACGTCCAGGGCGGTCTTGGTGACCGAGTAGTCGGAGTCGGAAACGAGTTTCTTCGCGAAAAGATCATCGGCGCGCTTCAAGTCGTCCTGGGCCTTGAGGAGCTGGGCCTTGCTCTGGACGGAAACCGCCTTGATGCCGACGAGGGCCGCCTCCTGCTGGTCGACCTGGGCCTTGTAGTAGTCGGGCTTGATGCTGACGATCATCTCGCCCTTTTTGACCAGACCGCCCTCCTTGATGGGCAGGGCGATGATTTCACCGGCGACCTCGGGCGAAATCTTGACCTCGATCTCGGGCTGGACCTTGCCGGTCGCGGTCACGAGATGGGTGATCGACTTGGTGACGGCCTTTTCCACCGTCACCATCTGGCCGCGGTCCTTGTTCTTGGAGGAAGCGATGACAACCCCGATGACGGCGACGAGCACCAGGGTGGAGAGCACGATGATCATCGTGCGCTTGGATTTCTTTTTCTGGGGCTTGGCCGGGGCCGGTTGGGTGGTGGGGGCGGACATAGTGGGACAGTTGTTCGGATAGATTTGGTTGAAAGACCTCAGGTTGGCCAGCGTTTAGCAAACGTCCCCCGCCGCGGGCGTAAAACACAGAGGGGCCCCGATGGGCCCCCCTGCAACACAACTGATAACTACGAACGAGCGTAGTGCTACAGTGGCCGGGACATTTGAAAATACCTGTGCGACGGAATGGGATATTCCCACGACGAAGCACCCCGCGGGAGGGGTGAAGCGGTCAGCGGTGCGGGGCTGGCTGGGCATGGGCGAATAACACCCGATTAAACCCCGAAGTTGCAGTCAGTTTTGATGAACGGCTGCCTGACCCGGATGAGTGGCGGCGCCGGGCCCCGCCAGCCGCCTCAGCGGCGGGCGTCGTCACCGGGTCGCTCGCACACCAGGGCCGCGCCGACGATGCCGGCATCATTGTACATCTGCGCCGGAATCACCCGGGCGCGGGTCTTCAGGTACTTGAACCACTTCTCGGACTTCTTGCTCACGCCGCCACCGATGATGATCAGTTCGGGCGAGAACACCCGTTCCATGACGGCCAGGTAAACATTCACCCGCTTGGCCCATTGCGACCAGGAAAGGTCGAGGCGCTGACGGACCGCGGCGGAGGCGTACCGCTCGAAGGGTTTGCCACACCACGGCACATGGCCGAGTTCAACCCGGGGAAAGAGTTGGCCGCGGTAGAACAGGGCCGAGCCGATGCCGGTGCCAAAAGTCAGCATCAGCACCGAACCCTGTTCGCCCCGCCCGGCGCCGAATTTCATTTCCGCCAGGCCGGCGCAATCCGCGTCATTGAAGAGCGTGACCTTGCAACCGCTGGCCCGGCTGAAGAGTGCGACCCCGTCCTTGTTCTCCCAATTGGAGCCGAGATTGCCGACCGCCCCGATCCTGTTGCCCAGGATGATGCCGGGAAAGCCGATGCCGATCGGCCCGGTCCAGTTGAAGTGGCGGACGATCTCCTTGACGGCCGCAAGGCCCTGCGCGGTGGGACACGGGGCGTCCACTTCCACACGATGACGCTCCGCCAGCAGCCGGCCGGTCTTGGTTTCCACGGGCGCGCCCTTGAACGCCGACCCACCGATGTCGATGCCGAGAACTTTCATAATTGGCCCGCCAACGTATGGCGCGGGTGCGCGGTGGCAATCCCATGAATCATACTTTGCCTGATTTATGCCTGGGTCAGCTCCCCGGCGGTGGCGGACCGTACCGCCACCAACTCGACGTCGAAATGCAGTTCCTGCCCCGCCAGCGGGTGGTTGGCATCGAGGAGGATGTCTTCCCCCTCAATGGCCACGACCGTGACCACCGGGGCATGGCGGTCCGGCTCGGTCTGGAACTGCTCCCCCACCCTGATTTCCTGCACCGGCAGCCGGGCGCGGGGTACTTTCTGGACCAGATCCGGGTCGCGCGGCCCGTACGCCCGCTCCGGCGGCACCACGACAGTAGCCTTTTGTCCCGCCGTCATCTGCAGGAGTTGCGCCTCCAGGCCCTCGATGATCTGCCCGGCTCCCTCAACGCAGGTCATGGGCGGGGCCCCCACGGAAGTATCGAGGACGCGGCCGCGGTCGTCCTTGAGGGTATAGTGAAAAGTGAGGTGGCGGGGGTTCATGTCTCCTGACGCAGGACTTCGAGCGGCGGATAGTCACAGATGCCGCGATTCGACAGCAAGCCCGTCGTGGCCGTCATCAGGCTGACGGCGGCCCACCCGCCGAGCAGCACCCAGCCGGACGGCACCGTCCATTTCACATCGAAGACAAAGTAGGCCAGCCCCCAGTTGGCCCCCACCGCTAGCACCGCGCCGACCGCCGCCCCGAGGGTCCCGAGGGCGAGGTATTCGGCGAGCATGATGCGGTTCACCTGCGCCTTGGTGGCGCCGAGCGTGCGCAGCAGCACGCTCTCGCGCACGCGCTGGTGCCGGCCGATCAGGACGGCGCCGGCGAGGACGATCACCCCCGTCACGACGGTGAACAGGGCGAGAAACTCGACCACGAACGATGCCTTGGAATAAACACTGTCGATCGCCTGCATGATGATCGCCAGGTCGAGCGCCGAGACATTCGGCAGTTCGCGGACCACGGCCTGCTGCACCCGGGCGGATTGCTCCGCCGAGGCCACGCGCAACGCCATCACGTGGAACTTCGGGGCGTCCTCCAGCACGCCCTCCGGGAAGACCACGAAGAAATTCGGCTGCATCCGGCGCCAGTCCACCTGCCGCAGGCTGCCGACGAAGGTCTTCACCGGCACCCCCTGCACATCGAAGACGATCTCGTCGCCCACCTTGACCTGCAGGTCGCGCGCCAGGCCCTCCTCGAGGGAGATCGGCACCCGCTCGGCGCCAGTGGCGGCGTGGCCCTCGAATTTGCCCGCGACAATTTTCTCGGTGTCGCTCAGCGCGCCACGGAAAGTGGAACGGTACTCGCGGCGGAGCGTCCACGCCGGCAGCCGGGAGTGGCCCTCCTTCAAAAGCTCGGCCACGTCCTGCCCCTTGAGCGAGGTGATGCGCATCGTCACGATGGCGGCCTCCTGCAGCACCGGTGCCCCGTTTTGCGCGAGCAGTTTCGTGAGCGGCTCGACCTGGTCGTCCTGGATGTCGAAGAGCATCAGGTTCGGCCGGCCCTCGGCGCCCACCACCCGCAGCTGGCCGAGCAGGGTGTCCCGCGACAGGTACAGCGTCATCATCAGGAAAGTCCCCATGCCCAGCGACACCAGCAGCAGCAGCGTGCGGTTGTTCGGCCGGTGCAGGTTGGCCACGCCCTGGCGCCACGCATAGGGCAGACGGCGCGGGGTGAACCTCCGGGCCAGCCACGAGATCAGGGCGGCGGTCGCCGCCAGCACCCCGAAGGCCAGGATCAGCGCGGTGCCAAAACCCACGCCCCACTGCCAGCGGCCGGTCTGCCAGATGGCGAAGGCATAGATCACGGCCCCGATCACCCCGAGCAGCGCGAACTGCGCGCCATCCCGCTTCCGGCTCGAGTCCACGACAAAGGCGGAGCGCAGGGTCAGGAGCGGCGAGACGCGCCGGACTTCCAGCAGGGGCAGCAGGGCGAACAGCACGCTCACGACCAGGCCCGAGCCCACGCCGCGCAGGAGGGCCCACCACGAAACGGAAAACTCAAAGGCGAAGGGCAGGAAATCCTTCAGCAAGGCTGGCAGCACCAGCTGCACGGCGAGGCCCAGCAGGGCGCCGAGGCTGGCGCCGATCAAGCCGAGGCCGACGCCTTGGATCAGGTAAATGGCAAAGCCCGTGCGCGCCGAGGCCCCGAGGCAGCGCAGGACGGCGATGGTCGGCACCTTCTGCCGGATGTGCGCCTGGATCGCGCTGGCGACCCCGGTGGCGCCAAGGAACAGGGAGGCGAAACCAACCAGGCTGAGGAAGGAGTTCACGTTGCGGATCGACTGCCCGAGTTCCCGCTTGCGCTCCTCGACCGTGTCAAAGCTCAGCCGCAGATCCTTGAAGCGGTCGCGCATGTCGGCGACAAGTTTCTCGACGTCCACGGTCTTCGGAAACTTGAAGTACACCCGGTGCCGCGAAATGCTGCCCGCCTTCAACAGGCCCGTCTCGGTCACGGCCGCCAGCGGGATGAACACGCGCGGTGCGAGCGTCGCCACCGCCGCGGTTTCCCCGGGGACTTCCTTGAGGCTGCCGGCGAGGGTGAATTCCGCGCTGCCGAGCTTGATCCTGTCCCCGGGCTTGAGGCCGAACTGCACCATCAAGGTGTCCTCGAGGACCGCCGTGAACCCGGTGGCCAGCTGGGCGCGGGCCCCGGCGGGCACGGTCACGAAATTGCCGTAGAACGGAAACCCGCCCGCGAGGGCCCGGACCTGCACGAGGCGCGTCCGGCCGAGCGCGCCCGGCACGACCAGCATGGAGTTGAAGCTCACCTCCTGGGACTGTTCCCCGCCGAGGCCGCTGACGAATTTCTCGGCGGCACCGTCAAGCTTGGCCCGGGAGGAAACGACCAAGTCGGCGCCGAGGAGGGTCTTGGTCTGCTCCTCGATGGCCAGCCGGAGATTGTCGCGCAGCGACCCCACCGCGACGAGGGCCGCAACGCCGAGGACAATCGCCAGGGAGAACAGCAGCAACCGCCGCCGGCTCGCCCGGGTGTCCCGCCAGGCCATTTTTAAGATGAAGTTCATGAGGGGCCCACGGAATACACGGAACACACGGAAAAAAACTCAGAGAACAAAGCGCTCATGTTCGACTTTGGGGTAATGCCCAAGATTAACCAGCAACGCTACCCTCAGGCCGGTGGCATTAAGATAATTCTGCACTTGGGCACGATGCTCATCCGTCAAGACCGAGACCGCCTTGAGCTCAACCAATACCTTGTCATAGCATATAAAGTCGGCCTCGTAGGACTTTTTTAAGGTACGGCCCTTGTAGGTCAGCGAAAGCGGCACCAGCGGTTTTGCCGGGATACCCTGGAGATCAAATTCTATCTCCAGGCTTTCCTGATAGACTGCCTCGAGAAAGCCACAGCCTTTCTCCTTATAGACTTCAAAGCAGGCCCCAATGATGGCGTAGGTTTCATCTTCATGGATTAATTTATTCATGGGTCGTTCCCTTCCGTGTGTTCAGTGTGTTCCGTGGGCCCATTGTAGATTGTTGGTTTGGCTGACTAAGCTTTTTCCTCGGCGACCACCGCGCCGTTGCGCAGGCGGATGATGCGCTGGGTGCGGCGGGCGAGTTCGAGGTCATGCGTCACGAGCACCAGCGTCGTCCCCCGCTCGCGGTTGAGGCCGAAGATGAGCTCCACCATCGCCTGCGCCGTGTCCCCGTCCAAATTGCCGGTGGGTTCGTCACAGAAAAGGATGCGCGGGCGGTTGATGAAGGCGCGGGCCAGCGCCACGCGCTGCTGTTCGCCGCCGGAAAGCTGCGACGGATAATGATCGAGCCGGTCGCCCAGGCCGACGCGCTGCAGCAGTTCCGCCGCCGCCGCGGGCGGCACGTTGCCGCCCCGCAATTCGAGGGGCACCAGGACATTCTCCTGGGCGGTCAGGGTCGGGATGAGCTGGAAATTCTGGAAGACGAACCCGACGCACTCGTTGCGGACCAGGGCGCGCTGGTCCTCGGACAGGGCGCCGATCTCGCGGCCGTCGAGGGTCACGGTGCCTTGCGAGGGCTGGTCCAGGCCGGCGCACAGGCCGAGGAGCGTGGTCTTGCCGCTGCCGGACGGGCCGACGATGGCGCAGGTGCCACCGGCCTCGATCGCGAAGGACACGTCGTGCAGGACGGTCAGGGCCCCGGCGGCGGTGGCATAAGTCTTGGTCAGGCGCTCGACTTTGAGGATGGTTTGAACACTCATTAGGTGATGATCACAAGATGCACGGGATGACACGAAAGCGAGTCAACGCCGGCCAAAGCGCAAGCCAACACCGGCCAGCGGCCATTTGGCGGGTTGGCTGGCTTTTGGCCGGCCTGCTGTGGCTCGTTCGCCCGGCGCTGGCCGCAGAAACCAAGACCATCGTTTTCTTCGGGGACAGCATCACGGCCGGCTACGGGCTCGATTCCCCGGATGCCGCCTACCCGGCCCTAATCCAAAGGAAGCTCGATGCCGCCGGCCTCCCCTGGCGCTGCGTCAACGCCGGGCTCAGCGGCGAAACCACCGCCGGCGGGCTGCGGCGGCTGGACTGGATCCTGCGTCAGCCGGTGGATATTTTTGTGATCGAACTGGGCGGGAACGACGGCTTGCGCGGAATACCGGTCGAGAACTCGCGCTCCAACCTCCAGGCCATGATCGAGCGCATCCACGCCAAGTACCCGCACGTAACCGTGGTGCTGGCCGGCATGATGCTCCCCACCAACCTGGGGGCGGATTATACGCGCCAGTTTGCCGCCATCTATCCCGCCCTCGCCCAGACCAACCACGTGACCCTGATCCCCTTTCTCCTCGACGGCGTCGGCGGTGTGACCAGTCTCAATCAAGCCGACAGCATCCACCCCACGGCCGAAGGGCACCAGATTGTCGCCGAGACGGTGTGGCAGGTCCTCAAGCCCCTGTTATGAACCATCCCCGCAAGTTACTCGCGTCCTTTAGCCTGATGGCCGGTGCCGCGGTCGCGCTGGGTGACACCACGCCTGCCTGGGTGGAAAGCCTGCACCTGACAGCCGCCGCCTCGACCCAGTGGACGGAAAATATCAGCCGCACCTCCTTCGAGCCGACCCGCCAAAACGCCGCCAGCTACGATTTGAGCCTGAGCGCTGTGGTGCCCCGCCAACTGGCGCCCGACTGGCTGCTCACCGTCGGGGCCACGGCAGATTACGTCGGGGTGCCGAAGTTCAGCCTTACGGACAATTTCAATATCGGGCCGCAAGCCGGCCTCCAGCGGAAGTTCGGCCTGGGTCCGCTGGCTCCCGTGCTGCAGTTCAGCACCGCCTACACTTATAAAGCCGCCCGCTATGCCCCGGACCGCGGCGGTACGCTGGAGGCCAACCTCCGGCTGAGCAAACGGCTGAGCTCGGCCGTCAAGGTCGGGATCAGCGGACAATGGATGAAGCATTCCGCCGAGAGTCATTTGTTCGACATCCAGCAGCGCACGATTTCGGCGGATATTTCCTGGGATATCGACGAGCATTGGCGGCTTTCCGGCAGCGCCGGTCGCCTGCAGGGCACCTTGGTCGCCAATGCCGCGGACTGGGTTTACTATGGCGTCCTGGGCGGTTCGTTGGGGCCGGTGGTCGCCAAGTATTACGATGAAATCCCGTGGGAGACAACCGGCCTCTATGGACCCGACTGGATCTCCTACACGGTGGGCGCCCACGCCGACCTGTGGTCGGTGGCACTCGCCTACGCGGCCACGGACCGCACCACCCTGGAGCTGCGTGACAGCAGCGTGTTCGTCGTGAATGATGTCGGGATCCGCTACCCGACCAATACCGTGGGCCTCTGCCTGATTCATCGCTTCTGACCTCGCCATGAAATCACCTTTTATCCTGGGGCTCTGCGTTGCAGCTTTCACCCTCGCCGAAGCCCGGGCGGGCGAGCTCTCCCTCCTCGTCAAGTCCGCCAAGGGGGAACCCGTGGCCGATGCCGTAGTGTCGCTGACGCCGCTCGATGCGCCCGTCCCCCCACCCGCCGCCACGACTCCCGCCGTGATCGCCCAGCAGGATCAGGAGTATACCACCTACGTCACGGTGGTGCAGGCGGGTTCCAAGGTCGTGTTCCCCAACAAGGACACGGTGCAGCACCACGTCTACTCCCTCTCCAAGGCGAAGAAATTCGAGCTGCCGCTCTACAATCCGGGCCAGGCCGAATCGATCGTCTTTGATGTGTCCGGCGTGGTCACCCTGGGCTGCAACATCCACGACTGGATGCTCGCCTACCTGATCGTGGTGCCGACGCCCTATTTCGCGAAGACCGACGGCCTGGGCACGGCCCACGTGACCGCCCCCGCCGGCCGCTATAAGCTGGAACTCTGGCATCCCCGCCAATCCACCGCCATCGCCGGCGAGATCGTCCTGGACGACGGCCCGCCCACCACCCGGGAATTCACCCTCGCCCTCAAGCCCGACCGCCGCATCCGCCGCGGCCCCGATTCCAAGTCTGGCGGCTACCGCTGATTCCGTGGCCTTCCGCGTCTTTCGCTTCCGTCGCTTCAGCAGCCAGCTTCTGCTCCTGCTCGCCGGTCTCATCGCCTTGGTGCAGCTGGCGGTTTATGAGCTGGTTTCCAGCGCGAACGAACGCAACGCGATCGACCACATCGAACAGAATCTGCAGATCGGTGCCCGTCTGTTTCATCAAAACCTCAATAACCGGATCAACTACCTGACCGGCATCGCGAAGGTGACCAGCGGCGACTACGCCATCCGCCTGCTGCTCATGCAGAACAAACTGGATCCGCGCACGCTGCGCTCCAACCTGATCAGCTACGCGGAGCGCGCCAAGGCGCCCAGCCTCACCATCTTCGCCCCGGAGGGTGACATGCTGGCCACCAACGACGAGGTCCTCGGCGCCGAGAATGTCGGCCCCTACCAGTTTCTGATCCGCAAGGCCACCGACGGCGACATGGAGCAGGCCAGTGACTTCGCCTACCTGAGCGGCAAGCTGCACATTCTCGTGGTCGTGCCGGTCTACGCCCCGTTCCCCAACGTCGCGGCCTGGTTCGGCATCGCCTACCCGATCGATACCGCCTTCGCCCGGGCCATCAAGAGCACGACCCGGCTCGACGTCACCTTCACCACCGGACCGGAAGACGCCCAGGCCCGGGTGCTCTCCACCACGCTGGATCCGAACCTGGCCGAGGCGATGGCCCGGCAGGTGGCCACGCGCGAGGTTTCGAGCAAGAGCGCGGTCCTCAACCTGGGGGGCGAACCGTACGTCACCCTGATCGAACCGCTGACCCTGCTGGGCGGCGACAATCCCGTGCGCATCGCGCTCCAGCGTTCGCTCCGGGAGGAACTGGCGCCGTCCCGCGAGTTGGAAAACATCGTGCTGCTCATTTCGCTCACCGCCCTCGCGGTCGCCACGCTGGCCGCCCTGTGGATCGCCCGCGGCGTCAGCCAGCCCGTGCAGCAACTGGCCGAGCACACCCGGTTGGTGGCGACGGGCGATTATACCCAGCGGATCTCCCTCGATCGCGCGGATGAACTCGGCCAGCTCGCCACCGCCTTCAACCAGATGACCGCCGGGCTCGCCGATCGCGACCGCGTGCGCGACCTGCTCGGCAAGGTGGTCTCCCCGGAAATCGCCACGCAGCTGCTGCAGTCCGAGGTCAAGCTCGGTGGCGAGGAACGCGAGGTCACCATCCTCTTCTGCGATCTGCGCAACTTCACCACGATGAGTGAAAAACTGCCGGCCACCGAGGTGCTGGCCCTGCTCAACCGGTACCTCGACCGCATGAGCACCATCATCGAGCAGCATGGCGGGGTCATCGACAAGTACATCGGCGACGCGATCATGGCCCTCTATGGCGCCCCGCTCGCCCAGGCCGACTCGGCCAGCCGCGCCCTCGACACCGCCCGGGTGATGGCGGACGCACTCCATGAACTGAACCTGGAACTGACCGCGGAAGGAAAACCGCAGCTGGAATTCGGCATCGGCATCAACACCGCCCTCGTCGTCGCGGGCAACATGGGTTCCCACACGCGGCTCAACTACACGGTCATTGGCGACGGCGTCAACCTGGCCTCGCGCCTCGAAACCCTGACCAAGGATCCCGCCTACCGCACCGCGGTGATCGTGAGCGAGGCCACCGCCCGCGCCGCCGGTCAGGAAGCCCGGCTGCGGCCGCTCGGGGAAATCACCGTCAAGGGCAAGACTGAGCCGGTCAGGATCCTGGCGCTGGATATCCAGGCGCGGCCGTGGCCGGAGAAGAGCTGATTTAAGAAACGGGAAATCGCGGAAAAAGCGTAGCGATTCTAACAGCTTATTTTTCGCGATTCATCCCTGCCACGCCGACTCCGGGGCTTCGCTCAGCTTAGCCCGCACGTCGGCGGGAATCGGCTGCGCGACCATGCCGCCCTCGGCATTGTCCGTCACGCAGACGGCGGTCACCTCACCCTGCGCGACCACGGCGGTACCCTTGCGGAATTGAAAAATATACGTGACGGAGCGCGTGGTGAGTTTCTTCACGAAGAGCCTCACCTCCACCGAATCATTGAACCGCAGCGGCGCCCGGTAGGTGCAGCTGACGTTCACCCGCGGCCAGCCGACCACCTGGCCGGGCACGAACGAGATGAGCGGCAGGCCCAGGGACCGGTAGAAGGCGGTCTCGCAGCTCTCCATCCAACGGAAAAAATTGGCAAAGTGCATGATGCCGGCCATGTCGGTCTCCGCAAATTCGACCGTGCGTTGGAGGCTGAACTCGGAGGGCATGGACAGAAGAATTCCCCCGCCCCCGGCGCGTGGCAACGTTCCTTTCACACCGATTTTGCCAGTGTCGGCTTGAGCCGCGACTTATCATTACTACGCTCCGCGTCCATGAACCTCCTACTCCGTTCCATCGCCGTGGGCTGTTTGCTCACCGCCGTCCAGGTATTCGCCGCCGACGCCTTCGAGGGCAAGGTGACCCTCACCATCACCAATGAGAAGGGCAAGTCGCAGGACATGAACTACACGATGAAGGGCCAGAAGATGCGCATGGATGTCAATGCGGAGGGACACCAGGCCGCCACCATCATGGACATGGGCAAGCTGGAGATGATGATTTTGATGCCCGAGCAGCAGATGTACATGGTGATGCCAATGAAGCAGGCCGTGGACAAGGCCGTCGCGCATGCGGAGCAGAGCGGCGCGATGTCGGCGGACATCACCCGCACCGGCAAAACGGAGAAGATCCTCGGCTACACGGCCGAGCAGATCCTCGTGACCGACCAGGAGAAGGGCACGGTCACCGAACTGTGGGTCGCCCGCGACCTCGGGACATTTATGGGTATGGGTGGGGGCGGTGGCGGCCCGATGGGCGGCATGGGTGGCCGGCGCAACTCGGCCGCGGCGGCGAAGTGGGAAGAGGTCCTCAAGGGCGGCGGCGGTTTCCCGCTTCGCGTGATTTCCCGCAACAGCAGTGGCAAGCAAGTCATGAAGATGGAAGCCACCAAGATCGATGCCAGCTCCCAGCCCGATTCACTCTTTGTTCCCCCGGACGACTACAAGAAATTCTCGATGCCCAGCTTCGGCGGCATGAATCCCTTCAAGCAGGGTTGAACCTCGCTTCACTTGCCAAACGCAAAGGCCGGGCTTTCGCCCGGCCTTTTTGTGTGCGCAGTTCGAAGCCGGCTCAGTGGCCGATCTTCAGTAATTCAGCGGCGGTCCAGGGCGCGGTGCGCGCCCCGAGCTCGGCCCGGATGCGGGAGACCGTCTCGGCCTTCACCTCGGGCGCCTTGTTGCCCCATTCCTGGCGGACGTAGGTCAGTGCGTTGGCAATCTGGTCATCCTTCAGCGCGGCCCCCAGCGGGGCCATGACGTTGTTGAATTCCTTGCCCTCAACCGTGATCGGCCCGTTGAGGCCGAGCAGGACGATGCGGATGATCCGCTCCTCGTCACCCTGGGCCCATTCGGAGCCGGCCAGCGGCGGGTAAACCCCCGGGACGCCCAAACCGGTCGCCTGGTGGCAGGTGGCGCAGATGTTGGAGAAAACCTTCTTGCCGAGCACGGCCGGCGGCACGGCGGTCGCAACCACGGCGCCGGGCTTCTCGCGCTTCGCATGTTCGTTGACCACGAGGGGATCGAAGCGGATCGAATAGTGCGCGAGGTAAATGGAGCCGAAGAACACAGCCGTGCACATCAGGCCGAGGATGCCCAGCGGCAGGAAGGAATAGCCGTTGGCCTTGTCCGGCTTTTGCTTCTGCAGCTGCGCATGGACCTGCTGGATGCTGTCATCGCTGGCGCCGCCTTGCTCGAGGTGGAAGTCTTTGTCGGAATTAGCGCTCATCTTAGTGGGCTCCCTCCTTGGCGGGTGCGGCCGCAGCATTCAAGTTGCGCTCGGTCGGATAGTCGAAGGGATCCTTCAAGCTCATGAGGTAGGCCACCAGGGCGCGGGCGCGCAGCGTGGGCACGACCTCGTAACCGGCGCCGGGTGCATACTTGCCCGGCAGGCTGATCGCCTTGTCCGAGGGCTGGCGACCGGCGAGTGGATGAACATCAAAGAGGAACGTATAGGCCGGCATGTTCGTGCCGGGGGCGACGGAATGCGGGGCGTAGAGCAGCTTGTAGAAATATTCCGCGTCGGCGTAGGGATGCAGCTCCAACGAGCCGGTGTTGCGCAGGTCGGGACCCAGGCGGCTTTGGCCGATAAAAACCGTGTTGTCGCGGATGTAGTCGCGGGCGTAGCTGCCCCGCAGACCCCATTTGCGCTCGATATCCGAGCCGAAGCCCTCGTGGCGGACCTGCTGAGTGTGGCAGGAGACGCAGCCGAGATCCTGGTAAACCAGGCGGCCCTGGTCCGCGACACCCGACAAAGGCTGCGGGTAAAGGACGTCGTCAGTCGGATCCTTGTACTGGCTGAGACTGCCCAGCTGCTGGTGGGCCGTCAGCAGGAGACCGGCCCACGAAAGGGCCAGGATCACGAAGGCACCGAGAAAGAGCGCGAGACCGTTTTTCATGCGTGTCCCTCCGTGGCGGCCTTCGCCGGATTCGGCAGGCTCAGGTCCGGGGGCTGGTGGAAGCTCGCCAGGGGCGTGCCCCGCGAATTGAGCGGGCACGCGATCCAGACAAAGTTGATCAGGAAGGCCAGGTGGCCGATCAGCAGGACAATGAGGCCGATCGAGCGGAACGTGAACCAGAAGGTCAGCACCTTGGTGATGTCGCCAAAGGGCACGGTGGCATCATTCAGCAGGTGACCCTGCTGCCAGCCGGCCGCGGCCAGACCGGCGGTCAGGAGCACCACGCCGAGCGCGGTGGTGAAGAAGTGCGTCTTGACCAGAATGGTCGAGCGCCACTCCTTGCCCGTCAGGCGCGGCAAGATGAAATAGGCGGCACCGAACATCGCCGTGGAGAAGCAGGCGTAGAAGATCAGCCAGTCGCGCAGGTCGGTCATCAGCGTGAACTGCACCACCTGGGCAAACCCGCGCATCGAGAGGGCGAGGTTGAAGGCCGAGGCCAGCACGAAGCCGAGGATGCTGACGAAGATGAAGCGCAACGTGATGCTGCTTTGCAGGGCACTGTAGCGGCCTGAGAGCGTCCCGAACAAATTCAGGGCAATGACGACCACCGGGACCACGAGCAGGAAGTTGGCGACGGCCCCGAGGGTGGAAATCCAGACCGGCACCGGCGCCCCGATCAGGCGGCTGCCACCGGCAAAGGCGGTCGTACCCACGAGCCACCAGAAGGCCAGGGCCGCGAGGTAGTAGTTCGCGATGGGCTTGCCGAGGATCTTGGGCAGAAAATAATAGGCGGCGGCCAGGGCGACCGGAATGAACCACAGGCCGTAGAGACCGTGGACGTACCAGGCGTTGACAACCGGCTGCAGCACGCCGCGCACCGGGGCCTTGAGGAGCATGATCTGGGCGATGGCGTAGAGCCAAGGGAACCAGAAGGCCGCACCGAAGAGATACCACTGGGAGGCGTACACGTTCTCCGTGTTGCGGATGCTGAAGGTGGTGACGGCCCAAACACCGATCATCGCGTAGCCCGCGAGCAGGATCAGGGTCACAAACCGGGGCATCTCCAGCAGCTCAAAGGAGGTGGAGAAGCGGCCGAGGATACCGAGCAAGCCCAGGGTGACACCGATATTCCAGAATTTGGCCGCCACGAAAAGCCAGCCGCCGTGGCGCAGGGTCGTCGCGGACAAGCGGGCCATCAGCCAGAGGCCGAACGCGAAGGCCGCATTCATGCCCCAGCCGTAGATCAGGGCGTTCTGGGCGGCGGGCGCGACGCGGCCGTAGGTGGTCCAGGCGCAGCCGGCGAGAAACGAGGGGGTGTGCAGCTGGATCGAGGCGATCAGCTGCAGGGCGCCGCCCGCGATGAGCCAGAGAATGGCCGAGCCGAAGAACACGAGCACCGGCCACTTGGCCGAGGCGTCGATCTCCATCTGCTCCGTGCGGGCGTTGTTATCGGTGGAATTCATCAGCAAGGGTTACTTCTTCGCCTGCTCTTTGACCGTGAGCTCGATGGCGCGATCGATGGGCAAGCGGACGATGCCGGCCTTCCGGTCCACCCAGCCGTAGCTGGTGGACTCGTCCTGCTCCTTGGTCTTGTGCTCGGCCAGGAGCACCTTGCGGTCGGCGGGAGTCTTGACGCCCTCGATCTTGTCCACCGTGTAGGCATGCGGGGTGTAGATCTTGGTCGCCAGCCAGCCAAAGGCGGCGAAGCAGAGCAGGACAATGACCGCCGTGAACACGGGAGTACGATGCGGGAAGGAGAAGTTGGAGGAATCGCTCATGGCGCGGTGGCTTCGTGGTGCGTGAGGGACTCGACGATGCGCGGGTCGCGGATGGGAATCAGCTTGGCCGTGGGGAAACTCCGCAGGTAGGCCCAGACGCAGATCCCGCCGACGCCCACCACCGAGGTCAGCACCCAGAGCAGGTTGATGGAAAGGAACGGCAGCGGCTGGTTCTCCGCGTCCTTCAGGGCCGGGAGGATGTTGTAGCAGAGATCGATCAAAATGATGGTCGCGATCCAGATGCTGATGAACAGCGCCGGGCCCCGTGTCGACTTGCGGCGGTACGAAAGGAGGAAGAGGAACGGGAAGAAGAAATGCCCGAAGAGGATCAGCATGCCGACGTACACCCAGTCGCCGTGCTCGCGGATGTTGTACCAGAAGGTTTCCTCGGGAACGTTGGCGTTCCAGATCAGGAAGTACTGCGAGAAGGTGACGTAGGCCCAGAACACCACGAACGCATAGGCCAGCGCCATGAGGCAGTGGAACTGGTTCGTGTTATAGATGCCCTTGTAGTCACCCCGGGCGTAGAGCCAGCAGGTGATCATCACGCCGAAGGCCATGGCGGCGCGCATGCAGTTCGCGAAGAACCAGACGCCGTACATCGTGGAGAACCAGTGGTACTCGAGGCTCTTCATCCAGTAGATCGCCGCAAAGCTGAGCGCCAGGGCGGTGAGCGGGATACCGAAGGCCGCCGTCTTGCGGTTCATGAAGGTCCACTTCACTTCACCGTCGGAGTCCTGCGCGAAGGAGGCCTTGCGCAGACGGGAGGAAAGCCAGACCCAGACGATGAAGAAGCCAACCGTCATGCCGGTGAACATCCGCACATTCAGGAAGCTCGCCTTCTTCTGGTAAAGGATGTCGGTCCCGACGGTGTGACCGCCGTGGATTTCATGGGACAAGTCCATCCAGGGCCAGACGAGGCCGGGTTTCACCCAGGCCGAGATGAGAAGCGGCAGGAAAAGCACGGCGAGCCAGAGGAAGGCCGAGGTGCCGTGTTCAAACTGGCGGCGGATGACCGTGGACCAGCCGGCGTCGACGATGTGGTGGATCATCACGAGCAGCAGCATGCCGATCGAAACGGCGGTCCAGTAGGATATGCCGACCAGATACGAAAGCGCCACGCCCTGATGGTTGTTCGTCAGGAGGAAACCGAGGGCGGTGAGCACCAGGCCGGCGATGCCGGCGATGAGAAACTTGCCGGCCAGGGCCGCGGTGGACCCGGGGGCGGTCGAGGAGGAAGCGGGCGCGCTCATGTTACTTCAGCCCTCCCCGTTCCGCGAGCGGCACATCGTCGATGCTGGCGTTGTGGGCGCGCTGCAAAGCGCGCACGTAGGCCACGACCGCCCAGCGGTCGTCAGGGGAAAGTTTGTCCGCGTAGGAAAACATCGTGTTCTTGCCGTGCGTGATGGTGTTGAAGATCTCACCCTCGGCCATCTGGCGGATCCGGTCGTCGTGGTACGAAGGCGTCGCGAGCATGCCGTAGGACTTGGTGATCCCGTTGCCGTCGCCCAAGGCGCCGTGGCAGGGATAGCAGTAGATCATGTAGCGGTTGCGGCCGCGGCGGACCAGCGTCTCGGTGACCTCAACCGGAAAACCCCGGGCAAACGTGCCGTCGGCCTTCTTGCCGGCATAGCGGAAATCATCGCCGCGGAGGTAGGCCGGGTCGGCGAAGGCACCGGTGGTGGAGTCGAAGCCGTGGCCCGGCTCGAGCTCGACGCCGCGACCGCGGCCGTAAGGCACGGTGCCGGCCGGAATCGGCCGGTCGGCGCGGCCGTCCGCGAAGAACTTGGACTCGGCCTGCGGCTTGTACTTGGCCTGGTGGTCCATGTCCGGGAAGACCTCGATCGGGGGACGCGACGACTTCATGCCGCGGAAGCCCATGACGGACACCAGGAGCACGACGAGGAAGGCGAGCGTGTAGTAGGCGTAACGCATCTTATTCGTCGATTTCGGCGATATCCTTGCCGCCAGCCTGCTCGAGCAGGGCGCGGGTCTGGGCCGGGTTGAATTTCGGGTCGTTGGCCTCGATCACAATGTAGAAGCGGTCATCCATGGCGCGGACGAACTGCGGGGCCTTGAGCACCGGGTGGTAGTGCATCGGCAGCTTGTTCAGGAGGAACATGCCCCCGATCGTCGCGAAGGCCGTGAAGAGAATCGTCAGCTCGTAGGAGATCGGGAAGGCGAACATCGGGCTGAAGTACGGCTTGCCACCCACGACCAGCGGGTACTCGTAGGCGTTGGCCCACCAGATGAGGGACATGCCGGTGCAGAAACCCGTGATGCCGCCGGCGAGCGAGAAACGCGGCACCTTGGAGCGGCGGACGCCCATGGCGAAGTCGAGCCCGTGGATCGGGAAGGGCGTGAGGGCATCCCACTGCGAATACCCGGCATCCCGCACCTGCTCGCAGGCGTGATAGAGGGCCGGGGTGGTGTCGAAGGCGGCGACGATTCCGTAGTTCTTTTTCATGGTCGGCCTCCTTTAGTGGTGGTCGGCGCCGTGCGGATCGGCGGCGGGGATGACCATCTTGATCTCCGACATCGGCATGATGGGGAGGAAACGGATGAAGAGCAGGAAGAGGAACGAGAACACGCCGAACGTGCCGAAGAACGTGAAGATCTCGACGATGGACGGCGAATAGTAGCCCCAGCTCGACGGCAGGAAGTCGCGGGCGAGCGAGGTGACGATGATCACGAAGCGCTCGAACCACATGCCGACGTTGACGAAGATGCAGAGGATCCAGACGAGGGTCGTGTTCTCGCGGACCGACTTGAACCAGAAGAACTGCGGGGTGATCACATTGCAGGTGATCATGATCCAGTAGGCCCAGGCGTAGTGGCCGAACGCGCGGTTGATGAACGCGAAGCCCTCGTAGGGATTCGCGCCATACCACGCGATGAAGAACTCCATCGAGTACGCGTAGCCCACCATCGTGCCGGTCGCGAGGGTGATCTTGCACATGCAATCGATGTGGTACTGCGTGATGACATCCTCGAGCCGGTAGATGGCGCGGAGCGGCAGCATGAGGGTGAGCACCATGCCGAAACCGGAGAAGATGGCGCCCGCCACGAAGTACGGCGGGAAGATCGTCGTGTGCCAGCCCGGGATCAGCGAGACGGCGAAGTCGAACGACACGATGGTGTGCACGGAGAGCACGAGCGGCGTCGCGATGCCGGCCAAAATGAGGTAAGCCATCTCATAGTTGCTCCACTGGCGGTTGGAACCGCGCCAGCCCATGGCGAAGAAGCCGTAGATGCGCGCCTTGACGATGTTGCCGGTCGACGTGAAACGGTCGCGCAGCGTGCCGAGGTCGGGGATGAGGCCGATGTACCAGAAGAGCACGGAAACCGTCCCGTACGTCGACACGGCGAAGACGTCCCACTCCAGCGGGGAGCGGAAATTCTGCCAGATACCGTTCGAGTTGGGGAACGGGAACAGGTAGCCAGGCATGACGGCGAACCAGATGCGGCCGACGTGGAAGACCGGGAAGATGGCGGCGCAGACGACGGCAAAAATCGTCATGGCCTCGGCCGGGCGGTTGATCGACGTGCGCCACTTCTGGCGCAGGAGGCACAGGATGGCGGAGATGAGCGTGCCGGCGTGGCCGATACCGATCCAGAAGACGAAGTTGACGATGTCCCACGCCCAGTTGACCGGGTTGGCGTGACCCCACACACCGACGCCGGTGGAGACGAGGTAGATCAGGCCGGAGACCGTGAACGAAGCCACGAAAGCGGCGGCGCCAAAGCACCACCACCACCAAGTCGGGGTCTTGCCCTCGACGATGCCGCAGATCTTCTCGGTGATCCAATGGAAGTCGCGGTGGTTCTCCACCAGCTCGCGGCGCGGGATCGAAGCCGGCCGGACTTCGGCCAGAATGGCCGGGGCGGCCTGGTCAGTAGAGTGCGAGGACATCAGGCGTGCTCTCCGGGTTCGGCGGCTTCATGGCCCGCGGCGTGCGCCGGGTGGTTCTTCTTGTTGTACTCGACCCGGCTGAGCGGGAGGGCGGCGTAATCGGGCATGAGCGGATTCGGGTTGCGCAGCTTGCCGAGGTAGGTGGTGCGCGGGCGAATGTTCAAATAACCGAGGACGGCGTAGTTGCGGTCCTGCGCCTTGGCCTTGGAGACGGCGCTGTCGGCCCGCTTGATGTTGCCGAAGACGATGGCCTCGACCGGGCAGACCTGCTGGCAGGCCGTCTTGATCGTGCCGTCGGGCACCTCGACATCGCCGCTGGCGCCGGCCTTGCGGATCTGGGCGATCTTGCCCTGCTGCACGCGCTGGACGCAGTAGGTGCACTTTTCCATGACACCGCGCATGCGCACGGTGACATCGGGATTCTTCACCAGCTTCACCAGCTCGGGCATCTCGCTCTGGTGGCCGAGCGGTCCCATGTAGAGGGCATCCGTGGCGCGCTTGTTGAAGTCGAAGAAATTAAACCGGCGGACCTTGTACGGGCAGTTGTTCGCACAATACCGCGTGCCGATGCAGCGGTTGTAGGCCATGACGTTGATGCCTTCCTCGTCGTGCACGGTGGCATTGACGGGGCACACGGTCTCGCACGGGGCGAGCTCGCAGTGCTGGCAGGTCATGGGCTGCATCGAAACCTGGGGATCCTCGGGGAGGATCTTGTTGCCCTCGGCGCCGAAGGCCTCCGCGTCGGCCAGGCCGTCGGAGTAGTAGCGGTCGAGGCGGATCCACTGCATCTCACGGCCGCGGAGGACCTGGTCCTTGCCGACGATCGGGATGTTGTTCTCCGCCTGGCAGGCGATGATGCAGGCGTTGCAGCCGATGCAGGTGTTGAGGTCGATCGACATGCCCCACTGGTGGATGCCGTCGAACTTCGGGGTCTCGTAGAGGGAATTGCCGCGCGGCGGCGCCGAGGCGAGTTCAGCCAGCGGCCGGCCCTTGTCGGCCCCGAGCACGGCGGGCGTGTGCGACTCCATGCCGATCGTGTCGACAAACTTCGGCGTCTCGTTGAATTCAGTGAGGTTGGCCTCGCGGATGATGTCGCGGCCTTCCATCGACCAGTGCTCCTGGGTGTTCGCCAGCTTGAAGCGGTCGTCGGTCTTGCGCAGGGTGGCGCCGGTGGCGAAACCCATCGCGCCGGACGTGCGGACGGCGTAGGCGTCGAAGCCCGTGCCCGTGCCGATGTGCCCGGATTTGGTGCGGCCGTAGCCGAGCGGGAGGACGATCGTGTAGTTCGCCAGGCCCGGCTGGATGTGCATCGGCCCGCGGACCGTGCGGCCGTTCACGGTCACTTCACCGATAAAGGCGTTCTCCTTGCCCTGGACAAACTCGGCTTCCTCCCTGCGGGCGACCTGGGGCGTCGAAATCAAACCCAGGATTTTCGTGCTCACCGGCGCGATGCCGAGTTCCTTGCCCAGCGCCGGGCTGACCAGAATGGCATTGTCCCACGAAATCTTCGTCATGGGGTCGGGGCACTCCTGCAGCCAGCCGTTGTTGGCAAAGCGCCCGTCGTCCATCTTGTGATCGGTGATGAACCGCACTTCCAGATTGCTGGCGGACAGCGCCGCGGCGGCCGGAGCCGGGGCAAACACCGCGGCCGGCAGCTCCGCGGCAAAATCGACGGAAACAACCGGGTAGGCCGAACCCTCGAGCAGGCCGTCGTGCAGGAACTTCTCGAAGGCCTTCTGGCCATCGCCGCCGGCCAATTTGCCGATGGTCGCAAAAACCTGGGTGTAGGCGTCGGCACTCTCCTCCCCGGCCACGCGGGCCAGGAGTTCGACCTCGGTGAGGCCGTTGAAGAGCGGCATGATCATCGGCTGAACCGGGACGATCGTGCCATCAACCGTGCGGGCATCGCCCCACGATTCCAAATAGTGCGTGGCGCCGATGTGCGTGCCGGCCAGCGCGGAAGTTTCGTCGTTGTAGTAGCCGAAGCGGATGACCTCGGCCACCGAGCCCAGCAGCTTGCCGAATTCGAGGTCCGCCGGCGCGTTGTACACCGGGTTGCCGCCGAGCAAAATCAGGGTCTTGACCGCGCCACCCTTGATGGCGGTGGCGAGGGCTGAAATCGTGGACGCCCCGGAGGGCTCAACCGCGACAAAGTCGACCGTCTGCCCGATGTTGCCGAGCTTCGCGTTGATCGCGTAGGCCAGGACATGGACCGGCATGGGCTGATCCGGACCAGCGACCACGAGGCTGGTCCCGCGATGTGCCAGGAGATCCTTGGCGCACTCCTCGATCCATTGGTCCTTCTTCGGGAAATCAAGACCCTGCGCGAGGGCCGCATAGGCGTCGGTGGCGAGCACCTTGTTCGCCAGGGCGGCCGTGAGCGCCAGGATGTGGCTGCTGGCCAGGCGCAGGCGGTGGTCGGCCATGCTGCCGGTGAGCGAAAAACCGCTTTCCGCCACATAGAGGCGGTTCATCGGATCCTTCGGGTTCACCACCCGGCGGCCCTTGGCGAATTCACGGGCGTAATAGAGCGAACCGGCCTCGGCGTGGAAGAAATCGGCGTCGAGACTGACGATGCGCTCGGCCTTGGCGAAGCGGTAGAGCGGCTTCACGTTTTTGCCGAAAGCCGCCTGGGCGGCCGCGACCGGCGGCTCGTCCTGCACGGGCTCGTATTCGGCCCAGACCGCCCGCGGGAAAACCTTCTTCAGCTTGGCGACCAGGCGCGCCCGCGTCGGCGAGGCGGATTCGTCCGCGAGAAACGCCAGCCCCTCGCCGCTGCCGGCATAGGTCTTGTTGAGGCCGGCCAGAATGTCATTCACCTGGGCATTGGTCAGGGCGTTGCCGCCCTTGCTGTGACCGGTGGCGCGCTCGGGATCGTAAAGATCGAGCACCGACGCCTGGGCCAGCAGCGTGCTGGCGCCGCCATGCGGGAGATACGTGGGATTGCCCTCGATCTTGGTCGGACGACCCTGATGGGTCTCGGCCAGGAGCGGAAGCGCCGACTTGCGCAGCGGCATCGCCGTGGCGAAATAAAGTGGCAGGCCCGGCACCGTGTACTCGACGGACTTGCCGTAGGGCAGAATGTTCGATTCCGGGCGGCGGCAGCCGGCCAGCCCGAGTCCGCCCAGGGCGAACGAAGCGGCCATGAGCCGCATGAACTGCCGGCGATCGACGCCCTCCATGGAGGAGGCACCCTCGGGGAATTCCCGGGCGATGTGCTCGCGGAAACCCGGGGTCTCGGCCAGCTCGTCAAGGCTGCGCCAGTACTTCGGTCCGGTCAGCTCGCGTTGCCCGGGGGCGGAATGATCAAATTTGCGTTTCATCAGCGATGGCAGCCGGAGCAGCTTTGCGGCGGTTTGACCTTCCAGTCATGGACGAACTTCTGGGCGTCCGCGAGGCGGCCCTGCTCGGCGAGCGTTTTGGAATCGAGATTGAAGACATCCTGCGGGTCGCGGATGAACGTGGCGGGATTGCGGTGGCAATTCAGGCAGAAGCTCATGCTGTGCGACTTGGCGTGATAGACGGCCGTCATCTCGTTGACCTTGCCGTGGCACTCGACGCAGCTGACGCCGCGGTTCACGTGAACCGAGTGGTTGAAATACACGTAGTCGGGGGCCTGGTGGATCTTCACCCACGGCACCGGATCGCCGGTCTTGTAGCTCTCGCGGACCACCTCGAGCAGCGGGCTCGTGGTCTTGATCACACTATGGCAGTTCATGCACGTCTGGGCGGCCGGGACGCTGGACGTGGCGGATTTCTCGACGGAGGCGTGACAGTAGCGGCAGTCGATCCCGAGCTGACCGGCATGGAGGCTGTGGTCAAACGGCACCGGCTGCACCGGCTGGTAGCCGACGCGCAGGTAGGCCGGGGTGGCGTAGTACGTGATGCCCGCCGCCGCCACGCCACCCAGCACAAACAGGAAAATGACGATCTGCAGCGGCAGAGCGTTGGCTGATTTCGGGAAAATCTTCGACATGGTGGCCGGTGGTGAGGTGCGCGTGGTGCCTTGATCGACCGATCAGCAGCTGCCTTCAGTTCGCGGTACGGCGCGAGGCTCAGGGCGAACGTTCACCGGTGAAGCCGCCAAAACCGGCGCGCTGGCGGTCGCTTTCGCGAAAAGCGCAGGCACAACCCACACCCCGGCAACCAGGGCACCCAGCTTGGCGAAGAATGATTTGCGCGAACAATGCGAACTCACGGTGTGTGTACGGTTCAAATTCGCCCCACAGCAAAGAAGCCATCCCCACAATGTAAAACAAAATTTCAAAACCTTGTGCGGCGCCGGCCATTATTAGGACAGGCTGACGTTTTTCCATGGGGCCTAATGCACCGGACCGCCCCAAATAATCCTTCAGTTTGGGACCGGTCGGCCGCCGCCCTCCCGGCGCAGTCACACCCTGATGCACCGCCGGGGGCGTTTTGCCCGCTTGGAGTGTGTCTGCCTACCCCAGCATCGACAGGTAGTCGGCGTCGTTACTCCCGATCTGGGTCAAAATAAATCCGGCCGCGGACAACACCTTCAAGTAACCCAGGCGGCCGACCATGTTCTTCCAGTGCTCGCGGCAGCGGGCATAGAGGTTCACGTCCTGCTCATTGAGCTGCAAGATCGCGCGACGGACCGAGCAGTCGAGTTCATAGTTGGCCGACTTTTTCTCGGGATTGACGTTGTCGCGCCGGGCCGCGGCCGGCGGCAGGCCGAGAATCTTGGTCATGCAAGCGAAGGAAACGTCGAATTCCTCCATGAGGCCGATGAAATGGAAGTCTTCCGGCTGCTTGCTCCCGAAAAAATGGCTCATCTCGTTGCGCACCTCGGGCAGCGCCGCATACTCGCCCACGGAAAGTTTCTTGGCGTGCAATTCCTGGCAAACCGGATGCTGCCAATCGTGCGCCCGCAGCCGGTGATAATAGGAGGAAACCACGCGCTCGACGGGATCGCGCACCCAGGTGATCAACTTGGCGTTTGGGAACTTCCCCGTAAGCTGGTCGGTCTGAAAGTGCCCGTGAACGCATTGCGCCGTTGCCGGCACCTCGGCCAGGGGTTGCCCGAAGGCGTCGGTCACCTGCCAGTAGTGAAGCACGAACCCCTCGCCGTAGTGCTCCTTGAGCACGTTGCGGACGCTGACTCCCCCGGTTTTCGGAATGTGAATGCTCAGAATCATAGCTGGCGTGAACAGCGGTTGAAAGGTAGCAGAGTTGAAGCCAAGACGTCACGCAATTGTAACGGTTACCGCTATTAAAATGCGTTCATCAAACTAGGGCGACAACCCTAGGGCGTCAGGTTCCCGAACGGTCAGTCGCAGCCGGGGCCAGTAAACCTGCCGTTACTTCCGGACAAACTCGCCATCCCGCATCGGCTTCGTCTCGTCGCAGCGCTCGGCGATGTCCGGATTGTGCGTCACCAGCACCACCGCCTGGCCATTTTCCTTGGCCAGCTTGGTCAAAAGATCGAAAACTAGGGCGGAATTCTTGACGTCCAGGTTGCCCGTGGGCTCGTCGGCCAGAATGATGGACGGCTGGTTGGCCAGCGCCCGGGCGACAGCCACGCGCTGCTGCTCGCCGCCCGAAAGTTGGGTCGCCAGCCGGTGGGTCTTGTCGCCCAGCCCAACCTCGCCCAGCAGCATCCGGGCGCGGTCCGCCATCTGGCCCTCATCCAGCCGGCCCAGCTTGCGCATCGGCATCATGACATTGTCGAGCGCCGAGAACTCCTGCATCAGGAAGTGAAACTGGAAGACGAACCCGATGTGCTCGCATCGCGCCGCGGTCCGGTCGAGGTCGCTGCTGTTCGACATCAGCTGCTCACTGATCCAGATCGACCCGTCATTCGGCTGATCGAGCAATCCCAGCAGGTAGAGCAGCGTGCTCTTGCCGCAGCCGGAAGGGCCCACGATGGCGGTCACCTGGCCGCGTCTCGCTTCAAAGGACACGCCCCGGAGGACATGCACTCGGCCTTCTCCTTCACCGAGGTAGCGGTGAAGATTTTCGCACCTCAAAACGATGGAATTAGTATTGGTCGCCATGGTGCTTATTGCGACGTGCCACGGATGATGTCACCCGGCTCGAGGCGGGCGGCGCGGCGGGCGGGAATGATGGCAGCCGTCATGACGACCACCGCTGCGCTGATGGTCGCGACCACATAATGCCAGATCGACCAGTAGACTTGGAAAGTGTCAGTGCGGAAGATGCCACGGATCGGGAGTTTCACCATGGAAACGCCGTAGGTCACGCCCGCGCCCAAGGCCCAGCCGCCAATGGTGCCAAAGAACAGGACGATGGCGCCCAGCCAGATAAAAATCCGCGCGATGTCGCTGCGGGTGTAGCCCATGGAGCGCAGGATCGCGATCTCCTTGGTCTTCTCGATGACGATCATCGCGAGCGTGTTGAACATACCCAGGCCGGAAATCAGGATGATGGTCGAAACCGTGATGGCGGCGGAGATCTGCAGGGCCCGAAAGGCCTCCAGCCAGCTTTTCTCGCGCTCCTGCCAGCTCTTCGCGCCGTGGCGCAGCACACTTTCCATCTGGAGGGCGTCCATTGGCGCGCGATCTCGATCAAATAGCGCCACCTGGATAAATGAAGCCCCGGAAGTCTTCTTCAGCAGGGAACGCGCCTCGCCGAGGTGCATGAAGATGCGCACGCGGTCGATGTCGCTAACGCCGGTTTCATAGAGGGCTGATACCCGGTAGCGTCGCTGCTCGGTGCCGGCCTGCAGGAGAACCGAGTCCCCCGGCCCCAGTTGCAGGCGGTCGGCCAGCACCCGGCCGATCAGCAAGCCCTGCGGCGAGGAGCGGAAGTCCTCGAGGCTGCCGGCGCCACGCACGATCTGCGCGGCAAGGTCGGACACCGCGAGGTGGTCCGCCAGGTTGATGCCATAGACCTTCGCGGAGTCGTTCTTGAAGGAGCTGTCCGCTATCACCGAGCCTTCCACCACGGTGGAAACCCCGGAAACATTGCGGAACTTGTGCAGGGCGTCGGTGATGCGCTCGGGGTCCTCCACCCCCTCGATGTACTTGCGGGCGGAACGGTCGGCCGCGACCTCAAACTTGCTCGCATCGGCATTGTGGCCGGCGGCGGCCATGGCGAAAATGGTGTCCTGAAACTTGTCCTCGATCCGGATGGCCCCGTTGGTGCCGAGGATGGTCCGGATGAAGAACTGCTCGAAGCCGCTCGTCTGCGCCTGGGTGACGATGAAGAAGCCGATGCCAAAGATGATGCCCGCCAGGCTCATCAGCATGGAACGCTTGCGAGCCGTCAGGAAACGGAGGGCGATGCGAAGATTGTTGGACAAGGGAAAATAGGAGAAGGCAGAAGGGACAAAGGAGAAGGGAGGAAGACGGCTTAAAGCGTGAGGCCAGTGGGAGGAAGTCAGCGGTGGATGGACCGCCGTGGTCAGTAGTGTTGTTTCAATGGTCTGTGATAATTTTTGCAGTCCCTTCTCCCTTCCCCTTTCTCCCTTCTCCCTTCTCCCGCTCTGGGCCGAGCCTAGTTCGTCAGCACCTGGGTGCGCACCCGCTCGCCTTCGCGCAAACGGTCCTGCTGCTCGACGACCACCTCATCGCCTTCCTGTACGCCGGTCAGGATCTCCACCTGGTTGAGGCTGTCGTAGCCCTTCACCACCTTGCGCAATTCCAATTTGCCACCGGTCACGACATAAACGTATTCGCCGACCAGCGCGCGGCGCGGGATGATCACCGCGTTGTCGCGCTCGGCGATGATGATGCTCACCTCGCCCGTGAGACCCGGCAGCAGCGTCCGGCCTTCGGGCAGGCTGATATCAAGAAACACGGTGTAGCGCTGCGTGGCCGGGTCGGCCGACGGCAGGATCTTCGAGATCACGGCATTGTACTGGTCGGCGCCGAAGGTCAGGAACCTCACGGTCGCCTTCTGGCCCAGCTTGATGGCGGCGAAATTCTCCTCGGTGATCTTGGCCTCAACCGTCCGGTTGATGGCGATGATGCTGGCGATGGGGGAATTGCTCGCGATGAGATCGCCGACGCGGGCCACGACCTCGGTGACCTGGCCGTCCGACGGGGCCACGATGGTCATCTTCGACTTCTCGCGCTCCTTCGCGTGCAGGCTGTTCTCCCAGTTGTCGAGGAGGAGCTTGAGGTTCACCTCGTCCAGCGTCATTTTCTGCTGCAGCTGTTCGTGCAGGCGCTTGGCCTTTTCAAATTCGGCGGCCGGGTAGGCCCCGGCCTTCGTCTGGCGTTCCAGGTTGTCGAGCGTGTCCCGTGAATTCAGGACCTCGGGCCGGAGGATGGACCCCAGCTCGACCTTCTTCTTGGCCGCGACGATTTCATTCTTGATGCGCTCGATGTCCAGCTCGACGTCGGCCGTATCGATCTGCACGAGAAAATCATTTTTCGCGAACCGCTTGCCGATCTCGAGTTCGCTGGCAATGACGCGGCCGCTGACCTCGCTCTTGAGCTCGATGCCGAACTCGGCCTTCACCTCGATCGTGCCGGGGACAAAGCGCACCGATTTGCCCTTGGTGGCGGCCATGACCTGGGCCACCGGACGCAGGATGTAGGCTACACCGTAGCCGATCGCCGCGAGGACGACGGCCACGATGACCAACCGGATCACCCAATTCGGGGAGGAAGGCTTGGACGTGCTCATTTGTTTGAGATGTTCACCAGGGCCGGATCTTCCACCAACATGCCGAGGAAATCACCGGTCATCAGCAGAAAGTCTTTCCGGGACGTCCCGGCGCTCAATTGGGTGTCGTACAAGTTGAGCTGGGCCAGCCCGACTTCCGACTCGGACCGTACGCCGCGATCGAAATCTTCCTTCACCTGCTTGAGATTGGCCTCACTGGACGAGGAGAACCGGTCGTAGAGGTTCATGTTGCGCGCCGAGAAATAAAGCTGCTTGACCAGGGTCTGGGCGTCACTTGCCAGGCGCTCGGTCATCTGCCGGTAATCCATCTCCAGTTTCCGATGGGTGGCCAGGGAGATTCGCACCGCAGATTGCGACGACAGGCCGTCGAAAATATTCCAATTCATGGACAACCCCGCATACTTTGAAGTGACCGAATACTTCACCCCGGTGCCGTAAAAGTTATTCTGCTCGTCCTGGGCCAGGCCCATGACCGCGCTAATCTTGGGCCGCAGCCCGGTCTTGGTCGTCGCCAGGTTCAGTCTGTCGATTTCGATTTGGTGGCGCAGAGTGAAAGCCTCGCTGGTGGGCGGGTCCTTCTGGGCCAGGTAACCGGCAAGCAGCTGGGCAATCGGCTCGGGGGCATAGGTGATCGTGGGGATGGAGTCCGGGATCGATTCATCGGCAATCGAGGCCAGGCCGGTCAGACGGGCAAAGGACTGCTTGGCTGTCTCGAAATCGAATTCCGTGTGCTCCTGGGCGATCTGGGCCTGCTCGGCATTCAGGCGGGCCGAGGCAATCTCGGTGCCCGAGATGAAATTCTTGGCAAACCTGTCCTCCTGCTCCTTCAGCCGTGTGTTGGTGTATTCCAGGAAGTAGCGGTTACGTCTCACCGCGAGTTTTTGCACGATCAAGTGAAGATAGCTGGCCCGGATCTCCTGGACGAGCAACCGGTAGCCCTCCCTGTACTGGCCCTTCGAGATTGTCTCTTGGATTTGCCCCACCTTGTAGTTGTTACGTTTTTCACCCCAGTAAAATAACGGCTGGGAAAGGATCAGCGAGTAGGGCGTCTTGGTGACGGTGTATGAATTGCTCGAATTGTTGGGGTTGCCCGGACCGTAGAGATACTTGCTGTCGTCGTTCGATTTATTGTAGCCGTAGGTGGCGTTGACGTTGGGCAGTAAATTCGACCGCGCTTGTAGTCGCACATTCTCCGCGATTTCAAGATCCAACGCCCGGCTGATCATGCGCGGGGATTGCTGGACCGAGGCCTTGATGATTTCGTCCAGCTTGGGGAAAAGCTGCTCGGGCAAAACCAAGGTGCTGGCCGCCGGTTCCGTGGCCCAGAGGCTGATTGCTAAAAATGGCAGCGCCAAAATAATCCTCAATTCTTTCATGGGTAGTGGTCTGGACAGGCCGTCGCAAAGCTTGTGCCTTGGCAATCAGGAAATTCCCAACTTTCTCCCGCAGCCGATGGGGTATTTGCCTCGGAGAATTGTCTTATGCATTCGATTACCACGCGCGGACTTTAAGGATGCGCCGCTTGCAGCGTCGCCCGGCGTCCCGACGCAAAATCGCCAGGGGTGGTTGCCCCAACCGACCTGCTGATGCCAAAACGCCCTTGATCAGCCTTCGCCAAGACAAAGGCCCGACAAGGGGCAACGGCCACCATCTACGAAATCTCTTCCGTGTCCTCCGTGTATTCCGTGGGCAACCTTCTGGTTCAGTCCGGAGCCGCATTGGAGCCGGGCGCCAATGTGGTGCCTGACGAGCGAACGGATCGAACCCGGAATTTTGAACCGCGAAGAACGCGAAGAGTCGCGAAGGATTAATGACCAAATGACCGGCCTCTCCCGCCTCCCTTCTCCCTTCTCCATTCTGCCTTCTCCCCAGTCCCCCTGCCTTCGGGCGAACGCCCGTTGAAAGTTGAAGGTTGAACGTTGAAAGCCCACCAGTTCATCTACCCACCTATCCGGTTTTCACCGTTCCCAATTTCCCGCTTTCAGCTTTCCCATCCTTCCCTTCCCCCTTCTCCCTTCTCCCTTCTCCTTCCTCTCCAATCCATGCTCCGCCGCCTCCTCCCATTTAGCGCCGACCTCTGGACCCATCGCGAGCTGCTGTGGCAGTTCACCCTGCGCAACGTGGAACTGCGCCACAAGGGCAGCCATCTCGGTCTGATCTGGTCGGTGCTCAGCCCGCTGCTGATGCTGAGCCTCTACGTGCTGGTTTTCGGCTATATCTTCGGCGGCAGCTTCGGGGTGGTGCCCCACGAGACCCGGGCCGACTATGCGCTCGGCATCTTCTTCGGCCTGACTCTCTTTCAATTTGTGGCCGAGGTCATGGGCGTTTCGCCGGGCCTGATTGTGTCGAATCCCAACTTCGTCAAGAAGGTCGTGTTTCCCCTGGAAATCCTGCCGGCCTCCAGCGTCGGCGGGGCGGTCTTCCACCTCATGATCAGCCTGGGCCTGGCCCTGCTCAGCCTGGTGCTGTTTGTCGACCGGCCCCTGACCATCGAGTTGCTCTGGCTCCCGGTGATCATCGCCCCGCTGATTTTGCTGTGCATGGGGATCGCTTGGTTTTTCTCCGCCATCGGGGTCTTTTTCCGCGACCTCGGCCAGGGCATGCAATTCCTCACCATGGCCCTGATGTATTCGAGCGCCGTGTTTTTCCCCGCCTCCAAGATCATCCACCCGGTCTGGATCTTCCTGCGCTTCAATCCCGTCCTGCTGGCCATCGAGCTCGCGCGCAACACCGCGCTCTGGGGCCAGCCCGTCAACTACAAGCACCTGGCCTACCTCTACGCCACGGGCCTGGCCGCCTGCTGGCTGGGCCACCTCGCCTTCCGCCGGATGAAGCCGGCTTTTGCGGATGTGCTCTGAGGAGGAGGGAGAATGGGGTAAGGAGAAAGGAGACTGGAAAACGGAAAACGGACTACTGACTACAGGACTAGTGACCACTGACTTTCAATCATCCACCGCTTGCCGAGCCGACAGGAACACCATCATGTCAGCCATAGGCCCGGCGACGGCTGAAGGCTCAGTGACTACAATAGCTTAGCACGAACGCGGGCCCGCTGTTTCCCAATTTCATCTTTCCCGCTTTCCTGAGTTTTTCCGCCTCCTCCCTCACGCCTCAAGCCCCACGCCTTCTCACCTCATAATCCCGCCTCCATTCTCCTCCTCCCTTCTCCCTTCACCCTTCTCCCTTCACCCTTCTCCCTTCTCCCCGTTCCCCCATGCCTCCCACCCCCGGTCACGTCTTCTGGATCTTCGGTCTTTCCGGTGCCGGTAAGTCCACCCTCGCCACCGCGCTGATCGAGGACTTGCGCGGCCGGAATATTCCGGTGCTGGCCCTCGACGGCGACGCCCTGCGCAACGGCCTGTGCACCGGCCTGGGTTTTACCGACGGTGACCGGCGGGAGAATCTCCGCCGGGCCGCCATGGTCGCACAGCTCGGCACCGCGTCCGGACTCTGTGTCGTCGCCTCCTTCATCACCCCGCTGGAAGCCAACCGCCAATTGGTCCGGGAAATCCTCGGCCCGGAGCATCTCTCGCTCATCCACGCGGATTCACCGCTGGAGGTCTGCCGGCAACGCGACGTGAAAGGCCTGTATGCCCGGGCCCAGGCCGGCCAGATCCCCCAGATGACCGGCATGGGCTCTTCATTTGAGCGGCCGCTCAACCCGGACCTGGTCCTGTCCACCGCCACGGAAGCCCCCGCCGCCTCCGTGCAAAAACTGGTCGACTTCGCCTTGGGCAAGCTCGGCTGATTTTCTTAACCGCTAATGGACGCTAATTGGCGCCAATGGAGGATTCCGGATTAGGCTACACCGCTTAAGGGAGAAGGGGTCAGGGAGAAGGCAGAAAGGAAAATGGAGGACGATAGCCAGGAATCTTCTGAATCAGAATTTTGCCCACGGTATACACGGAAAGCCGTTTCCTCCGAATTCTTCCTTCTCCTTTCTCCCTTCCCCCTTCTTCCCACCTCCCCCCTCCCGCTTGCCGCGCCGACCTGCCAACCATAAGCCCGGTGGAGGTTGAAGGCTTAGCGAAAGTTGGTCCCTACTCCCTTCTCCCTCCCCCCTTCTCCTCGCTCCCCCGAACAAAGCTCTTGAGCTAAAAGCGTTCCACCTTCCAACTAGGGCCCGATTCACACCATGGCCACGCCTCGCGCATTCATCACCGGCATCACCGGACAGGACGGCTCCTACCTGACCGAGCTCCTGCTGGAAAAGGGCTACGAGGTGCATGGTCTGGTCCACCGCCCGGATGCACTGCCCGCGAGCAATATCCGGCACCTCGTCGCCGACGCCACGCTGCTGAACAAGCGCCTGTTCCTGCACAACGGGGCCTTCGAGGATGCCACGCACCTGCGCCGCATCATCAGCAAGGCCAAGCCCAACGAATTCTATCACCTCGCCGGCCAATCCAGCCCACGCCTCAGCCTCGAGCTGCCCGAAAGCACCGTCGACAGCATCGGCATGGCGACCCTGCGCCTGCTGGAGATCCTGCGCGACCTGCCCGAGCCGACCAAGTTTCTCTACGCCTCGAGCAGCGAAGTCTTCGGCTCCCCGCCGCATTCACCGCAGGACGAGTCGACGCCCCTCAATCCCACGACGCCCTATGGCGCCGCCAAGGCCTTTTCCGAGCACATGGCGCGCATCTACCGCATCGCGTACCAACTCCCGACCTGCTCGGCCATCCTCTACAACCACGAATCCCCGCGTCGCAGCAGCGGGTTTGTAACCATCAAGATCGCCCGGGCCGCCGCCCGGATTAAAAAGGGCCTGCAGCAGCAGCTCGTGCTGGGGAGCCTGACCGGACGGCGCGACTGGGGCTGGGCGCCGGACTACGTGCGCGGCATGTGGCTGATGCTGCAGGAGAAAAACGTCGACGACTTCGTCCTCGCGACCGGCCAACTGCACAGCGTCGAGGAACTGGTGGACTTTGCCTTCCAAGGCGTGGGCCTCAACTGGCGCGATTACGTCAAGTTCGACCAGGCCCTGGTCAACAGCAACGAACCCGTGGCCCCTTGCGGCAATCCGGCCAAGGCCCGCGCGGTACTCGGCTGGGAAAACACCGTGCCGTTCAAGGACATGATCGCCCGGCTCGTGGAATCCGAACTGCAAAAGCTTTCATAGAACCTTCCGTGGGCATTCAGAGTTCGTTCCCACTCCCACGCCTTTCGTAAGTTTGCGGCAACCTTCACCACGACTTTCCAGTCTATAGCACATGAAAAAAGCCTTCATCACCGGCATCACCGGCCAGGACGGATCCTATCTCACCGAACTGCTCCTCGAAAAGGGCTATGAAGTTCACGGCTTGGTCCGCCGCGCGAGCACGATGAACCGGGGCCGCATCGACCATCTAGCGGCCTACGAACACGGCCCGAACCAACGCCTCTTCCTCCATTACGGCGATCTCGCCGACAGTGTTTCGCTGGTGAAGCTCCTCTACTCGCTGCAGCCGGATGAAATCTACAATCTCGCGGCCCAGAGCCATGTGCGGGTTAGCTTCGATATTCCCGAGTACACCGCCGACATCACCGGCGTCGGCGCCGCCCGCATCCTCGAGGCGATCATCGAGTCCGGCATTGGCAAGAAGGTCCGCTATTACCAGGCCTCCTCCTCCGAGATGTTCGGCAAGGTCCAGGAAGTGCCGCAGCGCGAGACCACGTCGCTCTATCCCCGCTCCCCCTACGGCTGCGCCAAGGTCTTCGCCCACTGGCTGACGATCAACTACCGCGAGTCCTACAATCTTTTCGCCTGCAGCGGCATTCTCTTCAACCACGAGTCACCCCGCCGCGGCGAGAGCTTCGTCACTCGGAAGATTTCCCTCGCGGCTGCCCGGATCAAGCTGGGCCTGCAAAAGGAGTTGGTGCTCGGCAACCTCGATTCGAAACGCGACTGGGGTTATGCCAAGGAATACGTCGAGGGCATGTGGCTGATGCTGCAGCAGGAAAAGCCCGACGACTATGTCCTCGCCACGAACGAGACGCACACGATTGGCGCCTTTCTCGACGCCGCCTTTGGCCGGCTCAACCTGGACTGGCACCAGTACGTGAAGTTCGACAACCGTTTCCTGCGCCCCGCCGAGGTCGACCTGTTGATCGGCGACTACGCGAAAGCCAAGCAGCACCTCGGCTGGGAGCCCAAGACCCGGATGAAGGCCCTCGCCGAGCTGATGGTGGACGCGGACCTCGCTGCGCTGAGCAACAAGTAGCGACAGGCCTCCGCGCCTGCGCCATTGTTCGTATGAATCCCAGCCGGATTTAACCGCTAATCTGCGCTGATCATCGTTGATTTTCGGAGGTTGCGCTTTTGGAGACGGGACTACCAGTCCCGTGCTGTGCTGAGACATTATCGGTAGGGGCGGTTGCCCCAATAGCCCTGCTCAGGCCTACGGCGCGATGCGCCAGTCGGTGGAGATGATTCCGATCGACTGCCAGCTCGCGAAGGCTGTCCCGTTCATCAACCAGAAGCCCCGGTCGCCGCTCGTTGTGTTCTCCCACAGGATGTCGGTTTTCCCGTCGCCGTTGTAGTCGCCCACCGCTGCGATCCGCCAGTTGGTTGATACGACACCAACATCCACCCAGCTCGAGAAATTGGTGCCGTTCATCAGCCAGAATCCCCGGTCGCCCGTCGTGGTGTTTTCCCAGACAACGTCTGCCTTTCCATCCCCGTTGAAGTCACCCACGGCTGCAATCCGCCAGTCGGTCGTGACCGCCCCGATGTCGACCCAACTCGCAAATGCCGTTCCGTTCATCAACCAAAAGCCCCGATCACCGGTGCTGGTGTTTTCCCACAGGATATCGGCCTTACCGTCGCCATTGAAATCCGCCGCGCCGGCGATCCGCCAGACAGTTGAGACATAGCCCAGGTCCACCCAGCTGGCGAACGTTGTCCCGTTCATCAGCCAGAATCCCCGGTCACCGGTGGTGGTGTTCTCCCACAGGAGATCAGGCTGCCCGTCACCGTTGAAGTCGGCCGTCGCGGCGATTCGCCAGTCTGTCGTCACCGCGCCGATATCCACCCAACCGGCGTACGCCGTTCCGTTCATCAGCCAGAAGCCCCGGTCGCCGCTTGTCGTGTTTTGCCAGACGATGTCCGATTGATTGTCGTTGTTGAAGTCATCGGCGGGGATCGCAGTAACCGTGAGCACAGCGCCGCTGCTGGTGGTGTGGCCGACGGAATTGGTGACCACCACGGTGTAGGTACCGGCATCAGTGAGTGTCACATGCGCGATGGAATACGTCGCGCCGGTCGCGCCGGCGATCGTCACGCCGTTTTTCTTCCATTGGTAGGTGAATGGACTCGTGCCTGAGGTGGTGGCGGTGAAGGACACTGCCTGCCCGGTCTCGATGGTGGTCGTCTGGGGCTGAGTCGTGAACGTCGGAGCAGCGGGTGTGACCGTCAGCGTGCCGACATTGCTGCGCGTGCTCCCGTAGGCGTTGGTGACGTACACCGAGTAGGCGCCGACGTCGGAGGCCTGGACGTTCGTCAGGGTCAGCGTAGGCCCGGTGCCGCCGGGCACCGGCGTGCTGTAGAGCGACCACAGGTAGGTGAGCGGCCCGGTGCCGCTGACGACGACCGTGAACGACGCCCCCTGCCCCGCCGTGGCCGTGGCTGGCACCGGCTGTGTGGTGACCACCGGCACGAGCCCGACCGTGAGTGAGGCGGCGTTGCTTGTGACCGTGCCCGCGGTGTTGGTCACGAGACAACGGAACTGATTCCCGGTCATGCTAATGTTCGACACGACCCGGAAGGCGGCGGTAGTGCAGCCGCTGTATGGCGCGCCGTTACTCAGGTTGCTCCAGTTCGAACCGCCATCGGTCGAGAGCTGCCACTGGTAATGGTAATAACCGAAAGTCGCGGGGACCCCGACCGGCACCACGGAGAACGGCACCGAGTTGCCGGAAGCGGCCGTCGCATTGGCTGGCTGGGTGGTCAGCGTCGGCAATGTTTCGTTCACAACCAGGCCGGCCGCATTGCTGGTCGCCGTGCCGGTGCTGTTGCTGGCCATGCACAAAAACTCGTCACCATCCTGATCGGTGCCCGAGGCGATCGTCAGGGTCGCAGTGGTTGATCCACTGTAGGCCCCGCCATCCGTCAGGCTGTTCCAAGTGCTCGTGCGCGCCGCTTTCCGGTACCACTGGTAAGTGAACGACGCCGGGCCGCCCGATGCCGCGACACTGAAACTGACCGGATTGCCCGCGATCACGGTCTGCGGGACCGGCTGGCTGCTGATTACTGTGGAGGTGATCGGCCGATGAACCTCGACCGTGAAATGTCCGAACACCTTCTTGCCTCCGGCATCAACGGCCTTCAATGCGAAGAAGTGAACACCGTCGGGCAGTCCGGCGACCTGCACCGTGCTGCCCGAGACCGTGCAGCTATTAGACGCCGGCACCACCGAGACGATCGGCGCGGGGCCGTCGGGATCCGCCGCCGTGAAATTCACGACCGCAGTGCCGTCGGTGGACGTAACATAGGTGTCGGTGACGGTCAGCGTCGGCGTAGTATTGCCATCGAGATCCACCAGCAGGCCGTCCACGCTCGCCCGGTACTTGGTATCGACCAGAAACGGCGTCTGCGAGCGATAGGCAACGGTGTCGATAACCTCGCCGTTGCAGAACGCGTCGGCGGACTTCTCGACATTGGCGTAGACGGTGTTCACCTCGGCCAGATCGGGGGCGATGTAGACGAACCCGATCTTGAAGTGTTTTTGTGAAGTCGTGTAGTCCGGTGAACGTGGACCATGCGCAACCACTATGCCGGCCTGATCGAACGTGTCGTAGGTAGAATAGCCGGCGCTCAGGTCGGGGTTGAAGACCACGTTGTTGAGCACGTAGGCGGTCGGCCAGGTCTCGCGCACCCCGAGCAGATAAAGGGACTGCTCGGAGAAGACCTCGAAATCATTCACGCGCGTGTTGTCGACCTTGCGGTAACGAAAGCCGTTGACGGGATCGCCGTAGAGCTTGTCGACCGTAACGCCGCCATCCGGTGAATAGGATGCGCCCATCTGGCAATCGACCGTGGAGTTGTACAGCCAGTGACCGTCGCTGAGCGTCGGAGGGGTCAGGGTGTAGAAAGCCCGGGCGCCCCAGGCGTGGCCGAGTTCGTGATCATAGACCGCGAGGACCGGCGCCGTGACGTTGCCGCCCGGCAGGTTGTAGCGGCAGAAGTCGACGGTCGCAAAGGTGAAGGGCGTCCCCGTATTCCAGGACTCATTGATGCCATTCGCCTTGAACGTCCGGTCGATGTAGTTCGGCACATGCGAGTCGCCGGTGTTCGCGATGTAGCAAATCGAGAAATAGTTTCCCGGGCAGTTGGCCAACAGGGTGTCAAAATAGCCGCTCAGCCGGGGGAACGTTGGCGCGTTGCCGTAGATATCATTGTACGCGGTCGCCGGCGAAGCCCATGTCACCGTGGGATCGATGATAAAGAGACAATGCTCGGTCTGATATACAGTCGAACTGATCTGATGCAGCACCGGCGCGGCCTGAATGGCCGGCAGGAGGGCGCACCCAAAAACCAGCCACGGAACGGACCGGAGCAGAAAAGCCGTGGAAAGGCGAAGCGAGGAAAGCGGGTAACTGATCACAAAGGGTATGCTCGGACAAAGCGCGGCCTACTAAAGCCAACCCCGGGAGTTTACCGCAAATTGGAAACGATAACACCCAAGGATATAACCCTGTATTCTACTGCTACTGTAATCAGGGCCATTTGGCCCTTGTCGTTGGGGCCAGCACCGATGCGGCGGCGGCTAAGGTGTGATCCCGACCGGAAAATATCGCTTCAGCCCCAAAATCGGCCGCTCGATGAAGCGCCAGGACAGGACCGCAGTCAGGACACTGAGACCCACGCTGAGGCCGCCGTACTGCCATTGTGAGGTCAGATGGATATACTGGCGGCTGACCAGCCAGAGCAGGATATACCGCATGAAGAAGTGGTAGACATAGAGGCCATAGCTGATCCGCCCGATGCGCACCATGAGCGGGTGGCCGAGAAATCGCCCCACCGGGCCCTGCGTCCCGCCAACGGCAAAGGCGATCAACCCGGTGAAGGCCGCCGCCGCCACCGCAAAGTACACAACCCCGAACCAGAGATACCCCTGGTAGTTGGCGTCAAGGTTCAGGACCAACCGCACCGTCGTGAGAAGCACCCAAAGTATCCCAAAGAACCGGCCGGCCGTGACGAAGCGGTCCATGCCCCCGGCCCGGCGGCCGGATTCATGCCAGGTGAGGGCGAGCCACGCGCCCAGCCCGAGTGAATCCAGGCAGCCCCACAGGCTGGCGAAGACGAGCTTGTAGGGCGCACCGACCACCGCGAGCGTGAGCTTGTAGGTGAGCGAGAGGAAAACCAGGAGCAGGATGACGGAGCGCAACCGCGGCCGGGGCACGAACACGACCATCACCGGCCAGAACAGGTAGAACTGCTCCTCCACGCTGAGCGACCAGAAGTGCGAGACCGCGCCGAGGTTGTTGGTCGGCGGCAAACCGGGCACGTTGAGCGTATAGGTGGCCAGGCGCAGGAGATGACTGGTGACCGGCTCATAGGCGACGAGCACGGCTATCGCGATGGTCAGGTAATAGATGGGAAATATCCGCAGGGCCCGGCGGATATAAAAGGACCGGATCGCCCCGAATCCGTCACGTTCACCCGCCCGCTCGATCCGCAGCAATATACCCGTGATCAGAAACCCGCTCAGGCAGAAGAAGAGCACCACGCCCATGTCACCCCAGCCGACGATCTGCTGCAGTCGGGCCAGGGGAATCAAGTGCCCGATGAAGACCGCCGTGACGGCCAGGGCCCTCAGGCCGTCGAGCTGCGGGTAATAGCTTTCCCCGGGGGTGGCCGGGGCGGGCGCGATGGTTTCTGGCATCAGTTCGGGTGGATCCCGCACCGTCAGGATAACGGGCGGCAAGTGGCGGCGAGCGTGGCAATACCGGGGCGCGAGAGAAGGAAATAAACCCCGGTTTGGCCACGGGGAAAGGCCTTTACTATCCCCATGGGTCCGCGTTTATAAATCGGCCTTACCAGTGATGTTGCGCCACCCTTTCCGATCTTCCGACCCACGCTTGCCGAGCACCTTTTGCCCGCAGCCTGATCCGGCATGAGCGAAGACTCCGTTATTTCAGTCCAGGCGGTCAGCAAGGCCTACCGCATCTGGGACAGCCCGTCCTCCCGGCTCACCGCGCCGTCCCTGGCCACGATGGGCCAGCTGTTCCCCGGGGAATCCGGTGCACGGCGCTGGCTGGAAGCGAAGGCCCAGCAGAGTTACCGGGATTTCTGGGCCCTCCGCGACGTCTCCTTTGAGGTCCGCCGGGGCGAAAGCGTCGGCATCATCGGCCGGAACGGCTCGGGCAAATCCACCCTGCTCCAGATCATCGCCGGCACCCTGCAACCCACGAGTGGAGCCGTGAAAGTACAAGGAAGAGTGGCCGCGCTGCTGGAGCTCGGCAGCGGTTTCAACCAGGAGTTCACCGGCCGGGAAAACGTCTACCTTAACGGCGCCGTGCTGGGCCTGTCGCGCGCGGAGATCGACCAGCGGTTCGACCAGATCGCGGCGTTTGCCGACATCGGTGATTTCATCGACCAGCCGGTCAAGACCTACTCGAGCGGCATGTTTGTGCGGCTGGCCTTTGCCGTGCAGACCGCGGTCGAGCCCCAGGTGTTGATCGTCGACGAGGCCCTGTCGGTCGGCGATGTCTTCTTCCAGCAGCGCTGCTACGAGCGGATGCGCCAGCTGACCGACACCGGCGTCTGCGTCGTGCTGGCAACCCACGACATGGGCTCGGTCCAGCGCTTCTGCCAGAACACGCTCGTTTTCCGGCGCGGCGCGGTCGCGTTCCAGGGTCCGTCCGCCCAGGCCACCAAGCTCTACTTCCAAATCGAACAGCAGGAGAAGGTCGCCAGTTTCGCCGCGAAACCGGCCAAGCCGGCCGCCCCGAGCCCGCTGCCCGCGACTGCGACGACACCCATCATCTCGTGGCCGGCCCAGGAAACGATGCTGCCGCTGCAGGACATCCCGGTGATCGGCAACGGCTGGGCCCGGTGCACGGCCGTGGCGGCCTGCAACACCGCCGGCGAAGTCACCGGCCACTTCGCCCAGGGCGAGACCCTCGTGGTCTTCTATGAGTTTGAAATCCTCCAGGACATGGAATTCTGCCTCGGCAGCATCACGCTGCGGGACAAGACCACGCAGGCGGTGCATTCCAAGATCACCCTGCAGGACGGCATCCGCGAGCCGGCCCGCGTGGCCCGCGGCTCCCGGCTCAGGTTCCGGCAGGACACGGTGCTCAACCTGGCCTGCGCGGACTACACCCTGGACGTCTCGCTGGACATGATCGCCGCCGATCTGCTCGACGAGCCCGGCATCAGCTACGAGGCCTTCATGGCGGCGCAGCTGCGCATCTGCGAACTCCACGCGGTCACCCGGGTTGCCGTGCGCATCCGCGAGGAGACGAGCCCGTTTCAACTGCTCCATTTTGGCGTGGCCGGGCTGCCCAGCCGTTCCATGATCGAGGTCATCCCACCCGCAATTTGATTCATGGCTGCGCTCCTTCCGCCCAATTCCTTCTACGTCGTTTCTTATCCCCGCTCGGGCAACACCTGGCTGATCAACTGCCTCACCATGTTGCTCGACGGCGTGCGCGGTGAGGCCTACACGCCCTTCAAGCTCTACACCGAGCTCCACGGCAATCCCGACGAGGGCTTTCACTTCTGGTGCGAGCCGCGCCAGCGCACGGACCAGCCGATCTGCGTGAAGTCGCACGACGACCTCGCCGCCTTTCGCCGCCGTCATCCCCCGGGACCCGTGGTCTACATCGCCCGGGATGCCCGCGACAGCCTGCTGAGCTACTATTTTTTCCGGCAGGCCTACGCGAAAGCGGAGGAACTCGAGACCCAACGGATCAACGGCACGGAGGTCCTGATTTCCCGTGGCGCCTCGGAGCCCGTATTCCGGGCGGATGAATTCTCGGCTTTCCTGCGCGCCGAGGCGCCGGCGTGGGCGGCGCATGTCGCGTCGGCGCGGGCGGACGGCGACCTGTGCTTCCTCACCTATGAGAAGCTGATGCTCGACTTCGAGGACAGCCTGCGCGGGGCCCTGGCGTGGATCAAGCAACCGGCGGTCCGCTCCTACGAGGAGACGGGGCGGGTTTACCATTCCGGTTTCGGTGCGGTCTTCGCCGGCAACAACCGGGATTTCTTCCGCCGCGGGCAGATCGGCGATTGGAAAAACTGGTACGACTCCAGCCATGCCCGGCTGCTGGACGGACTCATCGGGCCGGACCTGCTCGCCCTCGGCTTCGAATCCGACCCGGCCTGGGCCCAAAACTACGTGCCGGCGGCGAAGGTACCTCAGCCATGATGCCACCTGCGGCCGAGGAAAACGGACCGGACGTGGCTTATGTCGGCGACTACGCCAGTTTCGCCGAGGCCCGGGCCTGCTCCCGGGGTTACGAGGAGGCGGTGATCCTGGAGCGCACCCGCCTGGCGCTGCACAAGGTGGTGCGGGGTGAGGCGGCGTATGAGCGCGATTCCGTGACCTTCGATACCCTCGAACTACCCGGACCGCTGTTGGATATCCTGAACCGCAGCGCCGCGGAACACCAAGGCAGGCTCTCCGTCCTGGATTTTGGCGGAGCCCTGGGGAGCACTTACTTTCAATGCCGGAGTGCGCTGACCCGTTTCGCGCCGCTGGAATGGAGCGTCGTCGACCTGCCGGCACATGTGGCCTGCGGACAGCGCGAATTCGCCAACGACATCCTGCGGTTCTACCCTTCCATCGAGTCCTGCCGGCGGGAACGCCGGCCGCAGGTGCTGCTGCTTTCCGGCGTGCTGCAATACCTGCCGGAGCCCTGGCAATTCCTGCGCGAGGCCGCGACGGGCGACTTCGACTGGATCGTGCTGGACCGGACGCCCTTCATCCCCGCGGAGCGGGACCGGCTCACGGTGGAGGTCGTCTCACCGCGCATCTATCCCGCCACTTATCCGGCCTGGTTTTTCAGCCGGCCCCGGCTCGCGGACCACCTCCCGCCCGGCTGGGAGATTGTGGTTGAGTTTGACGCGCTGGACCGGCAACTGCTCGATGGAATCGAGCTCATTTTCAAGGGCCTGGCCCTGCGCCGAAACACATGAGATATTACTGCACTTATTTTGACACGAATTACCTGACCCGCGGACTCGCGCTCCACCAGTCGCTGCTCGCCCACGCGGGTCCCTTCGAGCTGGTCGTGTTGTGCATGGACCAGGAGTCCGAGACGATCCTGCGCGGTCAGGCCCTACCGAATGTCCGGCTCCTGCCGGTGGCGGAACTGACCGCGAAATACCCCCGGCTGGCCGCCGCGCAGGGCGACCGGACCAAGCTGGAATTCTATTTCACCTGCACCGCCTGGCTGATGCGCCACTTGCTCCCCACGGTGCCGGCCGGCGAGTTGCTGACCTACCTGGATGCCGACCTGTATTTCTTCAGTTCGCCCGAGCCGGTTTACGCCGAGATCGGGACGGCCCCGGTCGCCATCACCCCGCATCGCTTCCCCGCTTCGCTCGCCCACCTGGAAAAATACGGTCGCTTCAACGTGGGTTGGGTTTCCCTGCGGCATGACGCGACCGGCGAAGCCTGTGCGGCGGATTGGGCGGAAAAATGCGCCGACTGGTGCTTTAACCTCCTCGAGGCGACGCGCTACGCCGACCAGAAGTATCTCGATACGTGGGCGACCCAGTTTCCCGGTACCGTCAGCCTCCTGCACCCCGGCGTCAATGTCGCCCCGTGGAACATCAAGGACTGCGCCATCACCGCGGGCAAGACCGGGCCGCAGATCCGGAAGCGGCCGCTCATTTTTTATCATTTCCACGCGCTGGTCCATCTCGGCCGGCAGCTCTACGACCCCAGCCTGCACAAGTACGATGCCGCGCTGACGCCCGGGCTCCGGAACCAGGTCTACCTCCCGTACCTGCAGGCATTGCACCAGCACGACCAACCCGGCGGCGAGACCCCGGATGTCGTGCCACCCGCCCAGGCGGATGATCCGCGGAGCAGCCTGGCCCTCACCCACCTCCTCGGCGCCCTGCGCGCCTCCGAACTCGACCGGGCCGCCCGGCTGCAGGCGATCGAGTCCAACCACGCCGCCGCGTTGCGCGCGATCGAGGACGCGCGCGCCGCCACACGCGAGGCCCGCGCCGCCACCAAGCGCAACCTGATCTACCTGCGGGAAGTCGAGCAGGATCGCGACGCGTCTCAGGCGGTGATCAAGGAAAACCATGTCACGATGCAGAAGATGGTCGATTACCTCGCGGCGGTGGAGAAGGACAGCGCCGACCGGCTGAAGTCCATCCACTATCACCAGGAAAAGCTGAAGGAGGCCTACTCCGACCTCGAGCGCAACGTCGCCTACCTCAAGACCCTGGAGGCCGAGATCCAGGCGCACCAGCGGGCCGGCGCGGAAAAGGAAGCGCGCATCGCCGCCCTGAACGAGCAACTCACGGCCCTCGGACAACGCCTGGTCACGCAGCAATCCATCGCGGTCTCCCGGCAGGAATACCAGGAGACACTCGCCGCCTTTGTCCCGTATGGCCGCCACCTCCGGAAAGTCATCGTGGCAAAGTACCACGAGCGTCTGTTGCCGCACATCGCCTGGCTCTCGTCCATGGGTGCCATCGTGGAAGTTTTCGGCAGCCCGGCGGAGCTGGGTGGCAATCACCAGGGATTGATCCGTTTCTGGAGCGAGAGCCTGTGGGAATGGCTGGGCCAGATCGACAGTCTCTTCAACGAGCAGGCCTACCTGCGCGCCAATCCCGATGTGGCCGACGCCGTGGCCCAGGGACTCCTGCTCAGCGGCTGGGACCACTACCTCACCTTTGGCCAGAGCGAAAGGCGGAGCCCGGGCACCCCGAACTATTGCTCGGGCCTCGCCGACTTTGACGCCGTGGCCTATGATGAGTCGGACCGGTCGGCGGTGCTGCCGTGCCTCTGCGGGCGGCTGCAACCCCATCACAAGCTTGTGATCACCGGTCACGAACCCGCCGCCGGCTCACTGCCGCCGGACCTGGCCCGCTCCCACCTCCCGGGCAATACGGTCATTTGTCACCGGCCCCCGCAGGCCTGGCTCGGGCCGCGCCTGCCCACGATCATTCCCGGGGCCCACTGGCCGCGGGTGCGCCAGCAGGATATTTATCCGGACGCACCGGCCCAGACCGTCGACTGGCCGACGATCACTGTCGTCACGGTCAGCTATAACCAGGCCGCGTTCCTCGAGGAGACGATCCGCTCCGTCCTCGACCAGAACTACCCCAAGCTCGAGTACATCATCGTCGACGGCGGATCCACCGACGGCTCGGTGGACATCATCAAGAAATACGCCGACCGGCTCGCGTGGTGGGTCAGCGAAAAAGACCGGGGCCAGTCGCACGCGTTGAACAAGGGCTTCGAGCGGGCGACCGGGCGGATCCTCACCTGGCTGAACAGCGACGACCGGCTCGCGCCGGGCAGCCTGTTCACCGTCGCGCAGACCTTCCTGCTGCACCAAACCGACGTGGTGGTCGGGCGTTGCGCTCGGGTCATGGACCGCGAACCCGTGCCCTACCACATCCACCGTTGCTATCTGCCGCTGGATATCATCGAGCCGCTGCGGCTGGACCTGCTACTCGACCTGGACTTCAGCTGGCTGAAGGGAAAGTTCTTCCACCAGCCGGAGGTTTTCTACACCCGGGAAATATTTGACCGCGCCGGCGGGAAACTGCGCGAGGATCTCTATTACAGCATGGACTACGACCTCTGGGTGCGCATGGCCCGCGCCGGGGCCCGGATCTTCGCGGTGCCCGAGGTAGTCGCGATCTTCCGCCAGCACAAGGACCAGAAGACCGGCGGGGAAACCCTGCCCTACCTGCCCGAACTCCGCCAGGTCAACGCCGCGCACCGCGCCGAGCTCGCGGCCTCTTCCTAAATTCACCGTTTTCCGATTTTCCTCCATGCCGCCCGATTCCGCCTCTTTCCAAGCCTGGGTCGATGACCTGCCCAAGTCCCACGGCTGGCTGCAGCTTTCGCCGGAGCGGGCCTACGCCCACGCGGAGGACGGCTACGACGCCCAGTACGGGGTTTTCGCGCCCGAGGAAGAGGAGGGCCAGGGTTTGTGCGCCCTGCTCGCCACCCACGGGGTCGATACCCGCGGGCCCGCCCTGGAAATCGGCTGCGGCACCGGCCGCCTGACCTACGGGCTCGCCCGGCATTATCCCGGCCCGGACTTCCTGATCACCGATCCCTCGCCCACTTTCCTGCGACTGACGCAGAAGCTGTTTGAAAGCGCGGGACCCTACCCGGCGCGGCAGCAGTTCGCCGTGCTCAACGCCGACGACCTCGGCCTGCTGCCGCCGGACATGTTCTCGCTCATCGCCATGCGCTCGACGCTCCACCACATCCTGAAGGTGGAGGAATTCATCGCGGCCTGCGCGCGGACCCTGCGGCCCGGCGGCGCGCTGCTCATGGGCGCCGAGCCGTGCGAGAGCGGTTATATCCTCATGGCGGCCGTGGCCCAGTCCATCGCGCCGACGCTCGAGGCGGCCGGCGTGGAGCTGCGCCCGGAGTGGCGGAAGCTGCTCAAGGTGTTCACCGACACCGTCAAGTTTTACTGCCGGCGCGACATCGACAAGACGACCGCCGAGGACAAGCACCTCTTCCGGGTTGAGGAACTGGGCGAACTCGGCGCGGAGCACGGGCTGCGCCTGCGCTTCTTCCCCAATGCCACTTTTGCCGACTACGCCCCGCCGCTGCTGCCGGAGTTTGAAAACTTCAGCGTGTTTTTCCTGAACTACCTGCAGTACTGCATGCTGTTCGACCTTGAGTTCCTGAAGCTCATCCGCCGGCACATGAAGGCGCAGCTCAAGTACCTGGACGATTGCTACCGCAGCCATGTCGGGCCGGTGCTCACCGGGGTGTTCCTGCTGAAGAAAGTGAATGGCAATATTTTGACGTGATGAAACCTCCTTCCGCCAGCATCCGGCCTCCCTACCTGCCGAAACGAATCCTCTTCCTCAACGATGTGGGCTTCCAGTACGGCGCGGGCATCGCGCAGGCGCGGCAAATCCAGTCGCTCCTGACCCTCGGCATCGAGGTCGGCGTCCTCGCCTGGTCGCCGGGCGACATCGACTTCGAGAATGTCACCACCCGGCCGGTCGATCCCGAACTCTGGCTGGGCATCCGCTCCGTCAACCACCTCGAGGGCGGCAAGGTCATGGCGGACGGTCCCCTCGTCGCGGGCCTGCTCCTGGAAGTGGCGCGGTTCAACCCCAACGTCATCATCGTGGGCAATCTCCACGCCGCCCGCTGGCCCTTCGCCCTGCTGCCGGCCCTGCAGGCGACCGGCTGCAAGGTGATCGCCTTCCTGCATGACGCGTACCTCTTTACCGGCCGCTGCGCCTATCCGGGCAGTTGCTCGCTCTACCTCACCGGCTGCAACGAAACCTGCCCCACCGCGCAGGAGTACCCGAGCCTCGAGCCCGACCTGATCGCGGCGGCCTGGCAAACCCGGCGTGATATCTTCAGTGGGCCGAACGGCATCGCCGTCGTGGCCAACAGCCGCTGGAGCGCGCAGATGTTCCGGACGGCCATGCCGGACTGCCACACCGTGGAAACCGTCGAGCTGGGCGCCGACGAATTCGTCTTTAAACCGGGGGACAAGACCGCCGCGCGCCAGGCGCTCGGCCTGCCGGATGACAAACCGCTGATCCTGTGTGCCGCGGTCAACTTCCAGGAAAAACGCAAGGGCAGCGGCTACCTGCGGGAAATCATCGTGGCGCTCAAGGACACCCACAACTTTGCCGCCTTTGGCCACAACACGGGGGAGATCCCCGGGCTGATCGGCCTCGGCTACCACATCGAGGCGGCCAAGCTCGCCACCATCTACCAGGCCGCCGACCTTTTCCTCGGCACCGCCATGGAGGAAGCCTTCGGGCAGACGGTCATGGAGGCGCAGTTGTGCGGCCTGCCCGTCGTGGCCTTCCAGGCGGGCGGCGTGACGGAAATCGTGCGCAGCGAGATCACCGGGAAATTTGTCCGGCCGGGAGACACGGCCGGCGCGGTGGCCGCCATCCAGACCCTGCTCGCGGACACCCGCTTCCGGCCGGTGGCGGCCCCGTGGGCCCGGCAGTATGCCGTCAGCCGCTTCTCGCTCTGGGCCCAGGAACATCGCTGGCACGTCTACCTTTCCGGCCGGCTCCAGGCGGGCACCGGGCACAACCCGCCCACGATCGCCTACCCGCTGGACGTTGCTGACAGCGTCAATGCGCTGGACCGCTACCTGCCCTCGTGGCCGGCGGAAGGCCGCTTTCTCTCCGAGGAACATGCGCAGATTTTTGCCAAGACCTCGCAGCTGCCCGGCTGGCAACTGCCCGGCGATTCCTTCAAGCTATTCGAAATGGCCTACCACGCCGGCGACGTGATCATGGAGATCGGCACGTTCGGGGGACGCTCGGCCACCGTCGAGCTGCGCGGTGCCCTCGCCAACCCGGCGCGGACCGTGAAGCCCCAGTTTTACGGCATCGACATCCTCGACGATTCCATCACGCGCACCCGCCAGATCCTCGCGGGCGAGATGCTCGGCGACCATTGCCACCTGTTCCACGGCGTCCTGCAGGATTTCGTGCAGCGCTGGGACATCACGCCGACCATGGTTTTCCTCGACGGCGACCACACGTACGAGGGCGTGGTCAAGGACCTGGTCACGCTGAGTGCCTACCTGAAACCCGGGACCCCGGTGTTGATGCACGACTTCCTCAACACCGACAATGACACGGGAAAGATCGGCGTGAAGCGGGCCGCCCAGGAATGGGAGGCCGCCGGCCACGGCCGGTTCATGGGTTGCTTCGGCTGCTGCGCACTTTATGTGACGCTGAACGGCGGAAAGTAGCATGGCCCTTTTTCTCGCGCACACCTTCCTCCTGCTGGCGGCGTCCTTTGGCGCCGCCCGGCGGCTGATTCGCGCCACGCCGGACCGGATCATGACCACCGTGATGCTGGCCTGGGCCAACATCGTGACGACCAGCCTGCTGCTCGCGAGTGTCCACCGGCTCGGCGAGAACAACTGGTTTTTCCGCACATCGCTCACGCTGGCCCTGGTTACCTGGCTGGTCCTCCGGCGCGTGACGCCCGAGACGCCGGCGGCCGCCCAGCCGGCGACCGACCCCGCGCCGGCCGACCCGTGGCTGCTTGCCGCGTTTTTTGCAACCCTCGGCCCGATCCTCTACGCCAGCACGCGGATCGCCGCGACGTACCTGCCCAACAACTACGATTCGCTCGCGTACCACCTGCCGCGGGCCGCGTTTTATCTCGGCCAGAACACCCTTGCGCACTTCGACACGGGCAATCCGCGGCAGATTTATTTTCCCTTCAATTACAACCTGCTGCAGCTCTTTGGCGAAATCTACAGTCCGCCGCTCCAGGTCCTCAACTTCATCAACCTCGCGGCGTGGGCCACGGGTGGACTGGCGGTTTACCGCCTCGTCCGGCTCGCCGGCGGCCGGGCGAATTCCGCCCTGATCGCCTGCTGGCTGGCCCTCACCTCCACACAGGTGCTGGCGCAGGCCACCGCCACCACGAACGACCTGCCCACCGGCGCCGGCCTGCTCTGCGTGCTTGTCTTCGCCCTCCGCTGGCGGGCGACCGGGCAACCCCGCGACGCGCTGCTGGCGGGGCTCGCCGCCGGGCTCACCGCCGGCGCCAAGCTGACCGTCGTGTTCTTCGGTCCCGCCGCCGCCCTGGTCGGGCTCGCGATCCTGTTCCAATACTGGCAGCGCGGGGCGCTCGCGGGTTTCATCACGAAGTGTCGCGCCTGGCTCGTCCCGGCCCTGCTGGCCGCCGCCTTCTGCGCGCCGTTCGCCATCATCAACCTCGTCGAGAAGGGCGAATGGATCAACAAGACCTACGATTTCACGCTGAACCGGCCGTTCTCCTTCGGCTCCGTCATCCAGACCAGCGAGGCCTACCTGCTGCAGCTCTTCATCGAGCCCCTGCACCGCTTCACCTTCGACATGACGTTCACCAGCCAGCTGAACGTCTGGGGTGCGCAGACCTTTTTTCCCCACTGGAACCCGGACTACGCGTTCTCGCCGCTCTACCTGTTCCCGCCCGACCTGAACGAGGATCATGTCTGGTACGGTTTTGCCGGGCCGTTTATTTTGCTCGCGGCCTGCTTCTGCGTGCTGCGCGCCCGCAAGGTGCCGGCCCCGATGCTCTGGATGGCCCTGCTGGGCCTCGGCTGGCTGGCGACCTATTTTACGCTGAACAAGTGGTCGCTCTACAACCAAAGGTATTTTGTCCCCGCCATCCTTGTGATGAGCCCGTGCGTCGCCCCGCTGGTTGAAGCCGGCTGGGCCCGCGCCTCCTTCCGGCGGAGCACCCGCGCCATACTCGGCGCCCTCGTCCTCAGCGGGCTCTGGATGGCCGGAATCTACCTGTTCAATAACACCAGCCGGCCCTACGCCCCGCTCTGGGCGGGCACCCCGGCGCCGCAGGCCCTGCCCACCTTGCCTCCGGTCATGGTCCAGCGCCTCGCCATCCAGTCGCGCATCAACATCGATTCCACCGACGGCAACGAGCGCATCTTCCTGCTGATGACCCTGGGCCGGAATCAACGGTTCACCGCCTCCGCGCAGACCATTCCCTCGGCCTACAACGTGTATTCCGAGTGGGGTTTTCCGCGGAAGGTGGCCTACAGCAACATCGAGCAGCGCTCGTCCTACACCGTGGTGGAGATCCCGACCAAGCCGACAGCCGGCGTGGAATTTCTCGGCACCATTGGACAGGGCCAGCCGGCCATCGATTACTACGGGCTCGTCCCCAACGCGGACCGGGTCCCCGCGGCGGAGGGCAACCGCAATGCGCTGGTGGTGCTCTATTATGACCGGCGCGATCCCGACCGCTATGCGAAGATGCGCATCAAGGTGGCCGGGCTCAACCCGTCCGACCACGCCCGGCTGCATGTCGGCGTCGATTTCGAGGACGGCACCAGCGCCCGGCTGGCGACCTTTGCCGCCGACGGCGAGGTCCCGGCCCCGGTCACCCGGCCGTTCCGCCGCTTCACCGTCCGCGTCGAGTCCGAGGACCAGGGCAAGCTCATCGGCTCGATCGACATCCCCTACCTTTTCCGCGACAAACCGCCGGAGTTCGAGGCGGCGCAAAATCCGGCGTCACTGTTTGCCGACGAACTGGTCGGCGCCGCCAAGACCAAGGTAACGGTCGCAGGACTCGCCGCACCCGAGGGTCCGTACGATCAGTGGGGTCTGCCCGTGATACGCTGGGCCAAGGCGCCCGTGGTCCGGATTGAAATCCCGGCGGTCAGCGACCTCGCCCAGCTCCAATTGTCCTTCGGGCTCCGCCTCCAGGCCCGTGATTCCGCGTCCATTGATGTGGTTCTCAACGGCGAGCTGGTGAAAAACTACCGCGTCGAGGGCCAGACCGTGTGGCTCAACCAAAGCTTAACGCTCACACCCCGGACCGGCCCGAACGTACTGGAGTTTCGGAACGTGGCGGTCGGCACCGAGCCGGACTGGCTGGATTATCTCGAGCGCTATCCCGACGTGAAAGGCTACCTGGTCACCCAGCACATCCCCCTGGAAAAAGGCGCACGGGAACACTATGAGCTCAAGGGCAAGGCCGAAGGCCGCACGGTCAACCTCCAGCGCCAGACCGTGCCCGTGACCTCGGCGGATCCACTCTATTATATCTTCCGCAGCCTGCGGCTGGAGGGTCTCAGAAAACCATGAGCCCCTCCGCCCAGACCGCGGCGCCGGGGACCGGCAGCCGCAACCCCTATATCGATACACTCCGGGGCTGGAGCATTTTCGGCGTGGTGTGTGTTCACTTCGCGGGCAGCTTTGTGACGACGGACCAATTCGCCTGGAGCCCGTCCTTTTTTCTGGGACTGACCTTGAACCAGGTCTTTGGCTTCGCCGTCCCCCTTTTCATTTTTCTCTCCGGCCTGCTCGCCGGAGCGTCGAAGTCCACGCCGGGTCTCGCCGCCTACTACAGCGGCCGGGCCTGGCGGATCGGCCTGCCCTATTTGATTGCGAGTATCGCCTCGTTTTTCCTGCTGAACCACTATGAGGGCTGGCTGGCGCTGCCCGACTTTCATGCGCGCTGGGTGTGGCTGTTCCAGCATTTCTTTTTCTACGGCGTCGAGCCCACGCTTTATTTCATCCCGCTCATTCTGCAGCTCTATCTGGTGCAACCGCTGCTAAAGGCCCTGCCCGGCTGGCTCAACCGCCTGGTGCCGGCCATCGGGTCGCCACATTGGGCGCTGGCCCTCACCCTCAGCCTGCTGGTGCTGCATGTCAGCCTTGGGGTGCTGTGCAACCGCGGTACGCTCGACTATTATGCATGGGGCCGGCCCAACTCACTTTTCTGGGCGGTGTACTTTTTTGCGGGGCTGCATTTCCGCAGCCTCACCGGATTGGTCTCGCGCCGGGCGCTGGGCCTGGGCGCAGCCGTCGCCCTGGCGCTCGCCGCCGGGGCCATGGCGTGGAACTTCCAGCACCTGACCAATCGCGCCCTGGTCGGCCGGAATTTCGAACTAAACCGTCTCGATTTTGCGTATGTCCGCCCGGAGATGCTCGGCTATGACCTCGCGATGGTGGTCGGACTGGCCGCCGGCGTCGCCCTCGGCTGGTCACCCCGCGCCGGGTTAGCCGCCTACCTTGGACGGTACTCCCTGGAAATCTACCTCTGGCACATCTTGGTGCTCTACTTCGGGGCCTGGCGGTTTGCCGACGTGCTCGCCTCCTGTCGCGAGTTGCCCGAGCTCATCGTCATCATCTGTGGCGGTACCGCCCTGGTCATCGCGGCTGGTGCCGACAGCCTGAAGCGGTCGCTCGCCTTCGCCACCAGCCACCGGATTGTGCTCGTGAAGGTCGACTAGCTTCGGGGCACCAGCCGCCGCATCCCGGCCAGCAGCCGGTTCAACCGACCGCCCGCCGATGGCCGCCGCCACCGGGCCGCATTCACCTCGATCTCAGCCCTGCTCCAGAAATGCCGGCAGAATTTCGAATCGCCCAGGCGCTCGATATAATGATCCGGGAACCGGGCCTCGGTGCAGAATCGCCAATAGAGGTCGGCATAACTCTTGTCCTCGGCCCGGTTGCCCAGCACCCAGCCCTCGATCGGTTGCTGCAGAAATTCCGCGACCACGCGCAATTGCTCCGGGTAACCCAGGTCGGTCCGGTAGACCAGGATCCTCATCGAACCCCGGGTGTAGACCTGCCACTTCCGCTCCCGGGGGAAGGGTTCCGCATAGATATCGACCCCGGTCGCCGGCCGGAAGCTGACATCAAACCACTCCAGGGCAACCTCGTGTGGGTAGCGCTGCAGGAACAGCTCCTCCACCTCCGCCACCTCCCATGACCGGTCGGCCACCTCCTGGCCCGTGTCCCTTTTGAAATTCTGGAAGAACGCCGAGATGTTCCGGGTCAGGGGTTCCCGGATCGGGGTGATCAGCAAAATCGGCTCGTTTAGCCTTTGGGCGCGCGACCAGCGCTCTTGGTCTTCCGCCGCCATGTCCCCGAAGTTGTGCGCGTGAACCAGCTTGTTGGGCAGGTATTTCGCCAGTGTTGCCTCCAGTGAGACCGATCCCACCTTGCCCATTTGGAAAATATAAATCGGAGGGATCGCAGCTGATTCGGGCATGGGCATCGTGAGCGTTTTATCCGCGAAACCGCGCAGGGCAAGCACTTCGCTGGTCGCGCAATGACCTCCACCCCATCCCCATAAATCGCTGTGGACAGGCCGTGCCAAACCAGACTTTGTTAAAACCCACCACCCGGACCCTTTCCCACCCGCCGCGACCCAATGGCCAACCCCAGCACCTCTCGTCCCCCCAGCATCGCGATCGCCATTCCCTGCTACCAGGAAGAGAAAACGATCGCGCAGGTCGTGAAGGATTTCAAGGCCCAGCTCCCGGACGCCGCGGTCTATGTCTTTGACAACAATTGCACGGACCGCACCGCGGAATTCGCCCGCGCGGCCGGGGCGACCGTGATCCGCGAAAAGAAACAGGGCAAGGGCCACGTGGTCGCGACGATGTTCGAGGTCATCACCGAGGACATCCTGATCATGGTGGACGGGGACGGCACCTACGATGCCAGCGCGGTGCACCAGCTGCTCGCGCCGATTTTGGCCGGCGATGCCGACATGATGGTCGCGGCGCGGTTGCAGCAATACAGCGACAAGTCCTTCCGGAAATTCCACGTGGCGGGCAACCAGCTGGTCTGCGGGATCATCAACCGCATCTTCAAGGCGAATATCTCGGACATCTTTTCCGGCTACCGGGCCTTCACCCGCGACTGTGCCCTCACCATCCCGATCACGTCGCGCGGCTTCGACGTCGAGACCGAGCTGATCGTGCAAAGCCTCTATCGCGGCATGGTCGTGAAGGAAATCGAGGCCCCGTATGGCGAGCGCCCGTCGGGCAGCTTTTCCAAGCTCCGGACCATCCCGGACGGCAGCCGTGTACTGCTCCGCCTTTTCCTCCTGCTCCGGGCCTACAAGCCGCTCAGTCTGTTCGGCTCGCTCTTTATCGCGCTGATGCTGGTGGCACTTGCGGCGGGTGCGCTGCCGCTTAGCGAACTGGTGTTGCATCGCTACGTTGCCAGCCGGGCGAGCGCGATATTCGCGATCACCACCGGCATGCTGGCCTGCGTGAGCCTGTCGCTGGGCCTGGTGCTCAGTTCCGTGAACCAACGCTTCCTCGAGCTCGAGCGGGTCGTGATCAAGCAGATCAAGGCCAGCCGCGGGGCCTGAGCCTGCCCTTGCGCGCATGGGCACCAAAGATTTCAACGCCCTGGACCTGTTCATCTGTCGCTGGCGCTCCGGGGTCGTACGCCGCCACCTCCGGCCCGGATGCACGATCATGGATTTCGGCTGCGGCCATCAGGCGTTGTTTTTGCGCTCGGTGCAAAAGCACATCCAGCGCGGCATCGGCCTGGATTATGATGCCGCCGCCAGCCAGCCGGCGGCCAACCTGGAGATCCAGAATTTTCATTTCAAGGACCGGTTCGAGTTTCCCGACGGCAGCTTCGACTGCATCACGATCCTGGCCGTGCTGGAGCACATTCCGCGGGATCAGGTCGGAAAGCTTTTCCGTGAATTTCGCCGCATCCTGAAAGAGGGCGGCCAGGTTTTGCTCACGACCCCGACCCCCGCCTCGAAGCCCCTGCTCGAATTCCTCGCCTTCAAGCTGAAGATCATCTCGGGACCGGAGATCGCCGACCACAAGCACTACTGGAGTGAGGCCGATATCAGGTACCTCGCCACGGACGAAGGTTTTTCCTGTGAAGCCTACCAGACGTTCCAGTTCGGGCTCAACAGCTTCGCCTGCTTCGCCAAAGCCCCAAACTGAAAACGGACGGCAGGGTTGCAGGGGGCCGGTGACCAGCGGACTTCAGCTTGCCTCCGCTTAATCTCCGCGGCCTGATTGTTTGTCTTGCTGATCGAGTATTACATCGACCAACCCGGTGACTGGAAACATCCCACCCGCTGCGTGATCATCCGCGGCTGGTGCTTCGCCCGGGCAGGCCGGCAGGTGCGGGGCATCCGGCTGCGCACGGGCCGGCATGTGCTCGCCGGGGTCGTCGGCCTGCCGCGACCGGACGTGAAGGCCGCCCTGCCGGAGGCGCCCGACGACAACACCGGCTTTGAAATCCGCGGCACGCTGCCTGCCGGCCGCATCACCCTTTGCCTCGAGGCGCACCTGGATGATGGCAGCTGGGCGCAGCTCGTGGAGCGCACGGTGCGGATCAAGCGGCAGTGGGTGCCCCTCTGGCTGGGCGGGGGCGATTGGACCGAGCTGATGTTCTTCCAGATGCCGGCGCACATGGCCTATCCCGCCCGGCCGGTCCGGCCGGAACGCTTTCCCGCGCCCGGACCCGCCTCGGTCCGACCCAAACTCTCAATTGTCACCCCATCCTATAACCAGGCCCGCTTTCTCGATGAAACGATTCGCAGCGTGCTGGAACAGCCGGACGTGGCCTGCGAATATGTGGTGCAGGACGGTGGGTCGGCCGACGCAAGCGCCGAAATAATTCGGCGCTTTGCGGCGGACGGAGCAGGGAGAAGGGAGCAGGGAAAAATAACGACCGAGACGGTTCCTGAACTCTCAACTTCCTGCACGCCTCGCTTGGTGGCTTGGGAGAGCGCCCCGGACAAGGGACAGTCAGACGCCATCGTGCGCGCCTTCGCCAAAACATCAGGCGGGCCGGATGACGTCATGGCGTGGATCAATTCCGACGATTACTACCTGCCGGGGACCCTGGCGTATGTTGCGGACTACTTTGCCGGGCACCCCGACGTGGATGTCCTCTATGGCAACCGGATCGTAGTCGACGAGGAATCCCGCGAGATCGCCCGCTGGTTTCTCCCGGCGCATGACGACGAGGTGCTGCGCCTGAATGATTTCGTGCCCCAGGAGACGGTCTTCTGGCGCCGCCGCCTTTGGAATCGGGTCGGCGGGCTCGATACCTCGTTCCGGTTTGCCGTCGACTGGGACCTGCTGCTGCGTTTCTCGGCCGCGGGGGCCCGGATCGTCCGCCTGCCCTATTTCCTCGCGTGTTTTCGCGTGCACCCGGCGCAGAAGACCTCCGCCGTCATGCACAGCACCGGCCAGCAGGAAATCACCCTGCTGCGCGAACGGACCCAGGGACGACCGTTCCCGCCGCACGAGCTCGAGCGCGACCCGCGCCTGCTGCGCTACCTGCGCAAAAGCGCATTCCGCCAGTTTCTGTGGGCGCTGGGTATCCGGGCCCCCTGATTGCCGGCCGGACGCCGGGCGCAGACCTTCGCGCGAGAGGTTGATTTTTCCGCCCCGGTCCGCGATGAATGGGTCGCATGCTGCTTTCCATCGTCGTCCCCGTTTACAAGGAGGAGAAAAACATCCCGGAATTTCTGGGCCGGCTGCAGCCCATCCTCGCGCGCATCACCGAAGACTATGAGATCATCTTTTCCCTCGACCCGTCACCCGACCGCACCGAGGAAGTGATCCTGACCCACCGGACGGCCGATGAGCGGATCAAGCTGCTGAAGTTTTCCCGCCGGTTCGGCCAGCCCATGGCCACGCTGGCGGGCATGGAGTACGCCCGGGGGGAGGCGGTAATTGTCATGGACGTCGACCTGCAGGATCCGCCGGAACTCGTCACCGCCATGGTCGCGAAGTGGCGCGAAGGCTTCGAAGTGGTCCTGCCGCAGCGGCGGGCCCGCACCGGCGAACCCTGGATCAAGCAACTGGTCTCCGCCGTCGGCTACAAGGTCATCAACAAGATCGCCGACGTGCAGATCCCGCCCAACACGGGCGACTTCCGGCTGATGTCCCGCCGCGTGGTCGCCGAGCTCATCCGCCTGAAGGAATCCCACGGCTTTCTGCGGGGCATGGTGGCGGTGGTGGGCTTCCGGCAATGCATCATCCCGTTCGACCGGCCCGCCCGCCACGCCGGCGAGACCAACTACAACCGCTTCCTCGGCTCGCTCCGCATCGGGTTCAACGGGATCTTCTGCTTCTCCACCTACGCCCTGCAGCTCAGCACCATGCTCGGTTTCGCCATCGCCAGCTTTTCGTTCCTGCTGATGGCGGTCTATCTCTTCTACAAATTCATGGGCTGGCAGATCCTCTGGGGCAACCCGACCCTGGTCATCCTGGTCTCCTTTCTCGGCGGGGTACAGCTGATCAGCGTGGGGATCCTCGGCGAATACATCGGCCGCATCTATGAGGAGGTCCGGGCCCGCCCCAAGTTCATCGTCGATGCCGCCGTCGGCTTCAAGGCGGGGAAATAAAGCCAGCATGGTCACGGCAAAATGGCCCAAGGTCCTGCCGCCGCTCACCGGTGAGCAGCAGCGCATCAGCCATGACTTCATGAAGCTGTGGCACGAGGAACTGGCGGCCCGCGGCCGCTATGGCCTCATCGAGCGTTTCAACCATGAGTTCCCCGTCCGGCATTCACCGCCCGGGTTCAAGACCACGCTGGAGATTGGCGCCGGGCTGGGCGAACACCTGGCGTATGAGCAACTCACCGGCGAACAGGCGGCCCATTATCACGCCAATGAATTCCGCGAGAACATGGCCGCCCAGATCCGTGTGCGTTACCCGCGGGTTCAGACCGTGGTCGGTGACTGCCAGCAGCGCTTTGATTTTCCCGACGGCTTCTTCGACCGGGTGATCGCCGTGCATGTGCTGGAACACCTGCCCAACCTTCCCGCCACGATCCGGGAGGCCCACCGGTTACTGAACAAAACCTCGGGCCGGTTCCTGGTCGTTATTCCCTGCGAGGGCAGCCCCGCCTACAGCCTGGCACGCAAGGTCTCGGCGGAGCGGGTGTACAAGCGACGGTATGGGGGCGATTACTCGTGGTTCTACCGGCGCGAGCACATCAACCTGCCGGCGGAGATCCTGGCCGAACTCGATCCCTATTTCACCATCGCCGCCCGCCGCTTTTTCCCGCTGCCCTTTCTGCCCATGATTTTTTGCAATCTTTGCATTGGGCTCGCCCTACGACCACGGCTTCAGCCGCTGGCTGCAGAGTGAAAGGGAAAGTGAAGGTGAAAGGACACAATCATGGCTGAAACCTCTCGACTGCTGCAATTCGGAGCGCATCAAAAAGCCTTGCGGCTGTTCGATCAGGTTGTCGCTGATCTGGGCGCGATGGCCCGCGACCCAGCCTGCCAACGTTTGGTCTCCCAGCAGATCGCCAGCGCAGATTCGATCGCTTCCAATAGTGAAGAGGGCTACGGTCGCGGATCGAAAAAGGACTATGCCCACTTTCTGATTATCGCCCGCGGCTCGGCCCAAGAAACCCGTGGGCGTTGCGGCCGATTGAAGCACTGGCTTCCCCCCGAAGTTATTGCCCAGCGGACTGCGCTCTGGGATGAAATCATCGGCATACTTACCCGCGACTATTCGGCGCCTAAAATTGCAGGATAGGAAATAATCGACACTGTCACTTTCGCTCGCTCCCGGCTTTCTCCTCTCACTCTCCCTCTCACTTTCCCATGCAACGAGCCTTCGTCACCGGCGCCGCCGGCTTCATCGGATCAAGCCTCGTCGACCGCCTGCTGGCGGACGGCGTAACGGTCACCGGCTGGGACAATCTCTCGACCGGGCAGGAACGTTTCCTGACCGGGGCGCTTCAACACCCTTCATTCCGGCTGTCGCACGGCGACAATCTGGACCTGCCCGGTCTGACCGCGGCGATGGCTGGCGCCGACTTCGTCTTTCACCTCGCCGCCAACGCCGACATCAAGGACGGCTGGGAGCACCCGCGAAAGGATCTCGAGCAGAATACCATTGCGACTTTCAACGTCCTCGAGGCCATGCGCGCCAATCGCGTGCGCCGCATTGCGTTCGCGTCCACCGGCTCGACCTATGGCGAAGCCACGCTCATTCCCACGCCGGAGGACGCCCCCTTCCCCGTCCAGACCTCCCTCTATGCCGCCAGCAAGGTGGCCGGGGAAACCCTCCTCTCCTCCTATGCCGAGGGGGGCCAGCTCGACGAGGCGTACATCTTCCGCTTCGTCTCCATCCTGGGTGAACGCTACACCCATGGGCACGTGTTTGATTTCTACCGGCAACTGGTCGAGCATCCCGACCGGTTGCGGGTGCTGGGCGACGGCCGCCAGCGGAAGAGTTACCTCTATGTGCAGGATTGCATCGAAGCCGTGCTCCATGTCGCCCGGCGGCACACGGCCCAGGCCGCCCGGCACCGCACGCAGATCTACAACCTGGGTACCGCGGAGTACGTCGAGGTGAACCAGAGCATCGGCTACATCAGCGCCGCCCTCAGTTTGAAGCCGAAGGTCGAATACACCGGGGGCGACCGCGGCTGGATCGGCGACAATCCCTTCATCTTCCTCGATACGAAAAAAATATTGGCCACCGGCTGGACGCCCAAGCTCACCATCGAACAGGGAATTATCCGGACCCTCCGCTGGCTAGAGGCGAACCGCTGGGTGTATGAGGCCCGCGCCGCGATCACCCCAGCCCCCCGATGACCCTGGCCATGTCGAAGCAAACCCGCTGGATGTGGCTGACCGCCCTCCTGCTGATGACGATGGAATTCATCCTGTTCGACCGGATGACATCGCGGCATCACGCCCACTTTTATCCCCGCTGGAATGACCAGATCCAATACCTCACCGATGCCTATACGGCCTATGACGAGATGCAGGCCCATGGCCTTGTCGCCGGGCTGAAACTCGCCCTGACGAAGGACGCGGCGCAAGGGACCCTGCACGATGCAGCGGCGGTGCTGGTCTTCTGGCTGGCGGGCGCCGCTTCCCGCAGCGCCGCGCTCAGCCTCAACCTGCTGGTCTTTCTCGCGTGGCAGGCCGCGCTGTTATTCGCCGTGACCCAGGTGAGTCGTTCGCGAATTCTTGGCTGGATGGGTTTCGGGCTCGTGTTGTGCGTGGCCTATCCCTGGTCGGCGGGGGCCGGTTCGGCCGTGGACTTCCGGCTGGATCATGCCGCCATGTGCCTCTTCGGCGTGTCCTCCTGCACGGCCCTGCTCAGCGATGGCTTCCGCCATCGCGGATGGTGCCTGGCGCTCGGCGTCGCGGTGGGACTGACGGTCTTGGAGCGATTCCTGTGCAGCGTCTATTTCGGCGCGATCTTCGTCGCGGCTGTGATCTGGGTCCTGGGCGGCAACCAACGATGGCGCCGGATGGGCAACCTGGGTATAGCCGGAGCAATCGCTGCGGCGATGATTTTGCCCATCTTCTGGGTCAATCGAACTGGGATTCTGGGCTACTATTGGGTCGGTCATATCACCGGCGTGGAAAGCACCGCCCGGGTGCGGGGGTATGATGTGTGGCAATCAGTGCAATTCGTTCTTGGCAATCTCGGCAGCATTCATCTGCAAGCCTGGTTCGGCTGGACAGTGGCAAGCCTCACCGGGCTGCTGGCGGTCCTCTTCGGTTTCAGCCCGAAAAAACCGGCCGCCGGCTCCCCGCCGGGCTGGCTTTTTTCCGGCCTCGTTTTCCTGCTCTTGCCGGCGACGATCCTGATCTTCCACCGCCAGAAATCGGAGGTCGTCCTCGGCATTCTCGTGCCCGGAGTGGTGCTGTTGGTGCTCTGGCTGTGGCAGACACTTTGGAAGCGAATCGACTTCCGCCCTGATCGGACCGGCTTCCGCCTGCTTCCGCTGTTACCGGCACTGGGCGCGGTTGCAGCCGGCGGCAGCTATTTCACGATCCAACAACTCCGCTCACCCCACAGTCCCGAATTCGTACAGGGCGCCGAGAAGGTCAACCAGCTCTCCGACTACATTTATCATACGGTGCGCACCGCCCGGCTCCCCACCCCCAGCGTGAGCATCGACCGGATCGTCGACTTCATGGACGGACGGATCCTCCGGGTGGTGTGCTACGAGCGGCACCAGACGTGGGTGACCTTTGGGGTCCACCTGCCCGACAGTATCCTGGCGGGTGACGATGCCACGGTGTTCTTTAAACTCAAGGAATCCGATTTCGTCGTTCTCACCGACTACTCGCCCGACTCCGGCTTCTGGCCCTACGATCAGCAGATGAAACGCCTCTATCCGGAACTCAAGGACTGGTGTGACGAACACCTCCGGCTGGTGGAAAATTTCCGGGTCTTTGGGCGCGACATGTCCCTCTACCAACGCACGAGTCTTCCCTGAGACCCGAAACATGCCCATGCACATTGTCGTCCTCGGCCTCTGGCATCTTGGCAGCGTGACCGCCGCCTGCCTCGCCCTCCACCACCGGGTAACCGGTTTGGACTTCGACGAGCCGGTGCTCGCGGCTCTGCGGTCCGGCCGCGCCCCGCTGCAGGAGCCGGGCCTCGATGCGCTCCTGGCCGCCGGTCTGGCGAGCGGCCGGCTGGATTTCTCCTCCGACCCCGGCGCGGCCGCCGCGGCCGACGTGCTCTGGATCTGCTACGATACGCCGGTGGACGCGGCGGATCGTTCCGACCTCGCCTGGGTGCATGAACGGATGGCCCGCGTGCTGCCCGGATTGAAGGCGGGCACCGTCGTATTGCTGTCCGCCCAACTGCCCGTCGGTACCGTTGCGCAACTCGCGGCGCTGCATCCCGCCCTGCATTTCGCTTGTTCACCGGAAAACCTCCAACTCGGCAAGGCGATCGAGGCATTCGAAAAACCGGCCCGCATCATTGTCGGCACGTCCTCGACCCAAGCCCGCGCGGCGCTGGAATCCCTGCTGGCGCCGCTCAGGGTCCCGCTGGTCTGGATGCGCACCGAGTCGGCCGAAATGGTGAAGCATGCACTCAACTCCTTCCTTGCGCTGTCGGTAGCCTACATCAACGAGATCGCCACCTTGTGCGAGACCGTCGGCGCTGACGCGCAAGAGGTCGCGGCCGGCCTGAAGAGTGATCCCCGCATCGGGACGAGGGCCTACCTCGATCCGGGCGGACCCTTCGCCGGGGGCACACTGGCCCGCGATGTGGTCACGCTGGCCCAACTGGGCGCGGACCAGCAGCGCCCGCTTTCCCTCATTCCCGCGATCAAAGCGAGCAACGACCACCACCGGGGCTGGGCCTTGCGAAAGCTGCAATCCGCCCTGGCGGGGATCGACCGGCCCGCGGTCGCCGTGCTTGGGCTGGCCTACACGCCCGGTACCAGCACCCTGCGCCGCAGCGCCGCGGTCGAGCTTTGTCGCTCCCTCGCCGAGGCCGGCAGCCAGGTGGCCGCCTTCGACCCGCTCATCCGCGTGACAGATGCCGAGCACAGCGACCTGTGCCTCGCCCCTTCCGCCGCGGATGCGCTGCGCGGCGCGCACGCCGTGGTGATCGCCACCGAGTGGCCGGAATTCCGCCACCTCCCCTGGCCCGCGTTGCTCGCGAGCATGAATCGTCGGGTCGTCGTTGATGCCAACCGTTTTGTGGAAAAAGCGGTGGCTCCGGCGCCCGGCCTCGTCTATCTCACCGTCGGCCGACCATGAAACTTTCCGGACGCAACGCACTGATCACCGGCGGCAGCCAGGGTTTTGGCCGCCACCTCGTCGAGGCCTTCCTCGCCGAGGGGGCCAATGTCACCTTCTGCGCACGGACCGCGACGGACGTCATCCAGACCGAGACGGCCCTGGCCGCCGGCCTGAAGCCCGGGCAGCGCCTCGTGGGCGTGACGGCGGACATTGCCGATCCGGCGAGTGTCGCCGCGCTTTTCACCGCGGCCGCGCAGGTGGGCCCGCTGCACATTGTCGTCAACAATGCCGGCATCTACGGCCCAATCGGCCCGACGGAGGAGGTTACGCTCGCCGACTGGACCCAAGCCTGGCAGGTAAACGTCACGGGCACGCTGCTCGTTTGCCAGCACGCGGTGCGCCTGATGAAACCGCAGGGCGGAGGCCGCATCATCAACATCTCCGGCGGCGGGGCCACTAACCCCATGCCACGCTTTGCCGCCTATGCCGCCACGAAGGCCGCCGTGGTGCGCCTGACCGAAACCCTCGCCGAGGAATACCGGGCCGACCGTATCGTCGTGAACGCCGTCGCGCCGGGCGCCATGCGCACCCGGTTGACGGACCAGGTCCTGGCCGCGGGTCCGGAGCGGGCGGGGAAGGAACTTTTCGCCAAGAACAAGAAGTGGGCGGAAGAAGGGGCGGTGGACCCGCGGCTCGGCGCTGCCCTGTGCGTCTACCTCGCCAGCTCGGCCAGCGAGGGAATCACGGGAAAATTGATCAGCGCGCAGTGGGATCCGTGGAACGATCTCCAAAAATTCACCGCCGAGCTGCAGGGTGACATCTACACGCTGCGGCGCATCGTCCCGGAGGACCGGGACCGGAAATTTACCCCCTGATGGCGGCACTGCTCCAGTACGTCATCATCGGCTGCGGACTTATCGGCCGGAAGCGGGCCGCGAGCCTGGCCCCCGGGCAGCTGCGCTATGCCTGCGACCTCGAAACCGGCCGGGCTGAAACCCTGGCCCAAGGTTATCCCGGCGCCATTGCCCTAACCGACTACCGGCTTGCCCTGTCCGACCCGGCGGTTGATGCCGTGATCGTGTCCACCCTCAACGGCTCGCTCGCGCCGATCGCATTGGCCGCAGTGAAGGCCGGCAAACACGTGCTGCTGGAAAAACCTGGCGCGCTCAACACCGTGCAACTGCGCACCGTGCAAACCGCCGCGAGACCGGGTGGCCGCCGGGTACGTCTCGGCTACAATCACCGCTTCCATCCCGCCTTGCTGAAGACCCGCGAACTCATCGACTCCGGCGGGCTCGGTCCGCTCCTGTTCCTCCGCGGTCGCTATGGTCACGGCGGCCGCATCGGTTACGAGAAAGAGTGGCGGGCCGACCCCACGCTTTCCGGCGGCGGTGAACTCATCGACCAGGGCGTGCACCTGATCGACCTCGCCGGCTGGTTTCTCGGCGATTTCCCCACGATCGCCGGCCACGCCACGACCTCATTCTGGGAGATGCCGGTCGACGACAACGCGTTCCTCTCATTGCGCACCGCACAGGGCCAGACCGCCTGGCTCCACGTCAGCTGCACCGAGTGGAAAAACCTCTTCTCCCTCGAGGTCTACGGCCGCGACGGCAAGGTCGCCGTTGACGGGCTGGGCGGCAGCTATGGGCCTGAGCGCTGCACTTATTATAAGATGCTCCCGCAGATGGGACCGCCCGAGACCACGGTCTGGGACTACCCGGCGGGCGACAACTCGTGGAAGCTCGAGCTGGCGGCGTTCGAGGCGGATATCCGAACCGGCCGCGAGCCCAGCCCGGGACTGAGCGAAGGCATCCGCACGCTCGAAATCGTCGAAGCAATCTACCGCCAGAGCGGCTATTCCGTCTCTGAAGCCGGAATAGAGTGAGAGTGAAAGGGAAATTTAATCATGGCCGAAAGTGAAAACCTGAGCCGATTCGGCGCCCGTCAAAAGGCCCTGCTGCTTTTTGACTGGGTCGTGAGAGACCTGGCCGCCCTCACCAAAGGACCCGCCCTGCAGCGCCTGATCGCCCAACGCATTGCACTTTGCGACGAGATCATTGGAATTCTCACAGCCCCGATCCGGCGCCTCCGAGCGCAAGCCGGAGAATAGCCCTCACTCTCACTTTCCCTTTCACTCTACCCCATGATCATCACCCGTTCCCCCCTGCGCATTTCCCTCGGCGGCGGCGGCACCGACCTGCCCTCCTACTATCGCGAACACGGCGGGTTTCTCGTGGCGGGCGCACTCGACAAATACGTCTACCTCACCCTGCACCGCACGTTCGTCCCCGACCTCATCGTCAAGTATTCCAAGCTGGAGCGCGTGGCGCAGGCCTCGCAGCTGGAGCACCCGCTCATCCGCGAGGCCTTCGCCCTGCTGGGGATGGATGGGACCTCCCTGGAGCTGACATCGATGGCGGATATTCCCGGCGGGACCGGGCTCGGTTCCTCGGGCAGTTTCACCACCGCCCTGCTCAAGGTGCTGCATGCCGCCAAGAAAAACCTGATTTCGCCGGCCGAACTCGCGGAACAGGCCTGCCACATCGAGATCGACCGGCTCGGCGAACCGGTCGGCAAGCAGGACCAGTACATCGCCGCGGTCGGCGGCATCACCGCGTTCACGTTTCACCGGGACGGACGCGTCGAATACCGGCCGTGCAAGATTTCCGAGGAAACACTCTTCAACCTTGAGGACAACCTGCTGCTGTTCTTCACGGGGTACTCCCGGTCAGCCTCGGCGATCCTCAAGGATCAGAACGACAGGTCGAAACAGCACGACGGGGCGATGCTGGACAACCTGCATTTCACCAAGGAGCTCGGCTACCAATCGCTCGCCGCGCTGGAATCGGGCAACCTTGAGGAGTTTGCCCGGCTCATGGACGTTCACTGGCAACGCAAGAAGTCGCGCAGCAGCGGCATGAGCAATGACCGGATCGACGAGTGGTATGACCACGCCCAAGCGAATGGGGCTCTCGGCGGCAAGTTGATCGGAGCCGGCGGCGGCGGGTTCCTGATGTTCTATGCCAGCAACAAACAGAAGCTCCGGCACGCGATGCGGGCGAAGGGCCTCCAGGAAGTGCGCTTCCGCTTTGACTTCGAGGGAACCAAGGTAGTCGCCCAGAACTGATATGAGAGCCCACGGAACACACGGGATACACCGAAGGCACCTTTCTCTTCGATTTATATCTGTGGCTTCAGTGTATTCCGTGGGTAGCTCATGAGTATTTCCGATCTTCCCGTGGCGATTCTAGCGGGCGGATTGGCGACCCGTCTTCGCCCTATTACGGAAAAAATCCCGAAGCTGCTCGTCGAGGTGGCCGGCGAGCCATTCTTTTCCCACCAGCTTCGCCTGCTAAGAAAAAATGGCCTGACCCGGATCGTGGTGTGCGCCGGTTATCTCGGGGAAATGATCGTCGAGCAGTACGGCGATGGTTCGAATTGGGGCGTCCAAATCGACTATTCCTTTGATGGCCCGAGGTTGCTCGGCACCGGCGGTGCTCTGGTTCAGGCTCTGCCCAAGCTGGGCGAGGCGTTCTACGTACTCTACGGTGACAGCTACCTGCCCATCGACTACCAGGCCGTCGGCCGGGCGTTCCTCGACTCAGGTCAACCGGGTTTGATGACGGTCTACCGGAACGAGGAACGCTATGATTCCAGCAATGTCTGGTTTGAGGACGGGCGCATCCAAATCTACGACAAGAAGCAAAAACTGCCGCAGATGCAGTACATCGACTATGGCTTGGGCCTGCTTCGCGCCAGTGTCCTGACCGGCCGGCCCAGTGTTCAGCCACTGGATCTGGCGGAGGTCTATCAAGGCCTGGTCACGAACGGCCAGCTCGCCGGCCTCGAGGTCGCCCAGCGCTTCTACGAAATTGGCTCACCCGCCGGGTTGAACGAACTCGACCAGCTGCTCCGCACACGTCAGCCTCCCATCTGAACATACCGCTCCGCCCATGTCTTACGCCGCCGAACACCTGAAGGAGACCATTGAGATCGCCCGGGCAATCGACGCGGCGGCCTGCGAACGTTGCGTGGCGGAATTGGTAAGTCTGCGCGCCCGCGGCGGCCGGCTGTTTATCCTAGGGGTCGGCGGCAGCGCCGCGAACGCCTCGCATGCGGTCAATGATTTCCGCAAGATCGCGGGCCTCGAGTGTTACGCGCCGACCGACAATGTCTCGGAACTCACCGCCCGCACCAATGACGACGGCTGGGCCAGCGTTTTCGCCGAGTGGCTCCGCGGCTCGCGGCTCAACGCCAAGGATACCCTGCTCATTCTCTCCGTCGGCGGCGGCAACCTGGAGAAGAACATCTCCCCGGGTTTCATCTCCGCGATCCAACTCGCCAAGGAGGTCGGTGCGCGGGTGATCGGCATTGTGGGCAAGGACGGTGGCTACACCGCCACCCAAGCCGACGCGTGCGTAATCGTGCCCACGGTCAACCCCAACAACATCACGCCGCATTCCGAAGCCTTTCAGGCCGTCCTGTGGCATCTCTTTGTTTCCCATCCCGCATTGAAGTTGAACCAGACGAAGTGGGAGTCGGTCACTCCGAAGGCGTGACGACAGGCTTGAGGTTTGAGGCATGAGGGTGAATCCATGAGCCAAGGGATCTTTGGCCGAGTTGTCCGCTCAGCTGGATGTCGCCCAAGAAATCCACCGCCTCGACCATACAGCGATTGCAAAGCTAGCCCGAGGTGTGAAGAAATCGCCGCCATGATTCGGGGCCTGATCAAGTGCCGCCAAACTTGAATGGGTTGCCTTTCCCTCCCGCCTCATACCTCTCTTGTCCTCCCCCCTCCAGCCTCCAAGCAGCAACCTCCCGGTTCAGAAAAACCGGGCGGCGGTTTTTCTGGACCGCGACGGGACGTTGAACGCGTCCATCGTCCGCGAGGGCAAGCCGCTCCCTCCAACCACAGTGGCGGAATTCCAGCTGCTGCCAGGTGTCGCCGAGGGTTGCCGCCAACTGCACGCCGCCGGCTATATGCTGGTCGTGGCGACGAACCAGCCAGATGTAGGCCGCGGCACCCAGTCCCAGGCGGCGGTCGAGGCCCTGCACGCCCGGCTGCAGAAGCTGATCCCCGAAATCGCCCGGATCGAGGTCTGTTATGACGCCGGGGGCGAAACGCCACCCTCCCCGTTCCGCAAGCCCGCCCCGGGCATGCTGCTCCGGGCCGCCAAGGCCCTGGAGCTGGACCTGAGCCGCAGCTGGATGGTCGGCGACCGGTGGCGCGACATCGACTGTGGGGCCCGCGCCGGTTGCCGCACGATTTTCATCAGCCGGAACTACGACGAGCCTTTGAGACACCCACCCGATTTCACGGTGAGCAACTTCGCGGAAGCCGCGGGGATTGTACTTGCCGAGCCCCAAGCTCCCGTTGCTGGCTGAATCCATGCCTACCCTCAACAGCCTCAAGATCCAGATCTACGCCGACGGCGCCGACAAGCAGGGGATCCTCGGACTTTACGCGCAGCCCTACATCAAGGGGCTCACCACCAATCCGACCTTGATGAACAAGGCCGGGATCAAGGACTACGAGGCGTTCGCCCGCGACATCTTGCAGACGGTCACGGCCAAGCCGATCTCGCTGGAAGTCTTCACGGATGAATTTCCCGAGATGAAGCGCCAAGCCGCCAAGATCGCCTCCTGGGGGGCCAACGTGTACGTCAAGATCCCGATCACCAATACCCGCGGCGAGTCCTCCCTGCCTCTCATCAAGGAGCTCGCCCAGCAGGGCGTGAAGCTCAACGTCACCGCCATGCTCACCCTCGATCAGGTCCGCGGCGTGGCTGCGGCCCTGCATCCCGCCGTGCCGGCGGTGGTTTCCATCTTCGCCGGCCGCATCGCCGACTCCGGCGTAGACCCGATGCCGATCATGCGCACTTCGGGGGCGCTGCTCGAGGGGCTGCCCAAGACGGAATTGCTCTGGGCCAGCGTCCGCGAGGTGCTGAACATCATCCAAGCCGAGGAGGCCGGCTGCAAGATCGTGACCGTCCCGCATGAGATACTCGCCAAGGCCGCCAAGCTGCTGGGGTTCGACCTGACCGCGCTCTCGCTGGACACCGTGAAGATGTTCGCCCGGGACGCGGCCGAGGCCGGTTACAAGCTGTAAGCGGCGGACTATTGGCTTCACATCGACCGCGTGAGGCGGCTTGATGGCCCGCAGCCATGAAGCCCGATCCCGCCGCGCCGGCTGACCCGCTGAATCTCCTCCGCCAGCAGCTCATCCTCGCCCAGGTGCGCATCATGGAACTCGAGGATTTGCGCGACAGTCAGGCGCCGCGGATCACCGAGCTGGAGCGTTTCCTGCAGTCCGCCCAAAATCTGGCCGACCAAAAGATCGACGAGAGCGCCCACCTGGAAAAAATACTGGCCGACCTTCAGGCCCATTGCGACCGGCTGAATCACGCCCTGAAACTAACTGACCAAGCGCTTGGCGCCACTCGCACCACCCTGACGGAAACCGCAACCTGCTTGAACCAAAGGGACGAGACGGTGTCCCGCCTGGAGTCCGCCGTAAAGCAGAAGGAAGGCGAACTCCGCGCCTTGCACGCATCCCGCAGCTGGCGTTGGACCGCCTGGCTGCGACCTCGTGATGGAAAAACCGATGACGGGCAGCCATGAATTCGCCCCGGTTGCGCGGTGAGATCGAGTCCCCCCGTCCCCTGCGGGCTACGGGCGGAACGCTCTTGGTGCATGGCTGGTGCCTCCTGGAAGGCCTCCCGGACCCACCACCAGTCAGGCTCGTGACCGAGGCAAACTCCCTGATGATGTCCTCGCGCTGTGCACGACCCGATCTGCCCAGCCTGTTACCGGCCGAGCCCGCCGCCGCGACCTGCGGGTTCACCATCGAGGGCCGACTTCCACCTGGGATTCATCAGGGAAGCTTTGAAGCGCAACTCCCCGGCGGCCACTGGCAGATATTTAAGCGGCTCACGCTGGCCGTCGAGTCAGCGCCCTTGATCGCGGCGTTGGACGAACCAGTCAGCGAAGGCACCCTGCGCGACCGGGTGAAGGTTGGTGGCTGGGCCCTGGATCGGGACCAGCCCGTGCGCGAGCTCAGCCTCCGCTACGGACACCGGGAAATTCCGTGCGTAATCAACGGGATCCGCCCCGATGTGGCCGCGGCCTTCCCCGCCGTGCCCCACGCCGGACAAGCCGGCTTCACCAGCGAGGACTTCCTTTTGGCCGGCCATGGCGCGGTCCGGGTACGGGCGCGGTTGGAAGATGGTCGCACCGTGATCGCCCCGACGAACGTCTGCTTCAGTATCGCCACGGATGAAAACCACGGACCTGAACTCGAACTGAGCGGTGCGCGGATCGGCCTTGAAACCGGTTCCCGGCCGCCGACGGGGTCCACGCCCGCGCCCACCGCTCATCATCGGAACATCCTATTTATCCTCCCCGGCAGTTTCGCCTCCAACAGCGCGCTTCATGTCGCCGCGCTGGCCGAGGACCTGGCCGCCTTCGGGCACGCATGCCTCGTGGCCGTGGCGCACGACCCCGAGACGATTGCGCACTTGGACCGACGTTCCCTGCGCGGCCTGACGCATGATGAAGCGGAAGGCGGCGTGAGGTTTGCCAATGGATGCGGACCGGATGTCATCCACGCGTGGACCACGCGCGAAAACGTGCGCCAGTTGTCCGAGAAGCTCCGCGCCCGGCACTCGGCCAAGGTTGTCGTGCACCTGGAGGACAACGAACTGCAGATTCTGGCACTGTCGTTGGGTCGCCCGCTGGCGGAACTCGAGCGCCTGCCGGCGGGGGAACTAGACCGCCTGGTACCGCCCGATCTGTCCCACCCGGCGCGCAGTCGTGGTTTTCTCGCCGCCGCGGACGGCGTCACCGTCGTGCTGGACAAGCTGCGTGAACTCGTGCCGGCCGGGAAGCCCTGCGCGACAATCCGCCCCGCTGCGGACGAACGATGCTTTTACCCCCGACCCATCCCCACCCGCTTCCGGGCTGCGCTCCAACTCGCACCGGGCACGACGGTGCTTTTTTATCACGGCAACGTGCACGCCGCGAACGCGGCGGAGATGCGCGAATTGTACACCGCGGTCCTTGCGCTCAACCGGACCGGCACACCCGTGACGCTCATCCGCACCGGGCTGGACCAGGTGGACTTCCTCGGGCCGCTCGCCGGCGAGGTGGCACCCCATGTGCTAGCCCTCGGCCAGATCCTGCACCACCGCCATCTGGCCCCGCTGATGTCCCTGGCTGATATTTTTGTCCAGCCCGGCGCACCCGATGCCTTCAATGACTATCGTTTCCCCTCCAAGTTGCCGGAATTCTTCGCCGTGGGCCGGCCGGTGGTGATGCCCCGCACCAATCTGGGCACAACGCTGCGACACGGGATCGACGCCTATGTTCTGGACCGCGCGGACGCCGCCGGGATCGCCGGTGCGGTGCGTGAACTGCGCGCCGACCCGGCGTTGGCTGAACGACTGACGCAAGGGGCACTGGCCTACGCCGGCGTCCACTTCAGCTGGCGGCGGAGTGCGGAGGCGCTTGCCAATTTCTACCGGACGCTGGCAGCGTCCTAGGACATGCCCTCGCCCCTTTCTCAGCCACAGCGCATCCTGGTGACCGGCGGACGTGGGCGGCTGGCGGCATTGGTGGCCGACCACTTCCGCGCCCCGGCCCATGAGATGGCGCTTTTTTCCCGCAGCGGGGGCCACGGCTTCCACACACTCGCCGACTTGGTTTCCAGCCTGCCGTCGACCCGTACCATCCTGCATCTGGCCTGGAGCACCCTGCCGGCCACCTCGGAGCAGGGCGGTGGCGCAGAGTGGCAACACGACCTCCCTCTCCTGGAAAAGATCCTCAACGGCATCACGGCCCTGCCGCCGGCGACCCGGCCCCACCTGGTCTTTTTCTCATCGGGTGGCGCGGTGTACGGCAACGCTCCCGGACGACCGAACGTCGAATCGGATACGTGCCGGCCGATCGGTTGGTATGGCCGGGCCAAGCGCGCCGCAGAGGAAATGATCGAGATGCATTCCGCCCGGCACGACCTGGCCTGCGCGATCCTCCGGATCTCAAACCCCTACGGCTACCCCGTGCCCAAAAGCCGGGCTCAAGGGCTGATCCCGCACGCCATCCGCTGCGCCGTGGAGGGACAGGCCCTGACCCTGTGGGGCGACGGTCAGGCCAGAAAGGATTTCATCTATTACACGGATTTTCTCTCGGCGGTGGAAAAGATCGTCCAGCTGAGGTTGACGGGGATCTTCAATCTCTCCGCCGGTGAATCGCACACCGTGCACGAGGTCATCTCACTGGTGGAAAAACACACCGAAAGGCGGATCCAGCTGTCCGCCCAGCCCGGACCAGCCTGGGATGTTCAAGACAGCCAGCTCGACCCGGCCAGGCTGGTTGCCGCGACCCGGTGGACTCCGCAGGTTTCCCTGGATGAAGGCATCCGCCGGTCGGCCGCCGGCTATGCGGGTCACTAGGCCATGAATAACAAATCCAACAGGCAGCCGGCAGGCGATCGGGCCCTGATCATCGGATTTGGCCTGATCGCGGTGTTGGTCTCGTTTCTGCTGACGCTTTCCTGGCATGCCTCGCTGCTGGACCGTTTTGAATTCCGCCAGCTGCAGACGGCATTGAGCACCTATTGGCTCGTGCATGATGGCTGGTCGCTGAACTACCCACTGCCGTTGTTCGGACCGCCGTGGTCGGTGCCCATGGAGTTCCCGACGTATCAAATGATGGTTGCGGCCGTGCACCTACTCACCGGGATGCCCCTGGAGCAGGCCGGGCGCCTGACCAGCATCGCCTGCCTCTTGGCGGCCTTGCCCGCACTACACGACCTGCTCGGCGTGGCGGTTCTCCGGCATTCCCGCCGGCTCATCGTCCTGGCTGTTGTCATCACTTCGCCCGTTTATCTCTTCTACGCGCGGACCTTCATGATCGAGACCACCGCGCTGGCCTGCAGCGTCTGGTTTCTTGCACTGCTCCGGCGCGCCCTCGAGCATCCGCGGGCTGGTTGGGTCGCGGCTACGACATTCGCCGCGACGCTCGCGGCCCTGACCAAGATCACGACCTTCGTCGTGTTTGGGCTGCCCGCGGCCGGATTGGTGCTCTGGCACTTGTGGGCGGCGCGGCGCCACCGGCCGGCCGGACCCGGTTACCGCCAGCTCCTGCTGGCCGCGGTCATCCCGGCGGTGGTCTCGCTGTGCCTCGCCTGGTGGTGGATCCGCCATGGCGACGCCGTGAAGGACTCCAACCCCTTCACCGGCTTCCTCACCTCCCGCGAACTTCGCGGATGGAATTTCGGGACACTGGCGCTGCGCTTCGACTGGTCCTTCTGGGTTCACGTACAGGAAAATATTGTGGGGTACAATCTGGCGGAAGGAGCAATCGCGATCGCGTTGTTTTGCGTCCCCTTCGCCCCCGCCCGCAGCCGCTGGCTGGCAGCCGGGGCCGTGCTGGCATTCGCCACCGGTCCGCTCGTCTTCGCCAACCTCTACCACATCCATGACTACTATTATGCAGCCAACTCGCTGCTTCTGCTGAGCGCCGCCGGGCTGATGCTGGCCTCCGTGTGGGATGACGCCCGCCTGCCCCGCGGGGCGAATTGGCTGGCGCTGGGCCTCATGCTCGCGTTCCAGCTGCACGCCTTCTACCGGGGTTATTATTCTCACCATCGGCACCCGGCCCCGCCTCCGCCCGCCCTGGCTGCAATTATCCGGGAAACCGTGCCCGAGGACGGTGTGGTGCTGATTTACGGGGCCGACTGGGATCCCCTTTTGCCCTACTATGCCCGGCGCCGCGCCCTCATGGTGCCCGGAGAAAGAGAAAACGAAACAGCAATTCTGGAAGAAGTACTCGCCCGCCTGCCCCCGCGGCAAATCGCCGCACTGGTGATCCACGGGGATAAACTGCGCTCCCGGCCGGACTTCATCCGCGAGCGTACCGGGCGGTTTGGACTTTCACCCCAACCCGTTGCCCGCAGCGGCGCCGACGACCTTTACCTCCCAACCACGACCTCCCCCTTGGCGATCGGAAAACTGGCAGCCAACCCGTCCCCCGAAGTCCAGTGGCTCGCTTTGCCCGCACAGGATGAATTCTCCGCTGCGCTCAAGACTGATCCCACCAACCACCTGAACCTCTCGATTTTCCAACCGGCACCGAGCTTGATTCGCAGCAAATACGGAGTCAGTTCCGCCGAACTTGGCGGCCGCCCAGTCCTCAACGCCCACGCCCCGTCGGAACTTGTTTTCCGCCCCGCTCCAAGCGTCCGCCATCTGCGCGCGGTGGTCGGGCTGCCCGACGCCGCCTTCGCCGCCGGTCGCGAGGCGGTCACCGACGGCATCACCATCGAGATCTTCACGTCGGATCCGAACGGTTTGAAACAACTGCTGTACAAACGCCTGCTCGACCCGGCGCGGACCATCGCTGACCGGGGACCGCAGACCATCGAGCTGGATCTGCCTGGGCCGCCACGGGGCGAACTGGTTTTCCGTCTGGGCAACGGCCCCGCCAACAACCCGACCAACGACTGGGCCTATTGGGGTAACGTGGAGCTTCGCTGAGCGAGCCGCCCGCGCACTCCCGCACCTTCAGTCGATGGTTACCGGCCCGAGCAGGGCCCAGTCTCGCGCATAGCTGTCGTCCGATCCCGGACCGATGCAGAGCTCCACTTCGCCCGCCTGCCGCAGGTTGAAATCAAGCGCGATGACCTGGGGACCGCGATCCTCCGGCAGGTTGCTCGGATCGATCAAGCGGGACAGCAATGTGTGCTCACTGCCGTCGGGGGAGAACTCGATCACGTCAAAGGTGACCCCGTCTGTCCTGTCCTGGGACTTGAGCGCCGGATCGTAAGAGCCCGCATCCATCAGTAATTCCGCACTCAGGTGATGAGGCCCCGCCGGCAGGGCGAAGCGCAGGCGGGTCTTCGGATGTGCGTTGTACCAGTCGCGACCAAGCCGTGAGCCCAGCCCCGGTCCGAACGTGCTGAAGAACCGTACCGGTTGCGGGGTCATCAGCCGAAAGCTGATCCGCTGCTCCGGGCGCAGGCGGGCAACTTCACGCCACTCGGCCTGCATCAGGTCTACCCGCGGCTCAGAGCCGGGCATCCACGCCAGTTCATGAAAATGGGTTTCCCTTAGATTATTGAGCGTGTGAGCGCGGCTGGCAGCGTTGAGATAAAGGTAGGCGTCGTGCCACTTGAGCACCGGATGGGGGTCGATCCCGAGTTCCCTCTCGGCTAAGGCAATAATGCCGGTGAAGCCGGGCAATTGCTGCGGCAGGATGACCGCCCCCACCTTCTCCCCCTTGAGCGACGCAAAGGCGGTGGTGATATACGGCTGGTCCTGCTGCATGCCGTTGCGGATCATGAGGGCGCGCCTTTGCGCATAGTAGGGGGTGATGGAGCTCCAATCATCACCGACCATGACGATCACCTCGTCCGGTCGAGTCAGGTAACGCAGCGCCTCGGTCAATCCGTTCCCACCCGGACTGCTGTGGCGCTGAGCCTGGTAAAGATGATCCCAGTAAAGCCAGGATTGTCCGGCATAAACCGCCATGATCACCGTCAGCACCAGCAGGCGGGGAAGTTTCGACTCCAGCAAGGCCAGCAGGCCGAAGCTCATGGCGGTCATCAACAAGACACCACTGGCCACCGAGTAGTAGTCGTGCCAGGCGTACAACTGCGGGAAAATCATCTGCACGCCGAGGTAGACCGCGACACAGATGGCAAATTGCCCCCACCAGTGACGGCCGAACGCCGCGAGGGACAGCAGGCAAACCGCCAGCACCGGCGGCCACACGAGATTGAGCCGTAACACGGTCCAGAGGCTGTGCCAGATTTCTCCCGAGAATCGGGACCCCACCGTACCAAAGTTGAAGCCATTCATGTTGCCGGAGATCAGAAAAGTACCACTTGGGTTCAAGGCCTTCGTGGCATCGGCAAAATGCAGCCACCAGAGCGTGACCGCGAAGGGCACAGCCGTGGCGCTGGCGATCCACCGGACAAACAGCAGGGATTTCTTCCAGCCGGGAGCCGCGGCAGTCGAGCGGGCGTGATAGAGGATCCACAGACCCCAGGCCCCTGCCGGCAGGAGGTAGAGCATAAAGGTCGTGACCTTCACGAGGCCGGCGGCGATGCCGGCCAGATTGGCCAGCAGCAACCAGCGCCGGCCCCCTGTTTCCACGGCATGGATGAAGGCGAGTAGAAACCAGACGCTGAACATCAAGGCCATCGTCTCGATGAGAAAGGCCCGGGAATAGAAGATGTAGAGCGGACAGGCGAGAATCAGTCCCAGCGCAACCAAGCGCCGCGTCGGGGCGACACCGAGGTGTCCGAGCAGGAGGAAAATCGCCGGCAGCGTGAGGTAAAAACAGACCAGGCTCACGGCCCGGCCGGCCTGCGTCAGATCCATGCCGGTCGTGGTGCTGAGGGTCGCCACCGTCCACTGATAAAGCGGAAACTCCATCGGGACCGACCACGGCTTGCCCAACACCGGCGTCGGGTAGGCCAGCGCGTAGTTGTCCTCCTGCTGGATGAAATACGCCGAGATCGCCGTCTGCGCCTGACGAAATTCCCCGCCCGGCAGGTTGTTGCTGCGCCAACCCACTGTCGCACCCCAGAGATGGAAACAAACGAGAAGCCCGAAAACCAGCCATACCCCGATACGCTCAGACCGGTTCGGTGGGCGGGGTTGGCCGTCAGACATCGACCACGGCAACCGCATCGCCGTTGGCTGGCAAACCATAATATTTTGCGAAACCAGCCCCGGGTCAGCGGAGTGACGCAATCTTGCTTTACTGGCTGAAAGCCCGGCCCTTAATTCCACCCCCTGCAATGACCGACCCGGCCGCGCCCCACTTCCACCTCGACAGTCCCGCCCATTGGCGGCCAGCGGTCGCGGGCATTGAGGTGGTAGGCTGGCTCTATCCCGGGGAAACCGCCCTATGCGTCGATATCCGGGCCCGCGTGGACAAGCGGGCCTACCTTGGTATCTACGGACTGGAAAGACCCGATACCCAGCAGGCGTTCGGAGGCTCACTTGCCGCCCGGCGCACGGGATTTATCCAACGGGTGCAAGTGTGGCGGGGCGCCCGGGAACTGGCGCTCGACTATCACGATGGCACCCGATGGCGGGAGTTTTTCCGCACGACCCTGGATACATCCGCGCTGCCCGCGGATGCCACCGAACCTGCCCACCTGCTGCGCGCCGCCGTCATCTACCAGACGCTCCACTATCTCTACCGCCACTTCCACCGCTCCCCTTGGCCCGAACTCTGCCGCGAGACTGATGCCGTGCTGCGGGAAGTCCTGCTCCCAACCAGCGATGTTGCGATCGGCGAACATTTCCTCGGACACATTGAAAACCCCGGCTACTGGATCAACGCCGGCTACGAGAAGTTTCGCATCACCGGCTGGATTTTCGGTGTGGGCCGCACCATCGCGCAACTCAGCGCGACCACCGGCGTCCTCACCGAAAACCGTCTGGTCTACCCCAAGGACCGGCCGGACGTGGCCAGCCACCGCCCGGATCACGCCAATGCGCTCAAGTCAGGTTACTACGGACTTGTGGATATCCGGAAGGACACCCCGAACCCCGCCAATCTGAAGATCTTTGCGGAGACGGGCGATGGCACGAGGCCCCTCGCCTTCTGCCGCCGCATGTACCTCGATCGCCGCGATGAGCACAGCGGCCCGATCCCAGTCTACCGGCCGGTCCTCTTCTACAAGGTTCTGGCCGCGTTGCTGCGCGGGGTCGTGCTGGGCCGGTTCCGGTTCGACAGCTGGTCACAGGCACGCCCGGAAATCAGCCGGCTCAGGACGCACCTTGCCGCGACGCTCGGTCGCGGGGAAGCGCCGCCCACGGCTCACGTGACCGCACGCCGTCGCGATCAGGATCCTTATACCCGCTGGTGCTGGCACAACCGGATTACCCCGCGGCTCGCCGCCGTCCTGCGGCAAGACTCGGAGGTGCTGGTGAAGGCTGGTGGCCCGTTGATCAGCGTGATCGTGCCGGCCTTCAATACCCCCGAAAGATACCTGCGCGAGCTGCTCGACGCCATGCGCCAACAGCTCTATCCCCGGTGGGAACTCTGTATCGCCGACGATGCCTCGCCCCAGCCGCACGTGCGGCGCATGCTGGAGGAAGCCGCCAAGGGCGACCCCCGCATCAAACCGGTCTTTCGCTCTGAAAACGGCCATATCGCCCGGGCGACAAATTCGGCGCTCGACGCAGCCACCGGCGAATTTGTCGCCTTGCTGGACCACGACGACCTGCTGCCCGCTGATGCCCTGCTGCAGGTAGCCGCGGCGATCCGCCGGCACCCGACCGCTGGATACCTGTACACCGACGAGGATAAGATCGACGACACCGGGCGCCGCTTTGATCCGCAGTTCAAGGGAGGCTGGAGCCCGGAGATGGCCCTGACCCACAATTACACCCACCATCTCTCCGTCATCCGTCGCGCCGTGGTTGAACAGGCGGGACGGCTCCGGCCCGAGTTCAACGGCGCGCAGGACATTGACCTCTTCCTGCGGTGCTGGGAACTGATCAAGCCGGAGGATATAATCCATGTGCCATTCATCGGCTACCACTGGCGGGCCCATGCCGAGAGCACCGCGGCACGGGGTGACCAGAAGGGTTATCTTTTCGAGGCAGCCCGCCGGGGCATTGCCGATGCGCTGCGGCGGCGGGGGTTACGGGCCGAACCCGTGCTGCCGGATTTCGCGAAGCACTATGCCCTTTGTCTGTATCAGTTGAGGTGGAGCCCGGACATCCTTCGGGAAAATCCCGTCACCATTGTCATTCCGACCCGAAACCGCGCCGACCTGCTGCGCGCCTGCCTCGACTCGCTGGCCCGGACGACACCGCGGGAAGCGGTGAAAGTCGTGGTGGTGGATGATAATTCCGACGAGGCGGAGACCAGGACCTATCTCAAGGGGTTGCCAGGCCGGACTGACCTGCACTGTGAGGTCCTGCACGCGCCGGCCACTCCGGCTGGCTTTAATTACGCGCGCCTCGTCAATCTGGGCACCGCCCGGGCCGACACCCCGCTGGTGCTGCACCTGAACAATGATGTGGAGGCAATCAACCCCGGTTGGCTCGAGGACCTGGCCGGCTGGCTGAGTGTCCCGGGAGTGGGCGCGGTTGGGGCGCAGCTGCTTTATCCAGACGGCACGATCAATCATGCCGGAATTGCGCTGAGCCGCACGGACGGCCTCGCTCACGTGCTGTTCGAGCGCGATCCCGCAGAGGATCTGGGCTACCTGTTCCTCCCGCATGCCGCCCGCAATGTGGCCGCCGTCACCGGCGCCTGCCTGTTGACCCGCACGGACCTTTACCGGCAGCTCAACGGCTTCGATGAGGCCAATTTTCCGGTCGCCTACAACGATGTGGACTATTGCCTCCGCGCCGGGTCCGCCGGATTCCGCACGGTCGTTTCTCCCCAGGCTGTGCTCCGGCACATTGGCAGCGCATCCCGGGGCAACACTTACGCGGAACAGGAGCACGTCGCCTATATCGCACGCCATGGAGCCGCCCATGACCCCTTCCATGGCGAGGCGCTGGAGTTTCCGCCGCGCAACCTGCCGCTCAACCCCTATCATCAGCGTTATGCCCGGAATCCCCGGCCGTTTCGGGTCCTGGTGCTTACCCACAACCTGAAGTTTGAGGGGGCCCCGATCTTCATCTTCGAGCTTGCGCGCTATCTGTCGGAGCAACCCGGAGTCCAGGTCACCGTCGCCTCACCCGAGGACGGTCCGCTGCGCTCACGCTTTGAGCAAGCCGGGCTCACGGTGGAGATATGGGATGCCGCCGCGCTGCTAGGGGCCGCCAGCCCCGCCAGTTTTGCCACCGCCCTCGAACAATTCGCCGGCACGCGCCGCTGGGAAGAGACGGATGTATTCGTCTGCAACACCATGCTCTCCTTCTGGGGGGTGCACCTGGCCGCTCATCTTGGGAAGCCATCCGCCCTCTACATCCACGAGAGCAACGCCGTGAAGCGCTTCTTTCAGCCGCTGCTGCCACCGCTGATGCACGCGACCGTCGAGGAGGCCTTCCCCCTGGCGACCCGCGTGGTCTACACCGCGCAGGCGACCCGCCAACTTCACGAGGAGCTCAACGGACAGGATAATTTCCGCACCCTGGCCAGCTGGGTCGACTTCGCCCGCATCGAGGCATTCGCCGCGGCCCACGACAAGGCCACCCTGCGGCGCAAGCATGGGCTCGATCCGGAGGCGGTGGTGATCGTCAACATCGGCTCGGTGTGCGAGCGCAAGGGCCAGCACATTTACATCCGCGGCATCGACCTGCTGGGCAAGGAACTCCCGGGGCTTTTCCCCGGGGAGAAAATCCAGTGGGTCATGGTCGGCGCCCGTGCCGGGCTCTACATGGAGACGCTGCAGGAGGACATCCAGCTGATGGGCCTGCACGACGTGAAGATTTTCCCGGAGACGGCCGACATCTACGATTTCTACCGGCTGGCCGACGTGCTCGTCTGCACCAGCTTCGAGGAATCCTTCCCCCGGGTCTTGCTGGAAGCGATGGTCTTCGGCCCGCGCATTGTGAGCACCGATGTGAACGGCATCGCCGAGATGCTGACCAATACCGATGAGGCTTACCTCGTGCCCGCCGGCGATCCCTTCAAGCTGGCCGCCGCCCTCAAAAAGGCGCTCGCCGATCACTTCGCCGGCGATCAAAAGATGATCTCGATGGCCCATGCCCGCGCCGCCCGCCACTATCACCATGCCCGGGCCCTCCCGCGGCACCTGCAGGTGATCCGCGAGGCCTGGCTTGGCTGAACGCCACCGGATGCACGAATCGCCCATCAGTTTCAGCCAGCTCGAATCCCCCGCCCCGGGCGCAACGCTGCCGCAAGGCCGGCACACGCTGCGCGGCTGGGTCTGGCCCAAGCCGGGTGGGCACTTCGTTGATGTGCGGGCGCGCCACGGTGAGCGGGTTTTCCCCGGTACCCATGGGTTTCCGCGCGCGGATCTTGCCGCCCATTTCAAGACGGGCCGGGCGTTTGCCCTGGCGGAATTCACCGTCGTGGTCGACCTCGCGCCCGGCCCGGCCGAGCTCGTGCTCGAAGTGCTGGAAATCGAGGGCCGCTGGTCTCCCTGTCAGACCGTCCGCTATCAAGTGACCCCCGCTTATCCGCCCGTCGAGGTGGCGGTACCGTCGGGCCCGCTGCGCTGGCACGAATATGGCCGCGCCCTGCAGATTCTCCTGCGCGAGCAGCGTCGGCAACCGATGGTTCCGCTCGCGGAACTTGCCCGGGCCTTGGTCGCTGAAATCCCCTACCCCCGCGACCTCCGGCACCCGCACCTGCCCTTCCGGGGCCATCTCGACGAGCCAGCTGCCATCACCCGCAGCGGCTTCGGCCGCAGCGCCGTGCTGGGCTATCTTTTCCATGAGACGCAACCGATCCAGCGCGTGCTCGCCACCTTCGACCTGCAGGCGTGGCAGACCATTGCCCACGGCCAGTCCTCGCCCGGCCCGGCCGCCTATTATCCGCAGTTCGAGCCGGCGCAAAATTGCGGGCTCTTCGGCATCATCGACGCACCCGCGCAGTTGCCCAATCCTGTGTGCCTGCGGCTCTATGCCGAATTGGCCGACGGCAGCGTGCACCTTTGTTCGGTGCAACGCAGCCGGCTTTTCTCCCAGGAGGATGAAAAAGCCCCGTATCCCGCGCAGGACCAGGCCAGCATCGCAGCGACCAAGGATGCGCTGGATGATGCGTTCCGCGTCCAGGGCGTGACCGTGATCGTGGATGCGGAGTTCCACCGCGAACTCGCGCGCATCACGAATGAGTTCAAGGCCCGGGCGCCGACGTCGTCGTCCGCACCAGCCGGCCCGTTTTCGCAACGAAGCCCACGTCTGGTCCCGGCGTCCAGCCCGGGCACTTTTCCGCGCCGCCTCCTGCTGGTCACGCACAACCTGAATCATGAAGGCGCGCCCCTCTTCCTGGTTGATCTGGCCCGACACTATGCCGCCCTGGGCGCCAGCCTCACGGTCCTGACCCCGGAAGATGGACCGCTGCGCAGCCGCTTCGCGGAGGTTGGCGCCCAGATCCGGGTGATCGATGTGCAACCCGTCTTTCGGGCCCCATCCCGCGAGGCGGGACAGGCTGCAATCGCGGCGCTAAGCCGCGCCTTTGACTTCGCTCCGTTCGATCTCGTGGTGGCAAACACCTTCACGACCTTCTGGGCCGTCCACGCCGCCAAGGCCGCCCGGCGGCCCGTGCTGCTGTACGTACACGAGAGCACCACCCCGGCCAGTTTCTACCTGGGCCGGGTTGATCCGGGTGTCGTGGCGCTGGTGGAGGAGGCCTTTGGCGGGGCCGACGCCGTTTCTTTCACGACCGCGGCGACGCGCAGCTATCACTGCGACTACGGGCGGCCGGCATCGCACCGCCTGACACCCGGATGGATTGACGTGGCCCGCATTGACCGCTGGCTGGCGCAAAATCCGCGCGCAGCCCTGCGGGCAAGTTTCAAGCTCCGCCCCGGTGAACTCCTCGTGACCAATGTGGGGACCATTTGCGACCGCAAGGGCCAGCACATCTTCGCGCGGGCGGTGGACCTGTTGTGGCGGCGGTACCCGGATCTGGCCGCCCGCACTCGCTTTGTGATGCTCGGCGGTGGCACCACCCCCTTCGATGATGTCGTGACGGATCTGCTGGCGCAGCTGGCCAGGACCAACCTCGAGGTCCATCCCGCGACCGCCGACTACTTCCCTTACTACGTCGCCGCCGACCTCTTTGTCTGCTCGACGTATGAGGAATCCTCGCCCCGCGTCATCCTTGAGGCGATGGCCGCCGGAGTGCCCATCCTCAGTTCCGGGGTGCACGGCGTACCGGAGCAGGCCCGGCCCGGTCTTGAAGCCACATTGATACGCCCCGGCGACACGGTCGCGCTCTGCGAGGGCATGGCGCGCCTGCTGCGTTCACCCGAGACCACCCAGGAGCTGGCCCGGCGTGCCCGGGCGCGGGTGGTGGCGGAATATGAGGCGGGCATTCTGCTGCCACGCCACGCCGCGCTCGCCAGCGCAGTCGCAAACGGACAACCCTAGCCTATGACCGAATCTGCCGGCTGGCAGTCTGCCGTCGAAGTCCATCCTCCCGATTGGCGCTTTCCCGCCGGGCCATCGTGGCTGGCCGGTTGGATTTTTGCCGGCGAAAACCGCTTTGCCACCGACCTGCGCGCGTGGATTGACGGCCGGCCTTTCCTGGGCCTGCCGGGCCTGCCCAAGCCCGGGTTGGATGAAAAATTTCTTCACCGCCCCGGCCCCCCTTATGCCGGCTTCGTGATCCAGGTCGAACCCCACCGGGGTGCGTCGCTCCTTCGGCTCGAAGTCCGCGACCCCGCCGGCGGGTGGACGGAATTTTTCCGGACCGCCATCTCCGTGGCTGCGGACGCGCCGCCCGCCCCGGTCGTGCCCCCGCTGAGCACGCGACTGAACGACCTGCTGCCTTCACTTCTCCGCCTGCACAGCCAGCGTCCATTGGCGGCCTGGGCCACCCTCGCCGACGAGGTGGTGTCCGCCGCCCTTTCCGTTCCCCTCAATTCACTCCCCAACCCTCCCTTCCACGGGGCCCTCGAGGAGCCGCGTGAAACCGGCTGGCTGCGCTACGGACGCATGTCAGTGACCGGCTGGCTGGCGCATCGTACCGCGAAAATCCGGCACATCACGGCGCTCGCGGATGCCGTGCAGGAGTCAGTGCTGCTGCACGGCCTGCCGCGCACGGATATCGGCAGCGTTTTCGCCGACCTGCCGGGGCGGGAGCACTCGCAGTTCATCGGACACGTCGATCTGCCCGCTAACCAAAGCTCGCCGGCGTTGCTCAAGGTATTCGCGGAACTGGACAACGGGGAAAAACACCTGGTCTTCGCGCAGCGCTTCACTCCGCGCGTCATCGCCGGGGCGGACACCCCCTTGCCACCATACTCCCGGCGCACCTTTGCCCGGGCGATGTGGGCGCTGCGTGGCTCGGCCCGGCGCCATGGCCTTCCGGCCGGCCGGCCCGCAGATCTCGTCACCACCGCACTCGGCGCCTGGACCAGCTACCGGCTCGAGGCCCCCGCCAAGGTCCGGCGGCGCCCATTGCCGCCGGAGACGAGCGACGGCGGGACCGCAGTGGCACAGCGCATTCTGGTTGTGACCCACAATCTCAATTTCGAGGGAGCGCCTTGGTTTATTTTCGAGCTGGCCCGCTTCATCGCCAGCCAGCCGGGCAACAGTGTGCGCGTCCTGTCCCCCCAGGACGGCCCGATGCGCGCGGTTTTCACCGCGGCCGGCATGCCGGTGGAGGTCGTTGACCTCTCAGCCGCACTGGCCACGGTCTCACCGGCGGAATTCCATTCAGCCCTGCGCACGGCGGTCACGACGGACCTGAGCCAGTTCGACCTGATCCTGGCGAACACCATGGTTTCATTCTGGGCCGTGCATCTCGCGGTGGCCGCGCAAAAACCTTCGCTGCTCTATGTGCACGAGAGCGCGGTCATCCGCCGCTTCTTCGAGCCGCTGCTGGCCCCCGCGCTGTTTCCCCTCGTGGAGGAGGCGTTTCGCCGCGCCACCCGCGTCGTGTTCACGGCCGAGTCTTCGCGCCAGGTGTTCGAGTATCTCGGCGGGAACGACAACTTCCGCCTCCTCCCCAGCTGGGTGGATGTCGGGCGCATCGATGCGTTTGCCGCGGCGCACGATCGCGCCACGCTGCGCCGCAAGCACGGGCTCGATCCCGCCGCCGTGCTCCTGGTCAACATCGGCTCAATCTGCGAGCGCAAGGGGCAGCACATCTACCTGCGCGCCGCCGAACTGCTGCAGCAGGAACTGCACTTCACCTACCCCGGCAAGAAAATCCAGTTCGTCATGGTCGGGGCGCGACCCGGGCTGTACCTTGACTCGCTGCGCCAGGATGCCGCGCTGCACCGGCTGGCGAACGTGGTGTTCCTGCCTGAGAGCGGTGAAATCCACGACTTCTACCGCCTGGCCGACATCTTTGTCTGCACGAGCTTCGAGGAATCCTTTCCCCGCGTCCTGCTCGAGTCGGCCGCCTTCCGGCTGCCGATCGTCAGCACCAACGTGAACGGCATCGTCGAGATGCTGGCGCCCGATGAAGCGTGGCTCACCCCACCCGGCGATCGCTATCAGCTGGCCGAGGCCGTGAAGGCCGCGCTCGCTGCGCATTTTTCCGGCGACACCAGCCGCGCCGAGCGCGCCCGGGTTTCGGTGGTGCACCGTTTCCATGAGGCCAACTCGCTGCCCCGCCACCTCGCCTTGGCCCGCGCGGCGGCCGGCTGCACCTGAAGGTCCTCGCGGGGCTTGCGCACCGCGCAGCCCTGCGCCTTATTCCAGCCCTCCAGCCGTGAACGAAAACGACGCCTACATTTTCGATGTCGAGGAGCCCACCCGGTGGGTGTTTGACGGCGAGCCTGTGTGGCTTGCGGGCTGGTTTCTCTCCAAGACCGGCGCCGTGTTTTCCGATATCCGTGCCGTGATCGACGGGGTGGCGTACACCGGCATCTTCGGCCTGCCCCGCGAAAGCATCGAAAGGCAGCACCGGGGCCACACCCGGCTGCCGCACGCCGGCTTCCTGCTGAGGGTTTGTCCGCCCGCCGGCGCCCAGCTGCTCAGGTTAGAACTGCTTGATGCGGGCCATCACTGGGTGGAGATCTGGCGCACGCCCATCCAAGTCAACCACGGTCCGCGCCCAGGGATCACCTTGCAGCAGGAATTGCTGCCCATTCAACTGGACCGGCTGCTGCAGGCCCGCCGCGCCGACCCGGCGGCCGACCTCGCAGGGGCGGCCAACCTGCTGGCGAGTGAACTAGCCTGCGTGCCGCTGGAGACCCTGCCCAATCCGCCTTTCTTCGGTGCGCTGGAAAAGCCCCTCACCTTCGGTGGCTCGCAGTTCGGCAAGGTCCGCATCGAAGGCTGGATCATCCATCAGGAGCAACGCATCACGCGGCTGCTGGCCAGCACGCACCCGCTGGTCGAGAATGTGATGGACTACGGTGAACGCGCGCGTCCCGAGGCGGGCGCCCTTTTTCCCCAGCACCCCTACGCCGCCCGCTCACAGTTCTTCGGCATGGCCGACATTGACGACCGGGTGCCGGACCCCGTGGGCCTGAAGGTATTCGCGGAGCTGGAGGACGGCACCCGCCACCTCGTCTTCATGCGGCGTTTTCAGCAGCGCGGCTGCAACCAGCTTGAACGCCCCCGGCCCGCGTTTAGCCGGGGGGTCTTTTTCGGAGTGGTGCGGGATTTCGTGGCCGCGTGCCGGCGGCAGGATATCGGGCTCGGGCCGGTCGGGGGGTTCGGCCGCGCCTGCTGGAAGGCTTACCGCAACTTCAAGCGCGACGCCGCCCCGTCCGTGGCAGCTCCCAGGTCGGACGCCGATTCCTATGCGACGTGGCAGCACACCAATCGGCTGACTCCCCACCTGCTGCAGGCCCTCGCGACGGCGGCGGACGGCCTGCCGGACGGCCCACGCTTCACGCTGCTGATCGACAACACCAATTGCTCCGAGCGGCACCAGCAGGAGCTGGTCGCTTCCCTCCAGGCCCAGCTCTATCCGCACTGGGAAGCCTGGTTCATTGGTGGCAGCCCCAGCGCACCGCCCGCGCCGCGCTGCCAGTACCTCACGGGTGCCGGGCGACAGGATCTCGTCCGGGCGCTGAACTCCGCCGCCCACCAAGCCGGAGGGACGCATCTCACCCTCCTGCCGGGCCATTCGCGGCTGGCTCCGGATGCCTTGCTGGAGGTCGCCGAGCGCCTCGCGCTCCAACCGGGCCTTGAACTTGTCTACACCGACGAGGACCTGATGGATAATCTCGGCGAGCGGCACAGTCCAAAATTCAAACCGGATTGGAGCCCGGCGCTGGCGCTGTCCGGCCTTTTCCCCGGACAACTGAGCGTGGTGCGAAAGGAACGGTTTCTCGAAGCGGGTTCGTTCCGCGACCCCTACGATCTGGTCCCGTGGTACGATGTGCTGCTGCGGGTCAGTGACCGCATCACCGGGGAGGACGTGGCCCATGTGTCCCTGATCTGTCATCATGCCCGCGCCGATGTCCCGCGGCAGGTCGAACCCACGGATCCCTCGGTTGAGCAGGCGCGGCGGTCGTTGGCGGATGCCATGGCCCGGCGGGCGTGGATGGCCGCTCCGTTCCTGCCCGAAACGGCGCACCACCGCCGGTTGCGTTATCACCAATTGCGCTGGGCCCCTGACCTCCTGGCCCGCCTTCCCGTGACGATCGTCATTCCGACCCGCGACCGGCTGAACCTGCTCCAGGAGTGCGTGGAGCTGCTTGAGGAGACCGTGGACTGGAGTCATCTCCGCCTCATCATTGTCGACGATCATTCGCGCGACGCTGACGCGGTGCGCTACCTCGAAATGATCCAGCGGCGCGCCGACATCCGCTGTACCGTGGTGCGACCAGCGGACCGTAGCGCGCCATTTAACTACTCACACCTGGTCAACCTGGCGCTGCCACTGGTGGACACCCCGCTTGTGCTCCACCTCAACAATGACGTGAATGCGCTTGAGCGCGGCTGGCTTGAGGAGATGGCCGGCTGGTTCAGCCAGCCCGACGTCGGAGTGGTCGGGGCCCAGCTGGTCTATCCCGACCGCACCCTCAACCACACCGGCATCGTCATTGGCCCGCATGGGGGACTGGCGGACACTCCTTTTGCCAGGACCGCCCCGGAGGATGTGCCGGAAGTCGAGTGGTACGCGGCGGCGCGCGAGGTGTCTGCGGTGACCGGCGCTTGCCTGATGGCCCGGACGGAGATCTACCGGCAGCTTGGCGGATTTGACGAGAAGGATTTCGGCGTGGCCTACAACGACGTCGATTTCTGCCTGCGGGTGCGCGCCATGGGCCGCCGTGTCATCTACACGCCGCAAGCGAAGCTCATGCACTGGGGCAGCGCGACCCGGGGCGTTACGTTTGACGAAAGCGAGCACATCGCCTTTGTGCGCCGCTACCCGGCTTACCGTGATCCCTATCTCAGCCCGTATCTCAAGCTGACCGGGAACCGCCTGAGCTGCCGGGGCGACCAGCACGCCCGCACCAAGCGGGCCGGGCCCATGCGCCTGCTGCTCCTCACCCACAACCTCAACCTTGAAGGGGCACCCCTGTTCCTGCTGGAGTACGCCACCTATATGGCGCAAGAGGCCGGCTGCCGGCTGGAGGTGCTGGCTTCCCATGATGGCCCGCTCCGGCCGGCCTATGAGGCAATCGGGGCACACATCACGGTCATTGACGCCGCGCCCGTCTACGCGGCGCGGGACGAGGAGGCGTTTCATGAGCGAGTGGCCGAGATCGGGCATCAGGTGGACTGGGAGCACATCGATCTCGTGATCTGCAACACCCTGGTGAGCTTTTGGGGCGTGTCGCTCGCCCGGCGGGCCGGCAAGCCCTCCCTGTTCTATGTCCATGAGAGCACGTCGATCTTCCGGTTCTTTGAGCAGAGTCTGCGGCTGGAGATGCACCACCTCGTCGGCGACGCCTTCGCCGATGCCACCGCCGCGCTTTTTCTTTGCCGCGCCACCCGGGCGTACTACGAGGATTACAACCGGCGCGGTAATTTTCGCCTCGTCCCCAGCTGGATCCGCATCGAAGCGATCGAGGAATTCCGCCGGACGCACACCCGGGCCGAACTGCGCCAGAAGCATGGCTTCAGCGGGGAGGAAATCGTGATCGCCAACATTGGCACGGTCTGCGAGCGGAAGGGACAGCACATCTTCATCCGGGCGATCGAACACTTCAACCGGCACCACCGCGGTCGCGCCCCGGTCCGCTTCGTCATGGTCGGCGCGCGCCCCGGGATTTACCTGGACCTGCTGCGCAATGACATCGCCCAACTCGGCCTGACCGACGTCACCCTGGTGCCCGAGACCCGGGAAGTATTGGATTTCTTCCTCCTGGCCGACTTGTTCGTGTGCACAAGCTACGAGGAATCGTTCCCCCGGGTGGTGATGGAGGCGATGGTCGGCCGCACCCCGATCGTGTCCACCAACGTCCACGGAATCGCCGAGATGATCGGCCAACGCCAGGATGGTTACCTTGTGCAGCCCGGCGACGTCCAGGGCCTCGCCCTGATGATGCACACCTGCCTCGTCAAGGAGCAGAGCGGCAAATCGCTCACGCCGGTCGCCTATTCAAAGGCCCTGCGTCTGTACGACTACAACAAGGTGCTGCCCCACCACGTCGCCCTCGCCCGCGAGGCCGTGCTCGGGCACGAATAATGCTGTCGCCAGCGACAGCGGCCGGGGTATCCGCGTCCGCGGGCAAATTGGCAGCCAAGGACGGCCCGCCCGACGGAGCAGTCCGGTGCGGCCCGGACCGCCTTTGCAGCCGAAGCTTGCCGACTTCTTTCCATTCCATCTAGGTTCCGCCCGTACCATCCATGACTCTGCGCCAGTCGCCCCGCACTGCTCGCGTCGCTTTCCTCCTCGCCGTAATGGTGGCCTTGGGGTTTGCGGCCTACACCCAGCATGCCTGGGAGGACTACTACATCACCTATCGCTCCAGCAAGAACCTGGCAACGGGCCATGGGCTGGTGTTCAACGTCGGCGACCGGCTGCACACCTTCACTTCCCCGCTGGGCGTGCTGCTGCCCGCCGTCGCCAGCCTGCTGACCGGGAACTCCTCCGATCCCGCCGCGCTCTGGATCTTTCGGGTGATGTGTGCGTGTGCGCTCGGCGGGGCCGCCGCGCTCCTGGTGCTCACAGCCCGGCGGCTGAATTACGCCCGCGTGGCGGCATTCTTCCTCGTGGCCTGGCTCCTGACCGACGCCAAGATTGTCGACTTCACCATCAACGGCATGGAAACGGCCTTCATGCTGCTTTTCCTGGCCTACGCCCTCTGGGCGCATGTCAGTGCGGGACCCCGGCAATGGCTCCACCTCGGCGCAGCCTGGGCCGGGCTGATGTGGACGCGCCCGGACAGCTTTGTCTACATCGGGCTGATCGCGGCGGGGTTTTTTCTGTTCAATGATGAACTGCAGAGCGGGGCAACGCGAAGGCGCCTGCTCCGGTTGTTCATCCGCGCCGGCTTGGTCACGTCTGCCCTTTACCTCCCCTGGCTTTTGTTCGCCACCACCTATTACGGCACCGCCGTGCCCCACACCATCACGGCGAAAAGCGGCATTGGCGACCCGCGCACCATCGAAGGTCTGCTCAAAACCGCCCTGCATCTTCCGCTGAACGGCTGGCTCGAGGCCGCGTCAATCAAAGGCACCTTCCTGCCCGCGTATTACATGATCGGCGGCTGGCCTGAGTCGCTCGCGCAACTCGGCGCGGCGTTGGCTGTATTCTGTTCCCTGCTTTGGCTTCTGCCGTTCCTGCGACTGGAAACCCGGGCAGCTTCCTTTGCCTTTTTCGGGGCGCACGCCTATCTCAGCTATTACCCCTATTTCCCTTTTCCGTGGTACCTGCCCAGCACGGCTTTTCTCGCCATCTTCACCCTCGGCAGCCTGCTGGCCCAAGTCTGGCGGGCGGCGGAACTGTGGGGGGCAATGGAGCCGGTGAGCGACCGGCCCCGTCGACTCCGGGTGTTTGCCGTGATGATCGCCGCGCTGCTGCTGGCCGGGGCGGTCTGGACGACCGGGCAGGCGGCACGGGAACTGGCGGCCCAGCAGAAATATGTCGAGGAAGGCAACCGGCGCAAAATCGGCGAGTGGCTGCATGCCAACGCAAAACCAGGCGACACCGTGTTCATGGAGCCGCTGGGCTATATCGGCTTCTACTCGGGCTTGAAGACCTACGACTTTCCCGGCATGTCCTCGCGCGAAATGGTCGCCGCCCGCGAGCGGGTGGGCAACGACTGGGCCTCCCTTATTGAAAACCTCCGGCCCGGCTGGCTGGTGCTGCGACCGGCGGAGGCCAATCAGCTCAACCAGGCCGCGCCCGCGCTCCTCGGCAGCAGCTACGCAGTGGCGCAGGATTTTTCCGTGGCAGACCAACTGAGTCGACTGAACATCATGGGGCGCCGCTACCTGGAAAATGATGCGCGATTCACGGTCTATCGCTTCCTCCGGGCCGGTAGCTTCAAGACCGAGTTGGCGGAGATCAGCAGCCCGTTCGATGTTTCCCGCCTGACCCTGGAAGGTGTCATGCTCAGCCTGGTGCACGCCCCCGGCCGCATGGTCGTTAAGATTCCGCGCAAAGCGACCACTGTGACTGTGGCGTACGGATTCCCCCCCCCCGGGGCCTATTCTGGAGACAGAGACCGGACTGACGGGGCGACCTTCCAGATCGAATGGCAGGGCGATGATCGGGCAGTGCTCCTCTACAGCGAACTGATCGACCCGGTGAATAATCCCGCCCACCGGAAATTACTGCACTTCAAGGCCGACCTGCCGGTATCCACCAGTGGCAACGCCCGGCTGGTTTTGCGGACCCTCCCTGGTGCCACCACGACGATGGACTGGACCTGCTGGAGCGTACCCGAGTTTCGCTGAGCCGTCGATGCCTCCCCATGTGCAATCCAACCGCTGGCTGCCTTGGCTGGTGGCGGGAGCGTTGGCGGTGATGGTCTTTGCGCTGCGCTGGCCAACCTTCGACTTTAGGGTTTGGAATGTAGATGAGGCCATCCACGCGGCGGTCGCCCGGACCCTGCTGGATGGCGGCGTGCTGTATCGCGATGCGATCGACCAGCGGACCCCGCTCTCCTACTATGCGGTCGCCCTTCTCTTCCGCGCGGCCGGTGAAAACAACATCTGGGCGATGCATGCCCTGGCGGCTCTGCTCATCGCGGGCACGGCCTTCGGACTGTTCCTCATCGGACGGCGCTGGCGCGGTGACCTCTGTGGCCTGTGGGCGGCACTGCTTTTCACCGTTTTTTCCAGCGCCCTCTTGTATCCAGGTGATGCTTACGCGCTCAACACCGAGTGGTTTGTGGCCTTTTTCACCACGTGGGCCGCCTGGTCATTCTGGCGCGGTTCCAATGCCGGCGCCGGCGCCTGGCTCGGCCTCGCCTTTCTTTCCAAGCAGCCCGCCCTGCTGGATCTTTGCGCCCCGCTCGCCGTGGTGGTCTATTGCGCTTGGCACTCAGTCGAACGGGTTTCTCGCGTCGCGACACGGCTGGCCTCGGTCCTGGCCGGCTTCGCCGCGCCGGTTCTTCTGGTCGCCTGCTATTTTGCTCGGTGCGGAGCGTTGGGTGATTTTTATTTCTATGCCTGGCAGTACAACCTGCGGTACTACGCCCCAGAGATAGGCCAGACCGACCGCCTGCTCACGGCATTGAAGCCGCTGCATCTCCTCGGCACGCAGTACCCGCTGGCGCTTGCCGCCTTTTTGGGCGCGTTGGGTTACGGCATTTATCGCGTCATGCAGGCGCGTCCCACCACCGCCGAACTAGCCGACAATCCGAAGCTGGGGTATCTGCTGGTCTGGTCCGGCACCTCCTTGGCGGGAGCGGCCGCAGGCGGACGGGGTTACGACCATTATTTTATCCAATTCCTGCCCGCCTGCTGCCTGGCGATGGCACTGGGCCTGGCAGGCATCACACGCTGGGCGCGCACCCATCGGTTAAAACAATTCCTGCTGCCGGCTGCCATACTCTGGTCCGCCGCGCTGCTCGTGCAGTTGGGACAAGGCCTGCTCGCGGCCAGCCGGCAGCCGCGACTGCCCGTGGATCCCTCCAAACGGGCGGGCGAGTTCATCCGTGAGCATACCCGGGAGGACGAACGTATCTTTGTCTGGGGCTACCACCCGGACATTTATCTTTTCGCCGAGCGCAAGCCAGCTTCCCGGTTTGTCTACGGTTCTTTCCTGACCGGGCTAATCCCCTGGACCAACATAGCGCCCGAGAAAGACACCACCTACGCCATTGTCCCCGGCACGCGGGATAGCTTGTTACATGAACTCGACGCCATCCGCCCCGCCTTCATCGTCGATTGCAGCGCAGGGCCCAACCGCTTTTGGAACAAATACCCGCTCGCCACCTTTCCCCAGCTGCGGGACTTCCTTGATAAAAACTATGTCCTGGCCGAGCCGGCGGAATTCGCCGGACAGGGATTCCAGTTATACCTGATCCAGGATTCTGCCCGGCGCATGCCGCTCAGACCAGCCGGCGGGCCAGTGGCCCAGCTGGGTGTGCCGCAGGTTTTTGTTTCTCCGGTGGCCGGCAACCAGCAGTACGTCGAGGTCGCCTTCGCCGGCACCAGCGCCAACCGGCGCTTGCAGCGCCTCGAACTGCTCCACAATGACGCGGTGGTGGCTGCCGCGAGTTTCCCCCCGACTGGCGGCCTGATGGTGAAATGCAAATTATCCCTCGCCCAGTTGGGCAAGGGGGAACACCGACTGGCCGCACGGGCTACGGGAGCGAGCGGGGAGACCGTTCTCAGCCCAGCGACCAACCTCCGGCTCGAGCCCGGTTCAATCCCCCCGGACCAGCTGAAGGATTTCGTGCTGCCGCACCTGGCGGAGCCTCTGCCGCCCGTGAGCGGATACGCGGCCTTCGGCGCCAGCGTTGAGTTCGAGGCGGGCCAACCCATTTTCTACGCCCACGCGCCGTCCACCCTGACTTACCGACTGGCCGGGGATGGCGTGCGCTTGCACGGCAACTTCGGCTTTCGCCCCGGGGCTTACGATTCCACCAATCTGAACCCGACCGATGGCGCGGAATTCCAGATTGTGCTCCTTCAGCCCGACGGCACCCAGCTGGTCTTATTTCGCCGACTGCTTGAACCCGTGAAAAATACCGGCGACCGCGGGCCTCAGCCATTGCTCGTGAAACTACCCGAAAAAGCCCAAGGACTGCTCCAATTGGTGATCACCAACGGCCCAGCCGGCAGTGCCACAAGCGATTGGACCTATTGGTCGAACCTGCTGCTCGAAACTTCCCACTAGACGTCCCGCTCCACCCAACCCACTGTAACCGACTTTCTGACCCAATGGCATCCACTGAAACCACGCCCCCAGCCCCCAGCCGCCCCTGGCTCAGCCAGACCCTGTTGTACCTGCTGCTGGTATTGGTTATCTTTACGTTCCCAAATCAACCCACCTTGGGACTCGACGCATCCTGGCGAATGGCGCTGGGCAAGTTTTTATTGGATGGGCTGCAGTTCGGGCGGGATGTCGTCTTCACCTACGGCCCGCTGGGTTTTTTGATGGGCAAGACCTACTACGGATCGGGGGTGCTGTTTCGCAGCCTGCTGCTCTGGCAGGTATTCGCGGCGCTGACTTTCGGCTGGCTGATCATGCGTTGGGGCGACCGGCTGGAAGGGAAACCCCGTTTTTTCTACTACGCCTTCTTTGTGCTCTTCGGCGTGACGTACGATGATGCACTGCAAATGCTGGTGATCGCCCTGGCCGGCTACGAACTATTGCGCCAGTGCGGTCAACCCAAGCGGTGGAGCTCGGTCTTCCTGCTGCTGCTCCTGGCTTTCCTCGGCACGATCAAGTTTACGAACTTGATGCTGGCAACCTTCTTAGTGCTCGTCATCGCCGCCCATGAAATCTGGCGCCGGCGCGGGGGAGACGCGGCGCGGGTCGTGGCGTGGTTTGCCGGCGGGTACCTCGCGATGTGGCTGGCTTGCTGGCAAAATCCGTTGAACCTGCCGGCGTACTTCAAGAATTCCTGGGTCGTCAGCCAAGGCTACCAAGAGGTAATGGGCATTGCCACCCCGTCTGACGCGTTTTGGACGGCCATGTTTGTGCACGCGCTGGTCGGGATTTATCTGCTGTGCTACCTTTTCACCCAAAAGGACCGGGCCCGTGCCCTGGCCTACAGCACCGCCATGGCCGGGCTAATCTTCATGAATTGGAAACATGGGTTTGTCCGGTCCGACGGACACATGATCGGATATTTTTACTGTGCCCTGCTGCCAGTCGTGGCGTTCCCCGCGTTGCTGGAGGACTCCGGCGCGTGGCCCCGGCTGAAGCGCTGGCTGCTCGTGCCGGCCGGGGTACTCTGTATTCTCGGCATACGCGATGCGCTGCCCGGCATGGTCGATGGAGCCCTTGGTCTCGCCCAGGCAAAAATCTGGGGCAATGTCTACAACCTCGCGCACGTCCCCGACATTCGTGATGGCTACAATGATCATCTCGCCCATGCGCGCATCGGAGCCGAGATGCCGCGCACCCGCGCAATCGTGGGCACCCACTCCCTTGATGTCATCGGCTACGACCAAGCGGAGGCGCTCTTCAACCGCTTTAACTACACCCCCCGGCCTGTCCTCCAGAGCTACAGTGTTTACACCCCCGAGCTGGCGAGGCTAAACGCCGACTTCTACCTGTCGGATCGGGCGCCGGATTTCGTCCTCATGCGGATGAATTCCATCGACCAGCGGTTGCCCGTGATGGATGACTCCGCGACCCTTTATATAATTTCCCACCGTTATACCTACGTGCTGTCGGAAAAGAGCTTCCAACTCTGGCAAAAAAAGCCCGGACCATTCGATTACACCCAGCTCGCGCCCCAACCCCTCGCCTCACGCGAACTTCCACTCTGCATGGACTGGCCCATTGAAGAGTTCGCCGACAAGTACCTTTGGGTAAATGTCGATCTGTCCTATTCTCTGCTCGGGCGCCTGAGGAATTTTCTCTATAAACCGCCCTTCGTGTACGTCGCCGTCAAGGACACATCGGGCAACAGCAGTACCTATCGGATGCCCACGCCGATCGGTCGGGCCGGTTTCATTCTCAGTCCCTTGGTGGAGGACCTGATGGGATTCCTGCACTTTGCCGGCGGCAGACCCGAGCGCCGGGTCCGCAGTATTCAGGTATGGGTAGCTGCAGAAGACCAGAAATACTTCGCCGCCACCGTCCGCCTCCAATTATCCACCCTCACCCCTTCCCTGGGCGCCAAGAAGTTCTTCGAGCAGGTAAACAGCGAGCGCTTCCACATGTTCAACGTCGCACCCGTGGCCTATGAGGCGCAGGCTATCCCATCCGAGGAGGTGATCGACGGTCAGCAGGTAATGGTCATGCATGCACCCAGCGAAATGACCTTTGATCTCCCCGCCCATGCGAGTGAAATCAATGGCAAACACGGCTTTTTGCCCGGGGCATACTCCAACGGGGGCAACACCAACGGTGCGGAGTTTCTCATCGTATGGTCAAACGGCAAAGACACCATTGAGCTCTATCGCCGCTTCATGGACCCCGTGAAAGAGTCCCTCGATCGGGGGTTGAAGAACTTTCACATCGACTTGAAACATCTGAGCGGGGGCCGCGTTTACTTCAGGGTCCTTCCCGGGCCCTACAACGACCACTCTTGGGACTGGACGGCTTGGACGGGAATCGAGATCCAATAGGGCCCTAGCGAATCGGCCCGTGCACCCGCTGGTCTTGATCGCAGTATCGCTCGACTGTTGATGTCGCCAGCCCCGGCCGCCAGCCCAACTCCCTCAGCGTTGGCCGCGCCCGGGCCGATCGGCTAAACGCGACAGGTCCAAAAGCCCAACCTGGCTCCCGGCAGAGTTCACGTCACTGTCGAGTGGCACGGGCGGAGCCTTGCGCTCGCTGAGCGCGAGATACCGAGCCTGCCATCTCCTGTACCGCACATGGAAATTTCTGCCTTTGCCATGCCACATCCAGACGCTTAGCTCCGGGCCGTGGTTGCCACCCTTACCCAGCCTGCGCCCGTGCTCGAGCTAACTGTCGTGATCCCCTGCCTGAATGAGGCGCGGACAATCAGCGGCTGCGTGCGGGAGGCGGCCGCTTCTCTGCTCGAAGCCCAGATCATGGGCGAAGTCTTGGTCGCCGACAATGGCAGCACTGATGGTTCAAGGGAGCTGGCCGCACAGGCCGGCGCGCGGGTCGTGCCCATCCCCAGCAAGGGCTACGGCAGTGCCCTGCGCGGCGGGATCGCGGCGGCCCGCGGACGCTATATCCTGATGGGTGATGGCGATGGCAGCTACGACTTCAGTCACCTGTCGCGATTTGTCGCCCGGTTGCGGGCCGGCGCGGATCTGGTTGTGGGCAACCGGTTTCTCGGCGGGCTCGAGCCGGGTGCGATGCCCTGGAAAAATCGATATCTCGGCAACCCGGTACTGTCCTTTATCGGCCGCCTATTCTTCCGCACCGGCATCGGTGACTTCCATTGTGGGCTGAGAGCCTTTTCCCGCGAGGCGTACCAACAGATGGACCTACGCACCACCGGCATGGAACTGGCCTCGGAGATGGTCATCAAGGCGGTGCTTTTCGGGCTGCGCGTCGAGGAGGTCCCCACGGTGCTCCGCCGGGATGGGCGCGACCGGCCGCCCCACTTGCGACCCTGGCGGGATGGTTGGCGCCACCTGCGCTTCATGCTGTTATTTAGCCCACGCTGGCTTTTCTGGTATCCCGGCATCCTCCTGATGGCGGCCGGCCTGATCAGCGGAGCCCTGCTCATGCAAGGGCCTCTGCCTCTGGGGCGAATAACCCTCGACGTGCACACCCTGCTGTTTGCCGCCGTGGCCGTGCTGATCGGTTTCCAAGCCGCCTCTTTTGCCGTACTGAGCAAATTCTTCGGGATCCGCGCGGGGCTGCGCCGGCCGGAATCCCGCTTTGAGAATTGGTTCCGCCACGTGACGCTGGAGTCCGGCCTGATCTGCGGCGGCCTGCTGGTGGCAGCGGGTCTTTTCATTTCCGCGGGAGCGGTGTGGAGCTGGGGCGGCCGGGGTTTTGGCCAGCTGCAACCCACCACGACCCTCTGACGTGATTCCGGTAATTCGAGCCGCTTGAAATGTCGGTCTGGGCCAATAAAAAGGACCCAGATCATGAAAGGTAAACGCTACAGTACAGAGGAGAAAGTCCGTATCCTGCGGGACGTGGACGGAGGCAA